>JAWKTY010000011.1:0-220942 GCA_041398865.1 Planctomycetaceae bacterium
AGTGATCATCCCGTTGGCCGCGGGGCCGGACGTTCCAGAGACCGGCTGAAGCGAAATCGTTCCGGTCAGCGGACCGGAGATCTCGGCGGCAGTGATCACGCCATGCAGAGGAACTCGCTGAGGCCCATCAGAGGATCCGCATCCCCATCCGGTCAGCAGCACGAGAAGAATCAGCGGCTGACAACTTCGAAATGGCATGAGGGGAGTTCCAATCAAGGCAGTAAAACTGAGCGTACAGTGTACCCAACTACCACAGGCTGACCAGCTGGAAGACAAAAATCGCTGCGCCGATGGCGAGTTTCGCCAGCATTCCGGCCATGCGGCCAGTCATCGCTGCCTTGCCAATTTCTTTTCGTTTGTCAGGTTCACTGCCGATCCATGCTTCCCCCAGCCATGCTCCGGCATACGCCCCGGCCGCAGCTCCCACGACCGCTCCGATCGCATTGCCAATGACAGGAACGGGAATCAGAAAGGTTCCGGCAATACTGCAGACCATCGATCCGGCCACCGACAGCGTCAGTGCCCGGCGGCTGGCTCCCTTCTGCGACGCAGCCGCCGAACCGGCGAGAAGTTCCAGCAGTTCGCCGACAATCGCCAGACCAATGACGATCAGCAGAGTGGACCAGTCCGGCCCCGTTGACGTTCCGGCGGCCAGCAGAAACAGACACAGACTGCCGACCATCAGCCAGTTGCCGGGCAGCATCAGGAGATTGGCTGCAAGACAGGCAGCGTTGGCGATCACCAGCAGAATGGCTGCGCCCCAGTACAGCATCAAAGCACCAGCATGGCCACTTCGTAAAAGATCACAACACCCAGTACGTCAACGATGGCAGCGATCAGCGGATTGGACATGATTGCCGGGTCCATGCCAAGTCGACGCAGCAGAATCGGCAGCATCGTCCCGGCAGTTGTTCCCAGAACCACGATCAGAAGGACCGTCAGGCCAACAACCGCAGATCGCTGGATCGCGTAGCCGAACCACAGCCAGACGACACAGAAATCGAGCAGTGCCAGCGATGCTCCCAGAGATGCCGCAATCCCCAGTTCCCGCAGGATCAGCGAACGATCGATCTTCAGCTGAGTTCCCGGGACCGCAGCGTCTGTTGCCTGCAGAGCGAACATGCGTATAAAAAGCGTGGAAGACTGCGACCCCGCATTTCCCCCGCTGGCCATCACCAGAGGCAGAAACAGAAAAATCAGGGCCGATGTCAGATCTTCAGGAGCCTGATGTGCCCGCGAACCTCCCGGTCGGGTTGCCTGTTCATATCGATGAGCCACGGCAGCGGTCATCAGAGCAACAATCGACAGCAGCAGCAGCCAGATACCTCGTTTCCACAGGATCGTGAGGACCGGCGTGTCTTCGTAATCGTCCTTCAGAGGAACAACGGCCCCCTGGCGATACGCATCTTCTGTGGCCTCTTCCTGAACAACGTCGATGGCGTCGTCGTGAGTGACAATTCCCACCAGGCGGTCTTCGTTATCGACGATCGGCATCGCGATGAAGTTGTACCGAGCCAGTTCCTGAGCAACATCTTCCTGGTCTTCGTCGACGCGCATTCGAATCACGTCTCGCTGCATGATGTCGGCGAGATTCGAATCCGGTTTGGCCAGAATCAGCTCCCGAAGTGAGATCAGACCTTCCAGCCGTCGGCTGCGATTCAGAATGTAGATGTAATAGATTGTCTCGCTGTTGGGCGCCTGTTTCCTCAGTTGCTGCAACGCATCTCGGACACTGATGTCCGCGGGCAGCGACGCGTATTCGGTTGTCATGATCGAACCGGCACTGCCTTCGTCATAAGACAGCAGTCGCCGAATGTCATTGCGTTCGGCCTGAGCGATCAGCGGAAGAAGATCCTCAACTCGATCCTGAGGCATCTCCGAAAGCAGGTCCACGCGGTCATCCGCCGACATCTCTTCCAGCAGTTCCGACAGCCGCCGGTGATCCAGCTTGGCCACCATTTCGGTCTGCCGCCGCAGCGAAATGTACTCAAAAATTTCAACTCGCAGTCGCAGATCGGCGTGATCGAGGATAGTCCACACTTCCCGAGGATCCATCTCCTCAAGGATGCTGGCCACGACGGCCGGGTGCAGAACGCGACAGAATTCCGACAGTCCGTGCCTGTCTTCTTCGGCGATCATCAGCCGAACATCAGGAAGAATCAGCGAACTGTATGCGTCCGTCATGGTGATTCCGAACGATTTCAGAGCACAGGAACAAAGTGGGAGACAGGCGGGACTCAGGCACTTCCTGAACTGGTCTGCGCCTGATTCTGCTTCGCCGATGAATTCTGACGAATCGGCGTCCCCGCTGCCTCTGCTAATCTCTACAGTCCGAAAACCGAGACCTGATGGATTCGCGGGAAGACTGCTGTCAGGTCAAACAGATTGTGTCGGTCCGGAAGAAACTGGCCATTCGATCCGGCCGAACGCTAATAAAAAAATCCCTGCCACCAGGATCGATGGCAGGGATGAAAGATGTTTTGCCGTCTGAGGAAACGATCAGCGTTTTGAGAACTGGTAGCTTCGACGAGCTTTGCGGAAGCCATACTTCTTGCGTTCCACCATACGGCTGTCTCGGGTGAGGTAGCCGGCGGAAGAAAGATCGTGATGAGCGTCGGGAATCAGTCCCTGAAGTGCTCGACCGATTCCCAGAACAATGGCCCCTGTCTGACCGGTCGTGCCGCCCCCTTCGACTCGCACGATCATGTCGACCTTGCCGTCGCGTCCGACCATACGCAGGGGAGCCATCACCATGTCGCGATCGCGTTCAACAGTGAAGTAGTCTTCCAGAGAACGGCCGTTAATACTGATCTGTCCGCTACCATCCTTGATTCGAACCCGGGCGACAGCGGTTTTTCGACGACCGGTGCCCATGGCGACGCCAAAGCGGTCAACTTTGCCCCGAGTCATCGGAGTGAATTCCACGTCCATCGTGCTGACAGGAGCCGCGGAACCCAGTGTCAGTTCGGGCATCTGCGAAGAAGGAACTTCGGTTTCAGGAACTTCAACTGCACCGCCGTCAATGGATTCGTCTGTACTCATGGATTTCAAAGCGATTTTCAGGAGACAAAAAAAGAGATCAGGTGCGGTTTCCGACAATCACCTGACTGATCAGGCAGCGGCAATCAGGCCTTCTTCTTGCTGCGTCGAGGAACCAGATGAGCCGGAAAGTCGACAGGCTTCTGTGCCTGATGAGTGTGCTCAGGGCCAACAAACAGCTTCAGTTTTTCGAGCATATGCCGGCCCAGTTTTGACTTGGGCAGCATTCGTCGGACAGCTTCCCGCAGGATTCGATCCGGAGCCGTCTTCCAGACGTTCACAGCGGAACGAACTCGCAGACCACTGGGATAACCGCTGTAGTTCGAGTATGTCTTCACGGCTGCCTTGGTGCTGTAGTACGGCAGGTCCGGATGCTGCATTTCGCCGCCGGTGAACGAAACTCGTTCAACATTGGTGACAATCACACATCCGCCGCAGTCGACGTGAGGAGTATATGTTGCCTTGTGTTTTCCCATCAGCACTGTGGCAATTGCCGTGGCCAGCCGCCCGACGATCTGGCCGTCACCATCAATGACGTACCAGTCACGCAGGCCCTGAGCCTCTTCCTTTTTTGCCATCCAGGATTTTGCGAGCATTGGCATCGCTGATTTACCTTCAATACCACAAGGTGGAAACGAATCCGCACAATGAAACACAGAAAACGGCCGCTCGCAGCACCGCGGTCTCTCAGAGTTCACTCCACCAGATTGGGGTGGATAAACTGCGAAAAAGACGGACACCGGGCCGCCGCCGAACGACGACATCATCGGCATAAATCGTGAGCGAACCGAGGAGTTTAGCGGCTCTGATACTCACAATCAACGCTGACAGCCCGCATTTCCCGTTGTTGGGCGATCACCAGAACGAAAAAGGCCGCTTCGCGGATAGCGAAGCAGCCTTTCACTTGTGAGACCGTCAGAAATTACCCCGCAGGGACTCGAACCCCAAACGACAGAATCAGAATCTGTTGTGTTACCAATTACACCACGGGGTAGTGATCACGTTTTGGCCCGCTGAGGCCAGTTTAGCCGACTGGAAATTCTGTGTAAAGAAGGAAGCCTGAGTTTCCCGGGTCCGCCACAGAGTCGGACACCTTCAGGATGGAGTTGGTTCACCAATTGATTTGGAAAACCGTCCTTCCCGTCGTTCCTCCCGAATTTCGGCCATCTGATTATCAGATCTCCACAACTTTTGCGTACAATTCGCGCTGGCAGAACCGCTGTTTTTCGACTTTCCGGAAAGCTGCCTGCCGAACACCAGGATTTCCTGCGGCAATTTCACCAGTCCGAAGCCGTCTGTGTTTGCCGTTGTCACCCGTCGAAATCTGCGAACTTCATCGCTTGGGCGGGCGGCTATCTCTCGGGTCTTTCTGACGGGAATCGATCATGTCTGAACCTTTTGAGTGCGACTCTGCCGAAGATTCCGGCGACAGCGGGTTTCACAACCAGCAGTATGCCCTGACTGAAGACGGCGTGTTGAAAGTCTACAGCGTTGGGCCGGTCACTGTTTTGGGGTTTGGCGGCGAGGACGTTCCCTCGGAATTCAACGCTGCTCATTATCGAGCCGCCATCAGCGATTTGCTGGTTGCCAATCAGTGCAATGTGGTCGCCTTTGACCTGACAGGGCTGAAGCTGGTTCCCAGCGGCATGCTGGGGCTGCTGGTTTCACTGAAAAAACTGGAAGGCCTGAATCCAACCGTCCAGGTTTTCAATGCCTGCGACGACATCAAGGAAGTCCTGCAGATCACCAAACTGAACACGATGATCGAAGTTCGCGAAGTCAGCGTCTGAAGCAGTCGTCGCACATTGTGATTTGAGTCGAAGCTCACAACCGTGTCCGCCGTGCCACGTAACGCCAAGCCCTCTGTTTCCAGGGCCGGGTCAGCTGCCCGGAAACTGCCGTGAATCTGACGGATTCTGATCTGATTCTCGTGACCGGAGCAACCGGACTCGTCGGAAGCCACGTAGCCGAGCAGGCTCGCCGGCGCAACCTGCGGGTTCGAGCTCTGGTTCGCAGCACTGCGGAGACGTCCCTGCTGCGGTCTCTGGGAGTGGAACTTGCTGAGGGGGACATGGACGACCCCGAGAGCCTCAAACGCGGGTGCCGCGGAGCCACCGTTGTGATCCACTGTGCAGCGAAGGTTGGCGACTGGGGGCCCACTGAAGCCTATCGCCGAGTGAATGTCCGGGGCACGGAACAGCTGATCAACACCTGCCTGGCAGAAGGATGCCTGAAACGCTGGATCCAGATCAGTTCGCTGGGTGTTTACAGCGGAGCCGAACATTTCGGCACGGACGAATCCACGCTGCCCAACACCAGCGGCATCGACGGATACACACTGACCAAGGTTGAGTCCGAAAAGCTGGTCTGCAGATTCATTCAGGATCGCGGCCTCCCTGCGGTTGTCCTGCGTCCCGGGTTCATCTACGGTCCTCGTGATCGCACCGTTCTGCCGCGGCTGCTGGAACGGTTGGAAGGTGGTCGATTTGCGTATCTTGGTGACAACAGCAAACTGATGAACAACACCTATGTGGGGAATCTGTGCGAAGCCATCTGGCTGGCGATCGATTCCGATGAGGTTGTGGGGGAAGTCTTCAACATTCGGGATCCTCGGTCCGTGACCAAAAAAGAGTTCATCGAAACCATCTGCACAGCTTCCGGAATTCCGCTGCCGCGAAAAACCGTCCCGATTTTCATTGCACGATTTCTTGCGTGGCACATGGAACACCTCTGGAGACTGCTGGGCCTTCAGTCAGCTCCGCTGTTGAACAGTGCTCGGATCAAGTTTCTGGGAATGAACCTGGACTTCGATATCAGCAAAGCCGGGCGACTGCTGAACTACCGACCGACGGCCGATTTTCGGGACGCCATGCCGACCACCATCGCCTCATTTTCCAACTGAAACCCACCGCACCGGAGACCCGCCATGAATTCTGTTCGCCCTGGAACATCATCCGGTATCAGCAGACGTCGCTTCCTTGCCGCAGCGGCAGCCGCGCCCCTGGCGATTTCTTCCACATTAATGGCTGCCCGTCGTCCTGCTCTTGAACGTATTTCGGTCGGTGTGATTGGACTGGGGTCGCGCGGTTTCAATCTGCTGGACGATTTCCTGAAGCTCGGCAGCTGTCAGGTTGTGGCTCTCTGTGACGTGGATGACTTTCATCATCGAGATCGTCCCTGGGGAAAGTCGCCGGCCTTCGGGCGAAAACCGGGACTGGCCAAAGTGACTCAGGCATACAGCAAACAGAAATCCGGAACTGCGGCCCGGGGGATTGCCGTCCACAGCGATTTTCGGCAATTGATCGCTCGGGACGATATCGATGCCGTTGTGATCGCCACGCCTGACCACTGGCATGCCGCCTGCACTCTGGAAGCTGTTCGAGCCGGGAAAGATGTCTACTGTGAAAAGCCGGTCACTCATCTGTTCGCAGAGGGCCGACAGGTGATCCGCGAAGTGGCGAAACACCAGACCGTCTTTCAGACCGGGTCTCAGCAGCGATCTGATCCCATTTTCCATCGAATTGTCGAGCTCGCACGGAACGGTGTTCTCGGGCAGATTCAGTCCGTCGAAATCGGACTGCCGGAAGGTTACGACAAACCGATGGGCAGCACGGAAATCGTCCAGCCTCGAACCGACCTCGACTACGACTTCTGGTGCGGTCCGGCCCCTGTGCTGCCTCTGATGCAGGCGAGACACCATCGCTGGTGGCGAGGACATCGGGCTTATGGCGGTGGCGTCCTGATGGACTGGATCGGACACCATAACGACATTGCCCATTGGGCTCTGGGAATGGAACGATCCGGCCCGATCAGCGTTGAAGCCGTGGACTGGACCTTCCCCGACACGGAGGTCTACAACACCCCGCATCACTACACCATCCGCTGCCGCTTTGCGAATGACGTTCTGACGTCGATCTCCAGTCGCCATCTTCAGGGGCTGAAAGTGATTGGAAGTGAAGGCTGGGTGCACGCCGATCGAGGTGGCCTGAAGGCATCTGATCAGCGCTGGCTGGCTCCTGAATTTCGCCCCGGAGACTTTCATATCGAAGCTCCGTCCAGCCACGCAGCAGACTTTCTGGCCAATGTGGTCAGCCGAGGCGAATGCATTGCGCCAGCGGAGGTTGCTCACCGGTCCATCACCCCCGGCCATCTGGCATATGTCTCGTGGCAGCTGAAAAAGCCGCTGGAATGGAACCCGGAGACTCAGCAGATCATCAACAACCCGGAAGCCGACAGTCTGCTGAACCAGGTCGACTATCGCGAACCCTGGCAACTCGTGCGGACCGGCAGGTGACATTTCTGCCCGGATCGTCTGTATGCGGCGGGAATGTTGTCGATCGGAAACATTGCGTTATCCCCGCGCCAACCGGAAGAACTGTTTCAACCGTCAAAGTCGTGCGCTTAGCAGCCGGTTTCCTCGGAACAAACCGGCAGAAACCGCAGAACATCTGTGGTGGATTGCGGCAATTTCAGCAGAAAGTCATCGCCAGCCGCCGATTCTGCTTCCTAGACTCGAAGGTTCGAGCGAATCCCATTCACAACGGATGGTGCGCTCTTTACGGCACGGCTTGCCCTTGCCGGCCGCAACTGTCGCGGCTGGCGGTGTTGGGGACGGGCGGCGATCATTCAAGAAGAAAGATTGACCGAGGATTTCATGCTTGTACTCAGTCGAAAAAAGACGAAAAAATTGTGATCGGGGACTCAATCACACTGATGGTGATTGAAATTCGAGGCGACAAGGTGCGACTCGGAATTGATGCTCCTCGCGATGTCACTGTTCACCGCGAAGAGATCTATCAGGCGATCAAGCGGAATCGACAGAACAACCCAGTTCAGAAGAACTTTGATTCTCTGAACGACACCCTGCTGACCGGCAGTTCGGCTCCCGTCCCATCTCCCTCCGATACTCTCGCCAGCACGTCAGTCTAAAGAAAAACCGCGTCGGATTCCCGCCGCGGTTTTCTTGCGCTCAGTCAGCTCAACTTCGCTGGAAAACCAGGACATCGAGGAATTAGCAGCGGCGAGAGGGTGATCGACACTTCAATTGCTGTGGAGAATCGGGATAATTCCACAGCTGCGTGACCGGAACCGGAAGGCTCGGGAACAGGTCCATACACTGCTCGTCCTGTCTGTCTTCCCAAATTCGTCTGTCAGCCGTCTGTCGGGAGTTCTTTAGCCCGTTTTGGAAACAGATTATGTTGCGAATGCTGGTTCTCGCATTTCTGGTGACGACATCCTGCGGATGTTCGGGAACGCTGGACACTTCCGAAAAAGCTCCGGATCGGTCTCGAGGACTGAAGGTGAAAAGTACGGACGAGATCGGCGAATTCAAGGAACAGCCGGGACAGCGGGTTGTGGATTCAAAGGTCGAATACACAAATCCGATCACCGGGCCGCTGGAAGCCTATGATCCCATGAAACAGCAGATCGCCGAACTTGCCATTCAGCAGGCAGTTCAGGTCTTCTATGCGACCGAGGGACGATATCCTCGGGATTACGATGAATTCATGTCGGAAGTCGTCCGCAAAAACAATGTGCGACTGCCCGAACTGGGAGTCGGCAAACGCTACGAGTACGATGTCGAAAATCACAAACTGATGGTTGTGAAAGACGAGAAGCCGCAGTAGCTGTCCGCCACAGACTCACTTATTCCGGCCACTTCCGGACGATTCAATTCTGCGGCTGGTCGGAAACATGGTTGCGGCCCGGCGGCGTTGGGCGTTACAACTTCAACCCGTCAGCATTGCCGTCGTGGACGACCTTCAGGTGCTGAACCTGTTCACCACAATAAAGATCTTCAGCCGTCATGTCCGCTCCTGATGTTTTTCGTTCGTCAACTCAGCAACTTCTTCAGGCACTGTCTTCCGGACAGCTCACCAGCCGTCAGCTGACGGAAGCCTGTCTGCAGAAGATTGAGGAACTTAATCCCATCATCAACGCGTTTGTGAGTATTCATGCGGAACCCGCGCTGGCTCAGGCCGACGACATTGACGCTCGGCGAGCATCAGGACTGGCCGTCGGAATGCTGCAGGGGCTTCCGGTCGGAATCAAGGACAACATGTGCTGCCGAGGCTTCACGGCGGGTTGTGGCAGCCGCATGCTGCAAAACTATCAGCCTCCGTATGATGCTCATGTCGTGCAGCGACTGAAAGCAGAAGACGGCGTGATCGTCGGAACGCTGAACATGGATGAGTTTGCCATGGGGTCGTCCACGGAAACATCGGTGAACGGAGTCACTCGCAACCCCCGCAACCTGGACCATTCGCCCGGAGGATCGTCGGGAGGTTCAGCCGCCGCCGTCGCCGCGGGCATGGTTCCTCTGGCGCTGGGATCGGACACCGGTGGGTCGATTCGTCAGCCGGCATCGTTCTGCGGAGTTGTCGGGATGAAGCCAACCTATGGCCGAGTCTCCCGCTATGGACTGGTGGCATTCGCCAGTTCGCTTGACCAGATCGGCCCGTTGGCTCGGGATGTTTTCGGCGCGTCGCTGCTGCTGCAGGCCATCGCCGGCCCCGACGAACGCGATTCCACCTGCGTGGATTCGCCCGTCCCCGAGTATTCTGATTTGTGCAGCCAGCCGCTGGCCGGTCTGACTGTTGGAGTTGTTGACGAACATGATGGCGAAGGACTGAACCCGGAAGTCGCCGCCGCGGTCAAACAGGCCGTCAGCCGACTGGAGGCAGCCGGTGCCAAAGTGAAGTCTGTCAAACTGCCGCATGCCAAATACTGCGTCGCCACTTATTACCTCATTGCTCCCAGCGAAGCGTCCAGCAATCTGGCCCGCTACGATGGCATTCACTACGGTTACCGTTCACCGAACTTCGATTCGCGAAATGACGGCCTCACGGATCTGTACTGCCGCAGTCGAGCTGAAGGGTTTGGCGCGGAAGTCAAACGCCGCATCATGCTGGGCACGTATGCTCTGTCCGCCGGATACTACGATGCTTATTACCTGAAGGCACTGAAGGTTCGCCGAAGAATTCGCGATGACTTCGATGCTGCGTTTCAGGAAGTCGATGTGATTGCCGGACCGGTGGCTCCGGAAACTGCGTTCCGCCTGGGAGAAAAGAGTTCCGATCCGCTGGCGATGTATCTCAGCGACATCTACACCATCAGCGCCAACCTGGCTGGCATTCCCGGAATCTCCATCCCCTGTGGCACTGCATCGAACGGCCTGCCGATCGGAATTCAATTGCAGGCTCCCGCTTTTGAAGAAGCTCGCCTGCTGCAGGCTGCCGCGATGGTTGAACAAACCTGCAGCGCGAATCGCTAAGAAGCTCATCGCCGGATGACAACGTGGCCCCTCGCTCCGCGAGTTCAGCCCCAGGCCTGGTGCAAACCCGCGGGAAGCACAGCTCCGGATGGCAGGTTTCTCCGGGTTTTCCACGCAGGCGCAGAGTCGCCGGACAAAGTCTGTATTGCAGCTGTTCACCGAAGCACGCCGAATGGTCACCGCTTCCGCCAGCTGACAAGTCGGCTCAGAACAGCTGTTACAGCGAGCAGCCCCGCAAACGGCAGCAGCAGAGTCAGAGCAGTGATTGCGACCAGAACTTCTGAACGCCCGTAGTGCATTTCTCCGTACAGTCGAGTCACGACGGGTTCGAAACGAACGCTCCGCAGGATAGAGGCCGTCGTGACGTCCCACAGGCACCAGTGAGCCAACAGGACGAACGCCAGCAGCCAGCCGCGCCAGCGGAGTTCCCAAACCAGCTGTTCCGCTCGCGCCGCTACTTCTCTTCGACGTGCGCCGGTCTGCAGTATGGCACAGTGCACCGATGTCGCCGGGGCGAATCTTTCCAGCACCAGCACCAGCAGCAACGTCCTGGGAAGCAGCCACAGCGTCTGACCGACCAGCAACGGAGCCCAGGTGTCGTACAGCACTCGCAGAACCGGTAGCTGAAACGCAGCCAGCACCAGCAGACTCAGCACCAGAGGCCCCGACAACCCCGGCAGCACGCAACACGTCACGACATCCGTTCGGCGAAATCTTCGCAGCAGCATGACGACCACCAGCGATGATCCCGCCGCAAGCGACGCACTGAAGATGGAACTGGCGATCTGCAGGAAACGAGTTCCCGCCGACCGACTGTTGATGACTTCCTTCAGCCCGGAGAACAATTCCGCAGCATTGGCTGCAAAGGGCTGGATCATGGTCATCCAGACTGCTGTCAGCAGAAACAGACCGCCAAACACCAGGTCCGATCGGTGAACACCCTTCGCGATCGACGGAGTTCTCGCGGCTGCATTCAGCTCACGGTCGCCACTGCTGCGGACCAGCAGGATGACCGGCACCAGCAGGCAGGTCTGCCAAATCAGCGCCGGCAGCATCAGCATGACAGACCTTCGCAGGGGTTCGCCCGCAGCATGAGCATCGAACAGCCAGACACTGAACACGATCGGGTGTCGATCGATCTGCACCAGAGCTGCGATTTCAAATTCCTGAAGACACATCACTGCCGATCCCAGCCATGCCACAACTGTCGGCAGCCGGAATTCCGTCAGATTCAGTCGCAGCCAGGTCAACCACCAGCGAATGCTTCGACCAGGAAGCAGCTGCCAACAGTACACAGACGGGGAAGCGTCCGGTGGTTGAATGATCAGCAGTCGAATGACGGTCTGCAGTGCCACTGCTTTCAGGAGCAGCAGAGTGGCATAAAACAGTTCCGTTGCGACAGCACTGTGCACCATACGAGCTGCCGTGAGTCGCCAGGTAAAGCCGGTCAGCAGGTCCGGAACAAACAACGGCAGCAGCGCAGAAATCCACAGCAGTCTCTTCGAACGGCGACCACCCACAGCCGCGGACGCACCCATCAGCAACCGATGCACAGTGGCGGACAGCGGCAGAGCAACACTGGCGACGCACAGGCAGCGAACGACGGTCCAGGCAAACGCAGCGGCGGCCGTCATTGTCCCGTCGATTCCGCCGTCAGCCAGTCCAGCACCGCCTGATTCACCTCAGCGGCGGGCTGCAGAGACACGCTTTCGGAAGCCCATTCCTGCAGTTGCCGGACATCATCCGGCAGCGGGCGATCATCAAGAGTGCCCAGAGGAATCTGCCGAGCCGACGATGCCGCCAAACGGCGTTCGACATCCTCCGACAGCAGAAAATCGATCAGGCGTTTCGCCGCTTCCGGGTGCGGACAGCCTCGAATCATCGCCACAGAATTCGGCAGGCAGATGGTGCGGCCGTCGTCCAGACGAACGGGCAGCATCCCAACCGGACGGCCAGCGTCCAGAGCGACAAACGCATCGTCGGTATCCGTCCAGCAGGCATCGCAGATCCCTTCCGCCACCAGATCCCTGCACATCGAATTGCCTCGAACCTCTCGCACACCTCGACGCCGGACATCCGTATGCCAGGCTTTCAACCAGTCTTCGCCATATTCTGCCTGCAGCACCGAATAGTGTGACAGCGTGGTTCCGAACATCGGCCGGGCAACGGCAAATCGCAGAAGTGATTCTCCGTCCAGAAGCTGATCAACCGCTTCCTGAGTCGCGGGCATCTGATCGGTGTTGACCAGATAAACTCGCAGACGCCCGGCGAATCCTGTCCAGTGGAAATCCGGATCCCGAAACCGTTCCGGAAAACGATCCGCCGACGAACTGTGCCAGGGTTGAAGAATTCCGGCCTTCTGCAGCCGGATGGTTCCCAGAGTCTGGTTGTTCCAGAAAACATCACATCGAGCCTGCTGGCCGTCCTGACCTTCAGACATCAACAATGTCGTCAGTCCCAGGGACTTATTGGCTTCTTCATCAAACCGAACGTCCACTCGAATACCGGTCTGTCGCTCGAACTCAGCGATGATCGGTTCGGCAAACTGAGCATCGTGAGCGCAATACAGCACCAGACGCTCAGATTCGTCCTGTCCATCGCTGGCACAGCCCCCCAGCACAGTCAGCAGGACGCTGGCCACGAGTAATCCGGAAGGAATGCGACAAAGTTTCGACATGGGGTGATTTTAAAAGAATGTGCCAGCGAGACCAGGCAGGACGCAGGTCGGTCGGGAATGTTTACCGGAGCTGCGTTGCCGAGTTTCCCGACCCGATCCGCCGCCGCTGCCCGCAACCAATTGCAGGCAGGAAGATTCCGCCACGGAATTCCGGGAGAGTCCGTACTTTTCTGCACTGATTCGATTTTTCCGGTGTTTTGTCTGTCAGAAAAGGTAGTCTCGCCGGATTTCACTCAGCACTGGCGGTCTGCGACAATGCTCATCCCGACGGGGACATTGTCCAGCGCCGTAGAGGATTTCCCGAGAGGAACACATGCGGAATTTTGGAAGCCGGAATTCAGATTCACATCACCCCGAACGGGGTTTTACAACACAGCCCGGGGTCGCCGTGACAACGGCGCACCCCGGGAAAACGGCAACAGGCTGCCCCGAACCCTGAAGGGGTTCAACAACGTTCTGTCGTCGACTTTTGTCCCCTGTTTGAACCCTTGTCAGGGTTCTCGTGTTTTAATGACCACAAACCCGGGGTGCGCCGCTTCGCGTTGACCCCGGGCTATGTTGCTCAATCCGTTCCGGGTTGAAACGTCGTGTTCTCGACCACAAAAACACTGGCTTCGGCCCGCCGGCATCTGTAGGTCAGGCTCCCGCCTGGCAATTCGATCGGAGTTGTCAGGCAGGAGCCTCACGTTCTGAAAGTGTTTGATGGCAAACTGGCCTCTGACTTCGGCAACTCTGCTGCTGCAGCTGCGAGACGGCGATGATCGCGAAGTCTGGGATCAGTTTCTGAAACTCTATCGCCCTGCGGTTTACCGGTTTGCTCGTCGCATGGGACTTCAGGATGCCGACGCCGACGATGCGACGCAGAAAGTGCTTCAGTCTGTTGCCGCTGCGTTTCGCAATCGTCCTCCTGATCTGCAGCGCTGCCGATTTCGCAGCTGGATGGCTCAGGTCACTCGAAACGCCGCTCTGAAGCTGATCGAACGCCAGCAGAAGCACGTGGCGTCGGGACGGACTGAGGTTCTGGAACTGCTGCACAACCTACCGGATCACGAAACAGAACCGGAACGCTCGTGGCGCATGGAAGAACAGATGTCACTGTTTCGCAATGCCGCAGCAGATGTGCGAGCTCACTGTACACCGACCGTCTGGGCGGCATTCGAGCAGACAGCCGTCGCCGGTCGATCCGCTGAACAGGTGGCTCAGGAACTGAACGTCTCCGTCGGAGTCGTCTACGCATCCCGCAGCCGAATTCTGAAACGCATCCGTCAGCGTGTCATCGACCTCGGCTTCACCAGCGAATCCATCTGAAATCTCAAAGCTCTTGTCCCTTGTCTCGTGACTCTTGTCTCCCCATGCCCTGCCACCCTGATTCCATAGCCGATTATCTTGACGACCGCTTGTCTCCTCAGGACGAGATGGTCTTCGAGTGTCATCTTGATCAGTGCGAAACCTGTCGCCGAGCGATCGCGGAATCAGCCGGTTCCGGTAATGACTGGTCGGCGGTTGCATCTGCACTGAGATCGGATGAGTACGATGAAGAAGGCATCGTGCCGAATTCCGTTCCCGCGTGGCCGCTGGCTTTGCTGGGGCCAACGGATGATCCTCGAATGCTGGGCCGGATTGGTCCGTTTGAGGTGTCCGGTTGCGTCGGAGTTGGCGGGATGGGAGTCGTCTTCAAAGCTCGCGATCCCGCTCTGGATCGCTACGTCGCGGTGAAAGTTCTGTCGCCTCAGCTGGCCGCTTCCGAAAACGCGCGCATTCGGTTTGCTCGGGAAGCCAAAGCGGCTGCGGCGGTTGTGCATGACAATGTGATTGCCGTGTATCAGGTGTCGGAATATCAGGGTCTGCCGTATCTGGTGATGCCCTATCTTCCCGGCCCGTCGCTGGAAGAACGTCTCAAACGATTCGGTCCGCTGCCGCCGCTGGAAGCTTTGCGAGTTGCTCAGCAGGTCGCCGCCGGACTGCAGGCTGCTCATGCTCAGGGACTGATTCACCGCGATATCAAACCGGCCAATATTCTGTTGTCCGGAACCACGGAACGAGCTGTCCTTACGGATTTCGGACTGGCTCGAGCTGCCGACGACGCCACTCTGACTCGTTCAGGAACTCTGGCCGGCACGCCTCAGTTCATGGCTCCGGAACAGGCTCGCGGCGAACCCACGGATGCTCGCAGCGATTTGTTCAGTCTGGGCGCACTGTTGTTTTCGATGCTGACCGCTCGACCGCCCGTGGCCGACCTTTCCGGTTCGGAAACCGTACGCCGAGTCGGACATCAGCGACCTCCGAAACTGTCATCCGTGATGCAGGATGTCCCCGCGTGGCTCGAACAGCTTGTGGAATCGCTGCACGCCTTTGATCCGAATCGTCGCCTTCCATCCGCTGCCGTCGCCGGACGAGAAATTCGGAATGCGATGCCCAAAGCCTCAGGAATGCCTTTGAAACATCTGGACGAATCTTCTCAGTCGCTCGCCGTTCGCCGTCGAAAGCACAGCCTGATGATCGCTGGTTCGGCAGTGTTGTTGTGCGGAGCCGGGTTGTGGTTCCTGTGGCCTGAACGGTCCAGCGTCATCAGCGTCAGCTCGCCGTTCAGCGATCAGCGGCGTGAAGCAGAACCGGTTTCCCATGATACGCCCGTCATCGTTCTGCCGACGGACCAGCGGACACAGCCGAAGTCGATCACGCCACCGACCCAACAGCAGGTCGAACCGGTCTTCCCGGCTGCGAGTCCCCCAACGGATGCCGATGGTCTGCGACTGGACCAGTTGCTGCAGTCGATCGAAACAGGTCTCGATCAACTGGAGAACCGATGAAAAGCCCGGTTGACTGTCACGACATAAGTGACGCAGTGCGTGACAAACGTCGCGCAGGCACACCGTGTTGCAGAGTTGTCGGTGTGCCTGCGCTTCGCTTGTCAGCACCCTACGGATGATCGCATTGTGAAATCATGCCTGACTGACAGAAAACTTCCCGCCTCACCCTTCCCTTCAAAAACGGATCACTCATGAAACCATCAACACCCCTGGTGCTGCTGTTCTCACTGACGGCCATCGCTCACCCAGTCGTTGCTCAGGAAAGCCGCCCTCCTGTTTTTGGATCAACACTGCAGTCATCTAGTCCCTTTGATGATCGACTCCCCGCCCCACCAGACAACGCGGTCCCAACGATCGGGGGTGTGGCCATCGAAACACCGGAAGGCAAACCCGCTGCAGGTGCTGTTGTTCGGCTCGACACGGGACATCTGCTTGATGCCATCATTCCGAGCGATTCGAAGGAACACGTCCGGATCGTGGCCAGGGACATCGTCGACCCCAATTCGGAAAGCACGGAGGCGCTGACATCGGATGCCGAAGGCTGGGTTGAGTTCCCCGATATCAAAGGAGCACGGGTGCTGGTTGTTCACGCCGCAGGCTACGCAATTGAAAACATCACTCCGAACTCGAGGGCGCCTATTTGCCTGAAGCCATGGGGTGATGCATCGGGCAGAGTCACGGTCAACGGAAAACCGGCCACCGGACGCCTTGTCGCTCGGTGGGAATCATTTCCACATCATCCAGCAGTCCTGCAGGCAATCACCAATCATCCGGAAGATCGAAGCAAGGCTCCGCCGCTGATTTCCATCAGCCAGCAGGTCGAACTTCAGGAAGACGGGCACTATCAATTCAACCGAATTCCTCCCGGTCGCCTGCATCTGACTCTTGACTCATTCGACAACGGGCGTCGTCCAAACGTTCTGGAATTCTGTTGGTTGGCAGACTGCAGCTTCGCTGCCTGAATCGGAGATGCTGCATCCGGAGGATGAAAAAGTTTTCGATCTCCATTTCATGACAGTGAAGGGAAAGATCAAACTTTCAGATGCATTGCACCAACGACGAGTACTCATCGACCGAACGTCGTCCGTCGTTGACGTCAGCCTTGCTGACCTGGTCGTGCAGTTTTCGTTGCCCGACAGTTCGTATCCGACGTTTGTGCCCGATACGTTGCGTCTCGACGATGCGATTCGGGAAGCGGTTGTCTGGGGACGTCCGGCAGGTCAGCGGGAAAAAAATGAACACCGACGCGGGGCAACATGCGACGTCAAGAGTGACGGCAGCTTCGAGTGCCAGTTAATTCCAGGCGAATACGAGTCCTGTCTGGCAATGCTCTTCCCCGAGCCGAAATCTTCAGACGGTCAACAAGCGGACACGCCTCCGTTTAGCCTGTTGGCGCGGAACATCGCGACAGTTTTTCCTCCAGATTTGTCCGACAGTGAAGACCAGAACAACGTTGTTGATCTGGGTGAGATTGACATTCCCCTCATGCCGGTTCCCGACGATCTTCAGGCGCCAGCCGATCATCCTGCACTCGACGACTTCGCATCAAGGCCTCACGGTCGCCACCCGACTGTTGTCTCAGACGACATCGAACGGCCCTCAGACGATTGGAACCCGAAACCCTCACGGCAGAATGAATTCGATCGACCTGCCCCAATCAAAAGTTCTGAGGCGCCAATCGATATTATTGACTTTGATCCGTTCAACAGGTCCTCCACCCCTTCGCCGACGAATGCCGCCAACACTCCGGCGGCAACGACGGTTGACGTGGCCATTGCGAAACTGGTGACCGATCTGCTGGCCGCCGGGGACCGACGAACTCGGGAGAATCTGAAAGCTCCGTTGCAGGAACTTCTGGAAAAGAAATTCGATGCCGAACAGCAGGCTCGGGAAACGCTGCTGAAGGATCTGACCGAACGCCTGAACGAAGCGACTCGGCAGGTCAAAGAACGCAGCCAGCAAAAAGACCGCATCATCAAAGACCAGCTCGATCGCATGATCAATCTGCCGGAAGACAGCTTCCTGCCCATGGAACCGCCCGCTGATTCTCCATTTCACCAGCCTCCGGCCAAGGTCCCGAACCAGGATCTTGGCGTCCAGCAATTCAGTACAGGTCGGACGACACGTCAGGCATTGCAGATGGCAGTTTCCAGCATTTTTCTGTCCGCTTCCTCGCTGCCGCTTCGTGCCCTTCGTGGTTGACTCTGTTCATTCGGCTCAAATCTGTCTGACCTGATCGCAGAACCGTCTGACGCTGATTTCTCAGGGTGATTTGCATTGAGTTCACCGGCAGAGTAAGGAGGGCCGACCGAGGTCGGGCCCTCCTCCTCGTCAAACCGTACGTCGTCAACTTCCGGGGCTTCAGCTCAACGATTGCTCGTCTGAACTGCCCGGTTGTCTACACGGCGAACGAGCGCTTACCATGGTCAATACCTTTCAATTGACAAGAACAGCCAGGCTTACCTGGCGCACCGAAGAACACGAAGATTGCGGGAAGATGCTCGCGGACGGACCATCCTCCGCGGACTTTGCGGCTTTGCGTGAGCCACATGAGATTCTGAGCGGGGATTCCGAACGTCAGGATTGTTTCAGAATGTCTGCAGGTTCAGCAGCTGAGGTGCCTCACCAGCGACCATCCAGCGGGCTTCCTGCAGAACATCCACCACGGATGGCTCCAGTCTCGGAAGGCGGACTCGTTTCATGACCTGGTTCAGACGCAGCAGCAGACGCTGATTGTCCAGGTAGTCGAACAGGAAACGTTCGTCGCGAAAACGGTCGATGAACCACGCCAGCTGGTTTGTGGTTCGAGTTGCCATTTGATTGACACTGACTTCCACCTGCTGAGCGGGAACTTTTGCCATGGCGTCGTAGTAGGCGGGCAGCAGATCGGAATTTGTTTCCGCCAGCCAGGCATCCAGCAGAAGCTCAACCACGATGTGTCCCAGGAATCCGGGCCGGTGATCGTACGGATCGGGCATCACGGTTCGAAAACGATTCCCCAGTTCGCCTTCCAGTCGCTGAAACACTTCGCTGCGGTGGAATCGATCGTCATCCTGGTGATGCTGCAGAATTCCCCGGCCGACTTCCTTCACGATCGGGTTATCAGTCTGCTCAACCACAGGAAGCACCAGGCGGCTGCGAGCTCGAACATGCCGATCCACGACGCTTAACCAGTCCGGCACCGCCGTGCCGGCCAGAAACAGTGGTCGATCTAGATAACGATAACCGTGTGCCAGATAGTTCACAGGACCGCAGTCCGGGCAGAAGACCTCGGCGCGCTGAGAGCCCACCGCCGATTTGAACGGAAGCGATGTCGCTCGTGCCTGTCGTTCAGTAAAGATGCCTGCATGATTCGCATCTTTCTAAAAAAGCTCTGCCTGATGTGTGCCAGTGTCTGACGTTTCACTGGCACAGCCCGTGCCACTCATGCCTGCTACTGACGAACGCGAACGGCTTCCAGTCCGCTCACATCGATACGATCTGTTTTCAGCTGACTGTCGAATGTTCGGCTTCCCAGCAACCCGACGGACTGACCGACGTGCTGTTCCAGATCGACAGAGCCGCTGGCAAAGACATGAGCCAGAATTTTTCCGGCCGGGTTGGTGAGAACGTAATCGTTTCCACCGGAATTGGCCGAACGCTGCAGATAACCCGCTCCGACATACTGATTCGATGGCAGAGGACTCATCGCACCGATCACGGAATCGCTGCCGGATGGATTCAGCAGAACTCCGCTGCCAGGCATGTTGCCGGCAATCGAATTGATGCCTGAAAACGATTCCGTCGACGGCAGCGGTACGGTGCCTTCCTGAAATCCAGGGATCGGAGAAGACATGGACGCTCCCAGCGGCAGACCGAACATCATTCCCCCGGCAACTGTCGTTTCGGCCGATCCGCCGGTATCCGCTACGATGGTCTGACCGTTTTCGTCAACGAATGTCACCTGGCCACTGTTCATCGGCAGTCCAAACTGGCCTGCCAGCAGTTCTGCATCGCGACGTTCTGTGGCCGATGTCAGCTGACGAAAGTCTTCCAGTTCGGCCTTTCGCTGCTGATACCGGCGGATCGCGGGATAGCGCAGGTCAATCTGGCCAGCCAGAGGTTTGTGGGTGACTCGGTCCTGCAACTGCAGGTACTTCTGCTGAAGTTCTTCCAGCTTCCATTGCGACGGATCCGCCAGAATCATGCTGCGGAATTCCTGATCCAGTTCCTGCAGTTCACGCTGTTCTTCGCGAATCTGCTTCAGCCGAGCCAACTGGACGCTGGGAGAATATCTCGACGCCGGACCGTCTGCTGCAGCAGCTGCCGCCGAGGCACTCTGCTTCATGCCGGTCGGCGGCTGGAGCTGCTGCACGCCCTGCTGAGCGTGCTGGGCAGCGATGGCAGACGGGACCTGATAAGGGTTCTTATCATGCTGAGCTCGAGCAGCTTTACCGACCGGCAACACGGCCGATCCCGGCAACCAGCGGTACTCGCGTTCGGGAGGAACGATGCGAAACATGCGCTGAGGTCCGGACAGAGTATCCACGTCTTCTTCACTCAGAATTCGGACTTTCTCACCCGCCATCATCTTTCGCTGCCAGACATGAGTTTCGTCGCCGAACGAACTGCCGACGAAGACAACCACGTTGCTCTGCAGAATTTCGCCCTGGTCTCCGTCGCGACGCACGTACTTCGACGGGATCCAGCTGAAGCTGCCTTCCGGCGGATCAATCATCACCCAGCCGCCTGGATCGTGCCGTCGCACATTCACATGAGCATCCCGTTTCAGAATGCCGGTTGGGTAAAAGGCTTCACCGGCACCGCTGCGAGCATACACGTCGTCAACGATGACCTGAGCCTGATAGGGGAACTTCGGCTGCTGAGCTGCCAGCGGAGACGACATCAGCGCCGTCAGCACAGCCAGTGACATCGCCACACCCGATGCGGTGCGGCGCTTGATCTGTTCGCAAATGTTCAGCGTCGCGGCAACAGCCGCAGCAGTTCGATTCGGCCTGGGCATCATCATTCATCCAAACGTCAGAGTTCAAGTCGTCGAAGGTCATCCGAAAACGGTGATGTTCCGACCCGATGGAACGTTCGTCGCGGCTGCCGAAAGGTGCCTGTCTGCACTTTCGAAACCTGCGGGCGGCGCCGTCGGATCACATTCCAGATCTCTTCGATCAGTGGCCAGCTGTCCGAAAGCTTACCCCTGAAGGCAGTGCGGCGCGGAGATGAGTTCCCGGGGCATCGGCAAAAAACCGCCGCTGTCGGATGGGGACGAAGGGATGGACCGGCTGGATCTGCCGCATGGAACATGAGGGTCAGGCAATTTTGCGAGTGTAGGCGGGATTCTGGAAAAAACGGCTCATGTCGCCCCTGGCGTACGAATCGGCCGTCCAACAGTCTCAAAGAGACCACGAGTTTCCCGCGGCTGACGGGTTGTGGACGGCCGTGTCTTGACTCCTGTGGTGCACAAAATAAGCTTTTGTCAGGCTGCGACCGTGTTTCTGAGTCGGTTCGCGGTCGAAACCTTCCTGTTTCGTCGGCGTTCTTCTCCGGCGAGGCTGCCTGCCTGTACCTTCCTCAACACCATCCGGCACGATGCCGCCCGCCCTCCTGGAGGCCCTTCATGAAGATGCTGACACCCTGTGCGCTGTTGATCTGCACTGTCTGTTTTGATGCGTCGCTGTTCGGGCAGGACGTTCGTCTGTCCATTGGGCCGGTCGATGAAAGCGGCGTCGTTCAGATTCGCAGTCGGGATACACGACAGCAGCTCTTCACGACATTCACGTCTCCGGGCGGCGATGTTGATGTGACTCGAAAGGTTCAGTACGCCGTTCATCCGGACGGAATTCTGCAGATCGATGGCACCGGTCTGGTGACTCCGCTGGCCGATGGTGATGCCGTCATCAAAGCTACTCTGGACGGCGCATCTGCGGAAATCAAAGTGGCCGTCAGCGGCTTTGCGAATCCTCTGCCGATCAACTTCCGCAATCAGGTTGTCCCCGTGTTTACCAAGCTGGGCTGCAACGGCGGCGGATGTCACGGCAAGTCCGGAGGCCAGAACGGTTTCAAACTGTCTCTGCTGGGCTTTTATCCGGAAGACGACTTCGAGTTCCTGCGAAAGGAATCCCGAGGCCGTCGCATCTTTCCGGGATCGCCCGGCGACAGCCTGCTGCTGACAAAAGCCATCGGTCAGGTTCCGCACGGTGGTGGCAGCCGCATGCAGGCGGACAGCTATGAATATCGCATGCTTGTCAGCTGGATTCAGCAGGGCATGCCCGAAGGCGCTGCTGACGCTGCGTCCGTGGTTGCGATCCGGTGCCTGCCGGAATCCCGCATCATGTCGCAGAAGTCTGAACAACAGATTGCCGTCATTGCCACTTACAGCGATGGCACCACCGAAGATGTGACTCGGATGGCGCTGTTCGAGGCCAACGATACCGAAATGGCCGAATGCAGCGCGACGGGGCTGGTCGGTACTCTGGAACTGTCAGGTGAAGTCGCCATCATGGCTCGCTATCAGGGTCAGGTTGCAACATTCCGAGCCACCATTCCTCTGGGAGCCGACACGTCAAAGCTGCCGCAGGCTGCCAATATGGTGGACGACGCGGTTTTCGGAAAACTTCGGGTATTGGGCATTCCGGCATCTGAAATCAGTGATGACGCCACCTTTCTGCGACGAGTGTCGCTGGATATCACGGGGACGATTCCTTCTGAACAGAAGGTTCGCGAATTCCTGGCCAGCACCGATCCCGACAAACGCAATCAGCTGATTGACCGACTGCTGGACAGCACCGAATACGCAGACCACTTTGCCAACAAGTGGAACTTCATCCTGCGAAACAAAAAGACCAATGGACAGGACACCGCTGGAACTCAGCTGTTTCACCAGTGGATCTGGAACAGTCTGTACGAAAACAAACCTTACGACCGATTCGTTCGCGAACTGATCACGGCGTCGGGCGAGCCGCTGATGAACCCGGCGGTCACCTGGTATCGCGAAGTGGACCAGGTGGAAGAACAGGTGGAAGACACAGCTCAGCTGTTCCTGGGAATTCGGATCCAGTGTGCTCGCTGCCATCATCATCCCTTTGAAAAATGGAGCCAGAACGACTACTACAGTCTGGCTGCGTTCTATAACCGAGTCGGACGAAAGAACATTCCCGGTGTTGAAGGAGCTTTCCGGGACCGACAGATCTTCCACAACGAAGGCGTCGCTACGGCGAAGAATCCACGCAGCGGAGCAGCTTTGAAACCCGCCGGCCTGGGGTCGGATGCTCTGGACATTGCTGCCGATGTCGATCCTCGAATCAACCTGGCCGACTGGATGTCCAATCCGGCCAATCCGTTCTTCGCGAAGTCTCTGGTGAATCGCTACTGGAAGCATTTCTTTAACCGAGGCATCGTTGAACCGGAAGACGACATGCGGGAAACCAACCCGCCATCGAATCCGGAACTGCTGAACGGACTGTCACAGCGGTTCATCGAATCCGGATTTGATCTGAAAGACCTGGTGCGAACGATCTGCCGTTCGAAGACTTACCAGCTGAGCTCACTGCCGAACGAATACAACGCCAACGACAAGCAGAACTTCAGCCGCTACTATCCTCGCCGCCTGAGTGCTGAAGCTCTGTACGATGCATTCCACACCGTGACGATGACGTCCGAAAACTTTGGTGGCATGCCGGCCGGAACCAGAGCTCTGCAGCTGGCGGACTCTTCCAACGGACCGTACTTCCTGAAGGTATTCGGCATGCCTCAGGGCGACACTGCCTGCGAATGTGAACGCAGCCAGGACGCCAATCTTGCTCAAAGCCTCCATCTGCTGAACAGCAAGGAAGTGCAGGACAAGATTTCCCGAGGCGGAGCTCGAGCCGACCGGCTGGCTCAGGAAACAGAACGGACTCATGCAGAACGGATGACCGAACTGTATCAGATCGTCTTCAGCCGCAATCCAACGGAAAACGAACTGCAGGTCGCCACCAGCTACATCGACCGCCACAAGGAAAACCCCAAGGTCGCCTACGAAGACATCCTGTGGGCTCTGATCAACACCAAAGAATTCCTGTTCAACCACTGATTCCGTCGAGCTCACCGCGCGGCGCGGTCTGAACGGGTTTAACACTCGCGCCAATGGGCGCACTCTTTTCGGTCAGAATCCTGCTGTTATCATGTGGCTTGCAGATTCCAAGGCTCCGGCCGCGGTTGGTTTGGGATGTCCATTGACAGACAGCCGCACTGAATGATGCGCTGTTAATGACAATTGCATTGATGCGGCAGACGACTGCCCGGCCTCCACATCAATGGCGGATCACGCGTCGGGGATTACTGAAAGCCCCCTGATGACTGCCACTTTCCGGTTTCGCGTCCCCGCTCCGAGGCTTGTCGCCTACGCGTTTCTGATTACTGTTTTTCTTATTCTCTCATCGAAGCTTGGCGTGACCGTCCCGACCGTGGTACCGGACTCGCCGGGCTACACGGATTTTGCCTGGAGCTTTCCTGAACTTCTTGCTCAAAAGCGGACGTTTGGGTACCCGCTTTATCTGGCGATCACGAACGCTGTCTTTGGAAGCGACCAGTGGGTTGGCTGGGGACATGCAGTGATCTTTGCTGCTGCCGCCATTTGGTTTGCAGAATGTGTCAGTGATCAGAATCGAATTCGGCTGGCCGTTGTCATCGGACTCCTCGGAAGCAACATCTATTGGCTGCATGCTTACACGATCGCAACCGACACAGTCGCCGCATCCATGGGGCTGATGACGGTGGCCTGGACCGTGCGGTTGATAAAGCATCGCAATGGATGGACGGGTAGCGCTGTTGTTCTTTTCGCGGGCATTGCCTGGTGTGTCCGGCCCGCGATGCTGGCAGTGATTCCGGCTGCGGTCGCCATTGATTTCTTCCTGACGGTTCGGGGTTACCGGCAGGCTGATACTCCCGGTGGTTCAAGACCAAAGCTGATTCTTCAGAGTCTGCTTCAGAGCAGCAGGCTGTTGCTGTTTCTGTGTTTGCCCGTTCTGCTCTTCTGCGGGCTCCGGTTTGCCACGCTTGGTAAGTTCGGAATTGTTTCTTTTGGGGGGTACAACCTGATCGGTCTTGTGGGTCAGTTTCCACTGGCAGACGACGTGAATCTCTCATCTGAAGATGCTGCTGCTGTTCAGCGGAACGCGGCCCGCCGAAAACTGGAATTTCCCGCGAATTTCGGGGACCTTCCGATGATGAACTACACTCGACTGGAAGCAAATTACGACACTGCAATCTGGCAGTGGTACGCTCCTGCGGCAGTCGAGGTCCTGGGAGACGATCCGACTCGGGTGAATTCAACACTGCGTGCCATGGGCAGTGAAATTCTGCGCAACTCATACAGGGACTACCTGGTGTGGCTGGCCAAGGCATTTCGCCAGGCAGTCCGGCGAACTCTGGATGACCTTGCCGAATCACCGATGGGGCTGACTGCGATTATCCTGCTGACAGGCGCAATCCTGATTCGAGGACGCTGGCCATCGCCGAACCTTATTCCTCTGGCTACGGTCTGCGTGATCTACTGGGGCGCCCTGATCGGTCTGACAATTCTCGTTTGTCCACCACTGAGCAGAATGACTGATGCGGCTGCAGTCTTTTTTCCGGCCACGATTCTCGCGTGTGCAGTCGATATTGCCTGGCGAAATGAGCCTGACGCAGCAGCCTGCCCGCCGCCACCGAAGGTCCCCTGAAAAGCTGCGGGCAGTGTGTCCGTTATTCGTAATTCGCCTGCGAGCTCACGGCGTCGGTTCCCGATCAACCTCTGATGAATCCGTCTCTCTATCAGATTGCGTGGCCTCCGATCGGTGCGGCAGGAAGCTCAGGTCAAAGCATTCCCGGGCCTGAACACTGCCTTCTGCGATTTCGCCGATTTCCACAATCTGATCAATCAGTGTCTGCCAGCGTTCCGGGGTCATGCCGCACAGAGGGACGCCGTCTTCGGGCTGGCACAGCGGCCGCATGGATTTCGCTCCGTACTGCAGCGCCGCGGGGCTCATTTCTGAATTGTCGCGGTGAATGGCCGCATTGGTTGCAGCGGGATCCTGCAGATATCCTGCCCAGCCCTCAATGCTGGCTTCCACCATTCCACGAACGATGTCGGGCTGCTGCCGTATCATCTTTTCCGTGGTCACAAGCAGGCTGTTGTAGGGATTGAATCCGATGTCTGACAGCATCAGAACTTTAGGGTCGGCTCCGGCCTCCCGAGCCACAAACGGTTCGCTGAAGACAAAGCCCTGCTGAGCAAACCCGGGCTGCCGAACGAACTCGCCAATGTCGCCGCTGTAGGGCACCATGGTGACTCCCGTGAGCGGCAGTTTGTGTTTCATCCACAGAGCAAACGGGCGGGAATCGCTGATGGCCAGTGTCACGTTCTGAAGCTGTTCCAGCGACTGAATGCCGGAAGATTGATGAACCAGAATGCACCGAGGTGACTGCTGCAAAGGAGCTGCCACGGCGACCAGCGGGACCTTCTGTGCCCGAGCCAGAATCACCAGATCCGCACTGGAAACAGCAAACTGAATTCGCTCGGCCGCCAGCTCCTGAATCACCAGACTCGCTGCCCCCGGACCTCCCTGTCGGATCTTCACGTCCAGACCGTGACGACGAAAGCCCCCCTGTTCGGCAGCCTGCACATAGCCGCCATGTTCCGCCTCGGCATACCAGTTCAGCGCCAGTTCGACAGATGGCAGAGCATCCGAAGGACCCTTCACGGTGTTGCTATCATGGCGTCCACACCCCGCACAGACCGCCAGCATCAAAGTCAAAACCCGCGTCACGTTCATCAATCGATCCCTTCTGTTGCCGCGACTCGGTTCCTGAGGTCAAACGGCTGTTTCGGATTATAGACAGTGGACGGAGGAGATCCGCTGCACGGTGGCAGCTTCCGTTTGATCGTTCCGGAATTTTCAACCACGAAGGACACGAGGAGCGGGAAGATTGCGGGAAGATGCTCGCGGACGGACAATTCGCGGACTTTGCGGCTTTGCGTGAGTCTCGCAGCAACCTCAATTGTGCATGGTTCAAATCTTGTGACACCACCAGAGGAAACGGGGGCCAACAGGGAAAAACGAACCGTATTGTGATTCCCGGCACTCGTTGTTCCATTTCGACTTTCCGGCCGGATCTCCGGAGTAGCACTGGGGGCTTCTGTTGTGTTGAGGAGATCGGTGTTTTGAATCAGTGGGATGTGCGCCACTGGCCTTGCCTGTGCCCTGTTCAGCAATGTTTGGTTTGAAGTCCTGAACAATGAAACCAGGCGGCGGGAGGGCGAACCGGCTTGGGCAGACCCGTATCAAGCGTGCGGGCTGCACGAAAGTGTGCATTCGACTACTTCCAATCCCCCGTTCGTTTGCGAAGACCAAGCTTCACGGGATTCCGGTAAGTAGAGTTGATCGCCGATTGCAGAGTGACGACGCACAAAACAGTCAAATCAGACAGGCACACGTTGTATCGAGACACGCAGTTGCTGTGGTACCCATCATCGATTGGTTTCACGACGAATGTCACGAAATCGACACAACGACTTTCATTTCCAGGACGATCAGTCGTCGCCGTAGAACTCATCGAAGCGGCGTTTGATTTCCGCGTTGTCGATGGTTTCGATGCGCTGCGAAATGGTCCAGCGGTGGCCGAAGGGGTCGTCGATGGTGCCGCTGCGTTCGCCGTAGAACTGGTCGCAGATGGGCTTGAAGGCTGTGGCACCGGCGTCGATGGCTGCCTGATAAACGGCATCGGCGTCGGCCACGTAAATCAACAGCCCGGTGCCGGTGTCGCCGATCGTGGTGGGCGAACAGATCTTCAGATCAGTGACTTCGTCTGCCAGCATTACTCGTCCACCGGCAATCTGCAGTTCGGCATGCCCGATTGAACCGTCCGGAGCCGCCAGACGCAGCAACTCCTCCGCACCAAACACTTTGCGGTAGAAATCAATGGCCGCCGCCGCTCCTCGAATCACAAGGTAAGCTGTCACCCCGGCATATTCAGGTGGGGTTGGATTGACCTGTTCAGACATCTCAGATTCCGCCCGCGAATGAAGACCAATGACATGATAGCTGTGGTATTATCTGAGTCATTCTCAGAAATACAATTCCCACAGTCCTGAAGTTCATATGTCTGAAACGTCCCGAGGCGTCATCCTGCTGGCCAGTGACCTGATGCTGACCAGTTCTGTCAGCAGCCTTGCGGCCTCCGCCGGGATCGGCTTCCGGTCGACCGACAGCATTGAAGCTGTTCTGCAGTTCATGGCCGAAGTTCCTGATGCGGCGCTGCTGGTGGACCTGGGATGTCCCGGGCTGCAGTTGAGCGACATCGCAGGAAAACTGGACAGTCGTGTGCTGTCAAAAGCCGTCGCGTATGGACCGCATGTTCACGCTGCCAAACTTCAGGCTGCCCGAGACGCGGGCTTCGGCACGGTGCTCAGCCGAGGCCAGCTGACAGCTCAGTTGCCGACACTCATTTCCCGCGCGGCTGCCGAAGAAGCCTGATGTCGGAGGATTCTCGTCTGCTGACTGAAACCGGAATTTCAGGAGAAACGTTGAAATGGCGATTTACGGGACGGCTCTGCTGGCCTGCTGTCTGCTCTGCGGGTTGACGGCCGGAAAGCTGATCGGCAGCTGGGTCGGCATCGATGCCGATGTGGGCGGCGTGGGAATTGCCATGCTGCTGCTGATCGTGATTTCCGGTCGACTGCAGTCGAAAGGGTGGATGCGGCCCCCGACCCAATCCGGCGTGCTGTTCTGGAGTTCAATCTATATCCCGATCGTCGTTGCGATGGCGGCCAGCCAGAATGTTCGCACGGCTGTCAGCGGCGGTCCGATGGCGATTGTCGCCGGAACAATGGCGGTCGTGGCCAGCTTCGCTCTGGTGCCGGTGATCAGTCGGATCGGCGGCGGGTCACAGGATTCCGATTCGGTGATCAAAGAAGGTGAAACGCAGTGACGGGTCTGTGGCATCTTCTGAAATCGGTTCTCGAAGCGAATGCTCTGGTGACGGCGCTTGCTGTGATCGGATGCGTGGTCTGGGTGTCGTACCAGCTCTCCGCCCGAATGACTCGCGGCCGGGTCCATGGATCCGCCATCGCCATTCTGGCCGGATTGCTGCTGGCGTATCTGGGAGGCATCACGACCGGCGGAAAGAAAGGCATCGCTGACATTCCCTGTCTGGCCGGGATCGGGATGATGGGCGGAGCCATGCTGCGTGATCTGGCGATTGTCGCCACGGCCTTCGGAGTTCGACTGGATGAATTCCTGAAGACCGGCCTGAGCGGAATCGTTTCGCTGCTGACCGGCGTCCTGGTGTCGTTTGCCGTCGGGGCTCTGGTGGCGTACTCGTTCGGTTATCGAGACGCGATCAGCCTGACCACGATCGGTGCCGGTGCCGCCACCTACATCGTCGGACCCGTCACTGGAACGGCTCTGAAAGCCGTCCCGGAGGTGATCGCTCTGAGTATCGCCGCGGGCCTGGTGAAATCCATTCTTGTGATGACGCTGACACCGTTCGTCGCGCGCTGGATCGGTCTGAATAACCCTCGTTCGGCACTCATCTTCGGCGGTTTGATGGGAACCACCAGCGGCGTTGCCGGAGGTCTGGCTGCGACTGACGAACGACTGGTCCCCTATGGCGCTATGACGGCCACGTTTTACACCGGACTGGGCTGCCTGCTGGGCCCGTCCGTCATTTATTTTTTCATTCGTCTTCTGGTGGAATAATTAACGCTGAATTCAAGGAATGCCGCAAATCAGGCTCGTGCCAAAGAAAACAACGGGGAGTCAGAAAAACGCGGCCATTCCAGCCGAGCAGTCGTGATTCCACCGACGCAATGTCGGTGGCGATCAGCGGGACGTGTCATTTTTCCTTCGTGCTCTTCGTGGTGAATTCCACTGTTTCTGAAATGCCTGTCAGGCAGGAGCCCTGACCTACAGAGTGACTCTATGACTGTTCCTTCCATCGTCGATCAAGCTATTCGTCACGCCGATCGCATCGCTGTGGTGACGGCTGATGTCTCGACAACCTATTCACAGCTGGTTCAGAGATCGGCGGCCGTCGCGTCAGCGCTGCTGGACGGGACTTCAGATCTTCAGGAAGCTCGCATCGCCTATCTGGTTCCGGCCGGTGCCGATTATGTTTCCACTCAGTGGGGGGTTTGGCGAGCCGGAGGAGTTGCCGTGCCGCTGAGCGCTTCCGCCACCGACCGGGAACTGGAATACACTCTGACGGATTCTCAGTCGTCCGTTGTGGTTACCGACCAAACAACAGCGGGTCGACTGCAGGAACTGTGTGACCGCCTGAAGATTCGCTTGCTGGTGCTTGAGGACGTCGGCGAGCTTCAGGTCAGCCTGCCGAATGTCACAGCGGATCGAGCGGCTCTGATGCTGTACACCAGCGGAACGACCAGCAAACCCAAAGGAGTCGTCACGACACACCGCTGCATCCAGGCCCAGATCGAATCTCTTGTCACCGCATGGCAGTGGCAGCCGGATGACCGCATTCCTCTGTTTCTGCCTTTGCATCATATTCACGGCATCATCAACATCATGTCCTGTGCACTGTGGACGGGTGCGACGATTGAAACGTTCAGCCGATTCGATGCGGACAGCATTCTGCAGCGAATCCGAACTGACGCCTACACACTGTTCATGGCCGTCCCCACCATTTATGTGCGACTGATTGAGCTTTTGGAAGCGATGCCGGCATCCGAGCGACAGGAGACCGTCGCAGCGATCGGCAGACTCAGACTGATGGTCTCCGGTTCTGCCGCGCTGCCGGCCAGTGTTCATGAATCCTGGACTCAGCTGACCAGGCAGCATCTGCTGGAACGGTACGGGATGACCGAAATCGGAATGGCGCTGGCAAATCCGCTGGACGGTCAGAGACGCCCCGGCACAGTCGGGCAGCCACTGCCTGGTGTTGAAGTTCGGCTGATAAGCGAATCCCGCGATGTCGTGACGGACGAAAACGTTCCCGGAGAAATCCAGGTTCGAGGCGAAACTGTCTTCCGCGAATACTGGAACCGCCCCGAAGCCACAGCGGCATCGTTTCAGGACGGATGGTTCTGCACGGGCGACATCGCGGTACTGGAAGACGGCTACTACCGCATCATGGGGCGCAGCAGTGTCGATATCATCAAGAGCGGAGGATACAAACTGTCAGCTCTGGAAATCGAAGCATCACTGCTGGACCACCCGTCCATCGCGGCCTGTGCTGTTGTCGGAATGCCCGACGACACCTGGGGAGAAGCCGTCTCCGCAGCCATCGTGCTGAAACCCGGAAACGCTCTCACACTGGAAGAACTGCGAACCTGGTGCAAAGACCGAATTTCGCCCTACAGAATCCCCCGAGCTCTGCGAACCGTCGATGATCTGCCGCGAAACGCCATGGGCAAAGTCACCAAGCCGGCCGTCACTGAGCTGTTCCGGGAAGCCGGGAACTGACGCATTCCTTCTCCAGCAAAGAATTCCGGCTGAAGCCAGCCGGTTGTCCTGTGAGTCACCGCCGTTGCTGGCCACTGAGTTCCGGACTGCAGACAAAATGTGTCGGCCTCTTGAGCGTTATGGTTTTCGGCCGTGCTCGACGGTGACGGTTGTTCGGATGCCGCCTCGGGGGGTGAAGGCGGCTTCGATCTTCATCCAGCGCGGCTGCACAACGGCGACCAGGTCATCCAGAATCAGGTTGGTGACCCGTTCGTAAAAGGCTCCGTGATTACGGTATTCCTGCAGATAGAGTTTCAGAGACTTCAGTTCGAAACACAGCTTGTCGGCGATGTAGACGATGGTCAGAGTTCCGAAGTCCGGGTGCCCGGTCTTGGGGCACAGCGACGTGAATTCCGGAGCAATCGTCTCAATAATGTAATTCCGATCCGGAAACGGGTTTTCGAAAGTTTCCAGAGTCTGGCGACTGGGTTCCGTCATGACGAATGCTCTAATGCTGCTGTGAATTTCTGGTGATACGAATTGGTCGAGGAACTGCCTCGGAACGTTTCCTGAATGCCGAAAGGCGGCATCGGGTTGCTGCTTTTGGTTTTACGATGTTTCCTTCGTTTGACAAGCTCACGGTCGCGGAAATTGACCAGAATACGGCTCGACTGGCCGCCGTGGGAGTTCGTTATCCGGAAGATGCCGTCGAAATCCTGATGAGAATCCGGCAGACATTTCTGGAAAGCATCAAATCGGGCGGCGCGCCGGTTTCCGAAGCGGGGGATCCGGAATGGTTCCGAATTCTGATTCGAGTTCTGGAAGAGGCTCCGCGAATTGACGCCGTCATCACGGCCGTGGACCGCTTCATCGCCCGGCACCGCAGTGCGGCCGATGCATTTGCGGTGTTTGAGCACACACCCAGATCGATGGAAATCCTGTCCCGTCTGGCCTGCGGCAGCCCGTTTCTGACTCAGACAGTGCTCAGCCAGCCAGACGTCCTGGAAGATCTGACAACAGTTCGCCGCACTGCCGAAACCAAGGCCCGCGAACAGTTCGTCGACGAAGCCATGATGGTGGTTTCCGAAAGTACGAAGCTGGTGGAACAGCTGGGAATCCTCAGACGCTTTCAACGGCGTGAGATTCTGCGGATTGGAATGTGCGATGCGTTTGGCTTGCTGGATCTGAAGGTGGTGACTCTGCAGCTGTCACTGCTGGCTGATGCCATGGTGCAGGTCTGTCTGTCGCTGGTGTGTCATGACGCAGGATGCGAGATCCCCGGGTTCAGCATTCTGGCTCTTGGAAAGCATGGTGGCGAAGAACTGAACTACAGTTCCGACATCGACCTGGTCCTTGTCGGTCGCGACGTCAGCCAGCATGAACAGCGGATTGCTCGACAGCTGATCGATGCGCTGTGCGAGAACCATTCGTCCGGTTTTCTGTACCGAGTCGACATGCGGCTGCGACCATGGGGCGACGCCGGGCTGCTGGTGACGACAGTGGATGCATACGCTGACTATCTGAACTGCCACGCCGAATTGTGGGAACGTCAGGCTCTGCTGAAGGCTCGGGTCATCGGCGGAGATCATTCGCCGGGAACAGAGTTCCTGAATCGCCTGCCGTCGGTTCTGTTCACGGCCGGTCAGGAGGAAGTGTTCGACCGAGTTCGACGGATGAAGAGCCAGATTGAACAGCGATTGCGGCAGGCAGGAAAACTGCATTCCGAAGTCAAACTGGGAGCAGGTTCGATTCGGGACATCGAGTTTCTGGTTCAGGCCCTCCAGCTGACTCACGGGAAAACAGAACCTCGGGTTGCCAGCGCGAACACTCTGGACGCTCTGGTCCGGCTGGCGGAATTCGGCATGTTGAATGCCATGGAATATCGACAGCTGCGGGAAGGTTATATCTTTCTCCGAACGGTCGAGCATGCTCTGCAGCTGCTGCACAATCAGCAGACTCACGAACTGCCGGCCGATCCGGATCAGCGACGCTGGCTGGCTCGACGTCTCGATTATCCCGGTGAAGCTGCTCTGCTGGCGCGGTTTGAAGAACATCGCCGTTCGGTCCGCTCAATTTTTGAACGTTACCTCTTTCCGGTGGATCTGGATTCAGAAGCATCACCGCCGAAACCGGACGGACGTGCCGGAGAATCAGCGTCCGTCGAATCTGAGTCCGGTGATTCGTCGGCTTTGATCATCCTGAAGAAACAGCTTGACCCTGAGCTTCGTCAGGCGCTGTCGGCAGTTCTGGATGAGCCGGTGACGAGAGATGTCATTCATCGGGTCACCGGCTGCAGTCGGCATTTGTGGGAGAGCATTCTGCAGGGGCAGTCGTCCGAGTTTCTGAATCTGCTGAGTCACCTGCCGGACCTGCAGCGCCGGATTCCGGATGCGGAACTTCGCGAAGACCTGTTTCAGCTGCTGAGATCCGGTGGAGCGGCCAGAGACATTGACCGGGCTGAACGCATTCTGAACGAGTTCAAAGATCGGCGTCTGCTGCGGTCAGATCTCAGACATCTGCTGGGCTATTGTGGTGAGTTCGGTTCGTTTTCGGACGAGATAACCGGGTTGGCGGAAGTCGTTGTGACCACCGCCAGTCATCTGGCCTACACCAGTCTGATCCAGCAGTCCGGAGTTCCAATGACTTCCGGCGGCTACGTCTGTCGCTGGGCTCTGGTGGCGCTGGGAAAATTCGGCGGACGCGAGATGGGCGTCGCTTCAGACCTGGAACTGCTGCTGGTCTACGAAGACGATGGAACGACGGAAGATTCGGGAGGAATGTCGTGTGCCGTCTTCTTCGAACGACTGGTCAATCAGCTTCCTGTCCTGATCAATGCTCGGCAGAAGGGAATTTTCGACGTTGATCTCAGAATGCGCCCTTACGGCCAGGCTGGTTCTGCGGCAATTTCCCTGCATCGACTTCAGGCGTATTTCGGTCCGACCGGAGATGCGTGGCCGTACGAGCGACAGTCGCTGGTGAAAGCTCGCAGCGTGGGCGGCGACCCGGCGTTCGGGACTGATGTCGAACGCCGGTTGAGTGAACTGCTGTATTCTTCGAGCCACTTCGATTTCGTCGCCATGCGTGCCATGCGAGAAAAGCAGATCCGACAGCTCGTCCACGGAGGCACCATCAATGCCAAGCTGAGCGACGGGGGGCTGGTCGATTGTGAATACGCCGTCCAGGCGCTTCAGCTGACGTTCGGCCACCGCATTCCGGAGCTCAGAACGCAAAACACCCTGAAGGCTCTCCAGGCGGCTCACGACGCGGCACTGCTGACGGCGGAACAGTTTCAACAGACAGCCCAGGCCTACCGGTTTCTGCGGGAACTGATTGACTGTCTGAGGATGGATCGGGGGAACGCTCTGGACCTGACAGTCCCACCGCTCGCATCGACCGAATATCGACAACTGGCCGCTCGTATGCAGGCCGTCCACGATTCCCCCGTGTCACTCGGCGACCTGGATCGGCAGATGAACAATGTGCGGATGTTCGCGGGACAGGTCGAACAGATCTGCAGATTGGAAGTCGAGAGTCCAAAGCCGAGAGTCCAGAGATAAATAGGCGGGAGAGTCCGGAGCCGAGAGTCCAGAGACAAGAAGACTCCCGTCTCCTGCCCTCAGCTTTCCCTCAGAACGATTCGCCGTTAAGGCTGCGGTACATCTTTCTCAGAGCTTCGCCTTCGATCTGTCGGACTCGTTCACGAGTCAGGCCCATGGATTCGCCGATTTCCTTCAGGGTCCGAGGCTCGCTGTCGTCCAGACCGAACCGCATTCTCAGAATCATGGATTCGCGAGGATCCATTTCATCCAGCAGTCGGAAGACATGCTTCAGGTTGTCATGATTGATCAGCTCGTCTTCCGGTCCGGACGTGCGATCATCCGGGATGATTTCTCCCAGAGTCAGACCGGCTTCTTCCTGTTCTGACTGAGGTGCCGCGTTGTAAAGTGCGATGGCCTTCTTGACGATTCTCAGCTTCTTTCGGGGAATGCCCAGTTCAGCGGCAATGTCTTCCGGAGTCGGAGTTCGCTTCAGTTCTTCGGTCAGCTTGGTGGACGCTCGCCGCCACTTCGACAAAAGTTCGACCATGTACGCCGGAACGCGAATCGTCTTGGCGGTGTTCACCAGAGCTCGTTTGATGGACTGTTTGATCCAGTAACTCGCGTAGGTGCTGAAACGAGTGTTCATGTCCGGATCGAAACCTTCGACCGCTCGCAGCAGCCCCAGATTTCCTTCTTCGATCAGATCCTGCAGCGGCAGTCCCTTTCCGGAATAACCGCGGGCAATGTTCACAACCAGTCGCAGGTTGGCTCGCACCATTCGATCTCGAGCGGCTGCATCACCGGCGCTGATGGCGCGAGACAGATTCTTTTCGTCATCAGCCGTCAGCAGAGGAGTTTCGTTGATTTCGCGCAGATACGTTTCAAGCGGAGTCTGGACTCGGGAAGCGCCACGGGATCTGGTCTTGGTTTCAGACATGAAGAACCTGCAATCGTTGGGGCGACGTCTCGTAAGATGCGTCATGAAACAAAAAGACTCTGGTGGGGTTATCGACTGTGGGTGCCCCCATATTGAGCAAACACCGGCAGATTTCGCCACCCGCCGTGAATGTCCGGCCAATCATGCCGTAATCGCTGAAAGCGCATCAACACGCGTAATCCGGCCATTGGGGAGAAGTGGGAATAGAGAATTCGAATTCCCTTATCCCCCACTTCCTCCATTCACCCGGAACGCGGAAGCAGTCAAACCATCAATCACGGACTATTCCGCAATCCTGGTCTTGCCGGCACGGCCGGGAACTTCCCTCACATATCGCGGCACGGCGTATCCGGGAAGTCGGTCGGCGAGCATTCGGATCAGCTGGCGTCCCCGAGCTTCACTGACTTCGAAGTGTGAAGCTCCCTGAACTCGGTCCAGCTGGTGCAGGTAGTACGGAATCACCCCCAGACCAACCAGCTTCAGACACAGAGTTTCCAGAACCTGCGGATCATCGTTGACGTCCTTCAGCAACACTGCCTGATTCAGAACAGGCAGGCCGCTGCGAACCAGGGCAGTCAGCGCCTCGACGCAGTCTTTCTGAATTTCGTGGCCATGATTGGCGTGCACGACCATGATGACCTGACATCTGAGTCCCGTCAGCAGGGCCAGCAACGATGACGTGATCCGAGCCGGAAGGACGATGGGCAGACGGCTGTGGATTCGGATTCTCGTCAGATGAGGAATGGCATCCAGCCGTCGCAGCAGATCTTCCAGCCGTCGATCGGAAAGCATCAGCGGATCGCCGCCGCTGAGAATGACTTCGCTGATCGAATCATCACCTGCCACGCAGTCGATCGCCGGCTGCCAGTCGTCGGGACGCCGAGGTTCCTCGTGGTAGGGGTATTCTCTGCGAAAGCAATACCGGCAGTGAACGGCACACGTTCCGGTGGTGATCAGCAGAGCTCGTCCGTGATATTTCTGCAGAAGTCCGGGGGCTTTTCGAGCCGCTTCGTCGCTAACCGGATCACTCGTAAACCCTGCGACGGCCTGATCTTCGGCGTTCACGGGCAGCACCTGCAGCAGTAGCGGGTCTCGAGGATTTCCGGTTTCCATCCGCTGCAGAAAACTGTGCGGCACCAGGACGGGAAAGGCCTCCGTTGTGTGCGATTGTGCAATCGGCGGAAGGTCGCGTTCCTGGATCTGCAGGATTCTGAGCAGCTCGCGCCAGCTCCGAACCGCCCCGGCCAGCTGTCGCTGCCAGGTTTCTGAGCGCCCGTCGTCGACGGCAGAAACCGAGCCTTCTCCGTCAGTTCTCAGCGAATTTGCAGTGGGAACCGGGGACATCAGCATTCACTCGGACTGCGAATTGTGGTAAATTCCCGCCCTTCCCGGATTGCCTCAACGGCTGAATGACCGAGCTGACAGGTTGGCATCAGGGATAGAAACGCCGCGACGATCTTCACAGTCACCGCGCGGCTGAACTTCGAATTCCTCAGACACAATAACACAAAGCAAAGACGGCGACCAATGGCGCTCCCTATTGAGAAGCACAAGAAAGGCGGCAAAATCCTGATCAATGACGAGCCCTACGAAATTGTGGAAATCAACTTCGTAAAGCCCGGAAAGGGTCAGGCATTGTACAAGACTCGGTTGCGCAATCTGCTGAAAGGCGGCATGCTGGATCGCACCTTCCGAAGCGGTGACAGCCTGGACGAAGCCAACGTGCATCGCAGCGACGGCAGTTACTCGTACCGAGACGGCGACAGCTACTACTTTCTGGACAACGATTCCTTCGAACAGTACGCACTGGCAGCATCCGTTGTGCAGGAACAGATGCGTTTTCTGATGGAAGGCTCTCCGGTTCAGCTCCTGTTCTTTAATGGGGCATTGATCAGCATGACGCCGCCTCAGCAGGTGATCATGGAAGTGACTTATACAGAACCCGCAGCCAAGGGCGACACGGCGACCAACGTCACCAAAGGCGCAACTCTGGAATGCGGGGCAGAAGTTCAGGTACCGGCCTTCATTCGGCAGGGAGATAAGATCAAGATTGATGTCGAATCCGGGTCATACCTGGAACGAGTCTCGATGTGATGTGGTCAGCATGACCGTGAGCGTCTAACGGACCGAGTCGACGATCTTCCCGTGTCAGGGGCCATGAATTGTGTTGTCTTCAACTGAAAAGGAGTTCTTTGATGCCAGCCTTCGAACTGATCTTTTCCGTCGCCGGAACCATTCTGGCCGTCTGGTCCATCCAGTCTCTGCTGCAGCCTGACTCTCAGACCGTCAATCCAAAGGCAGCCATGTTTCCGGAACGACGGGGTCGAGTGTCCGAGCCGTAACGCCTGAGACTTTGAGTCGAGTGCGGTCGCTGTTCGGCGCCGTGAGGAGTTTTCGTGAGGGGAATACATGCGGACTTCATGGAAGCCGGAATTCCGATTCACATCACCCCGGGAAAATGGCAACAGACTGACCTGAGCCCTGAAGGGGTTCAACAAGGTTCTGCCGTCAACTTTTGTCTCCTGCTGAACCCTTTCAGGGTTCTCGTGTTATGATCACCACAAACCCAGGGCGCGCCGCTCCGCGTCGCCCCCGGGCGATGTTGTTCAGCCCGTTCCGGGTTGAGACGGCGTGTTTTCTGAAAAAAAGCTCTTCACAGCGTCGGGCTGTGCCCGCGTCCACTGCTCCAGTGAATCTGTTTCATGACCTCTGAAGTCCCCCACAACGGGAAACTGTACATCGAAACTGTCGGCTGCCAGATGAACATGCTGGACAGCGAGCTTGTTGTCGCTGCGCTCCGCAAAGAAGGCTACGAACTCACCAACAGCCCCAAAGACGCCGACACGGTCCTGTTCAACACCTGCAGCGTCCGGGAACATGCTGAGCACAAGATCTACAGTTCTCTGGGTCGGCTGAAATATGCCAAACGGCAGGCTCCGCAGAAGGTCATCGGAGTCCTGGGCTGTATGGCTCAGAAGGATCAGGACCTGATTTTTCAAAAAGCCCCGCACGTCGACATCGTCGTCGGCACCGGGCAGCTGGCCGAAATCCCGCGACTGATTCGGGAAACACGATCGGCGTCCGAACGAATTCAGCAGAAGGCCGTCAGCCTGGGACGTCGCGATGGGAGTGTGGCCGAAATTTCCGACAGCTTCCAGAGCTACGATCCCCTGCGGGATCCGGAAATGAGACCAACGCCGTTTCAGGCGTTCGTTCGAATCATGATCGGCTGCGATAAGTTCTGCACTTACTGCGTCGTCCCGTCAACTCGCGGACCCGAACAAAGCCGGCCGCCTTCACAGATTCTGCAGGAAGTCCGTGTTCTCGCAGAACAGGGAGTGAAGGAAGTGTGCATGCTGGGACAGACCGTCAACAGCTACAAACACACAGAAGACGGACGCCTGCATCGGCTGTCGGATTTGATGTATGCCATCAATGACGTCCCCGGCATCGAACGCATTCGGTTTGTCACCAGCTATCCGAAAGACATGTCGGATGATCTGCTGCAGGCCGTTCGGGATCTGCCCAAAGCCGTTCGGTATCTGCACGTTCCACTGCAGCACGGCTGCAACGAACAGCTGAAACTGATGAAGCGAGGCTACACGGTTGAAGACTATCGGGAAATGATGCACCGGATTCAGGAGACCATTCCCGGGTGCAGTGTTTCCAGTGACTTCATTGTGGGCTTCAGCGGTGAAACCGAAGAATCTCATCAGAAAAGCATGGATGCGATTCGTGAGTTCCGCTTCAAGAACAGCTTTATCTTCAAATACAGCGAACGCCCCGGTACCAAAGCCGCCGATCTGCTGCCCGATGACATTCCCGAAGCCGTCAAAAAGCGTCGCAACAACGAAATGCTGGACCTGCAGAATTCGATCAGTGAAGAAGACAACGCGGAATTCATCGGGCGACGAGTGCGGGTTCTGGTGGAAGGTCCCAGCAAGACTGCCGAAAAGAAAGCAGCCCGAGGCGAAGCGGGCGCTTCTGTTCCCGGTGATCCTCTGGCGACTCAGCTGATGGGCCGGTCAGAATGCGACCGCATCGTCGTGTTTGACGGGAATCCCCGATTGAGTGGTTCGACGGCCGATGTTGAGATTCACGACTGCACCGGCACCACTCTGATTGGTGCCATCGTGACCCGCGAAGTGCAGCACGGATCTTCCGATCTGCTGCCCGTTCTGTCCTGATTTTCAACGCTGACGGCTCCGCTATGACCGAATCGACTGCTCCCGCCGACGACGTGTGGACGGTGCGCCGAATTCTGCAGTGGACCACCGGGTATCTGCAGCAGAAACAGTTCGAATCTCCCCGTCTGGAAGCCGAACTCCTGCTGGCTCACGCTCGCAAATGCCAGCGCATCAATCTCTACACCGACCTTGAAACTCCGCTGACCGATTCCGAACGTGCAGACATGCGCGATTTCGTCAAACGTCGAGCTCAGCATGAACCGCTGGCCTACATTACCGGGCAGAAGGAATTCTACGGGCGAAACTTTCACGTCGGTCAGGGAGTGCTCGTTCCGCGACCGGAAACCGAAACTCTGATTGATGTCTGTCTCGATCGAATTCCGAACGCTCAGCCCATCCGTATTGCCGAAGTCGGTTTCGGTTCCGGATGCATCGCCATCACTCTGGCTCGGCAAAGGCCCCGGTTGACTGTCCTGGCTTCCGACATTTCGCCGGTCGCCATGTCATTTGCCGAACGAAATGTGCAGCAGCACAAAGTGGAAAATCAGGTCCAACTGCTGGCCGGCGATGGTTACGAACCGATTCGCCACGTCTGCAGCGAACCGCTGGACGGTATCGTCAGTAACCCGCCGTACATTCGGGAAGACGAAATGGCCGGACTGGATCCGGATGTCCTCCGGCACGAACCTCACGAAGCACTGGTTTCCGGCGCGGACGGGCTCGATCTCGTCCGCCGTCTGATTCAGCAGGCAGGTGATCTGCTCAGCCCGAAGGGCTGGATTGCGATGGAACTCGATCCGGCCCAGTGCCCCGTCGTCGCCACGTTGCTGGAACAGTCCGGCTTCACACCCGCCATCCACAACGACCTCAACCGTCAGCCCCGAGTCGTCAGTGGCCAGCGAGGTAGTGAGTAACACAGAGCGATCGATCTCAGAGATTCACCACGAAGGACGCGAAGAGCACGAAGGGCTGAAGCAGTTACCGTTCTCTGACTTTCGCTGTTTCTGAAGTGTCTTTCGTGCCTCCGCGTGATTCAACCATCTCTGAAATGCACAGAGTTGCACTGAAAATGAATGGGGCTCGGCGGGCGTCTCACACGAAGGCGCAAAGGTCACAACGGATTCGGTAAATGCCGCGGATGCAGCAATTTCCCGCGTCATCAGGAGTTGACTCGACGGACCGCATTCCACAGACGTTCAAAACCTTTGTGCTCGTCGTGAGCTTCGTGGTTCACTTCTTCACAATCAGACCCCGGCTCCGGTCAGCGGGTTTGACTTACTGTGCCGCAAAGGTGTCAAGCGGTTCGCCGTTGATCGGATTCAGTCGCTGAACAGACTTCAACTGCCAGCGGTCCTGTTGCCTCTGCCAGTCCATTTTCCAGTAGGTGGGGAAGTGCTGAGACATGCTGCTGTTCTTCAGATTCAGAGTTCCGTTGGCTCGCACCATGGCCGTGGCCCTGTCCGTCGATGAGTCACTGATGGTGACGTCGATGTTTCGAATGTGGTAGCCGGAATCCAGCTTCACAAGACCGAGTCCTTTTTCAGCGATGGCGACCAGATCGGGACTGTCCTGAGAAATCTGCTGAGTGATTGCGGGCAGGTCGCTGCGTTTGAAGTTTTCCAGCATGTCGGTCACCTGCAGTTCGACTTCTTCGCCGGGCGAAATCAGCCAACGTTCGAGAAAGAACAAACCGATGATCAGCAGAAGACACATTCCGCAGACGGCTCGTCCCTGTTTTGACCCGGTCAGAAACGCCACCACGCCGATCGCAAACAGCAGGACCATTCCCGGCAGCGGATTTTCTGTGATGTACGACATCGTTGACTCCCCCAGAGCGTGACGGCGAGCCTGGTTGGAAACATCGCCTTGCTGAATTCTGAAACAAACGATCTCAGCCATCAGCAATTTTGTCTGGCGGATTCCGGATGGATTTCAGCACTCACCGAGGTCCCGGCTGGTGATTGTGATCAGCCCTGCGGTCTGATCCAGGCACAACTGCTTCTGCGGCAGAAGGCGACGAATCCTTCGGCAGGCGATCACCGGTTTCCCGATCAAACAGATCCGGAGCGATGTGCTGCGGCACACTGTCGCCCGTTTCATCCATCCATCGATTCAGAACGACCGTCAGGTTCTGCTGCTGTTCCTGAAACTCAGCCTGCCCTGCAAGGTTCTTCAGCTGAAACGGATCCCGCCGAACATCATACAGTTCCGTTTCCGGTCGCGGTGCCAGAAACACATCCTGCTGAGCTTCGCTGAGCGTTCCCGAGTCTCGCAGTTTTCGCAGCTGCTGATGGGAAGGCGATCGAACAGAATCCGCGGGGCCCTGCCAGGGAAGCTGAGTCCGGAAGTTGCGGACCAGCAGATAATCTCCATCCCGAACACCTCGTCCGTGAGCTTCATAGTCGTGCCAGTTGTGTTCCGAAAATGCATACCGGCGAACCGATGCGCTCGGCTCACGAAAGACTGGCTGAAGCGAAACTCCCTGACAGCTTTGCGGCACGTCACAACCGGCCAGAGTCAGGATTGTGGGAGCCAGATCAATCGTGCTGACCAGGCTGTTGGAGATTCCGCCTGGTGCAATTCCGTTCGGCCAGTGAGCCACCAGTCCGGTCCGCATTCCGGAATCGTGCAGTCGGGTTTTGGCTCGAGGAAACGGGCGTCCGTTATCGGCCAGCACAAGCAACAGAGTGTTCTCAAGTACGCCCTGTGACTTCAGTTCGTCAACAACCGCACCGATATAATAGTCGAAGCGAGTCACTTCGTTGTAATACGATGCAAGGTCGTCACGAGTCTGATGATCATCGCTCAGAAACGGAGGAACAATGACGTCCTCCGGCCGATGCTTCGGTCCGTAGCGATCGGCATCCCACTGCCTGTCGCCATCCCAGTCACGATGAGCGTCATAGGCGGCAAACCAGAAGAAGAACGGTCTGTCCCTGGGACGATCGGACGTCACGCTGACCCAGTTCGCATGGCCTCCTGAATTCCCGGGACCTCGACCCGCATCCACATGATCAAAGGCTGTCGGTCGGGACTCAGGACCGGTTTTCGGAGCTGTCGTGGTCATGTGGTGCTTGCCCGACAGCGCCGTGTAATAGCCCGATGCTTTCAGAATCTCAGGAAACCACGGCAGATGTCCGGAAATCGGCTGATGCAGCTCGGCCGCCCGCCCGTTGTTGTGCGGATAGCGGCCGGTGATCATGCTGGACCGACTGGGACTGCAACTGCTGGCCGTTAGAAAGGCCGCATCAAATCTCAGACCGGCTGCCGCCAGCTGATCGATCCGAGGCGTTCGAGCCGCCGAATTCCCATAACAACCGTAGTCGTTCCAGCTGACATCATCAGCAATAAACAAAATTACATTCGGCCTGACATCGGCCGCCAAAGTCACCGAACTCAGCCAGACCCACGTCAGAAGAAACAGCAATCGCACAGTACGCCCCCGGGAAATTTGCAGAATGCACGTCAAACCAGATCGTCCTGACCGCAGCATAACTCACCAAACGTCAGTGACCAGCGTGCGAATTCACTCGAAGCTACCAGGAAGGTAAACCCGGAATGCGCCAGGCCGAACACACAAATCACATCAACCGGAGACATGTTGCCACGGCTCAGGTTGTTGATCCAGCAACTCAGGAGAACGCCTGATCACCCGACATCAATTCGAGAAGATCAGGCGTCACGCGAGCTACCTGTTCTGCGTCGTTTGTCCTTGACGACTGAATGAATTCAGGTTATTCCTTTTGCGACAGGGACGACTCGGTGACAATTGGACACAAACATGTCAGCGAATCCGTACGATTCACAGGTGTATCAGCAGCTTCGTGCGATGGCGGCGTCTTACATGTCGGGCGAAAGGTCGAACCATACCCTTTCGCCGACCGCCCTCGTACATGAAGCTTATCTGCGAATGAGGCCGACTCAGGCTGAGGGCGACCGGAACGAACAGTCGCGGTCGCAGTTTTTCTGTTCCGCCGCCCGAGCCATGCGGCGGATTCTGGTGGATTCCGCTCGCCGCAAAAATGCCGTCAAACGAGGCGAAGGCAAACACCTGATAACCTTCAATGAGCAGTCAATGTCCGTCGTGGAAGACGATGAACTGGTGCTGCACATCGACGAAAAACTCGAAAAATGCGGCAGCAGTGGCCGGAATTGGTCCGGCTTGTCGAACTGCGATTCTTTGCCGGGATGACGATGCCGGAGGTCGCCGAATCGCTCAGCATTTCAGTCCGCACCGCTGAGCGGAACTGGCAGTTTGCGAAAGTCTGGCTGCGAGCAGAAATAGACAGCTGACGGGCCGGTTCCAGCGTTTGCCCGGCCGCGATTTCTGCAGCTTTTAACGGATAATCGCAAAACATCTGGCGGATATCCCAGGAAAGCTGCGCCTGTTGAATCGAACGAAGCTGTGCCCGACGACGTCAGGAGTTTGGAAGCTGAGCCGATCGTGGCACGTTGCCATTTTCTCTAAGAAACAACACCTGCGGGAATGAAATGTTGAGCGATGGACGAGCGTCAGATTTTTCTTGAAGCCATGGAACTGCCGACAGCGGCGTCCCGGAAGGCATTTCTGCAGGAAAAGTGCGGCAGCGATGCATCGTTCCGCGACCGGATGCAGCGACTGCTGGAACTGAACGAGCGCTGTGAGGACTTTCTGGAAAACGGGGCACCGGACCTCACCAAAGAGGCCGAGTCGGTTCTTCCCCGTTCCGATCAGGCACTTTCGGCGACCGCGACTTTTGCTCCGTGCGTGACCCGAGCTGACGAGCCCGCTACGGTTCCTGTTTCCATGGGATGGCTGCCCGAGTCGCTGGACGGCTACGAGGTGCTGGGAGTGCTGGGAAGCGGTGGCATGGGCGTTGTGCTGAAAGCTCGGGACACCCAGCTTCACCGGATGGTAGCCATCAAAGTTCTGTCGCCGGCCGCCATCCGTGATGAAACGGCTCGGCCTCGATTCCTTCGCGAAGCCCGAGCCGTCGCAACCATCGATTCGCCTCAGGTCGTGCGAATTCATCGTGTTGAGGACGGTCAGGCTCCGTACATGGTGATGGAGTTCATTGATGGTCAAAATCTTCAGGAACGCATTCACAATGGCCCGCTGGAAACTGCTGAAGTTATTCGGATTGCCATCGAAGTCGCCCGAGGCCTTCAGGCGACGCACCGGCTGGGCATCGTTCACAGAGATATCAAACCCGCGAATGTGCTGATTCAGGCAGAGACGGGAAATGTCAAGATCACTGACTTTGGTCTGGCACAGATGGGCGCCGAAGAAACGCTGACTCAAATCGGTGCCTGCGCGGGCACTCCGATGTACGTGTCGCCCGAACAGGTCGTCGGCAGCACCGTCGGTCCGGCCAGTGATCTGTTCAGCTTCGGAGCAACTCTGTATGCCATGTGTATCGGACACTCTCCGTTTCGAGCCGACACGCCAATCGCCGCCGTTCGACATGTGTGCGATACAACGCAACTTCCCGTCACATCTCAGAGCACAGTCGTCCCGGAATCGCTGTCCCGCCTGATTGATTGTCTGCTGCAGAAAGATCCCGCCGACCGACCGGCGGACATCACGGAAGTCCTGGAAACGCTGTTGGAAATTCAGGATGAGCTGCTGAACCCGCAGACTCAGAGTTCGCCAGCGTCTCGGAAGATTCAGCCAGAACGCCGCCGTCGCCTGTTGACGGCGATCGCCTGTGGCGGCATTCCGCTTATCCTGCTGCTGATGACGGAAGCTGCAGGCTGGACCAATCTGGCCACCACGGTGATTCGACTGGCGGTGGGCGAAGGGACGCTGGTGATCGAAGTCGACGATCCTTCTGTGCAGGTGTCCATCGAAGGGAACAACGTACGGGTCAAATGGGAGGGGAACGATATTCGGCTGCGACCCGGCGATTATGTGGTCACGGCAACTGCCAGCGGAACGCAGGTCAAGCGAGAAGTTCTTTCGGTTGAACGCAACAAAGAACGACTGTTTTCCATGACCATGGAACCTGCGGGTTCGGCTTTGCCGGCGTTTCCACCACGCCCGGAATTTCTGTCGACGGCAAGGGACATCTGCCTGGAGACAGCCCTGCTTCAAGTGACCAGTCAAAGGCACCAGACGGCCGTTGTTGGCGAATTACCCGAATTCCGTGAGTGGCCGCAGGACGCTCCGGTACCGGCGATTGCTCCATTCGATTCGCACGAGGCACTCCGGCATCAGCAGGCCTGGGCCGATCATCTTGGTCTGCCGGTCGAATTTCGTAATTCGATGGGCGCACCATTCCGACTGATTCCACCGGGTGAATTTCAGTTCGGCATCTCGGACCAGGATTACGAGCAGCTCGCAGAGGCTCTGGATTACAAGCCGGAAAGTACGTTCTTTGCTGACGTACACCCCCAACATACTGTTCGCATCACGCAGCCGTTTTATATGGGAGCGTGGGAAGTGCGTTACGGAGAATTTGATCAGGTCACAGGATTCGGCATACTGGCCGATGAACGCTTGATCTCCCCGTTCCTCACGGAAGGACATTCAGTGGGATGCCGATGCGGCTGGGATCGAGCCATTCTTTGTAACAAACTCAGCGATCACGAAGGCCTTCCCCGGGTCTACAACGTCGAATCACAACGGACGGAATGGCAGCGGGCCGCAACTGGTTATCGACTTCCGACGGAAGCAGAATGGGAATTCGCCTGCCGAGCCGGAACATTGGATCCCTGGTTTCCTGAAGAGATCACACTTGACCTGGCTGCCAAATGGATGCGTGAAGATGGACGAAGTATGTCCGGAGAACAGATGCTTCTGCGAATGCCTTACGATGGGCGAGAGGCCATGCTTCTGCCGTATCCTGAACGCGTCACGCGTCTGAAACCAAATCCGTTTGGGCTCTATGCCCTGTACGGAAGCTCGCAAGAAAACTGCTGGGACTGGCATACGCCGGACTACTTCCGCCGAGTTGCCGGTGACGCGGTTCTAAATGATCCTGCGGGCGACTCACATGGTGACGCCCATGTTGTCCGAGGTGGTTCCTCACACGGTACGGTGATCTGGTCGCACAGCAGCGTCGCACGAGTCATGCCGAAGTTCTCTCCGAACGACCATGGAAAATATGCGGGGTTCGGACGTGTCGTCGTCTCTGCAGAAGGAGCTCGCCGTCTGCTGGAAACCGGCAAAGCGACCCCTGTTGATATCACCGCAAATCCAGCAGACGCTGCCGCAAACTGAATTCGGCGGAAAGCAATCGGGCAGCTCACATTCACAGGCCGCCTCCCGGAATTGCCCCGGTGCTGACTTTCTGTCACACCCCACGGCCTGCTCGGCTGCGCGGTGTCGCTGAGCACTGCTGAACTCATGCTCACAGCCGTCCATTCTCCTGCCGCTGAACGCTTCCTGTTGTCAGGCGCTGATCGACAAAAAATGGCGAAGGCGCAAATCAATCCCCCGGCACCCGCTCCCCGGAAATTCCCAGCCTTCTGAGTGCCCCTGCTCCCCGCTTTGCAGCTTTCGTCGGATTTTCAGAATTTTTGTGGCGGCCCCCTGCTGAATTCCGCGCCGTTAGGAGGCAGTGGAGAAAAGTCGAACTGGCGGTGCAATCTGAATCGCGAACCATTGATGACTTTGAATTGAGAGGCCGACACATGTCACATCGATCACGAAATCACAAATCTCTGGCACGCTTGGCTCTGGCGTTCGGCGTTGCTGCCGTCGCACTCATAAGCTCTCCGGCTGCATGCATTGCTCAGGAAGCTCTTTCATGGAAGTCGCTTGCGATTGATGTTGCCCTGCCAGTGTGTCGCCGTTTCGCGAGGATCATTTGCAGCCACAGCTCCAAAGAGCGGCAACGGCAGCGGATGGATGTTCGGCGGCGTCATTGATGACTTTTCAGAGGTACCGATTTATCAGAATGAGCTCTTCCGCATTGATCCCACGTTTGACGCTGTCCGCTTTACACAGATTCAGGCTGGAGGTCCTCAACCGAGCCGCTCGTGCCTTTCCCGCGATGGCCGCGACAGCTCAGGAGCAGATCAGTCTGTGTATGTTTTCGGCGGTGGTGTTTACGCGGGATTTCAAATCATCGCGGCGACCGATCGCTTCATGCGATACGACACCGCGACGAACACCTGGACGGATTTAACGTCTCTTGACGGACCTTCGGGACGGTTAGGGGCCATGATGGTGAGTGACGGCAAAGACTTGTACGTCTTTGCCGGTGTCCAGCCGTTCCTGTCTTTCTTCATCATGAAGAACGATTTGTGGAAGTTCGATGTCAGTGAGCAAACGTGGACGCAGTTGTCGGAAGGCGGTGGTCCGGCTGCTCGCCACATGGCCATGGGTGCCGTAATGGATGATCGCAAGCTTGTGGTCTTCGGCGGCGAAGGATTTGACTTATTAACCTTCGGTTTTCCAATCGTGACGGAAACCTGGAGCTGGGACTGGAGTCTGGCGGATGGACTCAACTGGCTGACGGTCCGGAACGCAATTACTCGGGCGCAGCGGCTCACGGCGGCCAGCTCTACGTTTTCGGAGGCGACGCTCCAGGCGGTGGTCAGGGCAGTGGATCCCCGTTCGACCAGAACCCTTCCAATGACCTTTACGCCTTCGATCAGGCAGCAATACGTGGTCACTCATCAGCGCCACGTCACCTCCAGCCAAAGTCAAACGCACCGCCAGCCACCTTCCACGGCAGCTTCTACACCTTCGGCGGCTTCGACTTCACCGAATCCGAAGGCCAGATCTGGAACACGCAGGTGCATCGGATTGGGTTCGCACACTGAGCCGCGAGAAGTATCCCAGCCAGACTATGAGAAAGTCGATCAACTCTGGTTCACATTCAGAGCGGCCAGCGGCTCGGAGTACAATTCACCGGAGATTGGATTTTTGGCAATTTCAATCTGTTTTCAGCAAAAATGGAAAACTTTGGTTCGGAGTTGGTGGATGGCGTGTTCGGCGACAATTAGAAGTGCGGTTTAGCGACAATTAGAATTCCCGGATGGAAATGGGAGTTTGGTTATTGAGGGTCTTTGTCTTGCTCTTCTTTGCCGATTCCCACGGAAGCTCGGTACGTTGAGTTCGATGATCACGCTGTGATGCACGAGGCGATCGATCGCTGCGGCGGTCGTCATCGGGTCCTTGAAGATCTGGTCCCATTTGCTGAAGGCGAGGTTGCTCGTCAGCAGCACACTCCCGCGTTCGTACCGTTCTGCAAGCAGCGTGAACAGCACCTCCATCTCCTCGCGACTCTGCTGGACGTAGCCCAGATCGTCGATGATCAGACCCTCGAAGCTCGACAGCTGTTTGATCATCTTCGGAAGACGCAGATCGCATCGCAATCAGCAGTTGCTGCACCAGCAGACTGCACGTCGTGAACAGCAGGCTGCGTCCCTGCAGGATCAGCTGTTCCGCCAGGGCCGCCAGCCATGACTCTTCCCCGAGCCCGGTTGTCCGAAAATCAGAATGTTCTCGCGGCGATTCAGGAAGGATCCATCCCGCAGCGACTCCATCTGACGAGCCACATGCAGTGGCAGTCAGTGAAGTCGAACGAATCCCCAGGTCTTCCCGGATGGAAGCTGTGACTTCGTCAGCAGACGTTTGATGCGACCTTCCCGCCGCGATTCGCACTCCATCGTCGCCAGTTCCGACAGATACGCAAGGTGACTCAGATTCTCTGTCGCTGCTCGCCTCGCGGACTCCTGAAAGCAATCGCGAATCGTCGGCAAACGCAGCTCCTTCAGTTGCTCCGTGAGCTGCAACGTCACATCGATTTTCTTCGATGATGACCTCGCTGCTGCGGGTTTCGTTATTGTTCTGGTCATGGTCCGGACACTCCTTGTCGAACGAGGGAAGTAAAGAATCGAACATGCACAAATCAGGTGCTTCCAGATGAATCTCAGTCGGCGATGGGATGCGAGTTGCATCGACCACAAGCTGGCGAAAACGGTCGACATCAATCGTGTGCTCAGTCGCCAGCAGATGTCGCAGCGCATCGGCCACCGCGTCCTGCCGGTTTGCTTGAACTGAAGACCGCCTTCGCCGCAATCTCCAGAATCCGCACGTACATTTTGTCGGCGACTTTCTCCGCATGCGTCGCTCGCAGAACGTCCCACGCCATGCGAAAACTGCTTGTCGGAAACATCTCTTCGCGATACTGATAGCTGGCGAACGCTCCCGGTTTTCGAACCAGCGAATCAATGATGTGACGATAATTGATGGCCGCCTGATTCTTGCCGACGATTCGCGGCATCGTCTGGATCAGATGACCATGATGAGTCACTGTGATCTGCTCAGCACCGATGCGAAGATCGACAAGCTTGCCGATCAGTCGACTCGGCACTGAGTACGTGTTGGTGCGCACATTGATCGTGCTGCTGCGACTGACACGAATGCCCTTGATGATGTCGTCGGTGTCGAGCATCGTGTCGGGCAGTGGCCTGAGATGGGCAGAGTCATCGAGAAACTTCTTCCGACGATTCGCGTTGGCACGTTTGATCAGATCTTCCACGAAGGAAACATACTCTTCGAGAGTATCCAAGTTGCGACTGCCTCGCAGCATTTCTTCGTACGCCGAATGCCGCTATTTGTCTGTTTAATTCATCATTAAAAATTGGAGCGTTAGCTCCAGTGAAACCGCCCCCGGCGGCCTGGTCGATGCGATCTTTGAGATGACCGTTGGAGGATTCCACGTCGCCGTTCTCATTCGCGCATCGTGGGTTGGTTCGTTCGGCTTCGCAGTTGTAGTAGCTCATCAGTGCCGCATAGCGTTCAGTGAGTTCACGCTGGCTGGTGTGATTTCGAACGGCCGCAGCCAATGAATCGCTGCGATGCCGTTGCGGGACACCGCCGAATTCCCAGAACGCCTTCTGAATGCCGGCACTGAGCGATTCAAACGATTCAGAAAAACACAGCGAGACACTTTCGGCGTTGCTGTATGTCAATACGCAGTGGAAGAACGTGTGATCAAATCGCCGCCCGGCAATCTTGACACCCAGTTCATTGCAGACCGTGAAGTCACTGGCGGCTAATCGTCCGCAGTGATGTTCCTGATTAAAGAAGGCGACTTTGCCGGGGCCATGCAGACATCGCCACTGGTTGACGCGACGTTCAAATGTTCGACGAGTGGAATCAGGGAACTGTCCTTCGTGAGACTGCTGCAGCCATTCAAAGAGCGTCTTCGCTTTGAGTCGCGGTTCGACTTCCAGTCGCTGTTCCACGATCGGCCAGACTTCCGCAAACGGATCCGTGCGGGTGCGATAATTGCGATCTCGCACTTGCTGGGACGGGAGCCCGTCGCTGTCGCGGTATTTGCGTGCCGTTTTCTCGCTCATTTCCGCCATCCTTGCTGAATCGCCCAGAGTCCTGCCGGAATCCAGTCGTCGCCGAAGCTCTTTCACGCGTCCATTCGTGATCATCGCAAACTCCTTGAAAATCAGGAGTTACAATGATCCACACTCCGCCCACATCCCAGGAACACCAATTATCGCCAAGCTCCATTCCAGTGCCCAAACCCTCAGACTACAGCCCCCGAAAACCGGTACTTCTAATTGTCGCCAACCGGGAAAACTAATTGTCGCCAGACAGGCGTAACCAATGTGGCTCCCGCCATCAGTGCGGCTCAGTTCTCCATCACGGAGAATTCGGCCTCAGGAACGGTTGTCGGGACAGTTTCGGCGACCGATCCGGGTCCTGACACGCTGACGTATTCCATTGTTGGTGGAACGGGAGTAACCGCGTTTGCGGTCAATTCGGAGACCGGAGAAATTACGGTGGCTGATGCATCCCAGCTGGACTACGAAACGACTCCGGTGTTCAGTCTGCAGATCCTGGTTGAGGATGGCGATGGTGGAACAGCGATGGCTGACGTCACGATCGACCTGATCAATCAGGCATCGATCTCCGGGGTGGTCTTCGTGGATTCCAACGCGAACGGCCAGTTTGATGCCGATGAGATCGGTGTCGACGGAGTTACGATTGACCTGCTGAACGCGGCCGGTGATTTGCTGTTCAGTACTGTGACGGCTGACGGTGGTCTGTACTTATTCGAAGACCTGCAGCCCGGCGACTACATCATCCGGGAGACTCAGCCCGCGAATCTGGCAGATGGCTTCGAATATCCGGGTTCCGCAGGTGGAACGGTGGTGGCCAATGACGCGGTGCAGGTGGCTGTCGGCACGATTGATGCCGTCGACTATGGCTTCTCTGAATTTGCTCCTGCGGTGACCCGCAACGACACCGCTCCGGCCAGTTTCTGGCAAAGCGGTCGCGGTCAGAACCTGATCCGTGCTGGCGGCGAGCAACTGGCGAACTGGCTGTCCACCACCTTCAGCAATGTCTTTGGGGATGTGTTGGTCGGAGCCACCGGTGACGATGTCGCCAGCTTCTATAAGAATGAGCTGTATCGCCAGAAAGGCAAAAAGACAGACGGTCCGGCTCGAGTCGATGCATCGTTCATGGCGGTGGCATTGAACGTCTACTTCACCAGTTCCAGTCTGGCTGGCGATGTCGCGACCGGTTACGGTTTCACAGTGACTCAGACCGGCATCGGTGCTTCACGTGTGAACATTGGCAGCAGCGGAGCCGCCTTCGAAGCAGCAGACGATTCTGACCTGACGATCGTTCAGATCCTGTCTGCTGTTAATCGCAGGACTGACACGCTGAACTCGCAACCGGGATGGGCCAGCATCTACGACACCAATGGAGACGGCATCATTGATGCTCAGGAAGCTTTGCAGAGAACACTGGCCAGCAACGTCCTGGATTCTATTCTGTCCGCCAGGTAACTGACGGATCGGCAGATGTTCACAAGGCCCTGTCATGGTTCCTCGCTGGACTTCCGGCGAGGAACCTTTTTCTCACAGGGCACGAATCATCCGGGACTGCGAATCGTCGTCGAAGAAAGCCTGGGCAACAGCTGGACTGATGACTGAGTCCTCGATGTCAAAACCGTCGTCGAAATTCCGGCGAAGCGGGTTGCGGCTGTGATTTCCAGGTGCTATTCTGGCGACCTCGGAGCGGGATCGCCTGTGTTGTTCCGGCCGACGTTCCGGATTCATGTCGCTGATTTCGCCGGCGATCGCCTGCAGTCGATTCAGCCGCACTTCAGCTTCCTGAAGTTCCAGTTTTGTCAGTTTGACGCTGTCTTCGGCAGAGCGAACTTCCGGAGCTGAAGCAGCGTTTTTTCAAAAAAGTTTTGTCAGGCGAGCGTGTTCGGTAGCAGCGGCGAGCTGCTTTGACCTGAGCTCGTTCGACAGCAAGTTGTGAAGTTTCAGGCTGGCTTCATAGCTCTTCCACGCCTGCTGCCAGACGAAGACTGCATTCGAATGCAGTTGACGTTGGCTGGCCAGTTCCTGAGTCAGTGATTCCTCGATCTCTGCCTGATGTTTCCTGTCCGTCTGACCGGAGCCATCGTTCTGCCCCAGTTCGGCTTGTTTCTTTTCAGCGTCCTGAACAGCCGACGCAGTGCGTTCCATGTTGGTTTTGGCTGCCATGAGTTCGCGAACGATGCGAGCTGAAGGATCACTGTCCGAAACGTCCCGGGGCACTTCGAAGTCGGCTGGCGTTGGTGGCAAGCTGGCAGGTTTTGATTGAGGCAGATGCGGCGGTCCGGGCAGACCGATCGGTGTTCCGGCAGACAGCGCTCGCTCTCCAGCCAACGCCCTTGAGAACTCGGAAATGCCATCGCCACGGGGCGAAGTTTGCAATGGCTTCGAAGACCTCGGGACTGTGGAACTGGCGGCGTTTTGGAGACCGGAAAACCCCGACGCAGCCCGAAATGGATCAGAAGCTGACCGTTCCCGGGCAACGCTGTCCCAGTCGATACTCGGGTCCAGCAGCTCTTCGACTCGCCGCTGAATCATGCGGTCTTTGTTCTGCTGACGGTCCTGCAGAGCCTTCTCGACCTGCTGCAGTTTGGCTCGCAGTTGTTCGACCTGTTCCGCCTGCTGCTTCAGTCGAGCTTCCAGAGACTGTTCGACCAGCACCGCCAGCTCGGCTCGCTGTTCGTCCGTGACGGTCTCCGCACTTCGCAGCGTTTTTGCGAGTTCCAGAGATTTCTGTTCCGGTGGGTTCCGGGTGGACGGCTGGGGCCTCATCTCTGCCGACGGGGACGACAGGATGTGATTGCGTGCAACGGAATTCCTGTCAGAACGCAGGTTCGGAATACTCCGCTCATCAAATATCCCGCGATCACTGGCTTGACGCGCCTTGGCAAGAAGCTCGGCCTGCAGAGCCTGCGACTCGTGCGGAGACATCGGCTTCCAGTTTTTTGCGTTTTCCAGAGTGTCCAGACGACGAAACACTTTTTCCAGTTGCTGCAGCCCCTCGACAGATGCAGTCACATGAAGTTCATTCGAATTGAACGAGCATCTGTTTGCCTTTGCAGCATTCAAAGCATCGTCGACATGAGACAGCAGCTGCAATGGTGAGACATACTGCAACGAAACGATCGCGTCTGATACACGGTGGGGACTTCTCGAACGGAATTCCATGTGCTACTGCATTTTCAGGGAGTGTCAATCTTCTGCAGGATGGTGGCAATGGCGTCGAGATGACGTCCTGCAGCGGTTACGAAGAAGCGACTTCGTTCAAGCTGCTCCCTTGCCACGATTGATCGCTTCGTCAGCGAGGAAGATTCGGCATCAGTTCGTTCCTTACACGATCCCAGATCTCACGGATCAAGGTGCGAAACAAAGAACTCTCGTTGTTCGATGGTTAGCGAATCATCCGTCGGCGACGTCCAGCGACCACTGGATGCGGCGAAGGTGTAGTGATGCATTCCGTCCTGCACCTTGACACTTCGCCTCGACACCACCGGCACGGCTTTTGATCCCATGACAGTCAACACATCCAAGACACCTTTCTTTGCATAAGCCGCCATGGCATCTTTCAGCGATACAGCCGCCACATGATCGGCCACGACCGGAGTGATGATGTCCTGTTCTTCGATCGGAATCTTGCTCCACGTTCCCAGTTCCGTGCTGAATCCGTGCAGCTCGCGGTGATCGTCCGACCAGGAGATCATAAGTTGACTGGTACTGACCGGGCGGCCAAATTTGTCATTGTGCTGTCGACATTGCTGGTTGGCCTGGTCTGGAAACAGGAATCCGTGGCTACGAAGATCGACAGCCATGCTGACAGCGGGTGTGAACCGCTGTGATTGGGAATCAGGGTGCCGCTGGCTTCCCGGCCAGAGACTCAGTCCAGTCAGTTCGCGGTCTGGTTGAAAGGAGCCCTTGTCTCCCCGAAGGTATTCGCATTCGCCCACAGCTTACCGTCGGGTCTTTGACAGCCGCTCGGCCCCTGCCTGCTCCGAGCAGCCGCGCCACAGGCAGCCACAGCCCCGGGTAGAAAGTAAACTCCCAGCGTGTCTCCGGAATTCGGAAGTTCAGCGGCGAGCGACGCCGTTGCGAGATTTGGTCAAATCGTTTGTGGAATTCGTAGAGGACCGGATATCCCCTGCGCAGTTGCAGATACCCATCAGGGCCTGCGGGTAACAGGCGGAAGACCGCCGTGGGTAGCTCCGTCGCGAGTCGAATGATTGCTGTCTTGATCTGTTTGGTCAAAGGAATCAGCGTCCGCCTTCAGTGCAAAAGACCGAACCTGCCGAAGCAGATGGGCAGGCAGCCATCACACAGCACGCTGCGAGTCTGCCATGACGGTAAGTCCGACCAGCGGGCTTTCTGGAAAGTCCCTTCCGCATCAGTGCCACCAGAGCCCGAAGCGCCACTCGTGGCTTCCGCGACGGATCGGGGACCGAATCGCGTGCGGGCACGTCTTTCGGAGCGGGCGGGGCGTCGCTGCCGGTTGGTCCCACTCGCCCCGAGACATGGGGGATCACTCTGCCAGTGGAATTCCTCAAGACTGCTTTCAGTCCCTTTTGCACCAAGAAACTTCAGGGCAGGGATAAAAGGGCAGAGTCTGCATTCAGTGAGCTGATGGGGTGCCGTCATTCGTCGTCACTCACAAGCTCCAGACTTCAATCACGTAGTCTCGATACCATCCTTTTTCCGGATTTCCCGAGCCTCCGCATCACGCCGCAGAAGAAGAACGGAAGAGACCACCACAGTTGGCTCCGTCCCGTGGGCCTCTCCATCTGCAGCTACGACCGACATCGACCCAGCGGCACGGGCAGTTCCTCGAAGAGACAAAGTTCAAATCAATATAGCAGATTCCTGTCTGGCTGCTTCGATCCGCCATTCGAAGTCTCCTGTATTGTCAGCCTGAATCAGCCCGGTCGCATCGAGAAGTTTCCGGAGCTGCCGTCCGGCAGAAACATCGTGTGGAATTCTCCGTCTGAGCAAACGAAACCAACCCCGCTGAACAGAAGCCAATCAACGGCGTTCGCGAAGTCCCTGGGCTTGAAATGTACCGGGTGAGTGCCGTCGCCCAGCATGATTCTTTCCGCACGTTTTAACAGATGTTCGTGGTCTTCGCCGGAGGAATCTGTCGAGACGGCCTTGTGGATTTCTTCCTTCGCTGTTGAACTTTCCGGAATGTTCTCCCACCCCGTCCGGACCGTGAAATCCGACTCCCCGAGGGACGTGATTGTGTTCTCTTTCCTGAGAAGGAAACACGGTTGTTGCGGGGATCAGGAACAGCAAAGTGCGGCAAAGCAGCTTTCGAGTGAGGCCGGCGGCTGTTGGTGGCGTTGGCTCGGCAGCGACGATGTTAGCCGATGCAGAATGGGTGAAGGTCAGGGTGGGTCTGCACAAGATGTTCATTACGGCTAGCTCCCAGAGTAAATGAATTCAACTCGCGTGCGTCTTCGGATGACGGTTCGACATTTCAAATAGTCAGGTGTGATTCCATTCCGGAGGAACGGCTGAGCCGACTGATGGATTCGCAGAGGCGATTGGTGCGGCCACCAGCTCAAACCCCGGATGATGAACCTCGCACAGTAGCAACCCCGCTCCGTTGCGGTGACGCAGATATCCGTCCGGCCCAGCAGGGAACACACGAACAGGAGTTCGTGCGCGTGCCGTCGCGAAGGTACTGAGAACCGTGTGAGTGAACACGCGGTCGGAAGAAATGGTCCTTGCCCGGTACTAAGTCCCGCATTTCGTGCCAAAGGAAATTCCTAACCACCGCGATCACGGCTCGCGTGTTGTCTGCCATGACAATGATTCCAACCTGAGGGGGCTTTTGAATTGTCGCTTGACGTCAGTTTCACGAGAGCCCGATGCCGATCCGCGATTCTGCAGTTGTTCACCAGCCGGACTCCCCTCGGATTTCGCGTCCGAAGGTTCAAGATTCGGCTGCTGTGCGGCCAGCGTTGTGGAAAGTGCAGGCCAGAATATGGCCGGTAAAAGTTTCAGCGACGGTCCTGATGTTGCTCAGGGCATGATTGTCGCTCCTGTTAAAGATAGGTTGTCTGGAAGTCGTTTCAATAACTCAACTCGACGGCGTCAGGTTGGCGTTGGGTACAGGCCTCCGTCGTGTGGAGCTGTGTTCTGGCGGGCTGGCACAGCAAAGTAGCGGAGCGTCAGCACGGGGATTTTGCTCGAAAAACATGATCATCAGCCGTGAAACGGCGACAGCGATGGCTTGTTTGACGATATCAACAGATTGCTGTCGCCGTTTCACGGCTTCTCATTCAATTCAAACATCTCCCCCCCCAGGCTGACGCCTGGGGCTTCACGATGCTGCCGCCTCTCGAGGCGAAAATCACAACAGGAAACTGTGCCACTGAATCCCGCTGCCATGCAATTTTTTGCACATCAGCGCATCCTGTTGACCCGTGGACGGCAGAGCAGGCGGCCCACAAGGAAAGGCGATCATACTGGTCGCGGCGGTATTCATTCTGACGCGTCATGGCGAATCAGATCCTTGCGGCGGCAGTGACTGGAGCAGCATTTCCATTTTTCAACATCGAGTTCATTCAGTTGTTGGTGATTGAGGTCATCGTGCCATACCGGAGCGATTTCCGTTTCCGGATCGTCGACCGGCGTTGTCGGAATGCTGATCAGCAGGAGCGTTGTTTTCAGAAACCTTCGTTGCGGATTCCGGAATTCGGTTCTGAATTCGCATGGCTCAAAAATCCGGACAGCCAGACCGTCAGCGGCGGCAGCACCATTACGGTTGCCAGCAGGAACAGCGGTTTCCGGGCACCCCATCGCCACTGTTGCGACAGTTGACTTCGAAAACGATCGCCCCATGTTTCCAACCGAACTTCTTCAGGAAGCGGGTTCACGGTGGAGTTGTCGCACGTGAGCGATACACGCTTCCAGAACCGCGGCCAGATGGTCGGCTTTCGCGAAGCGATCATCCACCGACTTGGCCAGCAGCTTTGAGATCAGTGATGTCAGCCAACCGGGGATGTCGCTGTTGAGTTCTTCAATTCTTCGAGGCTCTTCGTCGGTGACTCGACGCAGAATGCCGTAGCTGGTTTCGGCTCGAAACGGCGGCCTGCCCGTGGCCATGGCGTACATCACGCTGCCCAGGCTGAACAGGTCGCTGCGAGTATCCACGGCGTCTCCGCGAGCCTGTTCCGGGGACATGTACTGCGGCGTTCCGGCGATCAGGCCGGTGCGAGTCAGCGTGGCGTCGTCGACGGCTCTTGCCAGTCCGAAGTCTGTCAGCATGACTCGATCCACGCTCTTTTCCAGAAGAATATTCGCCGGCTTCACGTCGCGGTGAACGAGTCCCTGGCCGTGAGCCGCCGCCAGTCCGTTGGCCACCTGGTGCGCAATTCTGAGAATGTCCAGCGTCGGCAACTGACCTTCGCGGTCCAGCCGTTCCTGCAGCGATTCGCAGTCCACATACGGCATCACCAGATACGGCAACTGCCCGTCCGAATGCACGGTCAGAATGGGCATCACGTTGGGATGCACGATGGCGGCAGTGGCCTGAGCTTCCCGAGCAAACCTTTTCCGAGCCGCCGCGCTGGTGGCCAGCTGAGGAGCCATGACTTTGACGGCCACCAGCCGGTTGAGTTCTTCCTGAAAACCTTTCAGCACGATGCCATTGCCGCCATGACCGATGACCGCTCGGATTTCGATGTTATTCAGTTGCCCCAGCACGTCCGGCTTGGAGCTCGGCTGAAGGAAGTCAACCGCGAAGTCATGCGGATGAGTTTCCTCGTGCAGACCGCTCCTTCCGGCAAACGCCCATCCCTGCGGAATCAACGTCGACTTCGCTGCGACGACCGGCTGATGTTCGCCAGAAACTTCGTTTTTCAGCGTTGCACCAACCCGTCGCCACTGCCCCGACTCCGCCGCCAGCTCTTCCAACCGCCGACGACACTCCGCACACTCATTCAAATGAGCCGCAAGCTGTTCTTCATCCCGTTCGCTGAGCGAATCGGAGAGAGAACGCTGGAGTTGTTCAAGGTTGCACGACATGGGGAGGTTTTCAGTTTTCAGTTTTCGGGGTTCAGTTTTCGGGGTTCGGGGTTCGGGATGAGGCTCGTGTTTCCCCGAAACCCTCGATCTATTCCATCACCTTCTCAATCAGTTTTCGAATCTTCGCCATAATTCGGCTGCGGGACATGTAGATGCTTCCCGGTGTGATGTTCAGTTCGGTCGCGACATCGTTGACGGATCGTCCATCGATAACGGTGGCCCAGAAGGCGGTCCAGCTGGTTTCGATGAACTCGCCGCGGACCTGTTCGGCTGCCCAGACGATCAGTTCATGTTCGTAGCGACGCAGATGATCGGCGTTCGGAGGTTCGGCGACATTCTGCAGCAGGTCGATCATGTCGGTTCCGCCGTAGCCGGACACCTGACGGCGTTCTCGGGTCATGAACTTGATCACGATGTTCCGAGCGACAGTAGCCAGCCAGCGACGAAACGAACCGTCCGCTCCATCCGGTTTCCATCCGTCCACAGACGTCGCCACCGCCAGCAGCACCTGCTGCACGACGTCCGGAACATGCCTTTCGGGAACTCCTGACGTTCGGCAAGGCGGTACAGAAACGGTTCATATGTTTCCACGAAGTCCCGCCAGGCGAACTCGTTCTTTTCGTCCTTCAGTCTCAACATCAGGCTATGGCGAGTATTCGGTGTCACATTCGGGCTCTGAGCGGATTTCAATCAGAAGTCTATCGAGGCAGAGCAGCAGGCCAAAGTCCCCATCACGGCAGAGCCTGACGGCGATTTGCAGCGACGAAACACTCATCTGCAATCTCCGAGTCCCGTTGTCGATGGAGATCACACGCCTGCGTGTGGAACTTTTTCAGAATTTGTCCGGGCTGCTGTGCAGGCGTTCGACTGGTTCCGAAATGCCCTCCCAGCCGCCAGCCGATACATGTTGCCCCGGGGATACCGACATTTGGCGCTGACTGCCGTTTTGATGCGGATGAGTTCGCGGACACACCCTTCAAAACACTATGATTTCTGAAAGCGAATTTCAGTTTGTCACGGGAGAAAACAGTGAAGGCGGTTGTACTGGACGATCAGCTCAGATTTCGAAACGATGTTCCGATCAGGTTTCGAAACGATGTTCCGACCCCCGCGGCTGACCTCAATGATGGTCAGGTGATGATTCGGGTGTTGAAGGCCGGGATCTGCGAAACGGACCTGCAGCTATGCAAAGGGTACATGGGCTTTCGCGGAGTGCTCGGGCATGAATTCGTCGGCATCGCGGAAAGTGGTCCATTTCAGGGGCAGCGAGTTGTCGGCGAAATCAACTGCTACTGTGATCGCTGTGATTTCTGTCTTCGGGGCCTGAAGTCTCATTGCCCTCACCGCACCGTGATCGGCATTCTGAACCACGACGGAGCGTTCGCGGAACGCCTGATCGTTCCGCAGCGAAACCTGCACCCGGTCCCTGACGGAGTGACGGATGATGAGGCTGTCTTTGTGGAACCGGTTGCCGCGGCCTGTCGCATTCCCGAACAGATTTCGCTCAGTCCCGCCGATCGAGTCGTGATTCTGGGCGATGGCCGCCTTGGCAATCTTTGCGGTCAGGTGCTGAAGCATCATGGCTGTCAGGTCACTGTTGTCGGAAAGCATCAGCACAAGATTGATCTGCTGAAATCTCTGTCGCTGGCCGCCGTCCATCTGAATGATCTGCAGGCCGAGCATTCCGCAGACATCGTCGTGGACTGCACCGGTTCGCCAACCGGACTTCCGACCGCCCTGCAGCTGGTGCGGCCCGGAGGAACCATTGTCCTGAAGACCACGGTGGCTGCTGAACAGACCATGCACATGGCACCGATCGTGATTAACGAAGTTCGAATTGTCGGTTCACGCTGCGGCCCGTTTGCAGATGCCATCCGCATGCTGAGTTCCGGAGCGGTTCAGGTTCGGCCACTGATTTCCGACCGGTTCGCTCTGGAAGACTGCACAGCTGCCTTCGAACGAGCCACACAGAAGGACGCGCTGAAGGTTCTGTTTGACATCGGGTAGACCACCAGTGGGCAGGGCCCAAACCTGATGCGAGCTAACGCTCGGAAACGCGACTGCGTCGCTCCAAACGAAGATCTTCGCATGGTGCATGCATGTTTCTTAAAGCAGTTTGCTTTACCATATGGCCGCGCAGGCGTTTTTCGACAGTAGAAACGCTGAATCCCGCGAGGCAGTCTGTGTCAACGATTTCGAAAGATGCTCCAGCGTGAATCCAATAGACACACCGTTGATGAAGAATGACAACCGGCAACTGTGGATCGTTTCCGTGATCCTGACGATCGCCTTTGAACTGCTGACCTGCCTGCTTCGCTTTGGTCTGAGACTGGAGTCAACTCGGGACACCGCATCCACGATTGGGCGGCTGACCTGTGGCCTGCGAATTCATCACAGCTATATCGGCGGAGTCATGATGCTGGCGGCAGGTCTGATGTGGGAACGCTGGCCGGCACGTTCCTGGTGGCTGTTGGCCATTGGTCTGGGGCTGTTTTTCAGTGATCTGATTCACCACTTTGTTGTTCTGCAGCTCGTCGTCGGCAGCCCTCAGTTCGACCTCTTCTATCCGGCTCAGTAAACTCGTTTGGTGGATGGAAATTATGAGGCGAGCCAGGAGAATAGCAAAGGTGGTCCGGGCCCGCGCTCAGGTCAGTCTTTCTTTGCCCGCTTCAGGATTTACGGAAACGAGAAACAGGTTATGGTGAAAACAGCTTCCACAATGCTCCCGCTGGGCACTCAGGCTCCGGATTTTTCTTTGCTCAACGTTGACGGCTCTCTGATTCGGCGGGACGACTTTTCCGGGAAGCCGCTGGTGGTGGTGTTCATGTGCAACCACTGTCCGTTTGTGGTGCACCTCCGCAGTGCTCTGGCTGAGTTCGCTGATGAATATCAGCAGAAAGGTGTCGCCGTGGTGGGCATCAGCTCAAACGATGTCGACGCCTATCCCCAGGATGGCCCCGAAAAAATGAAGCAGGAAGCCGCTGCGGCCGGTTACCGGTTCCCTTATCTGTTCGATGCCGATCAGTCCGTGGCCAAAGCCTACAAAGCCGCGTGTACTCCGGACATTTTTCTGTTCGACGCCGACCATTCGCTGGTGTATCGAGGTCAGTTTGACGACAGTCGGCCCGGCAACGGCCGGCCGGTGACCGGAGCCGATCTGAAGGCGGCGTGCGACGCGGTTCTGGCAGGGAATACCGTCTCGACTGACCAGAAAGCCAGCATTGGCTGCAATATCAAATGGAAAGCGGGCAGCGAGCCGGAATACTTCACCGGACAGCCAGCCGTCTGACGTTCAGGCCCGCCCTGCACACGACGCAGCCCCGCGCACAACGCTGGAGGCTCAGGAGTCCCACTCCTGAGTCTCCCTGCGTTACTGCTCTGTCGAGCATAACCGGAAAGACGCTTCGGCCGTGCAGTTCCAACAGGCGACCGGGAAACCAATGTCGCCGTCACGCCTGGCCATGATGAGCCGTGCCGTTGATGGCAGGCAGCAGGACCGTTTCAGAACGCTGCTACCGGCCGATGCGAAACGGGGACGGATCGATGTGCGGCGTCTGGGCGGACATCAGTTCGCTGAGCAGCCTTCCGGTGGCCGTCCCCATGCTCAGGCCGAGCATGTTGTGACCGGCAGCCACCCAGACATTGGAAAACCGAGGACTGCGGTCGATGTAGGGCAGACCATCCCATGTCATGGGTCTCCAGCCGAACCATTCTTCGTTCAGCTGATCGCCAAACGGATCGAGCAGGTATTCGGCCGCACCGCTTCGCAGATACTGAAGGCGTTCCGGGCTGAGTCTGCTGTTGTAGCCAGCCAGTTCCATGGTGCTGCCGATTCGATAACCACTGTGAAACGGTGTAATCCCGACATGCACCTCTTCCAGCAGCATGGGATACTTCGGACACAATGCCGGGCGCGACATGGTGATCGAATACCCCTTGCCGGGCTGAATGGGAATTCGACAGCCGAGTTCCGAGTTCAGAAACGGAGTCAGAGCTCCGGTCGCGACGACAAATTCGTCAGCACTGAATTCGTCCGCCGCCGTGCGAACCGCGACAGCCTGACCGTTCTGACCGACAAAACTGCGGACGTCCTGCTGAGCCACAATTCGCACACCGCGATCCTGCAGGCAGCGTTTCAGTTCCGACATCAGCCGATCGGGTCGCAGGTGGGCATCGTTTCGATAATGCCATGCTCCGGCCAGACCGGGCTTGAGTGCCGGTTCCATCTGCGCCAAAGCCTTTCCGTCGATGGGGTCGGCCGCAACCTGAAAGTCCTTCGTCAGCAGATCATTGACCTGGCCGAAGTGATCGAATTCCGTCTGATTTCGAAACACAAACAGCAGACCATCCGTCTGCCATTCCACATTCAGTGAATGACTTTCGATGATCTGCTGATACAGCTGCCGCGATGATTCCAGCAGAGCGTGTCGAGCAGCTCCGGCCTGCAGCATGTCGCGATGATTGCAGCGACCGGCAAATTTCAGCAGCCACGTCCACAGTGACAGGTTGAAGCCCGGACGAATCTTCAGAGCTCCGTTCCGAGCGAACATGGCCTTCAGCCCGATGGCCAGCTGTCCGGGTTTGGGAAGAGGCAGCACGTGGCTGGGAGACACATAGCCACAGTTGCCGTGAGAACAGGCCGCCCCGAATTCGCTGCGATCAATGATGGTGACATCGCGGCCCGTCTGCTGCAGAAACCATGCGCAGAAGGCTCCAATGACTCCGCCACCAATGACGATTGTCTTCCGGTTGGTCGATGACATCAGCAGATCCCCGCCGCAAACGGATCCGATGGATCCAGAATCAGATCCGCCTCACCGGTGATCCACGCCGAACCGGTGATGGTCGGCACAATCACAGGACCGCTCGCATTCGCAACCGACTCTGCGGAAAACCGGTAGCCCCCCTCAAACACACTGCCGACGATGCTTTGCTGTCGCCACAGCTGTCCCGGGGAAAGTTTGCCGTCGGCCGCCAGGCAGGCCAGCTTGGCGCTGGTTCCGGTGCCGCACGGAGACCGATCGTAAGCTCCGCCGGGGCACAGAACGAAGTTGCGGCTGTCGGCGATCGCTGAGTCTGCCGGGCTGAACAGTTCAACATGATCAATCAGTCCGCTGTCGGCTCCTGTGATGTGTTCACGTTCCAGTGCATCACGAATCCGCAGGCAGAAGTCCGTCAGTCGGCTGCAGTTCTGCTTCTGAAGTTCCTGTCCGTGATCGGCCACCAGAAAGAACCAGTTTCCTCCCCACGCGACGTCGCCGGTGACCGGTCCATGGCCTTCCACACTGACGGTCACGTTCGACCGATACCGAAAGGACGGCACGTTGGTCACAGAAACCCGGTGATCATCATGCAGTGTGGCCGTGACAATTCCGACGGGCGTTTCGACGCGGTGAGTTCCTGCTGAAATGCGGCCCATGTGTTTCAATGTCACCAGCAGCCCAATGGTGCCGTGCCCGCACATGTTCAGATAGTCACAGTTGTTGAAAAAGATGATCCCCACGCAGCACGTCGAATCAACGGGGGAACACAGAAGACCTCCGACCAGCACATCAGAGCCTCGGGGTTCCAGAATCACTGCCGACCGAATGTCATCGAACGAGGCTCGAAAAACATTCAGCCGGTCACGCAGACTTCCGCTTCCCAGATCGGGACCACCGGACGTGATGATCCGAGTCGGCTCGCCCCCGGTATGCGAATCAATGACATGAATACGACGCATAAGATGCCGACCGCGGATTGGCGATTTGAGACGACCCTCTCAGAGCGAGACGTGCTGAGCGTTACGAACGTGCTCCGGAGTAGCTCATCGGCAGCCAGGCACCGTTTTCGGCGCTGCTGTTGACGCACTGCTGAATGAAATACATCCCTTCGGCGCCGTCGTAAACATTGGGGTAGACGGTATGTTTGGTTTCGAAACTTTCTCCGGCCGCTCGAGCCACCATGGCGTCGTAGGCAGACCGATAGACATTGGCAAACGCTTCGAAAAACGCTTCCGGATGTCCTGACGGCAACCGGCACGCAGACGCTCCGGAAGGATTCATGAACGATGCGTTGGGATCACGAGTATACATCTGATGCGGCGAACCGTTGCGCCGGACGATCATCACGTTGGGTTCTTCCTGTCGCCACTGCAGAGCTCCCAGAGTTCCGTCGACTTCGATGAAGAGATCGTTTTCACGGCCGTGAGAGATCTGGCTGGCGGTCACGGTTCCCAGAGCTCCGTTCTGGTACCGAATGACCGCGTGTCCGTAGTCGTCCAGACGTCGGCCTTCCGCGAAGATCTTCAGGTTGCAGCTGATTTCTGCCGGCAGCAGTCCTGTCATGTAGCGGCCCAGATTGTACGCATGAGTGGCAATGTCTCCGAACGCACCGGCAGCTCCGGATTTGGACGGATCTGTTCTCCAGGCAGCCTGCTTCTGGTCGGACGTTTCCAGTCGAGTTCTCAGCCAGCCCTGAATGTAGTTCGAGCGAATCGCCTGAATCTCTCCCAGCTCACCGCTGAGAATCATTTCGCGAGCCTGCCGGACCAGAGGATATCCTGTGTAGTTGTGCGAGACTGCGAAGACAACGCCGCTGGCTTCCACGGCTTTGACCAGCTGTTCGGCCTGAGCAAAATCGAAGGTGAGTGGCTTGTCGCAGATCACGTTGAACCCGGCTTCGACGGCCGCCTTTGCGATTTCGAAATGAGTGTGGTTCGGAGTCGCTACGCTCAGGAAATCGATTCGCTGATCAGCCGACAGTGCTTTTTCAGCCGTCAGCAGTTCCTGATAGGATCCGTAGGCTCGATTCTGAGCGATATCATATGCAGCGGCCGATGCTTTCGAACGTTCGGCATTGGACGACAGTGCTCCGGCCACCAGAGCGGCTCGGTTATCCAGCACAGCTGCCGTCGCGTGAACACGACCAATAAACGAGCCCTGTCCGCCTCCTACCAGAGCCATTCGAAGTTTGCGATTCAGAGATCCGTTGGTCGTTTCCATAGCCTTGCGGCGCCTTTCGTCAGGTGTTCACGGAACAAGCGGATCCCTGACTCTGATCATTGACCGGCAGCTTTGCCTGAAACGAGTCTGCAGTCTTCGGAACCCTGCGTTGTTCGCAGAAAAGAATTTCGAAGGCGGCAGAATACTGCTGATGACAGCAACTGGCAACTGACCCGCATCATCGCAGCACGATGGCTCATTTGTTGGCCTGTTGAAGATTTCGGGTGAGACGAGCCGCTCTGGCCCCCCAAAGTGGCGCCCTCGCTCCGCGAGGCACGCCCCCATCAAAACCACCACAGGGCCCAGGACGTCACGCTGACAACGAGCCAGGAACGATGGAGAGATGCAGGAGAAGGCAAATGTCGACGAGCTGTCACGGAACCCGAAAGACCCAATTGCAAAACCGCGGGCGGACCTCGCGGAGCGAGTGCCACTGTGGCGCTCGCTCCGCGAGCACGCCCCAGGTCTGATATGCAGCGATCAGTCCGCGCTGGCCTGCTATATGACAACCTGGCCAACTGTCATCGTTGCAGGACGAAGCTTAGTTCTTCGTAAAGCGTTCGTTCTGCAGAAGTTCCCGAGCCCGCACGATGTCCAGATCGGTGCTGACATCTTCACTGGTTCGGCCTCGGAAATAACTTCGCTGAATGTTGTCGACGGTCACGTCAGGTTCCAGGCCGACTCCGGCATAGTTCATGTGGGCCGGCGAGTAGAATTTAGCGGTGGTCAGCTTCAGCCCCGTACCGCCTGGCAGATGAATGATGCTCTGGACCGACCACTTGCCGTAGGTCTTTCGCCCGACAATCTGGCCTCGATGATGATCACGAATGGCTCCGGCGACAATTTCGCTGGCACTGGCGCTGTTTTCGTCGACCAGCAGGACCAGCGGCATGCGGTACGTGTTGAACGAGCGAGCTCGAAACGTCTGATTCTGATCATACGAACGGCCTTCCGTCGAAACCAGAACTCCGTCGTCGATGAAGCGGTCGATCACAGCCGCAGCGGTGTCCAGCAGGCCACCGGGGTTTTCCCGAAGGTCCCAGATCAGACTTCGCATTCCCTGACGTTCGAGATCCTTCAGAGCGGCATCGAATTCTTCTTCCGTTGAGCTCTGGAAACCCGACATCTTGATGTAACCGATGCCTTCACTGTCATCCAGAATCATGGCTCGGGAAATGCTCCGCACCTGAACCGGTCGACGAACCAGTACTGATTTGCTGATGTCGCCGGAAGGTCCCTGATACGACAGGTTCACTCGACTGCCTCGACTGCCTCGCAGAAGCCGAGCCGCATCATCAGTTGTCAGTTCCCGACAGTCCTGCCCATCGATTTCCACAATAAAGTCGCCGGGGCGAAGTCCGCCTTCTTCGGCGGGGCTGTCCAGCAGCACGTTCACCAGGTGCATTCCTTTGCCTTTTTCGGCTTCCATTTCGATGCCGATGCCGACGAATTCTCCCTGGATGCTGCCGAACAGATCGTTGTAGCGATCCGGTGTCAGAAAGTTGCTGTAATCGTCCAGAGAATTGCAGCCGCCAAACAGGTATTCCATGACTACGGGGGCGGAATCAAGTCGCAGTTCTCGCTGAGCCAGATCGCAGACTTCGGTGACGATCATGCGAGCTTCCAGGCGGCTGGAGATTTTGCGATTCCAGAAGTCCCGGATCAAAGCCTGACGCACGTTTTCGATGGACGGTCGGCTGGCAAGCTTCAAATGAGCATTCACAAAACGCTCATTGCCAAGAGCCATGTAAAAGCTTTCCGTGCCGTGTGCAACGAATCGCGTCGCAGAAACGGAATCGACGTATTCCAGCTGGACGCGAGTCATCACATCTTCGAGCAGGTCCAGAGCTTCCGAACGGGTCTGCCGCAGCAGTCGTGTTTCGAAACTGTTATCCGAGTACCGACGATCGATGGCAAAGTGAACTCGGGTTCGCCGCAGAGCGTACTTCAGGTCGCCGTCTTCGGGAAACTTTTCCAGAGCGGCTTCGTACAGGCGAATGGCATCAACCCACTGGCGTTCTGATTCCAGCGTCTCGCCGGAATTCAGAGCTTTACGAGCGCTTTCGATCTGCGTCACGTCAACCGACGATTTTGCCGCGGCGGAACATCGGCTGAATGCAGACATGCTGCACAGCAGAACGAACGCCAGACCAGCGACGGTGAACTTCCGACGGAAACGCTGCATGACTTCCCCCTCAGATTGATCTGAACCGGCAGCGACCGATTCAATCAACGTCCTCAGCGTTCAAGCCTCGGTCTGCGTCATGCAGTTCGTGTTTCATCCGTGAAAGTCTCGCGACTTCAACGACTGAAGGTGTCCTCTGTCTGTCTCTGCTGCGAAGAGGCTGTCCGAACTGACCCATTCGCCGCAGACGTGAAGTGAAAAACGACCTCAGTTTCTGTTGTCAACCGACATCCATTGCTGCCGGTCCTCCGGGGTCGCAGAACGGAAGACTCCTTCTCTTCCTGTCGATCAGTCCGCCTCGGGGCGACTTTCCAATCGATCACCAGACCACTGGTCCAACCAACGCGTTCAGCACTGTAAATCTGTGAAGTCCACAATTCTGAACACAAAGCGACTATATGGTGGATTTTTTGAATCGTCAAACAGTTGTTTCCGGCAAGGTTTCCCTGGCGGTGCAATCTGTCAAATCCCCGAGAAACCGCAGAGTTTACCAGGTTACCCCCGCTGAAACCCCACCGAAACAGGCAGGAGAAGTGAGGAAAATTGCGAAACATTTGTTGACGGATTGCACCGATGACGCTGCCTTTGTGAAGATGAACGGGATTTACCGATCCATCCGTTTCTCCGGGCAGTTGCGATTGCTCCATTTCTTTCGTCGATACAATTCGACCGTTGGGGAAAGGCGCTGCGACAGGCAGCGAATCAAGCCGGACAACCCACGACCGCGAATTTTGAAACCCTCCAGCGGGTCATGCAGAAATTGTGTGCTCTCGGCGGACGGAACTGACAGATTCCGAAAGGTGCGATGGGGCGCGGCGGGTTTCATGCTTCGTTATTCAACAGTCGATGTCAGGTCGTTTTTCGCTGAGAATTTCATGATGTTTCGTGTCATCATTCTGCTTTTGCTTTTCCCTGTTTCCGAAGCGCTCGCGACGGACTACTGCGTTGTTGTTCGGCGTTCGACTCTGGAGACAGCCCCGTGGAAGGCTGTGGTGGACGCTCTGCAAAGTCGGCACGGCGGAACGATCATCACGTGGCAGGACTCGCCCGTGGAATCGCTGAAAGAGCTTCAGCAGTCTCATCCTCGATACACATGTTTTGTTGCTGAACACTCCGATGTGAACCATCGGTTTGTCGCCGACGTTCATCAGTTGACTCGGAAGATTGATGACGACCCGTACACCGACACGTTCTGGGGAATTCTCACTGGCTACGATGCTGCCAACGCGCTGCGAATTGCAGAAGACAACCAGCCGCTGACAATCCATCGAGTCGCTTCCGGAACCGAACTGGCTCTGGAAATGTGCGAACAGGGACTGTGGTACGACGAACTGGTAAAGAACAAACTGGTGCGTCGGGAAAAGGATGGTCCGATCGAACAGCTGAGGGGGCCCGATGACACAACGGAGGCTCTGGTTGGTGTGCTGAACAACGATCATCCGGATCTGTTTGTGACGTCCGGGCATGCCACTGAACGCAACTGGCAGATTGGTTTTCGATACCAAAACGGGTACTTCCGATCGGAAGCCGGTCAGCTGTTTGGTGAGGATACCCGGAACCGTCGGCTGGAAATCAATTCTCCCAATCCGAAGGTTTATTTACCCATCGGCAACTGTCTGATGGGGCACATCGACGGCCCCGATGCGATGGCGCTGGCGTGGATGAACGACGTCGGGGTTCGACAGATGATCGGGTATACCGTTCCGACATGGTTCGGCTATGGCGGCTGGGGCGTGCTGGATTACTTTGTCGAACAGCCCGGTCGGTATACGCTGACCGAAGCCTTCTTCGCCAATCATCAGGCCCTGCTGCACTCACTGGAAACCGAGTCCGGCGATCGGCGCGGGCTGGAATTTGATCGAGATGTCGTGGCGTTCTACGGTGACCCCGCGTGGGAAGCTCGCATGGCCGAAATGAAGTGCGCTACGACCAGCAGCTCGATATCAGTGGAAATGTTTATACGCTGACCATCCGTCCGAACCGAGCAGAACATTCCTTTGAGCCGGTGAATACAAACGGAGCTCAGCGAGGCTGGCGGCCGATTGTCTGCTGGCTGCCCCATCGCGTGCAGAATGTGAAGATCATCAGCGGGGAACAGTTTCGTCCGGTAATCACCGATGACTTCATCCTGATCCCGAATCCTCGCACCTGCGACCCCGGCACACGTTACGAGGTGGCGTTCTCCGCAGATTTGATTTCCACCCAGCCCTGATCAGGCCGCAGTATTGTGGGGCAGGATTTCAGCTGCACAAGTACCGCGACAGTGATTTTCGGGCCGTTCCCGACCGACCGGACATCGGCAACTTGAGCTTTCGTGGCGGAAGGTCGGCTTTCGAATTCACCCTCTGTCCGGTTCGAAAGCAAATCGAAATTGACTCAAATGGAATTTCGAAAACGTCTCCCGATACTGGTGATGCTGTCTGGCTTTCTGACGGCGACGCTTCCCGGTTCTGCTCATGGTCAGTTCGAAGCGGCGCCACCGCTGTCGCACGCACACGCTCACAACGACTACCTGCATTCACGCCCGCTGCTGCAGGCTCTGCATCTGGGATTCACCAGTGTTGAAGCGGATATCTTTCTGGTTCGCGGTCGACTGCTGGTGGCTCACAGTGCCCTGGAGCTTTCCGATGACCGAACTCTGGAAGCCCTGTATCTGCGTCCATTGCAGCGCATCGCGGCAGCGAATGGCGGATTTGTGCTGCCGAATCAGCATCCATTGACGTTGCTGGTCGACATCAAAGCGGATGGTGCCAGAGCGTACACAGTGCTTGATGAACTTTTGGCTCAGTACGACGACATCATCTCTCAGACACGGGACGGCGTTTTCGTGCAGAAGGCCGTCACGGTGATCATCAGTGGCGACCGACCGTCCCGTCAGATCCTTGCGACAAATCCCTGTCGATCCGGAATCGATGGTCGGCTGACAGACCTGGACAGTCGGCTTTCCATGCACGAGATGCCGTTAATCAGCGACAACTGGAACAGTCACTTCGGCTACCGACGCGGCGCAGAATTCACGGCTGCCGACCGTGACAAGCTGCAGAAGATTGTGAAGCAGGCCCATGAGAAGGGCCGCCGCGTGAGATTCTGGGCCACTCCGGAAGACGAGGTTCTGTGGAAGGAGCTGAGATTCGCAGGAGTCGATCTGATCGGAACGGATCGACTCGAGGAACTCAGCCGATTCCTGCAGTCAAATTCGGAACAACCTCAACGTCAGTCAGCATCTGAAAGCGGGGGGACCGCTGATCAGTGAAGCCAGCCCTGGAGAGCGCCGTCAACCCGCGCGGCGGACGCTCTCAATAGGTGACCGAAACCCGCCAATCTTCAGAGAACTCTAAAAGTCCAGCCGTTCGCCCTGTCGGGCCTGAGGAATCAGGTTGGGGACCCAGGCCTGACCTGTGGCCTGATCGATGTACAGGATTTCTCCGCTGGGCCCTTTGAAGGGGATCAGCTGAGGTCTCTGGACGGAACTGCCTGACGACGAAACATTTCGCACCGACGGTCCGGCGGCAGAACCCGGAGAAAACCCGACGTGCATCGCGGGCATCAGATTCTGATTGTTCCAGCCGTCGGCATCATTGCCGGGCAGACTGCGGACTGCGGTCACGATGGCCAGCATCAGCGAGCACGCACACAGAGTTGCGACTGCAACATTGAAGTGACGTCGAGGCGGTTCGTAACGCTCCGGAGTTCGACGGTTTTTCAGCTGGCCGGAAATGCCGGCCCAGACACTGCCGGTTGGGCGCTCCACAGGCTGACGGTCCCGCACCTGTTCCAGCACCGACATCGCTCGAACCATTCCCGCATGGTAGGCTCGGCAATCCGAACACTGATGCAGATGTTCGCTCAGCAGATGCTCTTCGTCCGGAAAGGTGTCGTTGCCTGCAGACAGGTGCACCAGATGCCGGGCATCTTCACATTTCATCGTCAGTTTCTGCATGATCCTGAATCCTGCAATTGGCTCTGTCGCTGAGGCGACATCAGCCAAGCTGTTCTTCTTCAATAAATCGCTGTCGGCGATCCCACGCTTCTTTGAACATTCGCCGAGCTTCGGCCAGTCGCCAGCGAATCGTGGCTTCTGTCCGTTCGGTCACCGCCGCCACCTCGGATGTGGAAAACCCTTCCAGATCCCGCAGTACCAGGACGGTGCGATACGCTTCCGGAATGTCTTCCAGAACAGTCTGTACTTCCTGTGACAGATCCAGCTCACCGCGCGGATCCGCCGCTTCCGGATCGGGGACGCGATCGTCTCCGGCTTCGCTGAAAACCATCCATCGCCCCTTGCGTTTGATCTTTCGCAGGTGGTCGTAGGTGGAATTCACCGCAATGCGAAACAGCCAGGGACCAAATCGCCGCGAAGGATCAAACTGATCCAGACGGTCGAACGCCTTCAGGAAGGTTTCCTGAGCGAGATCCTGAGCCATGTCCTGATCGGGCATGAAACGGCGGATGACTTTCAGAACCCGCCGCTCGTAACGCATCACCAGCTGCCCGAAGGCGTCGGTGTCGCCGTGCCGAGCGTGATCGACCAGCCGCGCATCGGTTGCCAGAGACCGAACGGAATCATCCGATTCCCGATCTGTCTCCGACGAATCAAAATTCGCGTCCGGTTCGGTCATTCTCAGCATTTCACGGCCTCTCCGCTGTTTCTACGCAGACAGGCCGACAGATGTTGGGAGGTTTTGGAAGATGTTCCCGGTGCAGGAAACCGGGAAGTTCGCAGATTGTGTGGAAAAACCGGGTGAGTCGCAATTGGGAATGGAGAAGTGGGGAATGGAGAAGTGGGGAATGGATTTCGCTCAATTCCCCAATTCCCCAATTCAGAAAGAGCCCTACCAGTGCATGACGAAGCCGCCGTCGACGTTCACGGTCTGCCCGGTGACCTGTCCGCACTTTTCGGAGGACAGGAAGACGATCATGGCGGCAACGTCTTCCGGAGACTGCCAGCGCCCCAACGGGACGATGGCTTTGACCTTGTTGCCCGCCCAGGTGTCGTAGTCGAGTCTGTCTTCGGGAGCGGCCTGGTCGTGCCATGCCTGCCAGACAGACCGGTTCAGCGGAGTCTGGACCATTCCGGGGCACACCGTGTTGACTCGAATTCCATGCTTCGCGAGGTCTTTGGCCATGCACTGAGCGAAGTTGATGTTGGCGGCCTTGCCGGCACTGTAGGGTGGATCGGTCTGAGATCCGATCTGACCGGCCACCGATGCCAGGAACACGAATGATCCCCGGCCCGCCTCAACAAAATGGGGTGTCGCCGCATGAGCGACGTTCACCATTCCCAGAATGTTGATTTCCAGATTCTTCTTCCAGTCATCGGGAGTCAGATTCGTGAACGGAAAACCGAACTTGCCCGATCCGGCGGCGGCACAGTGGACGAGATGCTGCACATCGAATCCGGCATTCAATGATCGCTGAATGGCATCCTGAGTCTGCTGAAAGTCCACAATGTTGACTCGCTCACCCAGCGTCTTCACTCCGAACTGCTGCTGCAGAGAGGCCGCGGCCTGTTCAACATGGTCCGCGATATCCCACAGCACCACATCGCAGCCTTCTTCGGCAAAGGCTTCTGCCGTCGCCAGCCCAATTCCGCTGGCCCCGCCGGTGATCAGAACAGAATGCCCCTGAAGTTTCAGATCCATTGAGAAGTCGTCCGGAACAAATGTGTTGGTCGAAGTTCCACAGACTGGAATGTCTGTGCCACCTGACACGGATCGATCGCCCAAGCTGTCAGAGCGAATTCCGTATTCAGGATTTCGTCAGCAGAACTCGAACTCAGGTGCGTTTCGTGGAACGGCATCGCATGACGTCCTGAGCCCACAGAATTCCGTCAACCAGCGCCTGAACGTCTTCTTCTGTGTTGTATGCCGCAAAACTGGCTCGGGTGGTGGCGCTGACTTTCAGCAGATCGTGCAGCGGCATCGTGCAGTGATGACCGTGACGAGTCAGCACGGCGCGACGATCCAGCAGAGCGGCCAGATCTTCCGGGTGCAGATTCTTCAGCCGAAAACTGACGATGGCTCCTTTGTGTTCCACCGCCGGACCGTAAATGGTCAGGCCGGAAATCTGCGACAGCTGTTCAGTGGCGGTCTTCAGCAGGTGCTGTTCGTGCTGATGAATTCTTTCCAGACCGACTTCCTGCACCCAGCGAACGGCCGTTCCCAGAGCGATGGCCTGAACGATCGGCAGCGTGCCGGCTTCAAACTTTGCCGGAGCCGGAGCCCACGTGGAATGATCGGCGAAGACTCGGGAAATCATGTGGCCGCCGAAGACCGTCGGCTGCATTTCGTCCAGACGTTCCGCCTTCCCGTACAGCACTCCCACACCGGTTGGGCCGTACAGTTTGTGACCGGAAAACGCCAGAAAGTCCACATCTTCGGCCACGACGTCCATGGTCAGATGAGGAATACTCTGAGCTCCGTCCACGACAATCACCGCACCGACATCGTGAGCTCGACGAGCCAGTTCGGCGATGGGATTGACCGTTCCCAGGACGTTGGACATTCCGGTGACCGCGACGACTCGGGTCCGTTTGGTCAGTACCGTGTCGAGCCGTTCGAGATCGATGCGGCCGTCATCGGTCAGAGGCATCATCTTCAGCTCCGCCTGCCGCTGTTGGGCAACCTGCTGCCACGGCACGAAGTTGGCGTGGTGCTCCATCGGCGTGATCAGAATTTCTTCGCCCGGCTGAACATGATGTCCGGCCCAGCCGAACGCAATCATGTTCAGAGTCGACGTGCAGCCCGGAGTAAACGCAACCTGCGTCGCAGACGGAGCATTCAGGAAATCGGCGATGATCTGACGAGCCGCTTCCATCTCTTCATCGACTCGAGCTCCGAAGCTGTAGCGACCTCGGTAAGCGTTCGCGAAATACTGCTGTTCGACTTCCCGTTCCTTGTCGATCACGACCTGCGGCTTTTGAGCAGAGGCGCCGCTGTCCAGATAGACGGGACGAAGATTGCCGTCCAGCTTTTGATTCAGAACGGGAAACTGTCGCCTGAGTTCTTCTGCATTCAGGCCGGAGGTGTCTTCGGACTTGCGCGGGCGAACGGCAGGCGGACTCGTTCGGCGGCTGCCGGCGGCCAGCAGAGCTGCGGCATCGATGGCGTCCTGAGCTTCGGGGCGATCCGTGTGCAGATGCGACCGGGCAATGCTGCGAATCCGGTCCACCATGCCCTGCAAGCCGTTCTGTCTCTGAGGCGAAATGTACTGCTTCAGATTCAGTCGGTCGAAGACGTCCGTGATCGGCAGTGACAGAATTCTGCTGGCTTTCTGGCCGGAATACGACGCCAGCAGAATGGTAATGAGCCCGCGGACGATTTCGGCGTCGCTGTCAGCTTCGATGTGAATGACGGGATCCGGGTCGCCGGATTCTGCCTGAGCCGTCAGCCACACCTGACTCTGACAGCCATGAACCAGATCCTCATCCCGTTTCTGACTGTCTTCGAAACGCGGCAGGTCGTAGCCCAGTTCCAGCAGGTACTGAGACTGGTCGCGCGGATCCAGGCCTTCAAATTCTTCAAAGATTTCAGCAGTGGTGATCAGCATGGTCTGAGCTACGTTCGTCGGCCGCAGCCAACGCTTTGATGTTCGGTGTGCAGGTCCAGCAGGCATTGTCCGGATGTCTTCCGCACACATGCAACCGCGACCACGCTTTTCCTGGTATTTCCGGACGCTCTGTGCCCACGCGTTCGAATTCCCGGAAAACCAAAGCACCAGTAACGGCCGGCATAAGCCGGTCACCTGCAGACAGCTTGCGGGACCGGGGAAAGATCAGGCGTTCTGAATTCGCGAGCCAAGCCAGGCTGTGAGTTCCGTTGTGACCTGGCCAGGTGCATCAAAACGAATCTTCACCGTGTCGCCGGCCGTTCCGTGTTTGATGTCCTGAGTTGCTCCGAAGCCGGAAATTGCTCCGATCGTGACTGTGTCCCGAGGCACATTCAGCACCAGATCAACAAAATCCCGCCGCTTTGTGTGCAGTTCTCCGACCGTTCCGCCGTCGGACGATTTCCAGCTGATTTTTCCCTTCGCACTGAAATCCGGCGTGGCCATTCCGAATACCTTTTCCGCAACCGGAAGCAGCTTCTCCACGGTGGCGAAATCCCAGGCAGGGTTTCTCGGCAGGTTCTTTTTCATCAGATGCCACTTCCGTCCGAGCTGCTTCCATGGCATCAGATCGGCGGGACTGGCCTTTTCTTTTTTTGCCTGAATCAGATGAGCTTCCACGGCCTGTTTCAGAAAACTGCGGAAGGCCGGTGTGTCGATTTCTTCCTTCTTCCACACCTTGACGGAAATCTCCTGCCACGGAGTTTTCATGTTGCGAACATTGACGCGATCTGACTGACTGTAATAGTGAACCTCCTCGACATCATCGATCGGCGTGAGGTTCAGTGCGGCATCCAGAGTCTTCCGGTCGAAGGTGCCCTTTTTGACTCGAAAGCAGAACACCAGCATCCACTGATGACCGGTTCTGGCATGCAGAAACCAGCCCAGACCGCCGGTGGCTTTGACTTCGACTGTCGAACGGCTGTTCCAGTTGACCGGTGACAGATGCGGATCCTTCGCCAGCAGATCAATTACAAACTGCAGAGCCGCTCCTTCCCAGCGACAGCGCTGTCCGTCATGACTGAGACACTCCTTTGTGTGCCAGCGCTGACCATCGGCTTCCCAGGGCAGTCGTGCGGACTTGCCCAGCTGTTCGATACTGACGTCCGTTGACAGTTTCTTTGCCACTTCTGCCACATTGAAGCTGTGTACATCTTCTGTTTTGGATGTCTCCAGCACCGGAGCCAGCAATTCACCTGTCCAGCTGCGCAGCGGTGCTTCGGAAACGGCCGCTTCTGCTGCCGCCGGCATCTTTGCCGCCGGTTTCTTTGCCGCGGAACGCTTCCCACTGCGAGGAGCGCTGGCTTTCTGCCTGTCGGACACGGCAGCTGCTGCATACCGGACGACTTCTTCCGGAGTTCCTTCAGCCACAATTCGACCGCCACCCGATCCGGCTTCGGGGCCGATATCGACGATCCAGTCAGCAGTCTTGATGACGTCCAGATTGTGTTCAATCACCACAACGGTGTTGCCCTGATCGACAAGACTGTTCAGCACGGCCAGAAGCTTCGCGATGTCGTCAAAGTGCAGCCCGGTGGTCGGTTCATCCAGAACATACAGCGTTCGCCCCTGATTGGGCTTGGCCAGTTCCGCCGCCAGTTTGATACGCTGCGATTCGCCGCCGGACAGCGTTGGAGCTGACTGGCCCAGCGTCAGGTAACCCAGACCGATCGCAGTCAGAGTTGCCAGGGGAGCTCGAATCTTCGGCACGTTGGCAAACACTTTCAGCGCCTGGTCGACGGGCATCTCAAGGACGTCGGCGATGCTGTGTCCGTCGAACTTCACATTCAGCGTTTCTGAGTTATACCGTTTGCCTCGACACGTCGTGCATTCCACCCACACATCGGGCAGAAAGTGCATTTCAATCTTCTGCTGTCCCATGCCTTCGCAGTCGTCACAGCGGCCGCCGGTGCGATTGAAACTGAAACGCCCCGCCGTGAATCCTCGAACCCTTGATTCCGGCATCTTTGTGAACAGGTCACGAATATGATCGAAGACGCCCGTATACGTGGCCGGATTTGATGCCGGTGTGTTGCCGATGGGCTTCTGATCCACCACGACAATTCGGGACAGATGTTCAATCCCCAACAGGTCGGAATGTGGCCCCGGAGCATCCGTCGAAAGTTTCAGCTTCCGAGCGACAGCTCGCGCCAGAGTGCTCATCACCAGACTGCTTTTCCCGCTGCCGCTGACTCCGGTGACGCACGTGAACGCTCCCAGCGGGATTTTCAGATCGACGTTTCGCAGGTTGTGCTGAGTTGCTCCCAGCAGCTGAAGAAACGCGGGCGGTTTGGAATTCTCAGCAGCCGGCTGATCGCGTTCTGCACGCGCGGGAACTCGGCGGTGTCGAGGCACCGGAATTCCCAGACGACCGCTGAGATATCCTCCGGTGAGCGAAGCCTTCGAGCTGCGGCTGAGCTGTGCAGGAGTTCCGTCCGCCACGACACTGCCGCCCAGCCGACCGGCTCCGGGACCAAAGTCGAACAGGTGATCGGCGGCTTCCAGAACTTCGCGATCATGTTCAACCAGCAGAACAGTGTTGCCCAGATCTCGCAGACGCCGCAGCGCTGACAGCAGGCGACCGTTGTCCCGAGGATGCAGGCCGATGGTGGGTTCATCCAGTACGTACAAAACACCGGTCAGCGAACGCCCCACCTGACCGGCCAGACGAATGCGCTGAGATTCTCCGCCGGACAGAGTCGGCATGCCGCGATCCATCGTCAGATAATCCAGACCGACATCCACCAGAAACGTCAGCCGATGGATCGCTTCGTTCAGCAGGTCACCCGCAATCTGCTTTTCTGCTTTGGTCAGCTTGAGCGATTTCAGGAATTCAAGTGCTCTGGTCAGAGGCATGCGGCACAGCTGCGGCAGCGTGGTTTGTTTCAGCTGCACGTGAGCCGTCAGTTGCTGCAGCCGAGTTCCATTGCACACGCTGCAGTCTTTTTCTCCGGCCATCTCCATCAGTGTTTTGCGATGAACGTACGACAGCCGCGATGCCTGTTCGATGGATGGAAACAGGCCTTTGAAACGGAAACGAAAGGCCGACGGCGGGCAGAATTTGTCCGTCGCTGAGCCGCGTTTTTTCTCGTTGCTGTTTTTCGAGGACGCCGGCTGCCCCGCTCCCGAAGCGGCCTCAACTTCAATCCAGTAATCTTCGTTGCCATACAGAATGATTCGCTGCTGTTCGGCGGTCAGCAGGTACCACGGTTGATCAGTGGGAATGCCGAATTCGCGACAGACGGCTTCCAGCAGCAGCCGAAACGCGGGATTGCCTGCCGGATGCGGTAACGCTCCGATGGCACCGTCCAGCAGGCTGCGTTCGGGGCTGGTCACCAGCAGAGACTGGTTGGCACCGAATTCCTTCCCCAGCCCTTCGCACGACCAGCACCAGCCCAGCGGACTGTTAAAGCTGAACTGCTGAGGCGTCGGAGGATCGTAACTCAGGCTGCAATGCAGACACGACAGATGCAGACTGAACAGATGGTCGACTTCTTCCGCATCAACAGATTCGCCGGAAGCCTTCTTACTTCCACCGGACGCCGGGCTTTCGACAACGCGAATCACCCCTTTACCCAGATCCAGAGCCGCTTCGACAGAATCCGTGATGCGACCTCGCTGCTTCACATCAACCACACAGCGATCGACAACGACTTCCACGGAATGTTCGCGACGATGATCGATCTCCGGCGTGCTGCCGATGTCGTACGTGACGTGATCGATTCGAACTCGAGCAAACCCGTTCTTCTGCAGACGCTCGAAGACGGTTTCATAAGCCGTCTGACGATCGACGCTGATCGGCGCCGTCAGCTGCAGACGATGTCCCTGAGGCAGCTTCAGAATGGCGTCGACGATTTCATCGGTTGTCTGCTTCTGAGCTTCCCGGCCGCAGGTCGGGCAATGCACGATTCCCAGACGAGCATACAGGATTCGCAGATAATCATAGATTTCCGTCACCGTGCCGACGGTTGATCGCGGAGTTGCTCCGACGGTTTTCTGTTCGATCGCAATCGCGGGACTCAGACCCTGAATGCTGTCGACGCGCGGTTTGGGCATCTGGCCCAGAAACTGCCGAGCGTACGCGGACAGACTTTCCACGTACCGCCGCTGACCTTCTGCATACAGAGTATCCATGGCCAGCGAAGTCTTGCCGCTGCCGCTGGGACCGCAGAAAACGCTCATTTCGCCGCGAGGCACCTCCAAATTCACATGCTGCAGATTGTGCTGCGAAGCACCGCTGATCTGAATGCTCTTGCTGAAGACGAACGGATCGGCTTTGGTCCCGGAACCGCTCGAACCGCGGGAAACCGATTTCGCTTTCATCCCCGGCAGCAGATGTCTCAGAGCAACTCCGGTATGACTGTGCCGACAGTTCGCGACGTCTTCCGGAGTCCCTTCAATGACAACCTGACCGCCTCCCGCTCCGCCTTCGGGCCCCATGTCGATGACCCAGTCAGCAGTTTTGATGACGTCCGGATTGTGTTCGACAACGACCACAGTGTTGCCGCGATCGACCAGCCCGTGCAGCACTTCCAGCAGCTTGTGAACGTCGGCGAAGTGCAGTCCGGTCGTGGGTTCATCCAGCAGGTACAGCGTCTTTCCGGTGCTGCGTTTGCCCAGTTCCCGAGCCAGCTTGATGCGCTGAGCTTCACCGCCGGACAGCGTGGGTGACGGCTGACCCAGCTGCATGTAATCGAGCCCCACGTCGACCAGAGTCTGCAGGACCTGACGAATCTTCGGCACGTTCTCGAACAGTTCCAGAGCATCCCGGATTTCCATGTTCAGGATGTCGGCGATGCTGCGTCCCTGAAACTTCACTTCCAGAGTTTCGTGGCTGAAGCGACGACCTTCGCAAACATCACAGGGCATCCAGATGTCGGCCAGAAAGTCCATTTCCAGCTTTGTGGCTCCGTGACCTTCGCACGCTTCGCAGCGGCCGCCGGCGACATTGAAACTGAATCGTCCAGCCTTGTAGCCTCGCAGTTTTGACTGCGGCAACTGAGTAAACAGCGTGCGAATTTCGTCGAAGACTTTCGAATACGTCGCCGGGTTGCTGCGCGGAGTTCGACCGATCGGCGACTGATCGATGTCGATCGCTTTGTCGATCAGTTCCAGTCCGCTGACGCTCTCGTGACGCCCGGGTTCGCCCTTGCCCCTGTTGACGTCGCGGTTCAGAACCTGCCACAGAATGTCGTTGGTGATGGAACTTTTCCCGCTTCCGCTGACTCCGGTCACGCACACAAAACAGCCCAGCGGGAAGGCCACATCCACAGACTTCAGGTTGTTATGAGTTGCACCGTGGATTTCGATCCACCCTCGCTGCGAAGCGGCAGCTGCGGTCTCGGGGACTTCGGCAGCCTGTTTCGCAGACCCGGAGTTTCGCTTTCCGGACTTGGCATTCCCGGCTGCGCCGAGGTTTCGTTCGGAAACCGGCGACGCTGTTGGGGAACTTCAATGAACTTGCGACCACTCAGATACTGGCCGGTCAGACTGCGTTCGCAGTTCAGGACATCATCGACGCTGCCTTCCACAACGACTTCGCCGCCGCGAATGCCGGGTCCAGGACCGAAGTCGACGACGTGATCGGCCGCTCGCATGGTTTCTTCGTCGTGTTCGACCACGATCACGGTGTTGCCCTGATCGCGAAGACGCTGCAGACTTTCCAGCAGCATCACGTTGTCACGCGGATGCAGTCCGATGGACGGTTCGTCCAGAATATAAACCACGCCGACCAGACCGCAGCCGATCTGCCCTGCCAGTCGGATTCGCTGAGATTCACCGCCGGAAAGCGTCGGGGCTGATCGTTCCAGAGTCAGATAATTCAGACCGCACTGCAGCAGAAACCCCAGGCGACCGCGAATCTCCTTCAGAGCTTCTTCGGCGATCAGCTGCTGAGTCGCATCCAGTTTCAGCGATTCAAAAAACTCAGCCGCCTCGTCAATGCTTAGAGCACACACCTGCGGCAGACTCAGTTCCAGACCGAGTCCTCGATCAGCGGTGCGTTTGCGAAAGGACTTGCTGTTGGATGTCAGCTTCACGTTTCGAGCCTGCCGATTCAGGCGTTCACCTTCGCACGACGGACACGGCAGCACTTCCAGATGCTTCTCCATGGCCCGGCGCTGCATCGGATTCTTTGTGGTGCGGTAGCTGTCCAGCAGTCGATTCACCCAGCCTTCCCACGTCCCGCCGTGCTTGTAAACTCCGCCGCGAGTTCTCCATGCGAATGTGATGTGACGATCTCCGGTGCCGTACAGCCACAACTGTTTGGCGGCTTCGGGCACGTCCACCCACTTCGATTTGATCAGCGAACCGGCATCCATCCCGACGATTTTTTCGATGGCTTCGGCGGCTCCGGTCAGCAGGTGTCGCGGCCAGCGGCCGATCTTCTTCAGTGATGGCAGAAACAGCAGAGCTCCGTTCTGGAGGCTCTTTTTTTCGTCGACCACAATCTGCGACGCTGCAAACCCGTGCCGCATTCCCAGCCCGTGGCAGTCCATGCACATGCCCAGCGGACTGTTGAAACTGAACAACTGCGGCGACGGCGGCTCGTAACTCATCCCGCTTTCCGCGCATGCGTAGTTGGCACTGTACAGCGAATCGCGAGCTGAGGACTGTGGGTTGAGAACCCGCGTGCCTTTCGCCTTTCCGGGTGCGGCGTCTTTTCCGTCACTGTCTGCATTGGATTCCTGACTGACAATCAGCCGGCCATCGGCCAGTTTCAGAGCCTGTTCGACGGCTTCTGCCAGGCGACTGCGAATGCCCGGACCGGCCACCAGCCGATCGATCACGACCTCGATGCTGTGCTTGTGGTGGCGACGCAGTTTCAGGTCGTCATTCAATGAAACGACTTCGCCGTCGACGCGAGCTCGCAGAAAACCCTTCTTCAGCAGATCTTCGAACAGATCTTTGAACTCGCCCTTCTGGTTCTGGACGATTGGTGCCAGAATTGAAAATCGAGTGCCTTCCGGAAAACTGGCGATGCTGTTGATGATGGTATCGGTGGACTGAGCCTGAATCGGCTTGCCGGACACGTAGCAGTAACCCTGACCGACGCGAGCAAACAGGACTCGCAGATAGTCGAAGATTTCCGTGATCGTCCCGACGGTGCTGCGAGGATTTCGGCTGGTGGACTTCTGCTGAATGGAAATCGAAGGAGCCAGCCCGGAAATGGAATCGACATTCGGCTTGGGCAGCTGACCCAGAAACTGTCGGGCATAAGTGGACAGCGATTCCACGTAACGCCGCTGCCCTTCGGCGTATAAAGTGTCGAACGCCAGCGAACTTTTTCCGGAACCGCTGACTCCGGTCATCACAATCAGCCGGTTTCGAGGCAATGACAGACTGACGTTACGCAGGTTATGTTCGCGAGCACCGCGAATCACGATTTCAGATTCAGCCATGGAACAACGATCACTTCCGGGAACTCAGCCACGTTTGCGGTGCCGGTGACAGCACCGGTTGCGGGAGACAGCGTGCAGTTTCGCGGATTGTAGGACTCGTGTCGGAAATGCACAGCAGTCCGAATTCCGTCCTGCTGCGGAGCGATCGTGTTGAATTCAGGCCGCCGGATGCGTTCTGCCGGAGAAGCTGACGAAGTCGGTTGGGGGAAAAAATGTGCAGCGTCGCTGATCCTTTCGGGGCTCCGCAGGCAGTTGTCAGGCGTGGACTTTGTCGGCAGGCAATATCGGCAAATGCTGCAGGATTCTCCTTTCCCGCGTTTTTCTGCAGGCCACCGGGTTCGGATGTCGAGCGACAGAGAGGCGGTCTGCCGTGTTCGTTCTGCTGCCGATTTGGGATCCGAAATTCGGCGCGATCGTTCCGAAAGGCCGCATCATGTTAGAAACAAAGAACTTGCATCCAACCTCCCGCCATTTAGAATCCGGTGTGAGGTAATATTGCACGGGTTGGGCTGAGTTTTCTGAGCAAAACCCGATTTCTGGAGTGAGTCGGAAGGACCTGCCAGGCTCGTCGAACTCACCCCAAAAATCTGTTGTCGACTGATTCCAAAGCACTGATTGGGATGGATCCCGAATTCTGATTCACCTGACGAACTGCCCGAACGCCGGACGCGGCGGGGTCCGTCAATCCCAAACTGAACTGAGATCACACCACATTCCGCTGTTCTGCCGCTGAATGTCCTCAGGAGCCTGAAGTCGCATGACCAACAAAAAGTACCTGACGCTGGAAGAAGCTGCCGCTCAACTGGGGATGTCGCCACAGAAGCTTCTGATGCTTCGTGAGCAGGGTGAAATCCATGGTTATGCCGATCTTGGCAGCTGGAAGTTCACCACCGAAAGCGTTCAGGAACTCGGCCGGATGATGGAGGCGGATTCGTCGCCGGACATTCCCATCATCAGCGGCGACTTCCAGCTGGACGACGAAGATGTCGTGGACGTCGAAGCGATTGACGATGCTGAGATCGATCTGGAAAACGTCGAACTGGACTTTGACGATTCCTTCTTCGACGAGGACGATGCAGAACCCGATGGTGCCGGCGATCCGGAGGTGTTCGACGTTGAGGCCGTTGACGCCGAAGAGTTCTTTGACGTTGATGTCGAAGACGTTGAGTTCGCTGAAGATGATTTTGATGTTGATGTTGACGCTTCAGATTCCGACATCGAACTGGTAGGAGCAGAACCGGATGACGTCGCCATCGAAGTCGAAGACGATGGTATGCTTGATCTGGCCGCTTCTGACAGCGACGTGCGGCTGGCGTTTGATGATTCGATGTTCGATTCCGATCCGGATCTGGCCGTTTCTGACAGCGATGTCCGGCTGCCCGGCGATTCTGCTTTGAATCTGATTGACGCAGATGGTCCGGAATCTCTCGACGAAACCAGCGTGCTGGATTTCAGCGAGGGTTACGATCAGATGCGGGATTCCGACAGCGATGTGCAGCTGATCGGTGAAGATGCGCCTGACGACGTGCTGCTGCAGTCGGCCGACGAAAACTCAGACAGCGACGAAGCTCGAATTAGCTTCGAACTGAATTCCGACAGCGATGTCGCCATCGTCGGTGGAAGTACGCCGGAGCTGAATCTCCCCGGACTGGGCGGATCGACTCCGCACGACGAAATGGACCAGTCATCTGATGACAGCGCCATGCTGATGACCGGCACGGATTCGGATATCGACGAAGAAATCGCGGCCGCCGCGGTGCAGTCAGACGAACCCGCTGATGTGCAGCCCGTTACGTCTGATGACAGCTTCGTGGTCATGGCGGGTTCGGACTCAGAAGCCGACCTGTCCATGTTCGGCACCGAAGACAGCGACGAATTTGCTTCCGATGATCTGGAAGTGGAAGAAGCCGTCACCGAGGATTCCCATGATGATGTCTCTGATGACAGTTTCATTATGATGGACGGTGTCGATGCGGACAGCGATCTGCGCCTGGCAGACGAATTCGCAGTCGCAGCAGCGGATGATTCGGCCGACGAAGATTCTGACGACGAACTGGCGGTCGATTTCCTGAACGATTCTGACAGCGACGTTCAGATGGTGGATCATGCCGAAGAACTGTCCGCGGATGAAGTTGCCGCTGAACTGGACGTTGATTCGAGCCTCGATGAAGAGGTTGTGGCTGAAATCGACGATGACGATCTGGCTGCTGATTTCCTGAACGATTCTGACAGCGACATTCGCCTGGCGGATGATGCCGAAGAGCTGTCCGCGGACGAAGTTGCCGCCGAACTGGACATTGATTCGACCCTGGACGAAGAGGTTGTCGCTGAAATTGACGATGACGATCTGGCCGCTGGACTGCTGAGCGATTCTGACAGCGACATTCGCCTGGCGGATGATGCCGAGGAGATGGTCGGAGCGGATTCCGACAGCGATATCCGCCTGCCATCGATGAACGATTCGGACGAGAGTGCTCAGCTGCTGGCGGGGCTGGACGCACCCAGCGACGCCAGTCTGTCGCCTCAGGGTGGCCAGGACGAAAGTTCCCGGCTGCTGGTCGGGCTTGACGCAATCGACGATGCGGATCGCGCCGAGAATGAATCCGATGAGAGCTCCTTCCTGCTGATGGGCGAAGACGCGATCAGCGACGTCCGGTTGGCAGACGGCGATGAACCGGAAGACATTGACGACGACAACTCATCCGGTCAGCTGGTTGGCCTGAACCTGGGCGCTCACGACGAGGATGATCCTTCAAACGAAAGTTCCCGACTGCTGCAGGGACTGGATGCGGACAGTGATGTCCGTCTTGCCGCTCAGCATCAGCCGGCAGCTTCGGCCTCCGATTTCGACGATGAGGATGACGAAGACGGTTCGGGAATGCTGATCGGACTCGACAGCGACGACGACGTTGCGCTGAGTGCCGGTAACGATTCGTCGATGCTGGTTGGTCTGGGCGATGATAGTGACGTCCGACTGTCGATCGGAAATGAAAGCAGTGACGAACTGCTGACAGGGATGGATTCTGACAGCGACATCCGTATCGAAGCGGATGATGATGACATCGCGGCTCTGGCGGCCCTGGATTCCGACAGTGACGTGCGACTGGACATGGGTTCCGGCGCATTTCTGGGGCTGGATTCCGATAGTGACGTGCGTCTGGACGCTGGCGGGTCGGGAACTGACCTTCAGGCGGCCGACATGGATTCCGACAGCGATGTCCGCATGCTGGACCTTCCGCCGGGACTCGATGACAGCGACAGCGACGTTGTTCTGTCGACAGGGTCGCAGCCCGGACTGCCGGTCCTGAAAACCGACAGTGACAATTCCTCCTTCGATTCCAGTGCAACTCTGGCCATGCAGTTGCCGGACGACAGTGATCTGAAACTGATCGATTCATCAATCAATCTTCGCGACGACAGCGGCATTTCTCTGGAAGTTGCAGAGAGCGGTTTCAAGCTGGAAGCCGACGAAAGCGGCATCACTCTGGACGTCGGCGACAGCGGGATTTCACTGGAAGCGGACGACAGTGGAATCAGCCTGGAAAGTCTGGACAGCGGTTCATTCCTGACGGATGACAGCGGCATCAGTCTGGAAGCCGACGACAGCGGAATCTCACTGGACCTTGACGGCGGTGACAGCGGCCTGACCCTGGAAGCCGGCGACAGTGGAATTGCTCTGTTCGACGATGACAGCGGCATTTCGCTGGATGGCGGTGATCTGGACAAGACACAGGCCATGTCCGGGGTCGGCGGAGCTGCCGCCCACCTGGGAATCAGCGGTGCCAGCACCATGCAGATGGATATCCCGGCCGACACTCATAACGACAGCGAATTCGAACTGGCCGGACTGGACGACGACGACGACTTCGGCACGGACACCAGCGTGCTGATGTTCGACGACGATGATGCCGGCGACGGACAATACAGCGTCGCCAGTCAGCCTGTCATGGGCGCCAGCGATGACCTGGACATGGAAGATCTGGGGGCAGACGCCTACGAAGACGTCCTGGGCGACGACCTGGATGCCGGATACGAAGATGAAGAAATGGACGACGTCTTCGATGCTGAAGACGAATACGACGATGAAGAAGGGTTCGAAGCCGGTGGCAGCCAGGTGGTCGCTCCGGCTGCGGCCGGTGGTGCAGCCGTCGCTGGCTGGGCGATGGCTGATGACCGTCCGTGGGGAACTCTGTGGACAACTTTCGTGTCCATTGGTGCTCTGCTGTCGGTGCTGAGTGCCTTCATTGGAGTGGAACTGGTCCGAACCATGTGGCTGTGGACTCAGCCCGGTGCGCCTCCATCCGGATTGCTCAGCATGCTGGGTGGTCTGTTCGGAAAATAGACGCGGTCCCAGGAAAACGTCAGATCTGTTGCAGCGGAACGGCGAAAACCGTTCCGCTGTTTCGTTTTGGACCGGTCTCAGACTGGAAACGGACGCCATCGAATGACATCGGTTTTCACAACAGGCACCTTCTGTTCTGAGATGCCACTGCGGGAAGAATTGCGTTATCGTGTTGGAGTTCCGGTCGTCAACGTCGGCACCGGCGTCGGCCGAACTCCTCTGAAACGCAATCATGTCCGCCGCTCAGTCACCCGAAATCCCGTCCTCAGACGAGATCGCTCTGCGCTATCTTGAACAGCTGCCGTGGGCTCCCTATCCGTTTCAGGAACGCGCTATCCTGACGTGGTTTGAGGGAGAAGACGGCCTTCTGGTGTGTGCTCCAACAGGTACCGGCAAGACGGTCATTGCGGAAACCGCTCTGTACGAAGCGCTGCTGACGGGGCGGCGAGCTTACTACACGACCCCCTTGATTGCTTTGACGGAACAGAAGTTTCGGGAACTGCAGGATTCCGCCCAGCGCTGGGGCTTTACTCGGGAACACGTTGGACTGGTCACCGGGAACCGCCGAGTCAATCCGGATGCTCCGATTCTGGTTGTGGTGGCCGAAATCCTGCTGAACCGTCTGCTGTCGCCGGAAGAGTTTTCCTTTGCCGATGTGTCGGCCGTGGTGATGGACGAATTCCACAGCTTCAACGATCCCGAACGCGGTATTGTCTGGGAGCTGTCGCTCGGCATGCTGCCAAAGCACAGTCGAGTTCTGCTGATCAGCGCAACAGTGGGCAATGCCACGGAATTTGTCGTCTGGCTGAATCGACAGCACGGCCGCAGGCTCAGACTTCTGCAGAGCACCGAACGCCGCCCGTTCGCTCAGCTTTCGCTGGGTGACCGATCAGCTGCTGCAGGAACAGCGGAAATCATGGCCGAAGGCGATTCCGATGCCGATCGCTATACGCCCGCACTTGTGTTCTGCTTCAACCGATCAGAATGCTGGTCCGTCGCCGAACAGCTGAAGGGGCGTCAGCTGCTGGCATCGGGCCAGCAAAAGCAACTGCAGCACGAACTGGACAGAATCGACTTCAATGTCGGAGCCGGCGGCAAGCTGAAGCAGATTTTGATTCGCGGAGTCGGCATTCATCATGCGGGCCTGCTGCCAAAGTATCGTCGAGTTGTCGAGGATCTGTTTCAGAAGAAGCTCCTGTCTGTCTGTGTATGCACCGAAACTCTTGCAGCCGGGATCAATCTGCCCGCTCGGTCTGTCGTGATGACGTCGCTGTTAAAGGGGCCGCCGAAGAAGATGGTGGTCATCGATCCCAGCTCGGCTCATCAGATGTTTGGTCGAGCCGGTCGGCCTCAGTTTGACAGTCAGGGCTACGTGTTCGCGGTGGCTCATGAAGACGACGTCAAGCTGTTTCGCTGGCAAGAAAAGTACGATCAGATTCCGGAAGACACCAAAGACCCGGGGCTGTTGCGCGCCAAAAAGAATCTGAAAAAGAAACAGCCCAAACGTCGACCGGGACAGCAGTACTGGACGGAAAAGCAGTTTGAATCGCTGCGGCTGGCGAGTCCCGGGAATCTGTCCAGTCGAGGTCGGTTTCCGTGGCGGCTGCTGGCGTTTCTGATCCGAAAATCAGGATCCGTGTTCGCTCTGCAACAGGCCGTCCGCCAGCGACTGCTGGATTCCGAACAGAAGGACACCGCCGAAAAAACACTCAAACGGATGCTGATCACTCTGGATGCCGCCGGACTGATTTCGCTGTCGCCTGCACGGCCTCACCGCAGTGAAAGTGAAGCCGCAGGCGACACTGAGCCAGCGGATTCCGAGCCCGTTTTTCGTTCGCGAGCGGCGGGATCTGCTGTCGACCTGGAAATCGACCGCGTTCAGGCCGGGCGTTCCGTGACGACCTCTGTCTGGGGGACCGGCCTGCAGCAGTCGGATGAAGGCCTGGGTGATGTGATTGACTTCAGCGCTCCGCACGAAGTCAGTGAAGATTTCGGTGGCGGCATCTTCGAAGACGACACCCCCGATGATGATGATGATGCGTCGCCCGAAGATGACAATCTGAAGAACGATGAATCCGATGATTCTCCGCCGGACGGCGATCAGCAGTCAGCCGACGATGCACCGGCTGACGACGCTTCAGAGCCTGATCACACACCGGCAACATCCGGACTGCTGGGGCAGCTCATTCAGGAAGCTCGATCTTCAGGCGGAGTCGCTTCAACCAGTTCCGGCAAAAAACGGATGCGTAGAACTGAGGATGACTCAGTCGCCGCCGCGGCAGCGGATCTGACTCGGTTCCAGCTCGAGAACTACGAACCCGAACATGCCATCGCAGCTCCGTCGCTGGATTTGCTGTTTGCATTTCGCAGCGTCAATTCTCTGTACGCTCTGTTCCTTGCAGAGCACATGCACAAAGCCGCCTATGAAGAACGCCTGCAACTGCTGGAAGGCTGCCTTGATATGTCGCTTTCGGTCGCTCGCAGTGTACGTGTTCCGTTTCCGGACAAAATGCCGCCAGGCCCTCTGGCCACGGAATTTGCCGACCGTGAACTGCTCAGCCGAGGTCTGGCTCACCAGGAAGAACTGACCGGCTACTTCGATGAAGTGCTTCAGCGGCGAATTCCGCCTCTGGCTCTGGCAGACAAAATGCAGCTGCTGTTTCGAGGCGAGTTTCCGGGCGTCCACGATGCACGGTCAACAGCCGTCTGGTGCGTGGGAGATCTGCTGCAGTTCGGAGGCGACTTCAACCGTTACGTCAGAACACGGGACCTCACCAAACAGGAAGGCATTCTGTTCCGGCATTGCCTGAGAATGATTCTGCTGTGCGGCGAATACGCTCAGATCGAACCCCCGAACATCTCGCCGGCGAGCTGGCGTTCTGAACTGGCGGAACTGGCCGCCCTGCTGACGGATTCATGCCGAGCAGTCGATCCGGCTAGCACCGACGAGACTCTGGAAGCTCTGGAAAACTGTCGTCTGGATACGAATCAGTTCTGACGATCACTGATGTTTCCCCTTTGACATTCGTCCTCAAATCGAGGTCACCATCAGATTGGCTGCAGCTTTTATGGCCCATACTTCACTGTCCTTCAAACGACCGGAAGCAGACCTGGCAATGCTTGAGCTGCTGGCGATCGAATACCCGAATATGGACGCCGCGATTGCCGAACTGGCTCGGATGGCAGCCGTGCAGACATTGCCCAAGGGGGCGGTGCACATTATCAGTGACATTCACGGCGAAGACAAAAAGCTTCAGCACGTGATCAACAACGCCTCCGGGACACTCAGGCCGATCGTTGAAGAAATGTTTGCCGATCGGATCTCTGCCGACGAGCTTGCTGAATTTCTGAAGCTGACATTCTACCCGGCAGAAGTCACGGAACGCCTTCGTCAGACACTGACCCGGCCTGACGATATCAAATCGTTTGCCGGACGAACTCTGAAACTTCAGCTGGAGCTTTTGCGTTATCTGATTTCCACCTACAGCCTGCGTCTTGCGACCCGCCTGTTCCCTGCGGAGTACAGTGAACTGCTGCTGGAACTGCTGCACGCGCCTTCGACTGAACGCAGCCCCGAGTTCGTCGATGCCATGCTGAATGAACTCGTGGCACGAGGTCGGGCGCTGCACCTGATTCACCTTTTGGGCCGCCTGATTCGGAACCTTGCGGTGGACGAATTGATTATCGGAGGTGACTGCTGGGATCGCGGGCCGCGAGGTGACCGCGTTGTCGATTACCTGCGTCTGCAGCCGAACGTCGAATTCATCTGGGGCAATCACGACGCACTATGGATGGGCGCGGCATTGGGCAACGAAGCTCTTATCTGCACCGTGTTGCGAGTTTCACTCAGGTATCGGCGACTGGGGCAGCTGGACGAAGGCTACAGCATTCCTCTGACCCCGCTGGAACATCTGGCTCGCACCGTCTACGCCGACGACCCCGCAGAATTCTTCCTTCCCAAACGCGACGGAATGCGTCCAAAGGAAGTGGTAGCTCGAATGCAGAAAGCCGCAGCGATCATGCAGTTCAAGCTGGAGGGCCAGTTGATCGAACGCAATCCTCAATGGGGTCTGGCACACAGACGATTGCTGCATCGCATCGATCACGCTCGTGGCACGATTGAAATCGATGGGGATGTTTATCCGCTTCGTGACACACTGTTTCCCACTGTCGATCCAACCGATCCATACAGGCTGAGTCCCGAGGAAGCATCGTGCCTGGCCTGTTTGAAGCATTCCTTCCTGAACAGTCAGAAACTGCAGGAACAGGTTCGGTTTCTGACGGGGCACGGGTCAATGTATCTGCGACGCGATGAGTGCCTGATTTTTCATGGGTGTGTCCCGACAGATGCTGATGGCCGGTTTCTGCCACTGACTGTCGACGGCCAGCCGCTGGCAGGTCGGCCGCTGTTTGAAAGTATTGAAACGGTGGTCCGTCGAGCTGTTGTCGGGGCTGCCGAGGCGGATCTGGATTTCCTCTGGTATCTTTGGAGCGGTCCTCGATCACCGCTGTTCGGCAAAGATCGGATTGCCACCTTCGAACGTGACTTCATTCAGGACAGGACACCGCATCGCGAAACCAAGGATCCATATTTCGCTCTGATTCACGAAGCGGAATTCTGTGACCGGGTTCTGACGGAGTTCGGCATGGCGACCGAAGGTGGACTGATTGTCAACGGCCACGTTCCGGTCAAAGTCGAACATGGTGAATCTCCGCTGAAACGCAGCGGGAAAGCGATTACAATTGACGGAGCGTTTTCGGAAGCGTACGGAGACTACGGATATACGCTGGTTCTGGAACCTGACCGCATCGTCCTTGCAGAGCACCATCACTTCGATTCCGTCGATGCGGCTCTGCGTGACGGGATTGACATCATTCCCAGGGTTCAGGAAATCAGAACCTTCAGAAATCCTCGACGGATTCGTGATACGGAACGCGGCCAGCGCATCGGGTACCGCATGAAGATGCTCGAACAGCTCATCAATGCCTACCAAACGAATCGACTGCACGAACGGGCTCACCGATCGACAGCGGACACTTCACCCACCCCGGCCGCTCTGCGGTAAGAATCGTCAGGGAAATGAGTGCCGTTCTGTCGATTGTGACGGAACAATCTCCGGGTTCCGAAAAAGCGATTTCGGTCGACTCTGACTCACAACATTCAGAGCTGGAAGCTGGCGAGATCTCCCCGCTTGTCATCAAACCATTTCCGGTCCGGACGCCCATTGTTTTGTTACGGCCGCTCCGGCTGACGGCATGGCGATGCGGTTTTCAGTGAGGTTGACCAAACCATCCATCGTCTGATTCTATCGGCGTATGGTAGATCAACCTGACGGAAACCGGACGACGCACACGCGACTTCTTTGAGTTCAGGTGTAAGGAAGATTGCCGCAAGATCAATGGTTCGCTATTGATTGCGTAGAGTCGCTCATTCGTTTCTGCGGCTTCGAGCACTTCATTGACGAGAGCAAATGCCCGGACAGTACTGAGGCCTAAAATGAGACCAGGCTGGCCTTCCCGTTCCCGGACCAATGTCGATTTCGTGTCCGAAAACGGTGATCGCAACCGCGAGAGGACGACCGGCCTGTTCAGCTCGACGGTGAAGCCTGTCAAGCAGGGCGTCGACTTCATCAGCCGACCGGCAGATGATCGGCTGGTCATCTTCATCAAAGGCCACGGCGATCTCGTTCGGGACAGGCATTGGCGGAATCCATCAGGGAGATCACCTGGCACAGCAGCCGGGGGGTGGAAATTGTGATGCGCAGTCTTCTGAGCCACAATGATCTGTTGGGCTAATTTGAGAGTTTGCAGGCGCCAAAAAACACAAAAGCCCGGCATCCACAGGACGGATGCCGTATAGCAGCAGATTGGGGTTCCCGCCGGGACCAATCAGTCTGTCCGGGATGGACCGTCTGGTCCGGATAATCACATCAATAGGTCAGTTCCAGGCCGAAGGTTGCTCCGTGCACGACAAGCTGTCCGTCGGTAGCGACCTGATAGCGGTTGCCATGGATTCCTGAAGCCTGTTCCGGCGACAGGGCGACTCCTGAAATGAAGTTGCCTTCGTAGCCTCCGGTAAACTGAAGGTGGTTGCTGAGTGGGATACCGGCTTTCACAGCAACGCCTCCGACGAATGAAACCACATCTTTTGAATCTTCGAAGTCGCGACCGTACTGGGAAAAGTCGCCGCCGGTTCCGGTGTATCGTTCCCGAACGCGTCCGCGAGCGTGGTTGTGGTAGGCGCCGGCCTTGACGTAGGTCGTGATGTTGAATCGGGGCAGGTCCAGCAGGCAGGCATCCACAATCATCTGAAAACCGTTCAGGTCGTTGCTGGTCAGAGCCTGGTGGCTGAGCGTCAGCTGATCGGGAAGACCGCCGTTTCCAGGAGCCGCTTCGTCTCCGAAGCCATTCGCTGCTCCGCCCATGAACGTCAGGCCGCCAGGACCGGTCAGAGCTGCATGTGACAGGCCGTTGTTGGCGGCTCCGATATCGGTTGCTCGGTAGGATCCTCGAATCAGCACCCCGGCGTTTTCGTTCAGCTGAAGGTTTCGATAGCCGAATCCGATTCGCACTTCGGCACACGGATCATTACTGATCATATTGACCTGCAGGTCCTGCAGGCTGCTGTTGTAGTAGACCTGGTATGTCGGCAGAGGATCGTTGAAACCGGCGTTGGGCCCCAGGCCGTCGTCTTCGTCACCTTCACCACCCAGCCCGGCAGTTGACGCGATGCGCAGCGGTTCGAACAGAGATCCGACTGCCAGAGTGTTGGCTCCGGCAGGCCAGCTGGTGCCGGCAGCACCGTCGAACGACAGCCCGGCTGTGAGTGAACCGGACCGAGCCCACTGCCAGTCGCCGTACTGCGAAAACACAGCTTCGATGCGGTGTTCGGGAGACTGAACGCCGATCAAAAACCGATAGCCGGGTTCGTGGCTGAAGGCTGCGTTGTCCGGATCGAGCAGTCTGGCATCAGGTCCGGCGATCGGGCTGCCTCCCGGAACGACTCGGGAATTGCGCCCCATGTACATCGCCTGACCGGACGCCACGAACTGCACGCAGTCAGACTGATCGCTGAACAGATCGGCCCAGAAACCATTCTGAGCCTGCACGGTGGACATTCCGAATTCAACGGCAACCGCCAGCAGCAGGCAGGCTTTCAAAGTTGTGCGCAACACATTTCTCTCCTTCAGCGATCAACATCCTGCTTTCGATCCATCATGATCGAAATGGGCATCGGGCTGATCATTGCCGACACCGGTCCGTTGTCTGGCTTCATCGATCGACGGCTCCATAGAAGTCAACCGTTTCCTGTCAGGCTCCGGCAAATCGTGCCAGCGGCGAATCAGTCGCGCCGAAGGTGCGTGCAGGTCCGGTTTGGACGGACGTAACGAGCAAAGCAGAGATGCTGACTGAACGGAATCCGGCGGCTGGATCCTGACTGTCAATTCCAGTTAGTTCATCAACAGCCGGACCGCGACAATGACCAGAAACCACACCAGCAGGGCGATCACCCAGCACAGGAACACCACGAGGGCCGATCGACCGAGTGTTGTCGGCAGAGCGTATTTGAGAATGAGCGTGAAAGCAGCCTGTCCGGCCAGGACAGCCAGCATTCCAACGGGGCCGTCAGTCAGGCCGACGATCGCGAATATCGTCGCGATCATCGTCACCGCCAGATTCAACAAAGCCAGCCAGCAGGCTCGAGAAAACGACGGCATGGGGATGACCCCGGGAATTTCCACCACCATCGTCTGCACTGAGGGACTGGCAAACGGATTGTATTCACCTTCATCGGGCTGTGGCGTTGCGTGACTGTGGACTTCGACCGTCTCCAGTCGACTTTCCCTGTCTCCCAAAATCCGGTTCGAGACTTCAATTGCGGTTCGCAGAATTACCGCCATCAGCGGTGAACCAAACACCAGCAGAGACAGCATCATCACGCTCATGTCGAACACTCCGCTGCGTCCACGTTCACGGTTCCATCGAGTTCGGCAATCCCGAGATTCTGCAGCCCCTGACCGGAACGAAGTCGTCGGCCCCCGAACAGGCTCAGTAATGCCGGCAGCAGAATAATGTCGCCTGGCAGAGCCGAACACATGGTGACGGCGGTCAGTTCGGCAAACCGTCGAGTCGGAACGAAATCGGAAAACACCAGCACGCTGAGTCCGCTGACGACCAGCACGCTGGTCAGCACGATGGCTCGACCGCTGGTGACCAGTGTCTGCCGGATGGCTTCGGTCGAGTCGGAAAGACGGACTTCGTCGCGATACCGAGCCAGAAAATGAATCGTATCATCGACGGCAATGCCCAGGCTGATCGCGAACACGATGACGTTTCCGGCCGTCAGTTCATAACCTCGCAGCTGCATGTAGCCCAGCGTCATCACCAGAGGAAACAGATTCGGAACCGCAGAAATCAATCCGATTCTCAGCGATCGAAACAGGATCGTGATCAGCAGAAAGATGACTCCGGATGCAGCGATCAGCGATGAGAACAGATCCCGGACAAACACGTCCATGCAGATGGCGTGCAGATAGGCGTCTCCGGTCAGCTGAAAGTGAAGATCATTGGGCAGTTCCCGCTGCAGAATGACTTCGACATCGTCAAACAGTGTCCGCATTCCGGCACTGCCGATATCGCGAATTCGCAGCATCATCCGAGCCTTTGGCTGGTCGGTGGCCAGAAACGCTGAGGTAGCGGCCGGAGTTTCCAGTTGTCGCAGAATCCGGCGAACCCGCTGCAGTGACTCGGAGGCAACTTCAGGATCTTCATCCAGCGGCCGACCTCGGTCAAATTCCGCCAGGAATTCAATGTAGTCGCGGTGAAACGTGATTCGTCCATCGTCCGGCAGCTGTTGGCGGATGCGAGCCATCGCTGCAGAGACATCTGCATCAAAGAAGCGTTGCTGATCGGACGCCTGCAGCTGAATCTCCAGCGAAACCAGTCCCGACATTCGCTCATCCATTCGCTGAATGACCTGCATCGTCGGATGGTCGCCGTCGTAGGTTTCAAACATATACGAATTGATCCGCATGTGGCGACAGCTCCACAGCGTCACAGCGGCCAGCAACAGATGGGCCACCGTGATGAGTGCTGCGTGGCGAGTCAGCACGTTTCCCAGCCATGACCACCGATCATCTTCGACGGACTGAGCTGCTGCCGCCGTAGCGTCATCAGCCTGGGTTTTTCTTCGAGCCAGCCGGTCGGCACAGATCACCAGTGTGGGCGGCATCACCAGCATCAGAAACACGTAACAGCAGGCCATGGCCAGAGCTGCCTGAATGGCCAGTGATTTCAGCAGATCAGCTTCGGCCACCATCAGACTGCCGAAACCCACCGCCGTTGTGGCCAGCGTCAGAAAACACGTGCCACTCATTTCCTGCATGGTGACCAGAGCCGTCGTTTGAGCATCAGCGCGACTGAGTCTCGTTTCCACCTGAAACCGACTCAGGATATGTACGTTGTTGGCGGCTCCGATGATCAGCAGCAGCGTCGGCACCATGTTACTCATCACGGAAAACGTCAATCCCAGCCAGCCCATCAGTCCCAGCGTGGCGACCAGAGCCGTCAGAACAGCAAACAGGCTGAGTGCCGTGACCAGCAGACTTCGAAAGATCAGCAGTGACACAATCAGGAACAGAGCACTGCACACCGGCACCATGCGGAACTGGTCATCCAGAATGCTGCGAACCACGTCCACTCGGATTGCGGGAACTCCTGACACCGCGGTCTGAGTTCCCTCGGGGCACGGCACATCGTTCAGGATACGCTCGACCGCCCGAATCCTTTCCGCCGCGCGCTGGATGGTGCGGTCGGCGGGATCGATGTCAATCAGGGTCAGCGTGAGCTGCTGATCCTGACTGATCAGAGTGTCATTCAGCAGCGGAAGCTTCTCCATTCGCCCCTGCAGATATTCGTGATCACCATACAGCTGATCAGACAGCAGAGGCGACCAGCGAATCAAGTCATCGCCTCGGGGAGACAGTCCCGGGCGCTGCAGAGTGACCAGCGATGTCACGTCACGCACTCCGTCGATCCGCCGAGCCGCGTCGGCAAAGTTTTTCATCCATGTCAGACCGTCTTCGCGCAGCAGAGACCGCTGATCCGTTGATTCCAGCAGAACCAGGATCAGACTGTCTTCAAAACGGAACAACTGTTTGTGGCGTTCACAGAATTCAACGGCGTTCCCGTTGCCGACGTAGACCTGTTCCGGCGAGAAGTCGATCGTCAGCCGGAAAACTCCGGTTCCGATCACGACAGTCCCCACGAGAATCAGCAGCAGTGACGTGCGAGGTGCCTTCAGCAGGCGTTTCAACAGCCAGGACATTCAGGTGCCATTCAGTCAGTCAGACACAACACAGGAAACCGTTCCGCAGCTGTTCCGGACATCATCTCCGGAGGAATCAGTCATCCAGTGCGGCGGGTTCGAAGTCGGACGGATCGACCCATCCGGCGCGAACCTTCTCCCCGGCGAGGAACTTTTCATAGAAGCCCTGTCCTGATTTGTCTGCATATGGCAGTCGTTCAAAGTAGTCGGCAGGCCCCGTCAGACGCGGATCCTGTTCTTCCGCCAGGCGCTGCAGCATCTTCGCTTCCAGCTGCGTTCGAACATCGCTGAAGTTCTCGTTCGCGGCCAGATTGACCATGCAATAGCGATCCTGACTGATGTGATACAGTTCTTCGGCCGGACGTTTGCCGAACGCCATCTGCCAGCGACCGGCGACGTCAGACTGATATCGTCTGGCATTCAGGATCTCCGTTTTTGTCGGACTGCGTCGCAGTTCAGATAGCCGGTTTCGGGATTGCCGCCCGGCCAGCGAGTCGGCTCGTAGTTTCTGGTACGAGATACTTTCCATCCGTGATTCCCGCATGGGATAACCCTGATCCTGCGGCCTTCCGACATCATGACGTTCTTTCCCAAAGACGACAAACTCACGATGCACGGGTCGGTCGGCGACATTGCGGAAGACCGGCACCAGTGACTTCCCGGACGTCGGTGCCATTTCTGAATCGTTCCAGGGCAGCCCGGCAACGTCCAGAAAGTCGGAGCCAGATCGATGAAGCTCACCAGATCGGTCACATGCCGCCCCGGATCCTGAATGCCCTTCTTCCACATCATCGCCAGTGGCAGGTGGTTGCTCATTTCGTATTCCTGCCCTTTGACTCAGGGAAACGGCATTCCGTTGTCCGCCGTGATCACCACCAGCGTGTTGTCCAGCTGTCCCTGATCTTCCAGAGTTCTCAGCATGCGTCCCAGATGCAGGTCGAAGTATTCAATTTCCAGAGCGTAATCCAGCAGGTCATTTCGAATCACTTCGTTGTCGGGCCAGAACGGAGGGACCTCGTCAATGTCGGCAATCGATTTTCCTCCGACACCGACACCGGTTCCGTATTCGTAAGCTCGATGAGGTTCGGTCGATCCGTACCAGAAGCACCACGGCTGATCTCCGCGGTCGGCCAGAAAGGCTTCGAAGTTGCCGGCATAGTCATTGCGGCTGATGGCTTTCGTTGGCGGTGCAGTTGACTTTTGACCGTACGCCTTTCCGGTCATCAGACGTTTTCGGCCGTCGGCATCTTCGGCCACTCCGGGAGCCCACCCTTTCCCGGTGAATCCCACGTGATAGCCTTGAGCCGTCAGAGCTTCGGCGTAGGTTTTGAACTGCTGAGGAAAATAGCACCAGTGATTGCAGGCAGCCTCCAGCTGCCATGTGTTGCGTCCGGTCAGAATGCAGGCTCGGGAAGGAGCACACTTGGCATTCGGCGTATACGCATTCATGAACAGCAGCCCTTCCCGGGCCACTCGGTCAAACGCCGGCGTCTTGACCCACGAACAGCCATACGCCCCGGCATGCATCCATGACTGATCATCAGAAATGCAGAACAGAATATTCGGCCGATCCGGCTCAGCCGCCGCCGGACGGTTCAGGAGACACAGACAGACAACCGCAAAAATTCGCAGCATGATCGACCACTCAGAAAAACAGGACACAGATTCAGCGACGACAGACGGCACGCCGTCCAAGCGACATCCTGACGAATTCACAGTCGGAATTCCAGGCAGTCAATTGCGTGCTTTCGCTGCCAATTGCCTGTGGTTCGCGACTCCGGGCAACCTGATAAGTGCGGTGGAGCGTGACCACTGCGAGGCAGAAGAATCGTCCGATCGTCGATCCCGCGTTCTTTGGTTCTACGAACTCATTCTCCTGAGGCCGAATTCGCCGCGGCGTCACAGGTCCGGTAAACCGTTGACCTGCGGGCACGACGGCCGCCACCGCTTTTTCGATGAATGGCCCGAGAATGACTTCCAGAAATGGTGTCTTCCCTGTTGTCTTTGCTCGGCGTGGAAACGGTTGTTACGCTTCGCGGACGGAGAGTCCTGTGACGACCGGACTCCCACTATTCTGAATGAAGGCAGACGGACAAATGAAAGGATCCGGGGGAACCGACGGTGGACTGGGGCAGTTTCTGATTGGGTTCGGACTGGCTGCGCTCGCGGTTTATTTGTTCTTTGATTCCGTTCGAGTCATCACGACGGGAACCGGGCTGGTTTCGGGAATGCTGCGAGGCCGGGGAGGTCACGGACAGATGGGCGACACGACGTCCATGGGGATTCTGTTCGTGCCGTTTTTTCTGGGAGTCTTTTCCCTGTTCGTCAACGCTCGTCAGCGATGGGCCTGGGTTCTGACGTATTTCGGAATCGCGGTTCTGGCGGTGGAAGTTATCAGCCAGATTCGCTTCTTCGTCGACATGAAACTGATTCACCTGCTGCTGATGCTGATTTTGTTCGCCGCGGGTTGCGCTCTGATGTTTCGTTCCTACGACGAAGACACCCCCGAAGCACTCAACCAGCTCAGCCGCACCTCGGATGATGGTGATCCGGGAAGTGGCGTCCAGACTGAGGCAACACCGTCGCCGCAAACAGCCGCGCCCACATCCGGTGGTGAGGCCAGGACGTGAACAGACAGTGGTCACGGTTCAATCCCTGCGAACCCACAGCGTCAGGTGGCCCAGACATTCCTGTCTGTGGAGTTTCAGGAAAACCTGATCTCGATGACCTGACCTTTGAACTCATCAGTTGACACGAGCGGCTCGCCGACGTGTGAAAACTTCAGATGATTGTGATCCTGAACGTTCCGGGTGACGTTTGCCGGCAGAAAAAGGAGGCTGAATGACTTATCGACAACTGGATCCTGAGCAGACAATTGCGACGCTGCACACTCTGAAGAACCGCATCAGCGAACGTTTTCCCGAATCGGGACTCGCCGGTGTTGCGGGAGAACTGTGTCAGATCGCGGGCGAATCCAAAGCCAAGATTGCATGGATTGACCGACCTCAGTTCGGGCTGCGGCTGCTGGTTTTCCTGTTTGTGGCTGCGTTTGTTTCGCTGATGGCGGTCGGCATCAATGAAATCGTCCGCAATCATCAGGAGACGTCCGGAGTGGCCGAATTCGTCAGTCTGGTGGAAGCGGCCACCAATGAAATCATTCTGTGCGGCGCTGCCATTCTGTTCTTGTTCAGTCTGGAACTGAGAATCAAACGCACTCGAGCCCTGCAGGTACTGCATGATCTGCGTGCGATGGCTCATGTGGTCGACATGCACCAGCTGACAAAAGATCCCAGTCGTATTCTGAACGCCGGCGCGGAACCCACGCGTTCATCACCCAAACGTCAGCTGACTCCGTGGCTGCTGTCACGCTATCTGGATTACTGCAGTGAACTGCTGTCGCTGGTGAGTAAGCTGGCGGCCCTGTACGCTCAGAGCCTGCCCGATCAGGTGGTTGTCGCTGCCGTGAATGATATTGAAACGCTGACAAACAGTCTGAGCCGCAAGATCTGGCAAAAAATCGTCATCCTGAACGAAGGCGTTCACTCAGGAGAAATCCCGCTTCCTGGGAAACCGGCTCCTGTGACTGCTCCGCCGTCACCTCCTGCGGCTCAGTCGTGACGATTGTCAGACGGCGGCCTGTCTTTGTTTGGCGACGCTGACGGGAACGGTGCGAGCTGTCTCGAGTGGTTCGTTCGACGGACTCGTCGCGTCAATTTGTTCCGACGTCTGAGTTCCGGAAGCTCCGTCTGATCCGGACGGCTGGCGGCTCCACTTCACCAGAGCATAGGTGACGGGATAGGCAATCAGGACGCCGAAAGGTGCCGTCAGCAGGGCTCCGAGAAACATGGGACCGCCGACCTGGACTCCCAGAGTCCACATGGAATTCCACCAGTCGGCTAGGCCATGAAACTGAAGAGCCGCCCAGCACTGATCAAAGGTGAAGTCAGTCGGATAGAACCATGTGCCCAGTCGGTACCAGAAGTAGTACAGGGGCCACATCGTGAACGGATTTGAAATGTATGTGGCAGCCATGGCTGCTGTCGCATTGAAATACAGGAACTTTCGCGTCAGAAAGACAAGAGCCAGCACAAGCACTGTCTGGACGCCGACGGTCGGAGTCAGGCCGATGAAGATGCCGACGGAAACACCCAGAGCAATTGCGTGGGCGGAATCGTCAAGCGCCAGCACGCTGCGAAGCAGGAGTCCCGGGTGTGCTGATCGTTGAAAAACCTGACGCCACATAATCACTCAGCAATCTGTTCCCTGTTGCAGGCAGAATTCATTCGCAAACAGAACCCTGTGACGTCGGCTTCCGGCCTGCGACCAAAATGAATCGCAGGCCGGAAGCTGGCCCCACAGAACCCCGGGATGGTCAGGAGAGTTGGAATTTGACCTCGATCTCCAGCAGTCAGCCCTGCCACCTTCTGCAGCTTAACTTATCCTCTGAGTTGCAACTATAGTGCGCCGACGCGGGTCTCGCAAAATCGATCGGTGTGGATCAGGTGTTTCAGCTGGCTTTTGCGGATTATTCAGTTGGAATTTTCATCATCCGGTCAACCTGAACCGGTTGGAGGATTTCTGCGGTCGGGGCCAAACACCCGGGGAGTTTCCGGGGCGGGAACTCCGATTGTCGGGAATTCGAGTCTGAAGCGGGCATCGATGCGACAGCGTGGTCTGAGCCGAATATCCTGTCCCTGAGAAAATCCGAGCCGCCGATTTCCCGGAAAGAACCCACAGAACGATGATCAAATCTGCTGTCACCGTCAGCATTGTCGAGCAGGCTCGAAAAGGGCCGTTTGTGTACCACGGCGATGTGGCTCACGCGTGTTCCCGAGCTGCGGAGTTCGGATTCGACGCCATCGAACTGTTTGCTCCTTCGGCGCAGGACATTCAGTCCCTTCCGCTGACCGACCTGCTGCAGCAGCATCAGTTGAAACTGGCCGCGGTCGGGACCGGAGCCGGAATGGTGGTTCATGGGCTGCATCTGTGCCATCGTGATGACACGCGACGCAGTCAGGCGTGTGATTTTATTGAGGGTATCATTGCGGCCGGAGCTGTGCACCAGGCGCCGGCAATCATCGGGTCGATGCAGGGCAAATGGGACGCCGACACCGATCAGCTCACAGCGTTGGATTACCTCAGGACCGGCCTGAATCGACTGGGGAAATTCGCGGCTGATCACGGAGTGCCACTGTTCTATGAGCCCCTCAATCGGTATGAAACCAATCTCGTGACAACGATGAAGCAGGGTGTGGAACTTCTTGAGTCGCTGCAGACAGACAACGTTCGCCTGCTGGCTGACCTGTTCCACATGAACATTGAAGAATCCAGCATCGCCGGGGGGCTGCGAGACGGAGGTTCGTCGATCGGACACGTTCACTTCGTGGACAGTAATCGACAGGCGGCCGGGCGAGCTCACATGGATTACGCTCCGATTGCTCGGGCGCTCGCCGACATCGGCTATGATGGATACGCATCCGTCGAAGCGTTCCCGATTCCGGATTCAGATGAAACCGCTCGTCAAACCATCGAAACGTTTCGCAAAGTCTTTCGTCAAACCTGAACCCCGTACCTTTGTCTGAACAACCATGCTGAAATCAGAACTCATCCACCCCGAAATCTCCGCCATTGTGGCGCGAGCCGGACACAGTTCAAAGATCCTGATCGCGGACGGAAATTATCCGGCGTCGTCGGCCATCGGTCCCGGTGCGTCGCTGGTGAGCCTGAATCTGGCGCCCGGGCTGGTGACGGTTTCTCAGGTGCTGAAGGTGCTGCTTTCGGCGGTACCGATTGAGGCAGTCAGCACCATGGGCATGCCGGCAGACGATCCGTACAGGCTGGATCGTGATCCTCCGGTTTGGGAGGAATATCGTCAAATCCTGAAATCCGCGGGCTCGAATGTGCAGCTTCAGCCCATCGAACGCTGGAGCTTCTACGATGCCGTGGCGTCTCGGGATCATGTTTTGACCATACAAACGGGCGACCAGGCGCTCTGGGCAAACCTGCTTTTGACGGTTGGCGTTCGTCAGGCCGGAGAATAGCGCGGGTGGACGGAAAATGGCTTTGAGCTGTTTTCCACACCTGTTGTAGACTGCCTGGAGGTGGCTTTGACCTGTTGGCCGGCAGAGGTTATCGCCTGATTGAATACGGGAAGGCTTTCAAGAGAGCTGATCGTGGGCAGGCCTGATTCGTCAGACGACCTGACGCTCAGAACTGCGACTTTGCTGCTCAGAAGGAATGTGCGCACCGTGCGCGCGTGATTCAGAGTCAGATTCAATATCACTGGAGACTCATTCGATGCCAATTCGTGCACTTGTCCTGCTTTCCGTGTTTACTGTTTCCACAGCCAACCTGCAGGCTCAGGGTGTTCAGCTGCGCTGGAAGTTCAGGTCCCAGGAAAGTCTGAACTACACCGTTCTACAGAACATGGAAACGGTGATGGTCGTCGGAGACAATGAAGTCAAGCAGGCGATGAATCAGTCGATGGACATGACATGGAACATCAAAAGCGTGGCGGCCGGAGGCGACACCGTGATGGATCAGGTGGTCAGCCGAATTCAGATGAAGATGGCCGGAGGCCCTGCCGGAGACGTGCAGTTCGACACCAGCAATCCTCAGAAGTCAGAAAACCCGATCATCAACTCGATGGGCGAAGTCTTTCGGAAGATCGTGAACCAGGCATTTACCATTCACATGAAGCCGACCGGAGAAATCGGCGAAGTGCAGGTGCCGCAGGAACTGATCGAAGCCATCAAAAATTCAGCTGCCGGCAGTTCGAATGCTCTCAATGAGGACACACTGAAACAGATGATGAAACAGTCCGCCGTGACATTGCCGGCCGGTCCGGTGAAGGCAGGCGATACATGGAACAGTCGGCAGTCAGTGCAGCTGCCCTTCGGCACCATGGAAATTCAGTCGCAGATGACACTGACGGAAGTGGACGCCTCCGGCAATGCGATTATCAATATCAAACCGGAAATTTCTGTCGCACCGCGCGAAGGAGCTCCTGTGAAGATGTCGCTGAACAATTCCACGGGCAGTGGAGTTGTCACCTTCCACGTGGAAAGCGGTCGAGTCACCCGGTCGCAGCTGCTGCTGGACATGGAGATGAAAATCGAAGCCGGTCAGCAGACTTTTACTCAGAACATTCGCCAGTCAACCGAAATGAAGCTGGCTCAGTAACGCCATCGGAAACCCACGGCGGCTCGGGCAGCCTGAGCCGCTGGCTTTCCTGTTAAGAGAACGCACTTCGTGAAACGGATCTTTCTGACACTGGCCATCTCAGCGGCCGTCTTTCTGATCGCGACGATTGTTCTGGGACTGAACATCGGAGACGCGAAGGAACTGAATCCTGCGACCCAATCCCGCATCAGTACTCATATGCTGGTCGGGCTGGCGGCTCTGACGTTTGCCACGCTGGTTCACGCCATCACTCTGACCTATTTCATGGGAACCGGTCGCTGGCTGGAAGAAACTTCGAAGGCCTATTCTCTGGACGCGGCGTACTATGACCGCAGCCAGAAGATCAAATACGGCACACTGCCTGGCCTGACGGTCTGTGTTCTGCTGCTGATCACCACCGGAGCGGCTGGGGGCTGTGGCAGATCCCGCGACGCCGATGTCGCTCGACGGAACCATGGGACTGACCAGTGCTCAGATTCATTTCTTCAGCGCCGTCACCACGGCCGTTGTCAGTCTGATTACCAACGTGACTCAGTACCTGGCCATTTCCGGCAACTCGCGAATCGTGGACGCCGTTCTAGAGGAAGTTCGCCGCATTCGCATTGAACGCGGCCTGCCGGTCTGAAGTTCAGCCCGACCGCATGTCTGCGGGACCGCCCGGCACCGTGAAGAGCTTCAAAACACGCAGGTCAGGCTCCCTGTTATGTCGACAACGGAAATCCCCGGGGATCATCGCACTCACGCGGAGCTCTGACGCGATTGACGGCGTGACTGATGAAGCTTAAGGCGATTTCGTCCCGGGATCCGTTTTCAGCTGAGGATCAATTTTTTCGATCTTGTCGAAGTAGCCTTTGATGCCATCGACATAGCCCGGAGGAATTTCTTCGGTGTCAATAGCGGACTGCACGCTGGACTTCAGGTCGCTGATGCTCTTCTGATACTCGCGCATCTTCTCCGGATCGAAGTCTTTTTCTTCGGCGTATTCTTTGGTCTTGATAGACAGCAGAATCTTTCCGGCCTGGACCTGCGGTTTTTCCTTTTCGGTTTTGTAGCCTTCCGGATCACTGTTGTCTTCAGGAGTCTCACCGCCCCGACCAACACCTCGGTTCCCGCCTTCGTTGCGTTCTTTATCGCCCTCGCCGCCTTCACCCTCGCCCATCATCTGAGCGTAAAGTTCGGCGTAGTCTTCCATGGTCTCGCAGCCTTCGCAGCGAGCTCCATCGAGCTGCTGTTTTTGGTTCAGTTCCTGAGCCTTCTGCAGAGTCGACAGGGCATCTTCCAGTTTCTTCATGTCTTCGGCCGCCTGAGCAACCTTCTCCATTTCCTGCTCAGAAAGCTCCAGCGACTCCTTCAGAGCTTCCATCGCATCTTTGGAAAGTTCGATTTTTTCCCCGTTTTCGCCGGGCTGCTGACCGGCCTGAAGTGCCTTCATGGCTTTACTGAGCGCATTGGCGAGTTCCTTTGAACCGGCTTTGTTTTTGGCAAAGCTGTTCAGGTCCTGAAGATCTTTCTGCAGTTGATCGGCCAGCTTCTTTCGTTCCTCCGGATCCTTCGCTTCCATCATGGCCTGCATGGTCTGCTGAGCCTGCTGAAGCTGCTGCTGAAGACTCTCTGTTTTGCCTTCCTGCAGATCTTTGAGCCACTCGTTCATTTTCTGATTTCGGCTGCCGCCCAGCTGCTGCTTCGAAATCGGCTGATTCATCATCTGACGCAGCTGCTCATTGCTGGCGCTGGCCTTCCATTTGTCACCGATATCCATGCGATGGCTGTCCAGCACCTTTGCATTGGCTTCTGACTGCTTCGGCTGCATTTTGCGGAAATCCTGTTTGAGGTTTTCCAGGCGAGCATCGATTTCTTCAGTCTGTTCGGCCGCGCGTTCAGCTTCCTTTTTCAGTCGATCCTTTCGAGTCTTCGCTTCCTGTCGGATGGCAACGATTTCCGCCTTCTGTTTCTCCTGTTTCGTGGCGGCTTCGACGTGGCCGAAGGGATCAAACTGCGGCAGCTGCCATGCAGCGACGGCGACCAGCGCGGCCAGACCCAACAGTGCGATGATGCGCTTGTCACCCTGAAACGGAGCAACTTCGGCCGGAACAATGCGATCAGCCCGACTCTCTGCCGCCGATGTCACCAGCGGCTGGTATTCGCCGGCAGACCCATTGAGTGATGTCAGCGTCAGAAACAGATCGTGCGTCTTTGCATGCTGATCCACGGCTCGGGCAGCACTGTGCTGTTCAACTCGACGATGAAACACCAGCGCACCCAGTACGGCGACAGCGGGCAGAAACCACAGCCAGCGAAGGTCACCGCTGAGCGTTGGCAGAACACCCAGCAGACGGACAGTCAGCAGAGTTCCCAGCGCGAGAATCAGGGTCACAATCCCCGAAACCAGAACTGCCCGCAGGACCGACTGCAGCCACAGACGCGTTCTGACGTGATTCAGCAGATTTGTAGATCGAGGAGCAGTACTCATCAGAACCGAACTCCGTGGACAGGTTTTCCGAGATCAATCGAACGAACGTCAGCAAATCTTTTCAGATCGCTTCGGGTGTCTTCCTGAAGCGGATCCTGCGGGGAGGACATCGCCGGTTTCTGTGACAGTTGCCCCGACTTCGCGCGCAATCAGTCTACGACGCTGAGTTCACACGATCAACATGATCCCGACCCGGCCGCCTTTTGTCTGATCATTTCGGCCCGACGAGAGCTATTCCGACTACTTTGCAGGCCGCTCGTTCAGCATCCGGAGCAATTGGTGAGCGGCAGCTTCCGCAAAATCGGGGGAATTGATGTGTTCCTGTCGCAGCTGCAGATCGACATGGGATTCGGCGGCACTGCAGATTCCTTCCCAAAGAGCCATACGAGCCGCCCAGTTGTCGAATGGCTGGCCGTCGAGATCCAGTGCTGAGACGCCGAGGGAAGGAAACAGAATGCTGACCGGAGCTTTCGATCGGCTGGCCTTCCGACCGATTTCCCGTCCCAGTTCCTGGCATTCGTCCATGGTGGTTCGCATCAGAGTGACAGTGGGGTTGTGCCGGTGAAACTGCCGTTTGGAAAAACGATCCGGGATCGTTTCTGACGGGCCGAAGTTCACCATGTCCAGTGCTCCGACGGAAATCACCTGCGGTACTCCGGTGTCCGCAGCAGCCGTCAGGCGGTCCGGTCCGGCACTCAGAACGCCGCCCACGAGTTCGTCGGCGAGTTCGGTGGTTGTGAGATCCAGGACTCCGGCGAGCATTCCGTCGCGGATGAGTCCTTCCATGGCTTCACCGCCGTTTCCCGTGGCGTGAAAGACAAGCACTTCGTACCCGGCCGCTTCCAGAATGGATCGGGCATGCGTCACACACGGAGTCGTGACGCCGAACATCGTTGCGGCGATGAGAGGCCGATCTGCGGCGGTGTCGATGGCCGTCAATTCCTGTCCTTTCACCATTCCCACCATGGCGTCCACAGCCTGCCCCAGGACCATTCGGCTGATGCGATTGATCCCGGCAATGTCCACAACGGAATTCAGCATCCAGATGTTGCGTCCGCCCACATAAGGCCGCGTCTGTCCGGATGCCATGGTGCTGACCATGATTTTGGGAATGCCGAGGTTCAGGCTGCGCATGGCGGTGGTGCCGATCGTTGTTCCGGCTGAACCGCCCAGCGCCAGTATTCCGTCGACCTGACCATCAGCTTCTGCCTGCAGCAAAATCCGGCGAACTCCTTCCGCAGCCAAAGTCACGGCGTGTCCTCGGTCCCGCTTCGACTGCTGTTCAGCGAGCGTCGTTCCCGCGGCTTCGTAAACCTGCTCTGAACTCACGTCGGCAGTGAATGCGGGAACGCCGATGCAGCCGGCATCCACAACCACGCAGCGAATTCCACCGGCCTGCAGTCGGGTGCGGACCCAGGCGAGTTCTGTTCCTTTGGTATCAAGAGTACCGACCAGATAAACTGCCATTGTCAGTAAGTTCTCCCGGATTCGGCAGGTTAAAAAACGCTTTTCGTGTTCGAAGTCTGCTCACAATACCGCAATCGGCACGCCGATGCACATTGGGCGGTCCACCGCAAACTCCTGTGGGTTGGGGGGGATCAGTTTCGCTGCGATGTCCTGCTGCGAATTGCGACACCGCTGCTGACTGATTCGGCCGGCCGCAAGCCTGAAAGAGGACGTCCGCCGGGACTTTTTTCGAAAATCCTTGCACGACGGACCGGACCTGCTAACCTCATTGTTCAGTGTTTCCTGCGTCAGCCTGGTTTCTGAGGCCGAGGCTGGTGCGGCAGCGTGGCAAAAGAGGACTTCCTGATCACACCTTTAGGTACGGTTTCTGCTGATCTGGAAGAAAATAATCCGGCGACCGGCCGGAAACGTGCGTACACTCTTCGACAGGGAACGCCATTGGTTGTGGCAGTCCCATCTCCCATCTGACACGTTCTGTGTCTTCGATTCTGAGAATGCAACCTATGACGCTTGGAGAGCTTCATCCCTGCGGGGGCGGCGATGTCATTCCATTGAATCAGCCCAAGCTGCTGGTTGGTCGCCGGTCACATTGCGATATCTGTCTGGCATTTTCCAACGTGTCCAGTCACCACTGTGAACTGGAACTGAAGTCCGGGTACTGGCACGTCCGCGATCTGGGCAGCATGAACGGCACCAAGGTCAACGGAATGCGAGTTGACACGAAGTGCCTGATGCCTGGAGATGAGCTGATGATTGCCAAGCACGCCTACCACGTGGACTACACCATTCAGTCCGACCAGGAAGCTCCGGAAGAGCAGAACCCCTTTTCGCTGAGCCTGATGGAAAAAGCCGGTCTGGAATACCGTCGGCCTCAGCGATCCGATGGCGACAATGCGAAGTCAACTCACAGCAGCCGACGTGGAAGCTCGAAGGACGACTTCCTGATGGAATGGCTGTCCGATGACTGACACTGAGATGGCGGGCCATTGCCGACGATGACGGAACAGTCCCTGATTGTGATCGGGAACGCTCACCGACGCGAATTCGGACCACTGGCTCAGTGGCTGATTCGTCATCCGTCCATTCGCGTGATCGGTGAACACGCCGAAATTCGCTCTGCCGTCGAACACGATCCCGCTGACCTGACCATCGTGCTTCAGTCGTGGTCAGACCAGTACACTCAGAAGGACATCAACCTGCTGATCGGGCATACTCTGTTTCGACGGCTGTTCTGCTGCTATGGGCCCTGGTGTGAATCGGATGGTCGCAACCGATCATTGTGGCCCGACGCGGTACGAATACCGATTCGACTTTCTGAATCCGTCATTGAGCACGAACTGAAAGCAATCAGGCTCGGACAGGACGCCATTCCTCCCACGGCCTCCGGTGATGAGATCTTTTCGCACAGAATCAGCCCCGTCCGCGATGTGGCTCTGGCCGAAAGACTTGACAGAATGAACGGTGCCGTCGTGGGAGCTGACCGGGTATTTCGACGAGTGCTCGCTCAGACGCTCAGAAGTCTGGGACTGAGAAATGCAGCGGTCCCACTGATTCGCCTGAACAATCGCGACGATCCCAGACCGCAGTCGACGGAACGCGGCCCGATTCATTTTGTCTTTCACGATCTGGATCCCTGGGGACCCGACGTTCAGGCTTCACTGGCCGCATCGCACCACATCTTTCCGGATGCTGTTGTTGTTGGCGTGGCCACGATGCACGATGGCGGACTGGCCACGGAACTGGCCGATGACGGTCCGCTACACATCGTTCCCAAACTGGATCCGCAGCACGGTCTGGAATGGTGGCTCAGGAACCATATTGCGTCACAGACAGGATCACGACCATGACTCGGCTGTTCGCCGGAACACCATTTGACCGCCCGCCGCGATGCGAACGATGTGAACAGCTGGAGTCCGAATGCCGGTGCCCGCCTGAAGCGCCGCCCCCGCCCGTCCGAATTCCTCCGGAAAAGCAGACGGCCCGACTGGCTGTTGAAAAAAGAAAGAAAGGGAAGCTGGTCACGGTTATTCGCGGCCTCGATCCGAATGGGAATGACCTTGCAGCACTGCTGACAGAACTGAGAACTCGATGTGGTGCGGGGGGCAGCCTGCAGGACGACCACCTTGAGATCCAGGGATCTCATCTGGAACGCGTCCGAACGGAACTGAAAAAAATTGGTTACCGAGTCACCGGCTGACCCCGGATCACCAACCGGCAGGGACTGCGCCCAGGTCGACAGATACGTCAGCAGCATTCACTGCTGATCGGTGATCGAGTCAGCGACAGCAGCTGAAACTGCGAACGGGAAGGCATCACGACAGGTCTAAGGTCTCTGTCGAAGAGTGTCACCTTCCAGCCCTGATCGTCTGCCAGGTTCAGAAAGTCCCGAGCCTGAGGTCGGCCCGGATCGCCGATCAGCCAGCGGCCGTTCGGAATCATGACCTGCGAAGCCAGATTCAGCAGCGGCTGATGCAGACCTGTTTCATAAAGCACATCACTGGCCAGAACAATGTCGAATTGCCGTCTGCAGGACTGTCGCCAGTCCAGCACAAGACCTTCCGCAGCCGGCATGCCGTTCAGAGCGGCGTTTCGAATCGCCAGTTCGACAGCTTCCGGAACATAGTCACTGAAGCAAACCGTCAGACCGGCCAGGCCAGCGGCAATTCCCACAAGACCGGACCCGCATCCCAGCTCCAGAGCCGTCTGGTTTGGCTTCCACGGTAACTTCAGCACGCACGCTGACATGGCTGAAGCGGCTTCCCACAGGATTCCCCAGTATGGATCGCCATCGGATGTCCGAGCTGAGTGTTCCAGCAGGGCATCGGGATCGGCCGGAACCTCCAGCAGCACGTCGCGGGCACCGATGGAGATCGTCATCCGTTTCAGGGCAGGAGAAGTTGACACTTGAATGTTTTCCGCTTGGATGACCTGAAATGCCTGGTTTTGAACATTCACATTCGGTTCTGTTCGTCCGATCCGATACGTCTGCTTATTTCGCTACCAGACGCACCGTTTCAGCAGGATCTGCCGGATCAGGTCCAATTCGTAAGACTGCACACGACCTGACGGGCGATACAGAAGAACGAGTCTGGGCACTTTTGGCGAGTTGGCAGAACTTTATCGCCACAACCAGAGTTTCAACAGCGAGGTCGGCCAGGCCGTTTTCGCCCGTCGAATTCAGTCCACACTCACAGAAATCCCTCCTTTTGCACAAGCAGTTTAACCTGGAGAAATTGAATGAGCACCAATACCACCACTGTCAGACGATCTTCCGACCAGACGAACCGCAGGCTCCGCAACTTCATGGGAATTACCATGCTGATGTCGATGGCGGTCGTTTTCTTTGGCATGCAGCTGATGATGATTGGCCCTCTGAAAGGACGGCTGGACAGCATTCAGGCACGCCTGAATCAGTCCGGTGACGGCATTGAGAAGCTGGTGGGAGTATCCGGCAAGGCAACGGATTCCGCCAGCATGATCAGCAGTCTCGCGGCAATGGACAGCCAGCTGGACAAGCTGGCAGCACTGAGAACCAGCATCGAACGCGAATCCCAGGCAGCCACCGATGCCCTGTCCGCTCTGGACCGAATCGCAACAGTACAGAATCGAATCATTGCGTCGCGACAGCAGACCAGTGATGCTGCCGAACAGATTGCTCTTCTGGAAGACCTGCGTGACGAAGTTCTCAGCGGGTCGGCTCAGACGGATGTTGCCGAAAGCACACTGAACGGAATGCTGGCTCTTCAGCGTCGAGTCATCGCGGCTGCGAATGGCTACGAACAGGCCAGTGACAGCATCACCGGACTCACCGACCTGACTCAGCGGCTGGTTCAGAGCAGCGAAGAACTGAAGGTGGCTTCCAGCCGCTTCGACGACTTTCTGGGACTGCAGAACCGTCTGATTGCGGCATCAAAGGATTTCCAGTCTGCCAACGACAGCCTCAAACTGGCTCAGACATCCGCCGAAAACCTGACAGCTCTGAAGTCTCAGATTCTGGCCGGTGGCAGCGAACTGGATGCTGCCAGGCAGAACGCGGCGACTCTGGTTGCGATGAAGGATTCGCTGAGCGAAAACATGCGACTGGATTCTGCCGGACGAAACCTGGATCAGCTGCTGCAGATCCAGACAGTTCTGTGTGACCAGACTGATCGAGTGGCTTCCGCGGTGCAGAACCTGGAACTGCTGGATGAAGTTCAGACAGAACTGGGAACTCATATCAAGTCACTGGCCGGCCTGCGTCGCTCGCTGACGGATCTGGCGATGATGGAAACCACGGTTGGTCGAGTTGCTCGAGTTCTTGAGCCGCTGGCAGAAATCAGCGACCTGCGACGCCTGAGCGAAAGTGAAGTTCGGGAAGCCGCTCGCACGATCCTCGACCGCCGCAGCTCACGACTGTCCCGAGCCAACTCGGTTCCGTCAGATTCGGAAATCGTGGAAACCTCGGACTCCGGCGAAGAGCTGGTTCCGCTTCCCCCGGAAGCTCGCGAAGTTCAGTAGCAATCCCCTCGGTCCGGCAGGTATTCTCTGCCATTCTGATGTGCATCAGTCGGCGGCACGCGTTCTCCAGGCGCGTGTCGCCGTTTGTTTTGGATGGTACACAGTTAAAAGTTCGCTCAGGAGCCATAGTTTCGATGTTGGTGAAGATTTCCACGTGTGAACTGCAGCTGATTGTGGGCGACATCGCTCAGCAGCAGGCCGATGCGATTGTCAATGCGGCCAATCCAATGCTGGCCGGTGGCAGCGGCGTCGACGGCGCCATCCATGCGGCTGGCGGCCCCGAAATTATGCAGGACACTCAAAGCCGGTACCCGGACGGCTGCCCCGTCGGGAGTGCCGTGGCGTCTGTTCCAGGCCGCCTTTCGGCAAAACATCTGTTCCACGCCGTTGGGCCGGTCTGGCGAGGTGGTCAGTTCGATGAACCGGCTCTGCTGGTTTCAGCTTATCGCAGCTGCCTGAAACTGGCCGTGGAACGGGACTGTCACAGCATCGCCTTCCCCGCCATCAGCGCAGGCGCCTACGGATACCCGCTGGACCTGGCGGCCAATGTCGCCATCAAAGCGTGCACCGACTTCCAGAAATGGCACAAATGTCCGCGGCATGTGCGGTTCGTGCTGTTTTCAGAAGGCGTTTACGGTGCATTCGCGCGAGCCGTCGAGGAACAGATTGAACTGCCCTAACCCCGGCAGTGCTCAACGCGGCGAACGGTCGCGAAAGCTGCAGGTCAGGCTCCTGCCTGACAACAGGAACGAAGCCGTCAGGCAGGAGCCTGACCTACAGCATTTTTCTCCCAGTTTCGGGCGGTGTTACGGCGTCAGAATGTGTTTGCCGTTTTCAAACTGCCGGTGGCAGGCGTTACAGTTTTCCAGCATGGCCTTCCATGATGCAGACGCCCTGTCAAAATCTTTGGCTCGAGCAGCCTGATAGACGTCAGCGGCTGCCGTTCGGGAGGTTGCTGAATGGTGCGCCCAGTCCTTTGAATCGGTTTCGGGCAGGCGAGCAAACAGAAGGTTGCAGCTTTCCGCCAGAATCAGGGAATCGGATTTGATCGCCTTCCATCCGGCATTGTCTGCGGGGGCGGCGGCCATTGAAGCTTTCAGACGTCGGTAGGTTGGCTGAAAGACATATTCCATGAACTCGTGCATACTGTCTTCGACGACCTGTGCCTGATCGTCGGTTGGCACTGACGGAGTTGCCTGAACAGTCTCTGTGGAATGGAATTGAATTCCCCAGATGACCGAAGCCAGCAACAGAACAGGAAACGCAAATCGAGCAGTTTTCATCTTTCAGATCTCCGTGCAGGGCACAAAAAAAACGCCTGCAAGCAACAGGTGCTCGCAGGCGTTTTAAAAAGCGAGGTCGACGGGACTCGAACCCGCGACCTCCAACGTGACAGGCTGGCGCTCTAACCAACTGAGCTACGACCCCTCGCTTTGTCCTCCGACACCGTAACCGGCATCAGAGTTGGCTTACTGTATCACCTGAAAACGGAGAATCAAGTAACGGTGCCCCAATTCTTCGGCAGACCGGACGAGCGATCTGCAGTAGAAAACCGTTCTCCGGCGAAAACGGCATTTAGGACAAGAGCTGAGGGTCCAGAGGCGAGAGCCGGGAGGCGGGGGACAGCCGCGCCCAGTGCCGCTCTGGACACTGAACGCTCAGCTTTCCGCTGTGCGCTACCACGAAATTCCGCAGTCGATCGTTGTCCCGCCGGAAAGCTGATCGGCCGTCAGCGAAACGACCAGTTCCTGCCGGCCGTTCACGGTTCGGACCCGAGCGTTGCCGGAGGGAACCGTAAACCGAACAGACTTGTCGACCAGCCAGCCAGCCCCCGTTGGCTCAATGCTGCCCCCTGCCGCCAGTCGGTAAGTAAGTTGTTCGACAGGGCCATCTGCCTTGAAGGTCAGCGTTCGGCGCAGAGACGAATCTTTTTCTCCGGGAACCGGGAGAAACGCTTCGGTTACACTTACTCCGAGTCCCGTCCAGTGAAATTCGGGGCGCCCCGATGCATCCAGCCGATAACCTCGAAATCGAAATCCGGCATCCCGAGCGGACGAATCCGGCCAGGGCTGATCGTCTGCGGCAAGCTGAGCCAGAGGCTGTCCCGAAACCAGAGTCATCACATGGTCACCAAGCGGTGTCTGGTAACCAGGTCCTCGTCCGACCCAGTGCTTCGACGCATCGATGAAAGCTCCGTGCCAGATCAGTCTCAGATTCATCTGTTCGGCATCCCATGCCAGGTGCACCCCTTCCGGATATCCCACCGCGATTCCCCGGGCGGACAGACCTTCGATAAAGTTGCGATAGATGATCGGGCGGTCCACCGGCTTCAGTTCAATGGCTTCGGCGATCAGTCCCGATGGAATCTTCGCTCGCGTGCCATCAGACAGATATCGCCAGATCGCTTCGATCTGCTGGTCGGAATTGCCATGCAGAATTTTCGGAACGACGGAACGACCGTTCGGCCACGCCGCCGGCATGCGGGTTCCCGGTCGGTACGCTTGCGGATTCAGCAGATAACGGTGGAACCAGTCCCGGCGCAGTCGGCGAGTCATGGTCGTCATGTCCAGTGACTGAATTCCGATGGCTTTGTATTTGTCAAAGATGTGGCACTTGATGCATGACAATGCCTGGTCGCCGACCATCAGACGCGCTTCGGCGATGATGCGGTGGTCAGGGTCTTCGAAGGTCACATCGGAGACTTCCGTGCGCTGATCGGTTTTTGCCAGCAGACTGACCAGCGGACCGACATTCTGTTCACCGAACTTCGGCATCCGAGTGAGCATGTAGGGACGATCCTTCGCGCCCTGGTTCAGGATGTGCTTCAGCCAGTTTTCCTGCAGCTTGTCTCCGGCTCCATCCAGATGTGGAGGAATTCGACCTTCGTCACCCATTTCAGGAATGGTTCCGACAAACAGATCATCCTGTTCTCGTGGCACGCCGCCTCGGCCATCCCGCTGATGGCAGGCATAGCAGTTGAGCGTCAGCAGAGTCGCGGCGATCTGCTGCTGAGCTGATGGTTCGAAATCGCCTTGCCGAGCGTTCGAGCGGATCGCCGCGCCAATGTCACTGATCTGCTGACTGGTCAGCTGAAACGCCGGGACTCCGGCCGGAAGCTGACTGCGATCGGACGCCAGACAGCCGGCTGTCACATTCATGGCAGCCGAAAACTCGGGAGCGGCCTTCAGCAGCGCCTGTGAGTCACCTGCGGCCTCCTTTGTTGCATCGTGCTCATGACACGACGCACACCCAACGGCCACGAACAGCTTCTGTCCCTTCGCAACCAGTTCCTCGTTCACCTGAAATCGCCGCCGCTGTTCAGGTGGCTGGTCATTGGTGCTGCAGAGCCCTTCCACGGGCTGTCTCGCGATTCCCGGTCCCTGAATCTCGACAGCCAGGGACTCTTCCCCGCCGCCTTCGAAGTATTCGACGACAATGCGGTGAGCACCACCGGAGAGCGTCTGTTTTCCATCACGGACGCTGTGAGGATGCACGCCGTCATTCAGAATCACTTCCTGATCGTCGATGATCAGTCGGCTGCCATCGTCGCTGCCCAGCCAGAACTGGTATTCCCCGTCGCCTGGCAGGTGCAGATACGCCTTGAATCGAAGCGCGAACTGATTCTTTTTCGGCGCCGAGGCAGGATCGAAGCTGGAGGCCGATCCGGAAGATTTGGGCGTCAGGGTGTCGAAGTTCGGCAGGCTGTCCCAGTTGCCTTCGTAGTAATCGAAGGTCAGCGTGGGTTCCACGTCAATGTCCTGCAGCAGATAACTGGCGACGTCCCGAGCTTCCTCGTCGGTCAGATTCAGGGACGGCATTCGTCCGGAAGGCCGAACGGCGTGTGGGTTCTGCAGAAAGGTCACAAGGCTGCTGACCGTGTATTTGCTGTCAAGTCGCCCCAGCGGCATGATCCATGAGGAACGCTCATCGGCTGCCTTTTTCAGGTCACCGTGACAGGCCGCGCAACCGACGGAATGAAACAGTTTTTCCCCTCGGCGAACTCGTTCGGTCGTTGCCGGTGACGGAACCACCGCGCCCCGAGACATCAAAAAATGAGTGAGGGCTTCCAGAGTTTCCGGATCCGTTCCATGCAGGATCTCCGGCATCGCTGTTCCCGGTTTGATGGCCTGGGGATTGTTGAGATAAGTGCTGAGGAATTCCGGATGAACACGTGAACCAAGATCCGTGAGAATCGGAGCCCGACGACCATCGGCACGATCTGACGTCCTGTCGCCATGACACGACCGACAGTTGAGTTCCGAAAGCAGCAGCTGTCCGCCTTCGACATCACTCAGCCCGTTTGCTCGAAACCGTTCGTAGCCTGGCACAATCACATGAGGATCAGCAGCACCGACAACTGTGAGGGACAGGGACAGGAACGGGAGCAGAAACAGAATCGAACGGTCAACGGGACCGATGATGCGATCTGGAATTTGCACGGACGAATTCTCCGATGATGCTGTTTGAGGAGGGAAAGGAGGAGGAGGGAAGACGGATTCGATGTCTGGGTTCAGGGACGCGGGCCAGCCTGGATGCTCTGTTAAAAACCTGACAAAATCGGATCTCAGGCCGACCGAATGCTGGTCCCGCCGTTTGCGCGGGAAACCTGACTCGAAGTGAGCGGTTTGTTCAAAGTCGAAAGTCTAGCGATTACGGTTGCCAAACGCTTCGTCGGGGCGCCGGAAAATATTGGTGTGGTGTGTGAAAAGCAACGGTTGCAGCGATCCGGACGACCGGCAGCGGGACGGTGAATACCCTGCGACAGAGGCTCGAATCGCCGCGTTTGGCAATGGTTGGTAGGTTGCGGGGGGTGTGCTACCATCCCGGGTCGGAACTTCACGGCGTCTGTGAAGTTCAAACGACCCGCCGATTCTGATTCATTCTGCCCGGCGATTCCGCCGTCGTGGAAAGGGCACATCTGTGAGCGAAGTGCTGGACTGTTTTGAAATTGAATGGCACGGCAACGTTGTCGTCGTCATTCCGGCGAAGACCGTCGAGTCGCTGAACTGGGACCTCGTGGAACAGGCGGCGGACGTCATCATGGAGCCCCTGGCAACTCAGGAGGTTCCGCTGGTGGTGGTTGACCTGAAAGACGTCGGATATTTCGGCTCTGTCTTTCTGGCCCTGCTGCTGCGGTGTCACAAATTTCTGAAGCGTCGCGGCGGAGAACTGGTTCTGTGTGGTGCCAATCAGATGGCTCGCGAACTGCTGAAAATCACAGCTCTGGATACGATCTGGGCCATCTACGAGACTCGCCAGGAAGCCATGCAGGCGATTGACGGATAGCGGTACGCGGTCTCGTTTTTCCGTTTGATCGAGGCATCCGTTAAGTCGCGCAGCCGCTGATCAGCGTTTTCATTCTTCGGTGTCAAATCGGGAACCGGACGCCGGAATTCAACGGACTGTTTGTTTCATGTCAAAACAGAAGAAGCATCTCACGCATCCTCAGTCGTCTGAAGGGGATGTGATCGAGCATCTGTCGGAACTGCGACAGCACGCGGAACTGATCGAAGAAATCAAGGCGACCGCCGATAAGCTGCAGGCGGACGGTGCAACTCGGGGCGACCTGAAGATCCTCAGCCGAGCTCTGCGCGAACTTCGCTATGCCTTCAAGGTATTTACTCCGTACCGTCGCAACCGCAAGGTGACGGTCTTCGGATCGGCTCGCACTCTGCCCGACGCTCCGGAATGGACTCAGGCAGAACGATTCGGCCGGCGCATGGCGGACGAAGGCTGGATGGTCCTGACCGGCGCCGGCGGCGGCATCATGGAAGCCGCTCACCGAGGATCCGGACGAGAAATGGCCATGGGCCTGAACATCATGCTGCCGTTCGAGCAGGATGCGAATCCGGTGATTCGCGGTGACGACAAGCTGGTCAATCTGAAATACTTCTTCACTCGGAAGCTCCTGTTCGTCAAGGAAGTACATGCCGTCGTTTCCTGTCCGGGAGGCTTCGGAACTCAGGACGAGGCTTTCGAAACTCTGACACTGGTTCAGACCGGCAAACGCGACCTGATGCCGATCGTGATGCTGGACAAACCTGGCGGCACCTATTGGGCTCAGTGGCAGCAGTACATCGAGAAGGAACTTCTGGAAACCGGAATGATTTCTCCGGCGGACATGAGCCTGTTCAAAGTGACCGATGATGTGGAAGAGGCCGTGGATGAGGTGCTGGATTTCTACAGCATCTACAACAGCATGCGGTTCATTCGAAACCAGTTGGTGGTCCGACTGCACCGAGCACCGTGCGAAAAACTGGTTGAACGGCTGAATGACGAATTCGGAGACGTCGTCGAAAGCGGTCGCATCGAAGCTGTGAAAGCTCACCGCCTGGAAGCTGACGACGAACACCTTTCAGAACTGCCTCGCCTGGCATTCGAATTCAATCGGCGAGCCGTTGGCCGACTGAGGCAGATGGTCGACCTGCTGAATCAGGAACTGGGCGACACCTGCCAGGATTAATTCGTGCGTTCACTGGAGTGCAGACTTCAGCCTGTCTTTCCTGTGCAATCTGTCGGACACATCTGAATCGGGCCGATTGCCTGATCCGGATTCAAACGATTCGCATGTGAACCGGCTTCTGCCTGCCAGTCGGCTGAACGCTGCCGGGGAGAACACGTCGGTTGATGTTTCCCCCGGAGATTCCTCTCGTTTTTTTCCAGGCACCGGCTGAGTTCCGCGAATAGGATCGAGCGTGGATTCTTCGCAGACAGACTGACCGACGGTCAGAACCTTTCCGAATACAGTCATCAGCGGTCACAGGTTCCATATTTCTGAAAGTGGTGAAGTCATGTTCTTGAGACAGGTTCAACATTTCCTGATCTATGCGACGCTCGGAATGGGGGCCGCAGCACCGTGGTCAGCCGCAGATGACTACGATCCGCTGGCCGTCGATGCCGCATCACCGGTGCTCAGCGAGACCATGTCCGTTCATGATCAGCGGCGACAACGCGAGATTCCGATTCGGGTTTACCGACTGCCAGCGGAAAAAGAGGCTCCCGTGTTGCTGTTCAGCCACGGCCTTGGCGGCTCGCGTGACATGGGCAGATTCCTCGGCGAACACTGGGCTCGAAGACATTATGTCGTCGTCTTTCTGCAGCATCCCGGAAGTGATGAATCGATCTGGAAGGATGTTCCGCCGGCGAGACGTGCCGGAGCGTTCCTGAAGGCAGCGTCGGGTGAGAATCTCAAACTGCGAGTCGAAGATGTCCCGGCCGTGATCGACCAGCTGGAAAAATGGAATCGCGAATCGGGACATGTTCTGGCAAACACGATGGATCTGAAGCGCATCGGCATGTCAGGACATTCGTTCGGAGCTCAGACAACACAGGCTGTTTCCGGACAGGAATTCCCCATCATTCACCAGACCTGGACGGACCGGCGAATTCTGGCCGCGGTGATTATGAGTCCCGGGCCGCCGAAGATCGGTGCTGACAAGGCGTTTTCCAGCGTCACGCTGCCGTGGATGCTGATGACGGGAACGGAGGACGTTTCGCCCATCGGCGGGCAAACCGTTGAGTCTCGTCGAGAGGTGTATCCGGCTCTGCCGCCCGGCGACAAATACGAACTGGTTCTGGACGGAGGAAAGCACTCCGCTTTCACGGATGTCAGTCGGCGTCTGGAACAACGCAATCCCACACATCACCGATCCATTCTCGCCGTCAGCACCGCCTTCTGGGACGCCTATCTGAAAAAGGACCCGGCGGCTAAAACCTGGCTGACCGGAGATGCTCCGCGAAAGGTCCTGGATCCGAAGGATATCTGGCAGCGGAAGTAAGGACGAATTCGCCGGATGATAAACCCGCTGCCTTCGCCACCTTCTGCGCGGCCTGCGGCACTTATTGGCTGTCGTTTGCTGTTCGTCCCTGCTTCTTCTTTTTCTTCGCGTCCGGCTTGGGCATGGCGTTAACTCGGCGAGCCCACGTTCGCCAGCTTTCGGTCAGTTCCTTCACTTCATCGGGAAAGTCTGCAGCAAGATTGTGCTGTTCGGTCCGGTCGGTCTTCAGATCAAACAGTTCCCACGGCCCCTTGATGCCGGCTCGCACCAGTTTGCGATCACCTTTTCGGATGGCAGCATTGCCTTCGTGCTCCCAGTACAGGTTTCGATCGGCAAAGATTCCGTCACCTGTCAGCAGCGGCTTCAGACTCTGCCCTTCCGCGGGAAGAATGTCATGACCGCCGAACGACCGCGGATAGGTGGCATCGGCCAGATCAACGCAGGTGGCCATCAGGTCGATCAGGTGAACCGGAGTTGTGATCCAGCCGGATTCAGGTTTGCTTTTAATCCCCGCCGGCCAGTGTGCAATCAGCGGTGTGGCAATGCCGCCTTCATGGTTGAAGTGTTTGTATTTGCGGAACGGTGTGTTGTTCAGATGAGCCCAGCATTTTCCGATGAAGACGTCTGAATGCGGATCCCCGGGATGATCGCCCTGATACTTTCCGGGAACTCCGGCTTCGGCGTTGCCGCCATTGTCTGACAGAAACAGAATCAGCGTGTTTTCCAGCTGATCACGCTGTTTCAGGGCATCCACAAGGACACCAATGTTGCGATCGACTTCATCCAGCATGGCCGCGTAGATGGCCATCATGTCGTCGTAGCGTTTCCGGTCGTTTTCGTTCAGCGAATCCCATGCAGGAATGTCCTCCTGACGTGACGTCAGAGCCCACCCGGCGTCGATCAGGCCGGAAGCTTTCTGGCGAGCATAACGTTCTTCGCGAAGCTGATCCCAGCCCGAAAGATATCGACCTCGGTAACGTGCAATGGTGGCTTCCGGAGCCATACACGGAAAATGCGGCGCGGTGTGTGCGAGGTACCAGAAGAAGGGTTTCTTTTCCGCCAGAGCTTCGTCGATGAATTCAATGCCCTGTCGCGTCCACATGTCTGAACCGTACCACGGCGGATTGAAACGAGCGTCGTCCCGAGCGATCTCATTTCCGTTCAGAAACAGTTTGGTGTCGCCTTTCGAGCCGGTCTGGTTGGAAAAATGCAGACCACCGGCGGGCAGATTCAGACTGCGGTCAAATCCCCGTCCCCAGGGAGTAACTCCGTGCTCAAAACCCACATGCCACTTCCCGGTCATGGCCGTGAAGTATCCGGCAGACTTCAGAACTTCGCCGATGGTGACGCACTGACTGTTGAGTTGGCCACGATATCCCGGAGCATTCTGATCGGCCGTCATCCAGCCGATTCCTGTCTGATGAGAATACAGACCGGTCAGCAGACTGGCGCGCGTCGGACAACAGCGCCCGGTGTTGTAGAACTGAGAAAACTTCGCCCCATTGGCCGCCAGTGCGTCCAGGTGAGGCGTGGGAATCTCGCTGCCATAACAGCCGATATCAGAAAACCCCATGTCATCGACCATCACGATGATGATATTCGGCCGCTCGGCGCTGTGAACGGAAGTCATCAGCAGCGTCACAGCTGCCCAGGTCATCAGATGCGTCAGAGATGAGCTCATACGGAAACGTCTTTTGAATGGAAATCGGTTGACTGCCAGATCGTCAATATCGGGCTTCACAGCTCAGAATGCAAGCCGCACCACGGGGCGACGCGTTCCGCCACGCGCAACAAAAAACGACCTCGAACAGTTCGATGTTCAAGGCCGTTTGATCGAACGAAAAATGAAGCTCAGTTCCGGAAGGTCAGCGATTCGCCAGAGCGTCGCGAATTTCCCGAAGCAGGACAATGTCTTCCGGCGGAGCTGGTGGAGCAGCCGGTGCTTCCTCCTCTTTCTTCTTCGTCAGATCGCGTGCTGAGTTCATAACCTTGATAATCAGAAACACAGACATGGCCACGATCAGGAAGTCCAGTGTTGTCTGAACAAAGGGGCCCCATGCAATGTAAGGCTCACCGAGCTTCCTCGCAGCATCAAGATTCTGCGGTGTTTTTTCCGGATCGCCAAGATACGTGAAACGATCACCCAGACTTCCGCCACCAGTGAATGCTCCAACCACCGGCATGATGATGTCATTGACCATCGAATTGACGATCTTGCCGAAACCGGCCCCGATAATCAGACCGACAGCCATGTCGACGACATTGCCTTTCATGGCAAAGTCCTTGAACTCCTTGATCAGACTCATTGCTTCTTTGACCTCCTGAAACGAAGACGTGATGCACGGGAACCAGCCGAGGCCCGCAGCTGCTCTCAGTGCAAAAAAAACGAGCACTCCTCACCGATTGTCGAAGTGCCGCTGCCGGAGAATAGGCTGAGCGGGCGGATCGGTCGAGATGAACTGCTGCCCGGAGCTGTTTTCCGTTTATTGGCCAATGGTGACAGTAACGGTTCCGGAATGGCGGTGTCGATGATCGCAGGTGTCGTTGGTCTGCAGCCACAGCGACGCATCGAATGGAGCGACGATGTCCGCACCGCGGCCGATGGAAAATCGCTGAGTGATCTGCCGGCCGGCAGGATCCGTCAGGACACCGACGACCTGTCCCAGCGGAAACCCTCGTTCGTATTCGATGCTGACTCCCTGCGGTTCGCTGGTCCAGTCTGTGGTTTCGTGATTCACAACATAGCGGCCTTCACAGACAATCCGGACCGTTTCTCCGGCTTTGAGGACCAGGCCGGATTCCTGCCAGTCGAGGTCAGAACGGATTTTCAGCACCTGAGTCTGCTGACGACAGTCGGCCACGGTGAATGTTTTCTGAGCGTGGACGGGAAAGCAGCGTTGGGGATCGAATCCTTCCCGCACGGTCTCACGAAACAGCAGCCAGTCGACAGCCAGCTGAGTCTCAAGAGGCTGCCGAATCTGTTCGGCCGCTTCAATAAAGGGCAGCCGAGTGCGGATTCTTCGCAGAGGTCGAAAGGCTTCTGAATACACGGGGTGATGATTCAGCAGCCAGCACAGTGCCCAGGTTTGAGCGTAGAGGTCGAAGTTTCGGTTCGTATTTCTCATCACCTGGTCAAGTGGTTCGATTGGCAGCGGCACAGCATCTGACGATGTCCGAACTGCTGTCGATGGAAATGATCGGCGCAGTTCGGTCAGGCGTCCCCAGCCTTCGAAGCCCTCGAATCGATCCGGCAGGATTCCAAAGTCAGGCTCGGAGTCGCCTGCACCTGACTGATGCGTCGCAAAGTATTCAGCCATCCCTTCGATGTACCACAGTGGCGGGATGTCGACCATTCCGCTTTCACACGTCATGAAGCAATGAGTGAACTCGTGGAGCAGCAGGTGGCGACGGTAGTAGTCATCTGCAGGATTGAACATCCAGAACTGATAGTTCCAGTGTCGGCCGTGCTGAAACGAAAGCGACTCGGAAGGCATCAGTCCGGCCTGCTGAAATTTCCTTTGATCACCAATCAGGCAGCCGGTCAACTGAAAGTCGCTGCCGTCGTCTGCCGGTGGAAGCGGCCCGAACCAGTCTTCCAGACGCTCGAACAGGCGATCCGCCAGCGCAGGCAGACTCTGCACCTGAAGCTCCGGCAGGTCGGACAGCAGAACCAGCCGACGGCCACGGTAAATCTGAATGCCCGCTGCCGACAGCCGAGCTTCGTTCAGTGCCGGTCGGTCATCGCGCATCCGGCGTCGATCTGCGTTCGGCGGATTCGACACCGCCGCTACGGGCGAAGCAGCGCCGGTGGGCATCAATGTCTCGGGCGCAGCAGGATTGTCCCGAGCGACCGGCTTGACTGAGTTGCTTCGTTCCGACAGCGGGTCGTCTGAACGCTCAGGCGATGACGTCGCAGCTGCCGGTTTCTCATCGTGCTGCAGAGGGACGAGCGAATCCGACGCTGGATCGTTTTCACTGTGAACGGAGTCAGCAGTCGAGGTGCTCGCGCGCTGTCCGCATCCGGACAGCATCAGCAGAATGACTGCGACGGCAATGGCGGCCGAATGATGCGTGGTCCGGAATCGTGCCGACAGATTCATGTACTGGCTCCCTGCATGTCGAAGGCCAATCAGTTCAGGAGTATGCTTCCATCTCATTTCGTTCAACGACCGAGGGTCGCCCTGACGTGAATCCGCGATATTGTCACATCACTGCCGGTAAAGCACGCCTGTCATTCCGGCGACGAGGCCGGCACTGCCGGGACCTTCGTTCATTATCGGCGTCCGGGGCTCCCTTAACAAGGTGAGGGATGTCGACCCGATTCCAGCGAGCGTCGAGGTCTGCCTGAAATCTGCCCTGTGGCCGCGGTGAGTCGCACCACCCAATGAGGGGGTGCCGAAAACGGCCGGCTTTTGCTGTTTGGGCGACGGCAGCCAAGGTCGCTCGTTTCATCAGACAGGGTCGAACGAGGACGGAATCCGAGCTGGACGAGCTGGTCCAGCGCGGCGCGTAAAAAAACGACTGACAGTTCAGAGACCGCCAGTCGCTTTGTCTTCGTAGGGTTCGTGAAGAACCGGACGACTACTTCTTCTTCTTGGCTGCCTTCTTTGCAGCGGCCTTCTTCGGTGCAGCGGCTTTCTTTGCAGCAGCCTTCTTCGGTGCAGCCTTCTTTGCAGCAGCTTTCTTCTTAGCCACAGTGTTCCTCCTTAAATGAGAGTGCAAACCTTGCGGCTGACCTACCACATCACCGGGCTTCAACAAACCAATGGTAAGATCAACCACCCTGAAAACTCACCATGCCAACCAAGGTCATGGTGAAGCAGACTCCCTTCATGTCTGACATCCGTCTCGAAGTTTGCTGTCAGGCACTTCCTTCGCCACAGTGTCGAACACAACAGAACAGAATCTGCTGTCAACGTTCGGGCGGAATCGTATTTAATGTGAAGGAATGTGCAATAGTGTTCTTCACCTGCAAGGCACTCCGGCAGAAAAAATTTTTCGTCTTCTCACTCGTGCATATTCGGTCGAACAGTGACGTCAGCGCGGTCTTCATGACTGTTGAAGAGACCATCACATCGCGATCAGCAACATCAAGGATGATTCATGCATGAGCAGGAACGCATGATTGGTTCGTCATCACAACAACGAGATGCGTTCGCGACAATGTTCGTTTCGCTCGGAAAAATACTGGCATTGCGAAGACTCGTTGTCATCAGCATCGATTGCGTACTGTTGTCATCACGAACGTTTCGAACCATCTGCAGCACGTTGAACTGAATGTTGATCGACCACCTGTGATCGGCATGAACGATCATGTTCAATGGTGAATCAGGCAATGCCCAGGTCGCTCAGAACCTGCTTCATGTAGCTCAAACTTTTTTTTGCAATTTTTTCTGCGCCGGGGCTGTAATCGAACACTTCGACAGAAATCCACCCGTCGTAGCCGACTTCATGGAGGCAGCTTTCAGGATCGGATGGAAGTCTGTTTCACCCATTCCAGGTCCCAGAAGGTTGCTGTCGTTGACGTGAAAGTGTCCGCACACATCACGATAGCGATGGATGAGTTCGGGAATCGAATCTGATTCGGCACCCAGCATCGCTTTGACATCCTGATGCAGCACAAACGACGGATGGTTGACCAGTGACATCAGTTCGACGGCGTCAGCACAGGTATTGATGAAGTCCGTTTCTTTTTTGGTCAGTGGTTCCATGCACAGCAGGACATTGTGTGTTGCAAAATCGGGCATCGCATCGCGGAAAACTTCCGCTGCAAACTGCATGGCCTGCTGAGTATCGATTCCGGGAAGCAGGTTTCTCTGCTGTGGTGAACCAAACACCAGAACTCGTCCCCCAAGTCGAGCACAGATTCGTGCCAGCAGCTTCAGATAGTCGGCCGTCTTCCTGCGAACATCGGCGTCCGGTGAAGTGAGATACAGCCCTTCCGTCCTGGCCAGCAGCCAGTGCAGACCGATGATTTCCAGGCCGTGCTGAGCGGCCGTGGTCTTCATGGATTCCAGTGTCTGATCCGGGATTGCGGAGACATCCGCCGCCATCGTGAACGGTGCGACTTCAATGCCTGTATAGCCTGCTTCGGCAATCAGACGGCACTGGTCGTCCCACGAGATGTTTTCGAACAGTTCCTGACAGATGGCAAATTTCATGGTCGATCAGTTCCGCGAATGAATTCTGTAAACATCGGATGACGTCCGAAACAATGACCTGTAACGATTGCTGCGGTCGTGCGAGTCGCATGATGGCGATTCTGATTCCGGAAACAACCTCACAATCGGCATCTTCTGACGGAACAACCGTCCTGACCGATTCATGTTTCGAAAACGCATCAGTGAATTTGCCCGTCCGACATCCATGACCTAGATCAGGACAGAACAGGTTGCATTCCGTACCGATGCCGGACTTGAGTCTCCGGCAAGGTTTCCCGATCCGTTGCAGCCGCCGATTCCAAGCCAAAGGACGCCAGCGTGAGCGTTTCGTCTGATTCATCGAAAAGCCTTGATGACCTGTTTCAACGAGTCAACCAGCTGCTGGGTGATCCCGCCCCGGCGCGCGAGGCTGCGGAAGACGATGCGGTTCAGGCCGTGACGTCAGCGGCAGCACCGGCATCCGGCGAGGTGTTTACTCCACGCCAGCCGCAGTCCGTCCGGGAATCCGGAGTTTCAGCGGCGCTGCTGGAACGCCTGGTCATGAAATACCTCTATCAGGTCGGCATGGCTCCCAGCCGAGGCATTGCCGGTCAGGTCAAGCTGCCGTTCAAGGTCATCGAACCGATTCTGAAGCAGCTGCGCAGTGACAAGCAGATCGATCTTTCCGGAACCACCAATACCGGTGACGCGGAATACGTGATCACTGACGCGGGTCGCGAACGAGGCAAGCGATACTACGACGAATGCACCTACTTCGGAGCGGCTCCGGTATCGCTGCAGGATTATGTCAATTCGGTCAAAGCTCAGACGATTGCCGGCCAGATTGTCACAGCCACAGATCTGAAGCGGGCCTTCGAGGGACTGATCATCAATCAGGACATGCTGAACAAGCTGGGCCCGGCAGTGAATTCCGGTCGAGGCATGTTCTTGTACGGCATGCCTGGCAACGGGAAGACAAGTATCGCCGAACGCGTCACCGGGGCGTTCGGGTCGTGCGTCTGGATTCCCCGTGCTCTGTACATCGAAGGCGAAATCATCCGGATTTTTGACCCGGGGATTCATGAATCAGTTGAGGATCAGAATCAGAGCGGCGGGCTGCTGGATTCACAGCAGATTGACCGACGCTGGGTTCGCATCAAGCGACCGACGGTGATTGCCGGCGGTGAGCTGACCATGGCCGAACTGGAAGTGACCAAGAACGAAGTCTCAAAGATCTGCGAATCGCCGCTGCAGATGAAGAGCAACTGCGGAACTCTGGTCATCGACGACTTCGGCCGACAGACCATGCCGGTCGACGTACTTTTGAACCGCTGGATCGTGCCTCTGGAAAAACGATACGACTTCCTGAACCTGCCCAGTGGAAAGAAGATTCAGGTTCCCTTTGACCAGCTGGTCGTTTTCAGCACCAACCTGGAACCCCGAGACCTTGTCGACGGCGCGTTTCTGCGGCGTATTCCGTACAAGATTGAAGTGCCGGATCCCACGATCGAAGAATTCCGGAAGCTGATGGACATCATGAGCGGAGTTCTGGGGTTTCCCAAACGACCGGAATGCGTTGAATACCTGATCCAGAAGCACTACCTGGAAGTGGAACGCCCGTTCCGACTCTGCCAGCCTCGTGACCTGCTGATGCAGGTGAAGAACTACTGCAACTACCACGAGAAACCGCCGGAACTGACCAACGAAGCCTTCGACTTTGCTGTGCAGAACTACTTCTCCATTATGTAATTATGTAAGAAGTTGCATGAGAACTGTGACGGGCGAAGCTGCCGCTCAATCACGAGTCATCGTCTGCAGGTTCGAACGGCTTTTCCGTGATGTAGCGACCGCATCGGCTGGACCGATTTCGCAGACAGCATTCCGTTTTCCAGCGCGCGGCTTCGGAAATTACCCACCGTGAGCCCAATGTTCAGGTGGTAGGTTTGCGGAAGCACAGTCTCCGCCGTTTCTGCGCGGAGATGTGATCGCCCTGCGTCATCGGCCCGGTCATGATTCAGCTCAGCCATCCAACAGCAACGCCTCGAGCCGCCTGCGGACTGGCAGACGAACTGTTCGGTGATGACTACGAAGTCTGGACCTGGGATCATCGCTGGCACCGCATCCGTTCGCTGAAATGCCGCGTCGCTCAGCCTTCCGTTGATTTCTATCTGCAGCTGATCGATCTGCTGACGACGGCGACTGACAGCTGTGAAGTTCAGTTCTGTCAGCTGGAAGACCATCGCTGTGTGTGTGTGCTGCCTCTTCCTGATGATGGACACCGGACGGCCGCCGTTGCTGCGCTGCCGCTGACGGCAACGGACCTGTTCCGGTTTGCTCAGAAAGCCTCTGCCTCAGCGCTGAAGAATCGCTGTTTCGCTCATGAGACCCTGCACCGACTGGAAACCGCAGAATCGCGTCTGTCGGCGTTCGATACCCGAATCCGACGCAGTCAGGAAGAACTCACGTGGCTGCATGGCCTGGCCTGCAATGCGGCTCTGGATGAAGGCGGCAACGAAACCGTTCAGGTCGCAGCTCGCATCCTTCCCGAAATGCGGCAGCTGATTCGAGCTCGCACCGTCGCTTTCATCCCGACGCCTTCAGATGGTGCAGGCAAATCTCAACCCGCAGTCGTCTGGCAGGATGGAGACGCTTACGTTCCCCGCCACGTCTGTCTGGAACTGATTGCCGAACATGGCCGCGCCGCGACTCAGGAAGCCATCGTCAAAAACTACGACGCTCCTGTTTACGTATCCCGGCGGTTCAGCGGAGTACTGTCGTGCATTGTTCGCGAAGTGTCATTTTCGACCGGGCCGGTGGGATGGCTGCTGGCGGTGAACAAGGATCTTCAGCATCTGGCTGACGAAGGAACCTGGAACGATCTGCAGCATTCCATACAGGCGGAATGCGGATTTGGTCTGTTTGAAACCAGTCTGGTGACGGCCGCCGCCAACGCTCTGATCGCTCATGCTCGCAACAGCAACCTGCTGGCCGTGAAGGAAACACTGATCGACGGAACGATTCGCTCGCTGGTGAACGCCATCGATGCGAAGGACTCTTACACATGCGGGCACAGTGACCGGGTGGCCGAATTCGCTCGGCAGATCGCCATGACGATGAGATTCAGCCCGGAGTTCTGTGAACGTATCTACATGACCGGTCTTCTGCACGATGTCGGAAAGATCGGCGTGCCGGACAGTGTTCTGCAGAAACCAGGTCGCCTGACCGACGAGGAGTTCGATCACATCAGACAGCACCCGGTCATCGGTCACGCCATTCTGCGTCACCTGAAGGACTTCAGCTACGTGCTGCCCGGTGTTCTGCATCATCACGAAGCTGTTGACGGCAGCGGCTATCCTCACGGTCTGAAAGGCGACGACATTCCGATCGAAGCCCGAATTCTGGCCGTGGCCGATGCCTACGACGCCATGACCAGTGATCGACCGTATCGTGCAGGCATGCCGTCTGAGAAAGCGGAAGCGATCATCGCCGACGGTGCCGGACGACAGTGGGACAGCAACTGCGTGACCGCCTTCCTGAACGGCATTGACGGAATCCGCCGCATCGCCCACGAGAAACATGACCCGCTGGTGAAAGCGCCGCTGGGTTACCTGCGAAAATAATGGCCAGGCTGTCGTGGACGTCATCGAATCCAGCTCAGACGAATCTGAATCGGAGAATTCGTCTCCGCGGCTGATACTTCGTGTTCTGAGCAGAGTGCGGAATCTTTTCGAAGCCGCCGGCGTGATCGGCATGATCTGTTCGACGCTGGCCTTTGCCGGACGCATTCACTGGATCGCCGACCTGTGCGCCAATCTGCGAGTTCAGCTGCTGATCGGACTGCTTGTCACAGCGCTGGCTTCCGCATTCAGTCGCCGGTTTCGAATCGCAGCTCTGCAGCTGGTCTTTGCGGCCGCCACACTTCCGGCTCTGTCATTCGGCATTCCCAGGACGTCAGAAGCCGGTGGTACCGTTCTCTTGCGAGTCACCACGGCCAATGTACTGACCACCAATCGGCGCTACGACGACATTCAGGCCGAGATTCTGGAGATGAACCCGGATGTTGTCGCGATTGTGGAACTTGGCGAAGGCCTTGCCCGACATTTGGGTGCAGACTTTCAGACTCAGTACCGTTTTTCGAACACGTCGCCCGACGATCACGGGAACTTCGGCATTGGACTTTATTCTCGATATCCGCTGGAAGACTGTGTTCGCCTGGACCTGCTGGAAGACGACCTGCCGACTCTGGCCGCCACTGTCGTGAAGGACGATCAAAGATTTCACGTCGTCGCCGTACACACGCTGCCTCCCATGAGCGATGCTCGGTTTCGTCATCGGAATGATCATCTGAAGCAGGTTGCCGCCTATGTGACGTCCCGGCGCAACAACCATCCCAAGATCCCTGTTGTCGTGATGGGCGATTTCAATCTCACGCCATGGTCACCGATCTATCATCAGTTCGCCGCCGAAGCAGGACTCACCAGCGACCGACTGCTGAACTGGAAGCCCACCTGGTACGCCTTCCCAGGATTTCCCTTCGGCCTGGTCCTCGATCACGTCTTCACAACAGCCGACCTGACCAGCATCGGCCGCAATGTCAGCCCGGAAGCAGGGTCGGACCATCGCTTTGTCACCGTCGACCTGGCCGGGTTTGAATAGAGGAAGTGGGGAATGGAGAATGGAGAAGTGGGGAATGGAAGAATCACTGTTCCCCACTTCTCCATTCTCTATTCCCCATTTCCCCAATCATGGTTCTCGACAAATGCCAGCTGGCGCTCCAGCAGCGCGGGGACGCTTTCATCCAGATCTGCTGACAGGCCGATGGATTCGGCGAGCTGTTGGCTGGTCAGCAGGACGAAACTTGACGGGTCGATGTGAAGCTTCCATTCGCCTGAGTCATCGCTGGCGGGACTTTCGACAGACTGAATGCGAGCGGCGAACAGGCAGCGGCCGTCTCCGGATTCATCCAGCAGAGCCTGCAGCGATGGCTGAGCGACCGTCAGCAGAACTCGGTGAGTGCCCGGGCTGGCAGGGAACTCAATCAGAAACTCACCCGACGCATCCTTCACCGGCTGCAGCTGCGAATCGAAGAAGAAGGTTCCGGTCCGGCAGGCAAAAGTCACCAGGTCGGCCGCCTGATCCGTCAGATGTCCCTGGCCGTCGTATCCTTTGTGAAAGGCTGACAGCAGATCGCCGGCAGAAATGGAATTCCGAGCCTCGGTTTCCAGTCGCAGATTGTTCAGGCGGCGCCATTCCGGATCGTGCTGTTTTCCGAGCACGATGCCGGCGTCTGTGACATCTTTCAGTTCTGAAGACAGATCGGGAAAGTTCTCATCCTTCAGCAGCAGTTGAATTCGGTCCGTGGCCTCCAGCCAAACCTGCTGAGCCTGCTCGAACGCTCGCTGATGCAGCAGGTACCGGCCGGTCAGTCCGGTCACCAACAGCACCGCCAGCATCAACATCCGAAATGGTGTGAAGGTGCGTTTCAGAATTCCGGCGATATCCGGTCGGGGCAGCGACCAGCGGCGAACAGGAACGCTTTGAGGCTGACGAATCACCGGCGGTTCAGGTGCGGCTGTTTTGTCTGTTACGGTTTTCTCGGGCTTCAGTTCCTGAATGACGGCCTTCAGCCGTTCTGAAAAGCTGCCACCCAGAACCTGGCTGGGGACGCTGGGTGTCGACGGGTACACGTTGGCCGGCAGCACAAACAGTGATTCGCAGCAGTTGCCACATTCAGCTTCGATCCATGATATCCGCCGCATGCCGGTGACGGATGCTCCGCAGTCGCACTTGATTTCATACGGGACAGCGACAGCAGCCTCGCCACTGCCTCGCAGACGACTGATGATTCGTTTCAGTTTGCTGAGGCGTTCGCGCATCAGGCCGTGACTTTCGGTAACGGTGCCTGAAGCAGTTGCCTGAGTTCAGCGGCCAGAAAAACAGACCCGGTTCCGCAGATCAGCCCGTCCGTTCCGGCCAGCGATTGAGCTTCTTTAAGAGCCTGAGCCGGAGTGTCTGCCGTTTTCACCGTCAGATCGGCAACCTGATTTCCGGCCGTTCCGGAAAGTCGATCGCAGAGTTTCTTCAGTTCCCCTGGCGAGGTCGCGCGGGGATTGGTCTGGAAGGCGGTCACGATGATCCGTCGGAACTGCGGGATCAGCAGACTCAGCATGGCTTCGGCATCCTTGTCTTTGCTGGCCGCAAAAATCAGCACCGGATTTCGGTTTGCGTACAGGTCACGAACAGTTTCCGCAAACGCGGCGATCGAATCGGGATTGTGAGCCGCATCCAGAATCACGACCGGCTGAGTTTCGAAGGTCTCAAAACGAAGCGGCCAGCATGTTGCGGCAACACCTTCTCGAACTGTCTCGGGCGTGATTCCGGGGAATGTCGCTGCCAGAAAATCAGCCGCAGCGACCGCCAGCGCCGCGTTGCCGACCTGGTGCCGTCCCTGCAGCGGAAGTTCGAGTCGTTGATGCTGCCCCCACGGATTCGATGTGCAGAACCGCTGACTGCGACGACCGGCTTCCAAATCGTTCGGCAGAATTTCTGCGTGAAGGTCACGGTCGCGAATGAACATCGGACACTGCAGATTGTCCGCCTGGTTCTGAATCACGTCCAGAACATCCGGCTGATGAACCCACGTCAGCACTGGAATGTTCGGCTTCAGAATTCCGGCTTTCTCAGCGGCAATCAGTTCCACGGTATCGCCCAGGATATGAGTGTGATCCAGTCCGATGGAGGTGATGATGGTCAACAGTGGTCGGCAGACATTCGTGCAGTCCAGACGACCTCCCAGACCGGTTTCCAGAACAGCCAGTTCCACCTGCTTTCGATCGAAATACATCCAGCTCAGCAGCGTGGCAATTTCGAAATACGTCGGCCCGTCGCTGAGCGTTTCCATGTCAGTTCGGCCGAGCCGTTCGTGGAGTTCGGCGACCAGATCCGTCAGTTCCTGTTCGGACGGCATGATGCCGTTGACCTGCATGCGTTCCTGAAAGACGTGCAGATGCGGACTGGTGAACAGTCCCGTCTGCAGCCCGGACGATGTCAGGATGGAACTCAGGACAGCCGCGGTCGTGCCTTTGCCTTTCGTACCGGCAATATGCACAGCCGGAATTCGCTGCTGAGGCGAATCGATCACCGCCAGCAGCTGCTGAACTCGTTCCAGCCGGAAGTGAGTGGACGTCTTCAGAGGCCGAGTTCGTTCGTAGTCGATCCGGTTGTAAATCCAGTCGACTGCGTCGGCATACGACGTGATGGATGTGGGCAGCGGCTTATCCATGCCGGGTGACTTTTTCCGGGCAGAGGTGTCGAAGACTCATCGACTGTACCAGCCTGCGAGTGCTGTGATCTGTTTCATTTTTGCCAGCAGCGAAACCCGCTGCTTCGCGTTTGCCATGCCCAGAGCGGGAGAATAGGAAAAGTTGTGATCAGCGGTGGCCAGAGCGGCCTGAGCATCAGTGAGCTGCACGACGGAACGTCCTCGCCGAGCGGCTCGCAGCCTGGCCAGCCACATCACGATCGGATACATCAGCGCCAGACTGTGGAAGCCGTGCACCAGCGTCATATCGTAGTTCGCCGCACCGCAAAAATGAATGCCCTGAATTTTGACTCGAAAATAACGGGCCATCAGATCATCAATTTGCGGCTGCCGACATTGAAATTCGCCCTCCAGATCACCAAAGCGAACAGACCGTCGTGCGTCTGCGGAATCGCTTTCCCCGAATGCCTGTGCCACTGATGCTGATCCTGCCAGTTCGGGAACCGTTCCCATGCCGGCAGTGTATTTCAGAGCCGATGTCAGCAGCGATAACCGGTAAGCAGCTCCGGCCCGCACATGCGCTTCGGTGTCGTGTCGAGCATACTGAGCTGTCATCAGGCGAAACATCACTCGCCCGATGCCGGACGGACGATGCACGGGAAGGTCGTTGTCCGGCTGAGCCTTTGCGGCGGCACGAGTCACCAGATTCAGAAAGTCATCCAGTTTGGTTCCGCGAATCGTCTGGAACTGAGACTGCTCGACCAGAGCCAGCCATTCCAGAACTCGCATCAGCCGCACCACAAAGTGAACGCTTTCGTCGGCAAAGGACGTTTCCAGAGCTTTCAGAAATCGATGCACGTCCGGCCAGTCGACCGACTGGTCTCCGTGGTCTCCACCGGAATGAATCAGCGGCGGAGACAGACCGGTTTCGTGATCAGCAACCACTTCGGCCGCCAATTGAGTCAGCACACTGCGCTGTTCAGTGACCGGCACGCCGACGTTGCGAACGACGGACGGACAGCTGAACCGAAGACTCAGCGCCAGATGATCGCCTGCCGGATGAAACGCGTAGGGATAAAGTCGACAGGCCAGCGGCTTGGCGGCTTCACCAAACCTGGCATGAATGCGACACAGGCCGCGATCGTCCAGAAACACGCAGGCTCCGTCATCCTGATGAGCCAGTCGGTAACGGCCCGGAGCCAGTTTCTGAATGACGGGCCGCTGCAGACTGATGCCGTCCGCCGCTGTCCACTGCTGTTTCTCAATTCGCCGCTTTTCGTCTTCGGTAATCTCAATCAGGTGCTCGCGACAGCAGCCCCCGCAGTTGTGGCAGCTCCAGTTCTGAAGAACCGGGAGGTCAGGAACAGACGCGCGGGCCGTCACTTCCAGAGACCTTCACGAGGCTCGAGTGGTGCCGCCTGTTCCAGCTGACGAAACAGATCCTCGGCTTCCGGAGACAGAGTTTTCGGAACGACGATTTTGATCACCACCAGCTGATCACCTCGAGTTCCCGCTTTTCGATCGGGAACCCCTTTGCTCCGCAGCCGCAGTTTTGCTCCGCTGGAGGTTCCCGGGGGAATGCTCATCACGACCGGGCCTTCCGTCAGAGTAGGCACGTCGATTTTTGCTCCCAGAGCCGCTTCGGTGGGCGTCACGGGAGCATCCACCAGCAGGTTGTTGCCTTCTCTTCGAAACCAGGGATGCGGTGACACTTTGACTGTCACGATGACGTCTCCGGCAGGTCCGCCACTCTGACTGGGCATTCCCTGTCCGGCCAGTCGCACCTTGCCTCCGTCTTTAATTCCGGCGGGAATCTTCGCCGTGATGCGTTCGGTCGTGCCGCCCTTTCGCAAAGTCAGTTCGTGGTCACCCCCTTCAATGCCGACGGTGAACGGAACGTGAATTTCCGCTTCGATGTTCTGGCCTTGCTGAGGACGACTTTGCCGACGACCTCCGCCAAACGGACTGCCGCCGGTTCGTCCGCCGCCAAACATTCCTCCCAGAATGTCTTCCAGATCAAAGGCCTGACCGCCTCCGCCCCCGAATTGTTCAAACGGATTGCCGCCACGTCCCCCACCGCTGCCGACTCGACTCCAGTCCCTGCCGAACTGGTCATATTTGGCGCGCTTCTCGGAATCGCTCAGAACCTCATACGCCTCGGTAACTTCGGCAAAGTTCTTCTCGGCCTTGGGGTCACCGGGGTTGGCATCCGGATGCAGCTGCTTGGTCAGCTTCCGATAAGCCTTCTTGATTTCATCCGCCGACGCAGAACGGGCCACGCCAAGAATCTGGTAATAGTCTCGATCAGCCATGGGTGAATCTGAACGGTGCCGCAGAACCGGAAATGCCGAAAGTATACTCGAAACGTTGCCGACCTGCCGCTCACCCCCGTGCCCGTTTCCGGTTTTGACCGCAGTTTGTCCGAACCGAACGCCCGGACAACATCGAGCCCGGAACCACTCGTCCCGCGCCTTCTTTCCCGGACCCGGCCGTGATTCCGTGCCCCCGGATAAATTGGATGCACTGTGCTCGCATCACTTCTGCAGGATGCACGAAGCAGCCACCGGATCACTACGATTGAGACGAGGGGGGAATCGCTGTCCTGACGGAAAGCGTTGTTCGCGGGGGCGTTGGGTTGCCAGGGGAAAAATGTCCGGTCAAGATTGTCTTCCGGCGAACCTGAGTTGCGGACGCCGGTTTTCTTTTCATCATCTCCTCTTTCGGAGTTCAGTCAATGCCTGCAGTTTCCGGCCGAACACACGAGTTGGACTGCCGCCTGAGTTTCGGACATATCCTGCGGCTGCTGATCGTCGGGCTGACCGCCGGGGTGGCTGCGGGAGACGATTCGCGGCCGAATATCATCGTGATGCTTTCCGACGACATGGGGTATTCGGATCTGGGGTGCTATGGCAGCGAGATCAGGACTCCCGTTCTGGACGGGCTGGCGGAAGGCGGGCTCCGGTTTACACAGTTCTACAACACGGCTCGCTGCTGTCCGACTCGAGCATCACTGCTGACGGGACTGTATCCTCATCAGGCCGGAATCGGTCACATGATGGAAGACAGCGGCCATGACGGTTATCGAGGCGAACTGAACCGTCAGTGCATGACGATGGCGGAAGTTTTGAAGCGTGCCGGGTATGCAACGTTCATGGCGGGCAAGTGGCATGTCACGAAGCAGGTTCGGCCGGACGGAGACAAAAGCAACTGGCCCCTGCAGCGAGGCTTCGATCGGTTCTACGGCACCATTCACGGAGCCGGAAGTTTCTACGATCCCAACTCACTGACTCGCGACAACACTCAGATTTCTCCTTATCACGACCCGGAGTATCAGCCTCAGCAGTATTATTATACGGATGCCATCAGCGATCAGATGTCGAGGTACATTCGCGAACATCACGCCGCCGCGCCTGACCAGCCCCTGTTCGCGTACGTTGCCTACACGGCGGCTCACTGGCCGATGCACGCTCTGCCGGAAGACATTCAGAAGTATTCCGGTCGATATCACGGCGGGTATGGGGAACTGAGATCCTCCCGGCTGGCTCGGATGAAGCAGCTGGGCGTGGTGGCTCAGGATGCTGTTCTTTCTGCTCAGGCTGAAGACTGGAACAAGGTTCAGCATCCGGCATGGGAAGAGCGCTGCATGGAAGTTTACGCCGCGATGATTGATCGGATGGACGTCGGCATCGGGAGAATTGTGCAGAGCCTGAAAGACACCGGACGATTCGACAACACGCTGATTCTGTTCATGCAGGACAACGGCGGATGTGCCGAGGGGCTGGGGCGAACGGCAAAAAAGGGGAAAGAAGAGCGAGCTTCCTCGCCGGAATCACCGATGACTGCCGCCGAACTTCAGGTGGACATGATTCCGGCGAAGTCCCGAGACGGCTGGCCGGTGCTGCAGGGACCAGGCGTCATGCCGGGACCGGCCGACACGTATATCGCGTATGGTCGAGGCTGGGCGAATGTTTCCAACACTCCGTTCCGCGAATACAAACACTGGGTTCATGAAGGCGGCATCAGTACTCCGCTGATTGCTCACTGGCCGGCATCGATTCGCCGAACCGGTCAGCTGGAACATCAGCCCGGGCATCTGATTGACATCATGGCCACGTGCGTCGATGTCGGGCGCGCCGAATATCCTCGGGAATTCAACGGGCAGGCCATCAAAGCTCTGGAAGGCCGCAGCCTGGTGCCTGCGTTTCGTGGTGAGCCCCTTCAGAAGGATGCCATTTACTGGGAACACGAAGGCAACCGAGCAGTCCGCAAAGGCGACTGGAAACTGGTTGCCAAAGGAGTCGACGGTCCATGGGAACTCTACAACATCGCTGAGGATCGTTCCGAACAGCGCGACCTTGCCTCACAGCAGCCCGAGCGTGTTCAGGAACTGGCGGCGCTGTGGCAGGCTTACGCCGAACGAGCCAACGTGTTGCCGCTGACTCCTTATTACAACAAAAAGAATGCCGGCCGGTTTTCGCAGAAGAAGCGGTTCAAACTCACTGCCGACAGCCAGCTGAGTCGTGAAGAATCGCCAATGCTGGAAGGCAGAGCATTCTCCATCACCATCAGTCTGAAAGAAGCCGGAACAGATGGAGTTCTGGTGTCTCAGGGAGGAACGGCTGCCGGATTTGCTGTGTATCAGAAAGACGGTCGGCTGTGGTTTACTGAGCGACTTGATGGGAAAGTGCATTCCATCGAGGGACAATCGGTCAGCGATGCCACGAAGATTCGTGTGCAGTTGAATTCAGACGGAACTGTTCGAGCCACTACCGGAAGCACAACTCTGCTGGAAGGAAAGGTCCCCGGTCCACTGACGGCAATGCCCATCGACGGTCTGCTGATTGGCAATGACACGGGCGGCACGGTCGGCGACTATACGGAAAACTTCCGATACAATGGCACCATTAGCGAGGTGGTTCTGGTGATCGAGGATGGAAAGCGCTGACGAATGAAAATTGGAATCATGGCAGACATTCACGACAACGTGGATCACCTGCGATATGCGATTGCTCGCTTCAACGCCGAAGGCTGCGGTCTTGTCCTGCTGGCCGGCGACCTGGTGTCACCACTGGTTGTGCCATCCATGCGGAAGCTGACCGGGAAAGTCATTGCCTGTTTCGGAGACAACGACGGCAACCGGATCGGCATTCTGGGCGGAATGAAAATCGTCGGCACCATGGCTCATGGCCCCGTTTGTCATCGCACAGCGGATGGCCTGAAGATCGTCATGGCTCACCAGCTGGACGATCTGCGGGACTGTCTGGGTGACGAGGACGTCGTTGTGTTCGCTCACACCCATCGTCCCAGCATTGTCGAAGACAGACACGGCCGTCTGTTCATCAATCCCGGTGAAGTTTCCGGCTGGATGTTTCGCCGCCCCACGATCGTGCTTCTGGATTCGGAAACTCGAAAAGCCGAAGTCGTCGACCTGCCCGCGATGCCTCCCGGTGTGTTTATTCCCGAACCCGGCTGATCTGTGACATGTCGTCCGAAGAACAGATGTGACTCGGTTCTCCGGACATCAATGGCTCGAACTCAGCAAAGCGTTTTTCATTGGCGCCAGCTGAGAGGATCATCACGACCGAGCGTGACGGCAACCTTGCTGGCGCTTGTGGTCAGGATTCCAGCTGCTGATTGGCCCATGTTGACAGAGCCTGCTGAACTTCTTTCAGGACGCTGTCGCCGACACCACGTGCCTGTTCCAGGTCGGTTGACCCGGGCAGGTCAGACTGACAGAAAAAGTAGAACTTGATCTTGGGTTCGGTGCCAGACGGTCGAGCTGCAATACGGATGCGAACCGGAGCCGACGGATCAGAGGTGTAGATCAGCAGGTCTCCGCGAGGACTTGCTTTTGTACCCAGAGATTTACCGTCCGGGATACTGGTGCAGGTGCCTTTGGAATAGTCGATCACTTCCACAAACCTCACGGAACCAAACTGAGCCGGAGGAGCTTCTCTGAGTGTCTGCATCAGGCCATCAATCTTCGCCTTGCCGGTGGGACCGGTGCAGTAAATCGACGTCTGGCCTTCGGCGTGATAGCCATGCCGACGATACAGAGTGTCGAGATGATCCAGCAGAGTCTTCCCGGAAGCCTTCAGTTCAGCGGCCAGTTCCAGAATGAACAGAGCTCCGATGGCACCGTCCTTGTCACGGCAGTAGTTTCCGGCGAGGAATCCGATGGATTCTTCACAGCCAAAGACAAAATGTTCCGGACCATTTTCTTCGATGGTTTTTGCGATCCACTTGAAACCGACCAGCAGTTCGTCGAACGCTCGAGCTCCATATCCTTCAGCGACGGTTTTAACCAGCGGCGTTGTGACAAGTGTTTCAATAACGTAGTCGTCGGATGAAAGCGTTCCGGCGGCTTTGCGTTTCTGCAGCAGGTAGTCGGTGATCAGTGCTCCGGTCTGGTTACCGCTGATGGCCGTGAAAGTTCCCGAACTGTTGCGAACCATGACTCCCAGGCGGTCCGCGTCCGGGTCGGAAGCCAGAATCAGATCGGCGTCGTGCCCGGTTTCCTGAATCCACGCAATCGCCGGGTCAAAGACTTCCAGCAGTTCGGGATTCGGCAGATGTTTGGGAACGTTCGGGAAGTTGCCATCCTGCTGTCGCTGAGCTTCAAAAATGGAGACTCCTTCAAACCCGGCCTTCTGAATGATGCGATAGATGGAGGTTTCTCCCACGCCATGCAGCGGTGTGAACACCGCGGAAATCTCGCGAGCGGAAGTTTGACTGAGTCTTACAACCTGGTCGATGTATTCCGCATCGAGTTCCGGTCCGACGATTTGAATCATGCCCTGAGCAACGGCGGCGTCGTAGTCGATGGATGGAATTACGTCCGCGTTGTCAACTTCCTGAATGATGCCCTTGTCGTGCGGAGCGATCACCTGAGCTCCGTTGGACCAGTAAGCCTTGAAGCCGTTGTCTGCCGGAGGATTGTGCGATGCAGAAATCATAACTCCGACGCTGCAGTTCAGTTTTCGCACGGCGAAGGAAAGTTCCGGAGTAGCCCGTGGAGCATCGAACAGAAAGACTTTGATGCCGTGAGCCGCTAACGTTGTTGCTGTCAGTCTGGCGAAATGAGGCGATTTGTTGCGAGTATCGCTGGTGACGACAGCAGAACCTCCGGTGGCCACTCCGGACTTTCTGAGCCATGATGCCAGTCCGTGAGCGGATTCGGCGATGGTTCGGTCGTTGATGGTGGCAGGGCCGAATTCGCCCATCGGACCTCGCCGCCCGCCGGTTCCGAACGGGATGGCGGTCCAGAACAGGTTATCCAGCGTCGTCCAGTTTTCGTCGGCAATCAGTTTCAGGATGCGGTCGTGGTAAGCAGCCATGCAGCTTCGCGAGAGCCAGTTCTGAACATGGGTGGGAGTTTCAGCAGCCAGTTTTCCGGCGGCGGCGGCTTGTTCCAGTTTGGCGACGGCATCGCGAATCATCGCAGTTCTGCTTTCCGAAAATCGACAGGAGCGTGAGAAAAAGCTGAGTTCCGGGAACTCTACCGTTTGACAACACGACTGTCACTGCCACATAATCGTGGCAGTTTCGAGCCTGAAAACGAGGTTTCCGACGGGCATTCGTCCCGGACGATGCGGTCATTCAGCGTACGGAGCTTCCTTTCACTTCTCTCTCAACCCAACACCTTCAGGTTTTCCACTGTCGTCGGAAACTGAAACCTCTGAAATCCGTCCTCGGGCAACACTTCGGCCACCAGTGGTCGGAATTCTGGGGGGGATTGGTTCCGGCAAGTCGTCCGTTGTTCGACAGGTCACGACTCTTCGCCTGCTGATTCTTGACGCAGACCGAATCGGTCATGATCTGCTGGATGATCGGAACATTCAGGCCGAACTTCGGCATCACTTCGGCGAAGACATCTTCGCAGATTCCGGTTCGGTCGACAGAAAACGTCTGGCGCAGATTGTCTTTCAGCCCTCTGCTCAGTCGTCGGCGGCCCTGTCACTCCTGAACTCCATTCTTCATCCGACCATTCGACAACAGATTCAGTCAACAATCAATCACGCGTCCACGGATGTCGACGCCATTATTCTGGATGCTGCTCTGCTGCTGGAAGCGGGCTGGGCAGATCAGTGTGACTGTCTGATTTTCATCGAGACACCTCAGACGGTGCGCGAGCAGCGTGTTTTCGAGACGCGCGGCTGGAGTGCCGAAGAACTGGCTCGCCGCGAAGCGACTCAGTGGAGTCTGGAGCGAAAGCGGTCCTGTGCACACTTTGTTGTCGATAATTCAAATTCCATTCAGCAAGCCGGTCAGCAGATGACAACGGTTCTCCAGACCGTGATTCATCGGCGACTTCAAAACAATTCCTCGACGTCCGATTCTGACACCTCCAGCAACTGAAACTGCACCCTCAACAGCCGGATTCAGACAGCCGTCTGGTTTGTTCGGCAAATCGATCCATCTCTGCCAGTCTCCGCATTCTGCGGTTTGATCACCTGTCTCACAGATTCCTGTCTGCAAGCAAATCTTTCTCACCATCCCGCCTTTCAGAAAGCCCTCAGCGGCCATGACTCATTCATCCGGATCCTCCGGCGAACGCCGACCGCCTTTGACTCGTTCCCGCCGCTCCGCGGCATCTCATGACGACGTCGATTCGGACGACGATCCTCGTCCTGTTCGAGCCACTTCCGAGGCGTTTGCTCCGTCTCGCGTTGCCGAAGTCAACATCGCGGATCTGCAGCGGATGTCCATGAAGGAACTGCTGGACATCGCACAGCAGGAGAACCTGACGGAATATCACGGGCTGAAAAAGCAGGATCTTATCTTCCGCATCCTGAAAGAGCGGACTCGGATGAGCGGTCTGATGTTCGGCGAGGGCACGCTGGAAATCCTTCCGGACGGGTTCGGATTTCTGCGAAGTCCCGACTATCACTATCTGCCGTGCCCCGATGACATTTACGTCAGCCCCAGCCAGATTCGTCGCTTCGGACTGCGGACCGGAGCGACCGTGGCCGGCCAGATTCGGCCTCCCAAGGAAAACGAACGCTACTTCGCGCTGCTGCGAGTCGAAGCGATCAACGGCGAAGATCCCAATTTGCTGACGGCAAAAGTCTTCTTCGACGATCTCACTCCGCTGCATCCGACCGCTCGGCTTCGCATGGCGGACAAGGCGCCTCACATCAGCACTCGGATCGTGGATCTGATTGCTCCGATCGGGCTGGGTCAGCGAGGTCTGATCGTGTCACCTCCGCGCGCGGGGAAGACGATTCTGCTGCAGCAGATGGCAGATGCCGTTCGTCAGAATCATCCGGACGCCTATGTTATCGTGCTGTTGATCGACGAGCGGCCGGAAGAAGTCACGGACATGGAACGCAAACTGAAGGCCGACAACTGCGAAGTGGTCAGCAGTACGTTTGATGAACCCCCGTCGCGACACATTCAGGTGTCGGAAATGGTGATCGAAAAGGCCAAGCGAATGGTCGAATACGGTCACGACGTGATCATCTTTCTGGATTCCATCACTCGACTTGCCCGAGCCTGGAACACTGAGATTCCGAATTCGGGCAAGACACTCACCGGCGGTGTTGACGCCAGTGCTCTGCAGAATCCCAAACGCTTTTTCGGAGCTGCTCGGTGCGTCGAAGAAGGCGGAAGCCTGACAATCATCGCCACAGCTCTGATTGATACCGGCAGCCGGATGGATGAAGTGATCTTCGAAGAGTTCAAGGGAACCGGGAATACGGAACTGCATCTGGACCGCCGGATGGTGGAAAAACGCATCTGGCCGGCGATCGACGTGAATCGTTCAGGAACTCGCCGCGAAGAACTGCTGATGAACGAAGAAGAACTTCAGCGAGTCTGGGCATTGCGACGGGTTCTGAATGACATGAACCCGGTCGAAGCGATGGAACTTCTCGTCAACCGCATCAAGCGGACCAAATCGAACGAAGAATTCCTGATGGGAATGAGTCTCGGCTGAGCCCGCCGACCGGGCGAGCTCCAGGCAGGACGCACGCGATTGCGGGGAACTGCGTCCTCCCCAGGAGCATCCGCTGCCCGATGCCGGACATTCCTTATTTCGTCAGATCGACTGCCCCGTCAGTGTCCAGGCAGCCCGGAAGAACTCCCGCATGCAGGCACATGCGTCAAGGTGTTCACAGCATTCGGCGTTGTTGTGGTCGATGTTTCCGGGGGTGACTGAGTTTGCGGGGGGCGGCGGGTGATTTTTGTTCGGGCTGGATTGAAGTGCGGGAGTGATTTCTTCGAATCGGCCAGAATTGCCGATGAAGACTTCAGGAATGTCGGCTCGGCGGTCACGCGGGCGTCATTTTTCGGCAGAGCCTGATTTTTCCGCTCAAACGGGGTTCGCTGCACGACCGTGATTTTCCGCAGGGTTTTGTTTCGAGGCATTGAATGCTTTCCCGGAGATCTGTTCCCCGCATCGTCGCGAGACCATTCCGGCGTGTTCTGAGGTTAACGTGTCGATTGATTTCAGCCAGCAACCAGACGTGAGCACTGCCCGAACTCGGGACGAGCTGACGGCTGGAAACGAGTCTGGTGGTCGGTCGGAGAACTCGGGAGGGCGGCGTTCAGAACGGTCGCTCTCCGAATCTCATGCCTGCTCAGCGCTGCCACCCGTGTGGCGGACGAAGCTGATTTCGCTGTGCATGCTGATTGGCTGGAGTGTGATGATCGCCCGGCTGATTCACCTTCAGGGAGCTCAGCGGCAACTGCTGAATACCCGAGTCACAAAACAGAGTTCCTTTACGGAAACCGTTCCGGCGCGGCCCGGCGAGATTCTCGACCGGAACGGACACGTGCTGGCCATGACGGTGACTCGCGACAGTCTGTACGCGGTTCCCCGAAAGATTTCCGACCCCGCGGACTTTGCCTGGCGAGTGGCTGATGTCCTGAACATCAACGCGGACGAGCTGTACGCTCAACTGGTTCAGCATTCCGATCGCCACTTTCTGTGGATCAAACGAAGGCTGAGTCAGGAGCAGTCGGATCGAATTCGCCAGCTGTCACTTCCCGATCAGATGTGGGGATTTCGACGGGAATACCTTCGCCAGTATCCTCAGGGACGCAGTGCATCGCATGTGCTGGGCATTCGCGACATTGACAACATCGGACATGGCGGACTGGAAGAAAGTCTGAACGACGTCATCCGTGGTCAGGATGGCACGCGCGTGATGACACGGGATGCAAAGGGAGTCGTGGTTGAAGTTGCCAGCCAGAAATCCGTCACGCCTCAGCATGGTCGCACCGTCATGACGACTCTGGATGTCCTGATGCAGCTGCAGACCGAACGTCTGCTGCAACAGCTGATGGAACGCTGGCGGCCGATGGGAGCCTGCGCGATTGTGATGAAACCGGATTCGGGCGAAGTTCTGGCAATGGCATCTCTGCCGGATTTCGATCCGAACAGTCCGGGGCGAATTCCCGAAGACGCCTGGCGAAATCTTGCCGTGTCGGCCGTCTTTGAGCCCGGATCGACGTTCAAGCCGTTTATTGTTGGCTGGGCCATTCAGAAGGGACTGCTGAAGCCGGATGAGATTCTGCCCTGTCACAACGGATCGTACCGGATGGGGCCGCGAATTCTTCACGACCACCATCCGTACTCGCAGCTGAGTGTGGACGACGTCCTTGTGAAATCCAGCAACATCGGCATGGCCAAAGTCGGAGAGCGTCTGGGGCTGAGCGAGCTGTTCAACGCGACGGCGGCATTCGGTTTCGGCACCCGCACCGGCATTGAACTTCCCGGCGAAATCGATGGACTTGTGCGACCAAAGACCGACTGGGACGACTATTCTCTGGGATCGATTCCGATGGGTCAGGAGCTGGCGGTGACACCGCTTCAGCTGCTGACGGCTCATGCCGCCCTTGCCAACGGAGGTCGACTGCTGCGACCTCATTTGCTGCTTGACACGACTTCAGGAGATCTTCAGCCGACGCCGCTGGCCGGTCTGGAAACGGTAGATTCGCTGCCGTCACTGGAATCGAACGTGCTGAAAACCGACATTACTGACTGGCTGGTGCGAGTTCCCATGACGGGCGTTGTTGAACGGGGAACGGCGAAGTTGTCGCGCGTTCCCGGGCTGAAGATTTTCGGCAAGACGGGGACAGCTCAGAAACCTGATCCGGAAACCGGCGGCTACTCGGACACAAAGCACATCTGTTCGTTTGTCTGTGGAGCTCCGTCCGACAATCCGGAAATCGTGGTGCTGGTGATGGTGGATGAGCCTTCCGCGACCGGTCAGCACTACGGGGGGACTGTTGCAGCTCCGACGGCTGTGGAAATTCTGCAGTTCGCGCTGCACCGCCTGCCGCACCTGTCGACTCAGATGACGGTGCGTCCGGAACATGACCTTCCTGCCACCCGGTAAGGCTCCACGATTCGGACATCTTTCCCGGATGGCCTGAACTTCACCGGTTGTTCGGTTTTCATTCCGCCGCCGGGAATTCCGTTTGCCACATCAATGCCAGGGTTTACACTGAGTCGGGATGAATTCTTTTCCGACTGCACAAATCTGTGGGGCGTCTTTGATGCTGACTTCCGGTTCAGGCCGCTCCGAAAGGATATTTTTCGGCTTCGGGCTGCTTTTCACTGCGGCCCTGTTGATTCCGTCGGCGAATGGACAGGGGGTTCCGCTGGAACGCCCAGGACTGCTGTATGGTTTGGGGCAGGTTGAGCAGGTTTCGAACGGTTCTGCACTGATCGATCTGGGCGACGTGCAGACTTTGCGGGTTGGCGAACCTGTCGCCGTGTTCCGTCCCACGGATAACTACTTCCGACCCGTCGGTGTGGTTCGGATTGCGGAAACGTATGCCAGCTTCAGCCGAGCTCGAGGGACAACCGGAATTCGTCCGCAGCCTGGCGATTTCGTGATGTTTGCTCGGGAGTTCGCGAACATGCGGACTCCTGAGCAGCACCGCGACGCGTTTATCCGACAGCAGCTGGCCAAACGCATCGGTGCCGTGCATCTGTCGTCTCAGCGGATGTCCGAAATGTCCGTCGCCTTGCTGGAGTACTCGAAGATGTACCGCGACTGGAACAGAAGCGATCAGGATGTCGTGGGATTTCTGAAGGGCACATCATTTTCCAGCGACCGAGAACAGGAAATTCGGCCACTGCTGAACCAGATTGATCTGATGCGGGAATTTCATCGTCAGGGAAGGAACAGCCTGTCAGCCGCCGGACCGGAATGGTTTTCCGTGATGCACGTGCTGTGTGGTCCCACCGTTATGGCTCAGCACGATTCCAGTCAGAAGCCGGCCGGCGAGGACGACGCCGACCTTGAGGAAGTTTCTGTCGGCCTGAAGGAGATTGAGCGCGGGGTGAGTGACGAGTTTTTTGACCGGACACCTGAAGAACTCAGAACACTGAACTATCTGATGGCCACGATGCTGGAAGAGCGGCCGGGAACCGAAGAAGTCTGGCTGAAACACCAGCTCGGTCAGACTCAGTTTTCAGCACTGGCCGAAGATTTTACAGTGGTCGAGCGTTTTCTTCGCGCCTTCAAGGCCATTCAGGTTCAGTAACCGCATCTCCTCCGACAGGACGCCGGTGTCAGCCAGTGATGTCTCTGCAGCCGGGCACAGGAAGCTGCCACAGTCGGCTTCGCTGATTCAAGACTTACCACTGAACAGCCACATGTTTGCACATTTGAGAGATCGCCGCATTGTGGTGACTGGCGCGTCGAGCGGCATTGGACGCGCCATCGCTCTGGAATGTGCGGCGGCCGGGGCTGATGTTGTGATCACCTTTTGCCGCTCGAAGGCCCGAGCCCAGTCGGTGGCGGATGAGATCCAACAGCGCGGGAGAAGCTCGGAGATTCTGCAGCTGGACCTGACGGATCCGGGGCGGGGCAGAGATTTGCGAAACAGTGTTTTGAGTCCGGAAGAGTGGACGGTCTGGTGTGCAATGCCGGAGCCGACCTGCTGACCGGCGAATTGAAAAACGCTGACTTCGCCACCAAACTTCAGGTTCTTCTGGCCGTGGATGTGACGGGGAGCATTGAAGTCAGCCGGGCTTTCGGAAGCTGCATGCAGGAACAGGGGCACGGAAGTATTCTGACCATCGGCTGGGACCAGTCGGATCGAGGAATGGAAGGCAACAGCGGCGAACTGTTCGCAGCCGCGAAGAATGCCGTGATGGGATTTACGCGGTCGCTGTCGCTGAGTCTTGCTCCGAAGGTTCGAGTCAACTGTATTGCACCGGGATGGATTCAGACCGCGTGGGGAAATGGCGCCAGTGAGTACTGGCAGCAGCGAGTTCTGGAAGAGACGCCGCTGAAACGGTGGGGCCAGCCGGAAGATATCGCGATGATGGCTCGGTTTCTGCTGAGCGACTCGGCGAGCTTCATCACGGGACAGGTCATCAATGTGAATGGCGGAGCGGTCCGCTGAAATGCCAGCCTCGGGACGTCGTCGAATGCTCATCGGAATCACTGCTGCAGTTGTACTGCTGATTGCGGCATCCAACGTCCTGAATCGATTCAGTCATCCTGCCGTTCCGCCGGGAATCGTCAATGGAGGCCTGGCTCCGCTGCCGGAAACTCCCAACTGCGTTGCATCTCAGACGGACGACCCGGACCGTCGCATGCCGCCACTGCCCATGGGCCCGGACCTGAAGGATCCACTGCGTCAGATCAGAACTGTTGTTAACAGCATGCCTCGCACAAAGACAGTGACATCAGACAATCAGTACCTTCATGTCGAATTCCGCAGCCGACTGCTGGGTTTTATCGACGATGTCGAGTTTCTGGTGGACTCGAACCAGCAATGCATTCAGTTCCGATCTGCGTCGCGAATCGGGCATTCCGACTTCGGCGTCAATCGAGCTCGCATGAGGGCAATCGCGGCTGCCGTTGAGAATATGTGAGGATACGTTTCGTGCGAATCGGGCTCGAGCCGGCAGATGCACTCAAGAGAAGATGGCTGTTCCCGGCGATGGTTGCCATGATTCGGGTTTGTTGTCATCCTCTCGGTCCCGGCCTGAATTCGGGGCGTCAATGACCGTCCCGAGCCCCGGAGACAGGCTTCTGAAACCGAGCTGACGCTCAGAATCGCTCCACGAAAAACAGTCGCCGACTGCTGAACACTTCATGCGATCTCGTCGAAATTCTGCGATTCTGACCATCCTGCTGTTCGCCGCGTGGACAATCCGTCCGGTGCTGGTGCAGATGAACCACAGTCTGCCGGTGCGAAGCGAAATCATCACCACCGTTCCGCTTTTCAACGCATGGACAATCTGGTGGAACGGTCAAAGTGCGATCAACGGATTTGCAGACTACTGGGATGCTCCGATTTTTTTTCCGACCAGACGATCGTTCGCGTTTTCAGAACCTCAGCCGGCCACACTGCTGGTGGCTCCGGTGATCTGGCTGAACGGGTCGCCGGCTCTGGCCTACAACCTTTACCTGCTGGGCTCGTTGATGCTGAACGGACTGATGACCTGTCGGCTGCTGAGACTGCGGCACTGCGGATGGGTACCAGCCGTGGGCGGGGCGCTGATGATGATCTGGCTGCCCATCAGTCTTCGACAGCTGGAAGTGCTGCAGCTGATTCCTGTCTGGCCGATCCTTTGGGTCTGGAGCAGTCTGGAAAGACACGGCCGACAGCCGACACGTGGTTCGGCCATCGAGATCGCCGCTGCGGTTACCGCTGCGTTTTTCACCAGTATCCATCACACACTGCTGATGTGCGTGACGCTGCTTCCGACCGCATGGCTGCTGTTGATCGCTTTCCGGAAACGGCAATTCTGGATCTGGTCCATTCTTGCTGTGATACTGGCCGCTGTCCCGGCCGGACTTCTGGTAGTACCGATGAAACGAGCACTGTCCGAACATCAGTTTCAGCGAGACGAAGCTCTGGTGTCACAGCTGTCCGCTCGTCCACAGAACCTGTGGCAGCCCCCGCATGACGCGAAGATCGGTATCCGAGCTCGTGATTCCAACGGAATGTCACCGGGCTGGATCAAGGTGTTTCTGGCAACGGCCGGAATCGGATACGGCCTGCGGCGAAAACGTCACCGTCATCTGACAGCATTTCTGCTGCTGACGATTGTCGTTTCCGGTTTATTGGCTCTGGGGCCGAATCTGCAAATCGGGAGTGCTCGACCATGGTGGAATCTGACTGAGTTTCTGCCGGGGTTGAGCCAGGTCCGGAATGTGTTCCGCTTCATGTATCTGGCTCAGATGGCCATCATTCTGCTGATGGTGACGGCATTGAATGAAGTCCGGCTGCGTATGGACAGTCACCGAATGCCCGGATGGCTGACGTCATCGCTGGTCACTGGCTGTGTGATCATGGCTCTGGTTGAACTGCCCTGCCCTCAGATCGTGCTGGCCGGAGCTCCCGATCTCAACCGCCATCTGCAGTGGACAGAATATGTCAGGGAACACCTTCCCGCGGGAACGGGCATCGCGTGTATACCGTTTTCTCCCGGCGTGTCGGCTCATGACTTCGACGTCACAGCTCGCTGGATGTACATCGGCAGCCTGCATGCTCGTCCGATGGTGAATGGCTATTCCGGTTTTTTTCCGAAGAACTATCTTGAACTTCGAGCTCGCATCAGCAGCGAGGGACTCAGTCAGCCCGTTCTTGTGACTCTGGCCGAAATGCAGACGTACTTTGTCGTGGTTCAGCCCGGGACAAATGTCCGGCCGGAAGCTCTGAACGCTGATGTCGGTCGATATTATCTTCGGCTGGAATCCGGCCGTCAGGATGACTACCGGATCTTTCGCCTGTTGGATTCCTCAGTGCCGGAAAGCGCTGCTGCCAAATGAAGTTTTCCACCGACGACACGATTGCTGCCATTGCGTCGCCAACCGGTGCGGCTGAACGGGGCATTGTGCGCATCAGCGGTTCGAACGTGCTGAATGTGTTGACTCAGGTCTTCCACCCGGATGACTCCTCCGTCGTACTGAACCGAATTCGAAAACCGGAACGAATTCCCGGCAGGATTCACCTGAACGGAATGGAGACTCCATTACCCGTTGGCGTGTGGTTGTGGCCGACGGATCGCAGCTATACAGGTCAGCCCATGGCCGAACTGCACACGATCGGGTCACCTCCGCTTCTGGATGCGGTGCTGGAACTGCTGTGGGCGCATGGCGTCCGGGCCGCGAATCGGGGCGAGTTTACTCTGCGAGCCTTCCTGGCCGGACGCATTGACCTGATGCAGGCGGAAGCAGTCCTGGGAGTGATTGATGCAGCCGACCACGAAGAACTTCAGACAGCTCTGACGCAGCTGGGAGGTGCCACAACCGGTCGCCTGACGTCGGTTCGCAGTGAGTTGTTGGCGGTGCTGGGAGATCTGGAAGCCGGACTGGATTTCGTCGATGAAGATATTGAATTCATTACTGCCGACCAGATCTGCACACGTCTGCAGACGTGCCGTGATCAGCTTGAGACCCTGGCATCCGACTCCGCAGCTCGACTTCCATCCGGCCGTCGTCTGCGGATCGTGCTGGCCGGACTGCCGAATGCCGGAAAGAGTACTCTGATGAATCGACTTCTGGGGCAGGAGCGTGCCATTGTGTCTCCGGTGGCCGGAACAACGCGCGATTACCTCACAGCCCCCATCACATTCGGCAGCATCGCCGCGGAGCTGATTGACACCGCAGGCTGGGAAGACGCGAACGATTTGATCATGCAGGCTGCTCAGTCGGGCCGAAGCCGGCAGATGAAATCGTGTGACCTGGTTCTGTGGTGTACCGCTGCCGATCTGAACGGACCGGACCGGAGGCGAAGTGACTCCTGCCGACTGCAGCTTTCGGAAATGTCCGTTCCCGTCCTGGATGTGACAACCTGCTGCGACCGAAAGTCAGGAGCAGACGAGCGTCCGGAACATGCATCGGGAGAATCGGGGACAGATCGTCAGACAGTCAGCGCCGCCACGGGGCAGGGACTTCAGCAGCTGATTGGAAAAATCGAACAGCGACTGACCGTGGACCGTTCGTCGCGGACAGAACTGTTGTCGTCAACGGCAGCTCGCTGTCGAGACAGCCTGCACCGAGCTCTGGCATCGCTCGACAATGCCATGACTTCGGCCTCACGACAGCTGGGTGATGAAATCACTGCCATGGAACTTCGGGAGACGCTGTACGAGATCAGCACCATCCTTGGCGAAGTTTATACCGACGATATTCTCGATCACATTTTCAGTCATTTCTGCATCGGTAAATGATGTTCAGCCGGGCAGGCGATCGTCATACCGCTTTGAGGAATAATCTTCCGTCAACCGCCCGCCGACGATTGCTGAAGTTCAACTGGCTTCAGAGACGAGAATGGATTCCAAAGCCTCGTAGCGAAACTCCATTCCGGACTGCAGTGACTCGCTGATCTTTTCGGCTGTCATGACGAAGCCCATCATGCCGCCGGGAGGTTCGAAGTCGACGATGTCTTCCAGAGTGCAGGTCCCATCGGAATGGTCGATGATGTTCTGAGTATGGATCCAGGAACGCGTTGGGCCTTCGATCTGTTCGGCCACGATTCGTTCATCACTGACCTCAGTCCATCGATGCTGCATCCGCTGTTTGATGCCCCACGTGGTGACTCGAAATTCAATCAGTTCACCCGCCGCGATTGTTTCGGGGGCCTTCAGGATGGTGAGTTCCAGGTCCGGGTCACTGATGTCCGGAAGGTTGGAGGTCCTGCCAAGAAAGCTGCGAAGCTGCGAGGCGGAACATTTCAAAGTCACACGTGAGGAAAACTGAGCCATCTGGATCTGTTCTGACGATCAGGGAGGAAGGAGCAGAGGCAGGTGAAAATCGGAGACCTGACCGGCCCCGTTTTCGACAGTGTAGCGGATGACCTGGAGTCCGCGGTGGGCTGCATCCCCATTTGACGGGCTTTTTCCGGGCGCTGCTGCGGCAAACCCGGTCGCGGCGGGCTTGACAGGTTCGCCGGTGGGACTGATGATTCCCCCCGACCACAGCGATGTCAGCGAGTTCAGGATGGGCCTGAACCAATTCAGATTTCGAGGTTTTCTCAGGATCTGACGACCGGGACTCTCCGACGTGTTATGCTGTCGGTGGAAGACCCGCAACCAAACTCTGTGCAAGTATTGAGGCCGTTGAATGTCGGACCAGAGAATTGATATTGAAGAAGTCGGATCGGTGACCGTGGCGCGATTCCTGGATAAAAAAATCCTGGATGGAAGCCAACATCGATCGCATCGGACAGGAACTGTTCGGTCTGGTGGATCAGGACGGTCGCAGGCAGATCGTACTGGACTTTTTCGCTGGTGGAGTATCTGTCCAGCGCTTCTGGGAAAACTGATCACCATGCACAAGAAGGTGTTGGCCGCCGGAGGCAAGTGCGTTCTGTGCAACATCCAGAAAGAGATTCTTGACGTCTTCAAGATTACTCAGCTGCACAAAGTACTCACGTTATGCACGGATCTGGATGAGGCTCTGGCAAAGTTCTGAAATCCGGCTGAAGACCTGCAGTGCGTGGCTGGCTTCCGGACGCTCAAGCAGGTCTGTACCACTTCCCATCTGCCCGCTGCTTTCTGCAGCACGACCGGAGAATTTGGCGACATGTCCGCAGCGTCCCGCTGGCAGTGCGGATTCCCAGTGATACGGCTCGGGTCTGGCCATCCAGGAGCAGATCATTTCGCTGATGGAAAAACACGACTACAGCATGCGCGACATTTTCGCCATGCGCCTGTCGCTGGCGAAGCCATCACCAACGCCATCCGCCATGGCAACCATTGTGATCTGTCCAAACAGGTGGCAATCGACGCGACGATCGGCGACAGAATGCTGCGAGTCGTCGTTCAGGATGAAGGCGAAGGTTTCGAACCTGAAGATGTGCCCGACCCCACCGACCCGGCCTTTATTGAACGCCCATCCGGCCGTGGCCTGATGCTGATGCGTGCCTATCTGAACTACGTCGAATACAGCAACGGCGGTCGATGTATCACCATGGAACGCGAGCGGAATTCGGAACTGCCGATTCTGGACGACTAAACGCGGTTACATCTGTGAAAAGATTGGATGGCGGTTCCGGTGTCGCTAGACTGTGACTCCGGGCGGCACCTCGCTGTCCCGGGTGATTTCAGTTTCTGTCTTATTCTATAGGTACGCCGTTTTATGTCTCGGATCGCAGAGGTCTTTCAATCCGCATCACGGGCTCAGCGCATGACCTTCATGCCGTTCGTAACGGCCGGTGATCCATCGACGGAAGGCACAGCGGCGGTGTTGAAAGCGTTGCGAGACGCCGATGTGGACCTGATCGAACTGGGGTTTCCCTACAGCGATCCGATCGCGGATGGTCCCGTGATTCAGGCTTCGTATACTCGAGCTCTGGATTCCGGAGTCACAGTGAGTGCCATTCTGGACATGATGACGTCACTGAAGAATGACAACCTGCCGCCCGTTCTGGCCATGGTGTCGTTTGCCATCATCTTTCGATTTGGCTCCGAACGGTTTGTGAAGCTGGCGGCGGAATCCGGATTCAGCGGACTGATTATTCCCGACCTGCCGGCAGACGAAGCCGAGGACATTCAGGCTCTGGCTCGCAAACGGGCTCGATCTTGTTCAGCTGGTGGCTCCGACGACCGCGCCGGCCCGAGTTCAGCAGATTCTGAACGCCTCCACGGGATTTGTTTACTGTGTGTCGGTGGCCGGGACGACCGGAGTTCGCAGAGAACTGCCGCCGGAACTGATCCAGCAGCTGCAGCAGCTGCGGCAGTCGACGTCCCTTCCGCTTGCGGTGGGATTCGGGATCAGTGGACGGATCAGGTTCCCGCCCTGCAGGGAGTTGCGGATGGGGTGATTGTTGGTTCGGCCATCGTTCGACAGATTTCTGAAGCGCCCACGGTGCAGGCAGCCTGTGATCGTGTGCGTGAATTCAGTCAGGCGATGCGAACGGCTGTGGGATCCGTGAAACCATCGCTGGTATCAACAACCTGAAATCGTTCGAACGTGCCCGGAGATCACTCGAATCGGCCGAGGCTTTGCCTCGCTGGACTTCTGACAATGCAGGAATGAAGATGACTGGCGAGAAGTCTTCAGGATTTTCAAACAGCTCCATGTGGCGAATCTGTGTCGCTGTGACTGCGTTGAGCCTCCCGGGCCGCAGTTGTGTCGCGCAGGAAACCCCCATCGACTTCTCCGGAGACGTTCGTCCGATTCTGGCGGACAAGTGTTTCCGCTGTCATGGTCCCGATCAGGAAACTCGGGAAGCCGGCCTGCGACTGGACACGTCCGCCGGGCTGTTTGAATCGGACGCCGCATCACCGGCAGTCATGCCCGGTGATCCCGACGCGAGTTCTCTGATGGAACGCATTCTGTCCGACGATCCGGACACCATCATGCCGCCTCCGGATTCCGGGAAGATACTCAGCAGTCAGCAGAAGGAAACGCTCAGGCAGTGGATCGCTCAGGGAGCTCACTGGCAGCAGCACTGGGCATTCGTTCCGCCGGTCAGGAGCGAACTTCCGAAAGTCAGCCAGCCGTCATGGTGTCGGAACGAGATCGATGCTTTCATTCTGCAGAAACTTGATCAGCACGGCCTCCAGCCGGCTCCCGCTGCTCGGCCGTTTGATCTGATTCGTCGAGTTTATCTGGATCTCACGGGTCTGCCTCCTGCTCCTGCCGAAGCTGACCACTGGGTCCGAAAGATCTGGGCAGCGAATCCGGATTCTCCGGACGCGGTCGCACCTGATGACGCCGTATGGGAACAGGTGGATCGTCTGCTGCAGTCGCCGCAGTACGGTGAACGGTGGGCTCGTCGCTGGCTCGATCTGGCTCGATATGCCGACACCAACGGCTACGAAAAGGATCGGGATCGCAGTATCTGGCCTTACCGGGACTGGGTCATCAACGCACTGAACAGCGGAATGCCGTTCGACCGGTTTACCATCGAACAGCTGGCGGGAGACATGCTGCCCGATGCTCTGACGGAACAGCGAGTCGCCACGGGGTTTCATCGCAACACGATGCTGAATGAAGAAGGCGGCATTGATCCGCTGGAATTTCGCTTTCATGCGATGACTGATCGAGTTTCCACGACGGGAACAACCTGGCTGGGCCTGACTCTGGGCTGTTGTCAGTGTCACACCCACAAATACGACCCGGTCACCCACACCGAATACTATCGGCTGATGGCATTCCTGAATAACGCGGATGAACCCAGTCTGGAACTCCCCGACAGCGAATTGCAGCACACGTGGGCTCAGAACCGCCGAAAGGCTCAGCAGCTGCTGGATTCACTTCCTCAAAAGTGGCCGATTTCCGCCGAAGGTCTGGATGAAGCTGCCGCTGCCGAACAGCGACAGCTGGCACTTCAAAAGCCTTTACCGCATGGCGTCGATCTGAACAGCCGAACGCCGTGCGATGGCAGCCGCTGACGCCGCTGACTGCAACCGCCAATCTGCCGCTGCTGACCATTCAGGACGATGACTCCATCTTCGCATCCGGCGATACCGCAAAACGGGATGACTATGAGATTACCCTGAAAGCGTCCGATCAGCCCATCACCGCCATTCGTCTGGAGGCCCTTCCCGACGATCGACTTCCGGCCGGCGGTCCCGGATCGACGTATTATGAAGGCACGCTGGGCGACTTCTATCTGACGGAAATCGATGTTCACGCCGACGGCCGAGCCTTTGCTTTCACAGGCGCTTCGGAAACATATTCCAAAAATCGTTTCGGAAACAACCCTGCCACAGCCGCCAAAGCCATTGATGGCGACATCCAGACCGGCTGGTCGGTTCATGGACGGCAGGCAGAACGACACGTCGCCGTGTTTGTGCTGAAGGAACCCCTTCCTGCGGGAACCGACGTGCGGATACATATGTCGTTCGGCCGACATTTTGCCAGTTCGCTGGGACGTTTTCGGTTTTCGGCCACGTCGTCAACGCAGGCTCCCGAAGCACGCCCGTGGTCGGACCATGTTGCTCTGCTGCTGTCCGATCCGGATCGCGAACTGAATTCACATGAAGCTGATGTCCTGATGACGGAATTTCTGCTGCAGACTTCGCAACTGGCCGAAGATGCAGAGAAAATCCGCAAGCTGCGAATGCGTCCGGAAGCCACAAGTACTCTGGTGCTTGCCGAACGCCCGGACAATGCCATCCGTCCGACTCATCGGCACCACCGGGGTGAGTATCTGCAGCCGAAGGAAGAAGTGCAGCCTGGACTGCCGGAGATTCTGCGAGCCGGTTCGAACGAATCGCCGGGGAATCGGCTCGAGTTCGCTCGGTGGCTGGTCTCAGACAGCAATCCTCTGACAGCCCGCGTGACGGTGAATCGTCAGTGGGCGGCGATATTTGGAACGGGACTGGTGAAGACCGTCGACGATTTCGGAATGCAGGGCGAATCTCCGTCGCACCCGGAACTGCTGGACTGGCTGGCAGTCACGTTTCGCGAAACTGACCGCTGGTCACTGAAGGCGCTCCATCGCCGAATTGTCTGCAGTTCGACATATCGGCAGTCGTCTGTCAGAAACCCGGATTCGCTGAGTATCGATCCGGGCAACCGTCTGTTGAGTTCATCGCCGCGTTATCGCCTGGATGCGGAAGTCATCCGTGATCAGCTGCTGGTCGCAGCCGGAGTTCTGCATGACGAAGTCGGAGGCCCGCCGGTTCGACCGCTGCAGCCGGATGGTGTCACAGAAGCGGCGTATGGCAGCCCGTCGTGGACAGCCAGCCCGGGAACCGGACGATATCGTCGAAGTCTGTACACATTCACGAAGCGGACAGCTCCGTTCGCGATGTTTTCAACGTTTGATGCTCCCAGCGGAGAAGCCTGCGTTGCTCGACGCGATCGCAGCAACAGTCCCCTGCAGGCGCTGACTCTGCTGAATGACGTGATGCTTCTGGACTTGTCCCGGCAAATGGGAGCACACTTTTCCATGGCCAGCATCACCAGCGGAGATTTGGAATTTCTAACGGAAATGTTTCGTCGGGTTCTGGTGAGACCGCCAACATCCGCTGAACTGGACCTGCTGACCAGCTTCCAGCAGGAACAGCACTCCGCTTTCACTGCTGATCCGGCGTCAGCATTCAGGTTTCTTGAGATTGATGCAAACAGCGGAATCACCTCTGAAACGATTGTCAGCCACGCTGCATGGTCGGCCACTGCCCGAGCTCTCTTTGGTCTCGACGAAGCCCTGACACGCCCCTGAGCCCTGAGCCTGCAGCAAGGTTCGCCAGGACCACACCCTTCACCCTTCATACGTGTTTCATCTGTGGCCAAATCACAGGGAACGTGGGTTCGGGGATTCGCGAAGCCGCCGGTTTCGGGGCAGGTCGCGAGCGTTACAGCCACAATGACACGGTGTTGCTCAATCGAATCACCGAGACCGTCCCGCGGGGACTGAAAACTTGCGTTGGTCCGGAGCGGGTGGTAGAGTCATGCGTTCCTGCCAGTGTTTTTCCTGCCTTTGATGTCGCCGATTGGGGCGGCATTCGACTGTGTTCGAGTTCTGTTGACTGATTTAACAGTTCCGAATGACGTTCATTGCAGACGGCGCGCGAATGACGTCCTGTCATGTCAGCTCTCCCGTCCGCTTCTCCTGCCTGTGAAAAGATCCGTGAAATGCTGAGACACATAAAAACTGTGCGACTGCTGTTGCTGGTCATTTTCGGTCTGACATCGCCTTCGGTTTTCGCGGAAGACGAGCCATCCGGTGCCGTCAGTTTTCATAAACAGATCAAACCCATTCTGCAGGCTCACTGCCTGGGCTGTCATCAGCCCGCCAAACCCAGTGGTCACTTTGTGATGACCGAATTTCAGGCTCTGCTGGCCGGTGGCGAAAGTGGTGATGCAGCGGTTGTTGCCGGGAAACCACAGAACAGCGGTCTGATGGCTCAAATCACCCCGACAGACGGAAAAGCAGCGATGCCGCCGAACGCACCGCCCATGTCTGCGGTGGAGATCGAACTGATTTCACGCTGGATCGCCGAAGGTGCAAAGGACGATTCACCGCCATCGTCAAAAGTTCATTACACTCGTGAAAATCCTCCTGTTTATGCTTTGCCGCCTGTTGTCACGTCGCTCGATTTCTCTCCCAATGGAGACCTTCTGGCCGTGGCAGGTTTCAATGAAGTGCTGCTGCACAAAGCCGATGGCAGCGGACTGGCTGATCGTCTGATCGGCATGGCGGAACGCATCGAGTCGGTCCGGTTTTCGCCCGATGGCAGTCGTCTGGCCGTGACCGGCGGACAGCCTGGCCGACAGGGCGAAGTTCAGATCTGGGATGTCGGCACTCGAACACTGCTGCTGTCTCACAGCGTCACCTTCGACACCGTTTACGGAGGCAGCTGGTCACCCGACGGAAAGCTGGTCGCCTTCGGCTGCAGCGACAATACTGTGAGGGCCATCAATGCGGAAACCGGCGAGCAGGTTCTGTATCAGGGAGCTCACAGCGACTGGGTCCGGGACACGGTCTTCACCATCGACGCCGAAAGTTCTCATCTGCTGTCTGTGTCCCGGGACATGACCGTGAAGCTGACGGAAGTGTCGACCAATCGATTCATCGACAATGTGACATCGATCACGCCCGGAGCACTGAAGGGCGGAGTCAACGCCATTGCCCGTCACCCGGAACGTGACGAAATCGTCGTTGGCGGAGCGGACGGAGTGCCCAAGATTTACCGCGTTTTCCGCATCACTGCCCGACAGATCGGAGACGATTCCAACCTGATCAAACGCCTGCAGCCGATGACCGGCCGAGTTTTCGGTGTGGCTGTGAGCCGTGACGGAAAGCGAATTGCCGCAGTCAGCGCTCTGGACGGGAAGGGACATCTGTCTGTTTCCAGCTACGAATTCGACACGAACCTTCCTGACGACCTGAAGGGCATCAGCGCAAAACGCAGTCGTAACCGCAGTGCCGACGAGCAGAAAAAACTGGATGACTATCGATCCAAAGACATCAAACTGCTTGCCGACGTGAAGGTTGACGAAAGTGCTTTGTATGCAGTCGCGTTTCATCCCGGCAGTCGCCAGGTGGCGGTGGCGGGAAGTGATGGAACCGTGCGTCTGTACGATACAGAAACCGGCACCGCGATCACGACATTTCCAGCTGCTCCGGTCAGTCAGTCCACCGATCACAGTCAGCCGGTTGTCGCCGGCAGCCTGAAGTTTTCGGATCCCCCCAAAGGCGAACCCAGGCCTCTGCCGGAAGGAACTCAGGTCACAGAAGTCCGGATTCAGCCCGAATCGATTCAGCTGAATGGAGCGTTCGAATATTCGCAGCTGCTGATTTCCGCAAAACTGAATACCGGCGATGTTGTCGACGTGACTCGGCTGGCCGGCATCGCTCAGGAACAGGAACTGCTGACCGTGACTCCGTCGGGATTTGTTCGAGCCGCTGCAGATGGACAAACCAGGCTGAACGTGACGATTGCCGGTCAGACCATCGCGGTTCCGGTGACCGTGACGGGCATCGGTCAGCCGTTCGTCGCCGATTTTGTTCGGGATGTGAACCCCGTGCTGACACGAGTCGGCTGTAATCAGGGAACGTGTCACGGAGCCAACAACGGCAAAAACGGGTTTAAGCTGTCACTGCGAGGCTATGACCCGATTTTCGATCTTCGAGCCTTCACCGATGACCTTGCCGCTCGACGAACCAACGTCGCGTCTCCGGCGGACAGTCTGATGCTGCTGAAAGCCACCGGCGTTGTGCCACACGTGGGCGGTCAGCTGTTCAAGACCGACAGCAACTACTATGAAATCGTTCGCAACTGGATCAGTCACGGAGCTCAGCTGAACTCCGGAAGTGCACGCGTCACCGGAATTTCACTGCTTCCTGAGAATCCGGTCATTCAGCAGATTGATTCCGCGCAGCAGATGCGGGTTGTCGCCACATATTCCGACGGATCAACTCGCGACGTCACTCGGGAAGCCTTCATTGACAGCGGTAACACGGAAGTCGCCGTGACGAATCGCTGGGGACTGATGACGGCTGTGCGTCGAGGCGAAGCACCGATCCTGGCCCGGTTTGAAGGAGCTTACACAGCGACGACGCTGACCGTCATGGGTGATCGCACAGGCTTCGAATGGCAGCAGCCGGAAACCTGGAGCACTGTGGACGAATTCGTGGCCGCCAAGTGGCAGCGGATGAAGATTCAGCCTTCCGAACTGTGTTCAGATGCCGATTTTCTGCGCCGAGTTCACCTGGATCTCACGGGCCTTCCTCCCACGGCGGATCAGGTGCGAGCGTTCCTGGCCGATAACCGTGAAACTCAGGTCAAACGTTCAGAAGTCACCGACCAGCTGATCGGCAGCCCGGACTATGTCGATTACTGGACCAACAAATGGGCCGACCTGCTGCAGGTAAATCGCAAGTTTCTGGGTCCCGAAGGTGCCAAAGCCTTCCGGGACTGGATTCGAACGGAAATTGACGCCAACACTCCGTATGACCAGTTCGTTCGCAAAGTCCTGACGGCCGACGGATCCAACAAAGACAACCCCGCGGCGTCGTACTTCAAAATTCTGCGGGAACCGGATGCCATCATGGAGAACACCACTCATCTGTTTCTGGGAGTGCGGTTCAACTGCAACAAATGCCATGACCATCCCTTCGAACGCTGGACTCAGGATCAGTACTACGAAACTGCCGCATATTTTGCTCGAGTCGGACTGAAAGCCGACCCGGCCAGCGAGAAGCGGACCATCGGCGGGACCGCGGTCGAAGGAGCCAAGCCGCTGTATGAAGTCGTGTTCGAAAAGAACGACGGTGAAGTCACCCACGATCGAACTCAGGCCGTAACGGCGCCTGAATTCCCATATGAGTGCAGTTTCGAAGCTGCCGAAGGCGCCAACCGTCGACAGCAGCTGGCGTCGTGGATGACATCGCCTGACAATCGCTACTTCGCAAAAAGTTACGTGAATCGTTTGTGGGGATATCTGCTGGGCGTTGGCATTCGTGAACCGATTGACGATCTGCGAGCCGGAAACCCGGCCACCAATCCAGAGCTTCTGGATTATCTGGCCAGCGAACTGATTGGCAGCGGCTTCAATGTTCGTCACGTCATGCAGCTGATCTGTAAGTCACGAACCTATCAGTTGTCGCTGGAGACCAATCGCTGGAATGAGGACGACGAACAGAACTACTCGCACGCCATCGCTCGACGACTGCCGGCGGAAGTGCTCTATGATTCGATTTATCGGGTTCTGGGAGCGAAGACGAAGATTCCCGGAGTTCCCGAGGGAACTCGGGCCGCTGCTGTGCCGGATTCCGGTGTTGAACTGGCGGATGGATTTCTGGGGAACCTCGGTCGCCCCGTCCGCGAAAGCGCATGTGAATGTGAACGCAGTGCAGATCTGCAGCTGGGCCCCATCATGGCGCTCATTGGCGGTCCAACCGTCGGCTCCGCTCTGGATGATCCCGCCAGCGAAATCGCAAGGCTGGCGAAGGAAGCAGCGGATGAACCTTCGCTGGTCAATGAACTGTTTCTGCGGATCTTCAACCGTCCCGCCACGGAACAGGAAATTCAGGCGGCGATCGATTCCATGCAGCACATCGCTGAAGATCATCAGATACTCACCAAAGCACTCGTCGAACGCGAAGCCTGGTGGACGGCCGAACGTCCCAAACTTGAGTCTGCTCGAGAGCAGGCCATTGCTGCGGCCCAGGGAGACCTGGCCGCTTATGAACAGGAAATTGCTCCGCGCCGAGCTGAAGAAGAGAAGGTTCGGAAAGAAAAGGAAGTTCAGGTTCAGGCTGATTTCGATGCCTACAAAGCAGAACTTCCGGCTCAGGCCGACGCCTGGCTGAAGGCTCATCCCAATGATGCCGAATGGCATTTTCTGGAAGCAGCATCACTGGCTGCCGTCAACGGGGTGACTCTGGAACGTCAGGCCGACCGATCCATTCGAGCAATCGGAAAGGCAGACCAGGGAACGTACACCATCACCGTGAAAACCTCTCTGAAGAACATCGCGGCTTTTCGAGTCGAAGCGCTGCAGGACACGGCCACCAAAGGCAACGGTCCGGGGCTTCCGGAAAACGGTAACTTTGTCGTGACCGAATTCGAGGTCCAGGCCGCCAGTGCGTCCAAACCGGAAGAGTTCACAAAGGTAAATCTCCAGAATGCGAAAGCGGACTTCCTGCAGGACGGTTTTGATATCAACCTGGCCATCGACGGCAACACCGGCAATCAGAATGGATGGGCAGTTGCCAATGCCGGCGGCGTGACTCACTGGGCGACGTTCGAAACCAAACAGCCCGTCGGCCATGATGAAGGGACTGTGCTGAAGTTCGTGATCCATCAGAACCACAACGCCAAAGAACACCTGCTGGCCCGCTTCCGCATCTCGGCCACTCAGAAGGCATCACCGGGTTTGGCACTTCCGGAAAGTCTGGCAGCTGTTGCGGCGACCGCAGCCGAACAGCGAACGGACGGCCAGAAAGCCGACCTGCTGGCATGGTTCGAAAAGTCCGATGCGAAGCTGCTGGAAAAGACAAAGGCACTGAACGAAGCTCGACGACCGTTGCCGGAAGATCCCGGAGTCACCAGCCGTCGCGAAAAGATTGCCTTTGTCAGCGAACCTGTCCGGGATGACGCCAGACTGCTGCAGCTGCGATCCGACATGGACTTCAGTACCAAACAGATGGAAACCCGCCGCCTGACCGCAGCCCAGGACCTCGCCTGGGCGCTGATCAACAGCCCCGCGTTCCTCTTCAACCACTGATGACGCCTCCTGGTGTCGAGGCTTCAGCCTTTGGGTTTTGATTAACGATTGACGAACAGGGATCGTTGATTTTTGAAGTTAAAGAATGCGCGGGCTGAAGCCCGCGCTCCGGCGAAGACCAGAGTTTCAACCGATTGAGACTTCGATTCTGCGGGGTTCTGTGCGATTGGCTCGAGGCAGTTCAACTCGCAGGACGCCGTTGTTCAGCCGGGCTGAAATGCGTTCGTGATCCACTTCGTCGCTCAGAATAAAAGATCTCAGATAGTCACCCACCTGATATTCCTGATGCACGAAGGCTCCGGATGCTTCCGGCGGAGTGACTCGGCCAAAGAGCGACAGACGGTTGTCCTGAACCTGCAGGTTCAACCCTTCGGCAGTCACGCCGGGAAGGTCCGCATACAGGACGAGCCCTTCAGGTGTTTCGTAAATGTCGATCGGAGGATTGAACAACAGGCGCGGACCATCGGCGTCGCGACTGGTCAGTTGTGAGGTTTCCTGAGGCTGTTGCCGGGAGATTTCCTGTGAGTCGCTCATCACGCGGGGCCTTCCGTAACAGGGATGCTGCGAACGGGACTGCTCGCCACCTTGGGGAGGCTGATGGTCAGAATGCCCAGGGAGTAATCGGCTTTCAATCCTTCTTCGTCGATGCGGTCCGGCAGTTGAAGGACTCGCTGCCACGGTCCTGATATCGCTCCTGACGACGAAGGAATCTTCCCGGGTTTCCGGAGGTGCCTTGCAGACCTTTCAAAGTCAGCAGGCCGTTGGCCACAGTGAGTTCAAAGTCGAAATCTCGGCACCGGGGATCTCGGCTGTCAGAACGTAACGGTCAGCTTCTTCGCTGAGATTAATCAGCGGAAAACGACGGGTCGACCGCGCCTGCAGCGACAGATTCATCGTCTGCAGCAGTCGATCCACCTCCCGTTCCAGATCCTGAAACGGATTCCAGTTTTGCCCCCAGCGAAAGACAGGCATTACACCCTGGCTCCTGTGATTTTCCAGCTCACGAAACCGCAGCCGCGCGCAGTTCCTAACCTAATTACAGCATAGGCTGTGCCGTCCGGTGGGATTTCTTTCAAATCAAACGGCATCAGACAGCGAATTCTTCTCAACCTGTTTTGTTCAAAGAGGTTGCAGTGAATGCAGGTCAGGCAGACAGGACCGGCCAGCGCCGGAAATAACTGCCAATTTAACACCCGAACTCATCTCAGCATTGCCAGTTTCGACGGGATCTTCAGAATCTCAGCGTCCGAATCCCGCGTGGTCTGCCTGTGAAATTCGCGAAGACGGCCGCCGAACCTGTGTCTCGGTCAGAAAGAAAAATCAGGGGTTGAAGATGTCTGCATCACATGCTGTGTACGTGGGAAGTTTTGACCCATTGACGCTGGGGCACCTGGACATCATCGCCCGGGGAGCTCTCGCATCTTTCAGCAGATCACGATCGGCATCGGCACTTAACAACAGCCTCTGTTTTCGACGGAACAGCCATCGACCTGTGCCGCCTTGCCGTCCGACATCTCAGCAACGTGAATGTCGTTGCCTTCGAAGGCCTGGCGGTGGAATTCGTGCGTCAGTGCGGCAGCCGCATTCTGCTGCGAGGTGTTCGAAGCCTGATGGACATCGATGCGGAATTCACGATGTCGCTGGCCAACCGTGTTCTGGACGACGAAATCGAATCCGTGTTTCTGATGTCCAGTGAACGCTACAACCACGTGTCCAGTTCGCTGATCAAGCAGATCGCCCGAATGGGACGGGGAAGTGCTCGGAATCGCCTGCGTGACTTTCTTCCTGAAGTCATCATCGACCCGCTGATCAGCCGGATCGCCTGAAATGCCGTAACGCGGGCAGGTCCGAACCGACTCCTGCATCCCTGAGTTCGACCTGTTGTATCCGCCTCGGTGAGCGCCATTGGTGGACGGGATTTGTGAGACCAGACAGCATATTTGAGGACGGGAAAATGAAGAACGTGGTCCTGATTCTGTTCCTGTTTTCCTGTCCTGATGTTTGCTGCCAACCGGTTCACGCACAGGATGTCGACATTCGGCGTGAGATTAGTCCGGTTCTGCAGCCGCGATGTTGTATGTGTCGCGGGGAAGACGTTCAGGTGGTGGCGGGGCCGCTGCCGATCGGGCAGTCGTTCGCTGCCGCGGATTCTCTGAAGGTTCCTGAAGACCCGTCTCCGGATGCGCTCAAGTGTCTGCAGGGACTGTGTTACGGACCGGCTGAATTCTCGGTCCGCTGCGAACCATCGACGGCCGGTGCCGGGGACTGCCTGCTGAGATTTCCTTCGGCGAAACCCACGGGCCTGCCTCAGAACGATGAGGTGGTGGTCGAGTGGTACGCGGTAACGTCGAAAACCGGCGAAGCGGTGTGTGCTCCGGCGGTCATTGTGGTGCATGAATCCGGCCGGGGAATGACGGTCGGCCGTATGATGGCCCGAGGATTTCGTGACCGAGGCCTGCATGCACTGATGGTTCAGCTGCCATTTTACGGTCTGCGGCGGCCGCCGGGTGAGCGAGCAGAAGATCATGGATTTGCCGTAGTCATGGGACAGGGCATTGCGGATGTTCGCCGAGCGCTGGATGCAGTACGAGCCCTTCCGCGATTGCAGGCCACGATGTCAGTCTGCAAGGAACCAGTCTGGGAGGTTTCGTGGCGGCCACAGCCGCGGGACTCGATTCCGCGTTTCAGAATGTATTCGTGCTGCTGGCCGGAGGAAATCTTCCTGAGCTGGTGCGGACCGGTCAGCGAGAAACAGCAGAACTGCGGAAGATGCTCGAGCGACAGGGTTTCAGCGGCGATGCGATGATTCAGTTGTTGAATCGCTTCGAACCGAATCGACTGGCTCATCGAATTTCTGCTGACCGACTGTGGCTGTATTCCGCGATGTTCGACACCGTTGTCCCTCCGGCTCACTGCGACGCATTTGCCAAAGCGGCCGGACTGGCGGATGAACATGTCATCCGCATGCCGGCTTCGCACTATTCAGGACTGATCTTCCTGCCTTCGATTCTGGACCAGATGGCCGTCGAATGCGGCGGGCGAGCACTGATGCCTGGCCTTGCCGCACAACTCAAGCCGGTTGCTCTTCCCGATGACAGCCAGAGCGGGAAACCGTGACGTTTCCATTTCAGTATGCATTCGGCACGCAGGCACGGCCGCGGGGCTGGGTCAGAGTCTTACTCTGTCAGATCCGCGCGCGGTGCGTGTATCTTTTCTGAACGACGCAGTCGCGTTTCCGAGCGTTCGCTCGAACGTGGTGTGGGCACTGCCCACGTTATGCGGAAGTCGTCCGGCGGCGAGCAGCGATGGTCGTGAACAGCTGCTCAAGGCGTCGAACAATGACATGAACGTCATACTGTTCCTGAATCCAGGCAGCGGCTTTCGTGACCTGTGCCTTGCCGAGGTCGCTGCTGGTCAGCACCTGTCGGATGGCTGTTGCCAGAGCGGTGGAATCGTTTATCGGGCACAGAGTTCCGAAGCGTTCGTCCTGCAGCAGTTCCCGAGGCCCGGAAGGACAGTCGGCCGAGACGACCGGAGTTCCGCAGATCAGAGATTCCAGCAGCACATTGGGCATACCTTCCAGCAGAGACGGCAGCACAAACAGATCGGCCGACGCATACCATGCCGGAGCATCATGGCGAAAACCGATCAGTCGAACCGATTCATTCAGACCAGCCTGCTGAATCTGCTTCTGAAGTCGGTCGCGCCAGTCGCCTTCTCCCAGAATTGCAAGTCGCAGGCAGAGATCGGGAAGGTCGTGTCTTAAACGTTCGACGGCCTGAATCAGCAGATGAAAACCCTTCAGCTCGCCCAAACGGCCGGCAGTCACCAGGCGAATGACCGGACGATCGGTGCCGGAAGAATTCCACCAGTCATCGCTGACCGGTTGCTCGGCGAGTTCCCGGATTCGCTCGACATCGATTCCGTTCGGCATGACCTGCACGGTTCCGTCGGGAAGCCGATAAAATGATGTGGCGTCATCAGCGGCACCCTGAGAATTCGCCAGCACCGCGCTCGAACGCCGATACAGTCGATTCAGAATTCGTCGCTTCAGCCACTGGTGTCGACCGGCAACGGCAGGGAACCCGATGGAAGGATGCGTCACGATTGTCGACACGTTTGGCACGTGAACTCGCTGAGCAGCTTCGGCGGCGATCAGCGTCATGAGAAATGTTCGGTCGTAACTGATGTCGGCCTGAGTTTCCGCCAGAAATGAGGCCATGTCGGCAACACGTCGGCGATGCATCAGAATCCGAGGTCGACGCGAACCGGTGTAACGTTCTTCGAACGCGGTGATCGGGACATCGGGGGGGACTTCCGAAAGCAGATCACCCGTCCGATAGATCAGGTACAGCCGAGGATCGAACTTCTGACGATCAAGATGCTTCAGAATCGAGACCAGCTGCCGTTCCGCTCCGCCGCCGTGCATGCCTCCCACCGAAAAGACGATTCGAAGACGACTCATCGGGCAGGCTTCACCACAGAACTCAGCAACAAAAACAGGCTGTGGACACCCGCAATGTAACAGGACCTCGGCCAGACGACATGCTCGGACCCAAGTGAATTCCCGTGAATCCATCCACAATGCGGTCACCGCCAGGCGGGCGTCCGGCGAACAGTGGACTGCTGTTTTGTGTTCGAACCATGGAATCGTTCGCATCGAACGAAGCATCTGCTTATCCTAGACGGCCCTGGACCTGTGGGCCGTTGACGGTCGCCGCGGTTGTCGTCCATGACTGGTTTCCGCTCGGGAAAACTGCGACGGGCGATGATGGCTCACCGTGTCGAGTCACTGGTCCAGTATGAGGACAGCCCGCGATTCGCTGCTGGACTCGAAATCGTTCCTATCCTGATTAAACCCGCCCTGGAGTTTTGAGATGAATCATCCCGCCGAACCGAATCGTCGCCAGTTTGTCACCGCATCTGCAGCCGCCGTCGCCGCTTTGGGAGTTGCCCCGGCGATCTCCACCGGAGCATGGGCCGGGGGCAGCGATCTGCTGAAGCTGGGCCTGATCGGCTGCGGCGGTCGCGGGACCGGTGCGGCATCTCAGGCGCTGCAGGCGGATTCCGGAGTCGAACTGTTTTCGATGGCGGATGCCTTCGACGATCGTCTGCAAAGCGCGCGGGATCGACTGAAGCGACAGTTCAACAAAGACGATCAGCCGGCTCGGGTGACCGTCACCGATGATCAGTGCCACGTCGGATTTGACGGATACCGCAGGGTGATTGATGCCTGCGACGTTGTCTGCCTGACAACCACACCGCACTTCCGACCGGCTCAGCTGCGTTACGCGGTCGAAGCCGGAAAGCACGTCTTCTGCGAAAAACCCGTGGCGGTGGATGCTCCGGGTGTTCGTTCGGTGCTGGAGTCGTCAAAGATGGCTGCCGAGAAGAAGATTTCTCTGGTCAGCGGTCTGTGCTGGCGCTACCACAACGGCAAGCGAGCCGTCTTCGATCAGATCAAGGAAGGAACGATTGGCGACATTGTGTCGATGGAATGCAATTATATGACCGGCGGAGTCTGGGACCCGCGGAAGACTCGCGATGAATGCGCCAGTGAAATGGAATACCAGATGCGCAACTGGTACTACTACACATGGCTGTCCGGGGATTTCAATGTGGAACAGCACATCCACAGTCTGGACAAGATGATGTGGGCCATGAATGACGAACCCCCGGTTTCCATCAGCGGCAGCGGTGGACGTCAGGTTCGCACAGCTCCCGAATACGGCAACATCTACGATCACTTCAACGTGATTTACGAATGGGCGAACGGCGTCAAAGCTCATACCCGCTGCCGTCACTGGGCCGGTTGCGAAAACGATGTCAGCGACTACATCGTGGGCACGAAGGGTCGAGTTGATGTGATGAAGCACATCATCTACGACCATTCCGGAAAGGAAATCTGGAAGTTCGAAGGTGATGGCGGCGACATGTACCAGATTGAACACGACGAATTGTTCGCGGGCATCCGCGGGGCTAACCCCATCAATAACGGCGACTACATGTGCAAGAGCACCATGATGGCCATTGCCGGGCGAATGGCCGGCTACACCGGTCAGCATCTGACATGGGAGCAGGTCATGAATTCTCAGGAAAACCTGACGCCGGAAACTTACGAATGGGGTGACATTCCGGTTCCTGAGGTCGCGATCCCCGGAAAAACAAAATTTGTCTGACAGCTTTTTGATTCGGATGCTGTCCCCGGTGACCGGAGACGCCGTAGAATGTCGGCAAGCGACGGAACTCAGTCTTTTCTGATCAGTTGCCAGTCAATGTGTCAGGAATTCAGGTTCCGCTCGTCGGAGTCCGTGCAGCTGTCGCAGACCGTAACTGCGATTGGTGTGCGCGGCAGAAGCATTCTGAAACCTGGTTGCTCGGCAGCCGTCAACAAGACACGACAGGGGATGCCATGATTCGCAGATCTGTGATCGGAAGTTTGCTGGCATGTGTTCTGATCCCGACAGCTTTCGGCGATACGATCACCGGGGCAGGCGATCTGGCAACTCTGCAGAACCGCCAGCAGCAGCTCGACCGAGCGATGAAGAAGGTCACCCCGTCACTGGTCTGTGTTCAGGACGGGACCGGAGCCGGCAGCGGAGTCGTGGTTTCGGCCGACGGCATTGTCCTGACCGCGTCGCATGTCGTGGACGGGCCCCATCGCCGACCTCCTCGTTTCAATGTCATCTTCCCGGACGGGTCGAAGTATCGAGCAGAGCTTCTCGGGATGAACCGCACCTGTGATGCGGCCATGCTGAAGATTCGCGAACAGCCTCGCAACGGGACGTCGTTTCCCTTTGTTGAACTGGGCGAGTCCTCCACGCTGGCCCGCGGCGAATGGTGCTTTGCTCTGGGCCATCCCGGCGGATTTCGGTCCGACCGACCAGCTCCGATTCGAGTGGGCCGAGTGCTGTCTGTGGGGGATCGGACCGTCGTCTCCGACTGCGCGATCGTTCTGGGAGACAGCGGCGGTCCACTGTTTGATTTCAACGGAAAAGTGATCGGGATTCACAGCATGATCACGGAGGTGATTGTCGAAAACCGGCATGTGGCGATTGACGTCTTTCGTCGCGACGGTGATCGCATGGAAAGCGGTGAATCGTGGGGCCGCCTGGAAGCTCGGGATAACGACCTGGCAGAAACCGGATTCATGGGCGTCGTTCTGAGATGGAGAAACTTTACGCCGGAGGTCGTTCATGTCATCAGCGACAGCCCCGCAGCTGCGGCGGGGATTCGACAGGGGGACATTCTGACCAGCGTCGCCGGGCAGAGGTTTGCTGACCCGCTGGGTCTGAGCACTCTGTTGAGCACCGTTGAAGAGAATCAGACCGTGAAAGTCGGCGTTGATCGCGTCGGTGACAATCTGACACTGGACATGACCACCGGCCGCAAACCCTCGCGACGGGAACTTCTGGAAGGCCGCGACCGTGAATATGCTTTTGACGACGACGACGATCATCTGCGCGAACTGGAAAACCAGCTGACCGTCCTCCGTCGAGTCGGCCCGTTTGAAAAACGCAGTCTGGAAGAAATGGCTCGATACGAAGTCATTACTGACAGCGCCCGTGGCAGCGTTGTCGAATTCCGCGAACTTGGCGAAACCCTGGCTCTGGGTACGGTAATGAGCTCAGACGGCTACATTCTGACGAAAGCCAGTGAAGTGCATGCGGCTCGCAGTCCGGAATGTCTGCTGTCCAACGGCCGTCGGCTGCGTTTTCGGGAAGTGGCCGTGGACACCGCATTCGATCTGATGCTGGTGAAGGTGGAGGCTCAGAACCTGACTCCCGTTCAGTGGTCGGCTCAGCCCGCCACGGCCGGGCGTCTGGTCATCACGCCGGATACTCGAGCCACTCCGCTGCTGCCTGGGGTGGTCAGTGTGGCCAGTCGAAAACTGCCGACGGCCAGCCGGGGTTTTCTGGGCGTTGTGATGATGCCGGTCTCGCGGACGTCCGGAGTGGCCATCAAGGAAGTTCTGCCCGGCGGAGCTGCTGAACGAGCTCAGATCAAACCCGGCGACATCGTCCTGGACATTGACGGACGAGCCGTGCAGGGCATGAATGATATGCGAAATACGATCGGGTCGCTGCCGCCCAACAGCACCGTTCGCATGCGAATTGACCGTGACGGACAGATGCTGAATCTGACAATCCAGCTGACCCCCAAGTTTCTGTCGGACAGCAACGACGTCATGCTGGAACGTTACCTCGATCCGAAAAACCTGGGCAAGTATGCCAGCGCCCATAACTCGGGATACCCCGAAGCCATCGAACATGACACCGACCTGTTTCCCAGTCAGTGCGGCGGGCCACTGTACGACATCAGCAAAAAGGCGATCGGCCTGAATATCGCCCGAGCCGGCCGGATCACCAGCTATGCCATCCCCGCATCAGCCGTGGTACGCGTGTTCAACGAGCTGAAAAAACAGGACTCTCGATAACGAGCCGGACGATTCCCGAGATGGCGTGCTTTTTTGCCGGAACCCGCACGGCTGGGCGGTAGGGTGAGGACAAGCGAAGCGCAGGCACACCAGTTGCCTGCAAAAACTGATGCGCCTGGGGCCGCCTGTCTTTTCCCGAAGTTTTCAGCAGACCACCAATTTTGAACAGCTGTGCCGGATTTCGCTGCCTGCTTTGTTCGTCGCCTGACTTTCGGTACGATTTCAGGCATGAATGCAAAGTCTTTCAACGCATGGCTGGAGCAGCGGACCGAGCTGCAGGTGAAGCTGATTTTCGGCGCGATTGCAGCGATGGTCGCTCTGGGGATCCTGATTTTCGTCATCCAGGCAGGTCTGCTGACGGCAATTCTCAGTCTGTCTTTGGGCTGGCTGCTGGGTTTTCTGGTTGTCCTGGCGATCTTCGCGGCTTTCTCCGCCTTCGTGTGGACTCAGGCCCCGCAGCAGCTGTGTGATGACCTGCATACAACTTCGTCGATTGACGGCGACGTCGAGATTCAGATTGCTCCCAGCCTGGCCGCGGCCTGGACGTTTGCTCTGGGAAGCCGCGATTCTGACCAGTCCATTCCGGAACGAATCTTCAACCTGGCCCTGGTTGTCCCCAGACTTTTCTGGACAACCACGTGGCTGAAACAGCGAGCTGAAGACGTTCGGCAAACCGAGATCGAAAATTGCGGTCGAGTCCTGCGGATGCTGTTGAAAAAAGCCGAACGGGTTGAGGTTCAGGAGATCGCCGAAAAGTATCCCGATATGGACCTGGTGCCCCTGATCCGGCAACTGTCCCTGATTGACGGTGTCGTCTTTCTGACGAAGAAGTCCGTCGGACTGACGCTGGCAAATCGCTTCAAGGACGACCTGGAAACGGCCGCTTCCGCATTGGAAACCGCCAACCAGCCGGAATAGAAATCGGCGCGGAGATCACTGCCGCTGTGTGTGCGGTGTCAGCTTCCCGCGACTTCCACACTGCAGGCTGGAACTCAGCGCCACGCATCAGGCGGTATGAGACGAGCACGCGTCGTACAGTTTTCGCCAGTCAGATCCACGTTTCTTCATGACGTTTTTCAGGTATTCCTGCCACACCACGTCGTCTTTTTCTTCGTCTTTCACGACGGCACCCATCAGCCCGGCGGCGATGTCGTCGGCTTCCACCTTTCCGCTGCCGAAGTTGCCTGCCAAAGCCATACTGTTGGCCAGCAGTGAAATCGCTTCCGCCGTCGAAAGCACTCCGGATGGCGACTTCAGCTTGTTCTTTCCGTCCAGTGTCTGACCGCTGCGGAGTTCGCGGAAGATGGTCACCACCTGTTCCACGGCATCGGCGGTCGGCACTTCCGATTTCAGGTCCAGATTCGACGCCAGCTCCGCAACTCGCTTCTGAACAATCGCAATTTCCGTCTCGATCTCCTTCGGAGTCGGCAGCACAACGATATTGAATCGCCGCTTCAGTGCCGCAGACATATCATTGACGCCGCGGTCGCGCGTGTTGGCGGTGGCGATGCAGCTGAATCCTTTCGCCGCCGGAACTTCTGTGGAGAGTTCCGGCACCGAGATCCGCTTTTCAGACAACAACGAGATCATCGCGTCCTGCACTTCGGAAGCACAGCGAGTGATCTCTTCAAACCGAGCAATCGCGCCGGATTCCATCGCCCGAAACACGGGGCTCCTGATCAGCGCCTCACGACTGGGGCCGTGAGCAATCAGCATGGCGTAGTTCCACGTATAGCGAATCTGTTCCTCGGTTGTTCCGGCTGTTCCCTGAACAACCAGACTGGAATCGCCGGTGATGGCCGCGGTCAGATGTTCGGACAGCCAGGACTTGGCGGTGCCGGGTTCTCCGATCAGCAGCAGAGCTCGATCCGTGACCAGCGTTGAAATCGCAATTTCCACCAGACGTTCGTGTCCGATGTACTTGGGTGAGATCTCCATTTTGCCGCTGCGACCACCGCAGATGTAAGTCCGAACAGCTCGCGGAGACATCTTCCAGCCCGCCGGCTTTTCGAAACTGTCGTTGCGAATCAGTTCGTCCAGCTCTTCGGCATACAGCTCTTCAGCGGGCTGCCTCAAAACAGCCACATCGCCGGAATCCGTTTCAGAGCCGGAAGGTTTCTTCTTGGCCATCGCAGTGTTCACTCACGGGAAGAAGCGGACAGATTATCGAACCTGACTGTGGTTCTGCAGAGTCTTCAGCATCTGCTGCAGTTCCGTGACCTTGTCGGGATGCTTTGAAGACAGATCATGTTTCTGAGAAATGTCTGCGGACAGGTCGTACAACGCGGCCGGATGCGTTTCCTTTTCGTATCCGTTGGCGGTGTCGAACCAGTCGGGAACCGCAGAAACGCCTCCGCTTTTGGCCTGAATCAGCACCCAGTTGTCGTGTCTGAGTGCATAACCGCTGGCATTGGTGTTATGGACGATGGTGTGACGCTGACTGGCCTGACCTTTCAGCAGCGGCAGCTGGTCGTAACTGTCTTCCGCTGTGCCCTGCGGAATCTCAGCCCCGACGATGCCGCAGATCGTCGCATGAATGTCGATCTGACTGATCAGTCCGTCGCTGACACCTTCCGGCTGAACAACTCCGGGCCACCGCACAACAAACGGAACCCGATGGCCGCCCTCCCACAGATCTCGCTTCAGACCTCGCAGCGGTCCCATGCTGCGATGCTGATGGTTTTTAACTCGATCGTAGGCATATCGTTCGGGGCCGTTGTCCGCAGTGAAGATCACCAGCGTGTTTTTGTCGAATCCTTTTTCTTTCAGGGCCGCAAGGACTTGACCGACGGTGTCGTCCGTCTGCACCATGAAATCGCCGTATCCGTTCGCCTGAGATTTCCCTTCGAAGTCCTTCGTCGGAACAATCGGCGCGTGAGGTGACGTGAAGGGGAAGTACAGAAAGAACGGCTGATCGGCAGACTGCTGGTGAATCCAGTCGACCGCTTTTGTCGTCAGTGTTGGCATCACCGCCCAGAAGTCCCAGTCTTTCACGGACGGACCTGGACGAGCTTCCCAGCTGCCTTCGGCGGTCGCGGCGGTCGTTGTCAGCTGCACAGTCGGAGTCGTGATGACTCGATCATTTTCGATCCAGGCATACGGTGGAAAATTGGGAACGTCATCACCGAAGTAGTAGTCAAACCCGTGGGCAAGCGGTCCGTCGGGAATAGGTTTCGACCAGTCAAACGCGTCGGCTTTCCACGCTGTTTTCCGTTTGTCGACCCTCACCGGCTGAGCTGCGGGATTCCGAATGGCTTCCCAGTCCCAGCCCAGATGCCACTTGCCGATACAGGCAGTGCGGTACCCTTTGCCCTTCAGAATTTCCGCCACCGTCAGCCGGTCTGCATCCATCACGGACTGATCAAACGAATTGACGATGCCGTGAAACTTGCGCCAGTGGTAGCGGCCATGAAGCAGAGCGTATCGACTGGGAGTGCAGATTCCCGAACTGCTGTGAGCGTCGATGAACCGAGTGCCTTCGTGAGCCAGCTGGTCCAGATGAGGCGTGGGACTCTTTGAATCCGGGTTCTGAACTCCCAGATCTCCCCAGCCCATATCGTCTGCATACAGAATAACGATGTTGGGACGCTGGGCGTTCTCCGCACAGGCTGCCGAAACCGCAGTCAGCAGAAGGAGGATCCACAACAGTGTTCGATACACAGACGTCATCGGCTCGTTTCTCCTGATGATCGCAATTCCGCTCAGCCTTCGGACGATCGCCGAACGGAGCGAAATTCAATGCATCAGGATTTTGACGGACCCAACGCCACATGCAAGCGTTGCGGAGCCCGGACGAGCCACGAATAGATCCTGGCGGTCTCCGCTATCTTTTCTCGCTGGCAGGCACGACGCCGACCTGAGGTTCCGTGTAGATCAGCAGCTGAACGCCGGCGCCGGGCTCAATCCGAGTTCCCGGAGCGGGATTCTGCTTGCTGACGACGTACTTCTGATCAGAGTTCGGAGCTGGCTCCCCTTTGAACTTGCGGATGTCGGCTTCCTTGAAACCTGCCTGGATCAGAGTCTGCGTCGCGATGTGATGAGGCTGCCCGATCACGTTTGGAACCACTCCGGGAGTCACGGCCGGAGGCGTCCGGTTCGCGTTTGGGACGTTCTGCGGAGGCATCGCGGGGCGAGTGTCTTCTGCCCGAGCCACCTGGCCATCGGCACCGGGTTCCATCACCTTGATGTCATAGCCTCGAATGTTCGGCTCCCACGGTGATCCGCCAATAATCTTGGGCAGAATTCCCGCCTTGTTGATCTTCACGTCCATGAACTTGTACGTGGTTTCCTGAGTTCCTGCCGGATCCAGCAGGCGAACCGCCAGCGGCAGCCAGGACTTCGTATCCAGATAGATCATGGCCTTCTGCCAATTGTTGGCATCCTGAGCCAGACGCGGCAATGCCTGCAGCAGGACATATCCGCGTCCACCCTGATCGCCTTCGACCAGCGTCATCGTGAATCGCTCAGTCGCTTTTTCCGGAGGCAGTCCGAACAGGAACGGCAGCGGACTGTTCATGATGTTTTCACCGCGAACGTTCGGAGGCAGCTGAACGACGTGAGCTGTCTTCCCGGGGTCATCAATATCGAAGACTCGACTTCCGTCACAGATCCAGCGTCGCGGGTCATCCGACTTCAGCTGATAGGGTTCATTCGTTTTCGGATTGCGTTCAACTTTCGCTTCCGGCTGCTGCCGTCGAGCCAGCATCTCGGGACTGATCTTCACTTCGGTGATATCAATGCGTCCCTTATCCGGGGCCTCGTACCAGAATTCGCCGTTGGATACCTTTTCCACGCAGAAGGTATGATCATAAACATGACGTTCATGCTTGCCGCTCAGCAGCTTGATCCGAGCACTGCCTTCCGCCCAGTCAGACAGAATCTGCCAGAGCTCCCGAGAGATCTGAGGTGTCCGGGCCGCCTGAGGCTGCTGTGCCTGAAGAGTGGAAACGCTCAGCAGCATCGCCGCTGCGGACAACATCACGCGAATGCGAAGAGTAAACATCGGACTCCTTCCGATGGGAACTTTCAAAACAGCAGTCGCGCCGGACTGTCGACAGATTCAGGCATCCCTTGCCCGAACTGCCGCCGAAATCTGCACCATTCCCGGTGCAGACGCGCTGCAGAATGACCAGTGAAACACGGCTTATAGTCGGGTCTGCCGATTCCCGCCAGACTGATTTTCCAACTCAGAAACCCCGAGACTGGAAGCTGGGGCGAGTGCGCAAATCGAAGAGAATTCGCAATTCCGCAACTCAGCAGTTATGGCAGGAAGCCGCGTTCGCGAAGCTCGTTCAGATTGTCCGCTGCACTGCTTGTGATTCGTTGCGACGCATACTTCAGCAAAGCAACTCCGGCCAGTCCCTGAGGCGCCGAGAGAATGGCGACATGCTCTTCTTCCTCATCGTCCAGTTGGCGGTTCAGCCTGTCGACGGTTTCTTCAACGGAATCCGTGGCAAAGCGTTCCGAATTGAACTGATTACTGAACTTCATGTTGGACATGGCGGCTGTTCGAGTCATCAGAAAGTCGGCCATCCCAAAATCTTCGTTGTCTTCGAAGAAGTTGCGGAACTCGGGACGAAGGCTATCCGGAGTGATGATGCGTGCTCGAGTCACCGTGACCTGTCCTCGACGGATCCGCACGCGGTCTTCAGTTTCTCCCTGCGGAGTGACCAGAAAATAGGGCAGGTCTGAGTCGCCGAAGGTGAACAGTGAATAATGAACTGCGCGTTCAATTCGAACTGCATCCCACAGCTGTCGAAAGAACCTCTCTCTTTCAAATTCGTCAAACATGAAATGTCTTTGAAGTGTTTTGACGTTGCAGCGACGGTCCGGAAGCCGGATTCCATCCTTACAGAAGGACAGGCGATGTCAAATGATTTTCCGGTCAGGTGCCAGCGGATTCAGCGGCCACCAGCCCAAGTTTCTGCAGCTTGCCGAGACATTCGTCACGTTCCCGGCTGCGCTGCAGGCTGGTCCATGACGGATCCTGAGCTGCCATGAAGTCCTGCAGAGAATACGGAGGCGCCGTGCCTGCGGCCGCGGCGGCGGCTGTCAGTCGCTGAACAACCTGCGTGTCCAGGCGAGTCAGAAACATGGACTGCATGCGGTAGTCCATGAATGCTTCCCAGACCACAGGAAACAGCGGAGCGACAATTTTTTCGCCAATCGCAGTCGCGTACTGACGGATTTCAAGCTGAGCGTGGCTGTCCATTCGCAGAGCCAGAAAGTGCAGCAGGTTGTGCAGATCGATCTTCCAGTAGGCTTCGGTGTAGGTGGCCAGCGGCAGATCCTTGCGAGCCTGTTCGCGCGCAACGCCGGATTCAATCCGCGACTGATACACGCTTCGCATCCGGTCCTGAAGTTCGGTCTCCTGCTGGGTCAGCCGTGAGCCCACGTCCGCAGGCAACGGGTCGCCGCTGCCCTGCCGATTGGATTCCGCCTGAGTTCTCCACTGATCAACCGGGGTTGTCTGAGCCGCGTCGATGGCCAGCGAATACCGAGTGCTGTATTCGTTGATGTTGGCCGTCCGATGACGCACCCACTGCCTCCAGCAATCCATCGGCACACGCACCAGCAGCTTGATCTCCGCCATTTCAAACGGAGTGGTGTGGCGGTGACGCAGCAGATAGCGAATCAGTGTCCGGTCGTCGCTGACTTTTTTCGTTCCTTCGCCGTAACTCACTCGAGCCGCCTGCACAACACTGCTGTCGTCGCCCATCACATCGACCAGACACACGAACCCGTCGTCCAGAACGGGAAACTTCTGCCATCTGAGTTCGTTCACCTGGTTCAGACGGTCGGTTAGAGCTGACTGGACTTCCTGAGACATTTTGAAAATCTTCTGTGATCGATGGAGAACCTGCGGGACCCGACTCGTCCGGATTCGCTCACGACGGACACTTCTTCACCGTAGAGATACCGGTCGCAGCGGAATTTATCTTCGGACATCTTCATCCCGGCTGCCGGATGACAATACGGAAACAACGTGCCATGATGGGCGTTCGGAAGAGGTGCAATTTAGTTTCCGCCCCTCAAAGATGCACGCATGGTGCCGACATCTTTTCAGAGGTGACCGGGGAAGTGTTTTGAATCTCCGGTCGATCCGCACGGGCTGAACAACGATTCAATTCCGACTCAGATTTGTTTTCGAGATCATCAGTTCAAAAAACAGGGCAGCGGGATGTCTCAGGCCACGAAGTTCTATACCTGGTATCACCATTCACCGGTCGGGCGACTGCTGCTGGCGGGAACACGCGACCATTTGACTCACCTGCTGTTCGCTGACGCCGACGATGCCGTTCTGCCGGATCCGGGCTGGCAGGAGAACGATGTCCCGTTTCGGGAGGCCGTCCGGCAGCTGACGGCGTATTTTCAGAGCGAACTTCAGGAGTTCCGGTTACCGCTGGCAGCCCACGGGACAGACTTTCAGAAGTCGGTGTGGAACGAACTGTGCAAGGTGCCCTACGGAGAAACGGCCAGCTATGGCGACATTGCTCGTGCGATCGGCCGCCCGACTGCTTCGCGTGCTGTGGGGATGGCCAACGGACGCAATCCGATCGCCATCATTATCCCGTGTCACAGAATCATTGGTGCCGGTGGAAATCTGGTCGGCTACGGCGGTGGGCTCAATCGGAAGACCCGACTGCTTCAGCTGGAAGGCGCCGCGATCCCCTCTACAACATCTTCGGGTTGAATCACGGGTCGTAAACGCCGACGCGAGAAAGTTTCTTCAGGCGATTGGGGCTGCACGCCCAATTGACTCACCGCACAGAACTCATCCCTGAATGGATTCCCTGGCCAGAATGCGGGCCGCCTTATAGGCATGCTTGATGGTGAAGACTCTGGATTCGATCTGTTCCGCGGTGAAGTAGCGTCCGGGCTCGCTGTGGGGAAGCCCGGCCAGTGACAGAGTCAACGGGAGCAAATCAAGGAATTCCTTGTAGCGACGCTGCTGATCGGAAGGCTCTGCCATCTGCTTGACTCCGAAACGACCAGCAGACAATGCCGGCCCCTGAACTGGAAGGTGGATCGGGAATTCAGTTAACCGCCGGGGCGCTTCTGCATGAACTGCTTGATGATGGCTCCCGCAGACTCGTTCGATTTTTCACCCTTCCCGGCAGCTCCGCCAGCGCCTTCCGCTTTCGGCGGTTCGGGAGGCTTTGGCGGTTCAACTCTTGCTCCTGTGGTCGATGGATCAGGCAGGCTGATCGCCGGCATGGCACCGGAACCGGCCTGAGCCGGCGCTGGTTCGGGTGCAGGAGCAGCAGCGGCAGGCGGAGCCATTGGCATGCCGGGCATCTGCATCGTCTGTGGATATCCCTGCGGATAACCCTGTCCGTACATCTGGGGAATTCCCGGATACGGATAATTTCCGTACATCGGATACCCCATCTGCTGAGGCATCATTGGCTGATAAGGCATCTGCCCGGGAATCAACATCGGCTGACTGATGACGGTGGTGTCACCCATTCCGGGCATTTGAGGCGGTGCCGGAGGCGGAGTTTGAGCAACGGGCAACGCCGGTGAAGAACCGGTGCCTGCAGGAACAGGTTCAGGAACGGGCGGCTGCTGCGGAAGAAATTCACCGGACGGCGTCTGGCCGGAAAGGGATGCGGCAGCAACGACGCCTTCGCCAGCGCGAACCGGAGTGATTTCCGCCAGAGTATCGCTGGCCACAACTGTGTTGTCGTTGGGGGCCTTCGTTGTCGCGACGCCCGCTTCGTTTCGCTCATTGATACTTACGACAAAGTCGAGACTGCCGACGGTGACTCGATCACCCTGCTGCAACACCACCTCTTTGCGAATGCGTTCGCCGTTAACGAGAGTTCCGTTGGTACTTCCCAGGTCTCTCAGTCGAACCGCGAAATCATCAACTGTAAAAACACAATGATGGCGACTGACAAGTTCGCTGTTCGGCCGCAACTGACAGTCCTGTTCCCGACCGATCAGGAATTTCTTGCGGTCAAGAGGAATCTTCTGTCCTGCGTGTTTGCCGCCAATGACTTTCAGGTCGACGTTGATCATTCTCTCGGTTGCTCCTCACTGCCACAAGCCGCGCCGGAAAATCGGGCGAAGAAGTGTGTCCGCGCATGAGCGGATGTGGCTGCAGAACTGCGCCGTCACCCGCTCCGAACTCTTTCTGCTGATCTTCCGTCCACCCGCCGCTTCAGAATTGAAGCCTCCGGGCTCCTCAATCGTATCAGATTACCCTGTTTATTTCCAATCAAACCCACAAAACAGCCGACGTTTGTATGTCTCGGCGGCAGCTCCGAAACCAATACCGGTCCTTTTATCATCGGAACCCGGGTCGGCGAGTGCTCAGGGCATTCTGCATCCTCAGCCAGTTTCAGCAGATCCGGCCAAACCGAGCCGATGGGCCACTTTCAGTGGGCATTCTCCGATCGTCGGCATCGGCAGATCCAGCCGGTCAGCAGAGTCCTGGGTTGTGCCGAAGTGTTTTTCCGAGCGCTTTCGGGCTGGCATCCCTCGCGGAGAAGGGCCACTGTTCCGCGGCGTTTCGAAGCGGCTACTCTATTGCGTCGTGCTGAAGCGCTTTTCTGAGTGCTTCCGGCAGCAGTTGGCGAAACGATGCTTCGTCGAACTGCGAGCACAGATCGTGGATCCCGGGAACCTCCGGGGTCAGTTCGGATGCTTTCAGCAGAATGCTGCCGTGCTGCAAAATGCTGCCCTTTCGGCGTCGCTGAGCACTGCCGACAATCTTGTCGTATCCGATTACGATGTCTCGGGGGTCAGCTCGCAGGAAACACAGAAACACATCCTCAGCAGTCTGTCGAGCCTGAAGGCTGTCGCGACGAAGGCAACTGGAGACGCCGCAGGCCCTCAGCACATCAATAATCGCTTTGTGGACGACATCGTAAACTGAGAGCGGATTGTGTTTCGCGGGATGTGCTGCGGGAAGAGCACAGCTGTAGGTCAGTTCGTGATGATGCAGAATTGCTCCACCCCCGGTGATTCTGCGAACCACGGCACAGTGCTGCAGTCGCGGATCCAGCGAAGTCTGCTCCTTCTGAAAGTATCCCAAAGACACGGTCGGTTCCGACCAGGAATAAAGTCGAAGGTGAGTCTCCAGGCATCCGGCCGCGGCCTGCTCCAGCATCGCCTCGTCCCGAGCCATGTTGTCCTGACCGCTGCGAGCCTCCTGATCGACGCAGATCCTGACAGTCTCCACGGCCCTCGTCATGGAAGCGAGCCGGGAGGATGCGAAGTCAGCGATTCGGCGTTGTGCTGTTCAATCTGGTTGATTTTTTCGATGCGCCGAGCATGACGGCCGGCTTCGAAGCGGGTCGATAGCCAGATCTGCAGAATCTGGTCGGCCAGCTGGTCACTGAGCTGATCGGCGGACAGACACACAATGTTGGTGTCATTGTGCAGGCGACTGAGTTCCGCGGTCACACTGTCGTGACACGGAGCCGCTCGAACACCGCAAAACTTGTTTGCGGCGATGTTCATGCCGATGCCGGTACCGCAAATCAGAACACCTCGATCAAGCGTGTGATCCGAAACGGCTGATGCCACTGCTGAGGCGAAATCGGGATAATCAACGCTTTCCGTGCCGTCGGGTCCGTAGTCATGGACATCATGACCCAGACTGCGAGCAAGCTCGATCAGTCGATTCTTCATCTGAAATCCCCGATGGTCGCTGGCGATCCCGATCTTCATTTTGCTTCGGTGTCTTTCTGTGTTAAGTCATCCAGAAGGTCTTCCAGACAACTCGTGATTTCATCGGCACATTGCCGATATTCGTCCAGGCTTCCGCCGATCGGGTCTGAGATCCCGTCGCCGTCTGCCCGCAGTGTTCTCATTCGATCTGCCAGATCCGGGCGAGCATCCTGCAGCATCCGAAGATGGGCGGGTGTCAGCGCCAGGACCAGATCGGCCTTCTCCAGCATGTCAACCGTCACCGGCTGGCTCAGATGGTGACTCAAATCGATTCCCCGTTCCGCCAGGACCTGAATCGACTCGCGTGAAGCCGGATAACTGTCTGATGCCGCGACCCCTGCCGAAAACGCATCGAAACCGAAATCCAGCAGGCGAGTTTCCGGACATCCCAGCCGCTGGCTCGCCAACCGGCGAAACACTGCTTCAGCCATGGGGCTTCGACAGGTGTTCCCGGTACATACAAACAGAACTTTCAAAAACTCGATTCCCTTTGTTCAGCCAGTTTCCATCAGACCAGCATGCCAACCAGACGCCCTGACAGCCGTCTGAGGTCGCCTCGGTGCGCGTATGATTGCGGTATCGAACTCAAATCTCAAGAGGCTGGTGTGCCGGACTTGGCTCGGGTTCCGCCGGAATATCGCCGGAAAGCTCATTGATTATCACGGAACCTGTTTCAGAGAAACGAGTTATGCCGGAATCCTCACGAAGGTCGGCCTCATGGCGGACTGGCGAGAGTCGACTCGTTTTACCGATTTTTCCGGTGAAACTGTTGCGAACAGAACCGTACTCAACCGGACACATTGACAAATGGCCGGTTTCTTCCCTGTGGAGAGCTACGTCGACGTCGGTTCTTCAAACATTCGAGCGAACACATTCAGAGACGTCAGAATGGGGAAATGGTCGCTGAAGCCTGTGCGGTTTTCGAGGTTGAATTCACGCGGCCGCCCTTTCCGAGTGCAGATCATTTCCGGGCGAAAAATGGCGACCTCCGGGATGCCCGGCGATTCCTGAACCGGCTGCAGACCATCCAGACCAAAATGCAGGCCTCGGGAAAACATGAACTGGTCCAGCATGTTCATAGTCTGAGTTGACCCGGACCAGTAATGAGTCCCCTGGTCCGGAATCGAAGCCAGACGCCACATCGGATTGAACAGCCATGCCAGTCGCCCGGCATAGGAGCGATAAGAAGGCAGGCAGCCGCGAGCGAACCGCATGGGTTCTTCCAGATGATCCACGCTGTATCCGGCTCTCAGCACTTCCATGACGCTCCGGTTCCATGGCTCGTCATTCAGATCTCCCATCACAAGCACATTGCGATTCCATGCGGAGTTCAGGCGCTGCAGAGACGCGTCGTCATCCGAAAGCGTCAGGTAGTCTCGGCGGCACAGCTTCAGATTTTCGTCAACAAGGCGTCCGCAGTGGCTGGCGACGGTCATGCGAAACGGCTCCGTTTCGAGCCGCCCCAGAGATCTGGACGGCCAGTGGTTGACCAGTACGGTCAGATCCGCATCGTTCTGACGCACTTTCAGATGAACTTCGAAAATATCGCGAGTTGGATATCTCAGATGAACAAGGTGTCCCTGTGTGCGGGAAAGGTCGACATCGAAAATCCGTTTTGAATAGATCAGAGACGTATCGATGCCGCGGATGTCGGGGTGTTCGACATGAGCCAGTCCGTAGTCATCGCGACCGATGGCCTTGATCAGAATGTTGGCAACGCGTTCGTTTTCAATTTCGCAGATGCCCAGAAGGTCGGGCCCCTGGCCGTTAAACATGAGTCGAACGGTACTGGCCAGGTTCGCCACCTTGGCTTCGAAGGCGCGACGATCCCATCCGTTTACGGGGGTAAAATCCAGATCCGATGCCAGCTTCGACGCTTCAATGTCAAACAGATTCTGCAGGTTCCAGAACGCCACGTTGATGCGTCCCAGAACAACCGGCGTGTCTGTGGAATCCGGATCCAACCTGTGACTGACGACCGATCCACGGAATCTGTGTTCTCCCTGACGTAGGCAGTGCCCACCCGATTCGAGCTGACGCTCGGAAACGCGACGCTGTCGCTTAGAAAAACTGCTCGCACCGTGCGTGCAGAACGTTCTGCAGGACTTCGACACCGACTCCGCCCGCGAATTCCTCACAGTCAACAGACTCAGTCCACTTTCGGCGAGCCACGACCCGGTGATATTTCAGCAGAAACCGGAAAACTGCTCAAAGCCAATTCACAAAGGAAACCAGCGCCGACAAGTGATCTTCAGGAAAAAACACGGCCATTCGAAGCGGTATGGCGTTTGCTGACGTGAATTCAGAGTCATCTGGCGGCAATGACCAGTTGGACCAGTTCGGCCAGAGAAACAACGTCCATCTTTTCGAAAATATTGCTGCGACGGTTTTCGACCGTCCGCACGCTGACTCCCAGGCGAAATGCTGCAGCTTTGTTGGTTTCGCCCTCCACAATCAGGTTCATGACCTCCACCTCGCCCGGCGTCAGAGTTTCCAGACGCTGGCGGATCGCCTGAATTCGTTCCTCGCCGGTGGCAATGTCGCGGTCTTCCGACAGAGCCTCGTGAATGGCATTCCACAGCGCTGTATTGGAAAACGGCTTTTCCAGCAAAGTCACAGCGCCGCCACGGATGGCTCGAACGGTCAGTTCGGTTTCTGCGAACGCCGTCATCACCACGACGGACAGCGTTATGCCGCGGCCTCGCAGAGTTTCAAGCAGCTCAACGCCCGTCATCCCCAGCATGCGATGATCCGTCAGCAGGCAGGCGGGACGATAACCATCGTAGGCATCGAGAAATTCGATTGCGGAACTGTACGAAACAGCTTTCAGCGACATCTGCGAGATGAGCGCCACCGCCGATTCCCGCGAATCCGGATCGTCGTCGACGACATAAATGACCGGTTCACTGTGCATCATCCAGAAGCTGTTCAATGGGCAGTGTAAATTCAAAGCAGCCGAAGTCGGCATGCGTGTCGGCTCGTATTGTTCCGCCGTGATTTTCGATGATTGACCGACTGATTGCCAGTCCGATGCCCATTCCTTCCTGGCGTGTTGTCACAAACGGGTCAAATAGATTTACGGCAACGTCTTCGGGGATCCCGGGACCGGAATCCGTAACCATGATTTTCAGAAACGGATCCGATCGTTCGACACTGATGGTCAGGTTTCGATTGTTGCCTCGCGGCAGACTTTCCATGGAATCACAGGCGTTGCGGACCAGATTCACCAGGACCTGTTCAATCTGAATCTGATCGGCGTGAACCCGAGGCAGATCCGCCGGACAGTTCACCTGCAGATCGTCAACGGCGGTGCGGGTCCGGACTTCCGTGACCAGCAGCGCTTCGCGGATGGCATCGCCGATCAGGAATGTTTCTCGCTGCGCGCCCGGTCGGGAGAACCGTCTCAGCCGCTGAATGATGCCCGTGATGCGTTCGGTCTGAGTGAGAATCCGGCTGGCCCAGTAACCCGTTTTTTCCCGAACTTCGCTGCTGTCGTCGGCGGTACTCAGCAGCTTCAGAGCTGACGAGAAGTTGGCGATCGTGGCAAGCGGCTGATTGATTTCGTGAGAAATGCCGGCAACCATTTCCCCGAGCGCAGAAACCCGGTTCAGGTGAGTCAGCTGCTGTTCCTTCTCCTGCAGACGAAGCTCGGCCTCCTTCAGCGCCGTGATGTCGCGACCGACCGCCTGAAATGTCAGAAACGTCCCGTCAGCATCGAAGATGCCGCGGCCGTTCCATTCCTGCCAGATGATGCTGCCGTCGTCATCCACGACTCGCACCTGAGAGATCGAACCCGGGTTTCGATCCGTGATTGTCGCCAGGCGTCTGCGCGCCATCTGCTGGTCATCGGGATGGATTCGCGAAAAACACGACCGACCGATGACTTCTTCCACCGAACTGTGCTGAGCCCGTGCGAACGCTTCATTCGAAAACGTGATTCGCCCCGTTCTGTCAAACCGGATGATCATCTCGTTCTGGTCTTCGACGATCGACCGATACTGCAGCTCGGTCTCCTTGAGCTGAGCTGTCCGTTCGACCACACGATGTTCCAGTTCATCGCGAGACTGCTGCAGTTCCTGACGAACTCGGTACAGTTCCGTGATATCCCGGGCAATGCAGTCGCGAGTCTCCGGAACGACGGTCTGATTCCGAAACGGCAACAGAGCGCATTCGAGCTGCCGGAGAGAACCATCCTGATGCCGAACTGCCAGAACCAGAACTTCAGATGATGGATGTCGATTCAGCAGCCGTCGGGCACTTTCCAGAGCATGCTCAGCTGTCGGAGGCTGTTCGTGACCGGCCAGCAGTCGTATCCAGCTGGTACCGATCAGTTCATCGGGTGAATACCCCAGTACATGGCTGACGGAGGGACTGACATAGGTGAAACGACCATCGACTGTCGCGGAGAAGAAGATGTAGTGGTCTTCCATGCCTTCAACCAGCCAGCGATAGCGTTCCCGCGAATGCTGCAGGTCACTGGTCCGCTCCTCGACCATTTCCTCCAGTCGAACCACCTGACGCCGCACTGCACTGATTCTTGAACGCACAGCACCGATGATCAGTGCCAGAGACGCCAGCCCGTAGCCGGTCCACGCCAGTGCTGTGTTGTACCAGGGAGACAGAATTCGCAGACTCACAGTCGCGGGGTCTGTCAGACGTCCGTCGCATCCTCGAGCCCGCACTTCAAAGCGGTAGCTTCCCGGGGCAATGGACTGGAACTGCTGGCGACTTTCGGAAGTCCACGGCGACCAGTCTTCTGACAGTCCCACCATACGATACTGATATCGCAACACCGGCATCATTCCAACGGCTCCAGCGGTGTAATTGATCTCGATCGGTCCCGTCGGATAGCGGGAAGTGATCTGCTGCGGCTTTAGGATTCGGCTGAACGCTGCTTCGTCCGGACGCTGCACGGTCACACCTGAGATTCGAGTCGACAGAGCGTGGGACGAGTAATCCGGATCGGGAAATGACTGGATGACCTCGTTTTCTGCGGTGCGGACCAGAATTTCATTTCCCGATACTCCGGGTAACAGAAAGTGGCCGATGTCCGGAGTTCGCAGAGCCTGATATCTCAGCAGGCGACCGTCGCGATCCACTCGAAGTATTTCGCCCGCATCCTTCAACAGCCAAAGGCAGCCATTTTCATCAGCGCAGATATCCACAAAACGCTCGTCGGCCAGTTCCGGATTCTGCCCCAGTAACTCTGAAAACGGAACAAAACACTCGTGATCGGAATCGAACTGCTGCAGCCCTTCTTCTGAGTTCAGCAGCGTGACACCTTTCCAGACTGCCAGAGTATTTCCCGGAGCCATCACCCATTCGGGATGAACATCAGTCCGGGCATTTTTCCAGTCCGGCCCGAACAGTTGCTTTCGATCGAATCGCATCAGAATTTCGGATCCGGACCCGGGCTGAACCGTAAACCAGACAGTCCCCGTGCTCTCATTCACCACGGGTTGCAGGCATTGATTCTGAGTGTTCTCTATCCGCCCGATGTATTCGCAGTCATTCGAGTCGCAGCGATACATCTGAACGCCGTCCTCGTACGAGCCGAAAACGACGTATCCGCTCTCCGAATCATAAATACCTTCCGCGAGGTAGATCTGCGGTTCGATGAATTCCGAGGAACCATCTTTACCGACGATCATCAGTCCCCTCATCGTTGAAACCAGCATCCGATCTCCTGCGATGACTGCTGATGCGGAATGTCCGACGTCTACCGCCGTTGAACTGAGTCGGGATTCGCCGGGTTCGCTGCTGACGACCTGTTTCCCCACAGCCGCGTAGATCCGTCCGCCGAACTGTCTGACCCAGGTCACTCGCCGATGATTCAGGTGAAAGCCCCGACTGCGCAGCCGGGAATCCACCTTCACGACCGGGACGGCACCGATTGTGGGGATCCAGATCTGCCCGGCGGAATCCATCACCCCGGCGGTCATGCAGACGCCGAGTTGGGAATTCTGTTCCGGCAGAATTCTGTCGATGACATTTCCGTTCTGGTCAAAAAACAGAATGCCGGACTCAGTCGTCAGCAGGTACAGGTCCCTGCTGATCCGAGCAATCCCCTTGCCGCCGCGTTCCATGCACTCTACTGAGATCTGGCCGTTCAGCTGGCGGATCTGTCCGTCTTCAGCAATCGACAGTCCGCCTTGATAGGCAACAATCAGGACTCCGTCGTCTTCGTACTCGCAGGCCCCAATCAGGTAACCGTTGTTGTAACCGGGGATTTCGACGGAGTCATCGACATTCAACAGTGGAACAAATTCACCGTCTCGCAGCCATCGATATCCTCGACCGATACCCACCAGAATCTCGTCGCGAACAATGCTGCAGCTGCTGATGAATTCCGGTGCAGGAAACCACGTCGCCCTGACTTGTGACGACTGCAGATCGCAGATCATGACGCCATTGCCATAGGCAGCGCAGATCCGGTCCCCCACAGCCAGGACACGCTGGCATTTGCCGGTCTGCGTCGCATCAACTGACCCCAGATGCTGCAGACTTTGAAAGGTAAAGGCACCGGAAAGATCTGTCTTCAATACGCCGAAGTCTCCTGTGAAGCAAACATAGATCTGTCCATCGCTGCCTGCTGCCAGACTCTGCGCTGCCTGACGCTGCGGATGTCGAATCAGGTCCCAGCGTTCGCCATCGAACACGGCGACTCCCAGCACCGTGGCTGCGAACAGGATCCCGTCATCCGTCACGGCCAGGTCAGTTGTCGGCAAACGCCCACCATTCAGGTTCGTCCTCAGCGGATCAACCAGCGGATCACCAATTCGCGGATCCAGCCCGAATGCCTCGTCGGGAAAGGAACACACCGACAACGGCAGCAGAAGAAAATAAATGACACACCGCATGGACAGAACTTCCGAACATCCAAAGGGATGAACGTCGAAACAACCGCACCGACCCGCCGACATTCCGACGTTTCCTGAATCCCGGTCAGCTCGGAACGGGCAGCGTTCAAAGCAGACGTTATCAGTCATGAAAGGCCCCCGCGATCCTTCCGCAGCTGCTTCCTGCAATTCTTTCGGAGTTCCCCGGCGAACCGCTGCTTTGCGATCGCGCCGGACCGCGCTGCCGACTGCCGGACGCTTCGTCGGATTCGAGGAAACATGACATCTGCAGCACTGATCACAGCGCTGCAGATGACCTTCAAGCGTTTCTCATCACGTATGGCGCGTCCACGTCATGGTCCCGTATCCAGGATTGTCTCAGGGCTCCCGAATATCTGTCTGATTAATTGGGTTTTCCCTTCCCATATTTAGTGATGGCCATCGTCCGAAGGACTTCCTTCAAATTGGCTTCCTGGGTCGGTGAAAAGCGAGTTCGTTTCACCGACTCGCTGTGGCAAGCCGCAACTTCCTGTGGCAACTCCTCTGGGATTTCCCTTCCACACTGCCGACCATCATTACCACAGACCGAAATTCAGATGATTCCTGTCGACAGCCAGCCTGATGCTGCATCCGTGAATTTGCAACGGCTGTCGACAGGAACTTCAGATCGAGGCGACGGGAACGCGTAAAAGAATTGAATCCTGACCGGCAGGATGGCGAAAAAATCCCTGATGCGTCCGGGAGAATACTCAATGGTTTCTGCTCAGGCATTTGAGACCATTGATACGACGACATGGATGCATCCCCCACCCATAGATTTGCAGCCTTGTCGAAGTTCGCCGGAAATGCCTCGCAGCAAACGCTATTTCGTTCGCCCTGCGCCCGGGTTTGAAAACAACGCTGAAACTGTTCGCGACAGCGAATTCCTGACCGAAATCCTCCATCGCCGACTTCACCAGTGGCCCGAAATGCCTGCACTGGAAGTCTTCCGAACGATTCGAGAGAGCCTTCGAGAAATCTGCACCATCAACTGGGACGCCCTGCAACTGAGCGTGTCTCTTTCCGAAGACGGCAGATCCGCAGAGACGCCCTGATGTAATGCGTGGAAACCCACGCCATCATTCCAGGAATTGTTCAAAAACAGATTCCGAGCTCTTCGACTCATTGACATGTCGACACATTCCGATATACTCAATCAGAGGGGTGATCGACGTGGCTGGCAAACTGAAACTGACAGGTCTGGAAGCTTTGGGCGAGGCGGCTGAGTGCCTCCGAACTCTGGCTCACCCACATCGCCTACGGATGGTCCAGATGCTTCTTCAGGGAGAATTCCCTGTCGGAGAACTGGCTGAGGCGTGCGGTTTGCCCAGTGCGATGGCTTCGGAACATCTGCGGCTGATGCAGCGGTGCGGATTCCTGACCAGTGAAAAGAACGGACGTCAGGTGTTTTATAAAGTTGCCGAACCGCATCTGAAGAACATTCTCGGGTGTATCGAAGACCGTTTCGGTTGTTGCTCCAATGAGTCTGCACAGTAAGCCATTCGATCGAAAACTCTCTATTTGCAAATATATGTCGAAATGTGACGACATCCCAACCATTCCCTCAGCTGTCTGAAAAGAACCTGACATGACCGTGACTGTGATTTCTCCTGCTCAACTGCATGACCTGCTGATGTCCGGTGAGCGAATTGATTTGATCGATGTGCGAACACCGGCCGAGTATCGGGAAGTTCATGTTGAGATCGCTCGAAATGTTCCTCTGGAAACTCTGAATTGCGAATCCGTGCTGAAGGGGCGCTCCGGCGATGACCCGCTGTACGTGATCTGCCGTTCGGGAAGTCGAGGTCGGCAGGCGTGCGAAAAGATCATTGCCGCCGGCTGCAGCAATGTTGTGAACGTTGAAGGCGGAACGCTGGCCTGGGACCAGGCAGGCTTTCCCGTCGTTCGAGGAAAGAAGGCATTTTCACTTGAACGCCAGGTGAGAATCGCCGCCGGTTTTATGGCGCTGGTGGGAGCTGTTCTTGCCGTCGCGCATCACCGGTACTGGGCGGGGGTATCCGGGTTTGTCGGAGCCGGACTGATGCATGCCGGAATCACGGACACGTGCGCCATGGCCATGATTCTCGCGCGCATGCCATGGAATCAGGCTGGAAAGTCCGATTCGACAGGATCAGTTAAGACATGTACTCCGTAACAACGGTTGACCCTTCCGTCACATCTTCACAGGGAGTTCGTCATGAGTGTCGTTTACAAAACGTCGACGGCTAATTTCTCACGGGACGTCCTGAACTCGCCCGTTCCGGTGCTGGTTGACTTCTATGCGGACTGGTGCGGGCCGTGCCGAATGCTCGCTCCGACTCTGGATCGACTGGCGGAAGAATTCTCAGGGAAGGTCCGGATTGTTAAAGTCAACGTGGATTCCGAACCGGCCCTGGCGAACAAATACCAGGTCAGTTCGATCCCGGCTCTGGTGTTCATTGCTGACGGACAGGTTGTGGGTCAGTCAGCAGGTGCAGCATCGGAGGCTGCTCTGCGTCATGTTTTGAATCAGCTGTCGTCGGCTGCGGCCTGAATCATTCCAGCCCGGTCGGCAGCACGGCCCTTTATCCAAGGAACCTCCTGAATGTTGATGTCGATGACCGGCCATCGTTTCGGACTGTCTCTGTTCGTGGTTGTGATGGTGCTGCCTGCAGCTCGAGCTCAGGAGCAGAGTGTTCGCCCCGGAATCAATGATTCGTTCCGAGATCCGGACCCGAAGCAGTTCACGGAACGCTTTGAAATCGAAAGCCGTGAAGTCTTCGCGAAACGACAGGACATTCTGAAAGCCATTCAGCTGAAGCCCACCGACATCGTCGCGGATGTCGGTGCCGGGACCGGTCTGTTCACCCGACTGTTTGCGTCGGCTCAGGGAGCTGACGGCCGAGTCATCGCGGTTGACATCGCTCAGAAGTTTCTCGATCACATCGAAGTGACCTGTCGCGAACAGAATCTTCGAAATGTGGAGACAGTGCTGTGCCGGGACGATTCCGTTCAGCTGCCGCCGCAGTCCGTTGATGCGGTCTTCATCTGCGACACTTATCATCACTTCGAATTCCCTCAGAAGACGATGGCGTCGATTCGAGCCGCCCTGAAACCCGGAGGCCGCGTCATCGTGATCGACTTCAAACGCATCGAAGGCGAAAGCTCAGACTGGACCATGAATCATGTGCGAGCCGGTCAGGATGTTTTTGAAGCGGAAATTGTTTCCGCCGGATTTCGCCGGGTCGCGCAGGTTCAGGACGTTCTGAAGGAGAACTACATGCTGATCTTCGAGGCAGCAGACGAACCTGTGAATGAATCGAAGTAGAACCAGTTTGAATCCACTGCGACAGAACACTTTCCTGCTGTCTTCTGTCTTCGAAGGAACGCCCGATGTCTCATTCTGCTCACGCCGCACCTCGCTGGGTCACCTGGTCTCTGGCGGTGTTCATGACGGCAGTTGTCACCGGTATGCTGCTGGTACTGGCTGGCGTTTTTCATCCCAAAGTCCCGAACTCAACCGCAGCCGACAGTTCAACCAGCGCTGACGGACGGTCGACAGCAGTGGCCAGAATCATTCAGCAGCCTCGTTATGAAACCGCCACCGGATCGGTCCGCCCGGTTCATGAATCGGCCGTTGCCTCAAAGCTGCTCGCCAAAGTCACAGAACTGGATGTCGTGGCCGGACAGGCGGTGACGGAAAACCAGGTGCTGGCCAGACTCGATGACAACGAACTGCAGGCTCGAGTGAAACAGGGCGAGGCGGCTCAGGCGAATGCACAGGCTCAGCTGGACAAGGCCACTCAGGATTTCGGCCGCATTCAGCAGCTGAAACAGAAGGGCGTGGCGGCTCAGGCGGAATTCGATGCCGCATCAACTGCTCTCAAGGGGGCTCAGGCAGCTCTGGAGCAGGCGAAGCAGGGAGTTCGTGAAGCTCAGGTCATGCTGGACTACGCCACGGTCCGATCGCCGATGTCCGGCATCATCATTGATAAACGCGTCGAAGTGGGTGACACCGTAGCTCCCGGCCAGGTCATGCTGACTCTGTTTGATCCCACCCATATGCAGCTGGTGGCTTCCGTCCGCGAGTCTCTGGCCTTGAAACTGAAAACCGGGCAGAAGCTTCCGACTCGCCTGGATGCACTGGACCTCGACTGTGAAGCCACAATCAGCGAACTGGTTCCGGAAGCCGACATCGCCACTCGGTCGTTCACCGTCAAGGTCACCGGCCCGTGTCCTCCCGGAGCCTACAGCGGAATGTTCGGGCGACTGCTGCTGCCTCAGGGCGACGAAGACATCCTTGTGATTCCCGAAGCGGCTGTTCAGCGAGTCGGGCAGCTGACCATGGTTGACGTCGTCAGCGATGGCCGTCTATCCCGCCGCAACGTCCGAATCGGTCGCTCTATCGACAGTGATGTGGAAGTGCTGGCCGGCCTCTCCAGAGATGAAGTCGTTGCCCTTCGCTGATTCCCAGACGTCAGGACGGAGTGGCAGCTTCCACCAGCACGACCGAACACCTGTTCTGAAGTTTCCTGTCAACGGCCTCGCAACATTGAAATCCCAGGCGGTGCCTGCGGGAGAATTCTGATGCTGTCCACCGATGAAGAGAATGATCTGAACCAGGGACCTTCCGATGTCCTGTCGGGAGTCGTCCGCATTTTTCTGCAGTCGAATCTGTCCATCATTCTGATCATTTTTTCCATGATCCTGGGTGTCGCGGCACTGCTGGTGACGCCTCGTGAAGAAGACCCTCAGATCGTGGTACCCCTGGCCGACATCTATGTCAGCTTTCCGGGACATTCCGCATCAGAAGTCGAGCAACTGGTGTCGACTCCGCTGGAACGCGTGCTGTATCAGATTGACGGCGTCGAGTACGTCTACAGCATGTCGCGGGAAAACCAGGCGATTATCACAGTGAGGTTTTTCGTCGGGCAGGATCGCGAACGCAGCCTGGTCAAGCTGTTCAAGAAGATCGACGAAAACCTGACCAGCGTTCCTCCCGGAGTCACCGGCTGGGTGGTGAAACCCGTCGAGATCGACGACGTCCCGATCACAACCCTGACTCTGAAAACCAGCAGCCCCGACGGACCATCCACCTACGACAGCCACGCTCTGCGAAGAATGGGAGAAGAACTCGTCGAACGACTTGCTCAGGTGCCGCAGGTGTCGCGGGCAGAAGTCATCGGTGGCGAACCACGGACAGTACATCTGAAGATTATTCCCGAACGGCTGCAGGGATATCGGCTCAGCATTCTGGAAATTCAGCGAGCCATTCAGGGAGCAAACCTGTCACTGCCGGCCGGATTTCAAATCCAGAACGATTCCGTTGTTCAGATCGAAACAGCCTCGTCTGTAACTCGGCCCGATCAGCTGAACGATCTGGTTGTCGGAGTTTCTGACGGGAAACCTGTCTTTCTGCGAGACGTGGTGACCGTTGAGGATTCGCCCGCAGAAGTTGTCAGCTATGTCCGTCACGGCGACGGACCCGCCCGGGATTTTCACAGCAACACCCATGCGTCCGACCATTCCGATACGGAAGTCAATATCCAGGCAGTCGGCTCTGACATCGGCCCGGCTGTCCCGGCAGTGACAATTGCCATTTCAAAGCAGAAAGGAGCCAACGCGGTCAAGGTGGCTTCCCGAGTGCTGGCGGCGGCGGAAGAACTGAAAGCGTCGGTTCTGCCTGACGATGTTCTGCTTCTGGAAACTCGAAACTATGGACACACGGCCAACGAAAAGGTGAACGAGCTTGTCGAAGGGCTGGGAGTCGCCATCGTGATCGTCATCGCTCTGCTGACACTCAGCCTGGGCTGGCGGGAAGCGCTCATCGTGGCCGTGGCCGTGCCGGTTGTTTTCGGCCTGACGCTGGCCGTCAATCTGCTGTTCGGATACACGATCAACCGAGTCACTCTGTTTGCACTGATTCTGGCACTCGGGCTGCTGGTGGACGATCCGATCGTCGACGTCGAAAACATCGCGAGGCATTTTGAAGAACGCAAAAAGGCGTCCCGAAGAATTGTTCTGGAGGCCGTGGCTGAAATTCGTCCGCCTCTCATCAGCGCGACTCTGGCGGTCATTGTCAGCTTTTTGCCGATGTTCTTCATCACCGGCATGATGGGCCCTTACATGTCGCCGATGGCGCTGAATGTGCCCATTTCGATGCTGATGTCGATGCTGGTCGCGTTTACGATTACTCCGTGGCTGTGTTTTCATCTGCTCAAAGGAAAAGCAAACGCCGGTCACGCGACGACAGGTTCTGCATCCGCGACCACGTCCGACACAACTCAGGATTCCGCCAAACCGGCGGTGCACGACATCTACGACCCGGAACTGGTGAAGCAGACATTCCTGTATCGCTTTTTCAAGCCGATCATGGTGCCGATGCTGAAGACTCGTCTGCGAGCCATCGGGTTTCTGTTTCTGATGGCGGCACTCACGCTGGCAGCCGTTGGCATGGCAGCGACTCGGTCTGTCCCGCTGAAGATGCTGCCGTTTGACAACAAGAACGAATTCCTGCTGGTGCTCGATCTGGACGAAGGGACCTCGCTTGAACGAACGTCCGCAGTGGTTGCGGAATTCGAAGAGGTTCTGGCCACGGTTCCCGAAGTCACGGATTTCACCAGCTACGTAGGAACTCCGGGACCGATTGATTTCAACGGACTGGTGCGTCACTACTATCTGCGACAGTCACCGAATCTTGCTGAAATTCGAGTCAACCTGGTGGGCAAGAAGAATCGTCGTCAGCAAAGCCATGCGATGACGCTTCGGCTGCGAGACCAGCTGACAGAACTGGCTCAAAAGCATCAGGCTCTGGTTCGTCTGGTGGAGCTTCCGCCGGGTCCTCCCGTGCTGGCATCCGTCGTTGCCGAAGTTTATGGTCAGCCCGATCACAGCTATCAGGATCTGCTGGATTCGGCCGCCATCGTTTCTGACCGAATGAAGGCTGAACCCGGGCTGGTCGAAGTGGACGACATTCGAGAAGCCGCAGCTCGCAAACTGGTCTTCGTGACGGATCAGGAAAAAGCTGCTCTGGCCGGAGTCTCGGTAGCCGACATCGCAGCGACTCTGAAAGTCGCATTGGGCGGAACAGCGTCAGATTTCGTGCGCACGGATTCTGAGCGCCACCCGCTGATCATCAATCTGCGACTGCCTCAGGAACTGCGTTCCAGTCCGCACGATCTGGGGCAGCTGCATCTGAAGTCAGCGTCCGGTGGAGTCATTGCCTTGTCGGAACTGGGCACGTGGCGTGAAGCCCGTGTCGACCAGACCATCTATCACAAGAACCTTCAGCCGGTCGTCTATGTCTTCGCCGAATGTGCCGGACGACCTCCGGCCGAATGCATCGTGGATGTTCAGGCCGATCAGGTTCCGTCCGGTGCTGCCCTGCCTGACCGGAAATCGCAGCAGGCTCGACCGGTCGACAATCGCACTTATCTGTCAAACGGAAGCGGTCTGGCGTGGCAGGTTCCCGCCGGAATCGACGTCGTGTTTTCCGGGGAAGGCGAATGGAAGATCACGCTGGATGTCTTCCGTGATCTTGGTCTGGCCTTCGGAGCAGCCATGGTCATGATCTATATCATTCTGGTTGCTCAGACCGGTTCGTTTCTGCTGCCGATCGTGGTGATGATGGCCATTCCGCTGACCGTCATCGGAGTCATGCCGGGGTTCTGGATGCTGAACGCCATCAGCGGCAGCGTGGTGGGTGGCTATGCCGATCCGGTGTACTTCACGGCCACCGCCATGATCGGCATGATTGCCCTGGCCGGCATCGTCACGCGTGATTCAATCATTCTTGTGGACTTCATCGAACTGGCCATCCGACACGGCCGTCCACTGTTTGATGCCATTCTGGAAAGCCGAGTCGTCCGGCTGCGTCCCATCCTGCTCACCGCCGGAGCTGCCCTGTTGTCCAGCGTCCCCATCACACTGGACCCCATCTTCTCCGGCCTCGGCTGGTCCCTCATCTTCGGCCTCATCTCATCCACACTATTCACCCTCTTCGTCATCCCCGTCAGCTACTGGCTGCTGAAAGCCAATGCCTCATCATCAACGCACATGACATGAGCAGATGGCAGGTCAGTTCGGACTGCAGTCGCCACAGGACTGTGATCAGCGACGAATCTCGTGAGTGACGCTCCACCCCTCAGTTGCCATCGGTTCATGGCCAACTTCTGGTGACTGCCGCTGCACGCTTGCATCACTCAGAGCACTCGACGCACCGTTCTGGAAGTGTCGTCGTCATGGCCGCACTGGAACAACCTCATCACGCTGAGCAACCGAAACCTTCCCGCCTTCGAATCCTCCTGCCGAGCCTCCGACAGCAGAAGCCGAGCAACCCCAAACCCACAACACGAACCTCGTCACCCCAACTCCCAGCCACCGCTCCGCGCCGACCCCGCTGAAAACCACAAGAAGCCCCCCGACCGCAACCGCCCAAAACCGCCGGACCCTCATGTATAATCCGAGATAGACCAAAGAAAGAGACCCTTTTCGGCCTCCCTCTCATCACTGCTTCCTTCTTCTGAACCATTCTTTGAAACCGCTCAGCGGCCGCGTTATTCGTGCGGGCCCTCGGTAAGCTCAGTAATCCCCTCCAACTGGTTTTCGCGTAGCTGTCCATTGGAGCGCAGGTTGTCGAACCGCAGGTAAGCGTACACCACAACCATAGTTGACGAGGGGCTTAGCGTATCGGGTTTCCAGTTTGTGTTTCAGGAGATGGAGACCCGACGAATGGCTCGTATGAAGAGTGCTGAGGTGTGGAAGTCATGGCGTGATCGGTTGCGGCGGTATCACGATACGGATCTGACGGTCGCTGCTTTCTGTGAATGGGAAGGTGTGTCGCAGGCGGCGTTTTATGTCTGGCGGAAGAGGCTGCAGGTTGATTCCGACGTGCGGCCACAGGAACCTGTCGCAGGGGCGCTGGCGATCGGCTCGCCGGTTCCTGGATTCGTTCAGATTCTGCCAGGTTTGGGTTCCGCACAGAATGCCACAGCGAAAGTCGTGATGACACTGGCTGACGGCACTCGTGTTGAATTTCCGGCAAATGATCCTGAATTGATTACTCACGTCGTGTTGTCTGTTGCGGCGGCGCACTCGGCAGCATTGCTGCAGGGAGGTGATCGATGATTGCGATTCCTTCGGGAGCCTCCATCTTTCTGTGCACCACAGCCACGGACATGCGGAAGAGTTTTGATGGACTCACGGGATTTGTCCGCAGTGAGTTTTCTCGTGAGCCGAACGACGGCAGTCTGTTTCTGTTCATCAATCGTCGCCGCGATCGCATCAAGATTCTGTACTGGGAAATCGGAGGCTTTGCTCTGTGGTACAAGCGGCTGGAATCCGGCAGTTTCGAAAGTGTCGCTGCTCCCAACGGCACTTCTGTCGTGACGATCGATGCCGCGGAACTCACCATGCTGCTGTCAGGCATTTCGTTGCAGTCGGTGAAACGTCGAAAGCGATTTGTGGCCTGACGCGTAACGCGGAGCGTCGGGTTTCGGGTTTCGGGTTTCGGGTTTCAGGATGAAGGATGAAGGATGAAGGATGAAGCCGTGCAGGCGGCTTCTGAATACTGACCATGACACTCAAAACGAGAACAGGTTTTTGTGGACGACCTTCGTCTGCAGAAACCTGTTTCTTTTTTGAAAAAACTGTCTCTGTTGGCCTGGTAGAAAACGCAACATGCGCTATCCTGACCGCCATGACGAAACTCAAACTTCTCGAACAGGAACTGGCGACGCTGCAGGCGGAAGAAGCACGCCAGCGTTCGCTGCTGGAGGAGAAGGCGATGTTGCTTGAGCAGAAGATCGCCGGGTTGAAGCAGCAGGCCGGTCTGATCGATCAGAAGGATGCTTTGCTCAGCGAGCAGTCGGCCACGATTCGCAAACAGGAAGAGAAGCTCGCGGCGCAGCAACTGGAAATCAATCGTCTTATTCAGCAGGCCTTCGGTCGTCGCAGTGAGCGATATCTGGAAAGCCCGCAGCAACTGAAGATCGATTTCGGCGGCGGCCCGGAAGTCACCGACGCGGCCGAGGGGCTGCAACAGGCCGTCGACGAGAAGCAGCTGGCTGATGAAGTCGTCGCGTCCGCAGCTGAGACACCGTCCGCCAGATCCACTGCTCCGCCAAAGCAGAAAAAGAAGCGTGACGAATCGCTTCCCGCCAACCTGCCGCGCATCGAAAAGATCGTCGATGTGCCTGACAGCGACAGGATCTGCGCGACGCACGGTGAGAAGACACTGATCGGCTACGACGTACGTGAGTCGCTGGTCTATATCCCGCCGCAGCTGGAAATTCGAGTCACAAAATTCGCGAAGTATGCCTGCCCGAATCAGCCCGAGTGCAGGGTCACGCAGGCTGAACGTCCGGAAGGACTGGTGGAAGGTGATCGCTACGACACCAGCGTCGCCGCCGAAATCATTTCGGCCAATCTGGGATATCATCTGCCCCTGTATCGCGAACAGGATATCTTTGCCGGCAGTGGCTGGGCGCCTCATCGCAGCACGCTGCTGAATATCAAGACGGCTGCTGCGGAGCTCGTGGAACCACTTGTTAAATTCTTCGCAGAGGAAGTTCGTAAAGACGCGGTGGTCGGAACTGATGACACGGGCGTGACTTTGCTGCTGCCGAAAGTGCTGCCGGAGATTCTTCCGAATGATGTTCGCAGTCAGCGAATTCACGAAGTGTTTTCCGCTGCGTTCAAAGAAGACAAAAAGCATGTGAACGCCAAAATGTGGGCCTATCGCGGCAGCACGGTTCCGCTTAACATTTTTGACTTCACCGTCAGCCGACATCGCGACGGACCTGATCAGTTCCTGATTGACAATCAATTCCAGGGGATGCTGATCGCCGACTGTTACAGCGGCTACACCGGCATCAGTCTGCGCAGCAATCATGGAATCACTCATGCGGCATGCAATGCGCACGCGCGTCGCAAAATCTTCGAAGCACGAGCCAATCATCCGCAGGTGGCGTCGGTGCTGCTGGCCATGTTTCAGGAACTGTATGATATTGAAGCTCGTGCACTCAGTCTTGATGGCGCTGTCGCGATTGAACCTTCGTCAGCAGGAGTCCGCTGCTGTCTGGCTTCGCATGCGTGAATATCTTGATAGCGAGATCGTGAAGAAGCTGTTGCCGAAGGACGCCATGTCTCAGGCGATTGGTTACATCAACAACCACTGGTCCGCGCTGCAGGTGTACGTATCGAATGCTGCGGTGCCGATTGACAATAACGACACGGAACAACTGATGAAGCAGGTTGCGATTGGTCGCAAGAACTGGCTGTTCATTGGAAGCGTTGCTGCCGGTACCCGCACGGCCGATCTGATGACGCTGGTCAGCAGCGCGATCCGCAACGACTTGCATGTGTGGGCTTACATCAAGGGAGTGCTGGACACTTTACTGGCCGGCAGCACCGACTACCACAGCCTGCGTCCCGACGTCTGGGCCACCGCTCATCCCGAGCACATCCGAACCTACCGCAAAGACGAACGCCAAGATCGCGCCGACCGCAAACAACTCGCTCGCGAACAAAGAAGAAACACCAGCGACTGAGCCCGCGAACTGCCAGATGGTGCTGGTGTACGCTTACAACCGCAGAATACATTGTGAACTCGCGCCGAAGATTTGAATTTCCCTCCGAAAACATGGACACTTAAGAGCAAGTGTTTGCGTCGGTATATTTTGATCTGCTCTCAACCGTTCAGCACCAGCATGGCTGAAATGCCGGAAAACGAGACCTGCCCGGGGGTGGAGAAACAATCCTCGGCCAGCACGCCACCCCTGAGTTGATCGGTACTCGTTGAAGTGGGTTGAACAGAGAATTCTATCCGCGAATGGCACCCACTGCACCGCACCCGGAAAAGAGCCGCACACCCGGGGGGACACATTTGCATTCGGAAAATCGCAGAACATTTCGGCTCCGCCAGCCACCTGAACCAGTGCGGCGCGAACCCCGCCACAATAGTCGTTCGCGACGGATTTCAGGTACGCTGCAGCGCAAAAGTGGTATATCCCCGGCTGTGCCTCCCGCGCAAAGGTTGGGTGTCTCTTTGCCAGCCCCCCGCCGCAACTGCGGTCGCACTCAATTCAATGAGTAATGAGAAGGTGTTAAATCGGATTTCTCAAGTAGAACTAACCGGGAGTCCGGTGAATCTGCGCACCTGACGTAACTGTTCTTGAAATGCCTCTTCGTATTCTGAAGTGCCCCCAAAAATCTTTTCCGTTGTTTCACTCGATTTGTCTACGAAATGTACATAGTACACCTTTCCGCCAGCAGCGTTTAGTCCACGTCCTTACATAAACTCGATCTGCACCAGATTCTTGAATTCCAAAATCGTAAATCCAATGGGTTTCCGAATCTCGAATATGTCTTTTGCAATCTGGAGTTTTCCCGATTGTGTCTTTTGGAGTTTTAATCTGGGCATGAATTCAAAGACGAGAATCGCCAATACCGCGGTGAATGCGAAGACGGAAACAATAATACCGGTTATGATCAAGCTGGTCGATACGTCTAAGCCCACGCAAGGGTAGCAACGGAAACAGCAGCAACGAGCACAGTCCGAAGATGAAAATATTTTCACATCACTTTTCCAGTGCCTATCTGCTGGTCTCCTCACCGCTTTGTCTACAGGTTGTGAGTCAATGTTGATTTCTTTGACAACAGGATCGCCCACACCAACACCTTTGAAGAATCGTGATCGGGGAGGAAGAGCCTCTCCCCGGAGTTTTCTTTTGCAGGAAACATTTTACCTGATCGGTGCTGATGAGATGTTCAGGCGTCAACCTCCCGCTTCCAGCAAACGTGTTTAGCTTGTCCATATCTATTGGACCGATAAGTTTCTTGCCTGTGTTTACCCAGTATTGCTTCATCTGTTTTGCCTTTCACTTTTCACTGAGACGGGGTTTGCACGACGGCGAGCGACGAGAGTGCGACTGCAGTTGCGTTAGAGTGTTTTAAAGACTGGGAGTGTGGGGAAAGTGGCCTTCATGCGATGCTGTGCGGGTGTAAGGATCCGTAAAAGTGCAAGGCATGGAGGCCGGTGATGAGCATGACGACTGGAGACGAACTGGGCAAGTCTGATGTGTTTGTGAAGTTGGCCGCGTTGTTGTTTCGCTTTATTGAGGAAGCCGTTCGGCAGGGAAGGAGTTTGAACGCGGGCTGCTCCGAGGACTGCTCCTGACCTGGAAAGCGTGTTGTCGACCAGTTCCTGGCGCCGCTCAGGGAGACGGTGATCTGGCGAAACGGCCGTTCATCCGGACGACAGCAGCGATGAACAGACCAGCAAGGCTCGAAAGATTGACCGAAGTCCGACGTGGCTGCCAGACGTTTGCGAACCGTCGTTGGCGAACATGAGTTTTCTGCTTACGTGTATCGCGAGGGTGAAGATCGCCGCAGTCCAGTTGTGCGAAGACCGGTCGACGAGCGTTTGGGAATTCCTCCAATGAACGGTATTCGTCGCTGCTGCAGGAATACACTATGCTGTTCTGTTGCGAGCAGGTCATGGTGCCGTCGATGGGTGTTCGCTGCGTGTTTAGCCATCGGCTTTCTGTCGACATCGGAGAGATACCCGGCGATATTTCTGCGTACCCCGGACCGAGCCACGATTCCGCCTCTGCTAACACGACCTCCGACGACACAGAGCTATGACTGCCGATGTTACCCATCGCAGCTCCCAACGCCAGCGTCCCAAGTATTACAACCCCATTCCCACCGAGCCATTTGCTCCAGTCGTGGCTGGCTTGGTCTTCCTGAACAATCAAGCCGTACGACCAGTCTGGAGCGGGGATATACGGCACTCTGATCGAACCGTCGGGCAGGATTCCCAGATACTCTTCCACCGAAGCAATACCATTTGTCATCGCAGCGGGCAGGTTGAGGATGCTGATTCCGATGTCCGTCACGCCATTGACAACGTTCAACTCTCCCTGCGACCATCCCTTAATGAAACCTGAATAAATATCAAAGACTCCCCATTCACCACCATCCCATGTCTCAGGATCAATTAGATCATTCGCGGCCGCGTCAGCGGCCTAATTGTCGAGTTCGGCCAGTGCGTCTGCCGTGATTCCGGCGGCGGCTGCGTCAGCGGCGAGTGTGGCAAGGATGGCCTGTTCGCTGTCGATCAGCTTCTTGAGAACATCCTGCTGAGCGGGGTCGGTGGTATCGGCCAGTTCAGCCTGCCAGCGAGCGATGTTGGTGGCTCGGGCGAGGTATTCGTCTCTGATCGCCTGCTGTGGATCCGTCGAAGTGGAGCTGTCTGGAAACGTCAGTGGTTCCGTGATTGTTTCATCCGTGTCAACGGGGTAGACGTTGACGGTCTTGTGAGTTTCTGTCCAGGTTCCGGAAGGTTCTTCGGTTTCGCTGGCAGTGAATTCATATTCGTACGAATTCAGGGACAGGACGGTGGCGGTTCGTTCCGCTCCGTCGGTCAGGGTCAGGTGCTCGTTGGTTTCGGCGGAAACCAGGCCTGAACCGGACATCGTGATGGACTGAGTACTGGTCACGTCCACACCGCCGGCACCGACTGTCAGGCTCAGCGTCGAGTCGTCCGTCGATGACTCAGAAAACATCTTTCAGCAGGACCGCCCGGCCGAGTGTCACTTTCCATTCCGTTGGCGTCACTCGGCTCAACTCTCCACCAATGACCTGTGTTGCAGAAATTTCCCCGGCGCTTTGAGCCATCGCCGTCTCATCAATGCTGTCGCTGAGAATGGCGTAATCCGCACAGCACCGGGGCATTCGGTCTCCGACGCTGAAACGCGTCGGTCCGATTGATGCCGGGGGCTGTCCTCGCGGAGCGAGGAATCACTTTCTGGTCTTTGACGTCCAAATGCGTCGGTCTCAGTGATCGTTGGTTTGTCAGGCGGGAGGCTGGCCTCCTGTGGTCTGCCGGCTATACGGACTGAGGGTTCGGAAGGGGGCGGTTCATGCCGGGGACGGGGTGGGTGTCGGAGTTGTCGGGGCGGAACTGGGCTTCGTACAGTCGCCGGTAAACTCCGTTCAGCAGCAGCAGTGTTTCGTGAGTTCCTTCTTCGACGATCCGGCCCTGTTCCAGGACGATCAGGCGATCGGCTTCCTGGAGAGTTGACAGGCGATGAGCGATGGCGACGGTGGTGCGGCCTTTGATGAGATTATCCAGAGCCAGCTGGATGTCGCGTTCTGTTTCATTGTCGACGGATGACGTGGCTTCATCCAGAATCAGAATGCGCGGGTTCACCAGGAGAGCTCGGGCAATGCTGATCCGCTGGCGTTCTCCGCCGGACAGCAGCTGACCTCGTTCACCGACAACGCTGTCGTAGCCATCCGGAAGACTGGAAATAAAGTCATGAGCCAGAGCGGCTTTGGCAGCGGCGATAATTTCTTCCCGTGACGCTTCTGGCCGACCGTAGGCAATGTTTTCGGCAACGGTTCCGAAGAACAGAAACGGATCCTGCAGCACCAGGCCGATGTTGCGTCGCAGGTCTCGTTTTCTGAGTTCCCGGACGTCAATCCCTTCGACTCGAACGGTTCCTTCAGAAGGGTCAAAGAACCGGCAGATCAGATTCACCAGAGTTGTCTTGCCGGCTCCGCTGGGACCGACCAGTCCGATCAGTTCACCGGGACGAATCTTCAGACTGACGCCATTGAGAATCGGTCGTGAACCAAAGCCAAAGCTGACATGATCGACTTCGATTTCGCCTTTGACGGCGGGCAGTGGAACCGGTTTCGCAGGTTCCGGGACGGCGGTACAGCGGTCCAGGATCTCGAACAGCCGTGAGGCACTCACTGCTGCTCGCTGAGTCGCTGCGGCCATGCGACTCATCGAATCCAGTCGCGAATAGAACCGCCCGATGTAGGCCACAAATGCGGTCAGGACGCCGACCGTGATTCGCTGCTGAAAGACGGCCTGGACTCCGAATACCCACACCACCAGCAGACCGACGTCGGTGGCCAGAGCGACAACCGGCCCGAAGAATGACCAGGTGCGATTGACCTGATCGTTGGCGTGGACGACATCGTTGCTGGCTCCTTCGAATCGCTGAATTTCGCGGTGCTCCTGAGCAAACGCCTTGACGACTCGAATGCCGGGAATGGTATCGGCCAGAACGCTGGTCAGTGCACTCATTGCCTGGTTGCCGACCGAGAAGCGATCACGCAGATGGTTGCGGGTTCTCTGCACAAACCATGCGATGAAGGGCAGCGGCAGCAGTGTGACGATGGCCAGGGTCGGGTCGATACTGATCAGCACGCAGGCACTCATGATGCCCAGCAGCACGTCGGCAACAAAGTCGATGACATGCAGTGACAGAAAGGTGCTGAGCCGGTCGGCGTCGGTGCTGATGCGAGCGATCAGATCGCCGGTGCGGTACTGCGAGAAAAAGTCCATCGACAGTGTCTGCAGATGGGCATAGGTGCGGTTTCGCAGGTCGGCGACGATGCGTTCGGCCGTCCATGCCAGCATCCATGTGCGAGCCCACGCGAGCAGCCAGGAGGCGATGGCGGCCAGACCCAGACCGGAAAGATACCACGTGACCAGATGGCGTCTTGAGGTATCTCCGTTCTGAAACGGAATCAGCACATCATCCAGCAGCGGCATGGTCAGATAGGGCGGAATCAGAGAGGCGCCGGTGGCCAGCACGGACAGGACGGCTCCCAGCAGAATCTGTTTCCAGCGCTCCCGGGCGAAACTCAACAGACGCCACAGGGGACGAAGCGCAGGGGCGGGCGCTGTCGGCGGTGGCGTTGTTGATTCAGATTCGCTCATATTGTGCCCACTGACTGTTGAGGAACGGCGTCGCGAACGTGCGGGCCTGAACAGTCAGCAGCCGCTCCCGTAAAAGCAGATGTCATCACGGAAATCTCTTCCGGAACCGTGACTGCGGTTTCGCTGGTCGAAGGATTCGGCCTGTTGCCCTCATCGGGGGTGTTGTCCGGCTGGTTCAGGAAGTGATCGAGAAACTCCAGAGTTTCATCGACCTGGTCAGCCTGCATCAGCAGCAGATCACCAGGTCGCAGATTCTTCAGTGCGGCTTCGCAGGCATTCAGAGCTCCCTCAATCGGAACAATCCGACTGACTCGACTGCCTCGCTTCAGCCCGGCTTCGAACAGAGCAATGGTTTCTCCGTCAGCTCGGCCGCGTTTGTAGTGTCCTTCGTAGACAAACACTTCGTCAAACGAATTACCAAGCAGTTCGCCCTGTCGTTCAATATCGCAGTTCTGGCGGTCGCCGGCGGTCGAATACACGACACTGCGGCGGTTTCCGGGCAGAGGAGCCACGGCCTGGATCAGAGCATCCAGGTGGCCGAAGGGCTGTGGCCGTAGTCAACGACCACCAGCACCGTGAACGCAGCACGTTGAATCGTCCGGGGGAATGCTTCAGGTCCGGCAGGAAGGTCTGCAGTCCCAGATGAATCTGAGCCAGGGGAAGTCCGAGCGACCATCCGGCGGCTGCGGCGGCGAGCACGTTTTCGACCTGAAACCGGACAGATCCGCCCACGGTGATCGGAATGTTTTTCAGATCATCGATCACGGTTTCCTGTCCCTGGCTGATGAGCACGATTCGGCCGTCGCGAACAAAGATCACAGAGCCGCCGGTTTCACGATGAGCGGCCAGACGCGGATGATCTTCTTCGACGGCAAACATCAGGACTCGGCCCGGGCACTTCGGCGCCATGTCGGCAACCAGCGGATCGGCAGCGTTCAGAATGCCGGTTCCGGTCGGAAGAACCACGTCGACGATCGTGCGTTTGACCAGAGCCAGTTTTTCCAGGGTGTCGATTCCGTCGAGTCCCAGATGATCGCCCTCTCCGATGTTCGTCACCACCGCGACATCGCAGCGATCGAATCCCAGTCCGGCTCGCAGAATTCCGCCGCGAGCTGTTTCCAGAACGGCGGCCTGCAGATGCGGATGAGCCAGAACGGCCTGAGCACTGCGCGGACCGCTGCAGTCGCCGTTATCGATCCGACGATCACCCAGCCAGATGCCGTCCGTGCAGGTCATGCCCACCATTCGCCCGTCACTTCGCAGAATATGCGCGATCAGTCGGGTGACTGTGGTCTTGCCGTTGACTCCGGTTACGGCGACGGTCGGAATTCGTCCGGTCTGATTTCCGGGGAACAGCAAATCCATGATCGCGTCGCCGACCGGCTGGGGTTCACCAGCTGATGGATTCAGATGCATCCGCAGTCCTGGGGCCGCATTCACTTCAATAATCGCACCGTTGGACGCATCCAGAGGCAGACGATGGTCACGGGCAACAATGTCGATGCCGGCGATCTCAAGCCCGACCACCTGAGCAGCTTCTACGGCTCGAGCGGCAAATTCCGGGTGAACTTCCGCGGTGATGTCGTTGGCCGTGCCGCCGGTGCTGAGGTTGGCGTTGCGTCGCAGCAGAACCTTCTGACCGTCGGCCGGAATGCTGTTCCTGTCCATCCCCTGATCCGCCAGAACGGCCAGAGAGATGTCGTCGAACTTCAGTCGGGTCAGGGAAGACGAATGCCCGGCTCCTCGGCGAGGATCACTGTTCACAAGGGCGACCAGCTGTTCGATGGTCTGCTTTCCGTCGCCAACGACGTGAGCCGGTTCGCGTCGAGCCGCAGCGACCAGTTTCGATCCGACCACCAGCAGTCGGTAGTCGTCTCCGGGAATAAACTTCTCCACCAGAATGGAATCGCTTTCCTGTTTGGCTGCGTGGAAGGCTTGAGTGATCTGTTCTTTGGTTGTCAGATTCGTCGCAACGCCTCGGCCCTGGTTTCCGTCCTGAGGCTTGATGACAACAGCACCACCGATGTCGTCAGCTTCGCTGAGTGCCTGTTCCAGAGTTGTCACGGGTTCACCTTCGGGCACCGGAAGTCCGATTTCTCCCAGAAGGCGTCGAGTCAGTTCCTTGTCCTGAGCAATGGATTCCGCGATGGCGCCGGTGGTATCGGTTTCGGCGGCCTGAATTTTTCGCTGTCGGCAGCCCTGACCAAACCGAATCAGATTGCCTTCCGTCAGTCGACGCCAGGGAATACCGCGACGTTCGGCAGCGTCGACGATCGCCTGAGTACTCGGGCCCAGACAGACATCATCCGCCAGATCCCGCAGTCGGTTGACTTCGGATAGCACGTCAAACGGAGTATTGTCTACCGCGGCCATCAGCAGGCGGAACGCGGCGTCGACGGCGGCTTTGGCGACGGTGGCGTTTCGGTATTCGATGGCCACGCGATACACGCCGCTGGTGGATGTTTCGCGAGCTCGACCGAAACCCACGACGTGACCGGCCAGCGACTGCAGTTCCAGAGTTGTGTGTTCCAGAATATGCCCCAGCCATGTTCCCCGGCGAAGCCGCTCGAAGAAGCCGCCTCGAACACCTTCGCTGCAGCGGTGCTCGATCATCGTCGGCAGCCAGGCCATCAGACGTTCATTGAAGCCGGGCAGCAGATCCGATGGCCGCTGTTCGAATGTTTCCAGATCAACCCAGACTTCAAGCACCGGGAAATTTGCCCACACGTTGGGCCCCGTCAGATCTTTGATTTTCAGAATCTTCACGTTTGAAATTTCTTTCTCGCCGAATGTTGCAATTACAAATTCAGGTAGTTCCCGTGATGCCCATCCGAAAGACAGTCGGGGAACTGTTGTTGCCGGATTTTCGTCCGGTCACAGACAGCTCTGATGCAGTTTCTGAGCCAATGCAGGTGGGACAGATCACCAGCTTTGGCGTTCGTCTGACTCAGTCACGGTATTCGGTTCCTGTCGGTCCGTTGCTGCGGAATGCGACCCAGGCGATTCGAACGTGAATGGATCAGGAGGCGGGCCGGTGCCGTCGACCTGGCAGCTCGATGCGAAAATCAGCGAACCGGCGAGGCACTGGCTTTCGCTTCGAGCCGCCGACCGTGGGCGTTCAGTGGCTGCTTAAGATGCGGGGAGATTCACCGGAACAGAGCGGTTCCGGCGAGCGGTCAATGGTCCAGCTCGTAAAGCGTTCCATTGAAGGTTAAGAAAACGTCAACCATCGATATACGGTGCGGTCGTTCTCCTGACGAGTCAACAATGACAGACAGCTGAAGCCCGGTCAGATGCGTCTGTCGTTCCTCCAGATAATTTCCCGGCTTGCCACCGGATACTGACTTCGGCGGTCTCGGGATTCCTCGCGAATCTCGCCGACAATCCTATCCTGCCATGAGGGCTTGAAAAGAATTTGTTCTGTGGATTCTCAAAGCTGATCTCAGTTGTTTTTCACAACAGGGATGACTTGTGAAAATCCTCAGGCGGGAACTATCGACGGACGGAAACAGGTTTCTGAAAAAATCCCGAACAGCCGGAAATGTCAGCCAATGCAGGATCGCGAACGGAGCGATGTGAGTGAACTCGCGCGGTCAGTGCAGGCGAGCGGAGGGCGTCGGCCCTTGCCGTGAGGAGTTCAGAAGTTCTGCGGGGGTTGCTTTGCTGAGACGACATGCGTCACGATTGCCGGGACAGCCTCGGCTGACGCCGGTGCGCTTGCCAGGATCTTTCACAACAGGCTGGCCAGTCCGCCTTCGTTGGGCAGCGCGGCCAGGAGGGCTTCGGCCATGTGAAAATCATCTTTGGTGGTGATCTTGATATTCATGGGCCAGGCGTTCACGGCATAAACCGGAACTCCGGAAGCTTCCACCAGCGAAGCTTCGTCTGTGAACTCCTCCGCGGCAGCGACCTGTTCATAGGCCGTTTCCAGCAGTGTCCGCCGGAAAATCTGAGGCGTCTGAGCCAGCATGAGTGTGGTCCGGTCGACGGTCTTCAGAATCCGACCATCTTCTGCAACCGACTTCACCGTGCTGCTGACCGGGACTGCGGGTATCACGGCGTGTCTGGCTTCGGCGGCGGAGAAGATCTGGTTCACCCAGGCTTTGGTCAGCAGGGGCCGGGCAGCATCGTGAACGGCCACAAAGTCACACGGTTTTTGCAGAGCCCGCAGTCCGTTGCGAACACTTTCCGCTCGGGTTGCCCCGCCGGTCACGATCGTCAGCGACAGAAAAGCCAGGTTGGCTTTGAATCGCTGACGGAATTCGTCCACATCGTCAGCGGCCAGGACCAGTACGACTTCGGAGACGTCCGGTCGGTTCACAAAGTGCTCAACCGTCCGCAGCCAGATCGGCCGCCCTTTGAGTTCCACGAACGGCTTTTTGGACGAGAATCCCTGAAACCGGGTGCTGGCACCGGCAGCGGGAATGATGACGCCGAAGTCTGCCATGAATCAGAACCACCACAACTGACGCTGCACGAATTCCACCACGTCGCCGAAGCACCAGTAGGCCAGACTGCATTCGCCGCAGAACAGTCGCACTGTGACTTCCGTCCCGATGCGTTTTGTCGGAAGGACCGCATCGTCTTTGGCATCTGCGAACAGTTCGAAAGCTGTTCCGAGTTCCGAGTCGATCGTGGATCGTGTGGCGATGGTTGTCAGCGTACAGTCAAACTTTGTGTCCGGATGACTGACGATGGTGAACTGGCCGTCCAGTAGTCCCTGAAGTTCCGCCGACCCGCCGGCTTTGGTTTTTCGTTCTTCAATCGCCTTGCTGATGTGGCCCATGCGTTTTTCTTCCACCAGCAGTTCCATATGCCAGGCGGCATCCGGATCATCGTTCATGATGTCAAAGAGATGATCACCGGCCCGCACAGGGCGATGCAGCAGAATTTCCATTCGCTGAAAGTCGGCAATGACCCCCGCCGCAGGAGCTCTCACGATCAGCTTGTCGTGTTTGCGGTCGAGAAGCTTCTTCAACTGAGCCTTCGCAATTTCCAGATCGGCCTGAATCGTGATCAGCTTAATCTCCAGCTGATGCCGCTGTTCAAATTCGGTTCGAGGAACTGCGTTTCTGGTCCGAGTCGTGGTGTCTTCCAGCTGAATCTGTTTTTCCAGTTCCGCCTGAGCGGCGACGATTTCTTCTTCCAGTTCGTCGTTGGTCAGCAACAGCAGATCCTGTCCGGCGGCGACTCGGTATTCGCCACGTTCATCCGGCTGAACCAGAACGCGTTCGATCGTTCCGTCCCACTGAGCGAACACGGCGTGCTGTTCCACCGGCATCAGCTTGCCGTTGGCTTCCACGGGGTACTGCATTTTCACCAGAGCTCCGGCCGCAATCACTCCGCCGACAGCCAGCAGAACTGCGGTCGTGATGGCCAGTTTTTTTCCCTGAAACCATTCCAGGACCGTGCCCATGAATTTGAAGATTGAGCGTCCGAAGATGCGACCGTGCTGCCGAGCGTTCCACAGCGAAGCGCCAATGTGATCGGCCAGCAGTTCCGCTCGACGCTCCAGTTCCGGAGCCGGTTCGGATTCCGCAACCTGCTCGATCACCAGGCATCCGATGGCTTTGGGGCGTTTTGTTTTGCGTTTGCGTTCGGCGTCTTCGCCCTGTTCACGCACCAGAACGTCATTCTGAAACAACGGCACCATCATGATCATGCGGCTGCCGCTTTCCTGGACGAAGTTGGCCAGCGGCTTTTCAATCTGCGGAGCCAGTCCTTCAATTTTCCCGGCATACAGCAGTGTTTCACCGGACGCGACAATTCGCCGAGCCAGTTTCTGCATTGCCACCACCAGGTTGGCACGCGGATTCACTGTCGACTGTCCGCTGACAGCCCGCACTTTCACGCTGCTGCCCTTTTTGGTCACGATGCTCAGGCGGTCACACCCCAGGAGAGGTCGTCCGTCACTGGCCGAAGCATCCGCCACTTCCTGTTCTTCCAGCGACCGCTGAATGCGCAGAGTAAACTGTTCGAAGTCTGTCCAGAATTTGCTCTTCAGGTCATCGGACATTGGAGCGTTGCGGCGTTTGCCTTCGATGTAGCGGGACGCATAGCCGCACATCTGTTCCAGAAACTGCATGTAGCCGGAACGGGCTTTTTCCGGAACATCCGTTCGCTGAAACAGCTGCACGACACCGACGCATTCCTTTTCTCTGTGCAGTGCTGACAGAACCATAATGTGTTCGGTGGGAAGCTCGACGCCCTGACCGTGAGTAATGGTTTTGGCTTCACCGGTCTGCAGAACATCGATCAGCAGCTTTTCGTTTTTCTGAGCCGCTCCGGGAATTTCGCGGAGTCGGGTTTCCTGCAGATTGACTTCGGCAGCCAGCTGCAGACGTCCGCCTTCGGCCAGCACCCAGACCGCTCCGGCGCGGGCTCCAATAGCCGCGACAACGCGCGTCAGAAATTCAGGAAAGTAGGTCGTCGGCGGAATATTCTCACCGGACATCTGCTCGATTTCCCGAGCCAGCTGCATGACCTTCTCACGCACGCGACGCAGGTTGTCTTCGGGTGTTCCAGGCGGTTCTGTCATGTTCGTTTCTTCAGAGCTCTGTCGGGAAATTCTTCGAGCCGCGGACACTGAGAATTCGCTGTTCGCCGGCAGCCATTTGATCAGCCGACGTCACCGAGCGGCCCTGATGTGCAGTCTATCCCGCCAATCAGGACGTTCCAGAAAGTTCAATCCAACGGAAGTCGTTCTTGGCAATCAGCTTACGGACCATTTTCCAGTCCGTCTGCGCAGAGTGTCGCAAAGTTGACTTTCCAGAGCAATATCGCACGCCGGAGTCGTTGATCACCTTCCGACCACTGCGATTCGGAATTTCCACGAAAGCTGCCCAGACTCACACCACTGTCGGCGGCGGCCCGGTGTCAATGCCCGTTCCGGGACGCATCGGCAGCGTCGGCAGCGCGGCGGACAAACTTCCTGGACACCGCAGTCGCCAGGAGCTCGCCCAGCCTGGGAAAGATTTCCCTCAGTACCATCGCCGGTCTGACAGGTGGCCAGTTGACCACCAGTTCCGGTGGGCCGCTGCGAATCGCCTTCAGCACAGCCGAAGCCACTGCGTCCGCCGAAGTGCCGCCCAGAGCCAGCGAAGTTTTCTTTCCGGTCGCCTGAACGGCTCGGTCATAAACCCCTCCGTTTGTGGTGAAGCCCGGACAGATGGCGGTCGATCGAATGCCACGATCCAGGAACTCACCCCGCAGTCCCTGAGTAAACCCGATCAGAGCTGCTTTGGTGGCACCATAGACACAGCCGAACGGCGGACAGTGTTTTCCGGCCGTCGAGGCCATATTGACGATGCAGCCGGATTTTTGCTCCAGCATCAGGGGCACGACCAGTCGAGTGAGCAGAATGGCTCCGGTCAGGTTGGTTTCAATGGTTTGCAGAACGTCTTCGGTGTCAATGTTTTCGAAGTGCCGAAAACATTCCACTCCGGCATTGTTGATCAGCACGTCAATGCGACCGAACTGCTGCTTTGCGGCATCGACAAGTTCCTGCAGATCATTGGGGTCAGACACGTCAGCTCGCACCGCCAGACTTCGACATCCCAGCTGTCCGAGTTCCTCGGACAGCCGATTGAGTTTGTCCAGTGACCGAGCTGCCAGAACAAGCCGGACTCCCTCGCGGGCCAGCCGTCGTGCCAGCACTTCGCCGATCCCGGCAGAAGCGCCGGTGATCAGAATCACCTGATCCCTGAGATTCATTCGTGGTCTGACCTGAACTGTTCGAAGGTTTCAATTATGTGGTCATCGTACACAGCCTGTGAGGCGGAAGCCTGGCAGATTTCCACGAAAAGATCGAACAGATCATATGAATTTCCGACAAAACGCCAGCACGCCCGACGGGCAATATGGTCGCCCAATCGACCGGATCGCGATCCAAAACCGCCGACTTCCGATCGTTTCGTGATTAAAGAATCGCCAATCCCAATCGCTTCAATCTGCTTTTGTCGCCGCAAGAATGCACTACCATGAAACAATTCGGGAACGGTTTCGGCCCTGCTGATCCCGACTGATATCTCTGGTCCGCGAAGAACGAAGGATGAAGTTGTGTCCGAATGGCTGCAGAAAGAAATTCTCCTGCCGGAACTGAGTCGCGGCTGTCATCTGGTCACGGATCTGATCCTGAAGGAACTGCCCGAGCTCCGGGAATTTCGGATTGGCCTGCTGCACGTTTTCCTTCGCCATACGTCGGCATCACTCACGATCAACGAGAACGCCGATCCTGATGTCCTGACCGACATGAACATGGCACTGAACCGGCTTGCTCCTGAATCCTGGCCATATGTCCATACCTGTGAAGGTCCTGATGACATGCCGGCTCATGTGAAGGCAGCGCTCACAGACACATCCCTGACCATTCCCATCGCGGAAGGTCGACTGCTGATCGGAACGTGGCAGGGCATCTATCTGTGTGAACATCGCAATCGCGGCGGTCGTCGCCGTCTGATCGCGACAGTTCATGGACAGAGACCCGGAACTCCCGATTCATAGACGATGAACCATGAACCACGAAGGTGCCGGCACCGGATCTGTTTCGCTGATTCTGAGTCAGTTCCGGGAACAGTCCGAATCAGCGGCGACCACTCTCTGGCGACGATACTTTCCGCGACTGGTCCGAGTCGCCCGGACGACGCTGAATCATCTTCCGCATCGCAGTGATGATGCTGAAGACGCCGCGCAAAGCGCCTTCATGGCCTTCTGGCAGCAGATTGCCCGAAGCGGTCTGGAATCTGTTGTTGATCGAAACAGTCTGTGGAAACTGCTGGCCACCATCACCATCCGTAAGGCTCAGCAGAAACTTCGCCGCGAACGAGCTCAGAAACGTGGCGGCGGGAAGGTGACGCCGGTCAGTCAGCTGATCGACAGCGACGGCCAGCCGCTTCGAGCATCTCGGCTGTTTCATCAGGTTCCGGCTCATGAATTTGACCTGATGTGTGACGAACTGCTGGAACTGCTGCCGGACGATCTCAGATCCTTCGCCGTGCTGAGACTCTTCGGGCACACCAATCAGGAAATTTCCGAATATGCCCGGTGTTCGGAACGAAAGGTCGAAAGAAAACTGAATCTGATTCGAAGTTACTGGCGAGAACAGTCCGACGGTTCGTGAGCGAGGCCCGATTCGATCCCACGCTCAGAAACGCTCTTTGTCGGACTCTGGATTCCCCGTGCGCCGGCGGGTAGACTTGAGCGGTTCCCGACTCAGGTCCGCTGCGGTCGGCACGCAAAATCTCTCTGATGACGCTGAAACATCACCGTTCTGCAAACGACAGGAACCTGTTCCGATGGCCGAAGAAAACGAATTGACAGCCCCCAGTTCTTCCTCAGCAAAAGACAGCGATCAGGGCGGGCCCGGGTCTGTTCTTCTGGTGTCGTATCCGAAAATCGTCTTTCTGTATCCGACACTGCTTGTGGCGATCTTTGGCGCGATCTTCATGTATGCCAAGGGCAACGACCCCTCGGCTGACTATGCCACGATTCCGGCCAGAATCTTTCTGACGGTCTTTGCCGTGAACCTGGTTGTGATTGCCTTCGATTTTCCTCGCACCACATCGCTGACATGGTTCTTTGCCGGGGTTGCCGTCTTCATCGGACTGTGGACATTATTCCGGCTGAATCCCAACCTGATCGGCGGTGTGTCCCGGTTCATCAATTCGGTCCAGCCGAAGTGCAACGCAATGTTTTACATGCTGTACATTCTGCTGATGCTGGGGATGTATGTCTGTGTGATGATCAGCCGTCGGTTCGACTACTGGGAAGTTCGCGGAAACGAACTGCTCCACCATCATGGTGTGCTGAGCGATCTGGAGCGGTTTTCAGCCCCGAACCTGCGTATCGACAAAGAAATCAACGACATATTCGAGTATCTGCTGCTGCGTTCCGGACGACTGATTCTGCACCCGAGTCAGGAGCGACGGGCGATCGTGCTGGAAAACGTCTTCTTTATTAACCAGAAGGAAGAGCGAATTACTCAGATGCTCGGAGCTCTGCAGGTTCGCGTTCGCACGGACAACAACTGATCGAAACGGTGACCGGGAAGGCAGTTCGTTGTCCGAAAAACCGAAACCAGGCACGACTCACGTCCCGAATGAACTCTCGGGTGAGTCTGATTCTGAGTCCGGAGATCAGCAATCCGGCGGACTGACTCACTTCGATCCATCCGGCGCCAGTCGCATGGTCGACGTGGGGCTGAAGTCTGTTACCGAACGCCTGGCCAGGGCTGAAGCTCTGGTGGTGATGCAGCCGGAAACTCTGACCGTGATTCAGAATCGTTCCGCAGCCAAGGGTGACGTTCTGGAAGTGGCTCGGCTGGCGGGCATCATGGCCACCAAGCGCACGGATGAGCTGATCCCTCTGTGCCATTCACTGGGCCTGGATTCGGCCGAGATCAGCTTTGACATTGTCGATGGGCAGACACTTCGCATTCAAAGCCGAGTCACCGTGCAGGCTCGAACCGGCGTCGAAATGGAAGCGATGACGGCCGTCAGCATCGCCGCACTCACGGTTTACGACATGTGCAAAGCCATCGACCGCACGATGGAAGTCCGCAGCATTCGCCTGCTGGAAAAAAGCGGCGGCCGCAGTGGGCACTTTGTCAGTGGTGAAGCCTGATCGCAGGAACAAACGGACATTCACCGAGTTCGGGTTTCAGAAACGCGGGTGTTGCTAAGGACCTCGCCCTGTTTGGTGAGCCACCTGAAAAGCTTCTCCCGAAATGAAGGTTGACTGGCTCGACCCCCTGTCTATGAACTTCAGAGTTGCCGTCCGGTGTGTCGTTCTTAGCACAAAGTCTCAGGGGTTGCTGCGATGAAGCTTGCTCAGGTGCTGTGTCTGAATCTGCTGTTGATCGCAGGGTCCGAAGGCGTTTCGGCCTCCGAACTCTGGCCGCAGTGGCGAGGCCCGAATCGTGACTGTCTGATCAGTCAGCGTGAATGGCCGGCGGAATTTACGGGGCAGCTGACAGAGGAGTTTCGGGTTCCGCTGGGAGACGGGTATTCGGGGCCAATCGTCTCAGAAGAACGTCTCTTTGTTACGGAATCGACTGATGGAAAAGAGATTGTGCGGGCACTTGATCGAAACACCGGTGGGGAAGTCTGGAAGAAAGAATGGACGGCGAAGATGTCCGTCCCGTTTTTCGCGGCAGCCAATGGCAGCTGGATTCGATCGACGCCGGTGCTTGCTCGTGACCGTCTGATTGTCGCCAGTATGGAAGACGTTCTGGTATGCCTGAGTGTCGAAGATGGTTCAGAGCTGTGGCGATTCGACTTCCGTAAACAGTTTGAAACTGAGAATCAGTCGTTCGGTTTTGTTTGTTCGCCAGTGGTTTGGAATGATTTCGTTTACGTTCAGGTCGCAGCCGGTCTGGTGAAACTTTCGGTGGTAAACGGAGAGATGATTTGGCGAGCTCTTTCGGAAACCGGGGGAATGATGGGGGGAGCTTTTTCGTCGCCGGTGATTGCTGAAATTCATGGCCGGGAACAGCTCATCGTTCTGACGCGGGCCAAAATGTGCGGGGTTTCTCCCGAAACCGGCGATGAACTCTGGTCTGTCGATGTTCCCGCGTTTCGAGGAATGAACATTCTCACGCCTGTCGTCGTCGGTCATCGCATCTTTACCAGCAGCTACGGCGGTGGATCATTTCTCTTCGAAATCAAGGAAGAGGATGACGGCGGGTACATGGTTCAGAAAGTCTGGGAGAACAAGGTCGAGGCCTACATGTCGTCGCCGGTGGTTGTTGATGGAAAAATCTATCTGCATCTCAGAAATCAGCGCATGACCTGTCTCGATCTGGAGACCGGGGAGACGGTATGGACATCAACGCCATTCGGAAAGTACTGGAGCATGGTTGTGAACGGGCGTCAGGCACTGGTCCTGGATGAACGTGGTGATGTGCTGCATCTTGAACTGACACCAGATGAATTTCGAAAACTGAGCAGTCGCCACATCAGTGAGTCCCCGACATGGGGGCACATTGCCGCAGCCGATCGGCAGGTGTTCATTCGCGAGCAGAATGCTGTGGTGGCCTATCGGTGGTGACCGGAACGAACCGCAGACCGTCCGTTTGCACAAAGTCGCCTGAAGCCGTTCTCGCAACCAACAGTTCGAAGATTTCCTCGTCTTCGTTCCGGTTCAGTACCCATTGACTCAACAGTCGCAGGGTTGACTGGATTCCGCTACAACACCGGCTGCCGCGAGACGCGAGGCGTTTCCTGGCGTTAGTTCGAATGAAATGTGAGCCCGCCGGTGGTGGGCGAAATGGAGGTATCGCGGGATGAGTACACTGCTGACTTATGATCCATCTGCGGCGGTTGGTTATCTGGATGCCGGCCGACTGGCTTCGCTGAAGACTGCGCTGGAAGCCGCTCGCGACGAAACGCTCAGCGATGTCGAACTGTGGCAGAGCGGAGCGAAGGTTCCGGCAGAAAAAGACCCACTGGACGCCGGGTTCATCCAGTGGCCGGAAGAACTGCTGCTGGACCTGAAAACCAACGGTGACAACAGCCTGGTGGCAAGGATTGAACGCTGCGCCGCCCGGCTGCGAGAAACAGCCGATTCCGTCATTGTACTGGGAATTGGCGGTTCGTACATGGGCATGCGAGCGATGTTCGAAGCTCTGAACAATCCGTTTCACAACGAACTGACCCGTGGCGAGCGTTCCGGGATTCCCCGCATTTATTTTGACGGATGGAATGTCGATACGGACAACCAGCGAGCTCTGCTGAATCTGCTTGAGGCTCGAGCCAAATCCGGCGACAGATCGTCTCCGGAAGCTCGAACAGCGGTGATCGTGATCAGCAAGTCCGGAGGAACTCTGGAAACCGCTGTGGCCTTCCGAAATTTCCGTCAGCTGATCGAACAGCACTTCGCCGATGATGCTCGTCAGCTGATCGTCCCGGTCACCGGGGATACGGGGCGTCTGCGGGATCTCGCCAATGAAGCTCAGTTCGAGGATATCTTTTCAATCCCCGATGGCATCGGAGGACGGTTCAGTGTACTGACCGCCGTCGGACTGCTTCCGGCAGCGGTCGCGGGGATGGATATTCGAGCTCTGCTGCAGGGAGCCGCCGACATGACGGACCACTTCCGCAGCGCCGACTACGGTCGCAACGCGGTGCTGGATTACACGGCTGTCGGACATGCGTTCGAAGTGGATCAGGGGCTGACCATTCGACTGCTGTCGACCTGGGGCAGTCGACTGGAAGCCGTGGGTCTGTGGTACGATCAGCTGCTGTCGGAAAGTCTCGGCAAACACGAACGCGGTGCCACCCCGCTGACGGTCGTGAATACTCGCGACCTGCACAGCCGAGGCCAGCAGCATCAGGAAGGACGTCGAGACAAGCTGATCACCAATCTGCTGCCGGGAAAATGCACGGGCCGTCCTCTGACGGTTCCGTCCCGCAGCGATGACCATGATTCGCTGAATCGCTTCGCGGGCTACGAGCTGCCTCGAATTCTGCAGGCCGCGATCGACGGAACCAATCAGGCCTATGCCGACGACAATCGCCCCACAACAGACCTGAAACTTCCGACCATCAACGCTCATGTTATCGGCCAACTGTTCCAGATGCTGATGCTGGCCACAGTCGTCGAAGGCCGCCTGGTCGGCACCAACCCCTACGGCCAGCCAGGAGTCGAAGGCTACAAGAAAAACATGAACGCCATCCTGTCCTCCCCCGGCACCTGATGGCAGATGGTAAACCCGACAGGAAGACGGAATTGGAAAACCATCAATGCCGCTCTCCGGCTCGCACATTCGAGTGCATGTTTCGGCCGGGAAAGAGCCGGA
>JAWKTY010000012.1:0-214078 GCA_041398865.1 Planctomycetaceae bacterium
TTGTGGATCGATTGTCGATTGTATTTCTTGCCTGCTGAGAATGGAGTCACCTGCGAACCGGTGATATCTGCGGCACGCCGGGCTAAACTTGCGAAAGAGCCATTGCCAACTGCCCGTGACATGGACAGCACGCTGCAGGGGCTTTGCGATTGAGTACCGAAGCCCTTGCTCCCAACCTTGCGGACGGTGTTGCTCTGTCAGCGGATACCAAACTGTGGCGACGGTTGTATTGGGAAAGCAGGCGATCGCCTTTACGGCAACTTGATCTTTGGTTGTCCCTGCGTGAAATGCTCGAGCGGCAAACTTCGTGTTCGACTCGAGATTCGTGGCTGCGATGTAAAACGTGTCGCGGTCAGCGTAAACGTGATCGCGGAATACCCATTGGATGTCTGTGGATTGCTTATTATCCGCCAAGAACGATCGGAATTGCTCCAAGGCGGCGTCAAATGTTGGGTAGGGCTCACTCACGCTTCGTTGCGAACAAGGTTGAGGCTGGATGCCAGATCTCGATGCTTACCGCATAACTTCATTAATTAACCCGGCAACAAACCGGGATAAGGTTCATATCAGCGGTTTTATCTCGGTGGCGGTTGAATCTTATTCCGGTGTGGACTTTACTGCAGTCACGCGATTTGAAACCCTGATAAGACGCAAGATCGCAGGCTACAGGGCGGCTGGCTGTTTGTAAATGGGGGGTCTGATGAGTTTGGCAGTTTTTCGACAGCGTCTGCAGGAATTAGCTTACGGAAAGAACGACAAGACGTGGTTCCCAAAGTGGGTGGCTCGATATTCGGCAGGAAGACATTGGACCATGGGCGACTTCCCGTAACTGAGCCACTGGTTGTCGATTTTTCCAGGTCGCTGCTGAGATCCGGGACTCCCGCATAGCAGCGACTGCAGGGCGTGCGGGCTGTCGAGGCGTATCGGGATCTGGTGCTGGGGACTGCCGAACCCTGCTTCAAGCACATGAAGACGATCCTTGGGCGACTGGCGGAGGGTGAGCGAAGTTCCGGGGGGCCGAGTTCAGAGAAGGGGTCAGGAACCAATCGCCAAATGGCCCGAAGGGTGCTGCGCACTATTGGATCCTGCCCCCTTTTCTGAGCAGCAGATTGCCGGAATCATTGATCCGAAGGAGCCACCGCTGGTGCAGCAGATGCGTCGAGAGTTGCGGCTGCGACACAAAGCGTTGGAGACGGAGCGAGCTTACATTGGCTGGATTATGGCGATCGGCCAATTCAATGATCCCGTAACTGACGATCCAGAGAGTCGCAGGCAGGGATTCGCGACTTCATTCTCGACGACACGGTCCGGACGGACTGGCCCGCCTCCCGGGTTCGAGTCAGGCACACCTGCGATCCAGGCCCGAAGGGCCGAGACAGCCTCTGCCGGTGGCGTCAGCCACCGGCGAGAATGCACCCGCCTTTCAAGGCCGCCGACGTCGAAGGCCGACCTGGCAAATGGTGGCGCGGCCCTTCCGGGTCTCCAGCCCGCTGATTTCATCCCTCCGGGGCCTGACGACCCCGGCAGAGGTTGTGCCGGACCTTCGGCCCTGAGCACATCTGCACAAGTGCTGTCCTCGACCAATGCTGTCTTCAACCAAATTGGGGGTGTGACACGGGAAAGTGAGATTCGGCAGCGATTCAGCCGTCATGGATTCAGACGCAACGCCATCTGCTGTTTGAAACGTCCCGTGGCTGACCACGAAAGGGCTCCGGGCTCGTGACACCTTCCACGACGAAACGGTACGAACCAACTGACCATTCGCCTATGCGATTCATTCGCCACTGCGACTCGGAGAATCTGCAGGCGTTTGGCGAAGCGGAGATCAAGACGTTTGAGAGCAGCGAGTTTGGGTGGCAGTGGATGTTCCCTTCAACTCGCCTGGCAAGTGATCATCGAGGCTGCGAGCGGCGTCGGCATCACGTCGGGGAGGATTTCTTTGCGGACTATTTCAAGACAGCAGTGGATCGGGTGGGGCTTGCAAAAAACGCGGTGCCTCATTCCCTGCGCCACAGTTTTGCGACTCATCTGCTGGAAGGCGGAGCGGATATCCGCACGGTGCAGGAACTTCTGGATCACCAGGACGTGCGAACAACGATGATTTATCTGCACGTGATGAACAAGCCCGGGCTGACCGTAAAGAGTCCGGCGGATGGGATGTGAGGGGATTGTTGATTGTTGGTGGGTCTCATCACACAGTGTGATGGCTACGTAGGTGTCCTGATTGCCTGGTGGCGTCCCACCAGGGCAGAACGCCATCTCCGGGTGTGATGGCTACGCAGGATTGGTTGCCGGAACCAGGGTTTTGCTGAACGATTCGAGGTCGGGGGAGATTCCGAGGGGCGACGGAGCGGGTGGGTTGAAAATGCATGATTTGTGCCGGGGATCTCAGGTACAGTGGTCCGTCAGTGGTGTATCCAGCGAGCTGCCGCCTTTTGAAGTGATTTACTGGCCGAAGGTTGGGGCATGTCTGGTTGGTTTTACCGAAGTATTCGGCGAAGAGTTCGGGCCGGTGGAAGTCGACAGGCGCAGCTGGTGGAGGACAGGACTCTGACGGCTGATGGGGGGACAGTTCGCAGCGTCGATGGCCGCAGCTGTTCCGTGGCGGCAGCAGCGGACGGTCGGCGTCTGAAGACGGCGACGTTGTGACTGACTTGTCTGAACTGGCGTTTTCCTTCGAAGGCCAACGCAGACGCTCGCACCGAAGGACTCAGCATTGATGCGTTTCTGGTTGAAGGCCGGTCGGCTGATGCGGACACGGTTCATGTTCGTTCAGGTGGTGGGAAGGAGATTCCGGCTGAGCCCCATCTTGAAGATTCCGGCCCGGACTATTTTGTTCAGTCTCTGGGTCAGACACTGGGCCCGATGCCGTTGTGGGAACTGGTCACCATGGCCGAATCGGGAGCACTGAGTGCCAGTGATCCGGTTCGTGAAGGAACGGAGGGTTCCTGGGAATCAGCCGGTGATTTTGCGGAAGTTGCAGCTGCGATTCTGACTTCGGCCCGCATTGAGGACAACACGCCTCAAATCGGTTCCACGACAGCCAGACGTCTGCAGACAGCCGACCACACACCGCTCGGCGACAATGAACCACCACTGCCCCCGGCGGACATCGCTCCGGATCCCCCGCCTTTGGCTGAGGCATCCGGTGCCTCAACCGGTGAAGCTCCGACGCGGCGAAAGGCTGTTCGCAAAGCGGCGGGTCCTGTGAAAGCCAAGCGCAAGCCGAAGAAGGAAGACGAATTTCTGAAGGAGATTTTCTCGGAAGTCTTCACTGAGGACGGAGCCGTTCGAGATCCATCAGAACGGGCTGCTCAGGCACCTCCAACGTCAGCAGCACGGACATCGATCCCCGAGCCGCTTTCGGAATCGGGAGCGGTGCCTTCGTCAGAACCTGTTGCAGCTCAGCCCGCTACGGACACGGCAGCTCAGTCCTGGCAGAACCCTTCGTCAGGGGCCGGAGCCGGATTCGGCGGTGGTATGTCGGGAATGAACGGCATGGGCTCAGCGGGGGGATTCGGCGCGGCCGCTGCTGCTGCTCCGCGGCCTGCTTATACTCCGCCACCGCGACCGGTGTCGAAGAGTTCCGGGTCCGGATTTGAGCTTCCGGAACCTAAAGTCCTGGGAATGATCGGCGGCGGCATTGCTGCTGTGCTGCTGGTGGTTGGGATGTTCATGGGCTTTGTGCCTGGGCTGGGAATGAATACCGAAGCGCCGCTGCGAGCGTTCGCTCAGGAATATCAACAGATGTCGCAGGGGCCGATTTCGCCCGCCGACTGGAAGGCATTCGGCGACCGCATTCGCCCTCAGGCTCGGGAAATCGTCAAGTATCTGAATTCGGGAGGCTCGCTGTCGGACGAGCAGAGAAAGCATCAGGCGTCGGCGATTAAGATGGTGCAGATCGTCAACTGCACGGTAGAAGAAGAAGAGAAGCGGACGAAGCTGTTCATTGAGTTTACAGGAGAACTGAAGTGATCATTGATGCTCATCAGCATTTCTGGCAGCTGGATCTTCCCTTTGAATACGGCTGGCTGCGCAGTGAGCAGCATCAGCCGATTTGCCGCGACTTTCTGCCGACTGATTTGAAACCTTTGATTCAGCAGGCGGGTGTCAGCAAGACGATTTTCGTGCAGACTCAACACAACACTCAGGAAAACGAGTGGGCTCTGGAGCTGGCACAGCAGAACGATTTCATTGCCGGAGTTGTCGGCTGGGTCGATCTGGCGTCTCCGGACTGTGAAGGTCAGCTGCTGGAATTCAAGGATCAGCCGCGCTTTGTCGGGATTCGACATATTACTCAGGATGAACCCGATGACGACTTCATCGTTCGGCCGAACGTGATTCGTGGGCTGAAAGTGCTGCAGAAGTATGATGTTCCGTTTGACCTGTTGTTTTATGTGAAGCACCTGAAGCACGCGGCCGTTCTGGCCAGGGAGCTTCCCGAACTGCGGATGGTGATCGATCATCTGGCCAAGCCTCGAATTCGCGAAGGAGTGACGTCGGGCTGGATCGACGACCTGAAAGCCGCGGCCGCGTTTCCCAACATCTGCTGCAAACTGTCCGGCATGGTCACCGAAGCCGACTGGAAACACTGGAAACCAGCGGACCTGAAACCATATGTGGAGACAGCTCTGGACGCCTTCGGCCCGGATCGCTGCATGTATGGGTCTGACTGGCCGGTGTGTGAACTTGCGGGAAGCTATCAGCAGGTCTTCAGCGCGTTGAAAGAGATTGTCGGGCCGCTGAGTGAAACGGAATGTCAGGCAATTTTTGGCGGCACCGCCAATCGATTTTATGGACTGAATCTGATGTAGTTCCGGTCCGGCTGCTGCGCCGGGCACGGCAGAAAGTTCGCCGGATCAGCTCGACCTTCGCTCCTTCAGCCTGCAGGCATCAGTTCGCATGGCAGATTGGTACTACAAACAGAATGGTCAGGTGCGAGGTCCCGTCAGTCGGCAGGAACTCGATTTTCTGGTCAGCACCGGAAAGCTGACTTCGACCGGCGAAGTGCGTTCGGGACCATCCGGCGAATGGCAGTCGCCTCCTGGTCTTCGTCCACAGCGATCAGCATCCCAGCCGCGCCGTTCGGTCGCCTCGCCGGCGGTGGCAGGCAACGAGAACCTGCAGGCGACCGAAGCCGATGCGAATGCGGCGGTTGCGGAAACGCGGCGAACACCACCGGATCTGGTTCCTGCCGAGAAGAAGGAGGATTCCACCCGACGTCAGGTGATCATCGGGATCATTCTGGGAATTCTGCTGCTTCTGTTGCTGGCCTGGCTGTGGTGGTGGCTGACGACTGATCCCGCCGGGGCTGATGGTCGAGGCGGGCAGGCTGTGGCGGGAACAGCAGCGGGCGAAGCGGCTGGAACCAGCGGAAATGCTGACAATCAGCAGCCATCATCGGCTCGGAAGAATCAGCCCGCGGCAGACAGCAGCAGCGGCACAACTGATGATGCTCCGCCGGAAGTCCAGGCCGGGCAGCCGGATTCTCAGGGACAAAATGAGGATGGCGACCTCGCAGCAGGCACATCCGACGCAGGAACCGATGCGACTCAGAAGCAGGCCGTCAGCAACGCGGATTCGGTAGGTTCGGACGCGGAACTGATGACGGACACCACCAGCGGTCAGGATTCTGCTGTGGCTGGCGATCCTCTGTCAAAGTTCACGATTTCAGCTCCGGGTGAAGCCACGTTTTTCGGACTGTCGGCGACCGGGCGGCGGTTTGCCTTTGTCGTGGATCGTTCCGGCAGCATGACCGGGCCGAGACTGGATCGGGCCAAGGAAGAACTGTTGGTCTGTCTGTCCAGTCTGCCGGAACACATCGAAGTTCAGATCGTATTTTTTGATGATGTTGCCGAAGGCAACCCCGACGGCTACGTCCGACTGACTCGCCGCAACCTGCAGCGCATTGAAGACTGGATCGGCACCATCGATGCTCGAGGCGGCACCAATGTGAAGGCGGGAATGGACTTTGTGTTCGCCAGCCGTCATCTGCCGGACGCCGTCTTTCTGCTGACCGATGGCGAATTCGAAGGAGACACCCCCGCGCACATCCGCCGCCTGAACAATGATGCGAATGTCCGAGTCAACACGATTGCTCTGATCTCCAACCTCGGTGAAACGCTGCTGAAGCGGATCGCCAAAGACAATCGTGGCGACTATCGATTTGTCGCCAATTGAAAACCGTGCCTTTAACGGGCAGGGACGTCAGGATCCTGCAAAACAGTGTGCCTGTGCGGCGCTTACTCGCGTCCGACCGTCCTGCCGTCCCAGGGTTATGAGGTGGAACTGCGTGCGGCGAGCATTTCGGGACATCCTGAGGGTTGTATTTCTGCTGTGTTGAGTAGCCTGTGTGGCGGCGAGTGTGGCTTTCGAGTTTTCGGGAAGTGCAGATTTTGCGGGAGAAACGTCGGAAAATCGGCGGTCCTGCTGACAGATTGGTCCGATTCGCTGGCGGAGCGGTCGTTCGACTGGACTTCCTTCGGAATGCTCACGAAAATCCGCCACTTCAATTTTGAAGAGCGGGACCTGCGAAATGACGTTCGCAACTGCTGACCGGTGCCGGTCGGCAACGCTCTTCCGGACCGTGGCTTAGTCTTATGCTCACTCGAGAAGCCATGCTGGAGCACCTGCGGAAACACCGCCCTGTCATCGCTCCATCCATGCTGAAATGTGATTTTGGAAATCTGCAGGAGGAAGTCCGGCGGATTGATGCGGCCGGACTGCCGCTGTACCACCTGGACGTGATGGACGGGCATTTTGTGCCCAACCTTTCCTACGGTCCCATGGTTATCGAACGGCTGAGGGCACTGACGTCCACTCCGTTTGATGCTCATCTGATGATTTCTGACCCGGCAAAGTATCTGGACGGATACCTGAAAGCCGGCTGCGAAGCGATCACCTTCCATCTGGAAGCTGTTCCCGATCCCTCTGACCTGCTGCGGGAAATCCGTCGGCATGACGTTGTCAGCGGGCTGGCCATCAACCCCTCGACTCCCCTTGAAGCGGCCGAACCGTTCCTGGATGACTGTGATCTGCTGTTGATCATGAGCGTCAATCCAGGATTTGGCGGCCAGAAGTTCATGCCCGAAGTTTTGCCCAAAGTGCAGCGGGCGCGGCAGATTGCCGGTGAGCGATTGTTGATTTCCATTGATGGGGGAGTTGCAGGTGGGACGGTTGGACGATGTGCTGATGCGGGTGCCGAAATCTTTGTGGCGGGGAGCTCGATTTTCGACCATGCCGACTATGGTGCGGCCGCCGAGGTCATGGTTTCCGAAATCCAGTGCGGAAGTACCCGCTAGTCACGGAGCAGGCAGAATGTCAACAATTGTGCTGATACGTGCCGGACGGACTGACTACGACGATCAGTCCCGTCTGCTGGGAACGCTGGAGATGCCGCTGAATGCCGATGGCGTTCGCGACGTCGACGAGATTGTCCGGCAGCTTCAGCATGACGGCATCGTGCTGGACGCGATTTATACGGCACCATCTGACCCTGGATGCAGCACAGCTCGAGCAATCGCGGAATCTCAGCCTTCAGCAAAGCTGAAAGAGCTGGAAGAACTCAGAAATGTCGATCAGGGACTGTGGCAGGGACTTCCGGAAGCCGAAGTCCGCAAACGGTATCCTCAGTTCTTTCGCAACGGCCGCGAGAAACCGGAGACCATTTGCCCGCCGGAAGGCGAAACTCTGTGCGACGCCTGCGAACGCCTCCGGAAGGTTCTGAACAAGGGAATCCGCAAGTATCGGGTTCTGGCCGTGGTGGTTCCGGACCCGATGGCATCCGTGATTCGGTGCACTCTGCAGGATCGGGCCATTGGCGTTGGTTCCTGTCTGAGCGGTGAATGTGACCGAAAGGCGGTCGAAGTCTTTAACGTTCAGGAATTCGATTCCGATGCGTTCATTCGCCGTGAAGCCCGCCCCACAGCGAATACCTCAACCTGATTTCGAGGTTCTTATGTCAACGACTGATCAGTCCGGTCAACGAACATGGCTGCAGGATATGAAACGCCCCAAACGCGGAGTTCCCGAAGGTCTGTGGCTTCGCTGTGATGGCTGCGGCGGCACAGTCTTTCGAAATCAGGTGGAAGAGCATCTGAACATCTGTCCGGAATGTGACCATCACTTCTACGTGCCGACTCAGGCACGGATCCGACAGCTGCTCGACCCGGACAGCTTCGAAGAATGGTACGCCGATATGCGTCCGGGCGATCCGCTGGGATTTGCCGACCGGAAACCGTACAAAGAGCGTCTGGTCGCCGAACAGGAACGTACCGGCATGATTGACGCCTGTACGGTCGGGCGAGGTTACATGCGAGGTCGGCCGCTGGTCTTCGGCATGACGGATTCCGCGTTCATCATGGGCAGCATGGGATCGGTTGTGGGCGAGAAGCTGTGTCGGGCCGTGGAGAAGGCGACGGAACTGTCGCTGCCGCTGGTGATTGTCAGCGGGTCCGGCGGCGGTGCCCGTATGCACGAAGGCATTATTTCGCTGATGCAGATGGGCAAGGTTTCCGCAGCGCTGGCCAGATTCCGCCGAGCTCGCGGGCTGTTCATATCCGTTCTGACGAATCCAACGATGGGCGGTGTTGCCGCCAGTTTTGCATCTCTGGGAGATGTCGTCATCGCGGAACCCAACGCTCTGGTCGGCTTTGCGGGTCCTCGAGTTGTCCAGGCGACCTGCAAGATTGATCTGCCGGACGGCTTCCAGACCAGCGAATTTCTGCTGAAACACGGCTTCGTGGATCGCATCATTCATCGGGCGCAACTGCGGTCTGAGCTGGCTCGAATCATTGACTACTGCGTCAACTGAAGCAACATATCGATGAGCGCTGAAGCGTGGCTGACTCTGTTGGGCGTCGCGTTGCTGTTTTTCGGTCTGGTCAGAAACGTCGGACCTCCCGATATTCTGTTTCTGGGAGCCACCTCTTTTTTGCTCTGCTGGGCATCATTTCCCCGAAGGAAGCCTTCGCCGGGTTTTCAAATTCCGGCATGCTGACTGTGGCCGTGCTGTTTGTGATTGTTGCCGGGCTGCGTGAAACCGGAGTTCTGGATTACGCCGGACATCACGTGCTGGGGCGAGCGAAGTCGGAACGGTCCGTACTGATTCGCCTGGCAGCCGTCGTGCTGCCGCTGTCTGCATTTCTGAACAACACTCCGATTGTGGCGATGTTTGTTCCGGTGGTGATCGACTGGTGTCGCCGCAACAGAACGGCTCCTTCCCGACTGCTGATTCCTCTGTCGTTCCTCACGATTCTGGGAGGCACCTGTACGCTGGTCGGCACGTCCACGAACCTGGTGGTGAACGGGCTGATGATTGATTCAGGCCTGCGCGGGATGGGGTTGTTTGAGATCGGCAAAGTGGGCGTTCCCTATGCGGTGATCGGTGTGGTGTATTTGCTGCTGTTCAGTCGTCGCCTGCTGCCGGAACGAAAGGAGCTGCTGGAACAGCTGGGCGACACCCGCAAAGAGTATCTGACTGAAATGCTGGTTCAGCCCGGATGTCGTCTCGCCGGACAAACCGTGGCGCGAGCCGGGCTGCGACAGCTGCCGGGACTGTTCTTGATCGAAATCGATCGCTCCAGCACACTGATTGCACCCGTGGGGCCGGATGATGTGATCTGTGAAGGTGACCGACTGATTTTCACCGGAATCGTGAACAGCATTATTGAACTGGAAAAAATTTCCGGACTGGTTCCGGTGGCGGATCCCGATTTCGAAAGCTCGGCCCATGTTCAGCGAAACCGACGTCTGTGTGAGGCGGTGATTTCGATCAATTCCCCGCTGATCGGTCGAACGATTCGGGATGCCGACTTCCGAGCAACCTACGGCGCTGCGGTGATGGCTGTTCATCGAGGTGGAAAGCGAGTCGAGAAGAAGATCGGCGACATCGAACTACGTCCCGGAGATACTCTGCTGCTGCAGGTTCGACCGCATTTTTCCCGAGCTTACCGGAATGATCCGGCCTTCTATCTGGTGTCGGACGTGGAAGACTGGCGGCCGCTGCGACGTGATCGGGCATGGATCGCAGTGGCTCTGTTTCTGGTGCTGGTGGTGCTGATGACGACCGGAGTTGTGGACACGGTGGTCGCCGGCAGCTTCATCGCCTTTCTGATGATTGCGACCGGCTGCATTTCGTCCAGCGATGCTCGGCGAAATATCGAATGGCAGGTGCTGGTGACCATTGCCGCGGCGTTTGGAGTCGGAGCTGCCATCGAGAATTCCGGAGCTGCGACAGCCGTGGCAGGTCTCCTGGTTCAGTGGACTCAGCCATGGGGACCTGTGGCGGCTCTGGCGGCGATCTATCTGCTGGGTTCGCTGATGACGGAAGTCATCACCAATAATGCGGCGGCCGTGCTGATCTATCCATTCTGCCTGGAAACCGCTCGGCTGTACGGCGTGGACGCTCGACCATTCCTGATGGCCCTGGTCCTGTCAGCATCGGCCAGCTTTATGACACCGATCGGCTATCAGACGAATATGATGGTGTATGGTCCCGGCGGGTACCGCTTCACGGACTTTGTCCGCATCGGCACTCCGTTGAATCTGATTCTGGGCGTCGTGGCCGTGCTGCTGATTCCTCTGTTCTGGCCCTTCTGAAGTCAGACCAGCCACGGCCGGGAGAGGCGCTGCAGTTCGCGGATGAGCTCTCAACAGCGCTTGGTCATCGGAGCTGCAAAACTCAGCCTGCTGATTCCTGAATCATCTTCACCAGCATTTCCCGAACAACCTTCGGATCTGCCCCGCCGACCTGTTTCATCACCATTCCCATCATTGGTCCGATGGCCTGCATGCGGCCGTTGCGGACATCTTCGACCGACTTCTGATTGGCGGCCATGGCGGCTGTGATCGCTGCTTCCAGAGCTCCGGTGTCGTTGACGATTTCCCGTTCTGCCGCCAGTCGATCGGCGTCATTGGCATCGATGGCGGTTCCATCAGCGGCATTCTCACGAAGAATCGCGTAGACCTCGCGAGCACTTTTCGTGGTGATGCGACTGTCACAGATCCACTTCAGCAGACTTCCGAGAATTCCTGCAGTGATGCTGAATTCCTGAACTGAGCAGCCATCGGCGTTGAGGTCTCGCAGCACGTCCTGAGTCACCCAGTTAGCAGCCGTTTTTCCGTCACCACACGCAGATGCCACGGTTTCGAAGTATTCGGTCAGCTCCGGCCCCTGATCCAGAATGACGTTGGCGTCGTATTCGGACAGTCCCAGCTGATTCAGGAACCGATCTCGCTTCAGGGCGGGCGTTTCCGGAAGCTGCTTTCGCACAGACTCGATCTGAGCTTCCGTCAGCACCACCGGAACCAGGTCAGGATCCGGGAAATAGCGATAGTCCGAAGAATCTTCCTTTTCCCGCTGAGCGAAGGTACGGTTGTTTTCTGCGTCCCAGCCTCGAGTCACCTTGGGAGCGTCTTTGATGGTGCGACCCGTCTTTTGAAAATCGCGGTACTGACGCTTCACTTCATACTCAATGGCCAGTTCAACGTTACGGAAGCTGTTCATGTTCTTGAGTTCAACGATCGGCGTCGCGGTTGTACTGCCGTCCGCATTCTGAACGTGCAGATTGACGTTGGCGTCGCAGCGCAGTGAACCTTCCTGCATGTTGCAGTCAGACACCTCGATGAACAGCAGCAGCGAACGCAGATTCTCCAGATATCGCCGAGCCTCCGCAGCGGATCGCAGATCGGGTTCACTGACGATTTCCAGCAGAGGCGTTCCGGTGCGGTTTAGATCAACGCAGCTGTCGCCTCCACGGCCACTTTCGTCGTGCAGGTTTTTACCCGCATCTTCTTCCAGGTGAGCTCGAGTAATGCGAATTCGCCGAACCGGGCCATCGGGATCGTCATTCGCAATGTCCAGCCAGCCATGCTCACTGAAGGGCAGATCGAACTGACTGATCTGATACGCCTTCGGCAGATCGGGATAGTAGTACTGTTTCCGGTCCCATTTGGTGAACGTGGGAATGTGACAGTTGAGTGCCAGGCCGGTCTTCAGCGCCAGGTCGAAGGCGTGTCGGTTCATCACGGGAAGAGCTCCCGGAAGTCCCAGACAGACCGGACATGTCTGAGTGTTGGGATCATCCGGTCGAAATTCGTTGGCACATCCGCAGAAAAGTTTGGAGCTGGTTTTCAGCTGAGTGTGAACTTCCAGGCCAATGATAACGGTGTACTCGGACATGAACGGCGCGATCTGTTCGGGCGACCACTGAGCGGACGTCAGTGACGGAACGGTGAAATGGAGGAGAGAGTGAAAACGAGTCGGATTCGGCGGCCGACTCGACGGGGATGGTAACGCTGCCGGACGGAATCGTGAAGGCTGACGGAACCAGCGTCTGCGGCCGGCGACTTCGGTGTCTTCGACTTCAAGCCTACAAGTTGCCGGGAAAGGATGGTAGACTCATTCGATGAGGCAGGTGGTTGATTTCAAACGCCCTGCTCGCTGATTTGACTGGCAGAAGTGTGAAGCGGTGTTTTTCGGCTTCGCCTTCGGCAAGGTTTTCTGACACTTCTCGCTGATCGCCAGCGGGACAGACTCTACCGAGCTTGCCTCGGTGGTGAACAGACTGGAACGCTAGCGGAGCAGTCATGATTCCACCGACGCAAAGTCGGTGGCGATCAGGGGGAAGTGTCGGTTTTCTCTCATCAATTTCCATCAGGGACATCGCCGCGGGCGTATGGATCGCTGAGACGCCCGTATGACACGCACCCTGATTTCCGTCTGCACCTATAACGAGCTGCAGAATATTCGCCTGCTGATTCCGGAACTGCGTCAGGTCGCTCCGGCTGCAGATGTCCTGATCGTCGACGACAGTTCTCCGGACGGAACCGGAGATGTTGTCAAGGAAATGGCGGCCACGGATTCTGCCGTGCGACTGATGAGTCGCAGCGGAAAACTGGGTTTGGGGTCTGCCAACCTCGAAGCCTTTCGCTATGCTATTCGCGAGGGGTACGACCTGCTGGTGAATCTGGATGCCGATTTCAGTCATCCGCCCCAGGTGATTCCCGCTTTGATTGCTCTGACAAACACGTGCGACGTGGCCATTGGTTCGCGTTACGTGCCTGGCGGAGCGGCTGTGGGCTGGTCGCTGTGGCGGCATTTCATGAGCCGCGCGGTAAACCTGTACGCTCGCCTGTTTCTGGGCTTGACATCGCGGGACAACAGCGGCAGCTTTCGATGTTATCGAGTCTCCTGCCTGGACCGAATCGATTGGGGCCGAACTCTGTCCACCGGCTACTCCTTCTATGAAGAGGTCCTGTACCGCTGCCGTCAGGCCGGTTGTTCGTTTGCGGAGACTCCGATCATCTTCGAAGACCGCCGCTTCGGAGAAACCAAGCTGAAGACCATTGAAATTCTCAAAGCCGTCTGGGTGATCTTCCGTCTGGGGCTGCAGCGGATGCGAGGCGTCAGTGTGCTGAAGAATCAGGACACGTAACGAACGGTCGAAACGCATGGGCACACGAGGAGAAACGCGGTTGAGTCGTTTGCAGGCTGCTGAATAGAAGTCGAAGATGCGGCTGAAATGGTTTGCGTCGTGTTTTGAACGGACGGGTTGATGGCGAATTGTCAAATTCTGCAGCGGATGGCTGCCGTTTTCCTGCTGGTCGCGATGTGTGCGGAATCCCGTGCGGCGGACATGCTGACCTGGGATACGCTGCCCGAACTTCCCAATGATCTGGGAGTGGCGGGGCCGTTTGCCGGTGTTCACAATGACGCATTGATCGTGGCCGGCGGAGCCAATTTTCCTCTGCCGGTCTGGGAAACAGCCAAACAATGGGTCGACGATGTTTATGTGCTGTCCGGACCGGAGGGAAATCGTGAATGGGTTCACGCCGGTCGATTGCCAAAACCGATGGCGTATGGAACCTCCGTGTCCACCGATCGCGGAGTCCTGTGCATCGGCGGAAGCGATGCCGATCAGGTCTTTGCAAATGTGTTTCTTCTGTCGTGGAATGGTACAGGGCTTCAACAGGCGGAACTGCCGGCACTGCCCGAACCTTCAGCATACGGCCAGGCAGTACTGTTGAACTCAACCGTGTATCTGGTGTGTGGTCAGACAGGCACCGGCCTTGAATTTGCCACCAACCATGTCTGGTCGATGGATCTTTCAGTTCCTGATCAGGATCTGAAATGGGTTCAGCTAAAGTCGCTTCCCGGACCGGAGCGAGCTTTCAATCTGGTGGCCGTTCAGCACAACGGATTTGGCGACGCCTTGTATGTCATCGGTGGGCGAAGACAAATTGGTGAGCAGGCATTCGGAACGGCGACTCCCGATCCCGCTGTGGAAGTTCTGAGCGACGTCTGGGAATTGGTCCCGTCGACCGGGATCTGGCGGCGACGGAAAGACAGCCCTGTGCCTCTGATGGCAGGCACCGCGATGGGGCTCGGACAGAGTCACGTGTTCGTCACCAGCGCGGATACCGGAGAACTGTACGGTCGAGCCGACGAGCTGCAGGATCAACATCCGGGCTTTTCGAAGACGACGTATGCGTTCCACACAATCACCGACACCTGGACAACTGCCGGCGAAAGCCCGGCCTGTCAGGTGACGACGACGGCAGTGCTGTGGGACGGAGCGGTCATTGTTCCCAGCGGCGAAGTGCAACCTCGAGTTCGTTCGCCTCAAATTCTGAAAGCGAAGCTGCGTCCGGGCATCGGAACCTTTGGAATGGTGAACTACACCGTGCTGGTGGTGTATCTGCTGGCGATGGTCGCGGTGGGAGTGTATTTCGCCAGAAGAAGCCGCAGTACGGAACAGTATTTTCGAGGCGGACAGAATATCCCCTGGTGGGCAGCCGGCTGCAGCATTTTCGCGACGATGCTCAGTTCGCTGACATACACCGGCATCCCGTCCAAAGCGTATGCTCAGGACTGGGTGTACATGATCGGGAACTTCATGATTCCGGTTGTCGCTGTGGTGGCCGTCACCGTCGCGATGCCGTTCTTTCGTCGAGTTGACGCGACAAGTGCGTACGAATTTCTGGAACAGCGGTTCAATCGCAGCGTACGTCTGTTCGGCAGCGGCAGCTTTATCCTGTTCCACATTTTTCGAATGGCGGTCGTGATGTCTCTGACCGGGCTGGCTCTTGCTGTGGCGACTCCGCTGACGCCGGAACAGTGCGTGCTGCTGATGGGGGTGCTCAGTATTCTGTACTGCACCATGGGCGGAATTGAAGCCGTCATCTGGACGGACACGGTGCAGACGGTCGTGCTTCTGGGAGGAGCTGTCCTGGCGATGGCAGTGCTGATTTCCGGTATCGACAACGGATGGCATGGCTTTCTTACCACGGCAACAGCCGCTCATAAGTTCAATGCTGCCAACTGGCACTGGGACCCAACCAGCAGTCGAATTGCGTTGTGGGTAGTTGTCGTGGGGGGAATTGCTCAGAACCTCAGTTCATACACCGCAGACCAGGCCGTCGTGCAGCGTTACATGACGACTCCGGACGCTCGGCTGGCCGCTCGATCCATCTGGACCAACGCTGTGCTGACGATTCCGTCGACGCTGCTGTTCTTTTCCATCGGCACCGCGTTGTTCGCCTTCTATCAGACTCACCCCGATCGCCTGGACCCGACGATCAATACCGATCAGATTTTCCCCCTGTTTATTGCTCGGGAAATGCCCGTCGGTGTGGCCGGACTGCTGGTGGCCGGAATCTTTGCAGCTGCTCAGTCGACCGTGTCCACCAGCATGAATTCCACCGCGACAGCGATTGTGACGGACTTCCTGAAGCCGTTCCACCTGTGCGAATCCGACGGACAGTATCTGAAGATGGCCCGCATCAGTACTTTGCTGCTGGGCGTTCTCGGCACGGTGCTGGGGCTGGTCTTTGTCAATCCCGCAATCCATTCGCTGTTCGATCAGTTCATCAAGGTCATTGGTCTGTTCATGGGGGTTCTGGGCGGCCTGTTCATACTGGGAGCGTGTACTCGGCGGGCGAACTCCGCGGGCGCGGTGGCAGGTGCTGCCTGCGGAGCAGCCGTCATGTTTGCACTGTGGAAGTGGTCTCCCGTGAACGGGTATCTGTACACGGCAGCCGGAATCGGAAGCTGCGTGCTGGTGGGTTATGCCGTCTCGTGGATACTGCCCAGCGCCGTGAAAAGTTTTGAAAAGTGAAAACACTGGCTTTTCCCCGGGGGCTTCTGACAGGAAGTTAAGCAAACCCGAATCCACAACACGAACTTCGTCACCCCGGCTCCCGGCCACAGATCCGCGCCGACTCCGCTCAAAACCACGAGAAACCCACCGCACCCAACCCACCACGACCGCTGAACCTTCATGAATAATCCGGGCTAATAGACGTAGACGAATTCGTTGCTGTTCAGCAGGGCGAGGCAGATGTTGGCGAGGGCTCGGGCGTGGCGGGAAACGGCGTTGGGGGCGATGTCCGGAACGAAGTCGGCGTTGGCGTACAGGTGTTCCGGGAATGTGAAGCGTTCGCCGGTGTTTTCTTCCACGGCTTCGCGGACAACCTGAAGCGGAGGTGACTGAGCTGCGTTCTGTTGCTGCGGCAGGTCTGCTTCTGCACTTCGCCACAGCTGACGGCACAGCTGTCGTTCCTGATCGGTGGGTGGTCGTGAATATGCCAGGCGGAAGCATTCCGTGACTGCTTCATCATCGGTGGTGGTGTTTTTCAGAACGCGACAGGCCATCGCGAGAGATCGCTGTTGAGTATTGCGACTGTTCAACAGAGCAAACACCTGAGGAGTGACTGTGGACGATTCGCGGCGTTCACAGGAAAAGTCGGGCGCGGGTGAATTGAAGACTTCCAGCATCGGATCCATCAGACCTCGCAGCTTCAGCACATACAGCGATCGACGATGGCGGTCAGCCGGAAGCGGGTTCGGAACCCAGGCCGCCGCAAAGGTGCCCATCACCTGTCTCGGCTGCAGCGCCGCTTCCTGGTTGATTTCCGGACGACATGGGATTCCTCCGAGATTCGGATTCAGTTCGCCGGACACGGCCAGCATTGCGTCTCGAAGTTCTTCGGCAGAAAGGCGTCTTGGCGAAAACATGTCGGGGGCCTGGGGGCTGTCCTCGCGGAGCAAGGAGCCACTTTGGGGCGAAAGTCGGTTTGCGGGGTTGGCGTGGCTGCTGCGGCAGTAGAGGTCTGAGTTCATGATGCGCCGATGCAGCGATTTCAGTGACCAGTGATCGTCGACCAGTGTGATCGCCAGCCAGTCGAGCAGTTCAGGATGTCGGGGCCGTTTGCCGGTTGACCCGAAGTTATTGGGGTTCTCCGCGATGCCTCGGCCAAAGTGCCACTGCCAGATTCGATTTGCCATGGTGCGAGTGGTCAGGGGATTGGCGGGGTTGGCGACCCAACGAGCGAATGCCGATCGGCGACCACGAAATCCCGAGTCGCCCGATGAGGTCTCAAACGACCATGAGAACGGGACATCCGCAATAACGCTCAGCGCTCCCGGCGAAACACCATCACCACGAGAAAACGGATCGCCTCCGTTCAGAATGCATGTTTCATCTGCAGCGGCGTGATTCGACAGCCGTTCGGGAAGTCTCTGAGGTGAATTCACGGAGGTTCGATCCGGAGTCGGCCCGTTGTAGACCGACAGAGCCACGGGACGGTAGCGATCGAATTCCCACTGCAGTCGTTCCAGCCCTTTTCTGGCAACTCGTTCCATGCCGAACTGTTCCGGAGTGAACCCAACCAGCTTCGGAGGATACTGATCTTCCGGCACATTCTGATTCGCCAGAATTCGCCGGGCTTCGTTGAAGACATTCTCACGAGCTCCGCGCTTGCCGGGTGCAGGCAGGCGTTCCTGAGCTTTCTCAACGGCACGATGCCAGGCGTCCGCAGGCAGGCCGTGATCCTGAAACCACTGTTCCGCATTCTGCAGCAGAACTTCGCCCAGGACTTCCAGCGTCTTCTGGTATTCCTGTTTTCGCAGCAGCAGATACTTCTGTTCGTCGAATCCGGCGACATTTTCTGTTGGCAGGAATTCGGCCGGGCGTTCCGTCAGCTGAGTGGCAGCGAACACAGCCTGCACACTGTAGTACTCGCGTGTGGGGATCGGGTCGAATTTGTGATCGTGACAGCGGGCACACTGCAGGGAGTGAGCCAGAAAGGTTTCACCAACGCTGTTGGTCACATCATCCAGAAACCGCTGCCGGGCAATTCGAGCCACTTCCATCCCGGTCAGTTCCCATGGTCCCATTCTGAGGAAGCCGACGGCAACCAGCATCTCCGGATCATCCGGATCCAGTTCATCGCCCGCCAGCTGTTCTCGAACAAACTGATCATAAGGCTTGTCCTGGTTGAATGATCTCACGATGTAGTCACGATATCGCCATGCGTTGCCGCGCTCGTAGTCGTTGGCGAATCCTGATGAATCTGCGTAACGCACGACGTCCAGCCAGTGCTGAGCCATGCGTTCGCCGTAGTGATCGGATGCCAGCAGACGGTCGACCAGTTCGGAGAACGCCGAACGATCTTCGCGGGGATCGTTCAGAAAATCGTCCACTTCATCGGGAGTCGGAGGAAGTCCGATCAGGTCGAAGGTGGCTCGGCGAATCAGAGTCCGCCTGTCAGCTCGGGAAGCAGTTGTGGCCGTCGGTGGAAGGAATTCATCGACCGACCGATACGGCTGCCCGTTGAGCATCGGCCTGCGCACAGGCTGATACGCCCACAGTCCGTCCTGTTGGTAACGTCGGTGAGTCCAGTCGTCGGACAGGCCGCCCGAGGTCTTGACGGGAATGCCGTCTTCCGCTGACCATTCGTGGGCGTGTTCAGCCAATAGCTGTTTCTGACGCTGCTCGTCGGGCCATGCAGCTCCGGTGCGAATCCATTGCTTCAGCCAGTCGATCTGCGTTTCTGTCAGTCGATCGGCTGCCTTTGGCGGCATCGCGGACCATTCATCGGATTCACGTGAAGCGGCCAACACCAGCGGACTGTGATCCGGGTCCCGAGCAATCAGGGCCGCAACACCGCTGTCGCCTCCGGCCATGGCGGCCTTTTGCGAAGTGAGATTCAGGCTGCCCTGAATGTTTCGCGAATCCGCTCCGTGACATCCCAGGCATTTGTCGCGCAGGAGCGGAGCAATTCGTCGAACAAACAGCAGTTCCGATTCATCCGCCGAAACGGGGGCTGCGATCGATGCAGCCAGCACAACAGAAAAGAACGTTCGCAGCATCACCGGACCTCGATTGGAACAGTTTCCGGGAACGCCACCGCAGACACGTCAGCTCACGCCGTTTTGACATGAGGCTCAAAAAAGGGGGCAGGAAGCAATCGCCAAATGGCCCGAAGGGTGCTGCGCACGATTGGTTCCTGACCCCTTTTCTGAGCATTAAATGATCGACAAAGCTCTACGCATCAATGTCATCTGCGAATGTGGCTTCCTCCATGATGACTTTATAACGTTCTGAGGCTTCTTTCCCAAGCAGCTGATTGAATGTCTGGTCAGCCTCCAGCTGGCTTTCGATGTCGACTCGCAGCAGCACCCGGGCTGTCGGGTCCAGAGTCGTGTCGCGCAGCTGAGCGGCGTTCATTTCTCCCAGTCCCTTGAACCGCAGCACGGTGGCTCGGTTGTTTTCCGGAAGCGATGCCAGAATCTCTTCCTTTTCCGCGTCGGTCTGAGCGTACCTGATGGTTTTGCCAACCTCGATGCGGAACAGCGGCGGCTGAGCGATAAACAGTTTGCCCTGCCGAATCATCTCGGGCATGTGTCGAAAGAAGAACGTCAGCAGCAGTGTGGAAATGTGATAACCATCGCTGTCGGCATCCATCAGCAGAATGACTCGGCCGTAGCGCAGGCGATGAATATCAAAGTTGCTGCCGATGCCTGTTCCCAGTGTTTCCACCAGGTCGTTGATTTCCTGGTTCTGCAGAATCTTGGACAGACTCAGCGATTCCGTATTCAGAATTTTGCCTCGAAGCGGCAGCACGGCCTGAGTGGCCGCCTTTCGGCCCATGACGGCCGTTCCCCCCGCCGAATCTCCTTCGACGATAAACAGTTCCGAGTCATCCGCATTCTTCGCCTGGCAGTCGACCAGCTTTCCGGGCAGGTTGGTCTTTCGCGCTGCCGCGGACTTACGTTTCACTTCCTGAACCGCATCGCGACTGGCCTGCCGGGCTCGAGCCGACAGCACAATGCGTCCGAGAATACCGTCGGCCAGAGTCGGGTTGTTGTTCAGCCAGTTTTCGACGGCAGGTCGCACAAGCCCGTCAACATGAGCCGTCATTTCCGGGTTGTTCAGACGTTCCTTGGTCTGGCCCTGAAACATCGGGTCTCCGTGAAAGACGGACAGGATGGCCACGATGCCTTCCCGGATGTCATCCGTGGTGACGGTGACTCCGCGGGGTTTGAAACTGTGCACGTCCATGTAGTTGCGGACAGCCTTGGAGATGCCGGCTTTCAGCCCGTTCTCATGAGTTCCCCCGGCATGCGTACGAATGCCGTTCACATAGCTGCGAATGTGCTCGTCCGTGGCTTCCGTCCACTTCAGAACAACTTCCACTCGCGCGGTTTTGTCGTCGCGATCGACGGCAAACAGCTGTTCATGGACGGGCTTGCGACTGCTTTCCTGAATCACCTTTTCCAGGTAGGCCGCGATTCCGTCGGGATGGCACAGTTCGTGAGTTTCGCCTTTCTGCTCATCCCGAAAGACAATCGTCAGACCGCCGTGAATATACGAAACGTCTTCCAGATGCTGGCGGATGGTATCGGCGTTGAACTGAGTCCGTCGGAAGATGCTGTCATCGGGTTCAAAGTAGATGGTTGTCCCGTGACCTCGAAACGGCCGAACTTTCTTCACGGGCCCGGTCGGCACGCCACGCCGATAGGTCTGTTCCCATTCAAAACCGTCGCGGTGAATGGTCGCCACCATTTTGCTGGACAGAGCGTTGACCACCGATGATCCGACTCCGTGCAGACCGCCGCTGCGAGCATAATTCTTGTCGCTGAATTTTCCTCCGGCATGCAGCGTGGTGAGGATAACTTCCAGCGATGACTTTTTGATCTTGGGATGCTTGTCGACGGGAATGCCGCGTCCATTGTCCGACACGGTGCAGCTGCCACCGTCCTTGTGCAGCGTGACCGTAATGCGATCACATTCCTTCGCCAGATATTCGTCAACGGAGTTATCGACGATTTCCCACAGCAGATGATGCAGACCTCGGGAGTCAACACCTCCGATATACATGGAGGGACGTTTGCGGACCGGTTCCAGTCCTTCCAGTACCTCAATGTCTTTTCCGGTGTAAGTGCCTTTGCCGGTGCTCATCAGTTTTCCCTGGGGAACTGTTTATGAAAATCGTACGTGCCGTTCAGCGTTGGAAAGCCGAACGGATGTTGAAAAGTCTCTGACTTTTTCGGCTCGAAGAATCGGCGCACTGAGGCATTCGACTAAAATCCACTGAACAGATTTCCACCCCAGATGCGAGCAGAAAAAATGGAGTGTCCAAGGTGCCATACCTATGGCAGTTGTCGCCAGACAACTCGAACATGGAAACGGTTTGTCTGGGGCCTCGTGCTGCGTCGCTGCTTTCGATGTTGCTATTGTGGACGATCCTTCACGGCTGCTCTGTGGCGACGTATTCATGCCGGATAAACTCCGAAGCGACAGCCAGAAAGCGTAGCCCACAGGTTCCTTCCTGACTGTTGCCCCCTGAACTTCGCGGACAGCCAGGCGGAATGTTTCCCGGCGTCTTCTCATCAGGATTCTTCCATCACAGACCAGTCGACCAGCTGAATCTCCGGTTTCAGAATTCGTTCAAACCGAGTCCGTTTGCTGGTCAGCACACCTCGTCCGCCGCGTGAAGTAACCTGATACTTCTGCTGACCGAACGCCAGTTCCTTGCCGTTGTCATTGACGACTCGCAGACAGTCGCTGGGACGGCTCAGCTGCACAACTCCCAGAACGCGGTCGCTGGTTTCCAGCTTGATAGCTCGCACGCCCTTGCCGGGATTGGTCAGCATGGGAACTTCCTGCAGCGAGAAATGCAGGACCCGAGCATTCTCTGACGCGAAGAATACGGTTTCGGCATCCGTAATCAGGTCGCAGTAGACAACTCGGTCGTCCTTTCTCAGCCGACAGTACTTTCGTCCGGCTTTGGTGCTGGGAGTTCGAAAGCCGTGGTAGGGAATGGTGAGCACCTGGCCCATCATCGTCCCGACCAGCAGCAGAGGTCCCCACACTTTGGCATCGTCATCCACAGCTTCGACGAAACGAGCATCTGTGGTCAGTGCGGAAATGATGGAAACTCCGTCTCCCAGTTTGGCATGTTTGGCCAGCGGCTCGCCGTAACCGGACGACACCGGCAGCTGATCGATGGGCACGGTGAAGGCGACTCCGTCTGAACTGAAGAAGACGCAGTTGTCCAGAGTGCTGCCGGGGACGACGGCCAGCACGCTGTCCCCTTCGCGAACCCGGGTCTTTTCGACACTCGCCAGCGAGTTGACTCGTTTGACCCAGCCGTCCGTCGTGATCACCACGTTGGTGTTTTCCTTCACGATGTAGGCCGAGGCATCAAATTCGACGATTTCTTCTGACGACCCGAATTCGCTGCGGCGCTTGTCTCCGAAGTCGGCCGCGACGGCTTCCAGTTCTTCTTTGATCAGATTCCACATTCCCGAAGTCGACTTCAGCAGCTTTTCGATGCGAGTGGCTTCTGCCTTCTTTTCCTTCAGTTCCTGTCGGATGTTGTCAATTTCCAGCTGCGAAATCCGGTACAGAGCCAGATCCAGAATGGCGTCGGTCTGGATTTCGTCCAGCGGGAACTTCTTCATGAGTTTGACGGCGGCATCTTTCTTGCCACTGCTGGCTCGAATGATCTTCAGCGCCAGATCCAGCCCGTCAAAGATGATGGCGAATCCTTCCAGAATGTGGATCCGTTTGCGGAGCTGTTCGAGCTGGTATTCCAGCCGACGGCGAACGGTGACCAGTCGGAAGTCCAGAAAATGCCGCAGCAGTTCCGTGAGACTCAGCACACGCGGAATCAGATGTCCGTGTTCGTCGGGAACCAGAGCCGTCGCGTTGTAGCTGAAGTTCTGTTCCAGTGACGTGTGTCGATACAGGTAAGCCATCACGGCTTCCGGATCGGCTTCGGGCTTGATATCGATGACAATTCGCAGCCCGTTTTCCTCGTTGGTTTCATCGTTGACGTTGACCAGCTGAGGCACTTTGCGGGCTTCAATCAGGTCGCCGATTTCCGTCAGCAGCGGTCCCGTCGAAATCCCATAGGGCACCGAATACACAACCAGTCGCGTCCGAATTTCCTTTTTGCCTTCGGTGTCAAAACGCCATTCCCCCCGAGTCTTGAACGAACCTTTTCCGGTTTCATAGGCAGTTCGAATGTCGTTACGTTCCGTGACAATGCGGCCTCCCAGAGGAAAGTCGGGCCCCTTGATGAATCGCATCAGCTGCGCCACGGAAGCGTCCGGGTTCTGAATCAGATGAACGCAGGCTTTGGTGACTTCCCCCAGATTGTGGGGCGGCATGCTGGTCGCCATGCCCACCGCGATTCCCTGAGTTCCGTTGACCAGCAGAGCAGGATATCGAGCCGGCAGGACCACCGGTTCTTCATCAGCCGCATCGTATGTCGGCCGCATGTCGACAGTGGCATATCGCAGCTCGTTCATGAGCTGTTCCGCCAGAGCTGACAGCTTGGCTTCCGTATATCGAGCTGCAGCAGCTCGCAGCCCCATGATCGAACCGAAGTTTCCCTGCCCGATGATCAGCGGATATCTGAGAGAAAAATCCTGAGCCAGCCGAACAAGTGCGTCGTAAACGGCGGTATCACCGTGAGGGTGAAAGGAACCGGTGGTATCCCCGCAGATCTTGGCACACTTCCGAGTCTTCGCATCAGCTGTCAGCCGCAGCCGGTTGAACATCACGTACAGAATGCGGCGCTGCACCGGCTTCAGCCCGTCACGCACATCCGGGAGAGCTCGGGACGTAATCACGGACAGAGCGTAGTTCAGATAACGGCGGCGAGTTTCTCCGCTGATCGGAACGTACTGCACATTTCCGGAACCGCCCAGTTCACCGGTTTCATCGAAAAGATTGGGGCCGTTTTTTCGGCGGGAAGACTTACGAGCCAACTGAGAGTCCTTTCTGACAGTCGGGTACCGGAGAAAGCTGGCGAGCGGGTATTTTAGGAAATCTGCAAGAAACGCAAAGCCTGTGTTTCAGATTTCAGATCGCGAAATTCCCGGGAAAACATTCAACTGCGGCGACAGTCTTCGGTCGGTGGACGGCCCCGGGATTTGCTCAGTCTTCGCGCCGGGCGCGTTTCCTGAGGGCTCGGCGAGTCACGAAGGATCGCCACAGAAACAGCATGTTCAGGGCCATCCGAGGAAACAGGAGGCGTGACCAGAGGCCTCGCAGACCGGAGAAGTGTTCGAATTCGATATGTTCGTGAACCTGAGTCGTCCGGTCATCCACGGGAGTAAACGTGTGGGTGTGCTTCCAGAATTTCATCGGCCCCCGAGTCTGAGTGTCAGAGAATGATTCCGGTCGTACATCCGAATGGACGGCTGTCCAGCGAACCGGAATCGGTCCCATCCACATCGTGAATTCGGCAACGGACCCTTCCGCCAGCGGGTCACATCGATGCACCTGCATGAACATCAAGGGAGGAGTGAGGGTTTTCAGAATTCCCGGCCGGAAGTGAAAATCAGAGACCGCCTGAAACGGAGCGTCAACTCGGAAGCAATAGTCAAACACCGGCACGACATGTTCCTCTGCACAGGGCCTGGGGTGAAAAATGCATGGCAGGAAATCGCAGGAATCCGCACCGCGCCCGCGCCCGTCAATCTTCTGAATCCTGCAAGTGATGATAGTCAGATTCTGTGAGATGACTTACAGTTTTCGACTGTTTTGTATCATTCGCCCTCCCTTGAGACATCGAACCTTGAAACACCTGACACCACTTTCTCTGGCAGCAGTCTGCTGCCTGACCGGAATCAACATGACTGAAGTCACTGCACAGCAGTTTCGTTCTCCTGAAGTCCATGCAGATCGTTCCGTGACCCTGCGTCTGCTCTCAAAGACGGCCATTCTTGTCCGAGCGGAACTGGCGGGACAAAAACTGCAGATGACGAAAGGCGACAACGATGTCTGGGAAGTCACCACGGAATCGCTTCCGGCGGGAATTCATGACTATGCCTTTGATGTTGATGGAACTCGGGTCATTGACCCCTGCAACCGCAACGTGAAGAAGTGGTTTACGATGGCCAGCATGGTTGAGATTCCCGGAAGTCCGCCGCTGCTGACCGAATTTCGCGACGTGCCGCACGGAGACATTCATCGAATGATTTATCCGTCGAACAGTGTCGCGCATGATCGCCCCGTGATGGTCTACACGCCTCCCGGTTACGACGAAGCGGATGCCGCCACGCTTCTGCCGGTCGTGTATCTGCTGCATGGGTTCGGAGACGACGAAACCGCATGGACAGAAGTCGGACGAGCTCATTTCATTGTCGATAACCTGCTGGCCGACGGAAAAATTTCGCCGTGTGTCGTGGTGATGCCCTATGGACATCCGGTTCCGCCGCCGTTTGGCAAACGTCCGGATGACTACTTCATCGACAATAATTCTCTGTACGAACGGGATCTGATGACGGACCTGCTTCCCTTTATTGAGCGGAAGTTTCGAGTTCGCCGCGATGCTGCCGGACGCTCGATTGCCGGGCTGTCGATGGGCGGCGGTCACGCCATCGATACGGGCCTGCGGAATCCGGATGGTTTCAGTGCCATCGGGGCATTCAGTGCAGCTGCTCCGGAGGCCGAACGGGAAAACCTGGAACAGAAGTATCCGTCGATCCATGGCAGTGATCCGGCCGCCAACCGCCTGAAGACCTTCTGGATTCCGATCGGTGACAGGGATTTTCTGCTGGAACGAAACGAAAAGTTTGTGGCCCTGCTGACGAAGAACGGAGTCAAACACGACTTCGTGCGAACATCCGGCGGCCACGAATGGAAACTGTGGCGGGAATACTTCCCGGAATTTCTGCTGAAGGTCGTTGGTCGGCCGTCAGGTCAGTGAAAATCAGAGAATCGTTCTTCCGTGATCATTCCCGTGTCGCCTGCAGGATCAGCACTGTGCAGTCCAACTTCAAACGCCTGATCGTTCTGTTCTTCATCAGCATCACGGGCGGAATCGGTTCGCTGCGGGCCGACGAACGGCCGAACGTGATTTACATTCTGGCGGATGATGCCGGCTATGGAGACTTCGGGTGCTACGGCGGACAGCAGCTGCGGACTCCGCAGGTTGACCGAATGGCTCGCGAAGGCATGCGGCTGACTCGGCACTATGCCGGCTGCACCGTGTGTGCTCCGTCACGCTGTGTGCTGATGACCGGGCTGCACACCGGGCACTGTCAGGTACGAGGCAACAGTCCAGGGCAGCTGCGGCCGGAAGACGTGACGCTGCCCGGGCTGCTGCAGGCTTCGGGGTATCAGACCATCTGCGTCGGAAAGTGGGGACTGGGTGCTCCGCTGCCTCTGACCGATCCCAATGACCACGGCTTCGACGAATTCTACGGCTATGTCAGCATGTGGCATGCTCATAATTTTTTCCCCGAATTTCTGATTCGAAACGGTCGCAAAGAGCCTCTGCGAAATATCAGTCAGGCTCAGTGGCGCGATGAGGATGGCCGCGGCGTTGCAGAAACTCGCCTGGACTACGCACCGGAACTGCTCACTCAGGAAGTCCTGAACTTTCTCCGGCAGCCGCACCAGAAGCCGTTCTTTCTGTACTACGCTCTGAATGTGCCCCATGCCAACAACGAAGGCGGACGCCACAATCCGGGGCCTGAGAAAGGCATGGAAGTCCCCGACCTGAGTGAATTCGCAGACCGAGACTGGCCGGGACCGGAAAAGGGATTCGCAGCCATCATGAAGAATCTGGACCGCGACGTCGGCCGCATCCTGGAGACTGTCGACGAATGCGGACTGTCAAAGAACACGATCATCATGTTCAGCAGTGACAACGGCCCGCACCAGGAAGGCGGACATGTGATGGAATTCTTCAACAGCAACGGCGATCTGCGCGGCATGAAGCGGGATCTTTACGAAGGCGGAATTCGAGTCCCGTTGATCGTTCGCTGGAAGGACAGAATTCCGGCAGGAACACAGAGCGATCACATCAGTGGATTTCAGGACGTGCTGCCAACGGTTCTGGATTTTGCCGGCCTTCCGGTGCCTGACGGAATCGACGGCATTTCCATGAAGGCAGAACTGCTGCGGGATGGAGTTCAACAGCAGCACGACTATCTGTACTGGGAATTCAGTGAGCAGAAGGGCAAGCGGGCACTCCTCAAAGGCAACTGGAAGCTCATTCAGCGGGACGTCGCCACCAACCAGCCCGCCGCATTCGAACTGTACGACGTGGATCGTGACCTTTCGGAAACCAACAGCGTTGCCGAACAGTTTCCGCAGATCGTGCATGAACTTTCAGAACTGCTGGAGGCAGCTCATCGCCCCAGCCGGAGCTATCCGCTGTTTCCGTCGGAACAATAGCGGAGCAGCCGGGCAGTTCGTCGGGGGGCTCCGGACCCTGAGACTTGCCGGAACAGCGATCGTACGAACCGCATAACCCGCAGACTTTATCAGCGAAGATGAGTCTGCTGGTGGCTTCCTCTGAGTCCGCATCTGCGCGACGGGTTTTCTGAGTGACACTTCGGTGTAAGCCGACGGCGCGCCGGGCGACGTAATGCCGGCTGTTTTCAGCAGAAACGCTGTCGGCGGTGGAGCGGGAAGAGCATTGATGAGGCGGTTGATATCCCAATTTGGAACTCGCCCATCGCTGGTGCCGGTGGTCCTGTGCGCGGTTGTGGCTGTGATCTGGTCGGTGTTCGGCGGTACTCTGGTGACACGTCCGTTCTGGATGGATGAGATTCATTCGTGGCTGCTGATTTCTGACCCGGACAGCTCACACGCCCTGCAGGCACTCAGCCACGGCGCTGATTACAATCCGCCGGCTTACTACTGGGCCGCTCGGTCGCTGGGGATCGCCGGACAGGTCACTGAATTTCGACTGCGGCTGTTTTCGCTGATGTGGTCAGCTCTGTCTGTGGCCGGAATCGGCGTTCTGCTCAGACGGCGATACTCATCAGTGGTCTCGATGACCGTGGCCTGTACCATCGCCGCACATCCGCTGTTCGTTCTGCAGTCCACAGAAGCCCGATTCTATGCGATGTGGCTGTGCCTTCTGATCTGGTATGTCATTCTGTTGACGACGGAAGGATCACATTCGGGAAACCAGCAAAGTTCGATGCGTCCGGTTTTTCTTTTCGGGGCCGGCATTCTGAACGCCGTGATCTGCACAACTCATTACTTCGGAATCATTTCCGTCGGACTGGTCACCGGCGGGTGGATGCTGAGTCGCTGGCGGCGGGGAAGACCGCTGCTGCCGGGAATCGTTCTGTCTGTGATCGCTGTGTCCTCCGTTGCTGCGTGTCTTCCGTTTTTGAGGGGCCAGCGAGCAGCACTGACATGTTCAACATGGATTCTGCCACCCACGGTCAGTCGAAGTCTGGACTTCCTGCTTCAGTTTGTCCCGGCGGTTCCCGGCCTGCTGTACACACTGGCCGGTCTGGGCGGATGGATGAGTGCTCGATCGCAGCGTCTGGCGGGTGCTCATGCCGTCGCAGCATCCGGCAGCATTCCTTCGAAACCCGCCGGGCTGCAGCCAGCGGTTTCTCCGGACTGGATGCTCAGCAGCCTGTTGCTGATGCCGCCTGTTCTGGTCGTGTTTTCCTGGACCGTCCAGCCGGCTCTGGTCGATCGTTATGCGATTGTCGCCATCGCCGGTCTGGTGCCCGTGTATGCCTGGCTTTTGGGACAGACAGCTCCAACAGTGCAGAAAGCCGCGCTGGTTTGCAGTCTGGTCGGCCTGGCGGTTTCTGGTCCGGCACGGAGGTGCCACGTGGGATTTCACCTGCAGAAGGCTGATCTTCAGAAGGTTCTGAATCAGCTTCCGGCCGATCAGCCGGTTATCTTCGAAGATCGAATTGCCTACTGGCTGCTGCAGCACGCCGATCCTCATCCTCACCGGTATCAGGCCGATCACGATCACCACAGCTGGATCAGCCATCAAACCTGCGCACAGTCCAAGCGCGATGTCGGACGTACCGTTCACCACTGGTATCCATCGGACTTTCGACTGCTGAACATCTCCGAGGACAACATCCGGCCCACAGGCGACCACGCCGAATCAGAAACTCGCGTCCATCAGACGATCACGGTAGTCCCGTCTGGACGCGGTGCCGGGACATCTGCGGTATCCGAATTCGTGGCAGCAGATTTCAGAACACGGTTACTCATCCCCGAACTTACCGAACAACAGCGGCCGATTTGACCCGTCTGGCTACTTCGACTTCGGCGTTGCGCGTCCATCGGAATTCAGTCAACAAAATGAATTCTGTTGCTGTTCAGCAAGCTGCCAGGCACAGAAAAGTGGCAGGAGAATGTTCCTGCATTGCCGCACTGCTGAAGGAAGTCGGCGGCATCCTGAAGTTCGTCGGTATCCGCCTTTCGCCTCAGAATTTTTTCAAAGGCAGCCGCTGCCAGCTGATGATTGTCGGGGTGACCGGACGTCAACTGCTGAGCAGCGGCTTCGGCGACCTTCAGCGAGAATTCTGAATTCAGCAGATGCAGCGATTGAGGTGCCGTAATGGAAACGGTTCGCTGAGCACAGCTTTGAATGGCGGCAGGCCGATCGAACACTTCGAAAATCGGATACCGCAGATTCCTTCGAGCAAACACATAGATGCTGCGTCGGAGGTGTTCGTCTTCAGACTCCGTGACCTTCCATTGATCCTTCAGCAGTGTTCTTCGCAGTTCGGTTGGCAGTGGCGGTCGAATTCCAGGACCGCCGCTTTTTCGATTCAGTAGACCTGAACACTGCAGCATGACGTCTCGAATCACTTCCCCCTGCAGGCGCCGACGTGGAAATCGTGACAGCCATCGAGCTTCCGGATCTTCCTGCAGGGACTGCTTCCAGTGAGTCTGCTGAAGTGAATCGGCCGTGTCAGGAAGTCGACTCTGCTGCTGCCAGGTTGCAGACGTGAGGATCAGCAGATGCAGCTGTTTCAGATTCTGCTGATGGTCGACGAACCACGTTGCCAGCCAGTCCAGCAGATCAGGGTGAGTCGGCGCGTGTCCCATCACTCCAAAGTCACCGGGAGATTCGCAAAGGCCGATGCCGAAGTGCTGTTGCCAGATTCGATTCACAACCACACGAGCGGCCAGCGGATTCTCTGGTGACGTCAGCCATTTTGCCAGAGCCAGACGCTGAGCCCCCGGACCGCTGGCAGACAACAGCGGATCATTTCCTCCTGATGGTACCAGAGCCTGAGGGATCCGGGGGCGAACCGTCGGCCCGGGTCGCTGAAAATCACCTCGCAGCATCACATAGCTGTCGACGACGTCTGCAGAACGAATCTGAAGATGATTAACGGAAACGTTTTTCTTCAGAACCACGGCCGGTTCGAAGACAGCTCGCAAACGATAGAAGTCCGCCTGACTGATGGGGTCGTACTTGTGGTCGTGACACTGAGCACACCCGAACTGAAGCCCGAGAATTGTCTCAGCAACTGTCGCCGTGATGTCATTCAGGAGCGTGTGGCGGCGTTCTTCCTGAAGGTTAATATCGGGCATGTCCGGGCCGCAAAGGCAGAAGTGAGTCGCGATGCGGGCGGCCGGATCTTCGGGGATCAGCAGATCACCAGCCAGCTGCAGCTGGACAAATCGATCATAGGGCAGGTTGTCATGAAACGCCTGAATCACCCAGTCACGGTATCGCCATGCATCAGGTCTGACTTTGTCGTGTTCGAAGCCATCTGTTTCGGCAAAACGAGCCAGGTCCAGCCAGTGTTGAGCACTGCGTTCACCGTAAGCAAACGAATCCAGCAATCGGGAAATCATCCGTTCGTCCGCACCCGATGTCCGGTCATTCAGGAACATGTCTTCCGCGGACTGGTCCGGAAGCAGTCCCGTCAGATCCAGCGCTGCTCGACGAATCAACGTGCGGCGATCTGCCTGAAGTGCCGGGTACAGGCCGCGATTCTGCAGTTCAGCTCCGATAAACGCATCGATCGGATTTCGCACCCAGTCGGCAACCGCATTGGACGGTATGGCTGGATCTGTTCGCGGCTGAAAGGACCAGTGGCTGCGATCAGCTTCAGTGAACTGAGGCTCGGTGTATTCCGATGCTGGCTTCACGACGTCGCTGGCAGACACCCGGCCAGCCGGCAATGGACAGAAAACCATGACGAAGATCAGCCAGAATCTCATGCGGATGTCCCCGCCAGTTCGTGGATGACACGAGCATCGTCCGGACCGGTCAGCCGTTTGTCGAGCCCGTTGTGAAAATGTGTCAGACGTTCATGGTCCACGCCCATGAGGGCCAGAACAGTCGCGTGAAAATCGTGGATGGAAACCGGATCCACTGCAGCTCGCAGACCGATATCGTCGGTTTCACCATAGGTCCGACCACCTGCGACTCCGGCTCCGGCCAGCCAGGCACAGAATCCCCACGGATTATGATCACGACCTCGCCCCTGTTCGCTCATCGGCATCCGACCGAATTCCCCGCCCCAAATCACCAGCGTGTCGTCCAGCAGACCTCGCTGCTTCAGGTCGATCAGCAAGCCGGCAATTGGCTGATCGGTTTTCAGACAGTACTCTGCATGATTCCGGTCGACATCTGCATGGGCGTCCCAGCCGTTCGTGTCGCCGGAATACAGTTGAACAAAGCGGACTCCGCGTTCAATCATGCGACGTGCCAGCAGACAGCGCGTTCCGAATTCCTTCGAATGAGGCTGATCGATTCCATAAAGTTCCAACGTCGCAGCCGATTCCTGTGTGATGTCGGTGACTTCCGGAGCTTCACTCTGCATGCGGAACGCCAGCTCGTAGGCGCGAATTCGAGCGGACAGTTGATCGTCCTGATCACGCTGGCGCAGGTGGCGATCATTGAGTGTCTGAATCAGATTCAGGTTGCGGCGCTGCTGACTTCGACTGATGTTTCCCGACGGCTGAAGATCGACGATGGGAGTGGTGCCGGACCGAACTGTCACACCCTGAAACGTCGCAGGCAGATACCCACTGCCCCACGCGGCCGGTCCGCCTTTCAGTCCACCGCCGGGATCGGGCATCACGATGAACGCCGGCATGTTTTCGTTTTCAGTTCCCAGCCCGTAACTCACCCAGCTGCCGACACTGGGACTGCCCATCAGAATGCTGCCGGTATTCATCTGATAGACGGACTGAGGATGATTGACACTGTCTCCGTGCAGAGACCGAATCACACACAGATCGTCAATACAGTTTCCGATGTGCGGCAGAAAGTCACTGACCGGAACTCCCGACTGACCTCGGGGGCGAAATCTTCGGACCGGGGCCAGCAGTGGATTGCGAGCAACATCCCGGCGAGTCATCACCTGCCCAAAACTCTCGGGCAGTGGCTGACCGGCGTACTTCGTCAGCGCAGGCTTGGGATCGAACAGATCCACGTGGCTGGGACCACCATGCATGAACAGCCAGATGACTCGCTTTGCCCGAGCTGCGCGGTGGCTGGTCTGCTGCTCGTGTGAAGCAGCCAAAGCAGCACATGCCAGCATTCCCGCTCCTCCGCCGGCAGTCGCCAGAAATGTTCGTCGGCAGAAAGAATGGAGAGAATCAGACATACGCAGGCCACGGACAATGTCTCATGGAAGAAATGAGAGTCGCTGGACTGCTGTGAGTCTAACCGGTGCCAACCCCACATTCCAACGCGAATCCCGGGACTCGGGTATGAACCCGCAGTGGTCCGGAATCCTGCAAAGCGCCGGAGTACCTGCCACGCAAACTCGGCGGCTTGCTGTCAGCCGGAGTGACTTCAGCCAACCGGGACGATGGCGTTTTCCATGCAGTTCAGCATTTCGCTGACAATGGCGTGGCGGCCGAGCGTTCGGCGAGTGCGTCCGCTGATGCGCAGAACGCCTCCGGACGTCAGACAGCGTTCCCAGCAGTCCGGCAGCCTGCCCCAGGGCGAACAGCCGCGCATCATCATCATCGGTCGAATTCGGTGAGAATCCATGCTCTCGACCCAGTCCAAACGTGACGCGTTTCGGGGAACAAAGATGTCGCGGTTGTTTCCCAGAACGGAATTCAGCGGCAGCAACATGTTGACTCGGTACCGCAGAGCGTCATCCAGACAGTCCTCCAGTCCCTGACGAATCGTCCGTTCCGCATGACCGTACGTGTGCAGGCCGCGGCTTCCGGGGACGACAATGATGCCCTGTGCATCCAGGCGGGCGGCCAGTTCCAGTGCTCGGCGAGTATCATCCACGGCCTGACTGTAACTGCGATTCAGCGTCCCGGTAAAACCACCGGCGAATGCCACAGTGCAGACAGACAGTCCCGAGTCTTCCAGAATGTGCTGCAGCAGACCAATGCCGATCCGCATGGCTCGCTGACGACGCACACTCACCATGCGTACCCGTCGTCGCTGGAGCTGATTCACTTCTGCGATCAGTTCCTGTTCATCCTTTGCCTGAAGAAGTTCGGCAGTGTTCAGCAGAACCGGGCAATCGTCGTTGGCGGGGAACGCGGAAAAGACCTGCGGAACCTGCTCAAGCACAACGTCCATAGTGATCGCTCTCGGAGACGGGGAACAAGACCGGAGTGAATGAAGGGCGGAAGGTTAAGGATTGTTTGCCGGACTGCAACAGAGATCTCGACCAATTTCCGAGATTGGAAAACGAATCGAAGTTACAGCAGGAGATTGTCACATTCTGCAGCATTGGATTTCCTGCAGGTCACTGCGTACAATGCACGCCTTCAACCTTCCGGACACAGCGAGAATCCGGATGTCGGGAGAAAAGTATTGCCTGAATCTCACTCTCATGATTCTGCATCCGTCGATCCGGAACACTGGGTCGATGAGTACGGCGATTACCTCTATCGCTACGCCTACACTCGTCTGCGCGATCCTGGAGCGGCCGAAGAAGTTGTGCAGGAAACCTTTCTGGCAGGAATTCGGTTTCAGCAGAGCTTCAAAGGCGACGGCGCTGAACGAGCATGGCTGCTGGGAATTCTGAAACGCAAAATCGTCGACTACGTCCGGGTGCGAAATCGGCATCAGCGAGATGGCAGCTACGACGAAGCGGACCCATCGGCCCAGCTGTTTGATCAGAACGGCAACTGGAAGGCCGGCGCGCTCGGAGTGGCACTTCCGGACGACCAGGTGGAAACTTCTGAAATCTGGGATGTGGTGCGCGGCTGCCTGAGCCATCTGCCAAAGGGCCAGGCCGATGTTTTCATGCTGAGCGTCATGGAGGAAATGGATTCCGACCAGATCTGTAAGGAACTGGGAATCACTCCGTCGAATTACTGGGTGCGCCTGCATCGAGCTCGACTGGGGCTGGCAAAGTGTGTCGGAGCAAAGTGGCTGCTGAAAGAAGAGGAAGTTGCTCAACATGCTGAATGACCGGTCAACATCTGAGCTCATTTCCGAATCTCTCTCGCATGCGCTGGACCCGGAGCAGCAGCGGCGAGTCGAACAGCAGTTGCAGACCAGCGATGACTGTCGAAGATTTGCGGCGCTCTCTCGCATTATTCAGGATTCCGTTTCCGACATTGCTCTGAAGTGCTTCGAAGGTGATCCTCGCGTCGCGCCGGCCATGCCTGATGAATGTCGCGAACGACTGAAGCAGAAACTGCGAACTGCGGGCAGTCAGCACAGTCATTCGGGAATCGCTTCGGCGCTCACGGCAACCATCACATCGGATTCCACGTTCCAAAGGCAGCCGACATCGTCGCCCCCGGCAGAGTTACTGAACACAGGACTGAACGATTCCGATCAGCGGTCAATGAAGGGACGGTTTACCCTGCTGAAGAAACTGGGCAGCGGCGGACTGGGAACCGTCTGGCTGGCTCGGGACGAAAAACTGAATCGCAGCGTTGCACTCAAGGAAATGAATCCTGATGCAGCCGAGTTTCCCCGGGCATGGCAGCGATTTCAGCGAGAAGCGGAAATCACCGGACATCTGGAACATCCAAATGTCGTGCCGCTGTACCAGTTCGGCAATGACACCACCACCGGTCAGCCGTTCTACGCGATGCGTTTCGTCGGAAAGCGAACGCTGGTCGATGCCATCGAGGAATATCATGATCGCCGCGCGGCTGGTGAGAATGTCACGATGGACCTGCATCGGCTGCTCACCGCGTTTATCGGCGTCTGTCAGGCCATCGCCTACGCTCATTCCCGTGGCGTGATTCATCGCGACCTGAAACCCGAAAACGTCGCTCTGGACAATTTCGGTCAGGTGATTGTACTGGACTGGGGTCTGGCCAGAATCATGGATGAACAGGATTCCGGAGGTCTGTTGTCCGGTGACCGGCTGAACGCAGAAAGCGCCTATCACGAAACAATGGCCGGAGAAATCATCGGAACACCATTGTATATGGCTCCGGAACAGGCCGCCGGAAATCTGGAGGACGTCGATCATCGAACGGATATCTACGGTCTGGGTGCGATTCTGTTTGCGATGCTGACGGGCAGTGCTCCTCACCAGAACAGCAGCCAGGCCGATGAACGCCGAATTCCCATCACCGAACTGCTGAAAATCATTTCCAGCCAGGCGACTCCCCGGCCCCGCGATGTTGCCGGCGGAATTCCGTCGGACCTGGAAGCCATCTGCATGAAGGCCATGCAGTTCAAACAGCATTCCCGCTACCAGTCGGCTCTGGAAGTTTCCGATGCTGTGCAGCAATGGATTGCCGGTCGCAGTGAACGTCGCCAGAACTACGCAAACGCCCGCAGTGAATGTCGGGAACTCAGGTCCACGACTCAGGCCGCTGTTCGCGACCTGGAACGCAACGTCCGATTCATGGCTTCACTGCCGCCGATTCAGGAACTGATCGATGGGTTGCGCGATTCCGAATCGGCACAGACCGTCCAATCCTGTCGCGAACGTCTGGCTCTGATCTTCGGCGGGCTGCTGCGGACAAACTGCGACTTCTGTTCGGTCTCGTTTGCTCAGGTGACCGGAGACGAGTTCCGGCAGCTGGTCAGAATCGAACGGCAGCTGACGGATGCATCCAACGTGCGAGCGATTCCGGCCAGCCGCCTGGTGTCGGGAACTCTGTCTCCCTGCATGAAGAAGGGACTCGCTGGCCATCCCGACGAAGTTCAGGTCTCACTGGCGTCGGAATGTTCTCTGTCCGGTCCGGGACACCCGTCTTCGGCCAGCCGACTGTATGCGACGGTTCCGGTCTTCGACCAGGTGACGGAGGACGTCTTCGGATTTGTCCTGAGTGAAGCCAGTCTGGACCGGCTGATTGAAAGTCAGGTCCGTGATCGTTTTCGAGCTCGGGGAAAACTGTTCGTCATCGACAATGACGGACGAGTCCTGCTGCAGACCGATCGCGACGGCAACCGCATCCACGATCAGGACGGCGAACGAATGAGTGAAGTCTCAACGTGCTGGGACGGTGTTCTGCCAACTCTGACCGCACAGGGAGAATTCGTCGACGAACAGGACCACGCCACCTACGCAGCACGAATCGAATTGGTCAAAGGCCGATATTCCCTGTACCTCGCTCTGTCACTGGCCGATCGCTGATGGCTGGCGATGTGCATTTCGCTGGACAGCGCCAGGCTGGGGTTGGAGTACAGGCTTCGGCCTGCTTCCTGAGCAGTCCACGGGAATAGCCTCAAGGCTGGACTCCAACGGAGCAGTCGCCAAATTCTCCTCAGCCGAAGGGTTTCCGTTATCTCAGAACGAAAAGATCTCAACTCCCTGGGATTTGATGGCGGGTTGAGCAGTTCGATGTTCCTTTCCGCGGACCCACCGGACAGCAGCCTGAGGCCGGGTGCGGCGGACGGGAGCTGCATCGGAGACAACAGCAGGTTCGGAAATCTGCCAGTCCGACATCATGCTGGCGAATGCCTCGGTCTGGTGTCTTCGCTTCACATGGATCGGGTCAAGCCCGTACCAACGGCGCTGTGGCTGAAACAGTCGAACATTCGGCGGTTGTTCCAGTTCTGCCAGTCGCTCAGCAAGTTCCGTGGTCTGACTGCGGATCTCAGAAAGTGTCAAACGCGACGCGGGAAAGAGAATTCGTCGACAGACACCAAAGCGAAACCGCCCCAGATCGTGGACGGATTCCACCGGGGGCAGAGTCAGGACAATCTGACACCGCGGATCGCATTCCTGCAGCTGCCGGACACACTGTTCGGCGCCCTGAGAGATCTCCAGTGCCGACCGGCCGTACAGGAGATCGTTGCCGAAATCCGTCAGCAGAACTCGAGGAGCCTCCGACGAATCATCTGCAGACCAGGCAGCTTTCAGGGCACTCCACAGTTCGCTCTGCAGAATCCCCGGCAGGACTCGATTCCCGAAGCGACTCTGATCACAGACGTACGATCTTCCCATGCCCTGAGCTGTAAAGATCTGCATGGGTTCGTGAAACTTCGACTGCAGCAGCCGAAGAATTCGAGGCCATGCCAGTGTGAGGTTGCTGGCTCCCAGCAGAACAACTCGGCTCAGAGTCGATCGAACTCGGGCTTGAGAATCCTGATTCAACGGCTGATCTTTCGTGCTCGCACCAGTCTCCGGGACTCACATCGCTGTCACTGAATCTTCCAGAACCCCGGCGTCAGCATGACGATGATCGCAAACAGTTCCAGACGTCCCAGCAGCATCAGCACCGACAGCAGCAGTTTGGAAACTTCAGAAAACGCCGTGTAGTTTCCGTGCGGACCGCAGACGCCCAGCCCCGGGCCAACGTTATTCAGACACGATGCCACGGCCGATGCGCAGTCAATCAGTTTCTCGCCGGATGTCGCCGCCTGCCATTGATGCGAGGGTTCCAGAGCCAGCAACGCGGCCCAGCTTCCTGCAAAAATCACGGCAATCAGGCAGACATACACCAACACATCGCGTCCGACGGAATCGTCCAGACGGTTTCCGGCGATGCGAATCGGCTGCACCAGGTTCGGTCGGAAGGCTCGTTCCGCTTCCAGTTTCAAAACCTTCCACAGCACAATAAAACGAATGACTTTCACGCCGCCGCCGGTCGACCCGGAACATCCTCCAACAAACATCAGCAGCAGTAGCAGCCCCTGACAGAACTGAGGCCAGATGGCGAAGTTTTCGGTGCCGAATCCGGTGGTTGTCATCACGGCCACGACATTGAACCATGCATGCCGAGCACACACCGGCACGGAGTCATACGTCTGGGCAAAATACAGAACCGTTGTCAGGACCGCAGTCACGGCAGAGATCACGCTCAGGTAAGCCAGCAGTTCCGGATCGGAAAAGAAAGCCCGCAGCCGATCCACGATTCGGAATTCATGGGATGTCCTCACCAGCAGGTAATACAGATTGAAGTTCATCCCTGCCAGGATCATGAACACGATGATCGAAAATTCCAGCCCTCCGTTCTGAAATGCTCCGACACTGGCGTTCCGGGTGCTGAAGCCACCGGTGGCCAGTGTGCCAAAAGTATGGCACAGCGATTCGAAGACGGACAGACGATGAACGAACAGCAGGACAACCACCATCACAACCGTGAAGCCCAGATAGATGCCCCACATCAGAATGGCCGTATCGCGAACTCGTGGCTTGACGCTGTCGGTCAGCGGGCCGGGAACTTCGCGCCTCATCAGAGCTTTTCCGCCGGCTCCCAGATGCCCCAGAATGGCCACGAACAGCACGATGATTCACATTCCGCCCAGCCAGTGAGTAAACGAACGCCAGAACAGGACACTGCGCGGGACATAGGCGATCTGTCCCATCAGAGCAGCCGCCTCGCAGTTGGGCACATCGGGCACGACTTCCAGCTGAGTCAGCACCGATGCGCCGGTGGTGGTGAATCCGGAAACGCTTTCAAAGAATCCATCAGCGGGGCTCATGCTGATTCCGGGCAGCCGATAAGTCGGAGTCAGCACATACGGCAGTCCACCGACAATGCCGGACAGTATCCAGCCCAGTCCGACCACGGCCAGAGCTTCCTTGCGCAGCAGCGTCTCCCGGCCCGAACCGCGGCCGCCCACCAGCAGCGCACCCCCGACAACTCCGGCCGCCAGGATGGATTTCATCATGCCTCGGAAGGCGGCAATTTCGAAAGTCTGAGTCTGTCCGCAGACGGGAAATGACCATGGCAGCGTGACCACCATCGACGCCCCAATCAGCAGCGACAGATATCCCAGCAGTCTGCAGACAAGCGGCCAGTTCATGGTCAGACCTTTCCGCCGAGCCTCAGCAGTTCTGCAGCCACGTGTCGACCCAGAGCGTCCGCGCTGGCGACTGTGTCCTCGGCCGCCGCTGTCACTCGCTGTTTTCCGTCAGCTGTCAGCAGGACGGCCGACAGCTTCAGCGTGGTGTTCTGCAGTTCTGTCCAGGACCCAGCGGTGCATGGCAGCCGGCTCGCAGTTCCTTCAGCAGCGATCGTTCCGCCGTGACGCAGGCCAGCACGTCCGGATTCGTCAGTTTCTGAAGCACACCGATCGTGAATTCGTCGTCATGGCGACATTCCAGTCCCAGAGCTCCCTGACCGATCGCCGGCAGCATGACGGGAGGCTCCAGAATCAGCGAAATTCTGTCGGACAGTCCCAGCCGAGTCAGACCCGCTTCGGCCAGAATGATGGCGTCGTAGTCGCCGTCGTCCAGTTTGCGAATCCGAGTGTCCACGTTGCCGCGGATTTCTCTCATCTGCAGATCCGGACGAATGTTCAGCAGCTGAGCCTGGCGGCGAGGACTGCCCGTTCCGATGACAGCGCCCTGCGGAAGTTCATCCGGAGTTTGAATCGACCGTCCTTCCGGCAGCAGCAGAGCATCACACCGGGCCGCTCGGTCAGGCACACCGGCGAGAACCAGGCCTTCTGCGGATTCGGTGGGCAGATCCTTCAGGCTGTGAACCGCGAGATGAGTTTCACCGTTCAGGACAGAGTTCTGTACTTCACGAGTGAACACGCCCGTGCCGCCAAACTGTCGCAGAGCATCGATCTGATTCTGATCACCGGTGGTTGTGATGTGCAGGATGTGAACGTCTACATCGGGAGACGACTGCCGGATCAGATCGCGGACGTGTTCCGCCTGCCACAGCGCCAGTTTGCTGGAACGAGTTGCAATTCGAATGATCTGATCAGCCATGAGACCTCGTCCGACAGCAACGGAAATCCGGGAACAGATTCCCCGTCAACTGAAAAACCCAGGAAAACTCGCCCTCCGGCGAACAACAGACATGTCGACGAATCTGCTGCAATCCATCATGATACCAGCGTTCAGCGGGGATTGTCGTCACTCGACAAAACCCGGTTGAAAACTTCCCACTTACAGATTTCCTCATGAAAACGAGACACATCATTCTGGGAGCCTTGTCCTGGCTGACGGTTTTTCTCGTCGGCTGGCTGGCTTTGCGTGCCGAAGTCGGGCGACAGTCCGGTTCGGTGACGCACCTGATCAGTGATGTCAGTCAGTGGCTGACGGGACGTTCCCGGCACTTCGCGGCGACTTCTGAATTGCCTGTGGCGCTGGCTCTGAATGATCCGGTCTTTCTGCAGAATGCGGACGGCACCTGGCGACACGCCGGCCTGGTGACAAACATCAACGGTTCCGCCGACCGCGATCCTCTGTTCACGGATCACGTCGATCTGCAGATTTACGACAATGCGATCGCCGAATGCGGTCCGGCCTTTCGGCTGGAATATCACACCACTCCGATGGCTCTGGACTGGGTGGCGAAAACCATGCTGCCCAAAGAACGTCAGGCTCAGATTGCAGCTCGAATCGTCGAAGTCTGGGCCGTCCAGCAGGCGGAAGTCATGGCAGAAGTGCGCCCCGTCATTCAGGAAGGACTGCAGACCGCGCTGCGAAGCGTTGAAGCCGAACTGCCGTCGATCATCGCTCGGCATCGTCAGGATTTTCGGAACCTGGGCGGCCGGTACGAGACCGAAATTCTGAAGGCCGAAATTCTGCCGCTGGTGAAGGAAGAGATTCTGCCGATCGTCGAAGAAGAAAGCATTCCGGTCGCCAAAGAGATCGGCAGCGAACTGTGGAAACGAGTTTCGCTGTGGTCATTCACGTGGCGTTTCGTCTATGACCGATCACCTCTGCCACGCAAGGATGCCGTGCGTCAGGAATTCGACCGGTTCATTCAGGAAGAAGCTCTGCCGGAACTGCGGTCCCGCACCGATCAGTTCATCGAAGTCACGGAAACGATCGTTCGGCGATCGATGGAAAATCCCCGAGTCAAAACAGCGCTGCGGGAGAACCTGAAACGCGTCGCTGAAGATCCGGAACTGCATCAACTGATTGCCGGCATCGTGCGGGAAGCCGTCATTGAAAATCAGACACTGAAACAGGAACTGAATGCCTGGATGAAGGCTCAGGAAACCAAAGCCGCTCTGCAACTGGCCGGGGATCGACTGGAACCGCTGGTGCGAGAAATTGGTGACATGATTTTCGGTTCCCGCGAGAAGGGCATCACGCCGGAATTTTCCCGTGTTCTGCGAGCTCAGATTCTGATGAAGGACCGTCGCTGGCTGGTGATCGTTCCGGACTTTGATGACGGACAGCCACATGATCAGATTCCCATCGACGTCACAGGTGTGCCGATGATTTATCCGCTGGGGTTCGGCGGGACGGCTCAGAGCCCACTGACACCTCAGGAATGACACGGCAGGAACGGTTGATGACCTCATTGCGATCCTCCGGAACACGGATTCAGCTGCAGTCGTTTTCGCTGGACGCCGGCGGCAAGTCGCTGCTGCACGACGCATCAGCCGTTTTCGGAGAAGGACAGCTGACACTTGTGCTGGGATGCAGCGGAGTCGGCAAGTCGCTGCTGCTGCGAATTCTGGCCGGACTGATTGACGCGACTCATCCGGCCATTCGGTATTCCGGAACCATTCAGTTTATCAGCGGCGATCAGACGGTTCAGCAGACCGATCGGCAGCAGCCGGTGGCCGTCGTCTTTCAAAGCTTCGCGCTGTTTGATGAACTGACTCCGGCTCAGAACATTGAAATCGCGATTGAACATGCCGGAGACCATGTTTCGAAAACAGAAACACCTCACGCAGCAGCGGTGCGGCTGCTGAAGGAACTGGGTGTTCCCGGTGATCGTCCGACTTCAGTGCTGAGCGGTGGTCAGCAACAGCGACTGGCGATTTGCCGAGCTCTGGCGATGCAGTCGGATGTGGTGCTGTACGATGAACCCACGTCCGGGCTCGACACCAACACAGCTCGACAGGTCGCGGATCTGATTCGGGAAACTCAAACAAGGTTTCAGCGGACCTCGATTATTGTCACGCACGATTACGCGTCGCTGTCCGCGATTGCCGATCGAATTGTCCTGCTGAACCATCGAACTCAGACCCTGGACGAGATTCCTCGGGAACAATGGGATCAGCTGGCCGCGCTGCTGGGAACTCCGCCCGACGCAGAAGGGGAAGCTGTGTCGGAAAGATCACTGACGCAGTCGATGGTGGCTGCCGTCAAAGGAGCGCTGGCGGCATCCGGCGAGTTTGCTGAACAGCTGTTGCTGCTGCCTGTGATGCTGCTTCCGCTGTGGCGGAGTCTGCGGTGGGGGCTGCATTTTTCATGGCATTATCTGAAACTGGTGGCGGGCTGGTCGGCGTGGTTTTACATCGCCATTGCCGGCATGATCATCGGCTTCGTGGCTCAGGACTTCATTTTTCGATACCTGCCGTTTCGCCAGTTTACAGAACCTTTGCTGATCGAAAATCTGCTGAACGCAACAGGGTTTTCGCTGTTTCGGTTTCTGGTTCCGCTGCTGTGTACGATTCTGATTGCCGCTCGATCCGGAGCTGCCGTTGCGGCTGATGTCGGCAGCAAGGTCTATGGCAATCAGCTGGACGCCATGAAAACGATCGGGCTGGATCCACTGCGATCCGTGCGAACTCCGATTCTTTATGCCTTCCTGATCGGCACGCCTGTGCTGACCATGCTGAGCTACTTTGTGGCCACGCTCACCAGCGCCATCGCCTTTCTGGCAACTCACCCCGCCGAAGGCATCGCGTTCTGGGATGCTCACTTCCACAAGGAACTCAGACTTCCCGAAACATTCTTCTACAAAGGATCAGGCTGGCTGACCGGCAAGCTGCTGATGTGCGCCGTCGGCACCGCGCTGATTTCGTGGACCTGCGGATCAACGCCCAAACAATCCGCCTCAGACATCAGCAAAGGAGTCACCCGCACCATTCTGTGGGCCACACTGTTCACTCTGGTCACCCACTTCGTCTTCTCATTCTTCGAATTCAAAGCCCCGAAGTGAGGGCAAGTGGGGAATGGAGAAGTGAGAATGGAGAAGTGAGAATGGAGAAGTGAGAATGGAGAAGTGAGAAGTGAGCTATCGCACGCAGGAAAATCTGATTTCCCCCATTCTCTATTCCCCACTTCCCCCCGGCAGCTACCGGCCGGGCCAGTCGGCCAGCCAGGGGATGTTGCGGTCGATGACGGTGTCCTGGCAGATGCGGGAGAATTCTGCGGCCCGGTTTTCTGAGCCGGTGGTGATGTGGTCGATCTTCAGGTCCAGAATATTGGCGGCGACTTCGCGAGCCGTCGTTTCTGCGCTGTGCAGGTCGGCTTCGCTCCATTCGGCGATGCTGGCTCCGACCTGAGCCAGGTTTCCGGGAAGGTGAACATATCCCAGCTGCACGCTGGACGGGATGCCCAGAGACTGAACCAGCAGTCGATACAGCGGCAGCTGCAGGTCGACCCATTCTCCGTTGCGACGGCGATGAGTGCTCTCGGGGGACTGAGCCTGTTCACTGGTTTTGTAGTCCAGAACCCGCCACTGCTTCGTCTTCTTATTGCGGTCAATCCGGTCAACTCGCCCGGACAGCCGCACCAGCCGACCTTTGGCATCGCGAAAGTCGGGGCAGGTCAGCGCGTTTTCGGTAACGGTGATTCGCCAGCCCTGAGCTGCCGTGGCGGCCTGCCATTCGGCGAATGATTCCAGTCGGCTTTCCATCATCTGCAGCTGAATATTCACTGTTGCACTTCGCTGGCGACCGAAGCGGCGCAGGGCCTGAGCGTGCAGGGCCTTCAGCAGAAAATCCCGGATCGGCTCCGGCCGAAGTGAATCTGCCAGGTGAGACGTTCCGAACTGGTTCAGAACATGATGCAGCAGACTGCCGAACGTTGAAGCTTCCAGTTCCAGAGTTTCATCTTCAACCGATCGCAGCTTCAGTTCCCGCTTCAGAAAATAGCGATACGGACAATAGATGTATTCCCGAAACGAACTGACGGGAATCTCGACCGGCGTCGAAGGAACTCCGGTCGGGCGAGGCACGATGAACCCGCTGTGTCGCTGATGTTTGTCGATCGAATCGCTGAAGTCGAAATCCGGAGTCAGGCTCGTGGCCGGTAACGAATGACCGGGATCAGCAGCCGGATCGTAGAACCGTCGAACTCGTTCCGGCAGGCTGTCGGCATCGGCCGCAAACCACAGTCGGCTGGGAGTCAGCGGGTTTCCGTTCGCTTCATGTCGCCCTGCAATGAAAACGATTTTTTCGCGACTGTGCAGCATCGCCGTCAGCGCATAAGCATCGCGAGCGTAACGGCGATGGTTGTCTCGCAGGCCCAGTCGACTGCGCAGAGTGTTCGGCAGAAAGACATCGGAACTGACGGATTCCGGAACGAATCCTTCGTTGAAGCCGGTCAGCAGCAGCACGGGACTGTCGTCCATCGCCAGTTCCAGCCAGCCCAGCAGATCGATGGCCTGTTCGTTCGCGGGCGGAGCAACGGGCGTTTCTCCGACTTCACGCAGTAAGAACTGAATGGCCTGAGCTGCTGTGCAGTTCAGCATAACATCGGCGGGAACTCCGGACAGGATGCGAGCGGCTTCGCCCAGTTCGTGACAGCATTCCGCCAGGGCTCGATCGCGAAACAGTTCCGGCTGAAGTTCGCGGTTGCCGTACACGGCATTCAGCAGCCGCAGAACTCCCTGAGCCCACACGTTCAGACGCTGACGTGATTCCAGCTGTCGGTGCAGCGACCATTCTTCCGATTCATCGTCTTCATCAGAAAACAACAGCTGCTGAAAACGGTCCGAGCTTCCGGATGTTCCCGGTTCCTGATCCATGACATCGTGCGGACACAGATAACCCAGCAGTTCTTCAACGGCGGCAATCACGGCACCAACAATTTCGCGGCGTCCTTTGGGGCCCAGCAGAGCCCCCGGACTGGTCTGCAGGTGCTGAGCAATGTATTCGTCAAGCGCGGTCAGCCAGTCGATCGGCCCGGCCTTCTTCGAAGTCAGCTTTCGACGAACGTGTCGATCCACCCAATCGGTCATATCAGGATGGCGAACCAGACCGGACAGAGTAGCGAAGTCCGGCGGCTGACCGGCTCGGGCTGACGAAAGATGCTCCAGAACTCCGGTCAGCAGTCGCCATGGTCGGCTTTGTTTCAGCTGCATGCCGACCGGCCAGCGACCGGAAACTCCGGCATCCGACAGCTTCTGCAGCACCGCGGGAACCAGTGAATCGTCGGCGATTCCGATCGTGATTTCGTCAGGTCGCCGAGTTCCTTCGAAAGCCGCCAGTTCCTGGACTGCCAGAGATGCCTGCTGGTCCGGCGAGTCGGCAATGCGAGTCTGACCGATGTCGATGTTCAGCAGACGATCGGTCCATTTTTCGACGCGCAGACAGCCGAATTCGTCGAACGCATCCGCTTCGGATTCCGGAGCATGAATGATGGCTGTGACGGAATCGGCCACCTGAGCCAGCATCTGCTGCACGACGCGGTTCATGTCCACCGTGCCCACCAGAATAATGTCAAAATCAACGGCACACTCCTGCTTTTCGACGGCGATCAGTCGGGAAGCCTGCCGGTCCCACAGCTGCAGCCGGTCCATTTGCATCAGATACTCGGACTGAATCCGTCGCAGTGCTTTCCAGCGTTCGGCTTCGGGTTCGTTTCCCATGGACGACAAAGCGCTGAAGACTTCGTCGAATTCGATCCCTTCCTCAGCCAGTTCATTGTGCTGAGCTCGCAGAGATTCACACAGTGCCAGCCATGCGGGAACGGCGTCATCGGCGGGAAGACTGGGCAGAGCCGCTTTGAGTTCTCTGGCGGGAATGGATGAGATGGCTTTTTTCCAGATCAGCAGCTGAGTCAGATCGTCGGCGAAACGATTCTGCGGCTGATACAGCATCTCGGGAAAGTGCTGGAACGTGATCATCCGTGGCGGAATGAAGGCCGGGTACTGCGGTGAGGCTCGTTCATACAGCACTTCCAGCATTCGCCGGGTTGCTCGGCGACCGGTGAAGACCATCACGACGTTTCGCAGATCCAGACGCCCGTGACCGGCGTAACGCTGCACCAGCAGATCCGCCACTGCGGGCAGCAATGGCTGATGCCAGTCAATGAATTGACGACGAATCGGCATGTCCGTTTTCTTTCTCTGCGTCCTGCTGTCACGATTGAAAAGGGGGGGGGCAACGTCCTGCCGGCGGTCCGCATCCGAAGACGTTCGGAGCTGCCTGGATGTGTCTTAGAAGTCAGGCGGCTGCGGGTCACAACCGGGACAGGCTTTCCGCTGAACCCGTGTTCGAAGTATAACAACGGGCCACAGAACACACCCGTCTGCGGCGGGGAGGCCGGTGATCGGCCTGGTTTGCGGCTTTGGCCGGCAATCAACGGGAAATCGTGATGAAACTCGGACTCATAAACAGCGCCTGGGCTCAGGCCGGTCGAGACACCGCATGGGGCATTCGGAAGACGCGGGAAATCGGCTTTGACTGCATCGATATCTTCACCGACCCGCTGGATATTGACGTTCGCGAGCGGAAGCTGATCCGAACGGAGTGTCAGGCCAGCGGACTGCCGATTGTGTCCGTCTGCTGCGTGGCGACTGGACTGATCGACTTCAACCCCAGTGTGCAGCGGTTTCACATCAGCCGCTGCAGGGCGTTTCTGGATCTGTGCTGCGAACTGGAAGCGGAAAACCTGCTGCTGGTTCTGGGCGAATACATCTGGCAAAAGGAAGTCATTCCGGCTCAGGAACAATGGCAGACGGGTGTCCGCAACTGCCGGATTCTTGCCGAGTACGCTCAGACTCTGGGGCTGAAGATTGCTCTGGAGCTTGAGCCGTTTCATCTGTCAGTCGTCAATGACATCGACACCATGGTGCAGTTTGTTGATCAGGTCGACCACCCTGCATTTCGAGCCAACATTGATGTGTCGCATCTGGTGCTGGCCGGCGTAGCGGCGGATGCCATGCCGCGACTGGCCGGGAAAGCGATTCATGTGCATTTGTCGGACTGCGATGGCAAAGTCCATGGCGATCTGCCGCCGGGCCGTGGTGTCGTCAACTTCGCTCCGTACCTCCAGCAGATTGCGGAACTGAAAATCGACGGAGCGGTTTCGATTGAACTCGAGTACAGTCCGGATCCGGACAACATCGAGGCCTGGGTTCGTGAAGCCTATGAATCCACTGCCACGCTGCTGGCAGCGGCGGGACTCAGAGAACACAGACGAAGCTGATGGCGTTTGGAAACCGGCCGGACTGCAGGGGCTGTCGTCTCAGCGTTCGAGCCTGTCGGGAAGTGTTGCCTTCAACAGAGAAATAAGGATAACGGAATGATGAACCTGAAGAATCGGATTGCCGCGTTGGTTTTGGTGGCATGTGCGGTCAGCAGTCCGGCACACTGTCCTGCCGGCGACTGGGCTCAGTTTCTGGGCCCGCATCGCAACGGAATGTCGTCTGAAACCGGACTGGTGGAAACCTTCCCCAAAACCGGCCCGAAGATTGAATGGCGAACGGAACTGGGAGTGGGCATGTCAGGACTGGCCGTCAGCCGGGGAAAGCTGGTGACGCTGTTTCAGGATGAGCGCCAGTACGCTGTGGCATTGGACGCCGCGACCGGAAAGGAACTCTGGAAAACGCCGCTCGGTCCGGCCTACGAAAATGCCATGGGCAACGGGCCAAGGGCGACACCGACAATTCACGACGGCAGCGTTTACGTATTCACCGGAGAAGGCAATCTCGCGGCTCTGGCACTGGATTCCGGACTCCTGAAGTGGTCCATCGATACGCCTGCCGAACTGTTCAGCAAACCGGCTGAATATGGAATGGCGTCATCACCGCTGGTCGTGGGTGAACTGGTCGTTGTTCAGGTTGGATCGCACCGGGGAACTGTGGCGGCATTCGAACGCGAAACCGGAAAACAGAAGTGGGCTGTCGGCACCTGTCAGGCCGGGTACTCGTCACCGATTCTCGCAACACTCGCCGGGCGTTCGCAGATTGTCGCCTTCGCCGGAGATCGAGTTCTGGGCATCAACCCCGACGACGGCGCGGAGCTGTGGCACTTTTTGTACGAAACGGATTACAACTGCAACACCGCCTCGCCGGTTGTGTTGGATGATTCCACGGTGCTGATTTCTTCCGGAGAAAACCACGGATCCGCCGCGCTTCGCATTGCGGCGGACGGCGACAAATTCAGCGTCATGGAAGCCTGGACGTCGTTCGGGAAAGACAGTGTTCTGCGAGCCGAATGGCAGACTCCGATTTTGCTGGACGGTCACCTGTACGGTATGGACAATATCGGCAGCGCCGGGACGATCACGAATCTGGTGTGCGTGGACGCTGCAACGGGCAAGCAGTTGTGGATGGAGCCGCGTTTTGGAAAATCCAATCTGATCTGCGCCGATAGCAAGCTGTTCATCAGCACGATGCGAGGTGAACTGATTGTTGTGAAAGCCACGACAGAAGGATTTCAGGAAACCGGTCGCACGGTGGTCACCGGCATGACACGACAGGCTCCCGCACTCGCCGAGGGTCTGCTGTACATGCGGGATGACCGCGAAGTCGTGTGCGTGAATGTTCAGGCAAAAGCAGAGTAAAGCCGCCTGGCCTCAGGCGAGCGGCAGATGAGTCTTGAATTCCTGTCACTCAACGACAGCTGGAAGATCAGTGCAGTTTACCAACATCAATCAACTGAATGCTCGTCGCTGGTTTCTGAGCCAGTGTGGAATCGGTCTCGGAACGGCTGCACTCAGCCAGTTGACGTCCGTGTCCGGCGCAGAACCGGCAGGTCCGACGACGGAACCGCTTCAGAGCCGGGCCTCCCATTTCCCGACGAAGGCCAAAGCCGTTATTCATCTGTTCATGGCCGGGGCACCCAGCCAGCTTGAACTGTTTGATAACAAGCCGATGCTGACGGAACTGGAAGGCAAACCCTTGCCGAAGTCAGTGATCGGTGATCAGCGTTACGCCTTCATTCAGCCGGATGCCGCGGTGCTGGGACCTCGGTTTCAGTTCCGCCGACACGGACAGTCGGGTGCCGAGATCTCAACGGCGCTGCCACACCTGGCTGACATTGCGGACCGCATCTGCCTGATCAAATCCGTTCACACCGACCAGTTCAACCACGCCCCGGCTCAGATTTTTCTGAATTCCGGGTTCTCACAGCCGGGGCGGCCATCACTGGGATCGTGGGTGCTGTACGGACTGGGTTCCGAAACACGCAACCTTCCGTCGTATGTGGTCATGAGCACCGGGGCCGGGCTGAGCGGTGGAGCAGCACTGTGGTCCAGTGGATTTCTGCCGACGACTTATACCGGAGTTCAGTTTCGCAGCCAGGGAGATCCCATTCTGAATGTCAACAGCCCGCCGGGTGTCAGTGCAAATCTGCAGGCTGAGACCTACGATCTGATCAACAGCATGAATCGTCAGCGTCTGAATGTTCTGCACGATCCGGAAATCGCCACGCGAATTGCGTCCTTCGAAATGGCCGCTCGCTTGCAGACTTCAGCGCCCGAACTGATGGATCTGCGAAGCGAATCTCAGGCGACTCTGCAGATGTACGGCTGCGATCCGGAAAAACCGTCGTATGCGCGAGCCTGCCTGATGGCACGGCGAATGATCGAACGAGGCGTGCGATTTATCAACATTTACCACAGCGGCTGGGATGCTCACAGCAACGTCGAAGGCAACATTCGCAACAACTGCCAGACAACAGATCAGGCTTCTGCAGCTCTGGTACGTGACCTGGAAGCACGAGGTCTTCTGGATGAAACGCTGGTGATCTGGGGCGGAGAATTCGGAAGAACGCCGATGGTTGAATCCAATGCGGCTTTGGGGCGGTCACTGGGACGCGACCACCATCCGCAGGCGTTCACAATGTGGCTGGCCGGTGGCGGCGTCCGTCCGGGAATGACTCTGGGAGCAACCGACGAATTCGGGTTTCACGTCGTTGAAGATCCGGTCCACGTCCATGATGTGCAGGCAACGATCCTGCACCTGCTGGGCCTGAATCATGAACACCTCACGTTTCATCACGCCGGTCGCGACTTCCGACTGACCGACGTCCACGGACAGATCGTCCGCCGGATACTCTCGTAGCGGCAGGATGAGTTGACTCAGGCGAGTCGCCGAGCAGCGTGCTGACAAACGAAACGCCGGCACAACACGATGTCTTCAACGCTTCGAGATCGGCGGCCCTCAACTTCACCTTGCAGCACCGATATCTGGTGCGTCGTGTGGAATTTTTGAAAATTTTCAACCACCCGCAAAAAGTGCCGAAACTGAAATGCATCAGGTGGAAAACCCGCCTTTCCGCATATTTGTGATTTTGCTAAGAATCACGCATCAAGGATGTCTCGCGGTGTGCGGGGGCACGCTGCGTCTTTCGAATCAATCGCTGGGGAAGGATTCCCATGCAGGCTTCGTTCTGGAAAACCATTGCCGCTGTTGCTGTCATTGGAATGGGCAGTCTTGCCATTCTGGAAGTTCAGCACCGACTGCCCAAGCGCGGGGCCACCACGGCGGAATCAGCTGCTTCCGATCAGGTCGCTTCCAGCGGCGATCAGACCATCGACGCCATGCTGTCCGAAGGCGAATTTGATCGTCTGATGCAGGGCGAAGTTGCGGCTGCTGAACAGAAAACCTTCGCGGAACTCAGAGAACCGGACCCATCGTTCGGCGACGAAACGGCTCATGCACTGCTGACAGCGGCCGCCCCGTCTGCAGCTCCTCTGAAACCCACACCGCAGGCGCCCGCTCTGAACCACGAAGCTGACATCGCCAACAGCGATCCCATTCCGGCTCAGGACCACATGCCGCCGGTCAATACCGCAGTTCATGCGGCGGATCTGGAACAGGGAGGAAACCCGTTCGCCGATACCGGGAAAGCCGTCGCGGCAACCTATCAGGCCAATGAACAGGACGATAAACAGGTGCATCCAACGGGCTTTGAAGACACTCGGACACCGCAGTCGGACCCGGCCTTTGAAGCAAAGACGCCGACTCAGTCGCCGTTTGCCCTGCTGGGTGCGGAACCGGACAGCAAGGCCGACGCAAAGGCGGCCCCATCCGAGCCCGTGGCAGCGGCTCAGCCCCAGCAGCTGAAAGCAGTGGCCTCGCAGTTGACAGCGTCCGCAAACGCAAAGAATCCCGTGAATGGGCTGGCATTCTTCGGTGGTGAGGAACAGGCGTCCACCAGTGAAGTTCGCACAGCTGCTGCGGTTCCTGCAGCGTCGCCAAAGAAGACAACTCAGTTCTACGGATCGTCGGGTGAAGCCTTCGGTTCTTCGCAGCCCGCGTTCCCTGAAGGCTCGGCAGCTGATGTTCATCCTGCCGCTGATTCACAGCCTGACGCTGTCAGCGGTCAGCCGTTCGAAGCTGAGGGTGCGGGTGAATCGCCGTTTCGTCCGTTTGAGGAAGACAATGCTGCTCAGCCAAAGCCCGCACAGCCAGCATGGCCGGGAAGTGGTTCGTCAGATGGAACTCCGATTCCTTTTCCAGGCGATAGTGATCGTCCGCCGTTCGGACAGTTGACCGAAGACAGTGTGCCGGTGCCGCGGGATGCGGGCACTACCCCTCAGCCCCTGCCATTTGACGGAAATGGTGCTCGCTTCGAAGACGTTCCGGCAACGGAAACCCCCGGGGACGATCTCATGGAGCAGACCATTCCTTTCGTGGAAGATACCTCTGAACCGGACTTTCCAACAGATTCAAGTCGTCCGGCAGATTCGGGGCTGTCCATTCCAGGCATGTCAGATCGTTCATGGCCCGCAATCGAGCCGAATCCGGTTCCGATTGAAACACCTCGCACAACGCCGCCATCGTCCGGCGTTCGGGAATTCGGTTCGTCGAGCCCGGCAAGTGATTTCCCGGCGCTCGATTTCGACGCCCGTCCGAACACGCCATCGACTCCCGGCAGCCGTCCTTCGCAGAACCCTGATTTCGGAAGCTTCAACAACAACTCAAGCCCTAACCGAACTCAGTACCAGGATTCGCCGATTGAAATCCATCCTCGGGGAAGCGAAGGGGCAAACGGACTCAACAGTCGAACCTTTGAACCGGAACGCCAGCCAGGTGGCACATTCCCGGGTCGGGGACTGGACAATGGAGATTTTTCTCCGCCGTCAACACGGACGGAATCCGGCATTCGACAGGTCTCCGGCACGATGCGGCCAAATCTGGTGCTGCAGAAAACAGCTCCTGAAAACGCAACCGTTGGTGCTCCCCTGAACTACAAAATCTTTGTCAGAAATGAAGGCGATGCCACCGCTTATGACGTTGTGGTGGAAGACGAAGTTACGGCAGCAGCACGTGTTGAAGGAACACGGCCTCAGTCAGATCTGGATCGAGCCACCAATCGGCTAAGCTGGAAGTTTGCTTCCATCGAACCCGGTGACACTCAGGAGATTGAAGTTCGAGTGGTCCCGACCGGCGAAGGCGTGATGGACGGAGTCGCGACGGTCAAATTCAAGTCGCGTGTCAAAGCAACCACGGTCGTCACCGCTCCGAATCTGAAGCTGCAGATGGAAGGTCCTCGTGAAGTCCGGTTGGGTGAAGAAGTGGCTTACCGTTACATCCTTCGAAACGAAGGCACCGGCGAAGCCCGGGATGTTTTCGTGCGAACTCTGCTGCCGGCAAATGGTGGACTGCGACATCCTCAGGGTCGCGACCTTGAGTACGAAATTCGATCGATGAAGCCTGGTGAGCAGCGGGAAATTGTGCTGGCTGTTGTTGCCGGAGAACCCGGGGAACACCGAGCCGAAGCCGAAGTGACCACCGCCGGCGGCGTTGCCGATCAGGCTGCCTGGCGGACCAACGTCGTGGGGGCTCAGCTGCAGATTGTTCGACGCGGACCCAAGCAGCGTTTTGTGGGAAAAGCCGCCAGCTATGAAAACATCATCGTCAACGAAACCAACTTCCCGGCGATGGACGCGAAGGTTGTTGAAAAGATTCCCGAAGGCATGCGATTCGTCTCTGCAACTCGCGGAGGTCAGTACAACGAATCGACTCGCACGGTGACGTGGACGATCAATCAGCTGGCCGCCCGTGCTCAGGAACAGCTGCAGGTGGAACTGATGCCGACGCGATCCGGTGAACTGGAAAGCATCGTCACAATTTATGAAAACATCGGGGTGCAGAGCGAAGACTATGTGTCCACAACAGTTGTTGAAGATCTGCACAATGTCAGCGCCACCATCAGTCAGCTGGACGGCCCGGTTGCTCAGGGCGAGACTTTCGGCTTTACAATTTCCATCGATAACCGAGGGACTGCTGATGCCACTGACATCGAGCTGGAAGTGGACGTCCCCGAAGGAATCGCAGTTGTTGGAGCCGGCAGCAAAGATCTGCCAGCCAAGCTGCTGGGCGGCAACCGAGTGCAGTACACAGTCGTCGGACGAATCGAACCGGACCGCCGCCAGACCTTTGAACTGAAGCTCCGAGGCGAGCGAGCCATGATGAACGAACTGATCAAGGCTCGAGTTCACTACAAGCAGATGAGCGAGCCGCTGATTGTCTCCGAGGCAGTGACGATTTATCAGGAACAACTGTAAGCGCAGCGACTCAGGTACTCTGTTCTCGTGCAACAGCTGCGTCGAAGAGATCAGATCATGTCCAGTTTTCGGTGTCGGGCGGCGGGTGGCTTCGCGCAGTTTGAACACACACCATGAGCCTCGAGCCGGTGGCCGGACATGCGGAACCCCAGCTCCTGAGCCACCCGTTCCAGGATCTCCGAAACGGCTTCGTTCCGAAACTCGATCAGGCAGCTGCATTTTTCGCAGATGAAGTGATCGTGCTGAGGATAGCCGTAGTCGTGTTCGTAAACTTCCCGATCATTCGCGCGAGCCACCTTGCGAATCAGGCCTGCCTCTTCCAGCTGCGCGACCGTCCGGTAGACGGTGGCGCGGCTGACGCGCCGTCCATCCTGAGGTCGATCCAGACGAGCAACAATTTCGTCCACATCGAAGTGCTCGTGATCTGCAAAGATTTCGCGCACGATGATTTCGCGTTCCTGAGTCAGACGTTTGCCTCGCGTCGTCAGATACTCGCGGAACTTCTCAGGAGGAGACACGGACACACTTCGTGGAGCCAGTTCGCTCACGCAGATACCTCAGCCGGAACTTCACAGACGATGCGCCCCGCGTGCAGCGGACGCAACAGGTGCGACAATGGACACTTCAGCAGAGTATACGCCCCTGGCCCGTTGTTGCCACGCGGTCCTGCGGAACAATCGCCGAGCTCCCGAATTCGGGCTCGAAATTGCCTGAAATTCAGCCGTGGTCTTCCGATGAATCCACCATGCGTTTGAGAGCCTTCAGAAGCAGCTCGTCGGTATCGTAAGCCCCTTCCTGAATCGCGTCGCGAATCGCATTGATCCGCGCTGCCCGGAGCTCTTCAGCTGACAACCCGTCATTCGAATGAACGACTTTGCCTTCCGAGGCGTCCGCTTCGGGATCCGGCTGCGGGACGTAATCGTCCGAATTCGGGTTTTCAGTGGGTTCGGTCATGCCGGACTCAGACTCCCCGGACCCATCCTGTGACCGATTTCACAGGCATTGCCGGGGGTTCCTGACCAGAAAAGGCACCATCCGTGGGTCACCCGGCAAATCTCAGCGTCAATGACACCGCGGAATCCGGAAACGCATCGTACGCTGCCGCCTGGGCAGCGTCCAGACGCGATCTCTTCACGCTGATTCCGCGCCAGCTGACGAACGTGTTTGGCGGCTGCCCGTTAGTGTGGACACCCAGATTTCCACCAGCAGCAGGACAAATGCCGGTCCGGCGAACCACTGAAACCTGGCTTCATAGGTATTGATGCGGGCAGTTTCGAAATCCTGTTGCTGAACTCCCGCAACATACCCGTGGTAAACGTCCGCCATATTCACCTGCTTTGTGCCCGCGGGGATGTAGGCACCGTCGGTGTCAGTGGCGATGCGACTCAGAATCTGCCCGTTCATTTTCGACCAGACCTGCTGTCCATCGTACTGCACATATCGACCAGCTGCGCCTTCTTCCGGAATCCGGCTCCCTTCCGTCATATCCCCCAGTCCGACGGTGAAAATTCGGATGCCCTGTTCGTCATGCAGTTTTCGAGCAACCTCGTCGGGGCGACTTTCCTGATCTTCGCCGTCTGTCAACACCACGATGGCCTTGTGGTCATTCACCTGGCTGATGAAACCGTCAGCCGCCGCTTTCAGAGCATCCCCCAATCGCGAACCTCCAACCGCGACCGACTGCGGCCCCACTGAATCCAGAACCTGGCGAAAATCCTGGTAGTGGCTGGTCATCGGAACCACCTGCTTTGTGTCACCGGCGAACACGACCAGACCGATTCGATCGCCCGCCATTTCGTCAATCATGTCCCGGATCTGCTGCCGAGCTCGTTCAAGACGATTGGGAACGACGTCTTCCGCCAGCATGCTGCGGGAAACATCCAGAGCAAACATGACCTCGATGCCGCGCTGAGGCACTTCGCGCCAGGTTCTCCCCCAGCGCAGGTCCATGACGGCCAATGCCAGCAGAAGCAGACACCCGGACAGCAGCAGGCCACTGACCACGGCACGCCACGTCTGTCTCTTCGGCACGATTCGTTCTCGCATCGCCGGAGAAGCAAAGGCCGCCATGGATTGCCGTCGACGCATAATTCCCCATCCTGTCAGCAGGACGACAGCACCGGCGACGGCCATCAGCCATATGTTTTCCGGTTGTCCTGTCTGAATGTCCATTTCCGGTTCTCGTTTCTGTTAGGGAAAGGCGATTTGTGTGCAATTCACGAGACCAATTCCTGCGTTTCACACCGTCTCTCTAAGTAAGGTCTGCTGCAGAATAATTCGCACCGTCAGCAGGACGAAGGCCACCAGCAGAATCGGAGGCACTCCGATTCTGCCGAATCGACCCGACTGGATCGCCAGTTCCAGGTAATCCGTGAACTGCTGCGATTCCACCGCTGTTTTCTCCAGAGCATCAATTTCCGCATAGATCTGTTCCAGGGAATCTGTGTCGGTGGCTCGAAAGTATCTGCCGTTTGTCAGCTCGGCAACTTTCTTCAGAGTTGCTTCGTCGATGTTCACCGGCACCCACTGAATGGCTTCTCTGCCGAAGACATCTCGAACGGGCATCGGGGCCTGCCCCTGAGTTCCCACGCCGATCGTGTAGATTTTGATGTTCAGCGTCTGAGCCAGTTCGGCGGCCTGAATGGGCTCAAGGTTGCCCGCAGTATTTTCTCCGTCGGTCAGCAGAATGATGATTCTGCTTTTGACCTTTTGCTCGTTTCTGCTGTCCAGGGCCGTCAGCTTCTCCACAGCCAGAGAAACGGCATCGCCGATGGCTGTTCCGTCTTCATCGCGACGCGTGACGATCTGCGTCTGGTTCAGCTGAGCCACCAGAAAGGAATGGTCAAGGGTAGGAGGCGTCTGAGCGTCGGCGTATCCGGCAAAGGAAATCAGTCCAATCAGATCGCTGATTCGTCCGGTCAGATCGTCGCCACCCATCACGAACTTGCCAGCGACGTTTTTGATTGCCGTCAGCCGATCAACGTGCTCGCCATCAATCTTAAAGTCCATCGCCCGCATACTGCCGCTGCGATCCACCACCAGTTCGATGGCGATTCCATCGCTGGTGGAAATCGTTTGATGACGACCTTCCTGAGGTCGAGCCAGACCGGCAATCACCAGCACCGACGACAGCAGTGTCAGAGCGCCGGGCACCCACAGCAGTCGCTGACGCAGAGTCTTTGGCAGCTCAGCAGGCAGGGCAACCGAACTGAAACCAATCGCCGGGCGTTCTCTGCGACCGAACAGCCGGTAAGCCATCCACGGGACGGTGATCAGCAGCAGAAGAAACCATGGCGAATGAATCATGCCTCGGCCTCCGTGACCTGCGACGACCTGGGAGACGATTTCGGTTCATTCACCAGCTGCAGCGCCTGATCAATCATGGCACCCGTCTGTTCCAGCGACATCGGGACCGCTGCAAAACGCACTTCGTCAGCTCGCTGAACCAGTTGCCGCAGTCTTTCATTCTGAATATCGGGCAGTTCCTGAGCATGCTCGCTCCCGGCGGCAGATTGCAGCGAAGTCAATGCCTGATATTCGGTCAGGATCCGGCTCAGTTCCCGGCAGACATCCGCCACCTGAACCAGGTTTCCGGAGATCGGCGTCGAAGTCCCGGAAACCTGACTGCGCAGTTCCTGCAGTTTGAGTATGGCCCGAGCCGCGGGCGAGACAAACTTTGATCGGGATCGCCACCACAGGACGAGCAGAATGCCGATGGCCACAGCGACAACGGCGATAAACGATCGCGTTCCGGAACCGGAGGGAGTTTGCGGAAGCGAGACATCCACCGGTGGTCGTAGATCGCGAAACTGCTGAGGATCGGCGTTGTCCGGCAGAACGCTCGACACCAGAATCGGGCATTCTGCGGTAGCCAGAGTTTCCGTCTGTTCGTCGGTAACGATCTTCAGTTCCATCGATGGCACTGTCAGCTGTCCCGTGGAGATCGTTTCCAGTGTCAGCCGACGTTTCCAGATTCGCTGCTGGGGATTCGAGTCTGCCGGCAAGTCAGAAAAATCGCGAACATCAGTGACATCGAATTCACCCAGGCGATCTCCAATCACCGGCCAAACCACCGAGCTTCCCGCGGAAACCGTGACAGCCAGGTCAACCTGAAACGCTTCTGCAACCTCAACCGTTCCCACCGACGTTCGAACAACGGCCGACGCCCTCCCCGATGTGGTTTTTGTTTCAGAATCTGCGGCTCCCATTCCGCACGCCGCCGTCAGTATACAAATCACCATCGTCGCGCAACTGACCCACGGCAGTACGATTATCGACCGTGATTTTCGGGTTCTCAGCGTCATCGGCGAGCCTCCCGGCGGTGAAAATATTTCCGCAAAGGCTCCACAAGATCGCGCCCGGTGTGCAGGTGAAGTCCATCCATCTTCAGACGGCGAAACATCGCGTCCCGTTCAGTCGATTGCTGTCGGCGGAGTTCTGCGTACTGTTCTCGTACGCGTCGGCTGGAGGTATCCAGCACGGTCGTTTGTCCGGTTTCGGCATCCTGCAGTCGAATCAGACCGACGTTCGGCATCTGCCCTTCGCGTTCGTCGCTCACGATCACCGGAATGATGTCATGCCGCCGACACGCCACCTTCAGAACAGATTCAAATTCGCCACACAGAAAATCGCTGATCACAAAGACGACAGCTCGGCGACGGACGGTCCGGTTCAAATGTTCCAGTGCTGCCTTCAGATTGGTTCCGCGGCGAACCGGCTGACAGTACAGCAGTTCCCGAATCAGTCGCAGGACGTGCCGAGTTCCCTTGCGAGCCGGAATGGTTTTCTCGATACCGTCTGAAAACAGAGTCAGGCCGACCTTGTCGTTATTGCGAATGGCAGACATTGCCAGCGTCGCTCCGAGCTCAGTCACCAGTTCGCGTTTGGTCTGCTGCTGACTGCCAAAGTCCAGCGAGGCACTCACATCCACCAGCAGCATCACCGAAAGTTCACGTTCTTCGCGAAACAGCTTCACGAAGGGCTGGTCGCTGCGAGCCGTGACGTTCCAGTCAATCGCACGGACATCGTCGCCCACCTGATACGGCCGAACTTCCTCGAATTCAATTCCGCGGCCCTTGAAAGCGGAATGCCAGGTTCCCGCCAGCAGTTCGTCAACACGATGAGCCGTTCGAATCTGAATACGACGGATCCGGCGGATGATCTCGCGGGGAATCATGGCGCCGGCAGCCGGTTGAGAATCTGCGTGACCAGCGATTCACTCGTCTGTTCTTCGGCCTCCGCTTCGTAGGTCAGCATCACTCGGTGCCTCAGCACATCCAGAGCCAGTTCGCGAACATCCGATGGCAGAACAAAGCCGCGTCCGGCCAGAAACGCATTTGCTTTGGCAGCCAGAGTCAGATTGATGGTGGCTCGCGGAGAGGCCCCGAACTGAATCAGGTCCGCAATCTTCAGGCCGTAGGCTTCAGGCGTCCGAGTCGCCATGATCAGGTCAACGATGTAGTTCTGAATCTGGTCGGAAACATGAATGTCGTCCACCAGGCGGCGGGCCGTCATGATTTCCGCAGGACTGGTCACCGGCTGAATGTCAAACTTCGCATCCGTGCGACTCATTCGCTGCAGAATCTGCAGTTCCTGACTGCGGTTCGGATACTTCACGATGACCTTCAGCATGAAGCGGTCAGTCTGAGCTTCCGGAAGCTGATAGGTTCCTTCCTGTTCAACCGGGTTCTGAGTGGCCATTACCAGAAACGGCTGTGGCAGCGGGAACGTTTCCGAACCAATCGTGACCTGACGTTCCTGCATCGCTTCCAGCAGAGCACTCTGCACCTTGGCCGGAGCCCGATTGATTTCGTCCGCCAGAATGAGGTTGGAAAAGATCGGCCCTTTCTGCACCACAAACGTCTGATCCTGCGGCCGATAGACCTGAGTTCCGATCAGGTCGGCAGGAAGCAGGTCGGGGGTAAACTGCAGTCGCTGGAAGCCCGTGTTGATCGCCCGAGCAAGGCTGGCGACGGCTGTGGTTTTCGCCAGTCCCGGAACTCCCTCAATCAGCAAATGGCCGTTGGCCAGCAGGCCGATCAGCATGCGATGTACCAGCTGCTCCTGCCCCACCAGAACCTGACCAACCTGCTCGGCAATCCGCCGAAACGGCTGACTGTGCTGATTGATTTCCGCCGTCAGCTGCTGAATGTGTTCATGACCGGTTCCGCTGTGATTCATCATTTTGCCTGATCGTCTTCAATGCGTCGCGAGGTTTCTTCCTGAGGTCAGAGTTCAGAGCCGCCAGCTGAAATGGCGAAGCCCCTGGCCGCCGTCCTCATATTCACAAACCACCAGCCAAAGTTGCCGCGTCCTCGGCGTGCCGGAAAGGTTTTCTGCGGATTCCCGAGTGTAGGCGCTGGATGCTCGTGTGTCTCCGGCACGAATTTGAAGGGCATGTGACCCGGGAGATTCCGGCGTAAAACAGCTGTCCATTTCCTCGAAAAACATGCGGAGTTTGGAAACAGCAAGACCTGTCAACACCGAAAATCTCACGGCTCAGTTTCGCCGGATGTTTGCCGTGTTGCCGAAGCTTGCCATTTGGGGCGAAATTCCCCACCGGCAGCTGAAAACGAAATGGACAGCTACGGCGTCAACGGGTGCCGGGCAGTGAGGGCGGATAACTGAGTCATTCCACAATCTTCAGGGCGACGGGAACATCAAACGAGGCTGCTCGTCCGCTGAAATCGGCCGCCGTGGCTCGAATGACGCCGTTGGCGATTTCACCGGCGGCCGCATCGGCAGCGGCGGTCAGTTTCAGCGTGGCTTCTGTCTGATCGGCGGGAATCTCGGCACTGTTCGACGAGACCCGGCCTTCACCGTCCGGAAGTACCAGCTGAACGCTGACGGGCCCGGCAAAGTTGTTCTTTCGAGCAACGGTGACTTTGACATCAAAGGCTTCCGATTTCTTCAGCTGGCCGTTGTTGGGAACGGCAGCCGTGACCTTGCCGGGAGTTGGGTGCACGGTGATCTGGACGGGAATTGCGAGGGCTCGAACGTTCTTGTTCTGCGGTTTGGCGGCTTCTTCGGCTTTCTTCACGCCGTCGTCAGCCGCTTTCTTTTCCGCTTCTCGAGCCTTCAAAGCTGCTTCTGCGGCAGTGACGTCCGCTTTGGCTTTTTCGACGGCCTGCTGCTGAGCCGTCATGGCGGCTTTGGCATCAGCAACCTGTTTGGTTTTGGCTTCCACCTGCTTCTGCCGGTCTGTCAGTTGCTGCGTCTGTTGGGTCAGGCGAGCTGAAAGTTCCGTGATCGGCCGACTGGCTTCATTCACTGCCTTGGCTGCATCCTGAACGGCCTTCAGAGCAGCATCGGTGTTCGCACCGTCAGCAGTTGCGGCTGCGGTGGCTTTCGCGACGACTTCCTGAAGAGCCTCCAGCTTTTTGACGGCTTCCGCTCGACCGGCCACGGCTGCTTTCAGTTCCTCCTGAGCCTTCGTGACCGCTGTTTTTTCCGCCGTCAGCTGTTCTTCGTAGGTTTTCAGCATGCCGGCCAGTTCCGTCACTTTTTTGGCTCCGGCTTCGGCAGCAGTTTTGGAAGCGGTCAGAGCCTGATTGGCTGCTTCCAGCTGTTTGACGGCTTCATCGACCTTCTGTTTGGCGCGATCCACCTGCCATGGATTTCGACGATAGGGCACCTGAGCGGTGGCGTACATCAGCAACGTTGCCGGCCCCGCAGCTGCGTTCTCTTTGAAATAGAACCGAGCCACCGCTGTGTCTGTGCCTTTTTCGAGTTCCACTTTGGGCACGTCGACATTGCCTGGCTGCCCGGCAAAGGCCACGGTGACTTTTTCTTCGAAACCGGCTCGACGAATCACTTTTAAAGGAATCAGCAGCTGTTGATCCTGACTCAGTTCCGCGACTGTCACGGGAGACTGCAGTGTTACCGGTTCTTCATCTTTCATCACGCAGACCAGCAGAGCTCCGGAAACCCGTGCGGTGCGGGGAAGTCCGTTGGCTCCGCCATGCACCAGCGTGGCAATCTGAGCGTTGTGCTGCCGTTGTTGATCTCCCTGAACAGCGGTGCCCTGAATTCTGACCGGAGCGACGGATTCGGCAGCGTCGGCAGCTGCTGTGAATACCAGCCAGCCCGAATTCTGTCCGGATCGAATCACACTGTCCGCACAGGTGACACCTGCCGGCAATCCTTCGACATTCAGATGAATGTCTGCGCTGTGGCCACCGTTTCGATACGCGTAGACGGGAACTTCGTAGGTACCGCCTTTTCTGAGACTGACCGCTCCGGTATCAGGGGGAGCCTTTCCGTCGACCGACGGCAGCGAGTCAAAGACGACCAGTCGAAAGTCCGTTTCCGGCGGGTGAATCGACACGACATAGGTGAGGTCTGCAGAACCTCGCGAAGCCGCATACTGATCCATGACGCGAACCTGATAGAGGCCGTCTTCCGGAACGTTCAGCGTGTACGACGGATCGCTGGTCAAAGTCGGCAACTGAGCTCCGCCGGGATCCTGACGATTGTCGTCTTCACGAGCCAGACGTTTGGCACTTTCCGCGCCGTCGGCGGCTTTTGTGATCTGTTCAACGATCAGCAGCGGATCCGCCGGGCTGCCCAGGCGATGTGCCAGCACATCAATCTGCCATTGCTGACCTTTGACGGCTTCAAACCGAAACGTGTCTTCGTCCAGTTCCGACTGAAAACGCCCGCAGACGTCGGCTGGCAGAGTGATGGTCTGAGGTGACTGATTTTCGTCTTCAAAGACCGGATGCACGGGTGTTTGCCGGACTGCGATCGGCAGTAGATTCCCGGAAATGTCTGATGAAATGGCCATGTCGATCGACGAGGCGTTGGCGTCGCTGCCGACGGGCGTTCGGTTCTGATCGGCCACATTCAGGCTGATCTGCTGTTTCTTCAGCGGGCTGCCGTTGAGGCTTTCCGGGGTTGCTTCGCCATCGGGAAGATGTCGACCCCAGATCGTGGTTGGTCCCGGCACACCGGCCTGGACAACCGCCGGCAGAACAGCGTCCACGAGGGGCCGCTGATCAATGCTGAGCCGATACACATAATCATTTCCGCCGGCGTAAACGGTGTCATGGATTTTCAGCAGCAGTGTCTGATCGCTGTCACTGGTGTAGACGAGACTTCCATCCTGCTGTTTTTTTCGCCGTGAATGAGCAACTCGGCGACCACCGGCATCAAACAGTTCCAGTACCGGCTGCATGATGGAATCCAGCGTGGCGGCTTCTGTTCGAAAGACGATCGTCTGTCCGGCAGTCACGGCAACCGAATAGACATCAACGTCAGCTCCGCCGTTGGCACGAGCATTCACGATGGTGTTCAGCGGAACGGACTGAGCCTGTTCCGGAAGGTTGTTGGGTTCTGTTTCCTGAATTTCCGGCAGGCCGTCGATTCGGAAAACTCGAGGATTGCTGACTCCGAACAGCCCCTTTAGTCGGACATCATACAGACCGGGTCGGACGTCGCCTGCTACAGAGACCGTGAACTGGTTGGCGATTGGCTGACCGTTTCCGTCCTTTTTGGGTTCCGCGGTCAGTCCGGGATGAGTCAGGACGAGTTCAGAGGCTTCGTCCAGGTCCGTTCCCGCGGTCACGGTGATATCGACGCTGGTTCCCGCCTGAGCTCCTGCGGGGAAAATTCCGGTCACGCGAATCTGCGGTAACTGACCGTATGCAGGGTTCAACAGACAGACAGCGGCAACAAACGGCAGGAGACGTTTCATGGGAAGTCCGGCGGGAAAGTCAGCGGGGTGGACCAGGCCGGCCGGTGCATGTGAATCACCGCCGGGCGGGTTTCCCAGTGTAAACAGCTGACGATGCCGGGTCCAGGCTGAAGCGATGATCCGCAGGTCAAAGGGGCCATGACAGAACAGTCAGGTCGTTCGGCCGTGTGACGAATTCTGCTGTGTTGCGGATTTTCTTGGACGAACCGTCAGAGTCATGGCAATGCCGGCGATGGCGGCAATGATCGTCAGCGGCTGTGGCCAGGGCGACTGGGGGATGATGACGGTTGAATGCTGATCGAGCCCGGTCAGTCTGACGGGACGATCGCCTGCAGCGCAGCTGTTCAGAAATCGTCCCAGCTGGCGGGCTGCATCGAAGGATTCCGAAGTCAGCTGCTGCCAGATGGGATCGGCTGTCTGGTTCTGAAGTTCCAGAGGAATGCTGAGGCTCACAAGACTCTCGTCGGAAAGCGCTTCGGAATCAATCAGCTGCAGGCCTGTTGTCAGTGACGATCGGCGATCTTCAATCACCTGAGGGTCGTCGACAAAATCCAGAGCCTCATCCGGGATCGTGGCGGTTCGAGAAACCATCCGGACCAGCGAAGACTTTCCGGCCAGCTGCAGATCCGGCAGCGGCCAGTGCCCCGACGGACTGTTGGCGGACTGATCTCGCAGCCATCGCAGTTCCACAAAGCTGACTCGTGTGATCAGCGGAACGGTCAGCTGGTCGTGAGCACGAACGGCAGGCACCGGGCTCCCGTTCACCAGAACCTGCTTCAGAATCGTGCCTTCGGGAATTCGAATGCGAGCAGACTGTTGCGGCTGGTTGGCAAAGGTCAGCAGCCCGGACACTCCGGAGATCAGGCCAGCGGACATGGGGTTCAGCAGATGTTCGGTTCGAGCGTACACACAGCTGCCGGAACCGGTCGGTACGGTCGCAACCGCCGACGATGCCGGCAGCTGCAGCTGCACGTGAGTGCTGCCGGAAGCCAGCTGCGCGTCCACCACGGTTCCGCGGTCGGACACGACAGCTCCAAGGGCTCGAGCAGCAATGTTTCGCACGTCGTCCGGAAGTTCGGTCGTTTCGTTTGTTCCACTTCCTGGCCTGAGATCAAAAGCCTGAACATGCCGAATGCGGACGCTGGAATCAAACTGAGGCAGTGCGATCGGGACGGACGATTCGGTCTGCAGCGACAGGATATCCGACAGAACGAGCGCCGTCGGGACGGCTTCATCCTCTGAAGCTCGCAGCAGTGCAGGCTCCTTCGTGCGCCGGATTTCACTGAATTCGGCCTGCTCACGAATCAGTATCTTCGAACTTGCAAACGCAGCGGCTGTCGGCAGACCGGCGGCGACGGATACGGGACCGTCGGCACTGACCAGAGTCAGACATTCGCAGAACTGAAGCCTTCCGGCGGTTTCGTAAACCAGAACGGTGACATCGGCGACCACGCTGCGTGCCGGGTCGGCTCGAATGACCAGTGGAGCATGATCGTCTGTGACAATCAGCCTGAGCGGTGTTGCGGGAATCGGGGTCTGAACGATGTCAAACGGACTGGCGGGATAGGTTCCGGCAAGACTGGCGATGAAGGTATCACGCTCAGTGACTGAAGCCACATCCAGGAACGATTCGAACAACTGAACTTCACCGGGCAGACCGATCACCGGCAGCGACGTATCCTGTCCCTGGATTCGATTCAGGGTTCCTTCGATGTCCAGCACCAGTTCACCTCGAGTGGCTTCGCGAAGTGCGATAATGATCTGGTTGTCTGTTCGAGTCCACGACTGCAGCCGAGCAACCTCGCCGTTGCTGGCAGACACCTTCCGGACCTGTACATCCGGAGAAACATTCAGAATCCGGCGAAAGACAGGACGTCCGGTCACCTGAATCTGAACTCGGCATGACCAGTCGATGTATCGGCTGGAAACCACAGCCTTTTGGTTCAGTGTTGCCTCATGCGTGGACAGCCGTTCGGCCAGCTGGACGTCAACAGTGGTGGCATCGGCGGGGACGGCAAAGATGCGTTCGCCGACCCGAGCGCCGGCAGGTAGAGTTTCTCCGGGTCGCGCTACGGGTGCGGATTCCAAAACCTCACCAGCAGACGACACCGCATCAACAACGAATAATTCCGAAGTCGTGGGGACAATCGACACGGAATCGGCCCGCACACCATTGACCGTGGCCAGTTCGCCGATGGGCAGTGTCTGTTTTAGTCCGGTTGTGGTGTCGGCGTTCAGGAGAACTCGAAACTGTCGAAGAGTTTCAGCATCACCTTCCAGCTGAACCAGCAGCTCTTCGTTTTCAACGGCCCACGGCAGTCGAGTTCCGGTGAGCGTTTCTACTGACTTAACTCGGAACCGCCGATTGCGCCCGATTCTGACAGCGCCGCTCTGCGGACCGTCAGAAGAAAGCCGGTAGTCACAGGTCATTTGCGTCTGCGTCGGCTGGACTTCCATGCGACAGCTGAGATCCGTCCGGGTGGATTGGGGGTTGCTGAGCGCCGCTTCGGAATGCAGAATCAGTTCAACATGGTTTCGATTGTAGACTTCCGGATACCGGTAGCCGAGCGGCGAACGAACTCCGGCACCACGCGGTTCATCGGCGATTTCCGTGCCGATCACCAGATCTGCCGGATCAATCAGTTCGACATTTGCCACGGGAGATGCCGGCCACGGCAGTCGAATCCGCCAGCCATCGGGAGTGGCCATCGGCAGCAGACGGATGGTGTAGCTGACGGTTCTGAGCTGACGTTTGGCGATCATTCCGGGTCCGGACACCTGAGAGGCCAGTTCACTTTCGACGTCCAGGGATGACGGCATGTCGGAAGGGATTTCGGAGAGTTCCGTGATCGGCAGCAGCGACGACGCCGGAATCTCGATCATCGTTTCGCCGGTCGCACTGCGAGTCGGGTAAACTCGCTGTCCGTCCAGAAAGCATTCCACCAGAGTCACGCCGTCCAGTGGCAAAGTCAGTCGAGTCGAAACGGCCGGAGACACCGCCACCCGACAGCGCACGACCGCAGCGGCTGATGTGCTGGTCCGCAGCGTGACGTCTGCTTTCGCGTCCACCACCAGCAGGTCCGTGGAACTGCTCTCGGCGCCGGCGGTCAGCTGCTGAAACCAGCGGCGATCGGCATAAATGATCGGCAGACTGCCTTCGGGAATCAGAATTTTCGGAGCCGCGTTTGATGAACGAGCTGGTTCACCAGTTGTGGCGATCGACGGCAGCAACAAAACCAGCAGTCCGGCGATGGCGTTCTTCAGTGTGGTACTGTGGCGGCGTTCGACGACTCGGACAGCCGGCTTCCAGCGACGGCGCAGACGACGAAGCAGGTCCAGAATACCGGCCAGCAGAGTTCCGGTCAGAAAACCATTCAGCAGAGGCGTCAGCTGTGGACGATTGTGCGGCACCAGAAGACTCAACAGCAGCAGAACTCCGGCTGCGGACCACATCTGCCGGAGTCGTCGGGTCATCCACAGCCAGAAAATGCAGGTGCAGACTGCCGCCATCAGCAGCAGCGGCCGATCGAAACCGGAATTGTGCAGCGGCAGCATGAGCGGTTCGGTCGGCAGATCCGCCATGGCGACACACGTCGTCTGCTGCAAAGCTGAACGCAGGCGCCAGCGAGCCGCAAACTGACGCTGAGCATGTCGACAGTCGGCATGATTTTCCGGAGCTTCCTCGGTCGTCGCCATCGGAGTCAAAAGGTCAAGGACAGACAGCGGCGGGACCGATGTCAGCGACAGCGACGCTGCGACCGGATCCGGAATACGGCGTTCGGGCAGCAGCATCCACGAATTCAGCTGACTGCGATCTGAGTTTGGAAAGGCAGCGACCGGCACGTTCAGAACACGTTGACCCGTTCGAGGTCGTTTCGTGGATGCAAACAGGTCGACTTGTGCCACAGCATCGTCGGCGGTCAGCGGAATTCGCCATCCATTCTCGACTGGCTCGGCATAGATCGGACGTCCGTTCAGAAATGTCTGAGGAGATGCCACTGTTTCCGGAAGCGACACAACGATTGACTGATCCTGGGAACCCGTGACCAGCAGGCGGTACCAACTGTCGGTCCGAACGGCTTCCGGTGTCAGATCAACGACGGAAAACACAGATCCGGAAACGACCTGCCTGGGCAAGTTCTCGACCTGTCGAACCAGTTGAAACGCCGGAGCGAACGGATCGGGTGGCCAGGGGCGTGATTCGCTCATGACGGTCCCGGATGCGTCCTGCAGAATGACACCGGTCTCCTTCGTCGGAGCCTGAATGGAACCTCGCTCCAGCCGAGCCGTCGGAAAGGCAATCAGCGTTGCCGGCTGCTGAGCTTCAAGAGGACGAATGGAAACGAGCGACAGGTTCAGGTTGTGCAATTCTGCTCCGGAAGGGATTTCCAGAACCCACTCGTCAAATCGACTGTTGCGACCGACCATCCGAATTGATGGAGCGGGCTGCGTGGCAGGATCTTCAGCGATAGACAGGTCAGCATCCCGAGTGACTCGGAATGTCGTTTCCGGAGGCAGATGTCCGGGACTGCTGAGATTCAGGCGAATTGTTTCGGTCAGCTGGCCATCCTGAACGTCCGCCGCATAGTCGGTTTCGACAACGATTTCTTCCGAGTTCATTCCGATTGATGCGGGAAACACATCGGGCAGATCTCCCGCCGCGATCGCGGGTGCTTCGACGGTTGCCGACGATGGCAGCCATGGTGCCTGAACGGGAATTTCCTGAACACTCAGCCAGCTTCGTCCAGGCCGGGGCCGTATGTTTCGATCCGCCGAAGGAATCAGATATTCAAACCGACGCTGGTGTCGGGAGTTACTGAGCTGCGGATATTCAGACTGCAGCTGACCTCCGGTTGACTGCAGGCGAATCCGCAGTCGCAGAGTTCCACCGCTGGTCACCGGAGTTCTGAGCGTCACGTTCAGCTGCGAGGCAGGTCCGGGATTCGATTCTTCGGCCGCGACGCTGGAAATTCTGTACAGCAGAGGCAGACCGCCGTCGGCGTCCTGCACATCAGTGACCTGCCATGAGGTCGGAACGAACCAGGACAGTCGTCCGATCACACCGGTCCGAGCGGTCACCTGAACCCAGGCGTCCGCCGAACTGCGGTCGTTCTGTTCGATGATCAGGACCGCATCTTCAATCACCGGAACAGACTCGGCCGTCAGGATTCCGGCCGATGCCTGCTGAGCGAGCTGTTTCAGAGTCAGCACGGCGCCTCCGTCAGCGGCAAACTGCACACTGTCTTCCAGCAGACCGTCGCAGTCGACGCCGGTGATCGCCAGTTCAGGCGGCAGCGACACCTTCAGCGTCGCTGATTTCAGCAACAGTGCCCCGCCGGTACTCATTTCCGACGCCGACCAGTAACGAGGTGTGAGCAGCGGAAGATCCAGTTTGTCCTGTGCAGAATCTCCCGGAACAGCTTCGATACTGAGATTCAGTGTGGACCCGGACGCGGGCAGATGAACTTCGAGCAGGCTTCCGGAATCATCAGGAGCCGGAGATGTATTCCACGCGACGGCGGTCCCCGACGCGGTGGAAACAGATCGAATTCGACACCGATGACTGGTGCTGAACTGCAGGCTGGCAGCGGTCAGGGATTGAGGAATTCCGACGGTCCACGTGATCTGTGTTCCGTAGTCGCGATATCGGTAATCGCCGTTAATGACCACGCCGATACTGTCGTTTCGAAGATTTTCCGTTCGACTGCTGCAGCTGAAACTGATGGCTCCGGCCGTCGATGGCAAAAGAGTCCACACGGTCTGCTGGGGCGTACCTTCCGAGCGAATCACCAGCGCATTGGGGCTGGTGAGGTTGATGTCGGCGGACGTCGTAATCACAAATTCGCTGATCGTGGCTGCCGGAAGCTGAAGATCAAACACCGTTGCCTGTCCGACGATCTTCCCGTCAGCTCGCCATGTTCCGCTTAGCTCAGCATGTCCCGATGTCCCCAGCAAAACAAGATTTCCTTTCTGATCGGTGGCCGATTCCAAAGAGCGTCCCTCCTGACTGAGCTGCAGTTGCTGCAGAGAACCGGCGCCCAGATAAGTCACATCCGAAAGCAGCGGAACATCATTCGCCGCGCCGTCGGGAAACAGCGACACCGTTCCGTCCAGCAGCGACAGCCCGGACAGCCGACAGGTGTATCGAGCTCGAGAAATCGTCATCGCCGCCAGACGCTCGTGAAGTTCATGTCGCCGCCACAGCTTCAGAAACTCGTCCCGCGAAACCGGCTGATATCCGGCATCACCGGGCAGTGAAGCGAGTTCCGCTGGCGTGACCAGACGGGATTCCACCTTTTCGGGAACCCATGACGGAATCCCGTTCGCCCCCGGCACTGCTTCATCGGCGGACTCAGCGGTCAGTGATGCCGACAGGAAACAGCAGGCGGCCAACAGGGAGGTCAGTCTCAGGTCAATGCCACGGCCGAGCGGCCTCGAAGTTTCAGTTGAAGACAGTCTGCCGATCATGTCGCCACCGGCTGAGTCGAATCCAGAGTCGGCTTGATGGCCACGGGTTGAGCGACGGTGAAGATCGTACTGCCGTCACCGGTGGCAACCCGGCCTGCTGGTCGAACGTGTCGAGGACCAAACATACGATTCAGAATGGCGGCGACAATGGCCACGCCCGCTCCTGGAAGAATTTTCGTCAGAAGCAGATGAGCCGGGGTCGGGACAAATGCATAGATGGTGGTCAGCACGACAACCAGCAGAATCAGCACCGTCATCAGCGATATGGTCTGCAGGCGAGCCAGCAGGAAGTTAAGAAGCAGTCCCAGCCCGGCCGTCGCCAGCAGCATGGCTCGTCGAGACACCAGCAACAGTGGACCGCCGGATTCCAGCATCGGTCCCACCAGCAGCTGTGACTGTTCGGCCGCGGCAAGGCTTCCGGTCAGTTGAGCCGTCACCGCCGCCCGAGTTTCCGGACTGACGATGGAAAACAGATCATTCGGCGAACCTGGGTTCGCCTTCAGCAGTTCGCTGACTTCATTCACGGATGCGTCTGCGAAACGATCATTCCACACGACGATCGATTCGGCCGACGACTGCCGCACCAGCCACAGGCAGATGCAGTCGGGATCGGCATTCGAAGGTCGCGCAACCGTTGGGCGAAACGAACTGATCAGACTGCTGAAAGGTGTCAGAGTCTGACGCACCAGCACGGTGGCCAGATCGGACGACAGCCTGCTTCCCTGAGGCAGACGCAGCTGAATCAGGCGAGCGTCGCTGCCGTCATCACTGATGACATCGTAGGGAACTCGCGTTTCCCCAGCATCGTTTCCATGATTTCACACGATGCAGGCACGCTGAACAGAATACTGGACACTTCAGAATTCAGGACCGCCGTGGTGGACGTCATCAGTTCGCCGTTCAGCATCGCGGATCTCATGACCAGCAGTTCCGTCCGAACACTGTCGGTGCTTCTCAGCGGCTGCCGGACACTCACCGGAACCGACTGAGCCACTCCGCCGGCGATCCATGCGGCCGCATATTCCGGAGAATAGATGCGAGCCCAGTCCGGAGAGGGGCGGACCGTCACAAAACCGGTATCACTGGTCGCGACAGTGACAGACTGAACATTGGCATCGGCGGACGACGGCAGCACCAGCGGAATGGCGGTGGAAAGCTGATCGCTCGCCGCCGATTCACCGGGCGGTGTCCAGTAATAGTCTACAACCAGATCGAATTCTCCCCGCATGGCACCAGGCAGATTCCATGTTACCAGGTTGTCCTGACTGACTCGAAGTTCAAGCGGCGTTTCGGATGTACTGAGCCGCACGGTTGCGTTCACACTGCCCGTAATCAGACTGATTTCAGAAATATCCTGATGCCGAACATCACACGACAAGGTCTCCTGAACATGCAGAGATTCACCGGCCACAGAAATCGCAGCCACCGCGGCGATGCGGATTTCCGGACGCTGCCGAGTCATTTTCAGGTGCAGTGCTTTGTCAGGAGCGTCGACCAGCCACACCGTCATCGGTCCGGTGGGACTGCGCAGCATTTCCGGCCAGCGGCTGCGAGGCAGCTGCGGCAGACTCCGCGAATCTCCATCGGCTGACAGCCGCATCGAATGAGCGTCGGATTCCGTCAGAGAAATTGTGGTTGAATGCGATGTCGGAGAAGTGATGTCGGGCAGAAACAGACGGTCTCGTTCGTCCGTGAAGGACTTCAGATCGCGCAGAGCCTGCAGTTCGACCGTAAACTGTCGGCTCTGACGAACGGAGAATTCCACCTTCAGCCGATCGCCGTCGTTCAACGGGCGAACAATTCCTGATGCGCTGTCAGTCGTCGCCGGGGCAGTGGTTTCCAGAATCCTCCAGCCGTCAGCCACATAGCCCGGCCAGTTGATGGTGAGCTCATTCAGGGAACCCCGGACAACGTTGACGGAAAATCGAGCTGACAGGAGGACACTGTCTACTTCCGTCTCCAGACTGATCACCGGAGCCACGGAATAGAACGCTTCAGTTTCGCGAATCGACAGCTGCAATTCAGCACCTTCCGACAGCAGTCGATAAGCAGCACGGGCCGTGCCGTCAGCGCGGTTTTCAGGAGTACTTTCGACTCGCTTCTGCCGCACGCTGCCGTCGTCGGGCAGGCGGTCCGTGACTTCCAGACCGGCCGGAGCAATCAGTTCCAGGTCTCCGGTTTCATTGGTTGCTGCCAGGACGTTGGGCAGTGCGATCGTGACATCGGTGGCATGTTCTGCCAGCTCCATCTCATAGTTCAGTGTCAGAGCTCCGGATAATGGCGCGACCAGAACCACTTCCATGGCACCGGTTTCTGAAAGTTCCGATGTGCTGACAATCGGGTCACCGGCCGCATCCGTTCCGGACACAACTGCATTGGTAAACCCGGAAGGCAGATTGACCATCAGACGATCCATTGTTCCGCCGGAAATCGCCAAAGGCTGGCTAACTGACAGAGAAGCCGGTTTGGTGGTGAGATCCAGACGCAGCTGAGCAGGCGACGTGGCCTGCACGGTGCGAGGTCGATCTGTGTCAATGGCGGGCGGTGTCCAGGTAATGTCCGTGGCTTCCGTCATGCCCCAGGTTTCCAGTGTCGACAGATCGGACTCGGGGTCAGTCTGCAGATCCATCGGCTTACTGGTGGAAAGTTCCGCAGCCGGAACGTTGCCGGGCAGAGTCAGAGTCAGATGACTGAGATTTGCGACCGGCGGTGTGAGACGCAGACGCTGGCGAGCATTGCTGGCTGGCCGAACGGGGCCCACGAGGTGAAACTGCAGTCGATGGATGCCCTTGCCAAACAGCTGCCAGCTTTTCAGTGGCAGACGATCTTTCTCGAACCGCTGTCGACCGGTCTCGGATCCGTCGTAGGTATGTTGAGGGTCGGGTTCGATCAGCTGAAAGTCTGAGAACTCAAGTGAAACCGGAACCCATTCCCCGGTGGCTCGCAGTTCCACCACCGCGTCAATCGTCAGATGAGCCAGATTGTCCCGCACTTGACCTGTGATCGACAGGCTTTGAAGATCGTACAGCGGCGCATCTGCCTGACGTGCCGAACGTTCCAGGACGCTGTTCAGCAGCTCCTGAGAAAACCCGGGCAGGTACAGAACTCGACCGGTCTGCGGATCTTTGTAATAAACATTTGTCCCCGGCGGCAGAGTTTCCAGCGATTCAACGCCAACTCGCTGAGCTCCCGTCGGCGGCATCGACGTGTCCGGCGTCGCGGAGCCCGGAGTTCCGGACGGCTTTTCCTGAGCTTCCAGCGGAAGCATCGTCCCTGCGCACAGCAGCGTCAGCAGCACCGCTGAAATCAGCGGCGGCCACATTGGGACACGCTGTGTCGGCCAGTGACTCATGAAACGCAGCAAATTTGAGGGTCGGAAGGGGGAAATTGCCGTCTCGCGGACCGTGCGCAGTATTCCCTGAAACTCACCGTTCGCATCCGGACGAACGGACAGGTCTGTGCCGGATATTCTATGTCGCCAACGACGGCGAACGAAGGAATTCCGGCATCTTCCACAACATCAGGACAGGATGGCGACCAGACTTCGACCAACCGGTTCGCTGCACGCGGCAATGACCGATGGAATCATAATGTCGATCATATCGCCCTGCAGTCCTGTAACGGTTCCTCCGGCTTCCTGAACCAGCAGAACTCCGGCCGCGACATCCCACGGCTTCAGACTGCTGGACCAGAATGCGTCAATCCGGCCACTGGCCACACAAGCCAGATTCAGGGCCGCAGACCTCGGCTGCGCTGCACGGTCTGCAGATGTTTCATGGATTTCAGAAACCGCTGAACAGCCGGATCGCTGCCATCTGAGCCCACCGGCAGACTGGCCATCGCCATGCAGTGAGCCAGCTCCGTTTCGCCGCTCGCAGAGATGGGCTGTCCGTTGACGGTTGCTCCCCTCCCCGAGTTGCGGCGAAGGTCTCGCTGCGGTTCGGATCGAAGATCACCGCCGCCTGCAGAACTCCTGCCTTCTCAACGGCGATCGACACCGCGTAGTAGGGAAATCCATGAACGTAATTGGACGTACCATCCAGCGGATCAATCACCCAGCGGTAGTCCGATGTGGAGGACTGTCGGTCCAGACCTTCCTCACCCAGAAATCCGTGATCGGGAAAATGTCCGCTGATCAGTTCGAAGATGGTCTGCTGCGAAGCGTGATCTGCTTCAGTCACCAGATCAGCGCGGCAGCTCACGAACTGAAACCGACCAACCCAGTCCTGCAGCACAGCTCCTCCTGCATGAGCAGCTCGAACGGCCACCTCCAGCAGGTCCTGTGACGAAACCACGTCCATGCAAATCAATCGTCTATTGTAAATCGAGGAGCCACGAATTCGTCATCGGGAGCGGAATCCAGTTCTGACGCCGCAGGCCGATTGGCGGCGGACGATTCCTTCGGAGGCGAATAGCTGATGGAACGATCGGCATTTCGGGATGCTTCCCGAACCTCTTCATGAATGCCGTTCATGCCCTTCTTGAACTCAGACAGCCCCTTGCCCAGATTGCGAGCCACTTCGGGGAGTCGTTTGCCGAACAGCAACAGGGCAATGATGCCGACGATGATCAGTTCGCCGGGGCCCGCGTTGATACCGAACATGGTGTTACTCCCGGTCCCTGTTTTCCAATCGGTCGACGCCGTTTTCGTCTTCTTCAGCGCCTTCTTTCAGGCCCTTCTTGAACATCGAGAAACTCTGACCCAGCGACTTGGCGGCCCCCGGCAGTCGATTCCCGAACAGAACCACCACGATGACGGCCAACACCGCCAGCTCGGCGCCCCCAAGACCGAAGATTCCGAGAATCAACAGGTCTGAGACATTCGTCATGATCATCTTTGATTGCTCCGCAGTTTGAATCGCACAACCTGAACGTCCAACGGGCGCTGAATCCTGATCCGAAATCTTCGGGGGATTCACAGATTTCACTGAAAATCCTGAAGTTCAACCCGACGTCGACGGCCGTGCGTCGGATCAATTCTATCGCTCGTGATCTCCGAATCAATGCGGCAGCCAGGGGCGGTCGGCTTCCGTCGTTGCCGGTCAGCGATCGGGCATTCAGAACCGCGCAGCCAGAGATGAAGTCAGAACCCGCGTAATCAGGCGATTCGGCACAGCCACCGCGAAATCCGTGCCTGTGAACTGCGAGAACAGCGTTGCCGGTCGAATGAGTTCTCACCCTCCGGAATCAACACCGTCAACGGTGAAAGCTCCCATCGCTGTCAACCTGTGACGAACTCATCGGGCAGGCAGAACGCCGAGTTCTGCCCCGCGCATGAAAAACGGCTCTGGACATCTGCAGGAGATATCCAGAGCCGCTGATTGTTATCTCAAACTGATCTGGTGATCGTGTTTGAGAGGGTGGCTGCCTGGTCGGACAGCCCGCCGGCCATCAACTGGCGACACCACCTCTTCGAGAACTACAGGAATCATCCACCAGATCACCTCCTTTCTATCAAAATGAAGTTACCCCTTCTCAGCGGCCTGTAGAAGCGCCGCCGATCCGGGCCAAAGAATGTCAGGGTGCGTTCCCTGACCCAGAGGTGCCAGCATTGTTGCCAATCCGCCATGCGTGACAAGACCGAGTCCTGAAATTTTTTGAGAACTCTGAGCCTCCGAACCCGCACAATCCGCAGCTCGTCTGGCCCTGTTTTCGTGATTCTCTTACAACAGAACACTTCAGAACTCTTCACGGACGACTCAGATGCATCCCGAATCTCTGCCCTTCACCCGCCGGTCACTCCCTGTCCGCGTCGGAAGCCTGATGGATTTCCCTGAGGATCCCATCGCCTGCATGAGAAGCCTGCATCACGAATTCGGCGACCTGGCTGTTCTGGAAGACAACGGGCAACGCATCGCCTTCGTGTTTTCTCCGGAATACAACCGCCAGGTGCTCTGCAATTCCTCCGTCTACCATTCCCGCTTCTTCGCCGTTCGAGGCGGGAAGCGGACGGCTCAGCGACGGGTCACTTCGGGTTTGCTGAGCATGAACGGGACCGAACATCGTGACAGTCGCCGAATCATGATGGACGTGTTTACCCGACGAGTGCTCCCGGAATATCACGACACCATCAATCAGCTCACCGACGATATGCTCAGCACATGGCAGGTTGGCGAGGTTCATGATCTGAACACAGAGATGGTGCACTTCATGCTGAAGATGACCGGTGCTCTGCTGTTCGGTCTTCAGGACGGAAGTTACAGCGTTCAGCTGGGAGAAAAGATCGATACCTGGGTCCGAATGAATCATGAAGTCGGCATGGGTGCTCTGGTTGCGGACTCGCAGTTCACCGATCGCTACGAACACCTGCTGACTCTGGCCGACGATCTCGAAGCCAGCATTCAGGAGATGTTTCAGCGACACCGGGACTCGAAAACGCCAGGTCGACATGCGGACGTGCTGAGTCTCATGTTTCAGGCTCAGGCATCCAGCCGGCAGCTCAGCGACGAACAGCTCATCGGCCATGCCACACTGACCTTCGCCGCCGCTCATCTGACCACAGCGCACACGTTCAGCTGGACACTGTTCCTGCTCGCCCAGCATCCTTCCGTCATGCAGCGTCTGGCCGAAGAACTCAGCAGCTGCTGCAGCGGCCCGCATCCGAACTACGAAGAGCTGCAGCGCTGCACCTATCTGGACTGGGTGATTCGGGAAAGTATGCGAGTCCTTCCGGCGTCGTCATATTCGCAGCGAGTCACTTCGCAGGCGGCACAGCTGGGGCCTCTGAATCTGCCGGCAGGAACCCCGGTGATCTTCAGTCAGTTCATGACTCATCATCGACCGGACCTGTTTGAGGATCCGGATGTCTTTCGCCCGGAACGCTGGGAACACGCGTCTCCCTCACCTTATGAATATCTGCCTTTCGGAGCCGGACCGCGGATGTGCATTGGCGCCCCGCTGGCCATGGTGGAACTTCGAACGGCACTCGCCCGTATCCTGCGTCGGTTTCATTTTCAGATGGCCTCCGGGTCTGAAGTCAGCGGACGAGTCATCTCAACGATGCTGGGGCCAACCAGCAGCCTGGAAGCCATTCTGCTGCCCACGGCGGAACAACCTCAAACCGTCCCCGTCACCGGCTCAATTCACAATCTCATCCAGCTGCCCCCCAACGCACGGCCGCAACAGATCCGCCGAGCTGCGTAAACGAATTTGAAATCTGAGACTTAAGATCTGAAATCTGAAATGTCTGTCTCCGAAATCACTCCAGACTCCCCGCCCGTGGCCGAGCTCAATGACTCACACGCCACTGTGTCGTGGGCGACGTCGCTGTGCTTCTGGGCGGTGCTGCTGGTTTCCGCGGGCGTTTATGCAGCCGTGGCGCTGGCGCCGAAGTTCTGCGTGTGGAATCAGGTCCGTTTGGAATATCAGCAGAACGCTCGCCAGCTGGTCGAACTGGAAACGGAAGTCAGTTACCTGGAACGAGTCGAAGCGGCGCTGAAGACGGATCCGGAATTTCGCCGTCAGATTTCAAGTCTCAGTCGACCCGATTCACAGTCTGAGGCGGCTGCTGTTCCTGTCGGCGGAGCACTGTCGATCGCTCCGGACGTGCCGCTGCTGACGGATCGTCCCGTTGAACACGTTCCCGCATATCACGCAGCCGCTCTGACTCTGGCCACCGACCGTTCGCTCAGAATCACCCTGCTGTGCCTCTCGGCCGCCATGACGATCTTCGCTTTCGGAGTGCTGAACGAAGGAGGCACCGGTCTGGTGCTGGGGACCGGCCGCCTCCTGAAAGCCATCGCTCAGATTCCCCTCCAGCGATATCTGAAGTCTGCCACCGAGACACGCAACGAAGGAATTCAGCGCCTCGACGACCGCCCCGGGACGCGTTCCGGGACCTGAGTCGCCACGCGATCAGCTGAGTTTCCTGTCTTTGAGTCCCCTGTCGACGTGAGAAACAAATCCGCGCTGTCTGAACCCTCGGGCGGCACGGTCAGGTGAAGCTGAGTCGCCGTTGTTGAGCTGAATTCTTCGGGCAGCATTCGAAAACCCTGTCGGCGTTCGTCGGGGCGAGTCCCGAACTGCTGAGTGGCATCGAAGCGAGCTGTCTGCTGTCCGGCATCCAGGCCGGAGACATCCGCAGGCCGTTCCGAGAAACCTTTCACCGCGACTCGGTAAGTTCCCGGCGGAAGTCCTTCCGGAACCTGATACCACCCGGCGTCGTTGGTTACGGCCGGAAGCATTCGCCCCGCGGCGGGATTATCAGGAAGAAAGAAAAGCGTTGCCTGCGGCACAGGCTGGTTTTCGAAAAACAGCAGGCCACTGACTTCGACTCGGGCTGACGAGTCCTTCCGAAACTGAACGCACAGCACCAGCACAGCTGTGGCCGCAAGGCTGAAGGCAATGATTCTGCTCTGCAGAAGCGATCGAACGATCTTCATTGATGAATCTTTCTGTCGGCAATCGAAAATGAGAATCAGAACTCACCGACGGGCTGGCCGTCCTGAATGTAGTTCAGCAGGCAGAAGGTTCTGTAGTCCACGGCATCGCTGATGAACCGAACGGAACCGTCCCCCAGCACAAACTGAGCTCCCCCGGTATGCTGACTGTTAAACACCCACGCATAGCTGCGGCCGGACGCATCCCATGCTCCGTTCAGTGCCCAACGGTCATCCGTAAAGAATGCGGGATCAACGCTCTGGTCGCTGTCACTCAGAACACGCCCGTGACAGCACGTGTTGGCTCCGGTCAGTCCCCATGGTCCGAAGTGCTGATCCACTTTCTGTGTATCGCTTCCGTGAGATTCTCCGAGCGCGATGGAATTCGATGATCCGTCCTGAAGATCACGCATTCGAGCGGCGCCGTTGTTGCCAAACATTCCTCGACGAATGTCCCATGCCGTTTCGGACCACACGACGTCCCAGTCCGTGAAGCGACCTGTCGAAAACAGATAACTTGTGCGCCGAGCATTCTCACGCGAGTACAGATTCACGGTGCCAGGCGCGAAGGTGGAGACTTCGCCGGCCGCCGTGTCCGTCGGACACTGCAGTGGCGGAACCAGTGTCTGCAGAACGTTCGCATTGACGGAAGCTGCCCCCTGAACCGGCATGCCTCCCCACGCCGACGCCGTCGAACAGTTGTTGAAGTCGTACTGCTGCCAGGCGTTGGCCTGTTCCAGAAACGGCAGCAGCAGAACCCAGCCGGTTGTATTCAGGACTCGGTTGCCGCCGCTGTAGAAACTGAAGCTGTCCAGTCGGCCCGAATTGATCAGCGCCGGCGGCAAAACCTGGTGAACATCGTGATAGCCCGCCAGAGCAATCCCCAGCTGTCGGAGATTGTTGCGGCAGGATGTTCGCCGAGCTGACTCGCGAGCCTGCTGGACAGCCGGCAGCAGCAGCGCCACCAGAATTGCAATGATCGAAATCACAACCAGCAGTTCGATCAGCGTAAAGCCGCAACGACGCGGCCGCAGCGTGGTCAGAGGTCTGCCCGAAGATTCGATTTCGCCGATCCGGCGTTGTTCCGGACCTGATCCGGAGAACATGTTCCGGCTTTGTTCGGTTCCTTCATTCATATCGCAGATCTTTTGTGAGGAAAGAGGGTTCGCAGCAGAACAGGCGGGGTGCTGATGAAAACACAGCACTCAGACTTCCCGAAATCAGCTCAGGCTGCGTGGCCAAGCATGCCACAGAATCTTCGGAAGCCTTGAGGAATTCTCCCCGGGAAGTTTCCTCCGGTCCCGGATCACGTCAGTCAGCGAATTCAGGTCAACCTTCCGGATTAATCTCACGGAATGGCCTGCCGGACGCACTCGATCAATCGGCAAAACCAGCCACTTCCATCCGAGTGCCTGCCCGCGTTTGCCGGTGAGCTCACCCCCACCGACACGGGTTTGGGAATCGTCTGCTCTTCCCGGGGAACTCAACTGCCGGTCTGTCCGCATCCTGATCACAATGTGGAAGATGTTCCTGTCTCTGAGTTTCCGGTGAGTGCCATGCTGCGGTTGCTGTTTGAAGATCAACACGCCGGGCAGCTTTCGCCCATCGCACTGGCTCGGCCTGTCTTCGAGCTGGTTTGCGGCCGGGAATGTCTGCGTCGCCGAGTTCAGCGCTGGTTTCCAGGAGCAGACTGGGGAGCAATTGTCCGGCCGTGGCTGGCGGAAAGCTGGTCGGAAGAACATCCCGAAGCCTCGGTCAACGATTTTCAGGGAATGGGTTCGACTGAAGTGCTGCTGATTAACGGGCGGTGGATGCCGGATCGCCGCCCGGAGCCCGAACAGATGCGATCCGATACGGCAGGCTTCGTTGATGGACATCTGGCCTGGATTGTTCTGGACGTTCAGGAAGCCGCTCTGCTGAGCGATCTGGATTTCGAACAGACACTGCTGGGGATCGCTCGCAGTCGCCGAGCCATCACAGCCGACGGCATCATGATCGGCCGTCCGTGGGATCCGGTCAGCCGAAACCCCCGGCAGCTGCGTCTGGATTTCGAAGAATCCGGACAGTCTCAGCCACCGGAAGATCCGCATGTTCAGTGTCTGGGAAATCCCGCCGACCTGTACGTGTCACGACAGGCGATCATTGACCCCTACGTTGTGATTGATGTCCGCACCGGCCCGGTTTCGATTGATCAGGATGTTCATATTCAGTCGTTCACCCGGATCGAAGGTCCCTGTCACATCGGTCGTGGCAGTCGCCTGTTTCGAGCTCTCATTCACCGGGGCACCACGATCGGCCCGGACTGTCGGGTCGGCGGCGAAGTGGAAGAATCCATTCTGCACAGTCACGTCAATAAATATCACGAAGGGTTTCTCGGACACAGCTACGTCTGCCCATGGGTAAATCTCGGTGCAATGACGACAACGTCCGATCTGAAAAGCGATTACAGCTCGGTTCGAGTTCCGCTGCAGGGCGAACTGATCAATTCCGAACTCACCAAAGTCGGTTCCTTCATCGGCGATCACACCAAGACCGCCATCGACAGCATGTTCAACACGGGATCATCCATCGGAGTGATGACACTGGTGCTTCCCGGAGGTCGCCTTCTGCCGCGGCACATTCCGTCGTTCTGCAACGTCAGCTTTGGCGAACTGAGCGTCGACTGGCCTCTTGAGCAGAATCTGCAGACGGCAGCGATCGCGATGAGCCGAAGAAACTGCCGCCTGACACCGGCTCTGGAAAGGCTGTTTCGCTGCCTGTACCTGCGCACGGAAGAAGAACGCGTAACAGCGCTGAATCACGCTTCACAGCGTCGCATCCATCGCACATAGGTCGGAGTTCAGCCTTCAGGCAGCCCGCACAGCTGACTGCACTCGCCGGCCGAAGCCAGGAATCCGCAGCACATGCACTGGATTGTTCTCAGCCTTCTGTCTGCAATCTTCCTGGGGCTGTACGACATCGCCAAAAAATCGGCCGTTCGCGAAAACGCGGTGGCTCCGGTGCTGTTCTTCAACGTGCTGACGGCGGCTGTGATCTGGCTGCCACTGGTTGTGTGGTCATACACGGCGCCGGACGGCTTTCCGAATTCCGCGCTGAAGGTGTCTGTGCTGAGCCCATCCGAACACCTGTTGCTGCTGGCCAAGGCCGCGCTGGTGGGAATGTCGTGGATCTTTGCTCTGTTTGCTCTGAAGCACCTGCCCATGTCCATCGCGGCACCGATTCGAGCCAGCAGTCCGCTGTGGACCATCCTGATCGCCGTCACGCTGATGAACGAACGGCCGTCAGCGACTCAGTGGACGGGAATGGCGATCATTCTGGGATCGTTCTGGGCATTTTCTTTCGCAGGACGCCGCGAAGGGATTCAGTTTCACAGAAATCGCTGGGTCGCCGGCATGGTGCTGGCCACGCTGCTGGGCAGCCTGAGTGCTCTGTATGACAAATACCTGCTGCAGCGAACGGCGCTGACTCCGGCGTCCGTCCAGGCGTGGTTTTCGATCGATCTGGTGCTGGTCATGCTGCCTCTGTACCTTCACTGGCGAAAGCATCTGAGTGCCGGTCAGCCTTTTCAGTGGCGCTGGTCGATCCCTTTGATTGCCATCCTGCTGCTGACCGCCGACTTCCTGTACTTCACGGCGATCCGTCAGCCCGACGCCATGATTTCGCTGATTTCACCGCTGAGACGAACATCCGTTATCATCGCCTTCATCGCCGGAATTCGTCTGTACGGAGAACAGAACTGGAAGCTGAAGTCCGCCTGCCTGGCGGTTCTGCTGATTGGAGTCTGGGTTGTCAGCCGCGCGTAGAAAAATTGGGGAATGGAGAAGCAGCGCGATTGAATCTTTGGGCGCTGAAACACCAGTTTCAACGCATCATACGGGCTCCGAGGGGGACGAGGTCGTTGAAGCGGTCGATGGGTTCCTGAGCTGTCCAGGCGATGCCTCGCAGCAGCAGAATTCGGAACAATGGGTCGTCGAAGGTCCAGTTGTAGTGTCCGGGAATGCTGACGAAGACTCGTCCTGGTCGATGGTCGCGAACCCACAACTGCGGTGTGGGCTGGCCGTCTTCTGTGCTGGTGGCCAGGACCGTGCTGTCGCCGGGATCGCCCGTCAGCTTCCAGTAGCTTTCATCGTACAACTGTAACCGGTCAAAGTTTCGGACGATGGGATGATCGGTATTCTGAATGTCCAGCGTCAGTGGGCCATGTCGATAACTGATCTTTCCGCCCCATGATGCAAGTCCGATGCGATCAGCGAACTGTTTCACCTGGTCGTTGCCATTGACGGCCCAGTGAAGATAGACCGCTCCGCCTCCGCGCTGCAGAAATGCGTCCAGTTTTCCGGGACGTTTGTCGCCGAAACTGCCCTTCTGAAAGAACAGCAGCACATCAGCCGTCGCCAGCTGATCTTCATTCGGGAATTCCCACGCCGTTTCCACAGACACTCCGTCCGCCGCGGCAAGCAGTTCACGCCAGGCTTGTTGCCATGCTGGGTAGTCATGTTCACCGGGGCCGTGATCTTTGGGACCGGCGACCAGCACCAGTTTCAAAGGTCGGAGCGTCTCCGGCAGGGAAACTGAACCCTCCAGAGCAGTCGCGACTTCCGCCTGAGTTCGAAGCGGTGGGGCGGTGAGTGGTGAGTCCAGCGGCATCTGCGGCGGAGGCACCAGCAGATAGGTGAGCAGATCCGTCCACTGTTGCGGAGTCAGTTTGTCGCTCAGTCCTCGAGGCATCACGGATGTCTTTGCGGGCTGAAGTGCTTCGATGTCGTCCTGTTCAATCACCGTGGTGCGACCGTTGGCATCGCCAACCAGCAGGTGTCCGTTCTGACTCTGCAGAACTCCGGTGAGAACTCGGCCGTCTTTCAGCTGAATCACATGTCCGATGTAATCTGGATTGATGGCGAAACCAGGATCACGAATATCCCGCACCACGGACGCATAGTCGCGGTGAATCAGGTTCTTCAGATCCGGCCCGATTCCCGGTTGCGCGTTTCCGCCGACCTGGTGGCACTTAAAACATCCGGCCGCTTCACTGCGAAACACCTGCCGCCCTCGGCCCCAGCTGCCGCCCTGCAGCTCAGCCAGCGACGCATTCGAAGGCACCTCGGGAGAATTCTCCTTTCCCGACCGCACCCAAGGCAGAACAAAACGCCTGAGCGGAAACGGACGAGCCTGAGGATCTTCGTTGGTGTGCCAGTGAATCGTCAGTTCCGGCGATTCCTGGCCGGACGCCTTTCCTCCGGTCCGAACGTCAATGGTCAGCTTCACAAGTTCTCGGACATTCGCGGGAGTCGTGAATGCTGCCATGAACGGCTCTCCATCTTCCGAAGCCATGGTGACAGGCAGGTCTTCGGTTCGATCGCCGGAAACCGACGCTGCCGCCGTGAATGCTCTCTGACTGCTGATCGTGACGGTGACGATTTCATCGGGCCATGCATAGTCAATCGTCGCACCCGGCTGAATCGCCGGTCTGAGCATATCGCGCAGATCCAGCTGTGTTTCCAGATGCAGATTTCCCGGCTGCTCCAGCGACGCCTTCTGGAATTCTGCCGGAGGTAGACCGGTCCGGAGTGACTCGCAGACATCCGTATCGAGATGCGGAATGGTGGTCTGCCATGAAAGATCCTCGGTTGAGGGCAGTGACTTCGGCGCCTTTTGATCTTCATCGGGTGTCCAGACTGCCTGAATGCCTCGCAGAGCAAAGTCGACGTCCAGCTGCGGATGCTGAAACAGCTGCTGGCCGGAACGTTCCGCCGATGGTCGTTGATTCAAAGCTTGCGCCAACGGCATCTTTACGGCGTAGTGAACATCAGCAGTCATGGGAGCAGTCTGAATGAGGATTGTGTGCTGATCGGCCGTCAGAGTTGTTCCGGTGACGGGCAGGCGAAATCGAGGTCGCAACTGCTGAGCTCGCACGACCGCATACGGCGGTACCAGATTCTCGAACCGATCGGCGGCTCGAACATGCTCCCCGTATTGAATTTCAATCCGGTCGGCGATGCCTTTCAGTGACACAGGATCCAGGGGACGGTCAAAGGTGATCTGAATTTCCTGAGGCCCGGCGGCGGACACCGTCACCGGCCGAGGAGCGTCAGGCTGCACATGGCGAATTCGAAACAGTTTGCCGATGCCGGTCGGTCCGGTGCCCCAGTCCGGAGGACCGCTGTGACACGCGACGGTCAGACTTCCGTCCGGTCCAACGCACGCATCCACGGTCAGCAGTTGCAGGCAGGCAATCAGCTGACTGTCAGCCACATAGCCGACCTGAGTTTTCACAGTCCGAGTTCGCCACAGTTTGCCTCGGGATTCGCCGCAGATGATCGCGTCGTGCTGCCACCATTCCGGGCCAAAGACCGGGCCGCCGTTGACGGATTCGTTGAATACCATGCCGCACGTCGACTGATGCTGCGGACCAAAATCGAAGGTCGACGGTTCATCAATCACCTTCGGGTTGTATTCCGGATGTCTCGGAGGAAAGCCGAAATGTCGCTTGCCGATCGGGTTCGGCGTGGCATCCTGCGGTTCGTTCAGCCGGATGTGCAGCAGTTCATCCAGCGGATTGCCGTTGGCCAGCCAGGTCGCACCTTCCTGTTCTGTGCAGAACAGATCTCCGTGCTGATTGAAGGCCATGGCGATCGGAAATCGAATTCCGGTGCATACGGCTTCCCGCGTTTTGAAATCCGGCGAGACTTTCTGAATGGTTCCGTTGTCGGCGTTGATGTCGTAGCGTGCTTTCCCGTCCTCCTTCACCTGATACGCGTTGGCGAAGTCAGCCACGCCCAGACCGAAGTACAGATTACCGTCGGCATCCATCGCGGGGGCCAGAGCATCCACATTCTGAGCGATCTCTTTCCAGCCGGAGGCCACGACAATTTCTTCGTCAGCTTTGTCATCTCCGTCTGTATCGACAATCAGCGAAACCTTTCCCTTCGACGGCACAAACACGCCTCGACCACGGCTGTAGCCCGGAGGAGTCAGCAGCATTCCGATGGGACCTCGCAGACTGCCGGAGTTTTTCCAGAAGACTTCTGCCGTGTCTTCCAGTCCGTCGCCGTCGGTGTCTGTCAGCAAATGAATGTCGCCGTTGTAGCCAAGAGTGACCAGCTTTCCGTCGTCGCGAAAACGTACGTTGTTGCAGTTGGTCAGTTCAACCGGAAGTTCCACGACATCAAACCCCGGAACCAGCATCTGCACCGGAGGCGGATTGTCTGCCTTCACCAGTTCGATACCGGCGGTGGCATCGGGAACAATCGTCTTCGGCAACTCTTCTGCCAGCTGTGCAAACTTCTGCTGCAGATGTTTCCGAACCGATTTAGATTCGCCGTCGCTGAGAATTCGATCGAAGATCAACACTTCGGCGATATCACCCCGAAACGGACCTCGGACCTGCTGATCGCCCGGGCCGTTGGTGTAGTAGCGAGCTCCCAGAGTGAGTTCCTCCAGCGACAGCGTCCCCGGCTGATATGGACGGCTGTCCTGCAGAGTGCCATCGATCAGCAGCCGAATCAGTTTTGAGTCCGCGTTTACCGTGACTTCAAACGTATGCAGCGTGCCGAAGTCGAAAGCATCGTTCAGCAGATCCTTTGCGCCGCCGAATCCGGAACCTTCCACGTTCAGCTGATCCAGCTTTCGACTCGGTCCCGGCCCCAGGTCGATTGTCATCCCGGATTCGTAGTCGCGACGGCCTGGAGCATTCCCGGCCAGCAGACCTCGGAACTCTCCCGGATTGCTTTGGACAGCAGCCACCAGAAACACGGTCGCCGAGGATGCAGACAACCCCGTCGAAGTTGCTCGCAGAACATCGTCTTCTCCATCAAACCGCAGAATCGAGGTTCCCGCGACGGCAATGACCTGAGGCTGACGATCCGGATCGGGCTGCCGAAATTCGAACGCAGGTTCAGCGACCGAAGGCCACGCCGCAGCAGGCGTGTCAGGGGAACTCAGCCGCTCCGGCGACAGATGCACCTTCAGGCCACTCGTCACAGGAACGCCTTCCTGCGCATACGAGCCAGCAGCAGTCAGAAGGAACAACAAAACGACAGAGTTCAGTTTCAACGGAGACATCAGCACTTCCCGCTTGCTGTATGGAAGGAACAACGGCGGCGCAATGTCCCTCCTGGCCGCCGGTTAGTCAATTCGATCGAGCCATTTGTCATGAGAGCCTTTTCCTGAAACACTTCCCCACGGAAGGATCGCAGAACTGAGCCGAAAGTGGTTCGCAGGGCTGCGGCCGGTTGAGGAAGCAGGTGGGGCAGCAACAGGAATTCTTTGAATTTGCCGATCAGCCGGAATGGGAACAGGCCGCCGCGGAAGACATTCTGGTGGCGGAACTGGTCTTCAATCTGCCGCTGGAGCAGCCTTACACGTACAGCATTCCTGATGAACTGCGGGATCTTCTGAAGCCCGGGATGCGAGTCAAAGCTCCGCTGGGAAGAGGCAACCGGAGCGTTGTTGGTTACTGCGTCAAAGTGCGTCCGGCGGAAAGCGCAGTTCGCAGGCTGAAGCCGATCGACGAAGTCCTCGATACGGAACCTCTGCTCGACAGCGTCATGCTGGACCTGACTCAGTGGATCGCCGAACGCTATCTGTGCGGCTGGGGGCAGGTTCTGGAAAGTGTCATTCCCGCCGGAGTTCGCCGTAAAAGCGGAACCCGGCTGGTGCAGTCGTATGAACTTTCAGATCGAGCCGACACGCTTCTGGCTGTCGGCCGCTTGCCAGCCAAACAGCAGGCCGTGGTGGATGTTCTGAAAAAAGCCGGCGAACCCATTGCGGCGACTCGGCTGTGTGAACTGGCCGACTGCGGTCCCGGTCCCGTCAATTCGCTTCGAAAGAAAGGTATCCTCACGGCGATTCGCATTCGATCGGAACTCAGCGGCGACATGGTGGAAGCCACGGAGACGGTTCCGGATCTGGAACTGAACCGTCAGCAGCAAACCGTTCTGACGGACATCGAAGCGGCGCTGCGATCCGGACAACACAGAACTCTGCTGCTGCACGGCGTCACAGGAAGCGGAAAGACGGAAGTCTATATTCGTTCAATTCGGGAAGTTGTCAGCTACGGTCGGCAGGCCATTGTTCTGGTGCCGGAAATCAGCCTGACACCGCAGACCATTCGCCGCTTCCGCAGTCGATTCCAGTCGGTCGCTGTGCTGCATTCGCATATGAGTGACGCGGAACGGCACTGGCAATGGCAGCAGATCGCTCAGGGAGAAATTCAGGTCGTCGTGGGGGCTCGCAGTGCCGTCTTCGCGCCGACTCCGAATCTTGGCCTGATCATCATCGACGAAGAACACGAACCGACGTTCAAGCAGGATTCCACGCCGCGATATCACGCTCGGGAAGTCGCCCGATATCGCTGTGCTCAGGAACGAGTCCCCCTGCTGCTGGGATCAGCGACGCCAACGCTGGAATCCTGGCTGCGAGCCACTCGGCGCGAAGACACCCTGCTGTCGATGCCGGACCGGGTCGCTGATCTGCCGATGCCCAAAGTCTCCATCGTCGACACGCGCGAGGATCCCCGGATTCGCAAAGGGGCATCCATCGGCCGGGCTCTCGTGACAACCATGACTCAGACACTGAAGGATCGGGGTCAGGTCATTCTGTTTCTGAACCTTCGAGGTTACTCGCCGACGGTGTGGTGTCGCGGCTGCGGGACCGGCGTCAAATGTCCGGACTGCGACATCACACTCACCTGGCACCGCGATCGTCAGGAAGCTGTGTGCCACAGCTGCAGGCTACCGTGTGCTGCACCGGAACGCTGTCCGGTGTGTCAGAGCGACGGTGGAAGTATTTCCGGTACGGGAACTCAAAAGCTGGAAGACGAAGTCAACCTTCTGTAACCGGATGCCCGCATTCTGAGAATGGACAGCGATTCCATGAAGAAGCCCGGCAGCCACGACGAAGCTCTGGAACGTTTCGTCGCGGCGAAGTGGATGTGCTACTGGGAACTCAGATGATTGCCAGGACTGGATTTTCGAACGTCCACGCTGGCGGTACGGTGTGGTCGACGCAGACGGCATGCACAGATCAGCCGGACATGCGAGCATCGGAACGAACGTTTCAGCTGATCGCTCAGGTCGCCGGCCGCACCGGGCGAAGTATTCGAGGAGGACAGTGGTTGTGCAGACAACCAGCCCGGACGACCCGTCGATCCGTTTTGCCGCTCAGCGCGACTACAGGATTTGCTTCCTTTGAGCTGCATCAGCGGAAAGATGCCGGAGCTCTTTCGTTCAGCTGTGACTCGTGTCATCTCTTTCGCGGACTGAACGAAAAGACGGTTCACCGAAACCGCTGAAGTTGCCAGAAAGCTGCGAGCTGCCGCTGATCAGTACGATCCAGCGGCACGAATTCTCGGAGCAGCCCGGCCCCGATCACTCGGCTGCGAGGCTTTTACGTTTGTATCCGGATCGCGCCCGGATCCGCTGCGTTCGATGTTTGTGGCTGCACGAGTCAACCGGACTGACTCTGCCACGACGGCGTGGAAATGGCTGTCGACGTCGAACCCATCAATGCTCGGTAACGGCGCAATTCGCCACTCTGAAGAGCGGCGGTCAGTCCTCTGCCTGCTTCTCAGCAGACAAGGCTCCCAGTTCCGGCAGGCTACCTTGTCGTGTGTGGAAAATTTCTGATCACGGGCACTGCTCTTGCTGTATCTGTTTCGGTTCGTTTCGTAACAGTGTGATCTGCAGTGACGTCGGATGAGGAAATCCAGCAGACGACTGGCTGATACGCTGGATGGAAACGAAGCCGCTACGGCCGTGGCTTATGCCGTTAGCGAAGTGGTGGCGATTTACCCTATTACGCCTGCTTCGCCCATGGGAGAACTGGCCGACTTTGGCAGAGCATCGCGGGGAAAGAAAAATGCGTTCGGAACCGTGCCCGAAGTCATTGAAATGCAGAGCGAAGGTGGGGCGGCAGGCGCTGTCCACGGAGCTCTGCAGGCCGGGGCTCTGACCACAACGTTCACGGCATCGCAGGGCCTGCTGCTGATGCTGCCGAACATGTACAAAATCGCCGGTGAACTGACTCCGGCTGTGTTTCATGTGGCCGCCCGCACTCTGGCGACTCACGCTCTGTCCATCTTCGGTGACCACAGCGACGTCATGTCTGCGCGCATGACCGGATGGGCAATGCTGTGTTCCGGAAGCGTGCAGGAGTCGCACGATCTGAGCGTCATCGCACACAGCGCGACACTGAAGGCGCGTTTGCCGTTCCTGCACTTCTTCGACGGGTTCCGCACGTCCCACGAAATCAACAAAATCCAGTACTGCCGGAATCCTTTATTCGGGACATGCTGAGACTGCAGACGGCTACCGGCACTACTGCCAATCAGGCCCATGACGCCTGACAAACCCCGCGTGCTACGCTGGACGGCTCAGAACCCCGACGTCTTTTTCAGGCGGAAGCGGCAATTCTTTCTACATGGCGACTCGGACATCGTGCAGCAGACGATGGATCTGGTTTCGCCGCAGCCGCGGACAGTATGCAAACTGTTCGACTATGTCGGCGCAGATGATGCCGAACGCGTCGTCGTCATGATGGGGATCCGGAACGGGAACGCGGAAGTGCCGTGCATCAGTTGAACGAATCCGGAGCAAAACCAGCGGACTACTGAAAGTGCGGCTGTATCGTCCGTTCGACGTTGTCCGCTTCATTGACGCATTGCCGAACACCGTTCGCCGCGTCGCCGTGCTGGACCATGCACTAAAGACCCGGTGCCGCAGGAGAACCATTGTATCAGGACGTCGTAGCGGCTCTGGCGGAACAGTGGACGGAATTGAAAGGCGACGCAGCACCGGTCCCGTGATCGGCGGACGTTACGGCCTGTCGTCGAAGGAGTTTATCCGGCGATGGCCGCGGCCGTGCTGGAAAGAACTGGGGCAGACCAAACCGCGACGTCACTTCACGGTCGGCATCACAGACGACGTGACACACACGATTCTGCCGGTGGACGAAAGCCGGTTTGCGGAACCATCCGATATACGCTTGCGCTTAAATCTTGCTGGAAGTAGCGACGGAACGGTCGGAGCCAACAAGAACTCGTTCAGATCGTCGGTGACAACACGCCACTGTACGCTCAGGGGTTACTTCGTGTACGACTCGAAGAAAGCCGGTGCCGTCACGGTGTCGCATCTACGGTTCAGTTCCAAACCGATTCATGCCACCTATCTGATTCGAAGGCGGACTTCGTTTTCGCTCACCGGTTTCAGTTCATGCACAGCCGTGACATTGTCGTGGCCGATGCGGAGCCACGTTTCTGCTGAACAGTACGTTCGGTCCACGGCGGACGTCTGGGACCAACTGCCCGCGGAAGCTCAGCGACAGATCATCGACAAGCAACTGAAGTTCTACGTTGTTGACGCGTACCGGATCGCTCGGAAGCGGAACTCGGCAGGCGCATCAACTGCTGTGATGCAGACCTGTTTCTTCGCACTGACCAACATCGTGCCGAAGGAACAGTCCATCGAATATATCAAGGATGCAATTCGCAAGAGTTACGGGAAACGCGGCGAGAGTCTGATTCGCAAGAACTGCGACGCCGTCGACAGTTCGCTCCAGGGGCTGCACGAAGTGCGTGTGCCGAGTGACGTGACGGCTTCGACAACTCTGCGTCCCCCGGTTCCGGAAGATGCTCCGGACTTTGTACGCAAGGTCACCGGCGTCATTCTGGCCGGCATGGGCGATCATCTGCCGGTCAGTGCAATGCCGGTGGACGGAACATTCATGACGGCCACGTCGCGTTACGAACGCCGCAGCATTGCGCAGGACATTCCGATCTGGGATCCGGACATCTGCATTCAGTGCGGACTGTGTGCATTCGTCTGCCCGCACGCCGCGATTCGGTCCAAGGCATTCGAACCGGTCGCCTTGTCCGGAGCACCCGGCAGCTTCCAGTCGCGCGACGTGACCGGGAAGGATCTGTCCGGCCATCGCATGTCCATTCAGGTGGCACCGGATGACTGCACGGGCTGCGGCGTGTGTGTTGACGTCTGTCCGGCTCGCAGTAAGGAAGTGGCCAAACACAAGGCCATCAACATGGAGCCCAAAGTCGATCACCTGGACCGCGAACGTGAAAACTACGACTTCTTCCTGTCGCTTCCGGAAATCGACCGCACGATTGTCCGTCACGATCAGGTCAAAGGATCGCAGTTGCTGCAGCCGCTGTTCGAGTATTCCGGAGCGTGTGCCGGATGCGGTGAGACTCCGTATCTGAAGCTGCTGACTCAGTTGTTCGGCGACCGCATGCTGGTGGCCAACGCGACGGGGTGTTCATCCATCTTCGGAGGAAATCTGCCGACGACGCCGTGGAGCATCAATAGCGACGGACGCGGTCCGGCATGGTCGAATTCTCTGTTTGAAGACAATGCCGAATTCGGACTCGGCATGCGACTGGCGGTGAATCATCAGCACAATCGCGTGCGTCATCTGCTGAACGGGCTGAGGATGCACGTGGATGTGTCACTCGTCGAACAGACGCTGAATGCTCGCCAGAGCACCGAAGCTGAAGTGCAGGAACAGCGGGGTCGAGTCGACCGGATTCGTGAGAAGCTGAAGACGATCGACACCGCGGAAGCGCGGGAACTGCTGGTGTCGGTGGATTATCTGGTCCGCAAGAGTGTGTGGATCGTCGGCGGCGACGGCTGGGCGTATGACATCGGTTTCGGGGGTCTCGACCACGTGATGGCATCCAATCAGGACGTCAACATTCTGGTGCTGGATACCGAAGTCTATTCCAATACGGGCGGGCAGGCGTCCAAGTCGACTCCGCGAGCTGCCATTGCCAAGTTCGCCGCCGGAGGAAAACCGATTCGCAAGAAGGATCTCGGCATGATCGCCGTGGACTATGGTCACGTTTATGTGGCGAAGGTGGCCATGGGAGCCAATCCGAATCAGGTCATCAAAGCGTTCGAAGAAGCCGAATCGTATCACGGGCCATCGCTCATCATTGCATACAGCCCATGTATTGCTCACGGCATCGACATGTCGCAGATGATGACTCACCAGAAAGACGCCGTGAACAGCGGTTACTGGCCGCTGTACCGCTACGATCCCCGGCTGGCTCACGGCACTGAACACGCTTTTCAGCTCGACAGTCGCAAGCCACGGATTTCGTTCCGGGATTTTGCTCAGAAGGAAGCACGATTCGCCGCGCTCGCCAGAACGTCGCCACAGGAAGCCGAACGTCTGTTCGCTCTGGCTCAGGAAGACATCAAGGATCAGTGGCACTTCTACGAACAGATGGCCGGCGTGGAACGCGAAATCGCCAGCATCGAAAACGACGGAACCCATTCGCAGGAATCAGAAGTCTGATTCGGGCAAACTTGTTTTCATGGTGTCAGGTTTTCTGAGCGACCATCGGGAGCGTTTCCGAGCGGCAGTTTGAATGGTTAGAGGCACAACCTCGTCAGATTCTCAATGTGAGGCAGTCATTCATGGACAATGATGTCAACCTGAACACGCAGTACCTGGGCATCCGCCTGAAAAATCCGCTGGTGGCCTCCGCCAGTCCCGCCAACGCCAACATGGGAACGCTGAAACAACTGGCTGATGCGGGTATCGCTGCCGTTGTGATGCCGTCGCTGTTTGAAGAACAGGTGGAATTTGAAGAATGGCAGTTCGCGACTCTGTCGGAATACGGCGGTGAAAGCTACGCCGAAGCCGCCGGATATTTTCCGGAACTGGACGATTACAACACGGGGCCGGATGAGTACCTGCGGACCATCGAACAGGCCTGTGAGCTGGTCGACATTCCGATCATCGGCAGTCTGAACGGCGTCACCACCGGCGGCTGGACTCGTTACGCCAAAAAGATTGAAGCCGCCGGAGCATGGGCTCTGGAACTGAACATGTACTATCTGCCGACGGACGCGAACGTCACAGCCGCTCAGATTGAACAGAACTACCTGGATCTGGTGGCCGAAGTGAAGTCGCAGATCAGCATTCCTTTGGCCGTGAAGATTGGACCGTACTTCAGTTCTCTGCCGAACTTCGCCCGCCGCCTCACAGAAGCCGGTGCCGACGGGCTGGTTCTGTTCAATCGCTTTATGCAACCGGACATCAATCTGGAGAGCATGGAGATCCTGCCGCGACTGGAACTCAGCCACGCCAGCGAAATGCGTTTGCCGCTGCGGTGGATCGCGATCCTGTTCGGGCAGATTCAGGCTTCCCTGGCAGCCACGTCCGGAATTCATGGCCACCGCGACATCGTCAAACTGGTCATGTGCGGGGCGGACTGCACCATGATCACCAGTTCCATCATGCGTCACGGACCGGACATCGTTCGCACAATTCTGGATGACCTGATTCGCTGGATGTCAGAACACGGCTATCGTTCGGTCGAACAGTTCAAAGGCGGCATGAGCTACAAAAACTGCCCCAACGCCGGAGCCATGGAACGCTCCAACTATATGAAAGCGCTGACGAACTTCACCAGTCCGTATATCTGATCCGGAACGCTGCGAGCATCTCTGTGGTCATCGGTGGATATCCGAATGTCCCGTCCGGGACTCGATCCTGGGAACTCTCATCGGATCCGGTAGTTTTCGGCCTCAGGATCCTGCGCAGCGTTGTCTGATCTGTGCGAATGGCTGTTTCGGGAACCGGCCGCCGTCCCGTGTGAACGGTGTTGACGGAGAGGGCCTGCTTTTTTCCGGGGCGAGGGGAATTCCGAAAAAAGTCCGCTATACTGTCGGCCGGGTGTCGGGCGAGGTTTCGGCACGGAATTGAATTCTTCTCATTAAATATTCGGGAGCAGCCTGATGTCCAGACACCAGTCCAGCCGTTCACTCAGTCGCCGTCGATTTCTCCAGACTTCTGCCGCCGCCGCTGCCGGAACCTGGTTTGTTTCCGGTCTGCCGCTGGTCGCTCAGGAAGACGAACTGAAGAAGGAAAAGACGCGGATTGGTCTGATCGGTGCCGGAGGTATGGGCACCGGAAACATGAAGTCGGCTCGCGACTTTGTGGATGTCGTCGCGATCTGTGATGTCGACACCAAACGGCGGGAAAAGGCCTGTCAGGATTTGTCCGGCGGCAAGGCATCTCTGCATCATGATTACCGTGAAATTCTGGATAACAAGGACATCAGCGTCGTCCATATTGCGACCCCCGATCACTGGCACACCAAGCCGCTGGTGGAAGCGATGTTGGCGGGCAAGGATGTCTACTGCGAAAAACCGCTGACGCTGACCGTGGCCGAAGGGGAATTGATTCGCAAAGTGCAGAAGGAAACCGGTCGAATCGTTCAGGTGGGAACTCAGCAGCGGAGCACGTTTAATCTATTCACGAAAGCCATTGCCATCGTCGCCGCCGGACGACTGGGACGTCTGACAAAGGTTCAGGCTGCGATCGGAGGAGCTCCCAGCTGTGGTCCGATTCCCATCGCCGACGTGCCTTCAGAGCTGGACTGGGAACGCTGGCTCGGCCCGGCTCCGCTGACCGACTATCGATTCAAACCCGGTGGCGGGCACGGTAACTCCAACTGCCACTATGAATTCCGATGGTGGTATGAATATTCCGGCGGAAAGCTGACAGACTGGGGAGCTCACCACATCGACATCTGCAAGTGGGCACTGGAAGCCAACGGCCAGACTGACGACATCCTGTCCATTGGCGGAACCGCCGAACATCCTGTGCCGTTCAAGGACGGCATGCCGACCGAACATGACCGATACAACACGGCAACGGCCTTCCATCTGACCGCGAAACTGCCCGGCGGAACGGAATTGATTGTGCGCAATGACACGGACAACGGGGCTCTGTTTGAAGGCGAGAAAGGCCGTCTGTTCGTCAACCGAGGCAAACTGGTTGGAGGCCCCGTTGATGAACTGAAGGACAATCCTCTGCCGGAAGACGCCATTCAGCAGGTTTACAAGAACCTGCCACAGATTTCGAATGAACGCCGAGGCCACTGGGCGAACTTTCTGTACTGCGTTCGTGAACGTAAGGAGCCGATTTCCGACGTGCATTCACACATGCGAGCTCTGAACGTCTGCCATCTGGCAGGCATTGCCGCCCGCCTCGGACGCACCATCGAATGGGACCAGGCAACTCAGCAGATCAAAGGCGACGAACTGGCGAACTCGATGCTCAGTCGCGAATACCGCAAAGGCTATGAAATTCAGACCTGAAGCGGGCGATGCTGATGTTTGGATGCGGCTGACGCTGAAGCTGTCGTTTCAATCCACAACAGATTGAAACGGCACTGGCGTTCGCGTGCCTCAGGCCGGGAGCCGTCTGTGCCGTGGATGGCACTTTCCGGCCGTGGGGCTCCCTGTGTTGATCATTGATTCGTTCCTCCCCTGTCATCGGGATTTCGAAATGAGAATTGTCTGCGTATTAAGCCTTCTGCTGTGTGCCGGCGCCGTCTGTGTTGCCGACGACGCGGCCCTGATGACTCTGCCGGAAACCGATGGCGGACTTCCGGGGGCCGGGCCGATTCGACGCTACGACTGGTTTCGGAAGCTGTGGCAGCAGAAGCGTCGCGAATTTGCGGGGCAGCTGGACTCAAAGCAGGGATCCGTCGTGTTTCTGGGTGACTCGATCACTCAGGGCTGGGGACCCGAACTGAAGAACAGTTTTCCCGGAATGAAAGTCGCCAATCGAGGAATCAGCGGCGATACAACTCGCGGAATGCTCATCCGTCTGCCTCAGGACGTCCTGGCACTGAAGCCGGCTGCCGTTGTGATGCTGATGGGCACGAATGACCTGGAAGAAGGTGCTGCCCCGGAAGTGATCGCCGAAAATGTGAAGCTGATCCTGGCCGAACTGAAGAAAGCGAATCCGGAAATGCCTGTGATTCTGTGCAGCGTTTTTCCCAGCTCGGCAAACAAAAAACGACCGGCAGACAGCATCCGTCAGATCAATGCTCTGTACGCAGAAGCCGTTCGAGGTGACGATCGGGTGACACTGATTGACACCTACACCCTGTTCGCGGACGAAGCGGGTGATGCTCGGTCGGCCGAGTTTCCGGATCTGCTGCATCCCAACGACACCGGATATGAAATGTGGAAGAAGGCACTCACGCCGGTGCTGGCAACTCTGGGATTCCTCGAAACCGAACCGGACGACTTTCAGGTGGAACCCGGCTTCCGGAGTCTGTTCAATGGCCGGGATCTGACCGGCTGGGGTTTTCTGCCGACTCCCGAAAAGATGCGGAAGGCCGCCGAGAACTGGAAGAAGAAGGACAAAGGTGCACCTCCCTGGCCAATTGTGGATAAGGCCGTGGCGTTTGATGGAAAAACGGCATCGGATGACGGACGTTATCGAGCCATCAATGGGCGACTGGTCGTGATGACGCCGTCTGAAGGCCGACGAATTCAGCAGTTGTGGACGACGGAGTCATTCGGCGGAGACTTTGTGCTGAAGCTTGAATTTCGAGCCACACCCAATGCCGACAGCGGTGTGTTCATTCGCGAACCGCAGCTGCAGTGTCGGGACTACCTGCTGGCGGGCCCCTACAAGGACCTGAAAAACTATCGAGCTCAGGATTGGAACGAGCTGATCGTGGAGGTCAAAGGCGGGACTGCTCGATGCACCTGCAATGGTGAAGTTCTGGAAGAGGAATTCAAAGTTCCGGAAACCCCGGGCTCGATCGGACTGGAGGGCGACCGCGGACAGATGGAATATCGCCGCATCCGGATTCGACAGGAACCCTCGCCGGTCAGTGAATGATGCAGGGAGTGATCAGCGACGCCGGCACACCGCGCTTCAGGATTTTTGGTTTAGTGTGCCTCCGCGGTGCCTGTCACACCCTGTGTCGGATCACATTTTGAGCAACTGCATTGTCGTGGTGTCGCTTCGGGGCTGGACACTGGGTTCCGGAACTGAGTTCAGTGCCTGGATTCGTAGGCCTGAACCCGGTTTCGTCCTGCTTTCTTGGCTGCGTACAGCTGCTGATCGGCGCATGTCAGCAGCAGATCGCAGCTCGGAAAACTGCTGCCGTCGGTCGAGCATACTCCCATGCTGCAGGTGACGTCGATGAGGCCGGCGTGCGTTTGAAAGCGTTCAGAAGAAATCGACAGGCGAACCCGTTCTGCAAGGTGGCGAGCATCAACGAGGCCGGTTCGGCTGCAGGCAATCACAAATTCTTCGCCGCCAAACCGAGCCAGCATGTCGTTGGTGCGCAGTTCTCTGCGAATACGTTCGCAGAAGATTCTCAGAACTTCATCGCCGACAAGGTGACCATGTCGATCGTTGATACGCTTGAAGTGGTCGATATCCAGAAGGATCAGCGAAAACATCGCCGACTGGGATCGACAGCGTGAAATTTCTGTTTCGATCAGAGGAATCAGATAACTGCGATTGAAGGCGTTGGTGAGCGAATCGCGAGTCATCAATTCATGAACAACGGCGTGATAGTTGGCTTCCTCGTCCATGGCGGACATGAATTTCAGGATACTGCCGCCCATACGGATCAGTTCGCCGCCATTCAGAGCCACTCGTCCCCGCACTGCCTTGTCATTCAGCCAGGTTCCGTTGGTGCTGCCCAGATCACTCAGGAAATAGTTTCCCTGTCGCTGTTCGATGACCGCGTGAGCTCGGGACATCGCCTGATCACTGATGGTGATGTCGCACCCGTGATCACGGCCGATGGTCACCGATTCCGCCGTCAGTCGCATCAGCTCAGAACGCGACGTCGCAGGGTAAATCTGCAGCAGACATCCGCGACCCGGTTCAACCGACGATGGACTGAATGCCTCAAAGGCATCTGCGCACGTATCCGCCAGCGAGATTGACGATGACATTCTGTCTGAAAGACATTGCGTCACGGCTGGGGTGGATCTTAAAAAAGTCAACATTGAATGTCGGATGTCAGACTGGTCAGGTCGTCCGGTACAGGAACCGACATTCAGGATTCGGCAGGAGTTTTCTGAGCGTTTCCGCGTTTTGTTTTGCAGTGGGCGAGAAACTCATGAACCTCGAGATTCTGTTGGGGGTAGGCCACCAGAGTCACTTCATTTCCGTCGCGGTTGTAAATCACCTCATCGCAGAACGCCTTCATGATCAACAGCCCCCGTCCGCTGGCCAGCAGCTGTTCGGGATTCGGTGGCCTGTTCAGAGTCCCCGCCACATCAAATCCACTGCCTTCATCCCTGATAGTGATCCAGACTCCGAATGATGACGCCAGTTCCGTCACGGTGACGCTGCGATCTTTCCACGGTGACTGCAGCTGACGTTCTTCCGCAATTTTGGTGAAGGTGTCGCTGCCGTCTTCCTTCAGTGAGGACGATAGTTCCAGATTGCCGTGGAAGAACGCGTTGGCCAGTGCTTCGTCCAGAGCCATACAGAACTGGTGCCCCATGGATTCCGCCATCACCCGAAAGTCCTGCAGTGACGACATTAAACGGTCCCGCAGAAGTCCGATACACGCGGTGTGGGTCGGAGCGATCAGTGTCGAAAGGCGAAGATCCGGTCCTTCAATCTGTATCTTCTCCGTCACTGCCCGGGGAGCACTTCCGTGAATGATGACTTCGTCGGACATTTCGACACTTCTCCCGTCACTTTGCCGAAGCAGCGTTCACGGGAACGACATTCGGGTCAGTGATCCAGTTGGAACTTAGTTCAGGTCCATGACAGCGTTGGCCGTCAACAGTCAATTTTCTGCTGCAGTCGAGCGGGTTTCCGAGGTAGGAATGAATGAAGGGGGGAGATCGATTATCGTGATTGTCCGGTCGAATGACTGAGTCGCTGACCGCTGTCGGGCATTCCGTTGACCACCACGCTGAACCCGGCCGGAAGATGCTGTTCGGAATTGTCAATTTTCAGCAGACAGCGGAATGTATTGCTGGCGGAATTGATCATCGGAGACACGCTGACCACCGCGGCTCGGATTTCACCGGAAATCGGAACTCCGGCCTGCAGAGCAACGGTCTGACCGGGCCGAACGGTGCCCAGCATGCGCGATGGCAGATGCATTTCGACTTCCAGGACTCGCAGGTCCGCCACCGTCATGATCACCTGTGTGGGATCGATCGCGCCGGAGCGTTTGTGGATTTCGATGACCTGACCGTCGAAGGGGGCATTGATCCGATACTGTTCCAGCTGAGCTTCTGCCAGACGGCGATTCGCATCTGCCGCCTTCAGGATATCCTGCTGCTGTTCAATGGCCGCCTGAGCTCGATCGCGATCGGCTTCGGCAGCTCGCATTTCAAATGCCGCACCTGCGCCGGACTGCATCACGGCCGACAGACGCTGAATTCGGCTTTGTGCCATTCGCAGATCGACTTCCGCCCGATGCAGAGCTCCCTGAAGCGTGGCTTCCACGGCGGCGGCTTCCAGGCGAGCACGGGGAACGCGGTCATCCAGCGTCATCAGAAGTTCGTCTTTTCGAACGAACTGTCCTTCTTCCACGTGGATTTCAGCGATCACACCCGGCACAAGTGACGGAAGTTCAGCCATCAGTGCCGGACGTACAATTCCCTGAAATCGGTCCCCAAGGTCGATTGATTCGGGGGGGGAACTGGTCCGGGTTCCTGCCGGCAGCTGGGTCGATGCCAGCATCCGCTGCGACTGTCCGGTCGCTGACGGCGAAGTTCCCGGCCCGGCAGCATGGACAAGGAGCGGCAGTGCGGCTGCGGCAACGGCGGCGGCCAGTGTCGTCCGATGGCGACGAAACGTGTGAAATCTCATGGAATTCTTCCTGTTCGAAGAGAAGGAAATGATCAGGCGACCAGCAGCTTTCTGGCGAATGTTGTACACCTGCGCAGAACCCAGGCAGCCACGCTCTCGTAGCGTCTGGGCAACTGCAGATTGACCCGACGCCCATGTTCTGTCACGGCGACGGCGTCTGATGATGGTTGGATGTCCACCTGAAACAAAGGTGTCAGAGGTCGGCCGGTTGAGGGATTGACCAGAATCTCGCCGCCGGTGACATATGTCAGTGCCACCTTGTCGAACACTTCTTCCGCGGCCGGTTCGACTTTGACAATCTGACCATGGAAGGTTTCGGTCGGCCGTCCGGGCACATGAAACTGAACGTCCGTCCCGGGGTCGGACACCACACTTCCCAGCTGATCTTCATTCAGCCATGTTCTCAGCAGAGGCTGTCCTTCCGCGAGAACGGCAATCTGAGCTCCTTCGTGCAGAAACCGGCCTCGCTCCGTTGCCGGAATCAGGCTGACGACCCGTCCCGCGCCTGGAGCTGTCAGTGTCAGCCGCTGAACTCGCCGCTGAATTTCTTCCCGCTGCTGTCTGAGTTCCGTGATCATGGCCTGTTGCTGAGCCGCTTCGGCGAGATCCCTCTGTTGCAGGACCTGCCATTTCAGCGTGGCCTCGGCGAGATTGGCTTCCACGATCTGAAGCTCTTCAACCAGCCGATCATTCTTCAGTTCGACGATCGGAGTGGCCTGCGGGATCTCGTCACCCGAACGAACCATGGCCTGCTGGAAGACACCGGGCGAATTTACGTTCAGAAAGTGCTCGGTCTCAGCTCCCACCAGTCCCTGAACGACAACTCCAAACGGTACTGGCACCACACAGGCCAGCACCGGCAAGCCGATCAGGACGATGGCGGCAACCAGCCGGGCTCGTCCCCGGACAGGTTGAGTTTCGCGGCTGTTCAGCAGGTAATCCGCCATTTTTAATGCTCCAAAGCCCACAGATGTACTCACATGAAACGCAGCCAGCCCCAGGCCGACCAGCGGAAACTTCATCGCAATCACGACGGCGATGCTGATCACAAGTGTGAATTTGTAGATGGTCGCCGAGATGCCGTAGAGCACCAGCATGGTCTGAGTAAACCTGGAATTGTCCGTTGCGGGATGTTGAATTCCCAGAACTCCCGCTGACAGCAGTCGCTTGATCTGAGCATCCGCTCGGGGCCGCAGATTCTGAATCCCCAGCAGCTCGCTCAGAATGAAATAACCATCGAACCTCATCAGCGGATTGGCGTTGAACAGAATCGTGACCAGCCCCGCCATCACCACCAGCTGATGAGCACACGACGCCAGCATCGGACTGGCGGAAAACGCCCACACAAAGACTGCGGGAATGAACACCAGCGATTCAAAGAACATGCCGCCGCACATCACCACCAGACGTTTCCAGCGTTCCGGAAAACTCCATGCGGCCGTGGCGTCCACGAAGGCTGCGGGCGTTCCGGCAATCAGAATGGTGCCCATCTCCGGAACGTAGCCACCGAACTTTCGACAGGCGTACCCGTGTCCCAGTTCGTGCCAGATCTTCAGTACCACAAACGAAAGCCAGAGAAACGGAAGATTCTTCGTCGCCAGAATGCCGCTCAGCGGAGCCTTGAACTCACTGTACCGACTGAAGATCACAAAGCCCGCGGCTGCCATCGCGAACAGCCAGACAACAAAGAACGCTTTCGTGTACAGCCATGAAAACCATGGCAGAGTCTTTCGCAGAAAGCGGTCGGGCTTCACCAGTGGGACCTGCATGAACAGAAAGCCCAGCAGTCGACCTCGACGCTTCGCTCCCCGCATTTTCTGATGCTGTTCGAACAGCTTGGCGCCGTTCTGTCCAGGCATCACAACCATTCCCAGCCGCGAAAATGCATTCAACAGTTCAAAGAAGACAGACTCTTCCTCTGTTTCAAATTCACCCTTCTCCACCAGAGCCCTGAAGTTCTGCCCGACGTTGATATCCGGATTCAGTTCGGCCAGGACGCGATACTGAAATGCCGTCAGCCGATGCGTTCGAAACGTAATCGGGTCGTGGATCACGTACACCGGTTGCCCGTGACTCAGCTGGCGGCTGACATGCAGGTCAGATCGCAGCGTCAGCCGGATCTCTCTGGCCTGAGCAAGAGGATCGGCAGGCTGGCAGGATTTGACGACGGGCTGATTCAAAGGGAATGGTCTGTCTAAAAACTGACAGAACTGGACAGATGTCTGTCAGATTCGAACGGGAAGTGAGCGAATGAATCCGTCGCGCGGACAAAGATTCAGCAGAAAAGATCTAGAACCAGAAATTCATGCGTCCCCAGTCGACCACGCGATGCATGGCGACCCACCACACGGGACGCGGAACGGTGGTAATTCGGGACGTACCCTCCATTCCCGTTTTCATCCACGGCGGACGCGCCTGCAGCGGAGCTCGGGCAATGAAGACATTTCGATCCTGGATGGTGCGAGCCGCTCCATCGATCTGGTTGACGGTGAACTCAAGTTTCTCTGTGGGCAGAGAGGCAGCGGCAAACGTCCCGGTCTGCTGATCGGCAACAACGCCGACAAGGTCATCAGGAACTTCGATCTCCAGCAGCCAGTCGCCGTCTCCGGCAAACTGAAGCAGTTCTTCTCCCTGCCGAAACATCTGCCCGATCCGCTGATCCAGATCCGACAGCAGAACGGTTCCCGCACTGGGAGCTCGCAGACTGGCTTCGTCGATCTGTTTCCGAATGGCCTGCATCTGAACCTGCAGAACAGATACACGTGATTTCGCCAGAGCTGCTTTCGACATGTCGCCGTCAGCAATTGACTGACGCAGCTCAACATCCACGGCGTGGAACTGGCGATTGAGTGTATTGAGCTGAAGTTCCAGATCGGCAGTGTCAAACACAGCCAGCAGTTCTCCTTCTGCGACCTGCTGTCCGGGCCGGACGAGAACCTGATCCAGTTTCCCGCTGAACGGTGCGGAAAAATGACGAAGGTCGGCAGAGACAACTCGAGTGCGACAGATCGGCCGATAGGTGAGACTGCCGAACAGAAACCAGAGAACTCCGGCCACCATTCCTGCCAGAACCAGCTTTCGGCCCACCGACCCGCCTCGCAGATTGTTGCGAGCTGTTTCCGACACGGCGGTCTTCAGCTGAGTTCCCACAGAACGATTGGCTCGTTCCACCGTTCGGACAGCAGCACCATACGGAGCGAGCATCTGCATCAGTCCGGCGATTTCTTCTTTACGAAACGGACGTCCCGCCGGACGCCGCACGCTCACGACTCCGGTCACTTCATCGCCCTGCTTCAACGGAAGACTGCAGACACAGGCTTGGCCGCTTTCTGCCGACCACTGACGATGAATGGGCATGGCGTCGAGCCCTTCGAGGTTTTCCTGCTGGGCAACGGCGCTTCGCTTCGCATCCAGACACTCTTCCATCGCCTGGCGGACAATCGCAACGCCCGGACTGCTGACTTTGAAGTCCGGAACTCCGGAAATCGCTTCAACGACCACACGGTCGCCCTTCGCCACACCAAACATCACCTGCTCGGCCTGCAGCTGGCCGTACAGCGAATTCACCAGTGAGAAGCCGAATTCCCGAGTCGAATGAAACTGCGATGCTTTGCCCAGAGCGGCCGCCTGCTGCATGTCGCCTGTTTGTTGATCCGGCTGACGATTTGGCGTCGTCGTCGCTCCCGGAACCGGACCGGGCTGAACACCACTGGCGGCATTGGCTACAGCCGCAACTGGTACGGGCCTGGCGGTTGTTGCCGTTGTTGTGTCAGGCAGAGAACGGCTGCGAGCGGCCAGCACGGCGGACGCGACAGCGACAATTCCGTCCAGCCGAGGCAGCACGACTTCGGGCTTGTATAACCCGCCTCCCAGCATCAGGGTCACAACACCTTCGACCCTGTCAGTCGCGACGTCCATGACGGGGGCACTGATCAGAGTCATCTTCTGATCACCGCGCTCGTAACGTTTCAGCCGGGGCTCCGGGACCCGAGAATCAAACGTTGAGTCAGCCATTGGCTGCAGGTATTCAGCACTGAACCGCTCGGCAAGGTTCTTTGCCATTCGAGGATCATGCTGCAGATACGATTGCCTGGACTCACCCACGCGAAAATCAGCTCGTCCCACCGTTGTCGGAAACTGTTCGGAACAGACATCAAGCACACGCTGAAGCAGAGCCTGACGCGAAGGGCAGTCCACCAGCATGGATCGAATCTGGCTGTTCAAACTGCGGGAAGCGGCCGTCTGACCAGCCACTGAACTCCCGGAACCGATCTGTGCGGAAGAGGAAGCAGCAGGAGAGGAAATCGGGTTCTGACCAGTCATAGATTCAGTACTTTGATTCACTGATGCCAAGCCGACATCTTGCCTGTGGCGTTCCGGCGAAACTGCCGCCGGAACGATCCGATCGCTGTGTCTGCCGCGGTTCCATTGTTGCCAACAGCTGCGGTCAGTCCTGTTTCTCTTTCATCCACCGAAGCCTTCTTTTCCCACCGGCCCTCCCTCGTCAACGTAACCGGATCAACCTGTGCAATCACTACTTCAGGCAGGACCCGCTGCATCGATTTAACCGGAACATTCAAGCTGACCGATACAACCGGTCGATGTTCCCGATGAACACATCGACTCCCCCACGAAAGCCCCGGAAATTTCAGTGTTTCAGGCTCATCAAACCAAAGCACCCGCTCGAACGCAGGAAAGGGCTGTCGGTCTCATCGGCAGAACCCGCCGATTGCTTCTGCCGGTTGCCGGGTTTGCCGGAATGTTTTTCGTTCTGGAGATCGGCTCGCTGATCACCATTGCTCAGGCACAACAACCGGTAGTGCCGGAAAGTCTTGTGCAGCCTCTGTCGTCCGGTCGACTGCCTCATTCCCCGGACATTCAGGCGCCAGCTCCTCGAACACGTGCCGCCACACTGGGACACAGCTTTCAGCTGTCTGAACCTTCTGAAGCGTTGCCCGCTGAGGGACATGTGCTATCCCGACAGCTGACACTGCGCCCGCCGACTCCATTGGATGACGACGCGAATCAAACGGCCGCCTCATTGAATCCCAGAGCTCAGTATCCGGAACCGGCGTATCCGATGGGAGTTTTGCCTCAGACAGCATTCGCCGGTGAGCAGCCTGGCGATCGCGGAACCCCTGGAACTCAGGTTCACGTATTTCCATCCGGCGTCCGGGCTCGCCCGCAGCCGCTGAATTCACCTGCTCCGACCGTCACCGTTTCACGACCGGCTCAGCAGAGCATGGATGTTGCTCCGGACTTTGTACCAGGCGATTCACACCTTCCGGAAATCCCCTCGCCCGCAGGCATTGGTGCAGAGAATCCGGCGCCGAATGGGTTCTCGATGGAACCGACGACCGGGCTTCCGCTGCTGCCCGAAGTTCCGACAGTCCCGGACGTTTTCGAAAACGAAGTTTCTGCAGCGAGCGAACAATCGGATTCAGAGCTCTTCTGGTGGGAAGGTGATCTCGGCCGCAGCATTCTTCGTGGACGTCCAGCTCTGCAGATGACGCTGAACCAGGCCATGGAGACTGCTTTGTCTGAAGCTCCGGAGCTCCAGGTGCTGCATTCCGACTGGTTCATTCGGCAGGTCGAGGTGACTCGGCAGGACGCTGCCTTCGACTGGACGACCTTCGCCAACACCATCTGGAATCGTGACAACACACCTGTCGGAAGCACTCTGGACGGTGCAACACGTTTATTGCGTAATCGAACTCTGAACGCCGCCGCCGGAGTTCGCCGGCTCGGCCGCGATGGTTCACAGTTTGAGATTTCGCAGAATATGGGAATTCGGTCCAGCAATTCCCGGTTCATCAATCCGAATCATCAGGGCAACGCTCGCCTGGCACTGAAATACGAAAAGCCTTTGTTGCGCGGCGCAGGAGAAGATTACAATCAGGGCAAACTGCGTCTGGCAGAAATCGAAAAGGACACGGCTTTTGATGCCTTCCAGATCGGCGTTCAGGACTACCTGCTGGAAGTTGGCGGGGCCTATTGGAATCTGGTGCTGCAGCGAGGACGGTTTCTGCAGGCCGTCACCGCATGGAATCGTGCGACTGAAATTGCAGAGGAGATGAGTCGGCGGACGGAAATCGACGTCACACCGCTGATGATGGATAGAGCTCGGTCGGAAGTGGCCAATCGCCTTGGTGCGGCGCGAAACGCCGAATTTGACCTCCAGCTGACTCAGAACAGTCTGCTGCGACTGATTTACGGAGCACGCTTCACGGACTTCGTCGATCACGAAGTTGTGACCCTGACACTGCCGATGCGTGATTGTGAAGAAGCAGCAGAAGCTGACCAGATTCAGTCAGCGCTTTACCACCGTTCCGAGATACATCGAGCCATCCGTGAAATCAAAAGTGCGACTCTGCGATATGACCTTGCGTCCAACGAAGTGCTCCCGATGCTGGACATGGTTTTCACCAGTTATGTTGCGGGTCTGCGAGGTCACCGGGATTCCGGCGGAGCATTCGCCAACCAGTTTACTCGGGGCACCCCCAGTTTCGGTCTGGGCTTCGAATTCGAAATTCCGTACAGGAACCGGGCCGCTCAGGCAGCCGCGGAACAGAACTTCATTGCCATCAAACGCATGCAGGCCGAACTGCAGCAGGTCATCGCCGAAGTCACGGAAGACGTTCGTAACCAGCTGATTGAGCGGAACAAGTACGCTTCGGTTCTGGATCAGCAGTGGGAAACACTGGCCCGAACTCGCCGACTACTGAAAGGCAGTCAGCTCCGACGGGAAATGCTGGCCGATGGCGACAGCGTCGCGGATCTTTATCTCGAAAACCTGCTGATGATGCAGGGGCGTCTGCAGTCTGCCGAAAACGCTTACCTGACAACCCAGGTGCAGCTGTCGCTCGCGGACAATGCCCTGATGCGAGCCAAATCACAGCTGGACAGTCTCGCGAAATGCTCAGAGTCAGCAGCGCCGGTGATGGAAGAGATGCAGCCGATGCTCGAGCAATCCATCGGTATCGTTCCCGATGAACCCACGTCAACCGTTCCGCTGTCAGTGCCGGTGCGGGAATTCGGTCACAGCTTCAGCGAGTGATCACGCCGCAGCAGTCTCGTTGGCCGAAATGCCGCCCGAGGCCGTCTTCTGCCCACGGACGGAGGTTTCACGATGCTGAGCCGTGGTTCCGTTGGACATAGCTGGCGGGGTCCGTTGTTCCGGCTTCCGCGAAACCTTTCAGTCGAAGCCGACAGGAATCGCATTCCCCGCAGCTCTGTCCCGAAGGAGTCGGGTCGTAGCAACTGTGAGTGAGACCGTAGTCGACTCCGAGTTTCAGCCCCTGCTGAATGATCTCAGCTTTCGTCAGTGAGATCAGCGGAGTGTGGACAGTCAGTCGTCGACCTTCCACGGCGGCTTTGGTCGCCAGATTGGCCATCGCTTCAAAGGCAGCGATGAATTCGGGACGGCAGTCGGGATAGCCGCTGTAGTCCACGGCGTTGACTCCGATGAACAGATGATCAGCTTCCATCGATTCTGCCAGCCCCAATGCAATGGACAGGAAAATCGTGTTTCTGGCCGGAACGTAAGTGACCGGAATGCCGTGACTGATTTCTTCATCGGTGCGATGGTGCGGCACTGCGATGTCGTTGGTCAGTGCCGAACCACGGAAAATCGCAGTATCGAGCGGAAAAACCACGTGGCTGGCAACTCCGATGCTGAGACAGACTCGATCAGCGGCCTCCAGTTCAAACCGGTGTCGCTGACCGTAATCAAAGGAAATGGCGTGCAGTTCGTAGCCCTGTCGGGCGGCGATTGCCAGAACCGTGGCGGAATCGAGTCCTCCACTGACAAGAACGACGGCTTTCTGAGGATCAGACATGGCGGACCGGGCGAACAATTTCTGAATGCAGAGTGTCTCTATTTCGACGAACAGCCAACGACGATACCATGATCCCTGAAGGCAGCTGTCGGTCAGCGGCCTGTTTCCTGAAATTTTTGAGGTGAAGCCAGTTGGGTGACCCAAAACGAGACGAACTGAAAGTTGCCGGACAGCGAGCGATCCTTGCGGGTGTTTTTGCCCCGGATGAGTGTCCGGATCGCGATCGAGCTCTGGACGAACTGAAGGGGTTGGTCAAGACGGCGGGTGTGACCGTCGTTGGCGAGATCGTTCAGCTGCGCGACACTCCCCATCCGGCTCATTGCCTGGGGACGGGCAAGGTCGAAGAGCTGAAGCAGATGGTTGAAATGACCAACGCGGACATGGTTGTCTTCGACAACAACCTGTCGCCGTCTCAGGGGCGTTCTCTGGAAATGTCCATCGAGAAGCCAATCGTCGACCGCAGCGAAGTGATTCTGGATATCTTTGCGACTCACGCCCGAACGCATGAGGCGATGCTGCAGGTCGAACTGGCTCAGCTGATGTACTTCCGAACCCGCCTGAAACGGATGTGGACTCACCTGGAACGAATTACCGGCGGGATTGGAGCCGGGCGCGGGCCGGGGGAAAAGCAGCTGGAAACCGACCGTCGACTGATCGATAAACGGATTTCTGAACTGCGAGCCAAACTGAAGGACGTCGAAAACCGACGCGAACGAACTGTATCGCAGCGCCGAGATCAGCAGTCGGTTTCGCTGGTCGGGTACACCAATGCCGGTAAGAGCACCCTGATGCGAGCTCTGACCGGAGCTGACGTGCTGGTGGAAGACAAACTGTTTGCCACTCTGGATACCCGCACCCGTCGCTGGTCACTGCCGCATTATGGAGACGTGCTGCTGAGCGACACAGTCGGATTCATTCGTAACCTGCCTCACCATCTGGTGGCATCGTTTCGTTCGACGCTGGAAGAAGCTCGTCACGCAGGACTTCTGCTGCACGTGGTCGATGCCAGCAATCCTGATGCCGAGCGGCAGATTCACACTGTGTACGAAGTTCTGGACGAAATCGGAGTCGACTGCAGCAATGTGATTCTGGTACTGAACAAAGTCGACAACGTAGCTGATCCGACAGTCATCGACGTTCTGCGTCGGCACTACGACGATACCGTTACAATCAGCGCTGCAACCGGACACGGCCTGGACAAACTGGCTCAGGTTGTGGTCGACCGGCTGTCCGGAGGATTTGTGACAGCAGAAATCGAAACGGACACCGGAAACGGAAAACTCCTGGGCTGGCTGACTCAGCACGCCGAAGAACTCAGCCGCAGCTACACCGACGAACAGTCGACTCGTGTCCGAGTCACCTGCCGCATTGCCGCTCGAATGGCGGCCTCCATCGACGAACCCAATACCAGCGTCCACCTGCTGCAGACGAGCTCGTGAGGTCGTGCCGGAGTCCAGGCTTGAAGCCCCGTCGAACTGTTTGGCTGCAGTCCATGTCGAAGCGTGGATTGCAGCACCGGACAATTGTCTACGGCACGAACGATGTCTCAGCATCAATGGCAAGGCAGAATTCTGCGATCAGACTGGCAGCGTGGGCCAGGTCTGATTCGGCAACAACTTCCACCGGGCTGTGCATGTAGCGATTGGGCAGTGTCACGAGGCCCGTGGCACAGCCGCCGCGGCTGACCTGAATGACAGCTCCGTCATTGCTGGCGGGGCGAGCCAGAGCGTTGATCTGGACGGGAATACTGTGAATGGCGGCGGTGTCCATCAGCAGGTCGAAGACCCGAGGATTGGCGTTGGCTCCGCGAACAACAACGGGGCCGCCTCCGATGGTGATTCGACCGAATTCGTTCTGGTCGATATCGGGGCAGTCTGTCGCGTGAGTCACGTCCACTGCAATGGCGACATCCGGCTGAACGCTGTAGGCGCTGGTCTGAGCTCCGCGCAGGCCGATTTCTTCCTGAACCGCGGACACGGCAAACACAGCTGCATCGGGTCGCCGTTCAGAAACGATTCTCAGCGCGTTCATGATCACCCAGATGCCGGTACGATCATCCATCGCCACGCCGGACAGACGACCGTTGCGGAGTTCTGTCAGAGACGGCTGTGGCGTCACTGAATCTCCGATGCGCACCACGGATGCGGTTTCCTCGGCCGACAGCGATCCAATGTCGATCCACAGTTCGCTGATTGAGGGCACTTTTTTTCGCTCGTCTTCGCGAAGCAGATGGATCGGTTTGCGGGCGATCACACCGGGAATTGATCCGGACGCGGTGTGCACCAGCATTTTCTGGCCGAGCAGAATCTGCATGTCCCAGCCGCCAACTGCATTCACACGGATGAAGCCTCGGTCGTCAATATGACGGACAATCAATCCAATCTGATCGCAGTGGGCATCCAGCAGAATGCGGGGAGAGCCTTCCGGATTAACGCTGGCAATCACATTTCCGTGAATGTCGGTGTGAACTGAATCCGCAAACGGCGTGACGTACTCGCGGATCACTGCCTGAATCTGCTGTTCATAGCCCGAGGTGCCCGGAGTGTTCAGAAGCCTGCGAAGAAACGAATCAGCCATCAATGCCTCACATCAGCGTCGCCGGGAATTCATTCGTACGACTGGTTCGGAAACGGAACGTCAGTTGCGGATCTCTATCTTCGGCGTCAGCGGCCCTGAGACAGATGCCTTACCGAGGCGAGATGAACAGGCCGGTGGCGTCGACCTTCAGAAGCCCGTCGTCATCCAGAGAGGCCGTTCCCCGGATGATGACTCGCTGCCGATCCGTGACCCCGAACAGTTCCCGACTGTCAATATCGATCACTGAACCGTTTTCACGGAAGCTGACCTTGGCCATGTAGTCGGTGATGTTGCGACTGCAGAACGGGCAGGTGTGCGGGTTATGAGCCTCGTCGTCGTCATGCCCGGTGGCATCGGTGAGCACAAAGGCGGCCAGTCCGGTTTGCCAGGGCGACACGGACTCACCGGCGTCAACTCGTCCCTTCAGCACCACGGGAACTTCCGAAACCGGAACGGCTTCATCCTTCAGCTGCTTTCGGACCTGCTCGAACGACATCGTCGCCCCGGGATCAGCCGTCAATAGAAGCCTCTGACGAGCAGCTGCCACTCGAGGATCGACGTGTTCGCAGCCCGAGGTCAGAACCACCAGGCTGCAGAACATCGCAATCGAAACAGCAAGTCGCGAATTCACCGGACTATTCCTTCAGCTCAGGAGCTGCCTTTTCTGCGTCGGCTTTGTGGTCGTCATCAGCATGCTTGTGACCGGCATCGCCCGCCGGTTTTTCAGTGTGCTCTGCGTGGTCATGGTCGTGATCACCGTGAGCTTCATGGGCGTCGTGATGAGCGTGTTCTCCGGCCGCGTCGATGATGGCCTGAATAGCAGTGTCGATCTTTTCTGAGACGGCACTGTAGTCGGATCCTTCTTCACCGCTTTCGGAATGCATTTTCTTGTCGACAGCTCCGAAGGCGTCCATCAGAGTCGTCACGTGGCCTTTGATTGCAGCTTTCACATCGTCGGACAGGTCGGTTTCTCCGGCCAGTTCGTCAACTTCGTTCAGTAGGTGGCCCACATCGTGCAGGGGTTCATGGGCGGTTTCTGTGTCATTTTTAGCGAACGCATCCCGAACGGTGTTTCGCAGTTCCGTCAGTTCCGCCAGAGCTGCTCCCAGAGTTTCCGGGTGAGCGTGTTCGCCGTGACCATGGTCATGATCGTGGTCGTCCGGGGCCATGACGGGAACGTTGGGGCCGGTCGCGCCGTCGTCACAGCCGACGGAAAGCATGAGCACCGATGCGGCAAACAGAGGAAAGGCAGTACTGAGTTTCATCATCGCAGGTCTTTCAGAGTTTCCGGAAGCAGTCGAACAAAGCGGGCGAATGGACTCGCAATGGCCGCCGCAGACTGCATCAACTGTAGTGAGTTACGCCGTGCGGTCCATCCGGCATCAAACAGATTTCGTGAATTCCTGCGTCAGGCACGATGTTCAGGCCACGGACAGGCAATTTCCCTGCCTGACCGGAGCATGCCTTCGAAAATCAACAATCCCAGGCGAAATCCTGTACTCCAGCGCGAAACCGGAGGCATCAGCAGGTGAGGCTCCCGCCTGACAATTCGCGCAGCCTGTCACGCAGGAGAGCCTGACCGAGTTGTTTTGAAACTCGTCACAGCGTTCGTCCTCAGCCGCGACCGACCGGCGGTCAGTTGCCGAAACACATGACCTGGCCGTCCAGTGTGGACAGAAACAGTTGTCCGTTGGCTCCGGCGAGTCCATCCCATGCGGGCAGAGTTCCCAAGGGCACGGTGGCGGCGATTTCTCCGCTGTCTGTGTTGACCGCCAGGAGCTGTCCGCCGCTTTTGCCTTCCAGGGCGTCGTCCTGCTTTGCCAGCAGATCCTGAACCTCGGGGTCCTTTTCCGACAGCTGTTTGAACGTGGATTCTTCGTCAATGATGTCCGGTGGGCCCACGATGAACAGATTCTGCCCGGCCAGCACCATAGCTCGAACGTAGATCGGCACATCCGCCGTCCATTTCGGCTGAACCAGACTGTTGCCCGGATTCTGACTGCTGTTGGCGCCTTTCTTTTTCTTCCCGCCGCCTCCGGCACCACCGGGAGAAAACTGCAGAGCCTGACCGAACTTTCCTTCGACCACCTTTCCTCCGTTGACGGTGCCGTTGTTGCGATGAAGCGAAAGATCTCGAGCAGAACCGTCATCAAAGGTGGCGACCAGCACCGGGTCCTCGAACATTTCTTCGCCGTCCCTGAACCTTGCTGCGACCTGTTCGGAAGTTGCGGCTGTGAATGCAACTCGCACTTCATCAATGACTCCGCCGAACGGATTCGGAGCCTCGTAGTCTCCAACGGAGGACGCGTCATCGCCGCCAACTTCCAGACCCTGAGCCGGATCTTTTTCCAGCAGCCCGGTGGCGGTTCCGGTGGAAACCTGTTCGCCATCGACATACAGAGCCATGGTTTTATCGGAATTCAGAACTCCGACCAGATGATGCCAGCCGCCAACGATTCGACGATCGCCTCGGATGGTGGTCAGCTGATTTTTGGCCCGAATGTGAAACTCAGGGCGACCGCCGTCAAGCGTCAGAGCAAACCCATCTGTCGGGCCGCCTCGAGCAATCACGGTCCCCTTTGGCTTGGTGGCACTGATCCACGCTTCGATCGAAACCGGCTTCCCGGCCGGGTTCAGTGCCGGTGGCTTGCCGAAGGTGACGAACGCGCCCGTCGCAGCTCCACCATTGCCTTTGTTGAGATAGCCGTCGGGAATCTCAGGTGGTTCCGGCGGAGCGGCATACAGCTGATGTTCGAGCGTCGTGGTCCAGCGCAGGTATTCCGGCTTGCGACCATATCCGTAAACATATCCGTCGCCATTCACCAGAATGCGACCGGACGGAGCAAAACGGCCCGCCTGATAATATCCGCCGTGTCCACCGGCAAAGCTCTGCCCCAGCACCCAGTAACTGCGATGGAACCACGTATCATCAAGATACCCCATCGGAGCAAATAGGTGAGCACCTTCGCCGCGTTGTTTGGACGCCTGGGCCGCGAAGTCTCCGGAATTCGGACCGATCTCCAGACGATTGCCGTCGAAGTCAAACTTCTGCGACTTCATATACACGTACTTCTCATCGGAACTCAGGATGTCCGGCAGCCCGACAGGCATCTGAAGAATCTGCAGCACCTCCTGCAGATTGTTGCCTGTGGCTGGATTCGTGTGGTCCATCAGAGTTTCTGACAGCTTTTCGCCCGACTGCAGATTCAACCGCAACAGTCTGAGCCCGCCGTCCAGAAAGTTTGATCGGCCGGCCACCGTGTAAATTGTGTTGTCTCGAATCAGCACGCTGCCATGCACGGGCCACAGCGATTCGAGCTGTTCGAAGGCCATGGTGCGGCGATCCAGCGGAGCCGCCCGGTATCGCCACGCAAGTGCTCCGTCGGAAGCTCGCAGACAGTACACCCATCCATCAGCTCCACCAAAGACAACTCGACCTGCATGCACGGTCGGCGGAGAATCGATGCGGGCTCCGGCCGTGAATGTCCACCTGGAATTCCCCGTCTTTTCATCCAGAGCATGCAGCAGATGAGCATCCGTCTGAGCCACAAAAACTGTCCCGGCCGCGATGACCGGAGAGGTCAGGCGACCACCGAGCTTCACAGTCCATTTGCTGGAGATTTTGCTGTCGATGGCCTGCCTGGTCATCCCGCTGCGACCGGCGTCACCTCGGTACGTCGGCCAGTCGTCGGATCCATCGCGTTCGGATGTCAGCGGTGAATCGTACGCGGGGCCCTTTTCCAGCCGACCTGCTTCCGGAACGTTTTTCGGAACGGGCCGAGTTGCCGACGATGCCGCCAGCGCGTTAAAGCCGAAAAGCTTGGCTTCCGGATAGCAGGCACAGTTGTGGGGCGGAGTATACGTGAAACCGTTGCAGGGCATCACGCCATACAGGCAGCCACCGCGGACCCAGTGATGAATATCCCAGTGCTCGCTGTTCGGATCAACAAACTCGACGCCGGTTCGGGACGGCATCAGAAAGTTGTCCGTCGCTTTGGCAATGTAACAGCGATGATGGAACCAGTAGGTGTCGATGTCCGGAGCGAATTCCTTTTTGACTTCGCCGCTTCGAGGATCGCGACCTGTGAAAACTCCGCTGTCCTTGCCGCTGGTGGTTGGAGCACACCAGACCAGGTCGTTCAGAACCATGAGGTCCTGAGGAGACTCGTAACCGGAATTCGGATGCTGAGCGTTCCACAGTTCTTTTCCACTGACGGCATCCAGGCTGACCATCTTTCCGTTGCCGCCCGCGTACAGGACAACGTCTTTCCATGCGACCAGGCGAGGTCCGAAATTGAACGTGAATGACTTTCTGCGAGTCACGGGCTCACTGGCCCATGTCTGTTCACCTGACTGTCGGTCAATCGCGACAACACTTTCGCCGTCATGGAAGTAGACATGTTCTCCGCTGGCTGACAGGGTCAGGGGAGCAACGACCGTCTGTTTCGCCCAAAGCTGTCGGCCGGTTTCGACGTTGAAGGCCATCACAACTCGAGGCTCTTCGTTCCAGAACAGCGACTTCGCCGCAGCCTGATCGCCCACGCGTCCGTTCAGCGGAGCGTAATCCGCCAGTTCGGCTTTGCCTTTACGGACCACCAGAAACAGCACACCGTTCAGGTGAATGATTTCTTCCGTGCCGTCCGTGCCTTCGAACGTTCGAAGCGTCTCGCCGGTGGCGCCGTTGATCGCGGTGACAGGTGCGTCAATTCCCAGAGTGGTGAACACCGTGTCGTCGCTGGACACCAGGCGGCGGGACAATTGAGTCGGGCCGCTCTTCAGTGGCCACAGGTGACTCTGCCAGTTGCCGATCTCCCGCTTCCACAGCACGGTGCCGTTGAAGGCATCACGAGCAATCAGCTTCCATTTGGGCGGCAGCTGAATGGAAATACGGCTGCCTTCGTCCATGATGTAAAACATCCGTCCGCCCGTCGACACCAGAGCACTCATGCTGGCCATGCGGTCGTGATGTCTGGACCAGCGAGGACTGCCGACCCACTGCAGATGCCGAGGTGGACCGACGACGTCGTCATGAGCCACTGAATTGCCGCTGGCGTCGTGCAGGTAATGCGACCACTCGTCGATGTTGTCCGGACGAGGCTTTTCGATTTTTTTCCAGGAACCGTCTGCCGATCGAATCATGAGTACGCCGTTCGGCACGACAACTCGCAGCATTTCTTCCTGACTGATGTCCCCGGCATGATCGACGACCAGCAGATTCACCAGGTTGTCGACATACGGGAGCTGTTTGCCCTGAAAGTCGACGACCGAAACATCTCCGTAAACTCCGGCAGCCTGAATGAAGCCACGAGCTGCCGGAACAGAAGCCGCATCAAAGACCAGGCCGTGAACCTGAGTCGCAGCATTCCGGCGCAGGGCGGCCGTAAGCTGTCCGTCGGTGGCTCCCAGATGCACGATGAATCCACCCGTGAATCCGGATTCCTTCAGCAGCCTGTCTGCCTCTTCGGCAGGGGTGGCCGCCACCACCGCAGATCCCGTCCAGCACACAGCAACGGGCAGCACCAGCGCAATAAGTCGGTTCATTGATGATTTCCTGATGTCACACGAGACAGGCAGCAGAATGATCGAAGCTGGTCCCTGAATTTCGGCAGGCCCAGACCCGGCCAACTGGCGGCGCCACCAGCGGCTTATTCGGCCAGGCTGGGCGAAATGCCGAAACTTCAGAGTTACTTTTCTTCCTTCGGAGTTGCAGGAAGTTCCTTGATCATGACATTCCGAAAGGCGACCGGGTCGCTGTGGCCGGCAAATCCAAAGAACCCGGACGTGCGGTCCTTACCCGGGTGCGGACGTTCGGCCATGAATTCCGTCACCTTCGACAGATCAGCATTCAGAATAACGTTTCCATTCAGTTCCACTTTCACGGTGCTTCCGTTGACAGTGACTTCCTGGAAGTTCCATTCGCCGGTCGGACGCAGGTAGCCTCGGTGAGCCGCAGCCATGCCGTAAGCGCTGCCGTGATACTGTCGGTCGTCCAGTTTTGCGTACTTTTCATGTTCGGAATCCAGTACCTGCAGCTCGCACATTCCGGCATACGCCACGTCACCGTCTCCGGGAGACCGAATCGCCAGACCATTGTTCCCGCCCGGCGGCAGCTGAAATTCAACACGAGCAATAAAGTTGGCCAGTTCCTGCTCGTACAGCAGCAGGCCGCCGTGTCCGTCTTTGCAGCGAATGGCTCCGTCAACCACTTCGTAGTTGTCGACGGCACCCGTCCAGCCGCTCAGGTCCTTCCCGTTGAACAGGCTGCGGAAGGCCTGCTGCTGATGAGTTCGCAGCACTTCGTTGGCGGCTTCTGGATCCAGTTCGCGGATGGCAATGTTTTTCCAGCGAATCTCGCCACCGTGAGTCTGCAGTTCAATCGGACCTTTGGCAAACAGCGGCAGCGATCGGTCCCAGTAGTTTTCCATAATAGCGTGGTCGACAAGGAGAGCTCCGTTCAGATAGACCGTGGTCCGAGCTCCCACCTGAATGATCCGAAAACTGTTCCAGTCTCCCAGAGGCCGGTCGGCCAGGACGAACGGATTCTTACCCGGAGCTCCCGGACTGTTGTTCCAGAGTCCGCCGCTGCCGAGATCGGAATTGATGTTGAATTTAGTGGGGTCGGTGTAGTCCCAAATCTGAACCTGAGGCGTTCCTTTGAGATAGATTCCGCTGTCAGCTTTGGGCACGGTTTTGTAATCAATCAGAAGTTCATAATCACCGAATTCCTGATCAGTGATCAGATAAGCGCCGTGTCCGTCGTTGACGAGATCACCGTCTTCCACGGTCCAGTGCTGTTCAGCATCGGCCTTCCATTCGGCGAGCTTTGCAGTCCGATCTTCTTCCGACATTTCGGCCAGCTTTCGAGGATCGAAGTGCGGCATCCCATGCCAGCCACTCAGGTCTTTGCCGTTAAACAGCGGAACAAAGCCTTCAGGAAGATCCGCTCCGTGAACGAGCGGACAGACAAGAAAACCGGCACACAGCAGCGAAGCGCACAGACGAGCAAACATGAAACGTCTCAGTGAAGGGGAGGCGGGCAGGAGGAAGGTTGAGCCGGAAGGTGGGCCAATCAGCTGATGATCAGCGATTTCACCTGCAGACTTCGTTGTCAAGGTAACCGATCATCAGCCCCGAGGAAACCGTCCCGCAGAGTTGATCGCTCGGAATTTTTCGGGTTTAGACAAACCTGGTGGAGGTTGTCATCATATGGTGCAGGGACCTGTCGACGATGAATTCAGTGGGCAACCGCACATGAGTGATCGCAGACCACAAACCAGCGTCAGGACGTCACGGTCGATGTCTCTGGGAGCCGGAGCGCTGACTCAGCTGCTGGCGGCATTTGCCAGTTTTCTGGCCGCATGGGTTCTGCCCATGCAGTACCCGGAACTGACCGGACTGAGTCAGAAGCTGCTGATTGGGTTGGGGATCCTGCTGCTATTGATGGGCACCGTCAACGTGCTGTATGGCCGCCGGATTGCTCAGGTGATGCATCGATTCGGTCGCCGTTCCCGAGTCGTGGTGCCTCGGGAAGGCATGGCCTATCTGGGAATCATGCTGGTGCTGGCGGTTGGTGCACTGCTGGGTCAGCGGAACATGCCGCTGCTACTGTTCGGAATGATGGCAGGCCCGTTCATCGTGAACGGATGGATCGTCTACGGAATGCTGGACGGAATCAGCCTTCGCCGCCACGCACCTCGCCGAGCATCTGTGGGAGAATTCGTCAGCGTGGAACTGGAAGTCCACAACGGCAAGAAGCTGCTGACGTCGCGGATGCTGGATGTTCGCGATCGTATTGAAGCTGTTCCGGCCGTTCGCGGAGTTCCGGAACAGGAAGGCAGCGTGACGTTCGTTCAGGTGCCAGCCGGAGAGCACCGCACCGGTCGATATCAGGTGAGGTTTGCGAACCGTGGTCGATATCGTCTGGGACCGATTCGGGTCAGTTCGCAGTTTCCGCTGGGAATCGGAGAACGCGGGCAGGGGCTTGCCGACACCGCTGACCTGATTGTACACCCTGAAATCGGCCGTCTGCGCCCGGCATGGAATCGACGAAAGAAGGAACTGACCGAATCAAGCCGGCGCCAGCGAGCTCAGCTTGGGCTGTTTGACGACGAGTTTCACCGTATTCGTGAATTCCGGCCGAACGATAATCCTCGATCCGTCCACTGGCGTTCCACGGCTCGTCGAGGGCAGCTGATGGTCCGCGAATTTGAACAGCATCGACAGGCAGATTCTCTGATTTTGCTGGACCTTCCCGGGCTGGCAGACTGGTCCACGAACGCGTCCGAGAAAGCCATCTGTCTGGCTGCGACCATCTGCGTTGAACAGACGATCACTTCGTCCGGAAGCAATTATGTTCTGGCCATCGCGGGCCGTTCTGTTGAACTCATCAGCAGCCGATCGCCTGCCGGATTTCGGGAAGCCGCTCTGGATGCTCTGGCTGTCTGCCACCGGTCGAAGTCTGCTGACATCGCGAAGGCTTTACGACAAATCAGCGAAACTCATCATCGGTCCGACGAAACTCTGCTGATCATCACGCCTCGCCGCGATTTCATCGAACAGCTGCTTCAGGCGATGAACGAAGATCCGGATTCCGGGATCAGCCGCCTGGTGTCGCGAACGGCCATCGTGTCTGCCGCGCCCGGGGATCTGGACGAACTTCTGGAACTGCCTGACCGTGAGGTATCTGCATGACAACTCACGGAACTCAGGTGGAAAAGACATTTCTCAGAAGTCTCACACTGTGCGTGTCTCTGGCTTCGCTGGTGCTCGCTCGAGCTGACGAAACGTGGTATCCCGCCGGGCTGACTCCACTGGTCGCCGTGATTGCATGGTACGTGGTGGATACTCGTCACTGGCTGAGGCTGACGGTTCCCGTCGCGAATGCTCTCGGAATCCTGGCGTTTGTGGCGATGGCCATTGAATTCTTTGGGAACAGTCTGCTGGGCAAACTTCTGTCCGGAGCTCATCTTCTGGTGTACATCACCTGGGTCGTCCTGTTTCTGCAGAAGGGATTTCGGCAGTTCTGGTGGCTGGCTGCGCTGTGCATTCTGCAGCTGGCGGTCGCGTCTGTGCTGGTTTCGGACGGAGAATTCGGCCTGTCTGTTGTCGTCCTGCTGCTGTTGCTGCTGTGGACACTGTCGGTCTTCACGCTTTACCGAGGTCAGGTACGAGCAAGCAGGTCAGATGACGTGGTTGCCGACAGCCTGAACCCCGGCATGAATCGGGAAGACAGTCTGAATCCCGAATCCGCCACGTCGGCGACGATCATCGTTCGCAACGGCCTGCAGGTGGATACAAACGAAACATGGATCAGCTGGAAACTTCGCGGAATGGTCGGGTTCGCGTTTGTGTCGTCTTTGTTTGTGGGAGCCATCGCGTTTCTGGTGTTTCCTCGAGTTCAGGTGGAAGGTTCACCGCTGGCGGAACTGGCTTCGTCTCAGATTCAGTCGCGAGGTCTCAGCCAGACCGGATTCACGGATAACGTCCAGCTGGGAGAAATCGGTCGCATCATGCAGACGGAAGGTCGAGTGCTGCAGTTTAAAATCGCCCGTGTTCAGGACGACGCTCCGGTGACACCCGAGGCCTTTGCCGACGCGATGCGACTGGATGAAATCATCTTTCGCGGCAACGCTCTGGGGCACTACGAAAATCGGCGATGGACACCGGGAAGCAGTCAGGGGCAGTCATTCGGCGATCTCAGTACGAATCAGCGTTTCGTGCGAAATGAAGGAATGGCTGATTTCCGGATCAGCATTCAACAGGAGCCGCCGATTCGCACCTTTGCCTTCAGTCCGACACCGGTTCTGAACCTGCGATATCGCAGTCGCGAAAATGCCATTCATCTGCGACGTCTGTCGTCGACACTGACCTGGGAAGAACTCAAGGATCGCGACCGAGCTCTTCCGAAAACGTACACTGTCTGGATTCGAAAACCTCCGTCAGGTCAGCGGTTTCATTCCCCGGAAGTGATTGATGATCGCCACGACTTTCCAACGGAGCAGCTGTTCGACTTTCGGACCAGTGCCCGAGTCCGTTTTCAGCAGGAACGTTACGCTCACGACTGGTGCATCACTCGGAATCTGGACCGCGATCTGCCGGAGCTCTGCCGACTGGCAGAACAGGTGATTCTTCCGACGGACGGAAGTTCGACCGACAGCCCCACGGCGAGGCAGCGAGCTGATCGGATTTTTCATTTTTTGAATACGTCGGGACAGTTTCAGTATTCTCTGACGGCTGAAGTTCAGGAACCCGCGATGGATCCGGTGGAAGATTTCGTTCTGAATCGCAAAACGGGGCACTGCGAATACTTTGCATCGGCATTTGCACTGATGCTTCAGGCCGTCGGCGTTCCTGCTCGAGTCATCAACGGTTACAAGGGATACGACCGGAACTCGGTTTCCGGACAACTGGAAGTTCGCCAGAAGCATGCTCACACGTGGGTCGAGGTCTGGATTGATCAGCACTGGGAAACCTTCGATCCCACACCGGCAGCTGCTCGGGAGAACGCTGTGACTCAAAGCGGAAGTCTGGACTGGCTGCGGGATCTGTCGTGGTCGTTCAATGATCTGTGGCGGTCGATGGTGGAAAACATGAGCTCTCAGCGACAGGAAGCTTTGATCGCTCCGGTCGTCACGGCCGTTCAGGCGAAACTGAAGGAAGTCCGTGAACAGGGTATCTGGGAAACTCTGAAAAAATTCTGGAAGGAATGGGTGCTGCACCCGGAACACTGGTTCAGCGGGCAGGCTTTGATTGGCACATTTGTGATTCTGCTGATTCCCGGCCTGCTGATGCGGCAGAACCTGAAACGGCGGTGGAAGGATCTGCTGAGAGCCATGCGAGCCTGGTGGAATCCTCAGCTGCGCCAACAGGCCAGCGTGGTGCGGTTCTATGAACACTTCTGCGACGTCTGTCGCCGTCATGGACTGACACTTTCCGATTCTCAAACGGCTCAGGAACACGCTCACGCAGCCGTCCAGCGTTTCAATTCCGTGCTGCTGAGTCCCTCAGACCGCCAGCTGCCACAACGAATCGCGACGGCGTTCAACCAGGTCCGGTTTGGAAATTCAGGCCTGCCCCAGGAAACGATTGAACAGCTGCGAACAGATATTCAGCGACTGAACGATCTTCTGACCCACCCGGAAGTTCCGGCCTTCGTGAATTGAAAGTCACTGAACGGGAATTGACCAGGAAGTCTGATTGTGAGGCGAACCCGGATTTTCGGACCTCTGAATTGGTATGCATCTGGTCAAACTGAAAGACTCAGGTTCGCGATTCGTTGCGCGAAGTTCGGTGAATACACAGCACACGCTGGCGCAACAGGTGAAGCGTGTCATCCGTCTTCCAGACCACAGAATGTCACGAGACGCAACCGTTGGCGATGAATCGGTGTAACGGCGACGTCATTGGGGAACCGATCAGTGATCTTTTCCCGAAAAATCACAGCGTTTCGCAGAGCGGCCTCCGATCGGGAAGACCTGAATGGTTGCCTGAAATGTCGGGTTCTTTTCGATTACCAATCCCCAAACTTTCGCAGATTGGCACTTTACGGCCTTGCAATTCCCCGTGGATGTGAAAAATTAGCGAACGTTGTGCGGCGATCTGTTTTGCCGCTCACTTCTGGGGGAAAAGATTAGGCTGGAGAATTTGAATATGTCCAAGTTGACATGGCTGAGTGCCTTGGTGTTGAGTTGCTGTGTGGTGGTTGGGTGTGGCGAACAGCCTGGTGGCGGTGGAGCGATGAGCGGTAGCGCCTCACACGACATGGGCGACCATTCTCACGACGCTGGCAGTGGGGCTGCCGGTGGTTCGCCGATGGAAGCCATCGGCGCTGCCGTTGACGGAGCGAAGGAAGCTGCCGGCGACGCTGTTGAGGGAGCGAAGGAAGTTGCCGACGATGCCGCTGAAGGCGCCGCTAAGGCTGTCGAAGAAGTGAAGGAAGAGGCCGGCAAGGCTGTTGAAGAGGTCAAGGAAGAAGCTGCCAAGGCAGTTGAAGAAGTGAAGGAAGAGGCTGGCAAGGCTGTTGACGCTGCTGCCGATGCCGCCAAGGAAGCCGTCAAGTAGCGGCACCTTCGAGAGCCGCTGTTGAGGTCGGCTTTCCGGGCAGTGGCCCGAACTCAGGCCTCCCGCTGTTGCTGAGTGAACAGGTGCGGCGTCTGAATTTAGTGCCATATCGTGACAACGGCGAGGTCTGCCCGTTTGGGGCCTCGCCGTTTTTCGTTATAAACCTTCCGGTTGGCGGGCACGGCTCGCACCCGATCAGCGCTCAGGCGAGGCATTGCTGCTCTGAGATTTTCTTTTTCAGAAACGGACACCAGTGGCGTGCGTCCGTTCTCTTTAGTCAGTAACCAAACTCCGATTTTTCTGTTCCGAGTCAAATCACTGTATGTTCCGCATCAACGAAAACTTCCTGAAGCTGAAGGCCGGTTATCTGTTTCCCGAGATCGGTCGGAGAGTCGCGGCCTATTCAGCTGCCAATCCCGATGCAAAGATCATTCGCCTGGGAATCGGTGACGTCACCGAACCGCTGCCTCCTGCAGTGATTGCCGCCATGCATTCTGCTGTTGACGACATGGCGTCACGGGAAACCTTTCACGGGTACGGTCCTGAACAGGGCTACGCGTTTCTGCGAGACCCGATCGCCTCTCAGGATTTTCAGGCTCGCGGCATCAATGTTTCGTCGGATGAAATTTTTGTCTCAGACGGCTCCAAGTGCGACACAGGCAATATTCTGGACATCCTTGGATCTGATAATACGATCGCGATCACAGACCCTGTTTATCCGGTATATGTCGACACGAACGTGATGGCCGGTCACACGGGCACCGTGGACAGCAACGGTCGTTACGGGAATCTGGTCTATCTGCCGGTCACGGCCGAAAACAATTTTGTGGCGGAGCTGCCTGATCAGAAAGTCGACATCATCTACCTGTGTTATCCCAACAATCCCACCGGGACCGTCGCCACCAAAGAGACTCTGAAGAAGTGGGTTGATTACGCTCGAGCCAATGGCAGTCTGATCCTCTTTGACGCCGCGTACGAAGCATTCATCAGCGACGATTCTCTGCCTCGCTCCATCTTTGAAATCGAAGGAGCTCGGGAAGTCGCCATTGAATTCCGCAGCTTCAGCAAGAACATTGGCTTCACCGGAATCCGTTGTGCTCTGACCATCGTTCCCAAAGATCTGAAAGTCAGGGCGTCCTGCGGCACGGATGTTTCTCTGCATCAGTTGTGGAACCGTCGGCAGTCCACGAAGTTCAATGGTGCGTCCTACGTTGTTCAGAAAGGCGCTGCAGCGGCCTACACGCCCGAAGGTCGTCAGCAGATGCAGGAACTGATCAGCTTCTACATGACCAACGCTCGGTTGCTGCGGGAAGGTCTGCAGGCCGCCGGCATCAATGTGTTCGGCGGTGAACACGCTCCGTATGTCTGGCTGCAGACTCCGGGCGGCATGAGCAGCTGGGATTTCTTCGACCGACTGCTGCAGAAGGCTCATCTGGTGGGAACTCCCGGCAGCGGGTTTGGAGCCGCCGGAGAAGGATACTTCCGCCTGAGCGCCTTCAACAGCCGAGCCAACGTCGAGACTGCACTGGAACGATTTCGCAGCGTCCTTTGATGAAGGAAAACCCCGCATGTCGCCGTTCAGACGCCGGATTCCTCTGATCGTTTCTGCCCTGCTGATCACCGTCAGCTGTGTTCGAGCCGCGGATGTGCGCCAGCCGAACATTATTTTCTTTCTGACGGACGACCAACGAAATGACACCCTGGGCTGCGCCGGACACCCGATCGTTCGCACTCCGAATATCGATCGCCTTGCGGCCGACGGAGTGCGGTTTCGAAACATGTTCGTGCAGCATTCCATCTGCTGGGTCAGTCGAGCCACTCTGCTGACGGGCCTGACCGCTCGGTCCTTTGGTGAACCCGAACGTCCCGATACCGTCAAACCGGATGCCTTCGCGGCCTTTGGGCCGGACGTGATGAAAGCGGCCGGCTATCGCACGGGGTTTTACGGCAAGTGGCACTTCAAGGGCCCGAAGGAATTTCGCCCTGCTGATCACTTCGATGAATTCGAAGCCATTGGCCGGAGTCCATATTACAAAAAACAGCCGGATGGCAGCCTGCGGCATGAAACGGATCTGATCGCCGATCGAGGCGAAGCGTTTCTGCGCAGCCAGCCGCACGACCAGCCGTTCCTGCTGAATCTGTGGTTCAACGCAGCCCATGCAGAAGACGGAGATAAGCGTCCGGGAATCGGCCACTACCCGTGGACTCAGGATTCTCATCCGATGTACGAAGACATTCAGGTTCCTCCGCCTCGGCTGGGAGCTGAATCCATCTTCGAAAGCCAGCCGCAGCATCTGAAGGATTCGATCAATCGTGAACGCTGGTTCTGGCGCTGGGACACTCCGGAAAAATATCAGACCAACATTCGAGCCTATTTCCGGATGATCACCGGGATCGATATCGTCATCGGTCGAGTCCTGAAAACGCTGGAGGAACAGGGACTTGCCGACAACACCATCATCGTCTACAGCGCTGACAACGGTTACTACATGGGTGATCGCGGCTTTGCCGGAAAATGGTCTCACTACGAACAGTCACTTCGCGTACCACTGATTGTTTACGACCCGCGACTGCCTTTGCGCCGGCGGGGCGAAGTTCGGGACGAACTGGTCATGAATCTGGACCTGCCGGCGACATTCGCCGACTGGGCAGGCATCCAGCCTCCGACATCCTGGCAGGGACGCAGCCTGAAGGCTTCTGTTGACGGACATCCGCCCGCTGACTGGCGAACGGATTTCTTCTGTGAACACATCTGCCTGGCTCCACTGCTGACATGGGAGGGGGTTCGAAATCAGCACTTCAAGTACGCTCGTTATTTTGACCAGCAGCCGCATTCTGAATTCCTGCACGATCTGCAGGCGGATCCGGACGAACTGAAGAATCTGGCCACCGATCCGGCCTATGCCGATCAGCTGCAGACGATGAGAAGTCGCTGTGATGAACTGATGAATGGCTATGGCGGCCCACTGGTTCCCATCGACCAGCGCCCGTCAACAGTCTACGGTCGCCGAGCTCCGGCAAAATCACCGCCAAATAAGACCAATCGCTGATCCGGTCACGTTGGAACTGTCTGCTGCGATATGAACTGCATCTCGTATCGGACGGGCCTTCCCGTGAACCACAGCGGGAAAGACAAGGTGCCGTTCGAATGCCGTCAGCAGGAATTCGACAGTTGAATCGCGAGAATCGATTGGAGAGAATCGGGGTATTCTCGTTCCCAGGAGGTGACCCGTATGGACCGTCGAATTCTGCCTTTCGTGTTGCTGCTGTCGGTAGCTGAACCTGTTTTGGGGCAGAACGCCGAGGTTCCGGCGGAGCTGCGTGAACGAGTCGTTTCTTTTGAATCATCCGTGGCTCAGGCAGAAGCCCGGTTTGCGAAGGCCTTATTGGAATCGCAGGAGTCGCTTCTGACAGAACTGCGGCGGATTCAGGATCGACTGACGATGGAAGTTCGTCTGGATGATGCCGTTGTGGTTCGCGACTTCCTGAAAGCCGTTCGGGAGAAAGTCGATCTGACCCAGCGACGAGCCTTCATCACCAGCCGAGTTCAAGAGCTGCCGACAGAGGTTCGCGAAGCGGTTGCCGGCTATCTGAGAGCATCCACTGACGCGGAACGGGAGCACCGAAAAGCACTTGCCGAGCGTACAAAGCAACAGGTCGAGAGCCTGTCGGCAGAATTCAGGGTCTTTACGGAATCCGGCAATCTGGAGGCTGCTCTGTTCATTCGGAACGCTCTGCTGAAGCTGGGAGAAGATCCGGCTCGCGCCACTGCGGTTTCTCCGGGAACGCCCGAGTTCTCGGGAGATCCGGCTCAGGTCCGGAATGAGTATCAGCAGTGGCTGCAGCAGATCATGCAGACACAGGAACAGCATTTTGCTCCGCTGATTGAGAAGGCCGAAGTCGACCTGCGCCACAGACTTGAAGTCGAAACCCGAGCCGCCAATCTCGACGAAGCCGTCCGAATTCGTGACCTGCTGAGAAGGCTCGACAGTGTTCCGGCTGAGGCTCCTCCGTCGGTTCGGGTTCAGTTGCTGCGACGTCCGGACCCCGGCTTCAGTGTGGATGTCGTCGAATTACTGAAACGACTGGAGAATGAAACGAAGGAAATTGAAACGGAAATCCATCGGCTGCGAGCGACAGGTGACCTCGCCTTTGCAGCAGCGAACAAACCTGAGTTCGACCGAAGCATCCTGACCGGGAACGACGTGCAGCGAAGGCAGGTGCTGGCTGAATACTACCACCTGACGCGACAGCTGGAAAAACTCCATGCGATGCATCAGCGGCGGAGTACAGCACCGGCGAATCCGCAGGCTGTCGAAATCATTCGATCGGTCTCTGAGGACGTTGTCCGGATGACGGACCGGACAAGGAAACAGGAACTGGAATTTCGAGCTGCTCTGATTGACCGGCTGAGTAAAGTTGAGGCGGCCGAGCTGACTGCTGAAGAACAGGGTGCTGTTCGTAAGGCTCTTGAATTCGCCCGGGCGGACTATTCTCAGGGGCTTCTGGCGATGCTGCTGTTTCAGCGACCCCCTGAATTGCCTCAGTCAGCCCGCGATGCTCTGGACCAGTATCGGCATGGTGTCGCGTCGATTCGGACGTCGGCCGTTGAGGAAACGGCAGCGATCCGTGGGAAACTTCAGGAACAGCTCCAGCCATTGGTTGAGCAGCACGTCCGGAATTCAGAATACGCAGAAGCCACAGAACTTCTCGATCACAACTGGCTGCCCGAACCGCCTCAGGCGACGGTGCCAGTCAAGGCTTCGCGGACGCCGTCGTCAGATCACCTCTGGGATGCTCAGGTGCTGGATATTCGCGGCGAAAACTCACTGCTGGTGACCTTCGGCCTTCCGCAGACCGAGTGGCTGCCTCGGAACCGCGTTCGGTTTCAGCATGATGACCCCATCAAGGTCACGCCGCGATCCGGCAGTTCGTCTCCCAATCCTCCGGGAATTCCCGTGACTGAGGAAACTCGACTGAGGGTTGGGCTGAAGGCGTTCAAATACTGGGGGACTCGATGGTATCCGGTCACGATCGAAGGCATCAGTCCGCAGAATGTCACAATCTCATGGGACGACTGGGGGCGAAGTCAGGAAACATGCAACCGCGAAGACCTGTCACTGTTCGAGGATCAGGAACCGGACGGTGATTGAAAGCGACACCGAAACCAGAGATGGGAATCCGGCACAGGCGGTCTATCCAGCTCGCGTTCACGGCACGTAACTTTCATCGCATCAGGACGCCTGCTTCATGAACGAATCCGGCGTGGTTTTGAAACTGATGTCACGGGCGAATCCTGCTGTCGCCGGTTTCCTCCGTCGTTTTTATTTTTTCGGAGAGTTGCCACCTGTGAAAATCGAACATCTCGCGTTCAATGTGAAAGACCCCGTTCTGATGGCTCGATGGTATGTTGAGCATCTGGGGCTGACCGTGAAGCGACGGACTGTGGATGCTCCGTACGCACACTTTCTGGCAGACGACGGCGACACCGTGATGCTGGAGATCTACGGAAACCCGCAGGCACCAGTTCCCGACTACAACACTCGGACTCCTGCAGAACTGCATCTCGCATTTTCTTCTCGTGACGTCACCGCCGACTGCCGCCGTCTTCATGCCGCTGGCGCAACTATCGTCGCGGACGTCCACCAGCTTGGCGATGACACCTTCGCAATGCTGCGCGATCCGTGGGGGCTGCCCCTTCAGTTAGTCAAACGCGGAACGCCGATGATCTGACGACGCCCAACCGAAAACGAGTCCGTCCGGCGTTCGTGAACCTGCGATTCATGCGGCACATACCCCCGCGGTACCGGCCGGGATACAGGCAGGCACCGTGCTTGACGACAGGTCCACGATTGCCTTCATCGACGTCATCGAACCAGTTGCTGATCAGATCGCCGCCGCTGCAGCGCACGATGAAGGCTCAGTTGTCGTTCCAGTTTTCACGGTCGTAAGTTTCGTCGTCGCTCAGAACGGGCGGACTGGTGTTGTCCGGAAAGGTGGGTGAGGGACCGGAGCGGATGAAGTTCAGTGCATGTTCGTCGGAATGGACGCTGCCCTGTCGAGACAGGCCGACGATCAGACCGACGGTCACGACATTGACCAGAAGGTTGGTTCCGCCGTAGCTGATGAACGGGTGAGGCACCCCCTTCGGCGGAACCATGGCTGTGACCACGGCGACATTCGCCAATGCCTGGAAGACCATCTGGATGACCAGTGTTGTTCCCAGAATCCATTCGAACGAATCGCGCGGCAGCGGACGCATGACGGCTCGTCCCGTGAAGTAAACGCCCATCCAGATCACGATGACAGCCAGAGTTCCGGCCAGGCCCAGTTCCTCGCCAATGACGGCAAACACAAAGTCCGTGTTGGCTTCCGGCAGGTAGCTGAGTTTCTGCCAGCCGCCGCCGATGCCCGTTCCTTCCAGCCCGCCGGATCCCAGTGACATCAGAGACTGGCGAATCTGCCACGGCGCCTGAGAAAGGTCCTGCCATGCCGCCATGAACCCTGAGATTCGCTTCATCTGATATGACTTCAAAACCAGCAGCGAAGCCGCGCCTGGAAATGCGAGCAGCGCACCGCCGATGAAATATCTCAGTGGCCAGCCGCCGACGAAGAGAGCTGTCATGAACCCCATCGTGAGAAAGACGGTGGCGCCAAGATCCGGTTCGCGAATAACCAGCGGCAGCACAATCAGCAGGGGCAAAAAAGTGCCGGGGACCGTTCTCAGGCGAAAGCCCGGTCCCGACCTGAGCGTGACCAGGGTCTTTGCGGCGACAATCGGCAGAATGATTCGTCCCAGTTCCGACGGTTGCAGCGACAGACTGCCGAAGCGCAGCCAGCGCTGAGCTCCGTTGACTCGGGTGCCGACTCCGGGAATCAGCACCGCTGTCAGCAGCACCACCAGACCGGTCAGGAGAAGCGTGGAATGCTGCTTCAGCAACGACGATGGAACGCAGGATGCCAGAAATCCACACGTGATGGAAATCATCAGGAACGTGAGGTGTCGGCTCAGAAACACCGTTTCTGACTGACCTGGCATGGATGTCAGACTGGCGCTGTGAACCATCTGAACTCCGACCGCCAGCAACACACACACCAGCCCGACAAACAACCGGCGCATGTCGGCGATTTCCCGATCGCGGCGGGAAGGATCAGCATGAAAGTCTGTGGGGACGCTGATGGACATTCGATCTGCTGCAGGTGTCCTGTTGTGAGCCGTCTGAAAGGCGCTCAGGGGCGACCACAATTCTTAAAGGAACACGAACGGAGGCTTCGATCGGCATCAAAAACTCAATTGATGTCGCCAAAGAGCTGATGAGTGGAAAATGGTCCGTCGCCTCCGTACTCTGGATCCTTCGACGTCGGGAACATTCCCGGTTGACAGAAACGCCGACTGCAGCGAATGCAGTCAGCACAGCGATCGTAGTCCTGAGGTATTTCGTGACGACTGGGCAACTCATGATCTTTAATCCGGTGGCCGTATTCACAATGGCCCTGTCTGCGCTGTTCGTCCTGCCGTTCGCGGCGGCGGAAGACTGGGGCACTTTGAAGGGACGAATTTCCGTTGTCGGGACCGTCCCGCCGCCGGATGCGATCGACGTGACTCGTGATGCGGATGTCTGCGGGAAGCCCGGCCTGGCCGATGAAAGCGTTCTGGTGAATCCGGACAACCAGGGGCTGCGAAACGCTGTCATCTGGCTGACATCGAAGGCCGAAGTTCCGGTTCATCCTTCTTACAGTGATCCCATGCCGGTGCGATTCGATAACCACGATTGTCGGTTTGTTCCGCGGATTTCTACGCTTCGAACGGGACAGATTCTGCAGTGCACAAATTCCGATCCCGTCGCCCACAACGTCGCCGTTTACGCTCGGCGCAACCAGCCGTTCAGTATCGTTGTTCCTCAGGACAAGCCTCTTGAGCGGTCATTCGCCCGGGAAGAGCAGCTGCCGATTCGAGTCGACTGTTCCATTCATGCGTGGATGCGAGCCTGGCTGGTGATTACGGATCATCCCTATGCTGCGGTGACCGATGCTGACGGGAGATTCGAAATTCCCAACCTGCCTCAGGGAAAATGGCAATTCCGCTTCTGGCACGAACGTCCCGGCTACATCACAGCTCTGACGACACCCGAAGGCCCTGTCGAACTGGCCCGAGGCATTCAGGAAATCGACATCAGCGGCCCGGAAATCGACCTGGGCGAACTGAAACTCGATGCCGCGGTTTTGCTGCCGGAAAAAAAATAGCCGGAAGCTGATGAGGCTGTCCTTCAAAATGCGATCCGTCGCCGGCGACGCTCAGCGAAATCGCTCGGGGAATTCCGGATCTTCGTGAAAAGTGTCGCCAGCCATTTGCGACTCTTTGCGATTGGGTGCGAATCGTTCAAATCGACGGTATGATGCGGGTTTGTGACCAACTGAAACCTGTGTCCACAAGCGCAAGTGTGGACGCTGCCCGCATTATGGAGGAGCGGTCGTGATGATCGACGTCAATCTGGAAGCACCATCCGGTTCACCGGCGCCCCCGCGACCTTTTGCTCATCTGCATTGTCATACTCATTACAGCCTGCTGGACGGAGTGAACCGGATTCCGGATCTGGTGAAGCGAGTCAAATCGCTGGGCATGAATTCCGTTGCCATGACAGACCACGGTAATCTGTACGGCGCGATGGAGTTCTACAACACGTGCAAGAAGAACGAAGTCAAACCGATTATCGGGTACGAAGCGTATGTGGCTCCCGGACGCCGCAGCGACCGCAGCGCCACGCGCCAGAAGGAAGCTCAGTCCCATCTGACTCTCCTGGCCATGAATCAGAAGGGCTTCGACAATCTGATTCAGATGTCGTCAACGGCTTATCTGGAAGGCTTCCACTACAAGCCTCGAATCGACCGCGAACTTCTGGAAGCTCACAGCGAAGGCATCATCTGTCTGTCCGGATGTGCATCCAGTGAACTGTCGAAGATGCTGTTGGCGGAAAAAGATGACGAAGCACGACAGCTGGTGGAATGGTACGTCAGAGTCTTCGGTGACCGATTCTACATGGAGATCCAGGACGCCGGTTTTGAAATTCAGAAGCAGTGCCTGGACCTCACTGTTGATCTCGCGAACCGGATGGGCCTGCCGCTGGTCGCCACCAACGATGCTCACTACCTGACTCGATCCGACGCGAAGGTCCAGGACGTTCTGCTGTGCGTGAATACCCGCACCACGCGCGATGATCCCAACCGGATGAAGATGTCCAACGACGGGCTGTACATCTGCAGTCCGGAAGAAATGTATGCCACGTTTACCGGTCTGGAAGACGCGGTGGCTCGTTCGCAGGAAATTGCGGATCGAGTCGACATCGAACTGCACAACCGCAAACTGTATCCGGTCTTTCGGCCGCCCGAAGGGAAGAAGGATATCGATTACCTGAAGGAACTGTGTCACGACCGCATGTTCGAACGGTATGGGGACGAATTGACTGATGCTCACTGGGATCGGCTGAAATACGAACTGAGCGTCATTGAGTCCAAAGGTTATGCCAGTTACTTTCTGATTGTGTGGGACTTTGTCGAGTTCTCTCGGCGCAACGGCATTCCCTGCGGTGCTCGAGGTTCCGCCTGCGGAGCGATTGTTGCATTTCTGCTGCGACTGGGAGACGTCTGTCCTCTGAAGTATGACCTGCTGTTCGAGCGATTTCTCGACCCCAGCCGAAACGAACCGCCTGATATCGACATCGACTTCTGCCGTGACCGCCGGCAAATGGTGATCGATTACACCAAGGAAAAATACGGAGCGATGAACGTCGCTCAGATCGGCACCTATGGAACTCTGAAAGCCAAGAATGCGATTCGCGACGTCGGCCGAGCTCTGAATGTGCCGCTTCCGCGCGTCAACGAACTGGCAAAGATGGTTCCGGATGAGCTGAACATCAAGCTGAAGGATGCCATCGACAAGAGTCCTGAACTCAAGAACGCCTACGATTCGGATGCTGACGTTCGGGAACTGCTGGACTATGCGATGGCAGTCGAAGGGTTGGCTCGCAGCACGGGAACTCATGCGGCCGGAGTCGTGGTTGCCGACGTCCCGCTGGACACCGTTGTGCCGCTGCAGACCATCACCGGCAAAAGCGACATCATCACTCAGTGGGACGGCCCGACGATCGAAAAGATCGGCCTGCTGAAGATGGACTTTCTGGGACTGCGAAACCTGACGATTCTGGACAAAGCCGTAAAAAACGTGCAGCGTTCGCACCCGGAATTCACTCTGGAGGACGTCAAGAACAACCTCACCGACAAAGCCACGTTTGCTCTGCTTCAGCGAGGTGAAACGAAGGGAGTGTTTCAGCTGGAATCCGGCGGCATGCGGGATCTGCTGACGAAAATGAAGCCTGACTGCTTCGAAGACATCATCGCAACGTCAGCTCTGTATCGCCCGGGTCCGCTGGAAGGCGGCATGGTGATGGAATACGTCGATGTGAAGCACAAACGCAAGAAGCCTCGTCAGGTTCACCCCGTGGTCGACGAGGTTCTGCAGGAAACCTACGGCGTGATGGTGTACCAGGAGCAGGTCATGCGGATTCTGAACCGGGTGGGCAACGTCGAACTGGCTAAAGCGTACAAGTGCATCAAAGCCATCAGCAAAAAGAACCAGGAAATCATCGACGGCTTTCATGACGAATACATCTCCGGTGCAGAATCCAACGGCATCTCAACCGCGCTGGCCGAAGAACTGTGGAATCTGATCGTCGCCTTCGCCGGTTACGGCTTCAATAAGTCTCACTCGACGGCGTACGGCCTGATTGCCTACGAAACGGCATATCTGAAAGCCCATTTCCCCGTCGAATTCATGGCGGCTTTGCTGAGCTGTGGAATGGAGAGCACCGAACGCATCAGTGAACACGTCGACGATGCTCGACGCCAGAAGATCGAAGTCACCGCACCGGACGTGAATTCGTCGGAAGTGGAATTCGCCGTTGTGGGCGACAAAATCGCTTTCGGCATGGGAGCCATCAAGGGAGTCGGCGAATCGGCGCTGGAAGCCATCGTTTCAGAACGTCAGGCCAATGGTCCGTTTCGCGATATCTTCGACCTGACAGAACGAGTCGATCCGAAGATGCTCACGAAGTCGACCCTGGAAACACTGGTCAAGGTTGGAGCTCTGGACAGCCTGCCTGGCAATCGAGCTCAGAAGATGGAAGTGGTTGACCGAGCCGTCCAGTCGGCTCTGTCAAAAGCTCGGGACAAAGCCAGCGGGCAGATGAATCTGTTCGGTGGCGACGATGACGACGAGCCGGATGCTTCCGGAAATGTTTCCTCGAACCTGCCCGATGTTCCGGACTGGCCGAAGTCGCAGAAGCTGGCGATCGAAAAAGAGTGTCTGGGCTTCTATCTGACTTCTCATCCCCTGGCTCAGCATTCGAAGCGCATCGAGCGTTACGCTCAGATCAAGAACAAAGACATCGCAGAAATGGACGATGGAGCGTTTGTGACCATTGCCGGGATGGTGGGCAGCATCAAAATTGCGACGGCCAAAAAGACGAACGCCAACGGACTGAATAAATACGCAAACTTTGATCTGGAAGACGCATCCGGAATCATTCGCTGCATCGCCTGGCCCTCAGACTACGACCGATTCAAGGATCTGATCAAAACTGAAAACGTGATCATCCTTCAGGGGAAAGTCGATCGTCGCAGTCGGGAACCCAATATCGTTGCCAACCGAATTCTGACGCTGGATCAGGCTGACAGGGAATTCACGACTCAGGTTGCCATCAAATTCGATCGTGGTCTGCACAATGTGGAAGACGTCGAAAATGTGCGGAAAGTGCTGGCTCGTTATCCCGGCAGCACGGATGTCATTCTGGTCGTGGACAGCTTCGAGCCAGTGCCGGCATCTGTCGTCACCGCGGACGTATCGGCTGCCGCCGTTGCATCAGCAGACGCCGAAGACACAGCGGAAGCGGCGTCTCCCAACCGAATTCGATTCATTCTGACGACCGGAAAGGATTGTCAGGTCAGCGTCGGCCCGGAATTTCAGCAGGCTTTGCGGGAAACCATCGGGGAAGGCTTCTTCGAACTGAAGGCTGCCGCCACGGCCGGCGGCAACGGAGGTTCCGTCGGAAGATAGACGTCTTATGAAACCCCGGAAACGACCAGCGCGGGGGGGCTCAGTGATTAACGCTGTCGGCTGATCGTTTCAGACAGTTTCCGACGGCACAGGTCTGCCGGGGAACCACTTTCCGGGTGTTCGCTCATCAAACGTTCGAACTCGCCGTCGTCGAGTCCCGGCGCGGATGTGGCCATGATTCCGAAGCCACCGCCCAGCAGCATCAGGCCGATGATCATGGCCAGAGCGACCGTGGGCAGTGAGAGAGCTCCGTTGGCGCCGGCGGCCTGCAGAGCTCCTGCAGCAACGAACAGCATCAGGCCCATTCCTCCGGCCGAAAGCATCAAACCCAGCAGAAACCGACGGACCTGCATTGGACGCCGCGCCGATGGCGGCGTTTCCGTTGCTGAGTCGCACGAGTCTTCGTCCCTGGACGAGAACTGTTCGTTCCGGTTGTCATCAAATGTTTCCGGGCAGTGGTCGGCCTCCGGGCATTCTTCTCCGTTCAGGGCGTATGTGTCCGTGACGGTGTCAAGCAGTTCTGAGGTGGTCATGGTCGAGTCTCCGTTTTCGAGGATCAGGGGCTGTGATTTCCGCTCGGTCTGACGACTGCTGAAATCTCCTGCCCACAGAACGCAGAATTCTTTTGTGGGCTCAGAATTTCGATCCAGGAATTCGGGCTGTCGAACGAAGCGGGCCGCAGCCGTCTGCTGCAACTGGCTGCCGTCAAAGACGTTGCGCGCATTCTGTGATTTTCGGAAATCCGATTGAATATCTTTCAAAACGGCTAAGAGAAATCCGGAGCCAGCGAAATACGGGACAGGTCATCAGCACGTTGAAATCAATGTGCGTGCTGAAATGTGTGTCCGGAAAGTTCAGGTTGAAGGAGAAGAAGTGATGCTGAAGAAAGTGATTGTGAGTTCGCTGGCAACTGCCGCGGTGGCGGGGTTTGTGTTCGGGACGGACATGTTCAGTTATGCCAGGACAGCATGTTCCAATGTTCGTGAAGCGGTCAAATCCGAAATTACTCCGGAGTTTGAACTCGACCGCATTCGCAATGAAATCGATCAGCTGATGCCCGAAATTCGGGAACACATGGCAGTGGTCGCGGAACAGAGCGTGGATGTGAAGGATCTGGAAAAATCCATCAGTGAAAAAGAATCCAAACTGGGTCGGCAGAAGGATGCCATTCTGGCTCTGCGAGCTGACCTGGCCGGCAGCAAAGACAGCTTCACTTACCGACATGTGTCGTACACTCGGAATGAAGTGGAAGCTGATCTTGCTCATCGATTCGAGAGCTTCCGAACCGGTGAGGATGGTCTGGCTCGAGATCGCCAGATTCTGGCAGCTCAGAAACAGACTCTTCGAGCCAACCAGAAGAAGCTGGACAGCATGCTCGGCCGCAAGCAGGATCTGTCTGTTCAGGTCTCTCAGCTGGAAGCTCGCCTGAAGACCATTCAGGCCACGGAAGCCGTGAACAGCATTGAAGTCGACGAAACGAAGCTGAGTCACGTGGAAGACATGATTCGGGACCTGAACCGCAGCCTGGACGTTCGCGAGTCACTTCTGGAAACCGAAGGCAATCTGCTGGGCCGGATTCCCGTTGAAGATGCTCAGGATGACATCGAAACTGATGTGATCAGCGAAATTGACCAGCATTTCGGTCTGGTCGAAAAATCTGATCTGGGAGAACTGGCAGATTCTTCACTGTAAGCCCGGGCGAGGACAAAGGGGGCAGAATCGACTGCTGGACAGCATCGCATCTGCTGATGACCGGGACACACACCTTTGCGAGGGCTTCGGCCCTCTCCTCGTTTACTTCCAGCTGCAAAGATGGCCATTTTCCAGGCATTACTTTCAATCCGGGAACTGAGCATCATGGGCCGTGTGCCGACCAGGCAGCGAGGTTTGCTGAAAAGTGGGCATTTTCAGTGGATTTCAGGGATTTGATGAACCAAAACGGCTGCGATCAGCGTTCACATGCTGAGACCTGGGAGATGACTTCTACCTGACAGTTGATATGACTCCACCAATCGCCACACTTGCAGAAACGTCGATTCCGTCGGAGAAAGCTTTGTCCGTTCAACGACGTTTGTCGACACATTCGGGAAGCGGCACCGTGTCCAGCGTGGTTCGACAGCGTTACATGCTTTGGATTGATGGGGTCGGAGCGTGGCAGCTGTGCGTGGGCGAGACGTTTGTTCTGGGAGCTCCGTCTCGAGAACATTCTGCGGCCGATATTGAGCTGCAGGCCAACCTTTCCAGAAAACACGCCACGATTTCGCACTCCGACGACGGCTGGCATCTGGAAGCTCAGCAGGCGACCACGGTGGCCGACCGTTCCGTGACTTCCCGAGTTGCCGTTCACAGCGGAGATCAGATCTGCCTGGGGGATCGGGTTCGGCTGGGATTTCGAGTCCCCAGTCCGCTCAGCCAGTCGGCCGTGATGGATTTCGAAAGCGATCATCGCCCGCCATACAGCGTGGATGGTATTATCCTGCTGGTTGATCAGTGTCTGCTGGGGCCTCGGAAAGATCATCACGTGTGCTGCAGCGACTGGTCGGACTTTGTCGTTCTGTTCCGACAGGGTGACCACCTGATGTGCCGATCACGAGCAGCCATCGAGATCAACGGGCAGGCATTGCAGGGAGCCGGCGTGCTGAATCATGGAGACGTTGTCACGGGAGAGGAACTGCGATTTCGCATCGAACAGCTATTATGATGAGCCGGAGAACGGTTCGCCCCGCGAATTGAACAGAATGATGAAAACTGAGGACTTCAGAAGTTCATTGACGGACCAGCGATGAAATTCACCTTTGCACCTGAATCACGTCCGCTTGATGGATACACCATCAAACGCGCCATCCATCGAGGTGGGTTTGGCGAGGTGTACTACGCGCTGAGCGATGCAGGCAAAGAAGTCGCTCTGAAGCTGCTGAACAACAATCTGGAGATCGAGCTTCGCGGGGTGACTCAATGCCTGAATCTCAAGCACCCGAATCTGGTCACGATTTTTGATATTCGCACCGACGGCGATGGTGATCACTGGGTCGTGATGGAGTACGTCAGCGGTCGCGGACTGTATGACACGCTGAAGGATTTCCCCGGAGGCATGCCCGTTCAGGACGTTCTGACGTGGCTGTCCGGAATTGCTGCGGGCCTGAGCTTTCTGCATGATCGGGGAATCGTGCATCGCGATCTGAAACCCGCGAACGTGTTCCGAGACCACTCGCTGGTGAAAGTGGGCGACGTCGGTCTGTCCAAGTATATCTCCGAAAGCCGCCGCAGTGCTCAGACACAGAGTGTTGGCACGGTTTACTACATGGCCCCCGAAGTCGCTCGCGGGCGATATGGTCGCGAAGTCGACGTGTACGCTCTGGGCATCATGCTGTACGAAATGCTGACGGGAACAGTGCCGTTTGAAGGACAGACGACGGCCGAGATTCTGATGAAGCATCTGACCGCAGATCCGGACCTGTCGGTGCTGCCGGAGAAACTGCGTCCCGTCATTGGTGCCGCTCTGGAAAAAGATCCCGAACGCCGGGTCAATTCCGTCGAAGACCTGGAACTGCGATTTCGGACAGCCGTGGTCGGTGTGGACCTGAATGCTCCGATCCCTGTTGCTCGATCCAGTTCTGAAACTCACCCGCGCCCTGAGGAAGTTTCTGTGCGTCCGGCCGGGAAGAGATTCCGGATCGAAGAAGATACCGTCATTGATCTGCCTTCGCCTGCCCCGATTCCTCTGAGATCCAGAGCGGCCGCGGCTCCCGTCGGAGCCAAAACCGGAGCGGCTGCTCTGGCGTCTTTCTGGAATTCTCGCTGCGCCGCCGCTGCAGTGGGTGTCGGCGGCGTCGTGTGCCGCTGCTGGTGATTGAATCCGGCCCGTTGCGCCCCGTTGCCGCCGGAGGCATGATCGGAGGAGTTGCTCATCTGGGGTATCAGTTGCCGACCGCTGTCACCGGCGACAACCTGCTTTCCAGCCGACGCGACGAGGATTCCTTATGGCCGACCGAGCCCACAAAGACAACCTCCGCGGAGCTCTCGGTTTTCCTCAAGCGACCACTACAAAGCCTGCCCGGCTGCTGCGGAGCAGCGAGTCGCGAACACCATTCCGCCAGACTCATCGGCGACTTTGGCTCCACAAAGTCCGCCGCGCTTCACGCCTCGACAGCTGTCGCGCCGACAGCGAGCGACTGATCTGTCCACATCGGTGTCCGTATCACTTGTTTCTGCGGCTCTGGTGACACTTGCCGTTTATGCAACCACGAATCTGCTGCAGAACGAAGCTCAGGCCATGTATTTCGGCACTGTGACGATGCTGGCCGCATGTGGTCTGATCATTCCGTCCGCTGAGTACGTCCAGGGAAAGCCTGTTAAGAAGGATCACGCTGGATTTGTCGGGCTGGGCGTTGGCTATGTGGCAGCCGTGTTGCCGAGGTATCTGCTGATTGATCACGAGGCACTGTTTCAGGGGCGGGTTCACGGCGAACAGATGCTTGTGGGACGTATTCTGATTTCTGACGGAAGTGGTTTTCCCACAATCGCCTGTTTCATGACCTTCTTTGCGGGTTGTTCATTCTGCGACGCTGGTGGTGGCAGGTTGACAGTTTCCGGCGGTCTCGATTTCGGGTTTCCAGCGCTTTGCTGACACTGCTTGTCGGTGTTGTGGTGGCCGGAATGCTGCAGGATCATGCGTTTCCGGATGCTCTTGAGCAAATATGGGGCAAGCAACATTTCAAGTGGTTGTGCAGCTGTCTTCCGGATGGACCCGCTGGAAGAACGGAGGCCACAACGGGAGCCTGCGATGAGGCCGGCGACTGTCCTACGCAGCCGTCTGTGGTCGGTCGTGAAGCAGCACAACTGAATTAAGTCTGAACTGATGCCGTGGATCATTCATTCAAGTCAGAACTTTGCCGAAACCGGCCATGCGTGGTTCACTCGGCTGCGCCTCTGACCGCAGTCCGGACGACGGCGTTGATAGCGCAGGCAGGAGGTTCGCCGGATGATCGTCTTCTTCCTGGGATCACTGATTCTGTTGCTGGATGGCCGGGCTGACTCTGGCCGCCACCGCTGCCGTGACAGCTCTGCTGTGTCTGACCGCATTTTTGCAATGTCTGCCCTCTGGCGACATCGAGTTATTGTTGTTGCCCGATTTCTTCAGAACGCGATCCGCTTTTGCGGGACGTCGGTCGTTGCCGGGAATCATGCTGCTGCTGATTCGCACCGCCGCTGTTCACAGACATCAGAACGAGCCTGCGGCACTTCGCTCTGCGGTTCGCGGTGTCTGTCGTCACGCCGATGAGCCCACACCGGGTGCTGCTGAAGAGGACAACACCACGGCTTCCATTGGTGATGTCACTGCCCGTCAGAATCGGGTGTTTCAGAGCCTGATCCGCCTGGATGTTCGTTACCTGATTCTGACGGAAGAGCAGCTGAGGTGGTGCTTCTGAATGCTGATTCAGAGCTGTTGAAGGATCTGAACCAGCTGCAGTACAGGTCTACGAAGGATGGTGCCGATTTCCGCCAACCGGGCCGGGAACTCGCAGCCGTTGCTTCGGGACGCTGTTGCGGCAGGCTCTGACTCCGTCAGCGGTTTCGACACTGTCGCAGACGGTGGTTGAATCGTCGCGAATGCTGAATCGCCTGGGTCGGATCGCTGACGCCCAGAATCTTCAACCGTGCTGAGGTCGACCACGAAGCAACAGCACCATCGAATCTATTCGCTGAAAGTCCGGAATTCGTTCGTCGCCGGTACAGCTCCGCTGCCCGAATGATTGATCATCCCAAGGTTGGGCAGCTTGTCGTCAAGTCGCGAATGGTTCCCCGCGTCAGAGTCGCCGGAAGATGCGGCTGCAGCAGCCCGTCAACGATGCTCTGCAGAATCACATTCGCCAGCTGGCTCGTCGCGAACTGGGTGGCCTGCAGACTGGGAAAACTTGTTCGGATTTCACTACCGCAACGCGCGCTGCGGTCGAGCGCAGAGAGCACGGAATCGCCTGAGGTCGCTGCGGCCGCAGACGGTGACCATTCAATGAGGCAGACGTACGCTCTGATTGAATTCCCGGAAGCTCTGGAACGACAGGCTGCCCCGGCCATCCGCAGCAAAGCGTGCGGATGAACCGGGTTGTCACGCTGCTGCTGCTGGCAAGGTCGATCTTGGCTGGCAGCCGCATTCTTCAGCGTTGCTCGCCGAGTCAGTCAGCGAGGAACGCTGTTCCGGAAAGCTGGCGACGTTGCCGGTCCTGGGGCTGTCTGATCATTCCGTGCTCGCTGTCCGGGCGCTGCTGATGGTCGCGCGAATCGACTCCGGCAGGTTCTGGTGCTGATTCTGAACCAGCCGCCCGTGACTGCTGTGGTGGACATGCCCGTCACCGAGCGGCTGTAAGGCGATCGGCAGATTCAATTGTCTCCGCGAACGACGATCCAGAAAGTCCCGGGCAGGGATTCGCGACTTCATCCTCGACGACACGGTCCGGACGGACTGGCCAGTTCCAGGTTCGAGTCAGGCACACCGGTGATACAGGCCCGGAAGGGGCCGATATTCTCTGGCCGGTGGCGTCAGCCACCGGCGAGAATGCACTTCGTTGTCAAGGCCCGAAAGGCCGACACAACAGTGATTTGTGTCGGCCCTTCAGGCCTCACCGCGCTGATTTCATCCCTCCGGGGCCGTGCGACCCCTGCAGAGGGCTGTGCTCGGACCTTCGGCCCTGAGCACATATGCACAAGTGCTGTCCTGAACTCCAATTGCGTGGTGACACGGGAAAGTCAGATTCTGCAGCGATTCAGCCGTCATGGATTCAGACGCAGCCATCAGCTGGTTGAAACGTCCCGTGGCTGACCACGAAAGGACTCCGGACTCGTGACCCCTTCCGCGACGAAACGGTACGAACCAACTGATCATTCGCCTAAACCAGTTGCCGACCGGCGAGTGAACCAACACCGATCTGTTTGAACGCGAATCAGCCGGTCCCCAGACCTCGGTCCATGGCATCCAGTTCGCGCTGATAACCGGCCATACAGGTTTCGAGCGTTTCGTGGCTGATCTTCCACTGAGGATTGTCTTCCGTCGACTTGTTGCAGTGGTCGGTCAGCAGGCGGTACAGAAAGCGGAAAAGATGTCGAGGAACTCGCAGCCGTCCGAACTTGCTGATCAGTTCCTGTTCAGAAACATCGTCCGCAAAGAAGTCACGAATCGCCAGTGAAGCGTTTCCATCTTCGCTCAGGCAGGCTCGAAGCCGGTTGGTTGCCATGTCCAGCAGAGACTCGCCAGTCCATTCCAGACTCTTGATCAGGTTCTGTTTATCCAGTCGGGAACGTTCGTAGAACTCCTTTTCCTCCCGTTCCAGAAAGAAAACGACATCCCGAGGCAGCAGCATCTTGAAGCCGATTCCGGGATGCTTCAGGAACTTGTTGTCGAACATGGACCACAGAAAATCTTTCATCCGTTCGGCCGATCCGTTGATCAGATGAGGTTCGTCGACTCGATCAACCAGCACCAGAATACTTGAGAACCCCAAAGGCTGCAGAATGCGCTGCAGCTTCGCCATCAGTTCGTAACGGTCGTCGCTGCGATCACGGGACGGCATCGGCTGACCGTCCAGTTCCTTCGCCGGAAATCGACCGAGAATCCGTCGCAGCGGACCAATTCCATGATCCAGAATGCGGACCTGCCGAGCCACCTGCCGAGCTCGCCACCACAGCGTGACATATCGCCTGAGCCACGGCAGCCAGCCGGCAACAATGATGGCGTAGATCCACCATTGTTTCATCGATTCTGCCAGCCCGGAAATGCCACCCGCCTTCCGGGCAACGGTTCCCAGCGTCACTACGGTGATCAGAATACCCAGAAACAGGCGCCAGTGAGCCGTCGGTGACAGGAATCCGATGCGGCTCTTGATTTTCGTCCAGCGTCGTTCATGAGACTGATCCGACGACTGATCATAGAAGGCCGCCAGCATCAGCAGATCACGTTTTCGCAGCCGAGGCAATTCCTTCAGCTGCTGCACTTTGAAATCAGGATCCGAAGCATGTTCGTCGGCCACAACATTGCACAATCGTCGGGTCGACAGCGTCAGCAGAGCATCCATGTGATCCCACAGACGCCATTCCTTCAGTGCTTTGTCGGGCTGTCTTCGGCGACCGGATAAACGATCGCGGAAGGTGTCCAGGAACGGGTTGAGATCATCATAGCTGATGACGAATGCGCGTGACTGCGGATGGGCGACGTTGTAATCCTGAATCGCCTGAACCAGCTGCAGGCGAATCGCCGTCTTTCCTGCTCCCTTCTCGCCAAACACAATGCTGGTGGACGGATTGCCACTGTCACCGACCACCTTGTCCCACGCTGGATGGTAAATCGACGTGGCACAATGCTGCTGGAAAATGTGGTCGGCCTGAGCGTCTTCCTGACTGAATGGATTGATGCGAACACCGTAGTGTTCAAGTAACTGCTGAATTTTCATGATGCGGTCAAATCACCCGGACTGGCGAAACGGCTGAACTTCGGTAAATTGGAAGGGCACTCTGCCGGGTAGTGTTCTTCAATCACAGCCCGATCGCAAACCCGAAACGCCTCGCCAGTCCGCGATTTGTCGCAGCCAGGAAAATCACAACCGGTTTCCTCGGAACCCGGGAGGAAATTAACCCTCAAATATGAGCTCTCAAATATGAGCTCTCAAATATGAGCTCTCAAATTCCCGCGTGACAGCCCCCAAAGAGACCCTTCAGCGAATCTGCAGTGCGCTGTCATGATGCTGTCAAATCCTTGTGCAGAAGCCAATTGGCTTCTTACCAAAACACATGGACGCACATCTTTTCTGATTGACGCAGCAGACATCCCGACCGTCAGCTCGAGTGGAGTATGGCGCCGCCTACGTCGGATTAGGATTGAATGGACTCCCTCTTCCACCTGATGATGTCATCCAGGATCTTATCCAATGGCATTGATGGGCGGCGGTTGATGGTTTGGTAGAGGCGGTCGGTGTTGGGGACTCGACGCTGCACGTCTTCGAAGTCATCTCCGTAAGCGTCCCGGTAGGGGACGAAGCGGATCTGAACATCCGGGTTGATTTTGCTGATGACGGTCTGAGCCAGTTCCAGAATGGACACGGCCTGATCACTGCCGATGTTGAAGACTCGGCCCACGGCTTTATCTTCATTGACAAGCGCCATCACGCAGTCAACCACTTCACTGACGTGGCCGAAACAGCGAACCTGGGAACCATCGTCGTAAACGGTGACCGGCCCGCCCTTGAGTGCAGCTTCGACGAAGCGGGGGACCACCATCCCGTAATTACCGACCTGCCGGGGTCCCACGACGTTGAAGAATCGCCCGATGGTCACTCCCAGACCGTATTTCTGGTGATATGCCAGTGCCAGGAATTCATCGATGGCTTTGCTGCAGCCGTAGGCCCAGCGAGGCCGACTCGTGGGGCCCAGATGCAGGTCGTCGTCTTCGACCCACGCTTCGCCGGGATGTTTGCCGTAGACTTCGCTGGTGGAAGCCAGAAAAAACTTACGGACATTTCCCTGAGCCGCCACTCGAAGCAGCTGTTCTGTGGGGTAAATGTTCGTTTCGATGGTGCGCACCGGATCGTCCGCGACCAGCTTGACACCCACTGCTGCTGCCAGATGATAGATCGCATCGACGCCGTGAGCGGCCTCAGAAAGCAAAACCGGGTCAGTGATTGAGCCGGTCCTGATTTCCAGCGCCGGGTGGTCGGCGACGTGCTGCAGATTCACCGCCCGGCCCGTGCTGAGATTATCCAGCACAACAACCTCATGGCCCTGCTGCAGAAGCTTCTCGGTGAGGTGGCTCCCAATAAACCCGGCCCCGCCGGTCACAAGGCATTTCGCCATCGGCCAACTTTCAGTGTGTGAAAACTCAGACTGTTAACGGCAGAAATTCCAACGACAGGTTGGATGCCTGACGTCGGAAACTCTGTCTCAACCGACTCAACGACGCGATCACGCGTGCGTTCACCGGACAGAAATCCGTCGTTGTGCGTACGTCGCGAATCCCACTGGCGCAGACGAAAACCTGGAAATCCCGTGTTTTTGGTTACATACAGGCAACAAATCGAGGCATTCGTCGGTGGCGATGATTCTGGAACCTGGTCTGAGACTGTCCGGGATCATTTTCCGGGACCGATCCCGAATCAGTTCCCTGGATTGAGAAGTTCTTGACCTGCCCAGGCCGTTTTCCTACCGTCTGCCTCACTACGCGTGCACATTGTCTTGAGACGCGTCCTGGAATTTCCGTTTTGTCAGCAGAAAGTTAGTTCAGAATGTCCGACCTGATCGTCCCTCACGGTGGTCTGTCAGCCCCTGTTTGTTGCACTGTTCCGGAAGCCGAAAAGGCAGCATTCCTGGCGGAGGCGGCCACGCTGACAAAGGTTCCGGTCTCTGCGGCTGACCTGTCCAGCGTCTATCGAATCGCTGACGGAACGCTGAGCCCGCTCACCGGTCCCATGAATTCCCAGCAGTGGAATCAGGTGCTGGATGACGCAACCATCACGTCAGGCGGTACAAAGTATGCCTGGACGATTCCAATTGCGTTTCCTGTCAGCGCCGACCTGGCTGCCAAACTGAAGGTGGGCCAGAAAGTCGCTCTCACCTGCCCTGCCGGAAACATCGTGGCCACTGTCGACGTCAGCGACGTTTACGAGTGGGATAAGCCGCGTTATCTGAAGAGTGTCTACCTGACCGAACGGACTGATCATCCGGGAGCGGACATGGTTCTGGTCAATGACAAGGACATGACCCATCTGATTGGCGGAACCCTGAAGGCTCTGCCTCAATCCAAAAACTCGGCCTTCGGTAAATACGTTCTGACACCTCGGGAAGTCCGAGCAAAGCTGGCAGAAATGGGCTGGGACGCAGTCGTGGCGTTTCAGACTCGCAATCCGCTGCACCGAGCTCACGAGTACGCTCTGGTTTACGGACTTGAAGAACTGCTGCGTCAGGGCAAAAACGCCGGGGCTGTGCTGAATCCGCTGATCGGTGAAACCAAGGGAGATGATGTCAGTGCCGAGATTCGGATGGAAACCTATGAGAAGCTGATTGAGACTCGAGGTCTGGGTGAAGGTGACAGCGACACCGAACTGTGGAAGGACCGCAGCGACCGGGTTCCCGACCGAGTGCTGCTGCTGGGTTTGGACATCAAAATGTTTTATGGCGGCCCCAAGGAAGCCATCATGCACGGCATCTACCGCCAGAACATGGGCTACACTCATATCGTAATTGGTCGCAAACATGCCGATGCTCCTTACAAAGACGGCACGGCCATCTGGGGCGATTTCGATGCACAGGAAATCTTCAACAACCTGAATGGCGACCTGAAGATCACTCCCATCAATGTCGGCTTTGCGGCCTACTATGATTCCATCGGTCGAGTTGACCTGATGGAAAAGCACAAAGACGAGAAGCCTGTGTTCATCTCCGGCAAAGATGTCCGAGCAACTCTGCTGAAGGGCGAACTGGTTGATCCTCGGATCATGCGGGAAAGCACCTCGCAGGTTCTGGCTGCTGCAATGAAGCAGGCTTGATGACAACAACTTCGGCGTGGTCGAAGGTTCACATCAGACTGAACGCTCAGGCTGGATTGGCCTGAGCGTTTTCTTTTCGACTGGTCTCGGATTTCGATTCAGGTGTCGCCCTATCCGGATGATTGGAAGATTCAGCGGGCGTTGGTCAACGGATTTGTTTCCGATTCGTTCCGGTCGCGTACCTGTCTGGCCTGCTGTTTTCGGGGTTCTGCGTCACTGGCTGGGTTTTCTTCCCCGCCCCTTGATTAACCGTCTGTTCCGTAATCGCCATGGGACGCCGAATCCGACAGGAGTATATTCGGTGACCGGCTTACTGTGTCACTTCGGCGAACGACCACTGTTTCTCCTGGTCTCGATCGTTGCGGAAGCGGATGGAACGGAGTTCGACGGGGGACTTTTCGGCGGGCAGGTACAGGCGGATGATTTGTGGGTTGCCTTTGATCGGGAGGTCGACGGTAACTTCCTGCCATGAGTTTCCGGCGGGAAGCTGGTAGTTGACGCTTTGACCGGTTTCGGGGAAGTCATCCTGGCCGGTGGTCTTCCAGTGAATGCCGGCGGTTCCGCCGGATTCACTGCGAGCGACCAGTGTCAGTTTCAGTGGTCCATTCAGGCGGACTCGGGCCGTACCCAGGAACGGCAGACGACCGTTGCCGACGACTCGAATGGCGCCGTCGACTTTGACCAACTGACAACTGCGAGCCACCAGTCCTTCCGTCGGATCTTCGCTGTGGGCGGTTGCGGCCGCGGCATAGGCCGGGTTGGGTTTGGGGGCCAGGGCATTGGTTTGTTTTTCGAACTGGTCGATCAGCGCATTGAGCTGTTGGACCAGTTCCGGCCTCTGGTCGGCCAGGTTTTTTGTTTCGCCGATGTCTTCCTTCAGGTTGTAGAGTTCCAGGACATCGGGGTAGTCGCGATGAGGTTCAAAGCGGCGGATCAGCTTCCAGTCGCCGTGTCGTACGGAGACTGCCGGGATCAGGTGTGGAAACCAGGTGAAGTAAGCTTCGCGCTTCAGAGAACCTGTTTGTTTCAGAACCGGAAGCAGCGATTCGCCGTCCACGATGTGGTTCTCAGGCTGTTGGATTCCGGCCGCTTCCAGAATGGTGGGGTACATGTCGATAGGACCGACCACGGCATCGCTGGTCGAACCGGCCGGAACGCGTCCTGGCCAGCGAATCATCAGCGGTACTCGCTGTCCACCTTCGTAGATGCGGCCCTTGCCTTCCCGCAGAGGTGCGTTGTTTGTGGGAGGTTCACCGCCGGCCCACTTTCGCCAGTCCTGAATCGCAGCAAACTGCGGGTGGCCTTCCTTCACGTTTACAATCTTCTGATCATCGAACGTGCGGCTGTGAACGTTGCCGCCATTGTCTGAATAGAAAATGAACAGTGTGTTGTCGGCCAGGCTGTGTTGCTCCAGCCGATCGATCAGCCGCCCCAGACTTTCATCGACGCTTTTCAGCATCGACGCCATGATCGGGTTCCGCTGCTGACCACGCGGGTCGGTCTTCTTTGAGAATTCGGCCGTGTACGCTTCCTTGTGGCCCCATGGTCCGTGCACACCATAGTGCCAGAAGTTCAGAAAGAACGGACGGTCCTTGTTGGCATCGACAAATTTCAGAGCTTCGTCGGTCAGACGATCGGTGATGTATTCGCCGTCCGGACCATCGGTGATGGTGCCGACATGATTTCGCCCGGAAGGTTTGCCGTCCGGATGAACGCCGTAGGGCGAAAAGTAGTTCGGCGGCCCGGGACTCGGCTGAGCATGAAAGGCGACGTCAAAGCCGTGCTTGTCCGGCCAGTGCTGCTGACTCAATCCGAGATGCCACTTGCCGAAATGTCCGGTTGTGTAGCCGGCCTGCTTCAGGACTTTTGCCAGCGACGGCAGATCCGGGTCGAGATAATTCTGACTGTTGGCATACAGAAACTGTTTGTCTCGCGGAGCCTTGTCCGGATAGGGAGACGCATCCGGTGGGGCCGCCGGTTGATGACCGCTGGCCGAGGTGACTCGATGCCGTGACGAATACTGCCCGCTGAGAATCGAAGCTCGGGTGGGCGAACACAGCGGTAGAGCATACGCGTCCGTAAATCGCATCGACTGTTCCGCCAGCCGCTGCATGTTGGGAGTTTCGTAGTACTGCGATCCATACGGCGTGCTGTCCATCCAGCCCATGTCGTCAACCAGAAAGAACACGATATTGGGACGATCCGCGGCAGGCGCGGACGAAATGATCGTCAGCGATGCCAGCACAAAAAGGACTGCAGCAGGGAAGGATTTCATGACGTTGAATCTGTTCTATTTCAGGACTTCGGTAATTGCTTCAGCGACCTTGCCGCCCAGAAAATCGTATCCTGCCGCGTTGAAGTGGACGTCGTTGGGGTTCTGCATCGTGTCCAGGTGAGGCGTGCCAATAAGTTACGGTTCAAATGATTTTCCTGAGGCCATCGGTTGGGGACATCAGCAGCAGTGCACCGTCGTCAGCAACTTCGATGCAGGTTCCCTGATGCTCCTGGTCGGCTCCGGAAATCGTGACCTGACACCCGTTCAGGACGCTGTGGCGGTTCAATGCTGTGATCAGCTGTTTCGGTGCTGTTCGACATTCGTTCAGGCGCTGAAAGAGGTGCTGCAGGACCTGAACCACGCATCCGTCAGATCAAGACTTCCTCCGGTCAGGTCATGCAGGAAGTTGCTCGTTGACGGATGTCGTCCGGAGCCGTTGACAGACTGTTGTTGACGTTGATTCCCACTCCGATGATCAGCCCGATGCGTCCGCTGAGCGTGGACTGCTGAGTCAGAATGCCGCAGATCTTTCTGTCATTCACCAGCACATCATTCGGCCACTTGATGTCCACAGGTCGCCCTCCAGTGAGTTCTGCCAGAACATCCCGCACGGCAATTCCGGTTGCCAGCGAAACCAAGAGGCAGGCGGGCTGAGTGCGTGCTGATGTCCTGTCGGTCGATTTCCAGAACGACTGAAAAGGTGAGTGCTCCGGTGCCAGCCCACCAGACGTTGCTGCCTCGGCCGCGACCTGCTGTCTGAGTTGTTGCCAGGACCAGTGCCGGCGCTCGGTCAAGCAGATCTTCCAGAAGTTCCGCTGCAAGCATGCTGGTGGAAGGCAGTGAATCATGACACTCCAGAAATCGAATTTCCGTTTCATTCAGAATTCGCTGCCGATCAAAAGCGAACATTGCAGATCGCCTTGAAATGATGGTTCGTTCCCGTTGAATCTGCTCGCGACTATAATCTTCCGGCCGCCACGAACGGAATGGTGACGGATCTGTTTTGATGATGTTCTGTATTCAACGCCCGGTGCTGCTCGTTTCTGATCGTTCCCATGCCGACTCATAACGACTTTCGTCATCAGCCCTATCCGACTCAGCCGAATCCGGAACCCCGATTCTGCCGACTGGAAATCTCGGACGGAGCTGACATCGATTTCAGTCAGCTGCATCACGCTTATGGAATTCGCCAGGTCGTGCTGGTGCATGGCACGTTCATGGGCGACGATCCGTTCGCGGTGGCAGAGATCATGCATCAGCTGGGAGAATCTCAGCCTGCGCTTCAGAAGCCGCTGAGTCTGCTGAGTGCAGCCATCAACGATCGGCTGCAGAAGGTGCGTTCGTCCGTCACCGGAGATCGCGGCAACTACACGGACGACTATCGTGAGCTGTTCCAGCAACTGGTGGGGACAGATCCTGAAGTATGTCTTTTGCACCCGACATGGAGCGGGCAGAACCACCATCTGGCTCGAGCCGATCTGGCGGTCAGGCTGCTGTGCCATCTGGACAGTGTTCAGCCGACAGAAGCAGACCGAATTTTGTTCTGGGGGCATTCTCATGCCGGAAACGGTTTCGCTTTGCTGAGCAACCTGCTGGCCAATCATCGCGCTGCTGTTGCGGAATTTTTCGAGGCTGCCGGTCAGGACGCAGATCACTGGCAGCGAGCCGCCGAAATTCTGGCTGCGGCTCCAGCGCCGCATCCCTGGGCGGCGTCGGTTGTGTTTGCGGCGTTCGGAACTCCGGTGCGTTACGGCTGGGACCCGGACGGATATCGCCAGCTGATCCATCTGCTGCATCATCGCCGCGGAAGTGATGAGGCTCCTTTTCGAACTCAGCCCCTGTTCCCACCACATCGACTGCACGACATGACCGCTGCAACATGGGGCGACTGGGTACAGGCGTTTGCGATTGCGGGAACAGACGTTTCGCCTCCGACGTCGAAAGCAGTCAATCGTCGGCTGAATGATCTTCTGGAAGCCGGACTGGAACCTCCGGAACTGACTCTGGATGTCCGGCTGGTCGCTTCAGAACGTCTGCGCAATCTGTGTGCGCGCTGGAAAACCGGAACTCGCTGCCACCAGGATGGACTGAATCTGCTGCTGGAATATGTGGGAAGCGGTTTGCAGACTCCGGTAGGCACGGAACTGGAAACATCTGTCTTCGGTCACGGAGTCGCAACAACTCACGACTGGCTGCCTGCTCACCTGGCACTTCTGATGCAGCACCTGCATCCGTGAATCAGGTGCTGCCAACGGTGTGAAGACCGGAGATCAGGCAGCGTCAGTTTACCCTGACGGCTCGCCGGTTGCGGGGGGGAGTTTTCGGTGCAGGCGGTCGCAAAGTTTCAGCAGCGAGCGAGCGTAGTCCTGCAGCGTGGAATCCGCGCGCTGACAGGGAACGCAGACGATATCGATTCCTCCGGGCAGTTCGTGTTGGTTCAGACGAAACGCTTCCCGCAACAGGCGCTTCTTTCGGTTGCGGGCGACAGCGTTTCCGTGACGTTTGGAAACGCTTAGTCCCAGCCTGCTGAAACGCAGCCCGTTCCGACGAATAAACAACTGAAGGTGATCATCGCCGCTTCGATAGCCACCTTCGAAACATGCCCTGAATTCTTCCGTTGTTCGCAGTCGCTGCTGCCGTGTCAGTCTGAACGACATGAGCTATTTCGGAGCCACAGCCTTCAGAAACTGCTGGTACGCCGCAGCGACACCGCCGGCTTCTGTATCGCCGTCGTGAACATACAGACCGTAGGTCAGCTTCAGATTTTCCTTCCCCGGGCTGAGCGTCACGGGAGACTCAGTTTCACGGCCATTGCTGTACCTGGAAGGACCGAATGGACTGATGGCGAACAACCCGTAGGCTCGAACATGGTATCGCGATTTGCGGAAGTTCTCCGGCGCGTCCATCAGAGCAACTCCGACTGTCTGACCATCCACTTCGCCGACGTAGTCGACCCACGGAGAGGTTTTTCCCCAGCAGTCTTTTTCTCCCTTCAGACCCTCAGCGTTGGAGATGCGACCACCTTCCATCTCCCGCATGGAATGAGCAACTCGGACGGCGAAGAACCCTTCCTTGGTGTCATGGAAAGTGACGTCACGGTCAACGGCAGAAAGTTCAATGCGACAGGTCAGCAGACGGTTGGGATGAATGGTGTACTGAGTCACTTCGTTCATCAGAGGCTTGTCTTCCTGCAGCCAGACACTCGTCAGTGTGACAATCCCAACGCCATTTTCGGCGACGGTGTGTTCAATCTTTTGACAGTCGACGCGGGATTCTTCATGCCAGAAATTCAGCTTCTCGTCATTCACAGAATCCACGCCAACCCAAACACCTTTGTGATGAAAGTGATCGGTTCCGTCTTTGGCACTGCCCTGTTCGGCCTGTGTCGGCACGATTGTTCTCAGCACATTCTTTTCACTGGCGGTGTGCATCGGGAAGACGAACGGCTTGTTCCACTGATCGCCGGTGTTGAACGTGCAGAAATCCTTCCCATCAATCATGACCTGCAGTCTGCCTTCCGGCTGTTCCGCAAAGGTCACTCCGTCAGCTTGTGCATTCAGACAGCAGGCAGACAGACACATCACGGACAGAATCAATTGAGTCACAAGTAATTTCATGGCGGAACCTGGAAGACGAAGATTCAGTTGAGCGAACGGCGGACGAGCATTCAGGCCGGGAAACTCGGGGAATTCCACTCTGTGATGCTATCGCGATCGGAACTGAGATGCCACAGTCAGACGGACTTCCCTGATGACTTCGGGCAAGCAAAATCATAGAATACGCAGACGGCGTCGGAAAAACGGGTTCCATCAGACAGGAAGTCCCCCGTCCAGAGAAACCGTCAGCGGGCTGACAGGTGTTCCGGTCGTCGGCCTGTTTCCGAGAGCACTTCTGAAAATGGACGCAGAGAAAGCACATCTCATGGAATCTTCTCACGCTCAACCGTCAACGACATCCCGACAGCGCTGGCGGCGCGCGATTGTCACGTCCACGGCGCTGAGCGGCATTCTGGTGACCACCATTGGTCTGCTTCCGTCGGCAGTCATGAACTCTTCCTGGCGCGACAGCCTGCTGAATGCTCGCCTGGAAAAAGCCGGGCTGCATGCCGTTTCGGAATCCGGGTCCGGTGGCTGGCTGACAGCGATCCGCTTCGACAACGTCACCATCTCGGACCCCGAAGGCGAAGTGACGTGCCGGATTCGTTCCATTCAGACTTCGAAGTCTCTCCTGAGTTTGCTGACCGGCAGACATGCGGGGACCTTCACCGTTGTTGAGCCCAGGTTGTCAATTTCCCTGGATGATCAGGGCCGGCTGCCGCTGGAATTTCCAGAGATGACGCAAACAACGAAGAAGTCGAAAGCCGTCCCGCCGCCGCTGGATTTTTCAGTGCAGTCAGGCAGTGTCACTCTCAGCGTTCCATGGCGCGAAATACCGATCGTGGATGTGGACGATCTGAATGTTCAGGGCCGAATTCAGCAAGAAGCCAGCGGGCGCTGGCTGACGATCGACGGCATGACGGTCCTCGATCACGAACAGCTTTCAGACCTGCATACTCAGCAGAATCTCGCTCTGATCGCTCCCGTGTTTGCTCAGACCACAGAACTGAACGGAACCGTAAGCCTGTTCGTCGAACCGATTCGCGTTCAGCTGGATGCCGAGGAGAAATCGTTTCCGGTGGTTCACGGTCAGGCTGTATTTCACGACGTCACCGCTCGCCTGAAACAGGAGTGGGCGATTCAGGTCAGCCAGCTGATCGGGCAGGTTTCAGGACGTGATGTTCCGAGCCGTTTGCAGGTCATGCGGGACTCAGCGGTTCAGTTTCGCGTCGATCAGCAGGGAGTGTATCACGAAGGTCTGGCGCTGTTGCTGCCGGATCTGGCGGGACAAATGCTGATTTCGTCTTCCGGGACCGTTGGGTTGGACGAACGGCTGGATCTGGTCTTCTCGCTGCAGCCTCCGCAGGTGAATTCGCCGAACCCAGTGCTGGCGGGGATCGCGAAAATGCTGAGTGCTCCTGTCCAGATGCGGGTTCAGGGGACGGTCAGCGAGCCGAAAATGATGAATCCGCCCGGGATGTCTGTCGTTGATCAGCTGGCTCGAAACGTCAGTCCCGAAAACGGAAGCCAGCCGCCTCCTCCCGTTGGAAGGGCGGTGATGGATTTGATCAGTTCTGCGGCATCCAACCCCGCCGGAGCCGGCCCAAATCCTGCGGCGTCAGAAGCCATCACCGGCGGTATCCTCAATATTATCCGTGCCGCCAAAGAGGCCAAAGCGAACGCTCCCCCCAAAGAACCTGGCCCTCGACGCCCTCGAAAACGCGACCGGCCATGACGGAATGAATCGCTCAATGGCCAATGGTTTTCCGGAAAATCCCGGATTTTCGTGGACTTGTCCGGCAACAGTTCGACATAACTACGCGGTGTGGGTAGATTGAAAAGACAGCGGTGAGTTTACCGCGGAACTCCAGACCCCGGACGAATACGGAGAGTACGATGCTGCGACTGCTGACAATGATTCTGGCTTTGGGTGCCTTTTGCGATGTTGGAATGGCACAGGGCTATCACTACAACAATTACTTCTATTCGTATTCCGCGCCAGCTCAGCAGAACTACGGAAACGCCGGTGGATACGGTCTTCCGCTGGCAGGCGGGTATGGCATGGGCTACGGAGCTCAACTGGGCGGACTCGGCGGTTACGGGGCCTATCCGGCGGTGGGATACCAGGCTTATGTCGTGCCGGTGATGTATCGTGTTCCGATCTTCATTGCTCCGCAGCGAACTGTGAGAACGGCTCCGGTCTGCTCAACTTGCGAAGCAGCTCCCTACTGCCCTCCGGCGACGTCACCTTCCGTTGCGGGACCCGCCAGTACCGTGCCGCAGGTACCGGAATTTGCTCCGTAGACTGCGAATGCAGGAATTTCGAAAAATTCTTGATGGTCGCCGGGAAGACTCGGCGACCTTTTTCGTTCTCCTCAGAGAAGCAGACACCTGGCGGTATTCAAAGCAGATTCCCGATTGTTACCCTGAACAGACCAGAGACCCAGGTTCTGATCTTCAACGACCGTTTACACAAGGAGAATTTCACCATGGGCCGGATTCGTTCACTGGTCGTCGGATGCGCGATGATTTTTCTGACTCATCACGCGTCGGCGCAACACATGCACCACAACCACAACCACAACCACAACCACAACCACAACACATTTCAGAATCGGTACACGCCTGGTTATCACATCGACCACCACGACCACATCATTCGTGATTCGCACGGCCATGTGATTGGCAACATTCATCACGATGTGATCCATCAGAATTCAACGTACATCGTTCCGTACAGCGGGCAGTCTGCTCATTCCGGGATGTATCACGCCCACAACAACACCTACTACTACACGCCGCAGACAGCATCAATCGGCGGGACGTATACTGCTCAGAGGCCCGTTGCCGTGGCATTTGGCAGCTTCTCACACGTGGATGATCTCGCATCGCGACTGGAGACGCTGTGCAACGACTTTCTGCTGGATCTGCACTACAACTATCAGCACAACCCCGGTTTTCAGGAAACCTATGCTGAAGGCTACCAGCTGTACCAGACAGCGAAATTCATTCATGAAGCCGAGCACGCATCTGATCGGGATGCGATTCGCAGTCGTCTGAACGGAATGGATTCGCTGTTTCATCACCTGCAGGACGACGTCAGAACCTGGTCTCGCCGTCATCATTTCCAGGTGGGTCAGCTGGGAATTCTTTCCAAAATGGACATGATCGAATCCACTCTGCACCACCTGATGAACGATGTTGGAGTTCAGCTGGCTCCGCCACCAGGCTCAGCCGGAATCCAGAATCCGCCACTGCCCGGAATCGCACCTCCACCACTCACAACAGCACCACCTCCAACCCTGCCGTAACCGGCGAGACCCAATTCACACATCTGATGCCCCCAGCGGAAAGAGCCTGCCCCACAGCCGGCTCTTTTCTTTTTGCAATTCCGGAAGTACTAAGGTGGTGTCTAAAACTGGATTAGGGCATTACTGGCAGGTGAAAGGCCGATCCGTAGAAGTAAAGGCCCGCCGTTGGCCGCTCATTGACTACTCCCGTTTAACGCGTCCCGAAGATTTCTGTGGCGTTGGATTGATGTGCTGTACGCGTGTTCAGTAGGAAGAGATTGATCTAGAAAATGCTTGAGTGTCGCCGTGTGGAATCCTTGCCTTCCGGGAAGATAACAAATTAGGATCAGCGGCGCGGCCGAACGCCGTTGGTTGGCAACAATCAGAGCAGCTCTTAAATAACGATCATCGTCTAACGGGGCAGGACCATGGATCGACGGAAATTTCTGCAGGCAGCGAGCGTTGCTGCGCCTGTGCTTTCTGTGTCGGCTCACTCCCGGGCCGAAGGCTATCGGCGTTGTGACCAGATTCACGACAAGCTGACCGAGGCGGATATTGACAAGTGGGTCACGCCACTCGCTTTCCCGCCTGAGGTCCCAACGAGACCCGTTACGAAGAAGGAGGATGTACAGAATCCTCAGCTTGGCGGCGGGTCGCAGCAGATTGCTCCTGAGTTCCTGTGGACGTTTGGGGATCTCACGGACGTGAAGCCGGAAGATCTCTGCGCCCGAGGATACGAGCAAACTTATACGCCTCGCCCCGACGATATTTATCGAGATCCGGCAACTCCGGCACTGCAGTTTGCTGAACTGGCGACCAAAGCGATCGTTGCGGAAGTGATTCCCGGCTGGCTGACTCGAATTCTTTGCTACGGCTTCAGGACAACGGCCGAAGACGGAACGGTAACCGAGCACTTCTCGACGCCAGGCCCGACAATCAAAGCCAAGGCCGGGCATCCGCTGGTTGTTCGTCTGCGAAACGAGATCGATCCTTCACTGATGTTGGATGTTTCCATGCATCAGCACGGGGGACACATTCCGGCTCATGCCGATGGCCATCCGAACTTCATGGTTGAACCTCAGAGTATGACGGGGGAGCCGCAGGCACACGTCGCCGGGGTTCGCGACTATTATTATCCGAATCCTGTGCCGAAGAAAGTTCGGCAAACACCGAGTACCGATGGCTGCTGGAACTGGGAACCGCAGGGTGAATGGGACTTCGGTGAAATCCAGAACACCATGTGGTATCACGACCATGCAGAAGATATCACGGCTCACAACGCGCTGATGGGCCTGGCTGGATATTTCTTTCTTCAGGACGCTCCGATTCCTGGTCCGAGCGGTGAATCAGATGTCACAGGGCCGGATGGCTGGCGAGACTTTCTGCCGAAGAAACAGATTCCTCTGGTGTTCAAAGACCTGTGCCTGTGTCCGATCACACAGGACGATCAGATTCAGCCGGCTGTCAAAGAGAAGTTGGTTAAGGGCAGGCACTTCGGTGAGGCCAGAATTCACTTCGATCCATTCGATCACAATGGCACGCTCGGCAACATTCAGGTGGTCAACGGCGTGGCATTTCCCTATCAGGAAGTGAAGTTTGATTCGTACTGGCTGCGAATGCTGAATGCCTCACTGGCTCGGTTTTACAATCTGGAGTGGTGGGTCATTCATCCGGTGACTCGGCAACCAAAGCGACTTTCGTTTCTGCGGTTCGGCAAGGACAGCTGGCTGTTTGAAAAACCGCTCGATCAGAGTTCCGTGTTTATCGGCATGGCAGCTCGCGCTGATGTGTGCATCGACTTCAGACAGCTTTGTTCGAATGCTGAATTCGACGGCTTTGCAAAGGAAGACGGATCATTCGAGGTCATGCTGGTCAGCACACTGAACCAGAGAGACGGACGAGGTCCGGGGCACGGCGACAACGAACAAACGGTCAACAATTTTCCGCGAGGCATGGCGGATGAAATCCGTGACGATCGTGCGGCTCCGCTGTACCTCATGAAGTTTATCGTCCGAAAAGAAGCGGATGACCACAAGACGTGGCCCGCCCCGGCTCATGACCCGGGACAACAGGAGAAGAAGATGCAGGCGCCAACTGTCCTGCGGTATCACCACAAGCTGGATGTGCCAAAGCGGGAAGACATTTTCGTTCGGGAACTGAACTTCGAACGTGGTCGCGGTGCGTGGCAGATCAACAAGCGATTCTACGACGCCTGCATTGCGAATGTCGTGCCGCAGCTTTGGAGTACCGAACTATGGATTCTGCGAAATCGAAGTGGTGGCTGGTGGCACCCAATTCATATTCATCTTGAATCGCACCAGCACCTGTTCGTCCGTGCGAAGAATCATCGTGGCGAACGGATTTCCATGTGTCGCAGTCAGTTACGATCCTAAGCTGTTCGATCCGGGTCTTGCCGAAGGTCCCGAAGTGCTGGATCTGGAAAAGGAAATCCTGGCTTGGGAAGAAGCCTTTGATCCTCAAAAACTTGCTGAACGTCGCCACGACGCGGCCGCCTCGGACTTTGATGCTTCCGTTTGGAACCTGAACATCAAACACGACACAACGGTGCTGGGGCCGAATACGGAAGTTCACATTCTGATGAGGTTCCGTACCTTCGAAGGCCCGTTCGTGTTTCATTGTCATAACCTCGATCATGAAGATATGCGGATGATGTATCAGATGGACCCGCGACAGGGTCTTGCTTGTCCGGACGAGCAACTCAAAGTCCGTCATGACTATTGGTACTTCAAAGATCCCACGGGACAGGAACACTGCTGCGACAAAGCCAAGGGAGAACTGGCATGAGCGAACAACATCAATCTCGAACAGCGCGTCGCGCAATGCTGGGACTGGGAGCAGCGGTTGTGGGTGGCGTCGCGTGGAACCAGTTTCGACAACCGCCCCAACAAGCGACAGCGTCAAACGAGGAAACGGCAGCTTTGGTGACAACACCGGGTTCGCGATATTCGGACCATCTGCCCGATGTGACTTTGCAGACGCAAAGTGGAAGATCGGTGCGATTGGTGTCGGATTTGATTCAGAACAAACGAGTTCTCGTTAGCTTCTTTTATACTCACTGTAACGGCATTTGCCCGCTGACCAGTGCATTGTTCCAAAGGCTGCGCGAACCATTGGCGAAGCAATTCGGTGATGACATCTGTCTGATCAGCGTAACCCTTGATCCGCAGGTGGACTCGACATCCGAACTACAACGCTACGCGAAAATCCGAAATGCGGAAGATGAAACAAACCCGCCTGTCGGCCTGGCGCCGTGGTACTTTTTGACGGGTTCACCAGAAGACGTTGAGGCCGTCCGGGTTGGTTTTGGCTACACAGATCCGGACCCTGTTCTGGACGCCGATCGAACTCAACACGCCGGTCTGTTCACGTTCGGCAATGACCGCACGAATCGTTGGTGTACTTTTCCAGTCGGGCTGAAATTCGATCAGACGCTGGCTGGTATCGTTCGCTTTCTGGGCACCAGTTCTGAACATCGTTACGGATGGTTGCCTCGGCCAAAAGTTGTCTGATCGGCTGTGAGTCTTCCACGGATCGAAGCCCCTTCCGCAGAAGACGCTGACACACATATTACTTCGCAAATCATTCCTGTGTGCTGCCCCGTTCGGCGGAGTTCCAACAGATGAAGTATTTCGCACTAACACTCAGCCTGCTTTTATTGGGTTGCTCACTCACCTATTCCGCCGCGGACAATGATGCTGCGACATCGACCTCGGCAGCAGCAGGCTACGCCATCGAAGAAACCCCGCCCCTGGGGGAGGACGCGAGGAAACAGCAATGTCCCCCGTCGCCTCAGCCGAAACCCTGGCTGATGATTCCTCACGGCGGAATCCATCAGGAAGGGTGCGAACGAGTGACGCTTCAGGATCTGGAGACTGACTTTTCGGAAACGCATGTGGTCGCCGAAGAAATGCGACGTGAAATGCTGAAACTGATGCCGACCTGGACCGCCGAACGCCGAGCCCGAATGCAACAGGAACAGGCCGCCGGAATCGTGACCGATCTGTCACAGATTCTTCAGAACCGCGATGCCGCTATCGCACTGGGCAAGGCATTCTTTTGGGACATGCAGGTGGGAAGTGACGGCCAGACAGCCTGCGCGTCGTGCCATTTTAAGGCAGGTGCCGACGGTCGCGGAAAGTCAATGGGAGTTGCTCGCCGAATTCTCGCCCTCAACGCCACCATTGATGAACACGGCACAGAAGACAGCGCCGACCTTGCCGAGGAACTTTATGTCATCGTTTACCGCAATCGCTGGCAGCATATGACGAACTTCAGCGACCTGCTGGCCAGACTTGCCGTCCAGGGCATGCAGCGGCTGCTTGCTTCTCCCGAGAATCTTTCCACTGCCAGAGCAATCATCGGAGAATGCAAATTGCTGACCACTGACGAAGCGGTCGTCAGCGTTTGGGAACAGATCCGCAGCTCTGCTGATTCCGGGACAGCTCCATCGCAGCAGCAGGAAACAATCATGGAGTTGGTGGTTAGTGCATTGGTCTTTGCCGAGATGGTTGAGCGACAGTCGGATGTCGCCGCCCCGGACCGATGACGGATGCGAACCTGAGTCCGCAAAGTGCCGAAAAAGCGGCCGGACTGCGAAGTCGACTCATTGAGGGACTCAAGCCCGATCAGTTGCGGGCCGCCAGAAAGCTCAGTCGGGCGTTTTCGCCGTTCAAGGAAGATGTTGAAGCGGAACTCGAATCCGGAACGAATGACGAGACCACTCTGAACCAGAATTCGACACCGCCTGCTCCGCCCGGTCAGGGAACTCTGAAGAAACGCGAAGAGCGCCTGCCGAATGCTCCTACAGTCATCAACAGCGCCACAAATGACCGACTGTTTCATGACGGACGAGCATCAGGTGTGTTCAACGGCTACGACCATCTGGGAGACGAAGCCGGCCGGGACGGTTATGGCAAATGGACTTACCGAAATGGTCGCTGGCGTCGGGTGCTGGTTCGAATTCCGGATGCTGCACTGGCCTCTCAGGCGACGGCTCCGTTACTGTCTGCGGCCGAAATGTCGTGGTTCGGTCGCCAGTACCACCACGTCGCAGCCAAGCTGCTCGACCGGACACCGCTGAAGTTTCAATCGGTCAGCGAAACGGACAGCCATCTGAAGGATTACGCAGCAAAGGGCGGAAACGGGCTTTCGGTGACGTACGCGGACCTGATCAGGAAAGCATTTCGCAAAGAATGGTGGGCAGCGGACTACGAAAACAAACGGCTGACCGTGGAGGAAGGGGATGCGCTAACGGGACAACGTCCGGAACTTCGGCAGATGGAAGCCAACTTCAGTCTGTTTTGGGGGATCGCTCTGATGGCCTACCAACAGGAACTCATGTCGTCGAACACGGAATTCGATCACCTGATGGACAAACGGCGACGCGGCGAGTCGCTGTACCCCAAAGGAACATCAGCCGCTGAACGAAAGCGGATTCAGGAAGTGCTGAAAGGGTACAGGACGTTTCAAGAGCACGCATGTGCCGACTGTCACCGAGCACCTGAGTTTGCCGGAGCAACTCGGGCGACCGTCTACGGCCCGATTCTGGAGTTCGAAGGGCCGCTGGATGCGGTCAATGCCGAAACGGAACAGAACGAATTCGCGAACTGGCTGGCGGCGGGTCAGCCCGGAATCGATGCCCGAATTGAGCGAATGCTGTTTCGTCCTGACCAAGCCCCGCGGTTCTACGATAGTGGATTTTACAATATCGGAGTCACACCCGACGACCCGACAAATTCCGCCTTCGATCCGGGCGTTGCCGGAGACGTTCGCATCGATCTGTCCGCAGATTCTCAGGGTGCTTTGCTGAGCATCTCACAACGGTTCGGGCAGGGACTGGTTTCTGACCTGTTGTTAAGGAAGCCGTTCCTGACGCATTCGCTGGCTCGACGACACAATGATCACTGGTCCAGCACGGTTGGGTCATTTAAGACTCCAACCATGCGAAACGTGGCACTGACGCCGCCATACTTTCACAACGGCGACGAAGCAACGCTCGAACTTGTGTTGAACCACTATCAAACGGCAGGACAGGAAACGCCTGTGAACAGCAACCTGCATCCGGCTTTGATGCCAACAGCGGGAGAGCCTGCTGAAACGAATGTTCCGCCGTCGCTTCGTCCGGCTTTGCTGGCTTTTCTGAACGCACTGACGGATGAGCGAGTGAGGACCTCAGAGGCACCGTTTGATCATCCGTCACTGAATATCCCCGTCAATGCGGCTGTTGATGAATCGAGTGGCCGGACTCCCGCCAGCAACATGAAACCGGCCGTGGATTTCTAATTGATTGCGGCGTTTGCCGACTCATCGTTCAACTTGCGACTCCCAACCCCAACCACGGCCGGAAACCGTCTGATGACCAACAACTCATTCTGCTGTGTTCTGTTTCTGTCAATCGTGTGGTCCGGCGCATTACCTGCTCAGGATGTTGAACTGGAGGGGCCGCTGAAATCTGTCCATCCGACAACCGCAGAATTGTCCGTCATGGGGATGAGAGTCATTCTGGACAGCAACACAAAGATCGAATCGCCGTCCGCGACGCTGACGGTCAAACAGTTGAAAGATTCGACACCGTTGCCTGGTCGAACAGAAAAAGGCTTTGAAGGAGGCACGGCCACTGTCACGGGGACCGTTGATCCGGCCACAGGAATTGTCACTGCAGCAACGGTGTTTGTTGAGCCCTCGGAAAACGTGATTCTGGGCGTCGTGACAGAAAACAACGCCGGACAACTGAAGATCAACGGAGTTCAAATCAGATACCTGAATGACTCTCGAATGCCATTGAAAGCCGTCCAGAACGAATTCGGGTTTGCCGTCAAGCGCGAATCCATCCCTGTCGGCACACCTGCTTCCGTGGAAGGGTATTTTGACGGCACGGATTTTCAGGCCTTCCTCGTGGAGATCGATGGGCCGGCGGAACTGGAAGACCCAAATCCGCAACTGTCCATCCTGCGAGCACAAACCCGGGAACGCCGCCCAAACAAAGGCGACGACGTCAATGTACGCAGCGACGTAACCACTGCTCATGTCACGACAGAAACGACGACTCAGACAATCGGTATCTATCGAGTCGATGACGGCGTGGAAGCTCTGATTACAACGGTGCGCGCCCAAAGTTGTGGCCGACACTCCCGGCTTCGCCAAATGGTCCTTCAACGGCGAAACAAATCCCTCAACACATCCCGTCTACGGGAAAGCTCCCCAAGTCATTAAAGCCGTCAACCTCAGCGCCCGGAGCCAACCTCGCCTTCTCCGTGATCGACGCAGAGGTTCGTGAAGACTGAATGTTCCCGGGCCTGCCGCGGCCGGAGAAGACAGATTCGTGACGGATGGCGAAGTGGAGGTGAGCTGTTTGTAGTTAACCTGTGAGTTGTGAACCTCAATCCTGCCTACGACGTTTCTTGCCCGACTCCTTCGCCTCGGTACAGACAGGCCGTTGTTCCGCGGTCAACGGAATGCACCATTCGTGGACGAACGCCGTTCTGCACCTTCCTTCACGACAAACGCCGGATCACCGTAGTGAATGTAGTTATTGGCGTCGATGTTGTCTTTGATTGCCTGACGGCCTTGAAGAACAGCCTGACGAACGGTCAGCCCTTCCATTAGCTTTCTATAGAATACCTCGGCGAAGGTCATGGCGGGGCTGTCTCCGACCGGCCAGTATGTCCCAATGAACTGCGTGATTCCTGCTCGCAACAATGCCTCGCAGACACTCACCTGAACGGCAGAACGGTCGTTACGATCCTGCAGATCCGGATCTGATTTTTGTGCGTCGGTCGGTGGTTCTCCGGTTCGGAGCATGGGCCTCATGCGAGTCCTGCCGCTTTCACATGCATTGAAGAATACGAGTGAAGGGAGATGGGGCAGCTGGCCGAGTTCCGGTCCGGTCAGGACTTCGTATCGCGGGGTTCTGCCGGGATTAGCACACAGCAGACCGCACTGGTTCCTGTTTTCGGGGTCGAAGAAAGCGTGGCCAGCATAATGTACGACGTCAAATCTGCCCGATGCGAGTTGTCTGAGAACTGCCGACTTTGTTGCCAGATCGCCGCGCAGCGTGGTCGTCCTGACAAGTTCCAGCCCGGCCAGAACCTGCTGAATCTGCTGCCCTTCTGCTTCCGCTCCCGGGAGGTCATTTGTCGGATTGACGATCAGCAGAACTTCAAGGATTTCGGCTCTTTGACGTTCTTCCATGTACTTTGCCAAAGAGTTTGTCCCTTCGGTCAGGAAGCGGCGACTGACTCCCTCGGTCAGGCACGGATATTGAGAGATCTCTGATCCGCCATTGGAAGCTGACGTTTCGGATGCGTTCACGGAAACCAGTGGCACGATTTCCCAGGGAATCCTTGATGATTCGGCATCCGTCACGACGGCCAGATGGTCTCCTGCTGTCAGACTGCCATCCAGAAGTGTGTTGAAGTCTCGACTGAACAAAAGATCCCGCAGACTGTTTCCCGTCTTCCGCATCACAGCTGATGACATTCCATGCCGGTCGTTTGGCAGTTTTTCAAGCAGCTTGTTCAGTTCGCTGCGGGAAAACGCATTTACACTGGGGAAGACAGCGGCCTTTGACTTTGATCCGAGAAACGACGCATGGCAGACCCAGTCAGGTGAATCTTCGCGAGGCGGCTCCATGCGGACAGCCAGATAAACCACGGAATCGGGCTGCCGCTGCAGCCGGCGTTCTGCGTCCGGCTTCATAGCGTCCGCGAATTGACCGGCCGCTGCCGGATAGCGAGCCTCGTGCAGTCGCAGCCGAATATCATTGCACAGTTCTGAACCGCCGAGACGATAGACTTCATCCTTGAGTTCTGCATATTTCCGCTGGTCGTACTCCACCAATGCAACTCGGCGAAACTGAACGGAGTTTTCGTTGGCACCGATCGCAGTCAGGGCGTCCAGATATCCCTGCACCAGACTTTCCACACTGCCACGAATTGTGTGACCGGAGTTGCTGCCGTAAACCAGCGTGGCAAATTCGTCGACACCGCAGTTCATCAGCGTCCGCAGAACGTTGCAGGAAATGGTGCGAATGACACTTGCTGAATTCTGAGCAAAGGTGTCGTAGTCTCCCATTCCGGCAAAAACGACGTAGTCTGCCTTGAGGGCACTGCGTCCGGACGGCATCACAAAGATCTTTCCAGCCTCAGCGTCAAACATCCGTCGCTTGATGAGTTCTGTAACGGCACCTCCGGTCAGAATATCGAGTTGCCGAGCCGGGCCGATCGGATCCACATTACGAAAGATTCCGACGACCAATGCACGGAACGGCACGTCAAACAGATTGCCGTTGAACAACTCCAGCTCCAGATGAGACTGATGGTCCCTGGTGATCACAGTCTGATTGAACGTGATTCCCGTGGTCAGACGATCTCCAGAAACGGCTCGAGGTGCCGACAGTGCTCCACCGGTCGAAGGATTAGCGTTCGTTCGTTCGGCTCGAAGCTGTTTCAGAGTTTCGTCTGCCGGCAGTGAACTGAAAGACAGAGCTGCTTCCAGAATCAGAGGCAGATCGCCGGGCGCAATTCCTGCGCCCGATCGGTTCCCAAACAGATCCGGGCGGTGCGGGTCATCGACAAAATCCTCCCAGGTCAGCGGCCGGAAGGAACGACTGAATGACTCAGAGGTTCCCGATCCCGCTGACCGCACGGCCGTCTGCTCCAACTCTCGTGTCTTGCCGCTCTGAAGGATGTCACCAACGGCATCGGCAACCTTCTCACTTCGCAGCAGGCCCGTATGAGTCGATTCCGTGTACCATGTTCGATCACTGGTCAATGCGGGCAACAGACACATCTGCAGCGGTACCGTCCCGTCTCCGTCGGTCGTCGGGTGATATTCGAATTTGGTTCGTCCGACGGCGTAGCTTAAATCGGTCACCGTCTTCATCCCGAAGCCGGCGATCAAATGCAGGCGAGGATCATCGTCGACGAGCCCTTCCCATGCCTTCTGAGCATCCGCCAGACGTTTCGCTGGTGGGTGCCAGTTTCCCGTCGGCCATTGCGACTGATCAAACAGATCAATGCGGCTGTAAACTTCCGGGCGTGGCAGCAGTTCGTAAATGGACGGAAATGAACTGAAGACATTCTGTGTCAGGAAGTCGGCATCGTGGAATGGGTCGAGCTTGTCAACCGTGACCACATTGCTGTTGATTCCCTGCAGGACCTCGACCGATGCAAATGACCCTCGATTGGGCGTCCCCACCATCACAACCTTCTCCACGTTTGGAGCACCGGCCTTCAGGGCGGCCCGAGTCACCAGTCCCCCCATGCTGTGCGACCACGGAAATGGGTTGCTTCTGGTCTCGAATGAACTTCGCCAGTTGCCTTCCCAGAGTCACAAGACTCTGTCGCCAGTCGTAGTGATAGTATTCGACCTGAAACCCCTTCATTTTCAGCCGCAGGAACAGATACGCATGAACGACAGGCACGACGTCCAGCGACGTCAGCTTTGAAGTTCCATTGGTGGCGAGCTTCAGTTTGGTAATGTTCCCCTGTATCAGTGATGCAGGATCGAACCAGATGGTGTCTCGCGTCAGCCAGTTGCCGGGAATGCCGATGGTCGATCCAAGGATGCCGGGGATCAGCAGAACCCTGGGTCCGGAACCGCGAACTGTCCGCTGAGATTGCTGAGCCAGCGCACGCAACTCTTCATAGTCGTCACCAAAGAGGAGCCTTAACCGAGGCTCCTCTGCTGTCAGCAGCAGCGTTTCAATCGCCTCGAACGGCAACTGCCATGCGGAGAGCTGATTCAGGTCGACAGATTCGTTTTCATTCGCTGATCCTGATCGGGCTCGTGACTTCGCCATGGAGTCTGTTCCTGAATCTAAAGTGTCTTATTCCTGGTGGCGGTGCTCGTTGACGCTGAACGCCCTTCAGTGCCGAAAGTCAGCGACTCCGGAAGTCAACAGCATGATACCGAAACCGGGTAAATGCAAATCTTGCCCGGGAACGAACGAGATTCAGTGGATCTGCAAAATCTGAATAGTTCGTATCGATGAAATCCTCGTTGTGTTCGTTCCTGTGTAATGTCAACCTTTCGTCCCTGAATTGGTTCTACCGCACTCGACTGAAAGCCGTTTAGGACCGGAGCATAAATAACTGTAATGGTTGGCAGCACAAACCAACAACAGATTGGCACACGAACAAGTTGTGCCGCCGGGTTTATCTCGGCGGCGTGGACTTTAGAAGAATGGAGTTCTTCACGGCCCTGCCGACCTTGCGTCGGTAGATCGAGGACTGGCAAGCTACTCCGCGACGCGAAACCTTTCGTTCTGCCTTCTCCCGTTTGCGCCGCCTTCGGCGAGCACAAACGGGGGAGGGGGGGCTTGTTCAGGCATCCTCTTTGTAGCCAATCAGTCTGGCTTCCACCGACACAAGGTCGGGTGGAGAGCTTAGTTCTGCGCCATTGGAGTTGAACTCCGTGGCGTACAGCATTGTCCATGATTTCATGTTTAGACAGTTATTCTTGAGCCGGTCCTTATTCGCTGCCACGCAGAGATGAAGGAGGCATAACTCGCCGAAAACCAACAGGGCGTTAACGACTGATTTTGTGCCGCAATCGACGCTCATGGTGTCTGTCATCAAGTGTCGTCCGTCGTGCGTCCGGCCGTTCCTACAGGTACGGATTCCAGGATTTGAATTGCTTCATGGACGGGGCCACGCCTCTTCGGTTTTCCAAGCTGGTTGAGCATTTCCAGAAATGAACCGCGTGCTGTTTCGGACTTGAGGATCCGGTCTTTGTGGGCGATCACTGCATTGGCCAGTCTGATTCGCCATGCCGGCAGAGTCTTCTTGCAATCACCATTGACTGCATTCCTGGTCCATGCAGCAAGATGTTCGATATCGTCGTCCGATGTGCCGGGAATACCCTTGAGCCACGCTGCCAGCAATCCGCATGCAATCTCAAGATGGCCTGGATCGAACGGCGCGTCTCTTGAAATCAACTTTTGAGCGAGTTTCAATTCATTGAGATCGGACTTCTGCTCGGCAGCCGCATCCTCGCGGTTGTTCTCTGGGGCATGATCTGCGTCAGGGGCAGTGTTCGATATTGCCGCCGGAATCGACCATGAGGGAGGAAGCAGGGGCGAAACAGGGTTTGCATCGAGCTCCCCGTCATCCGGTGGATTCTGTCGCAGCGCCTGCGCGGTTGTGTCCAGATAGCTGATGATCTCATTTCCGATGTGTCTGCCAAGGGTAACGTAGGCTTCAAACTGTTCCGGAGGCAGAAACTGGTTTGAGGTCGGATCGTGAGGGAATTGTTCTCCGTGCCGCTTCAGTGCCAGAACATCAATGGGCTCATCGCCGGTCAGGCTGGATTTGGCCAGAATCAACAAACCGTCCGGAGACTCAGGCTCCGGGTAGATCACCCGGAACGCAACGAAATGGCGGTCACTGAGGCTCCGGTCGCGAAGTCTGAGCTCTTTGTCGTCCGGATTGAGCAAACATTTCGGTACAAGGTCGTCCAGTGTTCCCACGGAATTCTCTGACTGTTGCTGACTCTGAACCGGATCAGATCCGGAATGAGCGTTGTCTTGCGAGAATGCTTCGCTGACCGAAATCGGCTCGAACGTCAGTCCGTACTTGCCGCGTCCGGTTTGCAAGACGCGGCGAATGTCTTCAAACGCGTAGTTCGGATCATCACTGGCATCGGCCAGAATCATCAGTCGGCAGCGGCGTTCCAGCAGGGCCGATAGCCCGGTATTGTCCAGGTGGCCGCCGTCACTCACAAAACAGAACGGACGCTCCTGCGGATTCCACAACAAACTGACAACGGCCCGCAGCGGAGACGGCCAGTAATGTTCGTCTTTATAGTGGGCCGGATTGCGGAGCCACTGGCCGAGTCGAAAGTTTGTCAGCAACAGCATCACTCGATACAGCAGATTTCCGGCATTGGAGGTTGACACTGCTGCTCCGGAAATCGCCATGGCATCTGCCAGAGTCATTTCGCCGTTCTGGTAGAGGTCCGTCGAGCGATACCCCGTGAGCTTCGATCCGCAGTATCGATGGCTGAGAACAAATCGTGACCGCTGTTCGGGGTCCGGATCGTCAAGTGACGTGAGGTGATTCAGAGTGCAGTTGATGAGGTGGATGGGCCCGCCGTTGTGACAGGTGTCGAGATCCTTCAACTGTACGGTGGGGTTCTTCAGCCAGATGGCAGCCAGTTCGTCGCGATAAACGCCGTGCAGACAGGAAGTGTTCAAATTTCCAGCCAGCCCGATTAACAGAAAAGCGATGAATGCCCATCCGGCGATCCCCAGGCGTGTCCTTTGGTCAGAATCGTTCACATAGCTGGCATATACAACGCTCGGCTTACTGATGTAGTTGGGGTACATCGCATTCAAAAGTCGCCAATTGGCGATCCGCGTTCCATACAGAATTCGACTGATTTCATGTTGGCGTGTGGTGAGCCAGTCTAAGTACTTCTGCTGGTCCGCGTCGCGGACCTTAATTTCTTTAGCTTCTTCATCTTTCAACGCTGCGGTCAGTAAAGCATGGTAAAGCGTCAGGTTGCCACTAGTGGCTGATGATGCTTTTCTGTGCTTTCGAACCAATTCCAGATTCCCTCGATGCAAAGTCTTTGAATCGTATCGCTCTCCGGATAACACGGTGGGGCTGGGATATTGTCTCGAAGAATTCTGACAACATATCTTCACATACTGCCACGTTTTGAGCGACGATGCGACTTCAAAGCAGACAATCTCCGTTTCCGGCAGGACTGCTTTGAGTCAATGAGGTTCGTTCTGCTGCGTCACGATTCTCGAATCTCAATCAGTGAGTATGCATCTTTGGTCAGTTGTTTCCGATTTTGCTCACGTTTGAGACTGCCCCATTGTTCGGCAAGCATAGTCGCCACGAGCGGAACAGAGCTGCCGGTGCGTTCCATCGGACCTAGCGGTCATTGAGACTGCCGCTCGTTAATGAATAGCCGAATAAATGGGGTCGCTCAGGCATTGTGTCGTGATCGCATCTGCAAACTGTGTTCGAAGCTTGTCAAGCCGCTCTTTTTCCTTGAGCCGCCGAGAAAACTCTCGGATCTCGGTACGGACGATTTTGTCCTGAAGAAAATCAACCCATCGGCCAAACATCGAGAACGTCTCGAAATTGTTAATCCGCTCGTTCTCTTTAGCCAACCATTCATCGATGCCTCGCTCGATTTCGTAGCTACGTCGCGATCGGTTATCGTGCTGAGGTACTGACTCAATGGCTTTCCAGAGCTTCTTTTCTACGGCAGATGGCGTTTTCGGCTGTGAATCTTTTCCCGTCACCGACGAATCGTACTGCATCATGAGTTTTTCTGAAAACTCACGAAACTGCTGGAGATTCGAATGAATCAACTGGCCCTGCTTCACTCGCTCCTGATGCTTGTCCGACACATTTTCTTTGCACAATACGGAAAAGACCATCAATGGTGCGCCAAACACGACTCCGTACCCGGCAATGTTGAAAATTGCTCGCTTAACCGAACTGTCTCGCTGGATGCCGCTTTGGAGCAGCTGATTGGGAATAAAATAGGGAGCCAGAATCGCGACAAACAAGGTGCTGAGAATCTGTGTGAGAGTTCTGATCCCCTGGTCGATTCCGTCCTTCAGTGAATCAGAGACTAATCCCGTAGCCACGAAATCGGCCATGCTGACATCGTCCATCCCCAGGATCATCAGGATCCCAAGAATAAACGTCGTAATCAGCAGCAGGTAGGTCGGTCTGGCCGTCGGCGGCATCTTCCATCCAAAAGATCGACAGACGGTCCCGAAAATCAAGGCGACCAGCCAGAGAACGCCTGCCAGAAATGCGGGAAACAAACCGACACGAATATCGTCCGCAAATCCAAGCTCACCAAGAAAAAGGAATGCCCCGTGGCTGGTCGTCAGTCTCATCAGGTACGCGAGCAGGGCACCCACTGTGACCAGACCGCTGAGGAGAAATGACAAAGTCAGAATCCATCCGAACAGATGGCGGCTGAGCATCTTGACAATGTCACCCATCCGCCTCCCGTGAAGGGCAATGGCAAAGATGCGACGCGGCTGGCCACAGGCGGACTTCTGTTCAATGCTCAGGCGATTGAGTTCGGGCCCCTCCTGTTTACCCCAGTTGATTCCGTCCTTATCGGAAGAGATTTCTTCTGCGAGAAGTGCGCCCGCATATCCGCCACCGGAAACAGTTGACAGATAGTCCACCAGTCTCAGCTTTCCAGCCGCGTAAAACGCCTGAATGACTCCCAGCCCGAAGGCCCCGGAACGGACTCCGCCTCCCGACAAGGCCAGCCCGGTCAACTCCTGTTTGAGCTGATGATCTGTGACCGGCTGACGGGAATGATTGACCTCATTGTCGGCCTTCCGTCGCCCTGCATTCCTTTCCTCCCAGGTCCGTCTGCGTTTTCTGACCTCATGGAGCTCTTCTTCAAAAACTTCAGAGAAGGGCTGGGCGGCGGCTGTCATAGGATGCATTCCGTAACAGAAGGGCTTGGTGGCTGATGTCTGAAGGGCAATGTTGGCTACCCCGCACCAGAATGCCAATCGCTGCTACCCATGACAAACAATCGAGTCTGAATTCCTGAAGATTTTTGATTGATACACGGACGGGCGTTTTGGCAGTGGTGCCGCCAGGAGCGTCTTAGAGAATCAGATGGTTTCCGTCCTGATTGGCAAAAAAGCCGGTGTCTTGCCTCTGGCAGGCAGCTCGCGGCATGCTTTCTGTGAGAACCATCTTTGTGACTTTGGGCCACCAACGACTGCTTCCGCAAATCTGTACATCTGTTCAGTGGCAGAAGTTCTGTGCATCAAAAAATTCCTGTGACCGTGCGGCGAGCTTGTCTTTAAGACAGGAGTCCGATTAGCATCGAGTGGCGAGCCGATGTGCCGCCTGCTTGTCTGCCCGGTGGAGTCGATCTGTCAACCACCAATAATCGTCCCGTATTCAGGTCACCGCGATGGATCATAAGAGATTTTCGCAGGCACTATTTCCACCACGGGCGAGCGAATCACTGCCTCAGATGATGTGGGATCCACGCTTAGCGTTAGTGCAAAATAGCCAAATGGAAGGCGGAAAAATTCCAGTCCCGTTTCTCCGCCACCGCCGACCCCCGAGTCCCCGCCAACACCCCAAACGAACTTTAACCGGGCCACTCAAAGGTACGTAATATGTTGAGGAAGCAGGGGCTGCCGGATGAGGCTTTGTGATGAATTGATGGTGTTTTTCCCTGGTTCATGAAAGGTTCGTTCCATGAAACGCAGATCCTCCCGAACGCAAAAACCCGAAACCACGGCAAAGCGACGATGCGGTCTCCGTGAAGCACGTCCCCGTGTATTTGGCCCGCATGTGGGTCCAACTCGCGCCGCATTCATCATCAACTCCGACAAGAAATGGGTCAACGGTACGACGTTGAAGTACTATTTTTTTTCCGGTCCGGTATCTCAGAAGAAGGCCATGAGAAAGGCATTCAAAGTCTGGACCGATCTCGGGATCGGCATTCGGTTTGTTGAGGTGTCCTCACGCGATGCTGCTCAGATCCGTATCGCGTTCGAAGACGATGGCTCATGGTCCTACCTCGGCCGTGAAATACTGACGATTCCGAAACCGGACTCGACTATGAATATCGGCTGGGATATTTCAACCGACCTCGACACCGGAGTTCATGAAATCGGGCATACGCTTGGGCTGCCGCACGAACATCAAAACCCGAATTCCGGCATCGTCTGGAATGAGGAGGAAGTCTATAAGAGTCTGGCTCAGCCACCCAATGAATGGGACAGAAACAAGACATTCTGGAACATCATTCGAAAGCTGCCTGCAGGTGAGGTGAAAGGATCAGCATGGGACCCTGATTCGATCATGCATTATCCGTTTGAAGCCGGATTGATTCTGCAGCCGGAAAAATATACCAACGGTTTGACACCAGCGGGCGGTCTGTCCAGTAAGGATAAGGAATGGGTGAAGAAGTTTTACCCGCCTTTGTCTGCCAAGATCGCGACACTCGAACCGTTCGTTTCACAGCCCGTGGATGCTCCGTCAGGCGGTCAGGCGAACTTTTCGTTTAAGCCAAAGGAGACTCGCAAATACAGGGTGCGCACTTTTGGCAACTTGGACGCCGTCACGGTGCTGTTTGAGGAAAGTAAGAATGCTCAGAACTATATCGCCGGAACGGACGACAGTGGCGAAGATCTCAACGGGGAACTGGAAGCGCGACTGGAAAAAGGGAAGGCATACTCTGTTCGAATTCGAGTGATGTATCGAGAACCTGAATCCAGTTGTGCCATCATGCTGTGGTAACGACAGGTCGCGCTCAACGCGAAATGAAACCGAGAGGGTGCGTTGCTGCGAACGCTCTGCATTGCCAGCGGGTCGACGGGGGTGTGCTGAACACCCCCTGGTATTTTCTCATGCGTAACTTTGAGTGAATTTCGGCACTCAGATCAATGAAGGAATCTGTCAATGCCCAATGATGTCTCCAGCAAAAGCGAAGACGCCATGTTGCAGGCGGAGCGGAAGAGAATTCGTCTTCGGCGGAAGAAAGTTTGGGGCCCGGAGGGGGACACGCCTCAGGAATCGGACGAAGATTTTGGCAATTCATGGAATCTGATGGGCATTGCGTTTTCCGGTGGTGGAATTCGCAGCGCTACGTTTGGGCTGGGAGTGCTTCAGGGATTAGCGTCCCTTGGAATTCTGCGGTGTGCGGATTATTTGTCGACGGTGTCCGGCGGTGGATATATCGGCAGTTGGTTGGCGACCTGGATCAAACGCGACGGATCATTTGAGAACGTCGTGAAGCAACTTCATCCGACCCGTCGAAGGCAATCAGAAGGAAGTCATTCGACCGAAAGCACTGATGTCGAACCCGCTCCGATTTTTCACCTGCGGCGATACAGCAACTACCTGTCCCCCAATCTGAGTCTTTTTGCTGCGGACAGCTGGACGCTGGGAGCGATTTACATTCGCAATCTGCTGGCCAATCAACTCTGCCTGATTCCGATGGTGTTTGCCGTGTTGTTGGTGGTGCGGCTGGTGACGAGTATGTTTGCCCTGCCAAAATGCGACATTGAAATCAGTCTGGTCACGGCTTCCGTAATTTTCGTGGCACTCATCGCGGCATTCGTGCTGGTTTACAGAAGCCTGAGCGATCTGGCGACTATGGAAAAAGACTCGGCGAATTCGGGCAATAAAGATGCTCGGGCAGGCACAGACAAAAACTTTTCTGCCAAATGCAGCTGGATTATGTGTCTACTGACGTGTGCCTCACCTTTACTGTGCTGGCTACTGCATCAGCACGCAGTGCCGGGGAACGTAGACAGACCCTCCCTTGTTGAAATCTTCGCCCGCGCCTGCTCAGCAAGCGCATCATTCCCGGAGTCCCTTGTTTCGCTTTTGAAGTCCGATCTTTTTCTTCTCACATCTCTGTTTGCAATCCTGCATGGATTGGCCAGCCTGGTCTTAGTGATTCCCAAGGCAACAGAGTGGTGGCAGAAGTATCACTCGGCAAACGGAGATTCAGCAAATCGGCAAGAGTCCAGGGAACCTCTCAAGGCTCTTGTACGCACATTCATCGCTTCCTGTGGTTCCGGTGCTGTTGGGGGAGCCGCTGTACTACCTGATTCTCACCATGTTTGTCTGGCGACCGGAGATTGAGTCGGCTGTGCTCGCCACCTTTGGACCACCGCTGACATTGATGGCATTCGCCGCTGCCGCAAAAGTAGAAGTGATCTTTCTGGGTCGCACGGCGACAGAGTCGCTGCGGGAATGGTTTGCAAGACTGTGCGCGTGGTGTTTGATTATTGCAAGCAGCTGGCTGTCAATCTTCGGCTTGTGCCTGTTCGGGGGACTCTGGCTGCTGCAGGCCAATCGTTGGCTCAGGACCGCTTTTTCCCTGAGCTGGATAGGATCGGCGATCGGAGGTCTGCTGGCGGCTCGCAGTGCACGTTCCGGCCAGCCGCGCCAAACGACATGGCTGGACCGCGTCAGTACGATCCTGCCGTACGCGTTCCTTGCCGGGCTCGTTTGCATCATGTCCCTCGGCGCCCATTTGATTGTCGCCGGCTTTCAGGGAGATCAGTTGAGCAAGTTTGATCAGAACGCTGTTGCTGACATTCGACCAATTCCCATCGAATCGGAGAGCGGTATCAAATTGACGGATGCTGCCAAACAGGCCCGAGAAACTCGCTACGAAAACGCAGTTCTGAAAGCTCGATACCATGCCCATATCGATCATCCGATCATGCATTGTTTGGTCGGGACAATCTGTGTCAGTGTCCTGATTGCCATGTTTGTTTCGTATTTTGTTGACATCAATGAGTTTTCGCTGAACGCGTTGTACGCTAACAGATTGACACGCTGTTACCTGGGCGCTTCAAATAAGCAGAGAAACCGAACGACCTGACGGGCTTCGATTCGAAGGATGATCTGTCGCTTCGAGAGCTGGAAATTGGTCGGACATCCCCTTCCACCGCTGCCAATCCGAAGACATATTGGGGGCCGTTCCCCGTGATCAACACGGCATTGAATCTGGTTTCCGGGGGCGAGCTTGCATGGCAGGAACGTAAAGCCGAATCGTTTGTTGTGACGCCTTTGCATTTCGGCTGCCGGTCACTTGGGTATGCGAAGAACGAGTTTGATTATTCAAATGGTGACGGATCGCTCGGACGCTGTGTGTCTGTGTCGGGTGCCGCGGCAAATCCAAACATGGGATACCACAGTTCGCCCGCTATGACAGCGTTACTGGCTCTGTTCAATGTGCGATTCGGATGGTGGCTGCCCAATCCCAAATCTTGTTCTTCAAATGAGGCCCAAAGGAAGCGGCCGACATTTCTGATGACATGGCTGCTTAAGGAGTTGTTTGGATTTACCGATGATAAACAGCCGTTTGTCAACCTTTCCGACGGTGGCCACTTCGAGAATCTGGCAGTGTACGAACTGGTGCGGCGAAAATGCCGACTGATTATCGTTTCCGATGCAAGCGCTGATCCGGACACAGCATTTGAAGATCTTGGGAACGCAATTCGCAAATGCCGAGCGGACTTTGGAATCGATATTGAAATCGATCTCAGTCATCTCAGGAGAATCGCCGGAACAAGATTCAGCAGGTTTCACTGCGCCGTCGGAACCATTCGCTACGACAATGTTCAGAAGGATGCACCCGTGGGAACGCTGTTGTATCTCAAACCGACGCTTACCGGTGACGAGCCCGGTGATGTCGCTCACTATTCGCTGCACAGTCCCACATTTCCGCAGGAGCCGACACTTGATCAGTTCTTCAGTGAATCTCAATTCGAGAGCTACCGGGAACTTGGAGTTCACACCGCCAAGTCGGCACTGGGCGAAATTGCGTTGCGACTGAACCAGGAACTCACTGCGCGGGAAGTCAAAGACAAGACTGACACCGACCAATCAGCAGACGAGTTGCATGACAATGCGGTCGCCAATCTCGTTTATCATATTCGCAAGAAATGGTTTCTGCCGGAAACTCATTCTCTGCAGGAAGTGCTTGCAGTGAATGAACCTTTTCTCGGCCTCCAGAAGGATCTGATGAATGAGTCTGAACTGTCGCATTTTTCCACGGAACTCTATGCTGAAACATTGGGCCATCCGAACGCCCGTAAAGACCTCCACTTTGCATCTCAGATGATTCAGGTGATGGAAAACGCCTGGGTGGGAATGAACCTGGAAAGGGACCACGCCCATCCTTTGAATTCAGGGTGGATGAATCTTTTCCGTCGCTGGAGCAGTGTTCCCACGCTTCAATGTTACTGGCCGATGCTCCGTCACGAATACGCTCGTGAATTTGTATCATTCTGCCAGCGGCAGACGGCCCTGAAGACCGTGGTCTCCGATCTGAAACCCAAAAAAGATCTGCCTCAAAACCTGCGAGATCAATTGAAGAAGGAATTTCGTTCTGAATGGTCGTGCGATGATGAATCTGATGAGGAAGCGAAAGCGGTCCTGGGGGCCATTCAGGCGTCCGTCGAGTTTCCGCCGGAAGGTTCAAATGACAGGTTTTGGTATGTCGACGTCAAGGTGAGGGGGTTTGAACGAGTCGCTGAACAATCTCACGATGGGCGATTTGTTGCCGGGGTCATCGGTCTGCGAACACTCAAATCTCCCGCAGCACCCTCGGTTCACGAACTCTTTGTCTGGGTGCGCCCGGCCTATCGTGAACACGGCGTTGGTCAAAAGATGATTCAGTCACTTCAGGGCCACGATTTCTACAGAAGCAAAGAGAAGGACGGCGCGTATTTTGTGATCCGATATCCGAACATGGCGTGGCAGGGAGCCGGTAGCAGCGTCAAGAAGGCCCGCTGGCTATCCTACTTTGATTTCTATGGATTTAGAAGACCGTCAACGGCTCAGTATGAACATCTGAATTCTATCGATAATCTTATGACCGGATTTGAAGTTCTCGTCTCTGAACCAAAGTCTTAAGGACAGAGTCGTTCGCCCGGACATTCACATTTCGGAACACGGAATGACGGGCCACATCGGCATGGTAGCTGACTATTGCGGAGAACGTGATGTTGACAGTGGAAGGGGTGATGTCGTCTGCCGAACGTCATTGACCAGTTCATGCCGCCGGTGCTGCCATTCATCGCGTCCGAAAATCAACTTGTGATGTTCGTTCACAACATACGTCGGACCGGTGACGATCAGCCGGATCGATTCAGCTATTCGCTGGTCATGCTGAGCGTGCCGCAATTGTTTCAGGTCAACAGCTGCGCCGCCCGGATTGTTCTGATTCAAGGCATCGCAAATCACGACCACTCGCCCCGAATCGGAAAAGATTCAGGGTATATGAAAATGCCTACCTGATGCTTAGTAGAGTCGATTGCGGCTGTAGCTTCGTTTCACAGACACTGCCGGCCGATAAGACTCTCCGCTGATCGATTCATTTTTGCAGGGCAGCTTCCCGGCATTCGCAGGCATTACCGCTTGATCGCACTCCGGCGCCGATTCTGACGGCCGCCCGGGACAACTGATGGCAGGAAATTCCTGCGATCAACGAGGTGTCTGCGATCCAGGCATCGAATCGCAGAGGATTGGGGCGATGTTGTGATCACATTCAGCACCGGAGCGGTCAGCAAAACTGGCTGAAGCTACATTCGACAGCGGCCTGCCCTCTTCGCAGTTCCGCCCCTTCAGCGAGATCGCTGACAGCGTTAACGCTTGGCTGACAGGAATTCCTTTTGTGAACCGAATATCCGGAGCCGTTTTGGGCGACGGAGCTGCGGCGTGGCGAATTTCAGTCTGCCATCAGGCGTGCCGTCATGTAGATTGCAGCGGGCACCTGTCACCCTCAGTCCTGTGGGTGACAGGCCAATTCCGGTTTATGCAGGCTGCCGACATGACACAGACTTCAATTTTTGTTCGCATCACTTCTTCCATTCTGCTGCTGTTGGCATCGCATGCGGGGGTCGCTGCAGCGATGGACGATGGCTCCGAAAACGCGACTTCCGGTCTGGCTCCTCAACCTGCAGCACCACCTCTCCCCGTGTCGACTCTGGTCCCAATCCCAGTGGCGGCTCCGGCTGCGGCTCCTGCTCCGATCCCGGCGCCTGCTGCGGTCGCGCCTTCAAACGATTTTCCACTAAACGAATACCAACAGCTGACCCCCAGTGCTCCCGGAACAGCACCGATACAGAATGGTGTGGCCGGGAAGGTTCCGGACAGTTTTACTTCAGAACCGCAGCACACTGAGATCAGGAGTCTCTCGAACGAATATGGGCAGACTGAGGGAAGCGAGCAGTCCTCTTCCCAGACAGCGACGGCAGATCGAGTTGCTGTGTTTACTCAGGCCTGTCACTTTCCGCTGACGGGGCCCGGACGTTACGGGCAGCGGATTGTCCGAGATGCCCTGGTGATTTACGAAGGGATGCAGCTTGCCATTCAAAGCAATGGGAAATACGAGCTGCGTTTTGTGGCCGAGGTTCCTCGAACCGCCGCCGTTGTTCGGCTGCAGTTTCAGGTCAGCGGGGACGACGGAACGCCACTGGCAACTATCACCATTCCTCCGGTCACGATTGATCCGGACCGAAATCTGGGTCGTCACAATCCGGGGCATTCTGTGGTCGTTTCCCACAGGGGCTATTCTCATGGACTGAACCGAGCCATTCGACAGAGGGTTCTTTCCGACGCGAACCGAAAGAACGTTAATAACCATGACCTGAACGTTTCTGTAAGCCGATCCGGAGTGGTCCGATTCGGCAGTGTCCCAGAGAAGGGCGAGTACTCAATTCTGCCGGTTGAGGATGTCACGCCGAATGCTCAGCCCTGAGCGGTCTCGGAGCGGCTGCGGATTCGCCGATGGCCCGTTCAGCCACTCTGCGTCTGTCCCTTCCCCCGCAACGACCTCACCATGCCCATGCGGCCGTCAGTATCCGTAATGGGCTGTTGAGGTCTTCGCTTGCCTGATCGAATTTTCCCCTAAGACCGTCTCTTTCGGAAAAACCCGCAGACTCGACCAGAGCCTCTGCCGATGATCCCCATGGGAAGTCATTCTGTCCTTCCGTGGGGATTTTACGATGGGCCGTTCCGCACTGGCCGGATTTGCCGGTTTTACAACAGCCTGCACACTGCTGTTCGGGGCCATGCTGTTTCTGAAGTCGGAACGGCATGGTTCACCGGTTCCTGGTGGATTGAATCAGACACGCCACGATCCCTCTGCAGACTTCAGTTCCGTGGCACCTGAAACCAGCCCGCTGCTGCCCGGAGCACCAATTTCGAGACTCCGCAGCGATGCTGACACGGAAAGCTCAAACCCGCGTCGCGGATCAGGCCCGACAAACCTTCACCTTGCAGCATCAACGTCCTATTTCGCCGCCGCGGCGTTGGAGTCATTGACTGTCGACACGGAGAAAAGTGGTGCGGAAATAATCCTGGTCGCGAAACTTTCTGCAGCCGCCGGAGATATGAACTATCTCCACATTGTGCGAAAGGTGGGCGCTGGCCCGTACGAACCAGTCGCGGGATATCCTCTCCAGCTTACAAAAGGGGCCCTCGGACCAGTAAGTGTGTCGGTGCCGGACTGGGGCGAGTACACCGCATGGATCAACAGCAATGATCAACCAGAGATGGTAATTCCCTCTAAAGCTTTTGGCAAAGCAGACGTCTACGCCGATTCGGGCCACAGCGTGGATCCGATGATAGGAGACAATTCTAAGCTGCATCTTCCACCATGGCGTCGCATCGAACTCAGCAACCTTCGAATCGACGGCGGCACTACGGTCGTGGTCCGTCCCGGCAACAACGATAGCGTTAGATCCCCTACCCAAAACTACAATTCACTCGGGGTTCAGCTAGCAGTCAAATTGCCGCCCGAAACGTTTCCGGGATCGGCCGTTCTCACCATTGAGCACCCTGGTCGGCCCAAAGAATCGCAGCCATTGACAATATCGGCTGATGGCGTGGCCACTCCGGCGTTCAGCATGACCCGGGTTGGGGAATACGTGGTGACGGCGTCAGCAGCGATTCCCACAGCAGACGGGCGTCTTGAAATCGCTCGGTCGTTTTCAATCAATGTCGAGGCACAGACAACGCCGGATCGTCCGGTCTTGACAGCAGTTCAAACAAAGCTGGGCGATGTGACGATTGAAGGTTCACAGGATGCCGGGCTGGTGAACGGTCAGGTCAGGTTTTTGGAATCGACTCAACGTTGGCTGCCGCGAGACAGTGACTTTAAGCTGAAAGCCAAATCCACATCAGGTCAGCCATTGAGACTCGTCGTCGAAAAGAATGGCAGCAACGTGGACATTGGGGAAGCAGCACCTCCGACTGAAGACGGCTCGGTCGAGATGACCATCACGCCCGCCGTTCTCTACGGGAAACAGCTTGGTCCCGGCGAGCACGTTCTCCGGATTGCAAATGATTTCACGCGAGAGGTCTCTTCACCGATTCCAATCGTCATTCCGCAGGAACTGGGACCAGGATCGCCAGCCATCTCCGGATATGCCCTTAACACCTCCTCGACGATGGCACCACTCCCGAGCGGTGCGATTTCGATGGTTTCGCCATACCTCAAGGTCGGCGGGACAGTGCGGGCAGGGGCATCTTCTGTTCTGGTTGTCTGTCGCAAAAAATCTCAGGAGACAGCATTTGTTATGGAGCGGGAATTGCCTTTGGCCATTGCCGCTGACGGAACGTTCGTCGTTGAACTGACCTTTCCGGATGGAGAACAACCGGAACGCTGCTTCTTTGTTGTTTCACGCCATGAATCGACTCATGCATACTCCCTGCCCCTCAAGACTGAAGTGCTCAAGAATCCATCGTCACCACTGCCATCCTCTGTCATCCAGAGTGTTGTCGCCAAAGACGGCAAAGACGAGTTCGGGAATAACTCTGGTCCGTTCATCGCCGATACATCCGCAACTGTGACGGTCACTTTCAATGGGGCTGCTAACGGTGATCTGCTGGTCATCACACCGAAAAGTGGAGAAGAAATTAAGAAAGTGTTTGATGGTAGCTCGGCAGAGATTGCGCTGTCAGGGATGCAAGAAGGTCCAAACGAATTTCAGTTCTATGTGGTTCGAGGGAACGTCGCTTCGGAGAAAACATCATTCATCATTTACAGCGTGACGAAAGGGCCGACGGTCAGGAAGGTTGTTCCGGAGTTATTCAAACCGAGTATCGGTGACAACTTCATCACCATCTATTTTGATGGGAAACAACTGGATCAAGCTGCCGCTGAGACACCCAGCAACTATCTTCTCCATGGCCAAACACAACCAGGCAGTTACATCCACCCCGATGAAGCAATCTTTGACATTGCCGGGAACAGTGTCCGCTTAAAGTTTGAGGCCGCGGGCGGGCTGCAACGTATTACCGATGTCTATGAATTGTATATCAATTCTCGTGATTCTCTGTCCGGACGTTTCAGTGCTTCCGCCGCGAATGATCCGGGTACAAAAAAGTACGGCATCAGAGATGTGTTTGGCAATCTGCTCGCCGGAACGCCTGGCCACAACGGAACCGATGCAAAGATTGTTCTGAACGGCGGACCGGCAGCCGAGCAGCAAAGCCAGCCGACCACATCGGGAGGATTTGCACTGAGATCCCGCGAAGCGTTACCGCTGGTGACCGTGGACCCGCCCGATATCAAAAACAGGCCCGAAGCCGGGCTGCCGGAAACCACCGGGAAGCCGGTTGACTATCCGGAGTACACCCCCAGACGCCCGTCGCAGAACGGCTTCAATGCGTCGGACAAAGTTGTAAGCCGAGTGGCGAGACTCTACTACTTCCGCGACGCCCATCGAGTCGTTCAGATCATCAACCGCCGAGCCAAATCATACAACGCTCATTCGTCCACCATGTCCCGGCAACTGGCTGATCAGGCACGGCTTTTTGCAGAACAGACGACCGATCGGAAAAATGCCGCAGAGCGACAGGCGGTTGAATCGGCTGGCTATGCCCGTCAGGCAGAAGCAGCGATTCGTGGATATGAACGCGAGCTCAATAATGCACGTCAGGATATTGAAAGAACACAAGCGGCCAGAGATCGTCAGCAGACACTGATTGGTGAGCTGGAACGTCAGGCACTTAGCGAAGCGTCCGGCGCTTCCGGTTCAGATTCCGTGACAGGCCAGACGGCTTCACAGAAACTGGCTGCTGCCCGACTTGAGCTCGAACAGCTGGACGAACTGCTCTCGCGGGCGAAAGACAACGAAACGCTGGCCCGCGAACGCATCAGTGCGACAAACGCAGCGGTGGAATCACTCAGGGAACGTGAGATCCAGGATCGCGAAACGATGGCGAGAGAAGAAGCCCAGGAGCTTCGCGCCGTGGATCAGCAGTTCCGACTGGAAGTCATCGCTGCCGAAGAAGACCCGGATACGTATGCTGCCGGCGTTCCCGGGTCGGAAGACCCCGTCGTCCAGGTGACACTCTCCGTCATCGGCGAAGGCCTGATTCAGATGCGAGGGCCGACGAAGGGGGTGAATATCGTTCACACGATGATCAATCAGATTGATGCTCCTGTGGGGCAGGTTCGCGTCGGCGTCCATACGGTTCAGGTCAACGGAGAAGAAGGCGACCGAATGGAGGAAACCGTGGGGCGCATTCAGCGTTATACAGATCATTCCCGATTCCTGACGTCTCAGTCGGCTCAGATGCTGCGAAATGCGGTGGCTGTGGTCGCCAGCCGAAAAGCCCAGCAGTGCGGTCTGATCTGCGATCCGTGTAACGGCACCCCGGTGTGCGATCCGGAGACCGGCGAATTGATTATTGAAGGCGGTCGCGATCCCGGCCTGGTCATGCCCGGTGACATGGATCCCGCGGGACGCTATCAGGATGCCTTCTTTGGACGCGAGTTCATGAACGAACTGCGAGCGATGGATTCCGAGTTCACGCATCAGGGGAATAAGCTGCTGAGTCTGCATTCCATGAACACAACCAGTCTGGCATCTGCTCTGTTTCTGCTGGCTCTGGCCAGCAACGACACTCGGATGGAGATTCTGGGAGAGTTTCAGGGACAGACGATGTATCAGCTGCCGTTGGACGAGTTCGAATATTTTGACGCGTCCGACATGAAGCGGTGGTACCACTTCCGCAAGTTCAAGTTCATGGCCGACAACGCCCGGTTTGTTTCGCTCCGCGGCTACTTTGATGCTCAGATTGTTGGTGATCAGACCATCAGTCCGGTCCAGCAGGAATTCATCAAACTGGCTCAAATCCTGAAAAGCCGTCTGATTACAGAAATCGAACTCAAACAGCGTGTCGTTGAACGGGCCCTGATTGAAGAACGGATCGGGGACTACGATCAGCAATTGAAACTGGCAGCCAAATTCGAACAGGATGCTCAGGAGAAGCTGGTCAAAGCAACAGGCAATCTTCAGTCTCAGGCCACCAACACGATTCTGCTGCTCGCTGAAATCCGGTCACGATATGGGGCTCTGTATCAACAACTGAATCAGGACATGCGCCGACAGTTTGATATCACCTTTCGCATCCTCAGTGACTTCACGATCACTGTGGCATCGAGTGACGTAAGCTTCATTGAGAAACTTGTTTCATCGGCTGATTCCAGCCCACGCAGTTTGATGCGTGCTGCAGTCGTGGATAAGAATTCTTCAAGGGAACGCCTCCAGCGGGTTGGAGGGATGGGCCCAGGAGTTGCGGTGGACCTCGAGGCGCAAAAGGCGACACTCAAGGGCACGCAAGAAACATTCTATAACAGTCCTGAAACGAAACAGATCGTGCGACTCGCTGTGGACGAAGCGCTGAAGCACCTGCGAGACCGCGACCGACCGGCTTTCAACAAATCCATCTACCGTGCCAAGCATCGCGTGAACATTGCCTTTATTAGATCGCTATTTCGAGAAGATCCACAGAATGGGGAAGAACTCAACATTGAAAATCTGACAAATGCAGTCAGGGAATTGGAAAGACAGGAACAAGACGCCACGCCAGTTATCACTCGTTTCACGCTCGAGCTAGGCGAGAATGAAATAGTGGAAATTGTGTTGGGCGAGAACGGCAAGAGTGAAATCGTAAATACCGGGGGTAAAGAAATTGCTGTGAGGTGGTTGTCTTCGAAGGTTGCAGAGATTGAGGAAACTGACCTGTGGTCACGTTTGTCGGAATCCGGGAAACGCGACGTCTCTCGGAGGTTCACGTCGGCAATTCAAAAAGTCATTGATACCGAAGGAGACGGGGACTTTGTGGCCGCACTCTTTGAAATGAGCGAAGGTTTGAACACGACACAGAAGATTCTTAAGGAAGAACTGGCCCAAGACAGAGCCAGGATTGTTGGTGGGTTCGAGGCTGTAACGGCGGCGCTGCGGCGAGCCGCAATTGCCATGGCGGAAGCCGACTATGCTCGATCAGCAGAAGCCGTTGAGCAGGCTCATCTTGCGTGGGCAGAAACTCTGCGAGTCCTGCGTTTGTCAAGTGTCACAGCCGGTGCTGACGTACCAGTCGTCTCAGAACGCCCGACCGCCAAGCTTGTCACACAAGTGTCGTATTCCTCCTCCACCAACTCTTCCACACCAGCTTCGAATTTCAGTGGCAGCTCAAATCAGCCTCTCCTGACGGCAGAGGACATGAAAAAGGTTGAGGAAATTAACGATGCCTTTTCGGGTCTGCTGCGAGCAGAAATTGAATACCGGATTGCTGCTGCCGGTGCCGAAAAGGCTCGTCGGCCTTTGGACCACAAGAAGTTTCTGGACATGCTGATCGATGAAACAGAGGAAAAGTTCATTGAACTGGTGGAAGGGACTCGAGCTCATACGGCCGTCATTGATGACTACGTCAAACGGATCTGCACGGCTCTGGAAGACGATTTTAATACCCAGTTCTACGAACCGGCCTTTCGTCGGATTCGCGAAGAAACCTACGACTGCCGACAGGTCAGTCTGGGACAGATTGAACACACCACCGTGCTGACCAACAACCGGGAATTCGCCAAGGTTTCTCCACAGGCCACGATGGAGTTCGACCTGCCTCGCCGACGCATCATGATTGCGGAAGCCATGGAATCAGCTCAGGCCGCCTACAACGACTACGGAGCCCTGCTAAACGATCCCACCTTCCTGGCATTGACCAAACTGCACAGCGGCCAGCCCACAGCCGCCATTTATGGAAACGGAGGCCCCGGTTCGTCGGTCAGAGATGTGCTGCCGGGGCTGCCGTCTCAGTCCGGGGAAAGTGCCGTCATTCAGGCGGAAACCGGTCAGCCTCAGTTCCAGTCTCAACTGGAAGCTCTGATCCCGGATCCTGCCATCTATAAGTTTGAAACCGGAACCGGTTACGAAATTCGTCCGGTCATTCAGCCCGACGGACAAAGCGTCGTCTTCAACTTCAACTACATGTACACCACCAACGTTCGAGAACCGGTTCGAGCCGACGAAAAACATCTGGGCCGCGTGAAACGACATTTCATCGACACGGACGTGCAGATCGGCAACTACGAGATGCGTGAAGTCAGCCGCTACCGCGTCGCGCTGAAGGCGTCACGAACCGGTCGCGGTGTGCCGTTTCTGGAAGATGTTCCGCTGGCCGGTGCCCTGTTCCGGCCTTTGCCGAGTGCAGAATCGTCGCTGCAGCAGAACGTCATTCTGGCTCAGTCCATTATCTACCCGACGATGTTCGACCTGATGGGCCTGCGCTGGGCACCGTCTGTGGCTGACCTGGACACCAACGATCTTCAGTTGCAGGAATTCACCTATCGCAACCGGATGCGAATGCTGAAGAACGAAGTCTACGATTACAGCAGTGCTCAGGTGGATGAATTCCTGAGGATTCCGCAGGGAGAACGACGAGCCGATCTGTACAGAACTCAGGTGCCCATTCCGATGGAACATCCCAACGGCTATATCGGGTCGGGCAACGAACAGCAGGACAGGCACACTGCAGGAAGGCTACGCCCGAAGTGATGCCCGGAGCAGACGGCGTTCTGCAGCACAGCCTGCCGATCGACGTCGACAGTGCTCCTCTGCTTCCAATGATTCAGGAAGTTACTGTCCGGTGTCTCCCTCGACACCGGTGACGTCCGGAGCTCACAGAACACCATTGCAGGCAGTGCCGACTGCAGCTCCCGTGCCTGCGTGATGCCTGCACTGCCGCTTCCTTCCGTGTCACACACAACAGCTGGTCGCAACGCTGCGGGTTCCTTCGAAAAGAACAGCCTGTCTGAACGGCAGAGTTCAGTCATTAGTCGAGCGAGCTGATGTTACCGAACCCGGCAGCAGAGCGATGTGACGGGGCGAGCTGTCGTTCAGCCAGCATCATTCAGTCGGCCGGGTCAATCGCCCGCGCCTTCGGTGTACCCGCGATCAATCGTGGAGAAAACTCGCGATGCCTCAGTTGTGTCGCCGGTTGCCGGGCGAAACGTCAGGCAGCCAGTGTCGACTGACTGGAAAAGCTCGAAACCCTGTCAGCATTCGCTCCGGGAAACCAGAAGTCACCATGAAAATCTCCATTCTTCGACTGACTGTGGCTGGCGTAATGCTGGCGACAATGTCCGCCTCCAGTGCAGATCATTCCTCATATTGCCCGAGCGGAACGAGTCTGCTGTCTGCCTGGGCGGTAGCGATTATGAGTACCGAAAGCTGTCCAACTCCGGAAACCGCCGTCAGCTATCAGGGGACGGATGTGACGTCGAGGATCGTATCGGACGGTTGCCTGGTCCGGGAGTTCGAACTGACGTTTCCCTTGCGAGACCGCACGCTGACGATTCAGCACTGCCGGATCTCCAATGTTGTCGTCACGCTGGCGGAAACAGGCAGGTGGTCAGTGGACTTTACAGCAGAACAGAACCCGGAACTGGTTGATCGAATGCAGCGACCGCGAGTCATGCTGGATCAACAGAATCGGTTTCAAATCACGGTCCGTCCGCTGCTGGGAGACAGCATCATCACTCCACAGGGACAGAACGCAGTCTCGATTCCGGCTGTTGCGGTTCTGTGTGTGCAACCGTTCTGGCTTGAGCGGGGCCAGAGGGGTGAACAGGAAAGGCGACAGGAATGGCCAACCCCGACATTCGGCAGAGTTTCGATCAGATTCAGTTTGTGGCGGTTGACCTTCAGTTTGAATAACACACCGGTTCGCGACGGCTCGGATTCAGGGGTGCTTCAAGTAACGATGCGAATGACGCCACAGCAGGACCGCAATTGCAGGGATGTCAATTATGTTCAGAACGATCAACTTCCTTGTCATGGTCACCATGCTGGTCTGTCTCTGCGATCACGCGAACGCGGACCATGAACTGAAGGTTTCCCCGGCGGACGAACTGCTGATCATTGATCCGAATGTCGATCCGCAAAAACGTCCGACGCCGACTTTCGTGATGGACCCCCGAACGCACACTCAGCGAGTTGAGATTCCGCCGACCGTCATCGTTCATCGATACTACTACACCGGCAATCGGAATTTTCAGGGGCCGATGCTTCCCGGTGGACCGACGGTTCTGGTCATGAATCATCCTCACTCGGGCGAACAGGTGTCGGTCAACGCAAACCTACTGCCTGGGGCCCCTCGAATTCATTACAACTGTCACTGGATCCGCTACGACTATGCCGACCGCAGTATCTGCGTGGACTTCGGCAAGTTCGGACTTTGTGAACCAAAGGTGATCTATCAGCGAAATTCAGCTCTTCACGAAAAGCTGGAGGACAAGGCCGCTGAGGTGCACAATACGGGGCGGAGTTTCATCCGAAGGACCGGAATTGTGGAAGTTGCCTCCGGCCTGAAACGCCGCACACGGGACGGCTTTCTGGCTGTCGGCGATCGCATCAATCAGGCTGGTTCCACGGTGGTCCATGGAGCGGCCGGTGTGTGGGACGGAAGCCCGGCCGGTCGGCTGTTTCAGCCCGCAGCTATTGAGCCAACCGCAGCAGCAGCTCGCACAGGCATCATTCAGGAGCTGGAGAATTCACTGCCCACCAATCAATAGGGAAAGTGCAGGCGGGGAAACGTCAATCAAACAGCAATCGTCTCGCCGGGAACTCATCACTCAGAGGTCGGATGCTCGGCTCAAGCATCTGTCGAAATCGTTAACACACGCTGCCTCGATGAATTCAGCTTTCCGCCGTCTAAAAACGCGCGGCGCGGGCACATGGTCAAGCAAATTGCTTGAACTCGTTCCACACACGACCTAAGGCCACTCTGACAGCCCGCGCAGATATCCATCGAATGCTCACGTTTACTGGATCTGAATCCTGCCGTTGTCTTTTGGACATTCAGACTCAACAATTCGATCGTCGCCACTTCTGTCAGGCCTGACTGCTCGACCGTCGGCACCACCTCCGGTGGCTGGCATCGTGGCTGCAGCAGCAGCCATCAGCTCTTTTCTGCGGGCGGGAAAGTTTGGCTGGGGGCTGTTGTTGGGGGGGCGGATTGCTTATGACTGGGGCGGGTGGCGTGTTGAATCTGAATTTTTCCGGCGGGTTTTCTTTTCTATGACATCGTTCAGCCTTCCTCGGGGGTTTCGAGCTTCGGGAACCACTTGCGGTATCAAGGCCAGCGGAAAGTCCGATCTGGCGTTGTTTGTTTCGGATGTGCCGGCAGCGGCGGCCGGGGTGTTTACGACCAATCGCGTGGTGGGGGCTCCGGTGATTGTTTCGCGGGAACGAGTTCCGGCGAATTCCGTTCGAGCTGTGATTTTGAATTCCGGGAACTCGAACGCCTGCACCGGCGAGCCTGGGCTCCTGAATGCCAGACGGATGACAGCGGAACTTGCTGCGGAACTGGGCTGTCGTCCGGAAGATGTGCTGGTGTGTTCCACGGGAGTCATCGGCGTGCCGCTGCCGATTGACGTCATTTCGAAGGGACTTCCTCCGGCAGTGGCAGCTCTGCAGAATTCGGACGAAGCGTTTCATGCGGCCGCCTGTGCGATGATGACCACCGACACGGTGTCGAAGCAGGCGTCCGTTGAGGTGACACTGAGCACCGGGACGGTAACGATTGCCGGCGCTGCCAAGGGAGCGGCCATGATTGCTCCGAACATGGCCACGATGCTGTGTGTGGTGATGACGGATGCTGAACTGGATTCGAGAGCGGCGACGGACCTGCTGAAGTCGGCCGTGGGGCGTTCGTTCAACTGCATCAGTGTCGACGGACATATGAGCACCAGCGATACGGTTCTGCTGCTGGCCAACGGGGAATCTCAGGCCGCTGTGAAAATGCCGGAAGACCGAGCTGCCTTCGCGGCTGCGTTGCTGCAGGTCTGTGAGAAGCTGGCGACGGACATCATTCGCGATGCGGAAGGCGCTGAACACTTTATCATTGTGGATGTGGAAGGCTTTGAGAGCCCCGAAACTGCCGGCCGGATTGCTCGGGAGATCTGTGAGAGTGCTCTGGTGAAGACAGCGATCACGGGCAATGATCCCAACTGGGGACGAATCACATCGGCCGCCGGTTACGCGGGCATTCCCTTCGACGTGTCTCATCTGTCGCTGGTCATTAACACAACTCAGGTCTTCGCCGCGGGAACTCCGGTTCCGTTCAGCGATGCCGACCTGTCCCGGGAAATGAAGGAAAACCGTGAGGTCCACCTGAAGCTGAAGCTTTCCGGAGGTCCTCATTCCGGTTCGGCGGCCGTGCGTTTCTGGACCAGCGATCTGACTCAGGAATACGTCCGGCTGAATTCCGACTACACGACGTAGTGTAGGACGGCCTTTCAAGGCCGTTAGCCCATTTCCATTAAGACGGCCTGAAAAGGCCGTGCTACAGTCACTCATTCGAATATTGACAGACCAGTAGGGCTGGTCAGGAAATGACTGCCACCGCGAAGTCTGCAGGCAGTCTTGCTGCGAAGAACTCGTGAACTGGTTCTGCAACGTCCACTCACATGGTTCTCAAATCCCTGAACACCTGCCTTCTTCGAGCCCTTTGTGTTCTTCGTGGTGACCTTCCTGCGTTCAGCCGGTATAAACACGCCGCTGTCTGACTGTCGCGATTCGTGATTTTGAAACTTCACTGATCATTTGCACCACGAAGAACACGAAGAACACGAAGAACACGAAGAACTCGAAGGATGCGGAAAAACACTTCCTCAGGCTGCATCACGATCGCGACAGAAACGACACAGTCAACAGATTTTGCCATACGGATTTCGCCATGATGAACATCCTGCTGAATGATGCTGCCACCGGTTCGACGGCTCAGATTGCGACTCACCTTGGATTCAATTGTTTCGACTTCACGGCAGTGACGGCCGGAGGTCAGCGGGTGCCGGTGCTGTGGGCCGCGGACGGATTTGCGTCCGGAGGACAGCCGGTCAGTCACAGTGGCATTCCTCTGCTGTTTCCATTTCCCAACCGCATTCGAGGCGGACGATATTCCTGGAACGGAAAAGACTATTTTCTGCCGGAATCGCTGGTCGGTTACGAAGGGGCCGGAAATGCGATTCATGGCTTCTGCCTGGATCGTCCGTGGCGGATTCTCAGTCAGGCCGAATCGTCCGTGACGGGAGTGTTTCGGATCAGTCAGGATGCTCCGGAACGACTGCCTCTGTGGCCCAGCGACGGAGAAATCGAGATCTGTTATTCGTTGAACTGTGCGTGTCTGCGAGCTGACATTGTGATCCGAAACCCTTCCGATCAGCCTCTGCCGTGGGGCTTCGGAACGCATGCCTATTTTCGACTGCCTTTGACGGCGGATTCCAGTGCCGATCGCTGCACGGTTTTCGCTCCGGTCCGGCAGAAGTGGGAACTGGAAGGCTGCCTGCCGACCGGACGCCTGCTGGACGCTCCGGCCGAAGCGGCTCTGGAAACCAGTCCGGCATTCGGGGGGCTGAAACTGGATGATGTCTACACCGGAGTGACCGGCAGCGAGGGCGTGGTTGAATGCCGGATTGTCGACGAACAGGCTGGTCTGCAGATTGTGCAGCGATGTGACGATTCGTTTCGCGAAATCGTCGCCTTCACGCCACCATGGGCGACGGCTGTGTGTCTGGAACCGTATACGTGCACAACCGATGCCATCAATCTGCAGCAGCGTGGCGTGGATGCCGGTCTGAGAGTTCTGGGGCCCGGCGAATCGTGGACGGGCTGGATTGAAATCGCTGCGGGATCGGTTGTCTGCTGAAAGGTTCTGTCACACCATCGACAGGCCTTTGAGGATGTGATCAATGGCAGTCGGAGCCATGTGGTTGAAGTATTCCCACGAATGGCCTCCGGCCGAGGTCTCCAGATCGCGTTCGTGCAGGATGCCGGATGATGACAGCTTCATTCCCAGGCGGGCACAGCCGTCGATCCATTCGACATCGGTGGGGTCGCAGCAGAACCATTGAGCTTTCGGCCATGCCAGCGGATGCAGATTCAGCACCACTGTTGCCTGCCGAGCGTCTTCGATGTCCGTGAACATGTCGTCCAGGGGCAAACCCTGTCCGAACATCTGGTGAAAATCGACAGCGGGCGAGATGGCGGCGACGACAGGGAATTCGCGAGCATGCCGGTAGCTGAGCTGCAGGATGCCCTGGCCGCCCATGCTGACGCCCAGCAACGCGATCTGCGGTGGGCTGATGTTCCATCGCTGCTGAATGCAGGGAACCAGGCGGTCTCGCAGCCACGCCTGAGGTGAAATGAAGGTCGAAAATTCCGGACAGATGCGGTCCAGCCACCATGAACGCTGGCCATCGGGGCAGATTGCTGCCAGATTATGCCGCTGAAACAGGTCTGAATAGACGTGGTTTTCATTCAGCAGGATGCGACCATGACCATGCAGAAACAAAACGCAGCCGGTGGGAGGCGTGGGATTTTTCGGGTCAAACATGTCAACTCGGTGCCCATCAACTTCGATGGTGCTCCATTGATTCAGACAACTCACCGCAACCCTCGCAACCGCCGGAAGATGCGTGCCGAAGCAGCAGTTTCCCGCGTTTTGGAACTTCCTGAAATAATCGCCGAGTCAGAATCATCGTATTCCTGACGGTTGAATGCTCTGGAGCCCGGACATTGACCAATCATGCCGAAAATCGCCGAATTGTCGAGCGGGCATGTGTGGAATTCGAACGGGATCTGCGGGCTTTTTTGCTGGGTGTCCTGAAAAACGTGCATCTCACGGAGGACGCTCTGCAGCGAACAGCGGTCCGGGCCATTGAATCTTCGGCGGATGTGAATGTCGCCACGGTTCGAGGCTGGTTGTTTCGGATCGCTCTGAATGAAGCTCGGGGACTGAAACGGAAATCCAATCGTCGAGAACAGGTTGAACGGGCAGTCTGGGAAGCACGTGCGGAACAGGCTGCTGACGAAAATAATGGCTTCGGAAATCTGGTGACCGAGGAAGCTCGACGATCAGTTCAGCAGGCCATCAAAAGGCTGAATCCGGATTATCGCGAAGTGGTGATTCGGCGAATTCAGCATGAACAGACATTTGCTGAGATCGCAGAAGATCTGAACAGACCTCTGGGAACAATTCTCACCTGGATGCGGCGAGCGATCAGCGAACTGAAAGACATGCCGGAGATCCGGCGAATATCGGACGAGATCTGATGACCATGGAAACTGACACATCCAGCGAAGACCGCCTCTGGCGAGCATTCCGCTATGTGGCGGGAGAACTGTCAGCGGACGAATGCGAGGCATTCGAACTGGAAATGCTGAATGACAGCCATCTTTGTGAGGCTGTCGTGCAGGCGACAACTTTGTGCCTGAGCATTGCTGACTCACCTGCCGCGTCTCGGAGTTCGTCCAATTCAGGCGTTGTTGTGTTGCCGATGCGGAGTCCCGTTTCGTCAGGGCTGGGACGCCGCATGGTGGCCGTGGCGGCGGCATTGTGTGCCTGTCTTCTGGTTGTGGGCTGGCTGTCACGGTCTGAGTCCACAAGGATGCCGGCCGAGACGGTGGCGAGTGGTTCTGAAGATGCTGAACTGCTGGTGAATGTGTGGGCCGACGAGTTTGCTCGGGACAGCTCCGGCGAATATGAAGTAGCAGATCCCGTGGTCGTCGAGCTGGATGTGCCGGAATGGATGCTGACCGCATTGACGGAGCCTGCCGGGGACCGGAGCGCGACGGACGGGATTCATCAGGAGACCGAATCGGGAGACGTGTTTTAGTGAACACCCTGAATCGATTTCGAAGCTTTCTCTTGATGTGTTTGACAGTCGCGCTGGTCTTGTCGGCTGGCTGTGGAGTTATCCGAGCGGACGACGGCCCGAATCAGAAAACCAAGGCCGTGCCCACGTCGGCGAAAGCAATGCTCCCGGCATTGACAGACGCCGAAACGAATGCGGCATTGAAGTTTGCCACAGACAATCATCCTGAACTCGGCAGTCTGCTGGAACAGTTGCGACGCACGTCGCCCCCCGGATTTGCTCAGGGAATTCGCGAGGTTCACCTGTCGATTCTGAAGCTGGAGCGGGTGCGGGAAAAGCAGCCGCAGCGATACGAAGCTGAATTGCATAACTGGAAGCTGGATTCTGAAATCCGCCTCCTGACGGCTCGCTGGGTCATCTCGCAGGATTCAGCTTTGGAAGTGCAGATTCGGGACATGCTGCGTCGGCGTCAGCAGGCTCGGCTGGATCGACTGGTGGCGGAACGAGACAAACTCTCAGAACGCCTGAGACTGCTGGACCAGCAGATTGGAATGGGGCAGGCTGAACTGGAAGAAGATCTGGAAGCGGAATGGGATCGGCTGGCGAAACGAGCAGCCGTGAGTGCCACCAGCCACAAACGCCCGCCCCGGAAGAATGAATGAAAGTTGATTTGCGGGATTGGCGGATGTCGGCAAGGACATTCTTCAAGGCCCGCAATTGTGTGATTGAACCCCGCCTGCGACAGGCCGTGATCCATCAATGGATGACATGTCGCTGTTTGATGACCTTCCCAGGAAGATGAGGTAACAGGAATGAAATTGACTGTAGGTCTGATGTCGGCGATGTTGCTGACAGCGGTTGCAGCTGCGGATGGCACCATCCCGTCTGCGGCTCAGCGTTTCAGTGGTGCTGATGCCACAGAGACACCGGATTTTCAGCGGCATGTGGTGCCACTGATGGGGAAGCTGGGCTGTAATGGTCGAGCCTGTCACGGTTCGTTTCAGGGACGTGGCGGATTTCGTCTGTCTCTGTTCGGCTATGACTTCAAAGCAGACCATGATGAACTGTATGGTCGCGTTGATCCCGAAACTCCTGGTGACAGCCTGATCCTCACCAAGCCTCTGATGCAGGATCCGCACGAAGGCGGCCAGCGTCTGAAGGAAGGCTCATGGCAGCACCATCTGCTGCTGAACTGGATCAAAGCCGATTCTCCCAAACGACCCGACGACGCGGCGAAGCTGACCAGTCTGGATGTTTCGCCCGGCGAAATCCTGTTCGCCGCCGATGGTGAAAGCGTGCAGCTGGAAGTCATCGCTGTCTGGTCTGACGGAACTCGTGAAGACGTCACCAGCCTGTGCCGCTTCCAGTCGAACGACGACCAGATCGCGGACATCAGCAACGATGGATTCGTTAAGGGCGGTACGGCAGGCGATACTCACGTCGTTGTCTTCTACGACAGCGCTGTGGTTCCCGTTCCCGTGGTGCGTCCTGTCTCTGACCTGAACGGCGATCGCTATCCTCAGACTCCCACTCCCACCAAAGTTGATGAGCTGGTAGTGAGCAAACTGCGAAAGCTGGGAGTTGTCCAGTCGGATCTGTGTTCCGATGAAGAATTCCTGCGTCGAGTCAGCCTGGATGTCACCGGAGCGCTGCCGACCGTTGCGGAAATCAAAGGGTTCGCCGCCGATACCAATCCGGAAAAGCGAACGAGGAAGATCGACGAACTTCTGGAACGCCCCGGCTACGCCGCGTGGTGGGCCACAAAGCTGTGCGACTTCACGGGCAACAGCGACGATCAGCTCAACAATGTGACTCCTGTTCGAGCCGCTGCTTCTCAGCAGTGGTATGACTGGGTTCATGACCGAGTTGCGAAGAATGCAGCCTATGACGACATCGTTGAAGGGTTTGTCATGGCTGTCAGCCGGGATCCCGGCGAATCGTACGAAGACTACTGCAAAAACATGAGTGCTCTGTATCACAAGGGCACCGATCGAACGTTTGCCGAACGCCAGACGATGCCTCACTACTGGGCTCGTCGGAATTTTCAGCAGACCGAAGACCGAGTCATCGGATTTGCCTACACGTTCCTCGGACTGCGGATTCAGTGTGCTCAGTGCCACAAACACCCGTTCGACCAGTGGACTCAGGAAGACTTCAACGGGTTCCAGGGTTTCTTCACCGGAGTCAACGGACGTAACCAGGCTCCTCAGCCGGCTGACAAGAAAGCCTACGATGCCATGCTGGCGAAGTTCCAGACGAGTGATCTGAAGGGCAATCAGCTGCGGAACGAACTGGGGAAACAGGTGGTCAAGGGGGAAGTCATTCCCTTTGGCGAAGTCTATCCTGTTGCCCCGGCCAAAATTCAGATTGTTGAACGCAAGGGCAAGAAGGTAAAAGAAAGAAAGGGCAGCAGTCGCACCGCGATGGAGGCTCGTCTGCTGGGTCAGGAAACGATGGACCTGACAAAGTACGACGATGTCCGTGAGCCTTTGATGGCATGGCTGCGGTCACCGGATAATCCTCTGTTCTCGAAAGCGTTCGTGAACCGAGTCTGGGCGAGCTACTTCAACGTAGGAATTGTGAATCCGTCCGACGACATGAATCTGGCCAACCCGCCCAGCAATGCGGCAGCTTTCTGGATTACCTGTCTCGGGAATTCATTGCTCGCAATTTCGACATGAAGTGGCTGCATCGTGAGATTCTGAACAGTCGCACGTATCAGCTCAGCTGGCAGCCCAATGCCACAAATCGCCTTGATGAACGCAACTTTGCTCGAGCCGTCCCGCGACGGATGCCCGCCGAAATTGCATGGGACATGGTTTCTCAGGCGGTGAGTAATGATGCGAAGTACGAGAAGTACACGAACAGCCTGGATGATCGAGCAGTGGCGATTGCCGGTGCGGGAACCCGATACAGCAACGATAACGGTGCCGGGTATGCTCTGACGATCTTCGGTCGCAGTATTCGGGAAAGCAATTGTGACTGCGACCGTTCCGAAGAACCCAGTCTGCTGCAGACGATTTTCCTCCGCAACGACGGGCAGATTCTCGGAATGCTCGACAGCAAGGACGGCTGGCTGGCTCAGATTGCCCAGGAAAACGGCATGAAGTTTCAGTCGAAAGCTCCGAGCAACGATGATCGAGCGGAAATACGAAAGCGAGAGCAGCTGCGATCGACGTACGCTCAGCGGCTGAAGGAACAGAAGGCCGCCATTGAGAAGCTGAAGGCCAAGCCCGGCACAGAAAAGCAGGTGGCGAAGCTGGAAGCTGCTCTGAAGGAAAACCGGAAGAAATGGAGAAAGTTTCTGGATCCCGAGGCCGCTGATACAGAAACCGCCGACAGCGATGGCAGCTCGTCAGGGCCGTCCATCAACGTGGCAAAAGCCGTTGAGGATGCGTACCTGAGAACGCTCAGTCGCAAGCCAACGGAAGCAGAAGCAGCCACCGCCGCGCAGTTCGTTGCCGACAGCAAGGACCAGTTGGACGGTCTGCGAGGCGTGATGTGGGCTCTGGTGAATACCAAAGAGTTCATCGTCAATCACTAACGAATGATCTTCGAGCGTGGGCCGGAGCGGTCCACGCTAGCGAGTGTTTCAAATTTCGGATCTCAAATCCTGAACTTCTCTTTTCAGATACACATTCAAACTCTTCAAAAATAAGGAAACGATTCATGGCCTTTCATCGAACCTGTGACGGAGTTGGTCGACGCGATTTTCTGCGAGCCGGAGTGGCTGGTGGAGCCGGACTGACACTGGCGAATTACCTGAACATGGCTCAGGCCGACCAGCTGAACAAGTCCGCCAAAGCGAAGTCCGCCATCTTCATCAATCTGAACGGTGGTCCGTCTCACATGGACACGTTCGACCTGAAGCCGGATGCACCGGATGAATACCGAGGCGAATTCAGTCCGATTCAGACGAATGTTCCGGGGATCTACATTTCCGAACACCTGCCGAAACTGGCTCAGGTGATGGACAAGTTCTGTATTCTGCGAGGCGTGTCGCACAGCGTGGCGGCTCACCAGCTGGGGACCGAATACGTCAACACCGGAAACCGTCCGCTGCCATCGCTCGAATTCCCCGGTTACGGGGCTGTCATCAGCAAGGAACTGGACTGCGATCCTGAACTTCCCAAGTTCGTCGCGGTTCCCCGCAGCCAGCAGCGTCCGGGCTATCTGGGCGTTCGGTACGCTCCGATGAACACCAGTGCCACGCCCGTGATCGGCCAGCCGTTCCGGGTTCGAGGCATGTCGTTGGGCAGCGGTCTGACGGTTGAAGACGTCGAAAAGCGCAACAACCTGCTCACCAAACTGGACCGCACCTTCGGTGAATTTGAAGCTGAAAATCAGCTGCTGGATGGACTCGATCAGTTCGGCCAGCAGGCTCATCAGATGATCACCAGTGCCAAGTCGCGGGAAGCCTTCGATATTTCGAAGGAATCTCCCGAGTTCACCAAGGCGTTCGGTTCATCAGGACTGGGGGCCAGCTGTCTGCTGAGTCTGCGGCTGGTGGAAGCTGGTGTTCGATTCGTCACCATCACCAACGGTGGCTGGGATACTCACCGCGAAAACTGGGATGCATTGTCCGGCAAGCAGCTTCCGCCTTTGGATGAAGCCCTGTCAGCTCTGTTCGCAGGTCTGGAAGCTCGCGGACTGCTGGAATCAACCGTTGTGTACGTCACCGGCGAATTCGGACGAACTCCGAAGATCAACAAGGAACGCAACGGTCGCGACCACTATCCGCAACGCATGTTCATGCTGATGGCAGGTGGTGGAGTCAAAGGCGGTCAGGTTCTGGGCGAAAGCGACGAACCGGATCTCTGCCGAAGCACGAAGGCTTCAGCCCCGATGACGTGGCCGCGTCCTTCTATCACGCTCTGGGTATCAACCATGAAAAGGAATACCGCACCAGCACCGGCCGTCCGGTCATGATCGTCCGCGAAGGCAAGGTCATTCCTGCTCTGTTTGCCTGATCCGGGAGTGCTCACCACCGCCTTCAGCTTCAGTTTCCGTCAGAGATTAGCAGAGCTCCGGCCGTGGTGGGATTCATACCAAAAAACGATCTGAACGTCTGATCTGACGGGAATCTGGAATCAGATCAATCTGAAAAAGAGGCAGCATCTTCAAAGATGCTGCCTCTTTCTTTTTGGTGACCACTGGTCAGCAGCTGGAATTCCTGATCTGCGAGCCAAACTTCGCGTGGTTTGACACGATGGGGGCCGGGCAAAAATCTGTGGGTGGCCTGGAGATATTGTCTGTGGAGGGGTTGTTGGGCTTTGGTTCAGGTGGTTAAATGTCGAGTCTCCCCGCTGCCAGGCGGAGTGACCTTCCCTGCTGACGTGGCTGTTGCTGCACAGCCGGGAGCTTGAGTTGATCTCCTGTTTCAAAGGGAGGTCGGTTCGTCCAACAACCAGATCCGGAGTCCGCCATGTTTCGACGTTCCCGAGTCGCACGTTTTGTTGACGAAGTTGCAGGCCGTGGTCTGCGAGCGTCACTGTTCGGTTCAAAGTCGTCGGCCGGTAGTCGGCGACGGCGAGACCGGTTGACGGAAGCGGTGCTGGTTCAGCTTCTGGAAGATCGTGTTCTTCTGGCAGCGGATCTGATGGGGACGACCTTTGTCGACGCCAACTTTGACGGAATTCTGAATGCTGAAGAATCGGGTCTGGCCGGCGTCAGCGTCTACCTGGATCTGAATGACAACGGGACACTGGATCAGGGGCAGACTCTTGAGCCCGACGACTTTGCCGCGGGGACGGTCATTGGAAACACACTTCCAGGAGTCACCGTCTGGTCAACATACGGCGGCGACCTGGAACAGTTGATACGGTCGCAGACGGCAGATGGAGGAGCGACGGGCGGAGGCGGACAGGCGGCGACGGGCAGTCAGGTCTTCGCCAACGGGCTGGATGGAGTTCTGTTCTCCGGAACCGTGTTTCGAATTGAAGTCCAGCTGACCGTTCCGGCGGAATCGATCAGCTTTGATTTCACGGGCGTGGACGCCGGAGTTGTGGGACGCCTCCAGGTGTTTGATGCCGGGTTTCAGCTGCGCGGCACCTACCTGACGTCGGCTCTCGCCAGCGGCGAAACTCAGACACTGGAGTCATCATACGTCGGAATCTCCTACGCGATCGCCGACACAACGAATTCTCTGTCCGTTACGCTGGATCACATGCAGCTTGATGGCGGCGCAGAGCCTTCCGTCCTGAGCAACAGCAGCGGCGACTACAGTTTCACGGGATTGGAAGCGGGAGACTATGTGGTGCGGCAGGTGGTGCCGGATGGTTATGTCCAGACGAATCCCGTCACCCCCGATCTCGCTCATCGAATCACCGTGGCGGACGCACAGTCGGTCCCGGATCTGGATTTCGCCAACGTCCGCACGACAGGTTCGATCAGTGGAATGGAGTTTGATGACGCGAACGGCAACGGAATCCCTGATGTCGGCGAGACTCCGCTGGTCGGGATCAGCGTCTTTCTGGATGCCAACGGGAATGGCATTGCTGATCCGGGAGAAGCCACTGCAGTCACAGATTCCGGAGGAGTGTATTCCTTCGCTGACGTTCCCACGGGTGAATACGCGGTTCGACAGGTGCCGCCTTCGGGTACTGTGCAAACGTCTCCGGCCATTCAGGATGATTACTTCTACGCATTCAGCAACAACAATCTGGATCTGGTGCGCATTAATGCGGTGAATGGAATCGTGACGACAATCGGACCGCATCAGGCAGGCCCGGCACTCAACGGTCTGGTTGTGACCAATTCGGGCCAGCTGATTGCCAGCAGCTGGCAGTATGACACGCTGTACTCACTGGATCCAGACACCGGGCTGGCGACAGCCATTGGGGCTGCCGGTGGTCAGATTGGCGGAGGACTGGCCTATGACAGCACCACCGATACGGTGTATGGAATTCGACATGTCACCGGCGGCAGTCGACTGGCCACGTTTGATATCGCCACCGGTCAGGCCACGATGATTGGTCCGATTCAGCCGGGAATTCTGGCGACAAACGGGATCACCATCGATCCCGTGACCGGAAAGGCTGTTGTCTATGATCCGGCCGATGACGAAATCTACGCGTTCGATCTGGTGACGGGAATCAGTACGCTGCTGACGGTAGCTCCACAGGCATTCTTCACGGAAGAGTTAACCTCGACGGAAACCGAAGTGCTGCAGGCCACGGGCCTTCAGATTTATTCGCTGAGCGGAGCGACGGCACTGCAGACTCCCTACCTGACGCTCAGTCAGTCCATTCGGTCAGGCCTGACGTATGTTCGAGCTCAGAACGGTTCGCATCAGATCACACTTCACGCAGACGAAAATCTCACGGACCTGAACTTCGGCAATCGGGCAGCCGTCGGCGATATTCATGGCGTTCGGTATGAAGATCAAAACGGCAATGGTCTGCAGGATGCGGGTGAACCCGGTATTCCCGCGGCCACTGTTTATCTTGACGTCAATAGCAACGGCATCCTTGACGACGGAGAAACGTCCACCGTGACGAATGCTGACGGCAGCTACTCGTTCTCCAATGTTCCTGTGGGAAGCTACGACGTTCGACAGGTGGTGGCCACGGGATTGGTGCAGACGTCACCTGAAACGTCAGATGCTTTTTTCTATGCGATCGAAAACAGTACTCAGCACCTTGTCCGCATCAACGCAACCAACGGCATTGTGTCGACGGTCGGGCCTCACGGGGCCGGGACAAATCTGACAGGGTTGGTGGTGACGAATTCCGGCGAGCTGATCGCTGCCAGCTGGCAGACCGACTCACTGTATCGTCTGGATCCCGAAACCGGTGTCGCAACGACGATCGGCTGGGCAGGAGCCGACATCGGCGGAGACCTTGCATACGACAGTGCAACTGACACCATTTTCGGCATTCGCCACACAGGTGGAAGTCGTCTCGCGGTGTTTGATCCGAATACCGGCCGGGCGACTCCGATCGGTCCGATTGTCCCGGAACTGGCCGCAGCCAGCGCGATCGGCATTGACCCGGTCAGTGGCCAGGTCGTGGTCTTCGATCCGATTGGTGCCGATATCTACGGGTTCGATCCGGTGACCGGAAACAGCGCTCTGCTGGATTGTCTGGCTCCCGTGATCCTGAGGGACGGTCTGACGACTGTGGGAGCGGAGCTGATTTTCAGTTCGAACGGTCAGCTTTTTTCCGCTGATCTGCCTGCGGGAATCGCCGAACCACGGTTGACTCTGTCATCCGGCGCAGCGCTGTCGGGACTGGAGTTCGTTCCGGCGAAGGATGGTGCGCAGCACGTTGAAGTGCGAATCGGCGAAGTCGTTTCCGGTGTCGACTTCGGCGCTCGCGCTGCCGTCGGTGATCTGCTGGGGACTCGGTTTGAAGACCGGAACGGCGACGGAATTCAGAACCCCGGAGAACCCGGGATGGCTGGCGCCACGGTTTATCTCGATGCCAACGACAACGGCATCCTCGACGACGGAGAAACGTCGGTCGTGACGGATGTTGACGGGAACTATTCGTTCATCGGAATTCCGGCGGGAAGTCACCTCGTCCGCGAAGTCACGGGCACAGGATATGTCCAGACGTCGCCTCAACTGGCGAATGCGTTCTACTATGGCATCGCCAACAGTTTTCAGGACCTTGTCAAAGTTGACGAAGTGACCGGCGTCGTGACAGTCATCGGACCGCATAATGCGGGAACAGACATCCTGGGACTGGTGGTCACGAACGACGGGGCTCTGATCGCATCCAGTGCGCAGACCGACGCCTTTTATTCGCTGGATCCGGAAACCGGGCAGGCCACTGTAATCGGTCCGGCAGGCATGGCCATCGGCGGTGACCTGGCATACGACCCGGCCACGGATACGATTTTCGCGATGGTTCCGGTCGCCAACGGCGGTCGAATCGGCATTGTGGACGTTGCGACCGGAGCGGTTACTCCTTTCGGTGATGTGATTCCCGGGATGACGTTTAATTACGGGCTGAGTATCGATCCGGCGACCGGACAGCTGATTGCCTTCGATCCGTCCGGGTATGAGTACTACAGCATCGATCCGGTCACCGGTCAGGGGACGCTGCTGACTGTTGCCACACCTTTCTATGGAATCTATGGACTGGCCTCGAATGAGACCGACGTTGTGATGTCGGGAGGCAATTATCTGTATCGAGCCGACCTGACCACGGGCGAGCGATTTCCGGTGCTGACGTTGTCGCAGGGAATGACACTGGCCGGGCTGGAATATGTTCCAGCCAGCGACGGTTCGCAACTGGTCACGATCGGCGTTGGCGAGATGATCGACGGCGTTGACTTCGGAGACCGTCGAGCTGTCGGAGATATTCACGGCCTGAAGTTCGAGGACGTAAACGGTAACGGTGTGCAGGATGCAGGAGAATCCCCGGTCGCCGGCACGGTCATTTATCTGGATTCCAACAACAACGGACTTCGGGACGCGGAGGAACCATCAACGGTCACGGACGTCGACGGAACCTATTCGTTTATTGATGTTCCGGTCGGTGATCAGATCGTTCGGGAAGTTGTTCCGGCAGGTTACGTGCAGACAGCACCGCAGCAGGCGGATGAATTCTTCTACGCGCTGGCGTCCTCGAACACCGAACTGGTCAGAGTTAATGCTGTCAGCGGCGAGGTCACTGTGATTGGCCCCCACAACGCGGGCGTTGCACTCTATGGAATGATCACGACAAACTCGGGGCAGATCATTGCCAGCAGCTGGGTTGACGATTCTCTCTATTCACTGAACCCGGAAGCCGGAACGGCCACGCTGATTGGTCCGGCCGGAATCAACGTTGGCGTTGGTCTGGCCTACGATACCCGAACGGATACGGCCTATAGCATGGTGTTTTCCGGGGCAGGAACCCGTCTTGCAAAAGTTGACCTCGACACCGGCCTGGCAACGCCGTTCGGCCCCGCAGTTTCCGGGCTTACTCCTTATGGCATGACGTTTGATTCGATCGCCGGTCGCATTCTGGTGAATTCTCAGGATAGCAGGATTTACGAATTCGACCCGGTCACAGGAAGCAGTCACGTGCTGCTGACACTGCCGCAGTCCATTGGATTCGGCGAACTGGCATTTGACGGAACGGACGTGGTCTACCCATACGGCAGCCAGTTGCGGAGGCTGGATCTGACGACCGGGGAGTGGTCTGTTTACCTGCCGCTGACCGGCAGCATCAGTGGAGTTCTCACGTACATTCCTGCGAAGGACGGTTCATACCCGGTGACGGTTGGCGTCGGCGAGGTCATTCACGGTCTGGACTTTGGAGATCAGCGGCAGGCACTTGTTGTTGAACTGTCCGAATCGGCCATCGGCGAAAACGGCGGGCTGACCACCGCGACCGTCTCACGAATCGGCGACACCGGTGGCGATCTGATTGTCACATTGTCCAGCGACGATCCTTCGACGGTTGCGCTGTCCGCGACAACCATCACAATTCCAGACGGAGCCACCACATCAGCTCCGTTTGTGGTTTCGGCGATTGATAATACCGTGGCGGAAGGGAACAGGCGGATCGTTGTTACAGCCACCGGTGGAACTCATCCTGCCGGCACTGCTTCAATCCAGGTGTTCGACGATGACGTCGCCGCACTCACAGTCACACTGGATCTGACGTCCATGAGTGAAAACGGAGGCACAGCAACCGGAACGGTGACTCGAAACACTCCCGTGACCACAGATCTTGTCGTGGATCTCTCCAGCAATGACACCACCGAGGTGATTGTTCCGACGACGGTCACCATTCCGGCCGGACAGACGTCCGCAACGTTTCCGGTGACAGCTGTTGACGATGCTGTTATGGATGGGAATCAGTCCATCGGCCTGACAGCGTCCGCTCACTCCACAGCACCGGCAGCCTACTTCGATGATTTCTCTGCGACTGTCATCAGCCCGTTCTGGGAAACGTTTGTGGCCATTCCAGGTTCAACGGTATCGGCGACAGACGGAGTTCTGCGAATTGAAAGCCCCACGCCGTCCGGTTCCTACGTTGATACCGGAATTCGGACAGCGACCACGGTGACGAGTGCCGATTTCACCGCAACTGTTGATTTCCGAATGCCACAGGGAACGGGAATGGGCTGGCTGAGCGCCATGTCGCCTCCCGTCGGTGCGGACACTCAGGTCTACGGGATCTACTACCTTCCGCCTCAGTCACAGTATCGAGCCTGGGTTGACAACAATTCCTCAGTGGGAAGTTTCTACGGACATGCTCGGTTTGGTGATGAAAGTATCAACTGGCATCAGATGAGTATCACGTACGACGCAGCAACGTCCACCATCCAGTCGTTTGTAGATGGAACGCTGGCGAATGTTGCGACCGTCGATGTTTCTGAAGGTACGGTGTCCCTGTTCATGAAGGACTCACTGTCGCTGGGAACCGGTCCGAGCGTACTGGAATTCGACAACTTCTCACTTTCCTACGGGACTGCCATCGCAGATGGGCGAGTGATCATCGAAGTGACCGATGATGATACTGCCGGGTTGACGGTGACCGCCATCGACACAGAAACATCGGAAGCCGGAGACACCGGCACGTTCTCAGTTGTCCTGGATTCCGAACCCGTCGATTCTGTGACAGTCAGTGTCAGCAGCAGCGACGTGACAGAAGGAACCGTTTCGCCGGACACGATTGTCTTCACACCTGGCGACTGGAACGTCCCCCGGCTCGTCACCGTTTCCGGAATTGATGATACACTGGCTGACGGGGATGTTGTCTATCAGATTCAGGCGACTGCCGGCAGCAGCGACCCGGTTTATCATGGGATGACTTCGGCGAGTGTGGACTTCACAAACACGGACGACGAAGTCCCCGCGCTGACTCTGGAAATTGCACCGAACACGATTTCCGAAACCGGCGGAACGGCGATCGTAACGGTGACTCGCAATACGGAAGATCTGAATTCTGATTTGGTTGTGGCTCTCAGTTCCGACGACACAACTGAACTGCAGACGCCGGAAACAGTGACCATTCCGTCCGGATCGGCATCCGTCACCTTTGCTGTGACCGCCGTCGATGATCCTTACTTCGACGGAACAAAGCCGGTTTCTCTGACGGCGTCCCACACGGGCTACGTCTCCGGCACATCACAGATCAGTGTGACCGATGACGAAGTTCCGGGCCTTTCCCTTTCGTTCAGCTCGACGGACATCAGCGAAGCCGGTGGATCAACAACCGGCCAGATCACTCTGAATGCACCTCTGGAAACAGATCTGGAAGTGCTGTTTTCCCTGGACCGGCCGACGATCGTGTCGGGACCGAATTCCGTCATCATTCCGGCGGGGCAGACTTCAGCGACGTTCATTGTCACCGCTGTCGATGATCAGGTCGTGGATGGTTCGCAGTCAGTGCTGATTTCCGTCGACGCGGCCGGAATCGGCAGCGATTCCTCAGGGCTGCTGGTGATTGATGACGACGTGTCAGTGCTGCAGATTGAATCCGATGTCACTTCCATCAGCGAAAACGGAGGAACGGCTCTGGGCACAATTCGACTGACTCTGCCGCTGTCGGAAGATCTGGTGGTTTCTCTTTTCAGCAGTGATGAATCAGAAGCCACTGTTGCTGAAACTGTCACCATTCCGGCCGGGTTCACCTCGGCCTCCTTCCCGATTTCGGCCATTGATGATGCAATTGATGACGACACGAAAGCCGTAACGATTTCCGCATCCTCTTCGCTGAATTCCGACAGTCTTGTGATCGACGTCCTTGACGATGATGTGGCCACGTTCAGTTTCACGATCACAGAAGACGTGATTCAGGAGGATGGCGGTCTGGCTCACGGGCACGCGACGCTGTCAAACGCTCTGGAGACAGACCTGATCGTGAATCTGTCCGCAGACGTCGCGGGACGGGTGAATCTGCCGACTCAGGTCGTGATTCCGGCCGGAAGCTTCTTTGCCAACTTTGATATTTCGAGCATCAACGACAATGTTGACCGCAACGATACGCAGCTGACGATCACGGCCACCAGCGCACTGGGAACTCAGGCAGATCAGCTGACGGTGACTGACGACGACACCACGACTCTGTCGCTGGCCCTTGATGCAGCTTCCATCAGCGAAAACGGCGGCACCGCAGTCGCCACGATCACACTCAGCACGCCCTATTACACCGACCTTCTGGTGACGCTTTCCAGCAGCGATGAAACGGAAGCAGCAGTTCCGAGTCAGATCCTGATTGCGGCAGGATCGACTCAGGCTACATTCACAGTGGCCGCGGTTGATGACACTCTGATCGACGGAACTCAGGACGTCACGATCACCGCCAGTGGTCTTCCCGGATCTGCATCGGCTCAGATCAGCATCGTGAGTGATGACGTAAACCAGAATCCCGCGGGAACGCCGGTGATCACCGGGACGGCTCAGGAAGGGGAACTGCTCACGGCGGATACCAGCGGAATCAGCGACGCTGACGGTCTGGGAGTTCTGAATTATCAGTGGCTGCGCGACGGCGCGGCTATTTCCGGAGCGGACTCGGACACATATCTTCTCAGCAGCGACGACATCGGGACTCAGATCAGTGTTGCCGTGACCTACGTCGACGGCAACGGCACGGCGGAAGGTCCGCTGACAAGTCCTGAAACGGCAACCGTCGTTCCTGCCGCGGAATGGCTGGATCTGCTGTTCGAAGACTTTGAAGGCGGGTTCGGGATCTTCAACCCCGGCGGAAATGATGTGAAACTGTATTCCGGTGGGACCTATTCTCATCAGGGAATTCGCTCAGCAAATCTGCGCGATAACAGCGGCGTGGCATCGTCGATTACTCTGACGGACGCGGTCGATCTCAGCAGTCCCGGCTATTCGGCGCTGCGAATTGATTTCTGGTTCCAGACCGTCAGCTTTGAAACCGGAGAAGATTTCTTCCTGGAATACTCTGACGGCAATGGCTGGCAGACGATCGGCGTCTGGGCACGCGGAACGCATTTTGAAAACAATCAGTTCAACTTCGCATCCGTCGAAGTGACTGATCAGGACGTCACGTTTTCCAGCAATGCCAGGATTCGTCTGCGAGCCGATGCCAGCGGAAACGATGACAATGTTTACATCGATGAAATTCGGATTCAGGCCTTCGGTCAGCCTCCGGTGAATGGTTCACCAACGGCAACCGACGACGTGGCCGCCGTGACAAATAACAGCAGCGTCGTGGTCAGTGTTCTGGCCAATGATGCCGACCCGGATGGCGACACGCTGACCGTTCAGAGTTTCACCGCCGCGCGCACGGCACTGTGATCGACAACGGCGACGGGACGCTGACATATACTCCCGACGCCGGGTTTGTGGGAGCAGACAGCTTCACATACACCATCAGCGACGGAAACGGTGGAACAGCCACGGGCAATGTTGCGGTCGAAGTCTCAGCAGCGTCGGAATGGACCGATCTGGCCTTCGAAGACTTTGAGAACGGCTTCGGAAGCTATACGGACGGTGGTCGCGATGCGTCGCTGTACACCGGCGGCACCCGAGCACATCAGGGCAGCAATGCCGTCCAGTTGCAGGACAACAGTGGAACAGCTTCGTCCATCACGCTCACCGACAGCCTTGATCTGGCAACACCTGGCTATTCGCGCCTGAAGATCGAATTCTGGTTCCAGTCCGTCAGTTTCGAAGCCGGAGAAGAACTTTTGGTTCAGTTTTTCGACGGCTCAGTCTGGCAGACGGTCAGCGTGCTGGCCGCGGGAGCTGATTTTCAGAACAACGAATTCAGTTTTGCCTCAATCGAACTGATGTCACAGGATTACACGTTTTCCTCCAACACCAAGATCCGCCTGATGGCCAACGCCAGCGGAAAAGATGACAAGGTCTACATCGACGAAATCCGCATTTCAGCTCGGTGAACAGACCGAGTTCCCTGGCTGAAATCTCCGACAAGTGCGGGCTCTATTCTGCGATTTTGGGTTCAGGGAATTCGACGAAGACGATGTGTGATGGGTTGCCGACGGGGGCGTATCGGCCAGTGAACTTCAGCAGCCCGGTTGCTCGGTCCACTGCAAAGATGGCCACATTGTCGGCTCGCTGGTTGGCGCAGTAAAGAAAACGTCCGGTCGGGTCGAAGCTGAAGCTGCGGGGATAATTGCCCCGAGTCCACTCGTCGGCAATGTGTGTCAGTTCACCTGTGCTGCCAACGGAAAAGATCCCGATGCTGTCGTGCAGGCGATTGCCGGCGTAGACGAATCGGCCGTCTTCGGAGACCAGGATTTCCGAACAGAAATTACTGCCGACGAATCCCTGAGGAAGTGTTGAAACTGTCTGCCGCGATTTCAGCGTTCCGTTCCTGCTGTCGTAATCAAACAGCACGATGGTCGAGCCTTCTTCCTGAATGGAATACAGCCATTGCCCGTTGGGATGAAAATGAAAATGGCGAGGACCATCACCGGGAGGCAGAGCAACCCAGCCCGGCGTGCCGGCGCTGAGTTTCCCGGTGCGGTCGTCGAAGGCCCAGACATACAGTCGGTCCAGTCCCAGATCGACATGCAGAATGAATTTACCGGCGGCATCGGACTGGATCATGTGGGCATGAGTTCGATCGTGTCCGCTGAATGCGAAACTGCCTTCCGGAGCATGTGGGGCCTGGGCAGGGCCGATCGGTCCCGTGTCGGTTCGGACATCGCTGGGTTCCGACAGCTTCCCGTCGGACTGAATCGGAAGCACACTGACGGAACCTCCGAAGTAATTCGCCACCAGAAGGAAACGACCCGACGGATGAATGCTGACATAGGTCGGCCCTTCGCCACCGGATCGGACGGTGTTCAGTAGAGACAGACCTCCCGTGGCCGGATCGATCGCCCAGGCACTGACTGTGCCCTCTTTCGAATCGCCGATTCGGTCAGTTTCATTCGCCGAATACAGCCGATTTCCGGTCCGGTTGACGGCCAGACAACTGGGGCTGGTTCCTGATTCACACAGGCCGCTCGGCTTCAATGCTCCCGTTTCCCGATCGACGTCGAAGATGTGAATTCCTCGCCCATTGCCCGGCGGCAGATCGACCTGAGTCGGCAGCATGTCTTTCAGCGGCGAACTGAACGTCCCGATGTAGGCTCGCAAAACAGACGCCGGCTTTTCCTGAGCAGCTGCGGTGGCGGTGATTGCCTGGCTGCCGGCGATCGCGAGTGCCGATGAACAGACCAGAAAGTTTCGACGTGACTGGCGGGGAGAATTCATGACATCACCTTCTGAAAAAGTTTTGGCTGTCCTTTGAGTCGACGACCGGAATCACGCGGTCCGGACGGTCTGCCTTCGTGGCCGAAGCGCACAATGCACGCCGTCGATCAGTGGAAACGGAATACGTCCCGGGACTTTCTGTTTACACGGTTTCCGGGCTGGCCAGATACTTGTCGACGTCATTGCTGACGATGACACCATAATTGACCGCTCCCAGCCAGCCGGACATGATAATTCCCACGGAACCGGCGTGATAAAGTCCGGCGACCTGCTGCGGCAGATTTCTGCTGACCTGCAATCCTTCGAATTTCGTGCCGAATGACGAGCCCGCGATGTGTCGGGTATAGCGTTCGAAAGTCCGGGGCGTTGCAGCTTCGATGTAATCCAGCTTCTGTCGAATGTCCGGCACGTACTGTTCAAGGCAATCCAGAGTTGTCTGTTCCAGATGGCGCTTGGCGGCCTGATAGTCCTCAGCAGACAGGTCGGCCCAGTCCCGATAGTTGGCATTGGTCGACGACACCACCAGAGATCGGTCGCTGCCCGGCCGAGTATTCGGGTAATAAAAGCTGAACGTGCGACTGCTGACATTCATGCTCAGAATGGCATCAATGTCGAAGCCTCGGTGTTCGGAATGGAACAGCAGATCTCCCAGTCCACTGTTGAAGTTTTCTCCGGGGCGCAGAGCCATGTAAACCTGGCAGCTGCTGCTGTTCAGACGGACAGCCTGAGTTTCGTCGATGAAGTCCGGATCGAAATGACTTGCGCCGACCAGGTTCAGAATGGTCGACTTCAGATTGGAATTGGACACCACCGCTCGGCAGCGGATTCTTCGCCCGTTGACCACAACCGCCTGCACCTGTCGCTGACTGTTGACTTCAATCTTTTCGACCAGCGTCCGGATGCGTACGTCGACTCCATTCTTCAGCATTTCCGCCTTCATCTTATTGACCAGGGCGTCCGTGCCTCCTTCGAACGTATAAACGCCTTTCGCCATGAAGTTTGAGAACACGATTCCGTAGGTGATCGCGGGGTCTTCGAGCGTGGAGCCGTTCGCATACGTGATTGGTTCCATCAGCAGGCGGACGACATCGTCGCGTCCCGGAAAGAATTCATCAAACAGCTGGCGGGTTGTGGTGGTCTGGTCGTCGTAAAAGTTCATGCCGCGAGCCTTGTTGAAGAAGGCATCGACGGCTTCGTGCTGAACACCGAACCGGTCAGTCAGAATGCTGGTGAAATCCTGTCGGTCGAAGGTTGTTCTGACGGAAAACTGAGGATTCTCGAAACGGACTTCCTTCAGCTGGACGATGGAATCGGCAATGTCCTGGTTCCAGTACTTGCGACAGCTCTTGATCATTCCGTGCGGGAACCCGTGCAGGGAAATGTCGAAGATGTGCCCGCCACGGCGCTTGAACCATGTTGCCATGCCCCCCAGCTGGTAATGATGTTCGAGCAGCAGGACGGAGTAACCCTGGCGAGCCAGAATGTTGGCAGACGTCAGGCCGGCCAGTCCGCTGCCGATCACGACCACGTCATATTCGTCGCGAGCGTCTTTCAGAAAGTCTCTGGGCATATCCGGTGATGATCTTCAGCGATCCGGGCGAATTGCCTGGCACGCAGCTGAGGTGAAGCGGAAAGGGTTTGGCGGGAGTCAGGATCTTCCTGGAAAGCAGTGGCCGAAGCTGCCGGCTGACGGTGCAGGTCGCTGGGAAGCTTCTGACACAATTTCCTGAGCTGTGATTTTCAGATCGATTCCAACCGGGAACGTTGTGTCTGACTGTCAGTCGACACTGAGGAAAAACAACGGCGGCGGCATAACCGCCGCCGCCGAGAGATACAGGATTGTTCTTCAACCGGGTCTGAACATCAGCCTTTGGCTGCTGCATAACGATTGGCAACTTCTTCCCAGTTGACCAGATTCCAGAATGCAGCGACGTAATCCGGGCGGCGATTCTGGTAGTGCAGGTAGTAGGCGTGTTCCCAAACGTCCAGTCCCAGAATCGGTGTGCGTCCTTCGGACAGCGGTGAATCCTGGTTGGCGGTACTTTCAACCACCAGACCGCCGTCGGCATTCACTGACAGCCATGCCCATCCGCTTCCGAACCGAGTTGCCGCGGCCTTCGAGAACTGTTCCTTGAAGGAATCGAAGCTGCCGAATGTGGAGTTAATGGCATCGCCGAGAGTTCCGGACGGCGCGCCGCCTCCATTGGGCGAAAGTACAGTCCAGAACAGGGAATGGTTTGAATGTCCGCCGCCGTTGTTGCGAACAGGTCCCTGAATCGCGGCCGGCAGCGAGCTGAGTTTCTTCAGGATTTCGTTGATGCACTGATCGGCGTACTCAGTGCCTTCCAGAGCAGCGTTCACATTGTTGATGTAGGCCTGATGGTGTTTGGTATGGTGAATCTCCATGGTTCGAGCGTCAAAATGCGGCTCGAGAGCGTTGTAGGCGTAGGGCAGTGCAGGCAGAGAATAGGCCACGTCGAAAACTCCCGTGGTTGGGGGTGATGAAATCTGAGATCAACCGGCCGACGGAATGCAGAGAAATCCGACGGCGTCTCGCATTGGCTGCGTGACTGAGGATTCTAGAGGGCTGATGTCATTTTTCCACGCTCAGGCCGTAATTCTCGGGCAGCGACGCCTGGCTGTTCCTGCGCGAATTGACGATTTCGCCGGTTCTTGTCTGCGGATCGGGCGATGATGCCGGGAAATCGCGGTCTGGCGGTGGACCTGCTGAATGGTGAAGGACAATAATTCCGCGGTCACAGACACGGAAATCGGGCCTTTTTCAGATCGAGACCAGTGATGCCGAAGACAGAAGAGCTGGAACAGTTTCGCCAGATGCTCCGCCTGATTCAGGCTCGTTTGCGAGGCGATGTGCTTCAGATGGAAGAAGAAGCGCTGTCCGGACAGAATGGTGATCACAGCTCGTCCAACCACATCGGAGACATGGGGTCGGATGCGTGGAGCCAGGACTTTTCGCTCAGCATGGTGGAAAAGGACGGCGAATTTCTCGACGAAATCGCAGTGGCCCTGAAGAAAATTGACGACGGGACATACGGAATGTGCGAGATGTGTCTCGAATCCGGCAAGCCTCAGTCAAAGGCAAAGATCCCCAAGGCTCGCCTGAAAGCGATTCCCTACGCCAGAAACTGCGTCGAATGCGAACGCCGTCGGGAAGACGGCCAATAGACACCGCGAATGCGATGATTAATATGCGGCTGGTCATCAAATTCGTGTCGGCTGAGTGGTAGGTCAGGCTCCTGCCTGACAATCTGCTCTGTCAGGCGGGAGGCTGACCTACTGATCTGACGACTGATCGTCAAAGCATTATCTGAAACAGATTCGCGCAGGTCGCTGATGAAGAAGAATCCGGTGAAGGCCGCTCTGGCGGCCGGACAGCCACAGGTCGGAACATGGCTGTCGTTCGGCGATGTGTTTACGGCTCGCCTGATGGCGCGAGTTGGCTTTCCGTGGTTGACCGTTGATCTGGAACATTCCCCGATTGACTGGCAGACGGCATCGCTGATGTTCGCCGTGATCGCTGATGCCGGCTGTGTGCCGCTGGCTCGTGTTCCTCGAGGAGACCATGATCTCATCAAGCGGGTTCTTGACGGAGGAGCGATGGGGATTGTCGTCCCGATGGTCAATACGGTCGAACAGGCTCGGACGGCAATTGCCGCGGCAAAGTTTCCTCCGGAAGGAAACCGATCCATTGGAGGCAGCCTTCCGGCTCTGAATTTTCAGACATCAGCCGGTGAATACTTCAAAAAGGCCAACGACGAGATCCTGGTGATTCTGCAGACCGAATCCCCGGAAGGAGTCAGAAATGCAGATGAAATCTACAGCCTGCCCGGAGTTGACGCGATCTTCGTGGGGCCGAATGATCTGTACTGGCAGATGAAAGTCGCGGGGCAGCCGGATCCGAGTCCCGATGAGTTTGAGGCCATGCTGCAGAACGTGCTCGAAGCCGGACGACGAACCAAAACTCCCGTCGGCCTGCATACTCAGTCGGTCGAGGAAGCTCAGCGGAGAATGACGGAAGGCTGGCAGTTTCTGGCTCTGCAGAGCGAACTGAAGATGATGGTGGACCGAGCTCAGGAACATGTCCAGGCGCTGGGCCTCACCACTCAAAGCGATCTTGCTCGCTACTGACCGTGATTCACGAGCCGGACATTTTCCGTCATCCGGAAAATGCAGGTCGTCTTCGTCAAATCCTGTTGCTGAAGCTTCGAATGCTGCCTGATGCCTGAGTTCGACTGGACAACCACATCGATCTCACTGGCCGTGCTGATCGGAGGAATCATCGGGCTGCTGTCCGGGCTGTTTGGAGTGGGCGGTGGCTTTTTGCTGGTGCCGTTTCTGAATGTGGCTCTGGGAGTTCCTCTGTCGTTTGCTGTCGGTTCAACAGCCTGTTACACGATTGGACCTGCCACTGCGGCTCTGCTGGCACGCCGACCGACACTTGGTTTCCTGGAACTGCCTCTGATTCTGGCCGGTGGACTGTTCGCCGGTGTGTGGCTGGGAACGACGACGCTGACTTCTCTGCAGAATTCCGGTGATTTGGAAGTGATCGGGCGCCGAGTCCCGGCGCTGGATCTTGCCGTGATCAGCAGCTACTCCATTCTGATGACAGTCATTGCTGTCGGGACTTTATATGACTCAGTTCGCGGAGGACATTCGACCGGAACCCGACGTCGAGGTCTGCTGACGGGATTTCGGGTTCCGCCGGTGGTCAACATTCCCGACCTGCGACCGTCTCGGTATTCGATTCCGCTTGTTGCCGGAATGGGCACCATTGTGGGTTTTCTTTCCGGGTTTCTCGGCATGAGCGGCGGGCTGATTCTTGTCCCGGCGGCCGTATACCTTCTGGGGCTGCGGGTTCATGACGCAGCCACAATGACAATTGCTGTGGTGTGGCTGGTGTCTGTGCAGTCCACCGTGCTGCATGCGGTTCATGGAAATGTGCAGCTTCCGCTGGTCGCTGCTTTACTGACGTCCGGCACGATCGGAGCATCAGTCGGCAGCCACGCGGGCCAGAACATTTCGGCTCAGAAGCTGCATTTCGGCTTCGGTCTGCTGGTGCTGGGTGCAGCCGGCATCGTCGTGGCGCGTCTTCTGAGTCTGTTTCGGGGCTGAATCACTGACAGCAGCTCCGATTCGGTCAAATGCATCGTATTTCGGTGCGGGAACTGACCGTAAACCGACGGCAACTCTGATCGCGGCGCGAGAATCAGAGCGTGAAGTGCCGGGATTAGATCACCAAGTG
>JAWKTY010000013.1:0-210823 GCA_041398865.1 Planctomycetaceae bacterium
GGAAGCTCAACGATGTTTCCGATTGAGGACTTTCGAAACACGCTCGAAAAGATCGTCGCCCTCCTGCGGCAGCTTGAGATCCGGTTTCATCTGACGGGCGGTGTCACAGCGGTTGCGTATTCAGAGCCGCGACTTACGCAGGATATCGATATTGTGGTTGACCAATCCGCCATGTCGGAACGCCTGGAGGAGTTTGTTTCCGAAGTACGTGCCGCCGGATTTCTGACAGACGACGAATCCATTCGATCCGCAGTACGCCGCGGTGGCTTGTTCCAATTGATTGACGAAGTTGAAACACTGAAGGTCGACCTGTACGCCCGGGAAATGATTCCGGGGGAACTGAACCGATCGATTCATGTTGAAATACTTACCGGCTTGAGTGTCCCGATATGCTCGCTCTCAGATGCCGCAGCCTCGAAACTCATGTGGGTCCACAAAGGAAGCCACAAGGGCCGCCGCGATGTACGGCGACTCTACGATCACGCCACACCTGGACAGCAGCAGTTGATTCGGCAACTCGCTGAAGAGATTGGGCTCGCCGACTTGCTGCAAACCGTACTCAGCGAGAGCGATGAGCCAATGGAATAGACACTCGACGAGGAGTTGGCCGGAGATCCCGTCCGTGTTGGGTTGATGCGGACGGGGCGGGACTTGAACCCGCTGAACCTTTCGGTCGTTATCCATGTACTCCAAACCGGCAGTCGAGTGTGTTTCAAATGCGTGTCATCATCGGCGGCGACACACACGACTCTGCTTTCTGAGTCGACGGTACACGTCTCGCGTTTCCTTTGGGTTCAGACCTCGTTTGGAGATCGCGAAAAACTTTCCTCCGTAGGCGGTCCGGAATTCATCCGGAGTCGTGTCGGCGACATCCTTCTCCAGCCAGACATCCCATTCGGTGCTCGGTGACTCGGGGCGGATTCTCAGACGAACTTCCCACCAGGAATCGTCACGTTTCATGCATCTGACCGTCGGTCCCACAATGCATTGAGCAGCAGGAGAGCGGCTCTTATTCTTCCTGACCTGCTTCAGCAGACCTGTGTTCGGGCAGACGTACATTTCGCCCGGACGCATTCCTGCGCGATATCCCCACGGACGCACAGCAACGATCTGCCGATCATGAATGATCACGTGGCGCTGAACGTAGTCGTACACATGACTCAGCACATGCGCCTGTACGGCATTGTCGAATGAAACAAATTCGCACAGTTCCTGATGCACCTTGTTCCAGGGCCGCCCGATATTCGATCGCAGGAATCGTCGCATCGGTCCCAGGTGTTCGTTGAGCATTCGCTGCCGGCCTTTCCAGCGGCCCAGCATCGGCTCGTTTTTCGGTAAGTCTTCGACGGGCGTTGACTGCTCGAATTTACGGTATCCCTTCTTGCGCGATGGGAGCCGTGACCCGTATCGGGGGCGTTCGACAATCACTTTGGCCATGTCCTGACGCATCAAATCCACTCTCAACAAAAACAAAATTCGTCCCGACGAAGGGATGATCAGAGAACGCCCTTTCGGGGCATCAGGCGCGTTCGGCCACTCCGCCACAGCGTGTCGCCACGCTGGTGGGATTCGAACCCACGAGTTCATTCGAACACCAGAGTTCATGGACTCCAATCGGTCAGTCGGAACAAGTTTCCTTCTAGTACGGTGGAAAAACGGATCAACGGAGAGGGTGGTCAAGAGCTTTTCGTCGCTCTCCCGCCTGAGCCTGCGGCGGCGTCGCTGTGACCGTGCGGGATCTCCTCGCGAAGTCATCAAGTAGCGCCGGTGGGATTCGAACCCACGACCTACGGCTCCTGAAGCATGGACTCCAAACCGGCAGTCGATCCGTGTTTTCAATCGTATCCGAGATTTACAGAGCCGATCTCGGCTGAATGTGTTCGCCGAAACTCTGTCATTCATCAAACTTCAGCAGAAACTTCGGGTTGATGACTTTGAAGCTCAGGCGCCCACCGACATCGGGATCGTTGATTTCTGACTCAGGTCGCAACACAAGCCCTTCGCGCTGGACACTGGAATTGAGAATGCTGGTGCCAACCGACATCTCGACCAGCTGATCGACCGTGTGGTCAAGTTCAATGACATCAATTTCAGGAACGGACTTCAAGCCGACAGCCTGGAGAATTTCCAGCTGGTGCTTTCGATCAACAAGTCGATATTCGCGAGTATCCAGCACGTTGAAAACAAACAGATCCGGTGATTTCAGTTTGCATTTGTTGCCCTGAATCCCGGGGCCGATCACCTCCCCCTGAATGGCCGGACTGATGCCGAACTGTGCCTGAATCTTTTCGAGGGCGGAACGTAGTCCGAGCGTTTCAGCCAGTCGACACAGCGTGTTGGACATGTCCGTTTCATCCAACCACTGGTTGCGACTGCACAAACCGAATTCGCCTTCGTGGAGAAACGCCGTAAATGAAGTTCCGTCGAGCTTCTCCGTGACGGTGAACCGCATTCCGCGATAACGTTCGAGAATCTGTTCGATGACCTGAATGCGAATCTCATCCGTTTTCGGAAGAAAGGCAGGAAACGCTCCCTTGATACGGCCACCCATGCCAACCGGCACCGGCGGTTCGTACTTGATGATGCCCAGAGCGTCCGTCACCTCGGAACCCACTTCGGTGGATGTTCCCGGCGGAAGAATGCTGAGCGGAAAGCAGATCCCCTGAGAGACCTGTCCGCGCAGCCTGATGGTCTTGATTCGAAACCCGGCTCGTTGCACCACCTGCCCGGCTTCCTCGATAGCTGGCTTGAAACAGCTGGCTCGAAGGAATTCAAACTCGGGAGTTTCCGGCAGCAGCGAATCGATTTCGCAGTAGACAAGTCTGTCACCAACCTTGTGTTCGCCCTTCTTCGCAACAATCCACCAGCCCAGAATGCGCAGCCGCTCGATCGCGTCCGCTCCGGGAATGGAACTCACTTCCGAAACCGTCTGAATGCTTGCCAGTTTTCGCACGGGGTCTTGGGTTCCATTATTGAGAGGACGCGGCAAACTTATACGCCGGGGGAGAGAACAGACTTGCACAGGTTCATGCGGTGCCAGGCCAATCTGACTCTGGGATTCAACAAACCTCAGCGAAGGTTCGCCCGGACTTTGTGCCGTTTGGCACACCGTGCCAAGGTGATGTAGTCCGCGCCGGCAGTTGAGGTCAGGTTGATGACCCGTATCCAAAGAGACGGTTCGCCGAATGGTCGTCTATTTCGGGCGCTTGCCTGATCCGTGTCAGTCCTGAACTCGGATCGCATCGCCGGTGGGACGATCGAAGCCGACATAGATGCGGGCGTTTGAGTTCTGAGCAATGTCGCGCAGTGACTCCAGTTCCAGAAGCCTGAGCAGCATGGGATGCTGCTCCAAAAGTTCGGCGGCCTGCCGACGCTTTGCGAAGATCTGAGCTTCGGATTCTGCGGTTTGACGTGCCGCGTCTCGCTCCATGTCGCGTCGGTGTCGCTCGACTTCCGTCTCTGCGGCGGCGGTGGTTCGGTGAATCTCGGCCTGCGTCTCCGACTGGATCCGCTCCATCTCAGCCTGAGTTCGAGCCTGAACCAGCTTGGCTTCGCTCTGTCGCTGAGCTGAAAGAACCTGATTCATCACTTCCTGCAGGTTGCCCGGAAACATTAGGTCCTTAACGTCCGCTCGGCGAATGCTCGCCGTAGCCGGTTGCAGTCTCCTTGACGTCCTCCAGGATCTGCTCACTCAGCTCATTTCGATTCGTCAGGATCTCATCAGCGTCATGGATGCCAGACTGCGTCGAGCTGCCAGTTGAACGTCGCTGTAGAGCCGCTCTTCGTAGTTCTCAACTTCGTGCATCGCGGCCTGCGGATCGGTCACGCGAAACTGCACCAGAATACTGACACGCAGAGACACCTTGTCGGCCGTCAGAATCTCCTGTCCTTTAATCGTCAATTCGCGTTGTCGCATGTCTACATGCCGCACCCCAATGTTCGTGCCGGGACCAAACCACGGATCACGCGGAAGTTCATAACGCCCGGTTCAAGCAGTCGTGTAAACTTTCCGTTCTCGTACCAGAGTGCTCGATGCGTTTCCGGACAATGATCTGCCGACGTGCCATTCGTCATTCCTTAGTATTTCAAAACCCCAGCGAGACCGATGTGGAGAACGAGCGTTCAGATCTGAAAGGTCTGAGCGAATGACTCCGACGGGAGTTCACGCAGTTTCCATTTAGCAGCTCGCCCTGATCTCGCCGGGGCAGTAAAATTGTATCAGTACTCACCCCTGGTCCGATGGCTCGAACCAGGGGTGTCGATTGGAACCGCCGTCGACGGCTACAGCAGGTTGACCACCTTGTCGGCCAGGCCCTTTTCGCCGAGGACGATGTTGAGCTTGCCGGCAGCGGCGATCTTTTCCAGGACTTCCAGTTCCCGCAGCCGCATCAGGACCGGGTTGTCCGCCAGCAGCTTGGCCGTGTTGGCCTGCGACCGCATGGCAGCCGTTTCCTCGCGACGCGAGATCAGGTTGGCCTCGGCCGCCTTGCGGGCTTCCGTGACCTTGTTCATCAGGTCCTTCATGTCGCCCGGCAGGATCACATCCCGGATACCGACCGAAGCGATCTCCAGACCCAGTTCACCAGCGCGACGCCGAACGTTCTCCTCGATCTCCGTCGAAACGGCATCCTTCTCCGTCAGGAACGCATCGAGTTCACGGGCACCGATCACGCTCCGCAGCACGAGCTGCGTTTCGCGGTACAGGGCCTGCCGGACGTCGTCCGTCTGGCTGACCGCCTTGCGGGCGTCGACGATCTTGTAGGTCACCACGGCGTTCAGCCGCAGCGTCACCTTGTCGGCCGTCATGATGTCCTGACCACCGACGTCGACCATCGTCTCCCGCAGGTCAATCTCCACGACCTTGGCCTCAGACTGTCCCTTCCAGAAGGCGTACAGGCCCGGAGCCAGCGTGTCGATGTACCGACCGTCGATGAACAGAACACCGACCCGGTCACGGTTGACCGAGCAGACATCCAGGACTCGCTGGGCCATCGGCGACTTCGCGATGACCTTCAGTTCGTCATGCTCGAACCGCACGTTGCGCGCATCGACCACTTCAACGCGGACGTTCTTCTGTCCCGTCCAGTAGGCGTAAAGCCCGGCCGGCAGGAGATGGCTGAACCGGTTCTCGATCCAGACCAGCGCCCGCTCGTGGTCCTTCAGGTCCAGCACGACGGCGCGCTCAGCGAGCGCACCCGACTTGACGATCAGGTCGAGCTTCTCGTGGACCAGCCACGGATCACGCTGGGAAACAACGTCCACGCGGACTTTGCCGAGCGGATCGAGGAACCAGCGGGTTCCGGCCTCGACCAGTCCCCGGAATTCTCCATCCCGGAACAGCAGTCCCATCTCGTAGCTGCGAATCTTGTAACGCTTGAACATTTGAGGCTCCAGACTGGAGGCATGAGGCCGGAGTAGATAGGCTCTCGCACATGCGAGACCACAAGAAGCTCCGAGCCTTTGAGTTGGCGGATGAACTGGCAGTGTTGGTTTATCAACAGACGGCAGGTTTTCCGCGTGAAGAAGTCTTTGGTTTGAGTTCACAGATGAGGCGAGCTGCCGTTTCCGTTGCATCGAATATCGTCGAAGGCTGTGCTCGCAACTCGCTTGCTGACTACATCAGATTCCTTGACATGGCTTATGGTTCGGTCCGTGAACTGGAATATCAGATTTCGCTTGCTCATCGCCTTGGCTACCTGAAAAACGGCGATGGATTGAGCCGAACTGTTGTCGAGACCGCGAAAGTCCTCAACGGCCTCATCCGTTCGCTCAGACAATCCAATCAGGAATGACTCCTCCCGCCTCCGGTCTCCAGTCTCTCGCCTGTAAAGACACCCTCCGAAGGCAGAGCGTTCGCCGATCACATGGACGAATCGCGGAGTGCGCTTGAGTAGCGAGTTGGAAAGCCTTCAGCCGGAGCATACGGTCGGATGAGCCAGCGATCGCTCGCTTTGCCAATCCAGCCTCCGGTCTCCAGCCTCCCGCCTCGCCACGGTATCCACACACTACATGGCGTCGCCGCATGCTGCTGGAACATGGTCTGCGAACAACACCTCGGCTCCACTTTCGTAGTGCGTTGGTCTGCCCGAGCGCATGCTCCAACTGATCAAAACGGACGTCTGCCTCCTTCAGGCATTGTGAGACGCTCTGCAGCGCCGTCCGACGTGAATGTCGGTGTCGGTTACCAGCCGACGGTTTGGTGGTCGGTACAGGAGTCGAACCTGCGACAGCCAGATTCTGAATCTGGTGCTCTACCCACTGAGCTAACCGACGTCGATGTCCTCTGGTCAGAACCCATTCACGGAACAGACAGAACCAAACCCTGCCGGGTGACCTGCATGCCGCTGGACAAAAAACATCAACGGACAGGCGATCGGACACATCGCGAACTGGTTGAGTTCGCGCGTTACTCAAGTAAGAGTTTACCTGCAAGGTTTTCACGGATTCGCTTCTGGCCAAGATCCGTGATCACGTAACGTCCATCGCAGGTCTCGACGACCTCGCGACGATCAGAGGCTGTGAGGCTTTGAACTGCGCGTGTCACTGCGGGGGCAGAGCACATTGAATGCTGCCCCAATTCCTTACGAGTAAATCCATGCTCGCCCGCATAGTGAAGCAGCACAAGAATCTCATCTTCCGATCGCAGATCCGTTCGCTGAACGAGCAAGACATCCTCGAATCGTCCGATACACGGAACATCGAAGCGGAGCAGCTCGTGAATGACCTTTGATACTGCGTCGCGGTCACCGTTCCAGTGGAGGCGGAGAGTCTCGTTCATCGCCCAGCGAACAGCCTCCATCATGTATCGCGCATCCATGTGGTTCGCAGTGTAGTGCGGCGAGACGTGACCGACACCACGCTTGCTGCGGAACTTATGGACAATCGTAATCGCCATGAACACCATCTTCGTGGCATCGCGGTCGGTAGCGTGTTGGACGTTGTCGTTGTGAATGTACTTCGAACAATCTCCGAAATCACGACCTAGATCCAGGTTGCCAGAATCTAAGTGGTAGAGGCACCTAGCAAGAATCTCGCAGAAATGCGCTCCATCCAACTCTGCTGGTTCCCAGTCACGCAAGATGTAACGGCGTTCCAGTTTGACAAACTCGTCTACCAACTGGGTGGCAAGAAACTTGTCGAACGGCGGAGATAAACTTGCGACCAAAGTCGATTGCTCGACGAGTCCCATCATTTACTCCGCGATAGAGCTGACCGTTGAGTCACCTCGTGCTTCCGCGACGAGCTTCTCAGCCTCAAGTGTTCCGGCTTCGGTCAAGTACCAGGTGATCGGACTCGCAGCAGTGTTATCCAATACCTGTGCCGGCGACTTGGTTTTCAGCGCACCCAAATCTCTCGGCATATTGTTCTTCTTCAGCGTGCCAAACTGCTTGAACGACTTGTTAAATGATTCCGCGATGGTTGGCCCTCCAATCTCAGATTGTCCGGTTGCTTTGCCGATCACGTACATGATCCAGAGAATCTTTTGAGCGGCTGTCCACGCCTGCTTGGGAGTTCCCCAAGCGGCTGCATCGTGCTGCCAAGTGATCGGCTGTGAACCGCCGTTCTCACCCGTCTTGCGATTACGCTTTCGAGTCGACTTTGCCGCGGACTTCTGCAGGAGGGCCGCCTCACCGCTTTCCTGAACGGTTTGCGTCTCAATTGCTCGTGGGCTGTCGACGATTCCCGCAAGCGGTTGTGTCATTCCGGCGAGTTGCCTACCAAGCTGTTGCGTAATGCGTGCAACATCATCCTCACGTTCCGCTTTCACCTTCAACCGGAATCCCGTCAGTTCCATTTCGACTTCGATTCTCGCCACGCTTCCACTCCTTCCGTTTCGATGCCTAGTTGCGTTATACAGGAGTATACCGCAGCAGGTTTGCATATCCACTCAGCAGCCAGTGTCCGAGTGTTCTCGCCAGGAATCAAACTCGCCCGACGGCTTCGAAGACCGTCAGGCGTCAGCCACGCCACCGTGCACACGAATAGAGACTTGAGTTATTGGCCTGCAGGGGAAGATTGTTTAGTTTCTTTTCCTTCAGCCTACGGCCTCAAGTCTCCAGCCTCTCATTCAGCACGAGCGTGAGGATTCGAACCCCATGCGTCAGTTTTGGAAGCTGACTGCTCTCCCAGAACACGCTCGTGTCAGTGCTGCTCATGAAATGAACTCATGATCAGCGGGTCTTCATGATCGCGATGAGGTTGCCGATGCAGCTCATCTGCAGAACCTTTGACAGGGAACATCATTTCCCTGCAGTTGATCGGTCATTCCCAGTCGTCGAGCCACGTGGTCTGTGACGGGATAGACGGCATCGCGAGGTAACAGTCGGCGGGCTTTGTCATAGTGACCGGCCTGCCGGAAGCTACGGATCTTTTTGGTGGTTTCCGTGAGATCACGTATTTCAGTGATCCATTCGGACACGTATTCTGCGATCAGTGTTCGGCTGATTCCGACACTGGATCGCTCGGTGTTCAAGTTTCCTGCCGTGAATCGATCGTTCCGGGTCCCACTGAACGTGGACGACAGCAGTCTGAAACTGCTGCTCCCAGTCGGCCGCCGAGCGATGCGCGATTGAGTCGTAAGATGTCAGCACACCGCGTTCAAGTGCCGAATCCCAGCCGGTTCGTTTGATACGAACCGCAAGGATACGAGTCTGATTTGTCTTTGTGCCCCAGCCACTGCGTTCCATCAGCCACAGAAACGAAGGCTTGATCCACGTCATGCGGTTGAACGAAAACGGCGTGACGAATCTTCCGGCCGCGATCGCCGGTATCGGCGATGGCGTCGTTGTACGCCTGGTACACAACAATCGTTTCACGATCGAAGTCAGCACGGATTTCTCTGTACGGGAGCATCAGTCTGGAGTGGCAGGAATCCGGAGTTGACGTGGCCTGGGATTGCACAGGTTTTGGTCCGTTGTGTGGAGCTGTGTTTCGCAGCGGAGCTGCAGCAGCAGGTAGCCTCAGGCTTCAGCCTGGGGTTGGAGCCGAACGCATGATCCATCAGCCGTGAAACGGCGACAGCGATGTTTTTTGACGAAATCAACACATTGCTGTCGCCGTTTCACGCTTCCACATTCAATTCAAACATCTTCCCCAGGCTGAAGCCTGAGGCTACCTGCTGCCGCCTCTACGAGGCGAAATCACAAGTGAGGCCTGAGGCGAGAGACCGGAGGCAGGAGGAAAACGTTCATGTTGCCGTTTTAGTTTAGTCTCCGGTCTCCGGCCTGCAGGCGGAAGGCAAGGGATTCGAACCCTCACGACCAACTGGCCGCACGGTTTAGCAAACCGGCCCGGCAAGCCTTATCCGGCTACCTTCCGTGTGTTCATCAAGTCGAGTCAACGGAAATCGAACTCACCCTGTATAGATGGAAGACCGGCCGGCCCTCTGAGCCAGCGTCTTCCCATTCGACGATCACCCCGATCGATCAAATGGACCGCCGGGGAATCGAACCCCGATCTCCTGGTTGCAAACCAGGCATCTTCCCGTTAGACGAGCCGCCCGTGTGTGGTGATGGTTTTGGACTGTCAATTTCCTCTGCGTTAGAATGCATTCCGGAGGAACGGCGAAATGAACTGCATTGCTTCATACTCATTGTGGATCGGACATGCCGGAGATGGCCGAGATGTCTCGAAAATCTGTCGCCTGGGAATTCAGGCCGTCCTTCAAGTGGCCGGCGAGGAACCTGTTCTGCAGCTTCCTCGTGACATCCTTTCGTTTCGCATTCCGTTTCTTGACGGCCCCGGCAATGAACTCAGTCATCTTCGGCTAGCCGTCAGCCTGTTGTCGAACCTGCTGCGGGCGAACATTCCCACGCTCGTCTGCTGCAGTGCGGGGGCCAGCCGTTCTCCGACCATAGCTGCATTCGCGATCGCACAGATTGAACTGCGGACACCTCAGGAATGTTTAATGTTCGTTCGAAATCATCATCCCACCGATGTGTCGCCAGGATTTTGGAATGAACTGCTCCGCAGCCTTTCTCCAGCCAACTGATCCCGGATGGAGTTGAACCATCGTCTCCAGCATGTCACGCAGGTGTCGTCTCCGTTGGACCACGGGACCCATTGAGAAGATAGAAGGCAAAAGGATGAAGGCTGAAATGCTTCTGCCTTCATCCTTCACAATTCCACCTTCAAAAATGGCCGGTCCAGGGGTCGCACCTGGCCGTCGAAGCTTATGAGGCTCCGCTGAGCACTGGCTCACCGGCGTTAATTTACAGGCCTCCGTATGGAGCCGGGCCGACCGAAAACAACAGGCTGGACACCGGAAGGAATCTCACTGGATGCGAATCCGTGAAACCTTTCTCCCGCCTCCAGCCTCCGGTCTGAAGCCTCCATTGGGTTGTGAAGGATTTGAACCTCTCGTCGCCACCCCACTTCTTTTCAGACAACGGCTTTACAGGCCGCCGTGGGGAACACAACCCGAGTCAGGCGAGAGGCTTCAGACTGGAGAGTGGGGGAATCGCAGGTAACGCAAAGCGTCTGCTTTCTTCCTCAAGCCTGCGGTCTGCGGCCTCCTGCTTCTGAAAGCGTCCCCGATGGGATTTGAACCCACGATCTCCACCTTGACAGGGTGGCGAGCACTCCGGGCTGCTCTGCGAGGACCGACATCCGCCGGATTGTGCCTCCGGCAGAAACTTTCAACTTGCGCTGATGTCTCAGCGCCGATGCAGGATCAAATTTCCTGTGGCGTAGTGGCTCGGGTGGGATTCGAACCCACAGCATCTCTGGTTCTAAGCCAAAGTGGTCTGCCGGTTGCCTACCGAGCCGTGTATCATTTCACCTTGCAAACGACTTCGTAAGGTGAGATCAGATTCATGGTTATCAAGTCGGAAATCATCCTGCCCGCCGCAACTCTTCTCCTGACCCACGAACTGATCACAGGCGATCCGGAGCGGAATGGCGAGGGAATCACAATTACCGAGGAAGACGTCGAACCGGACACGTTGACATCCGTTGAAGTTCGCCGGGGTGGCGATTCTCAAACCGTGCATGTTCTTTGGCGTCCTCAATCATGGCACCTCAACTTCTGTCTCCTTTTTGTTCCGGAAACGTCAGTACTTTTCATTGGCGGCGGAACGTTCTCAGCCACGGTCAACGTCAGTTCGATGAAGATCATTCATCAACATCGCATCGAGCTCTTCTGGTCTTTTCAACACATGCCTCGCTCGATCCTGGAGCTTGGCGAGATTGAGTGTATTCTGTATCGGACCAGCGGAGAACTTGTTGGTTCCGTACCGGTGGATCCGCCGTATGACGTCGTCGAACAAAAGAACGATGTTGAATTCTTAACGTCACTGTTTGGAATTCAACGTCTGACATTTCCAACGTCTTAGGTGCCCAGGGCGGGATTCCAACCCGCAAACACGGGTATAACCGCAAAGTACGGAATGCACGCACCGGGTGATTGCGTATATCACGTTTCGATTCACCTTGACCTGAGATGTTGACTTTTGCGACGATTCCTACCAATCCAATTCACGCAGCCCAGGGACGGGTAAATCTCATGAACAGCCCGGAAGCATCCTTAACCGCTCACGGTGTGGAAACGTTGAACGACATCTGTGATGAGTTTCGACGGCAACTCAAAGCTGGCTTGTTAGAATGTGGTCGCAATTCACCGGTGACCCCTGCCGATGTCCTGCGTGCTGCTGAAGCATTGCAGCGATCTCCCTGGCTCACGAAATTCCATGACGGCGACTCCGATGACTCCGAGCGACGAGCAGCCTGATCAGACGACGAACGGTCCAGAGCTTTCGTTCCTGGCCCTTGACGAACGAGATGTCCTGGTTCGAGCGTTCCGCGACTTCCTGAACATCCAGTTGTCAAAGCCCGGACCGAAACAGATTTCCGATGTGGTCGCAGATTTTTCTCATCGCGTAGCTTTCCTGACAAAGCACTTTGAGTTAGATCATCTCAGCCACGATCTTGCGTCCCAGATCCCGGCACTAGGCGATGCGAAGATGGCGGAACTTGCCCTGGACGCGGTCGATTCGGTGAAGGGCCATGATCGACTGGCAAGCTACCTCAAATCTCGACCGTATCCCCACTACGAGACCGATCCGACCAATCGCGATTTGATTGTACGGATCGACGAGAACGGCACTCGTGTTCCGGGACACTTCGTCAACAAAACTTTCGTGGCAGTGAACGATGAGCAGTGACGGCCCGGATGACCGTCCGACAATCATCGCCCTGGCTGGATCAAACGGAGCCGGCAAATCCACCTTCTACGAGACGCAGCTTGCGAGTCTGGATTGGCCGTTTGTGAACGCGGATCTGTTGGCAAAAGAATTGAAGCTCGATCCATATTCAGCAGCCGAGCTTGCAAAGCAGCGACGTGCCAAACTCGTCGAGCAGAAGGCCAGTTTTATCTTTGAAACGGTGTTTTCAGATCCAGTTGGCGAGAAGGTGCGTTTTCTTCAGGATGCCTCGGAGTCCGGCTACCATGTCTTCCTGATCTTTGTGGCGATCCGAGACCCGGAAACTTCGATCCAAAGAGTTGGAATGCGAGTGAGTCAGGGTGGACATGACGTCCCAACAGAGAAACTTCGCTCACGGCACGCCAGAACGCTGACGAATCTGAAGCTGGCAATTCGATGTCTTCCGCAGGTTCGCATTTTCGACAATTCGGATCTCTCCAAACCTTACGAGCATGTTGCCACGTTTGTGAATGGGGCACCGCAGCTCGGTCTCTGCCTGTTGAGTGAATGGTTGAGAGAACATATTGCCGCTGAATTCTTTCCCGATGCATGACTCGCTTTCTGAGCGATGTTTCCTGGACTTTCCCACACGCTGATTTGCCTGTTTGCCCAGCACTGAAGGCGAACGGAGAGCGTCCAGCGGGAGTTGAACCCGCGCTTCCGCCATGGCAAGGCAGTAGGCTACCGCTACATCATGGACGCTGAATGAGTTTAGCCGGATTGTCAAAGAACGGGCTGTGGAGACCGGAGGCAATCGACCGGACGCCGGAGACTGGAGGGAACTCAACAAACGCGATGCGCCTGCATGGCCCTCAAGCCTTCGGTCTCCGGCCTCAGGTTTCTCATGAGGTCGGGAGGATTCGAACCTCCGCCTGGCGAGTTAAGAGCTCGCTGTGCTGCCGTTACACCACGACCCCGGATGGGCGTGGTTTCTGTTTCAATCGCTGTCGCGAACGCATCAGTTGGTCTCCAATTGACTAGCCCGAGAAGGAGTCGAACCTTCGTTTCCGCCTTATCAGAGCAGCGTCCTGGACCGTTGGACGACCGGGCTGTGTTACGTCAAGAGTCAAGTGTTGAGAGTCCAGTGCATTCACCGATGTCGTTCGACACTGGACGATGCATGCTCTCAGCTCTGAACTCCTGTCTCTCGACTCTCCAGTGACCCGTGTGGGATTCGAACCCAACCTGCACTGCTTGAAAGACAGTTGACCTCACCAGAAGTCGAACGGGCCCTGTTGTGCGCACCGGGTGCGCTGAGTGAGTCGGGAGGCGCTCGAATCCTCGTCTCCTGGTTTTCAGCCAGACGCTAAACCGTCTCAGCTACCGACTCATTTGATCAGACCGCAGACCTCATTTCGCAGGAACTCAGCCTGCAAATCCCCACAGCCTCCTGCCTCCTGTTTCGCATTGGATTTCCAACAAAAAAGCCCGGTGTCGAGCTGACACCGGGCTGGGGAGATGGTCTCCGAATACGGCCAGGTGTCACGAGCGCAGAATCGAGGCGAGGTACGCAGATTTCCTGTCATCTGAGCTGGAACAACTCAGATCGGAATTGCGTCCGAAGCCCGGACGTTCGCTGATGAAACCTGACCGTAAGAAAGACATTGAAGCGGCAACTCCGAAGCTGCGTTTGGGTGAATGGTGTCGGCCTCCGTTAGCCGTCTGCGATGTGAGACGCCTGGCAGCACGGAAAGGTTCACGAAAAATCAGAAACTCATTCCGAGATTGGCGATCCGCGCCTGCCGAGGCGTGCGGCCGAAGGAATTCCATCGGTCCCATAGCCCCACCGGCAATCTGAGGAACGCGTTTAGCCTCACCGACTCCTGATCAGAACTGTCAGGCAGGAGCCTGACCTTCTACAGAGTTTTTGAATTCATTGCGGCGTTTCTCGGAGCAGCTTTGCTTTGTATGCTTATGACGATCACGGTTCGGCTCGACACTGCGTCAGGATCCTTCAAAACTTCAGGAGCATCAGCATGAGTATCCTTCGAATGGCTCTGATTGGGACATTCTTCCTGGCGCCGACATGGTTCGGGTGCGCGATGTTGTGTGGGTCAGACAAACGTCCGGTGAAGGTTTACATCCTTTCAGGACAGTCGAACATGGTCGGCATTGGGCAGGTGACCGGAGGTGGCAGTCGCTGGGGATCAGAATTCACTGACCCCGTGCTTTCCGTCTATCCAGGCAGCTTCGACCCGGACGCCGACTACGAAAAGCTCCAGCCGGTGACTCAGTTGAAACTGGAGTCGTTCGGGGGAGTTCGTCCGGCAGCGTACCCGGGAGGTGGAACGCAGATCGTTCGAGGTTTCGTCCAGGTCCCTCAGACCGGCGTCTACGAATTTCGCCCTGGCTACGGAGATTCAACGTTTAACATCATGGATGTGAACGGGACCGAGGTTCATCGGCGAGAGCCGGGTGGTGAATCCGCGTTCAAGCCAGTCAAACTGTCGGCCGGGCAGAAGGTACCGTTCAGAATCACTTACCTGAACGATCGGGCCAACGGTCTTGGCTGGCTGGCTCGATCAGACGTTCCCGGCACGCTTTCCACCGTTGTGAAACAGGAGGGAAAATTTCCATATCTCGTCGACAGCGACGGCCGATGGGTTCAGCGAGACGATGTGTGGTACAAGGGTGTTGTGACGGCAACGGCAAGCAGGTGGCTGAGTGTGGGGTGTGGCGCCGGAGCCGGCAACATTGGCCCTGAACTTGGCTTCGGTCATCTCGTCGGTGACGATCACGACCAGCCGGTGCTGATCCTCAAGGCATCACAGGGAAATCGTTCGCTGGGATGGGACTTTCTGCCTCCCGGAAGCGAACGGTTCGACCACGACGGCTTTGTTTATGCCGGGTACGGAGATTCTCCGGCTCGCTGGGAGAAAGATTCAACGCCCGTTCCCATCAACTGGTATGCGGGCAAACAATATGATGACTGCGTCCGCGCGATCCATCAGGTTCTGGATAACTTTGACAGTGAGTTTCCTGAGTGGAAGGGTCGAGGCTATGAGATCGCCGGCTTCGTCTGGTGGCAGGGACACAAGGACGGCAGCGAACCTCATGCGAGTCGATATGAACAGAACCTTGTCCGACTGATCAAAGCTCTGCGTAGCGAATTCAACGTGCCTCGGGCACCGTTCGTCATTGCAACAATTGGCTTTGACGGCTGGAAGATGTCAGGTGCTCACAAAACGGTTGCGGAAGCACAACTGGCCGTCAGTGGCGACAAAGGAAAGTATCCCGAGTTTCGCGGAAATGTTCTGACCGTGGAAACTCGTGACTTCTGGCGAGAACCCGAACAGTCACCCAGGAATCAGGGCTTCCACTACAATCAGAATGCCGAGACCTACATGCTGGTCGGCGAGGCATTGGGCCGGGGAATGCTGAAGCTGCTCGCGGAGAACTCACAGCATGCAGTCGGCAACTGATGGGAATCACCGAGCAGACACTGGCGCCGCGGTCTCGGCGTGACAAATGTCGCCAGGAAGCGGCCGACGACGATAACTTCTGATTGCGACCGGCGGGAAATCCGCGAGAATCCAGACAGTGTTCTGAGGCTTGAATTCAGCGCGGGGCAGGATCAATTTCTGAGCTGTGACAGATTTCGGAAATGTTTTCCATGGTTTTGGGTGTCATGAATGGAAATTCGCTGAGATTTTGTCGGTATTTCGTGAATGCCGTTGCCGGGGTTTGCGGGGTAGCGATGTGTTCCGGCGAATTGTGGGCTCAGGATTTAACGGATTCCGCAACGGCTACAGAAATTCAGTTCTTTGAGACACACGTGCGGCCTCTGCTGATTCAGCACTGTTACGAATGCCACAGCGGAGATGTCCACAAAGGAGGGCTGGTTCTGGATTCGCGATCCGGAGCCTTTGCGGGGGGCGACAGCGGACCTGCTGTGGTTGCCGGTCAGCCGGATGAAAGTCCCCTGATACACGCAGTGCGGTATGAAGACCTGGAGATGCCTCCGAAAGGAAAGCTGCCGCAGGAGAAAATCGACCGGCTGGTTCAATGGGTGCAGCGGGGAGCGGCATGGCCTGCGGATTCCGCGCCGACACATTCAAAGCGTGCGCGTTCTCCCGAAGTGACGGACGCTGATCGACAGTACTGGGCCTTTCAGCCGATCGTTCGGCCAAACGTTCCTGAGGCTGCTCGGGACACACACCCAATTGATGCACTCCTGAATGCGGGTCTTGCAGAACAGAAGCTCATTGCCAATCCATCGGCTTCCACTCGGACAATCATTCAACGAGTGTTCTTCGGACTGACCGGCCTGCCACCGGATCACAACGAACTGAACCTGTGGACAGAACGCCTGGGAGATGCGGAATCCTCAGGGCCGAACATGGTCGCATATCGGGCATTGATTGACGAACTGCTGAACCGATCGAGCTACGGTGAACACTGGGCTCGGCACTGGCTGGACGTGGTTCGTTTCGGGCAAAGCAACGGCTATGAACGTGACGGATTCAAACCTGAAAGCTGGCGTTATCGGGATTATGTGGTTCAGGCTTTTTGTGACGATAAGCCCTATGATCGGTTTGTGCTGGAACAGCTGGCTGGCGACGAACTTCCCGACAGCGACGCCGACAGCCGCATCGCCACGGGGTTCTATCGACTGGGCGTCTGGGATGATGAACCCGATGATGCTCGCCAGGCCGAGTTTGACGAACTGGATGACGTATTGGTCACGATCGGAGCGGCGTTCATGGGCCTGACGATCGGCTGTGCTCGCTGTCATGAACACAAGTTCGACCCGATTCCTCAGGCGGACTATTACCGACTTCTGGCCTTCCTGCGGAATGTCCGGCGTTATGAAAACCCGCGAACAAGTCTTCAGGGAGCAGCACTGCTGCCGATTGATTCCGACACAGGAATTCGTGAAGCTTACAATGCATTTCTTGAACGCAAACGAAACCGGGAAGACGCGATCGCCGCTGCGACCAGCGAAGACGAACGCCGAAAACTGGAAGCTCAACCACTGGATGACAATCTCACAGGACTCGCCTGGACTCTGGGCGTGCGTGAACACGCAGGAGTTCCGCCAGCCACGCACATTCTGGTCCGTGGTGATGCGGGCAGTCCGGGAACGGAAGTTGAGCCTGGATTTCCGCAGGTTTTGACTCCTGGGGCCCCGCCTTCCGAACCAACATCCGCTGACGCTGCGGCGGCACCAGAACTGTCGCTGGCGGACCTTCGTTCCGAAGCACCGCTGAATGACATTCTGCCCAGTTCCGGGCGGCGACTGGCATTGGCCCGCTGGCTGACAGATCATCGGCATCCGCTGACTGCACGAGTGATCGTTAATCGTGTGTGGCACTATCATTTCGGACGGGGCATCGTCGCAACCACGGGTGATTTTGGCCGCGCTGGTTCTGAGCCCTCACATCCAGCTCTGCTCGACTGGCTGGCCGCGGACTTCGTTGAACATGGCTGGTCGCTGAAGCGTCTGCACCGCACGATTCTGACATCACAGGCTTACCGTCGATCTTCGCGCATCGATCTCAATCGTCCGGAACATCAGCGGGCCATGCAGATCGACCCAGGCAACAGTCTGTTGTGGCGATCGTCACTTCACAGACTGGACGCGGAGGCCATTCGGGATCGGATGCTGTTCACGAGCGGTGAGCTGAATCCGATCGTGGGGGGACCGGAAATGTATCCGCAGCTCAGTGGCGAGGTACTCGCGGGCCAGTCCAAACCGGGGCTGGGCTGGCAGGTTTCGCCGCCTCAGCAGCAGGCTCGCCGCAGTCTGTATGCGATCGTCAAACGCGGTGTTCGAGATCCTCTGCTGCAGGCGTTTGATTATTCCAGCGTGTCGTCGCCGTTGACGGAACGTCCGATCACGACGGTTGCTCCACAGGCCTTGATGCTGCTGCACAGTCGATTTACCGCGGAGCGTTCTCAGCACCTTGCTCAACAACTTGCAGTCATCAGCAGCGACCGCCGGGAACAGATCCATGAACTCTACCGGCGCGCTCTGCAGCGTGAGCCTTCAAAGCGAGAACTCCAGACAGCATTGACGACGCTTGATGAATTCGAATCGCAATATCAAAGGATCGCCGGCAGAATATCATTCCGGCCGGACGTCCCGGTTTCATTGTTTGGTGAGTATCGTCGAGCTCTGTCCGGCGAACAGTATCTCCTGGGTCCGCCGGAATCGTGGAAGTATTTCAGCGGAGTCTGGGGAGGAGGTTACGAGGGCATCGAAGTCGTCGAACCTCAGCGCGGCCCGTTTGCTCTGTGGCAGGGCGGTCGATGGTGCGATGGAACGCTGCGAGGACGGCTTCGGGTTGATGCATCCGTCGAGTATCTCACACTGATTGCTCGGGGTCACCCGGCGGAATCGTCGTGGACCGGGATTGGTCTCACGTTCGATCGCATTCACAACAGTCTGACGGGCATCGAGAGGATGTCCGGTGCTGAAAACGTCTTCGCTTCCGCCGACATTACACTTCCTGCCGACACATGGACGGAATTCGAATGGAATCTGAAGAGCAGCACGAGTCGCTTCCGGCTGGATGGAGCTTCGTCGGGAGGAACAGTGATGGAACAGACGTCGCTGAACGCATCTGAGCAATCAGGATTCCTCGGCGTCGCTGTATGGGGAGGGCAGTTGGATTTTGAGGACCTGCAATGGATTCCCGGCAGCGGTGATTCCCCTTCAGAACAATCCGCCGAGGAAAGCAGAGCCGCTCGAAACGAACTCGCGCCGATCGATCCAACACCGATTGACCTGGTGCGAAGTCGGATGACTCTGAGCGACCCGTCGCTGCCTTCCGGATGGAGTCGATACGATGGCGACTGGACTCGCGAAACTGACGGGACCTGGCACGTGACGCCCAACCGCGGGGCAAAGATTCTTTGGGACGCTCAGCCTGTGCCTGTGGGTGAAGTTCGGGTCGAAATGAAGTTTACTCAGGGACAGGCTCACATCGCAGGCCTGCTGCTGTGTGTCAGTGATCCTGCGATTGGAGCTGACAACTGGTACGGATACGAAGTCAGTCTGGACGCGGACGCTCAGACAGTCTTTGTCGGCGACCATCGTCACAGCTACCGCCAGCTGAAATCCGCTCCGGCAGTCGTTCAGCCCGAGACGTGGCATCGACTGCGCGCGGTACTCGAGCAGGATCGGCTGCGGGTATTTGTTGATGCAGCAGAAGAGCCATCCATCGAACTCGACCTGCCAAACCGACTCTCCGGACAGCTGACCGGGCTGCGCACATGGGGCTCTGATCTGCACTATCGCGGCTTCACCGTCCGGACGGGCGACCTCGAGGCCACTGCCGACTGGCCATCATCGACGACAGAACAGCTTCCACCGCGAAACGACGAACAGTTCAGCCGTCAACAGGGACTCGCGGCGCTGTGCCGAACACTTTTCAACCTGAGCGAGTTTGTCTATGTCGAATGAATCGGAAAATCAGTTCGACGCGGCGTCACCTTCCCGAAGAAGCTTTCTGTGGGATACGGGAGCAGGCTTCACCGGCATCGCACTGGCGTCCATGCTGGCACGAGACAGGATGCTGATGTCGGCATCTGCCAGTGATCGGGAACGCGAGGGAACAGCAGTTCCGGCCGGGATCAAGGTCCACGGTCCTCTGTTGCCCCATAAGGCAAAATGCTGCATTTTCCTGTACATGTACGGCGGGCCATCACAGATGGATCTGTTCGACTACAAGCCGGAACTGCAGAAACGGGATGGACAGTCCGTTCAGATTGAGCTCAGGCGAAGAAGCGTTCAGGAAGGCAGACTGCTGGCGTCACGTCGACGGTTTCGTCAGCACGGCGAAAGTGGTCAGTGGTGCAGCGATGCCCTTCCGAATGTTGCTCGCCACATGGATCAGCTGGCTGTCATCAGAAGTCTGTATCAGGATTCGTTCGCACACGGATCAGCCAACCTGCAGATGAACTGCGGCAGAATTCTGCAGGGCTTTCCGTCACTGGGAGCCTGGCTGAACTATGGACTGGGGACCGAAAACGAAAACCTGCCCGGCTTTGTTGTGATGCTTGATCCTCGGGGAGGTCCCATCCCCGGAGCTCCCAACTGGGCCGCGGGATTCATGGAAGCTGCTCATCAGGGAACGGTCTTTCAGACCATCGGCCAGCCGATCCTGGATCTCAAGCCGCACACATCAGACCCGATCGCAATTCAGCGAGCTCAGCTTTCCGCACTTCAGGCGCTGGACGCTGATTTCCGGGCAGCTCATCCAGGGTATTCAGAACTGTCCGCTCGAATCGCCAGCTATGAGCTGGCATTTCAGCTGCAGTCAACGGCTCCGGAAGCACTCGACCTGAGCAGTGAAACACGGGAAACACAGCAGATGTACGGCCTGTTCGACTCGGCGCCGGATCATCGGCTGTCGGTTGGTCCGGCGGTGTTCGGCCGACAGTGTCTGATCGCTCGTCGCCTGGTCGAACGTGGTGTCCGATTTGTGCAGATCTACAGTGGTGGAGGTCACCAGCAGCAGAACTGGGACGCTCATTTCGGAGTCGAAGAAAACCTGGCCATTCACTGTCCTGAAATTGATCGCCCGATCGCCGCTCTGCTGACAGATCTTGAACAGCGCGGACTGCTGGATGAGACACTGATCGTCTGGGGCGGAGAATTCGGACGGCAGCCGGTTTCTCAGGGAGACCGCGGCGGTCGTGACCACAATCCCAAAGGCTTTACCTACTGGATGGCGGGGGGTGGTGTTCGAGGCGGAACAGCTTACGGTGAAACAGACGACCTGGGATCAGAAGCCGTCGTTGATCGCCGACACGTCCGGGATCTGCATGCCACGATTCTGAGGCTGATGGGGTTTGATCATCGCCTGCTGACTTATGCCTACGGCGGACTGGACCAGAAGCTGACCGGTGTCCAGGATGCTCATGTGATCGAAGACATTCTCAGCTGAGCGGCTTCGTTCCCCGAGTTCAGATCACACCTCGTTCCACTCGGTCTCTCAACCACAAAATACGAGAACCTCAGGATGCAATCACTTCTGCGCCAATCCGGAATTTCACTGTGTGTTCTGCAGTTCCTCTTTGCGGGAACCATCAGAGCCGAGCTGCCGCAGCAACCCGCTACGTCGGAAAAGAAGAGAGCCGACTCTGCAGAAGCAACTGCAGAACACGAGCGAATCCGTCGGCTGGAAACCATCGCCGATGCAGCTCTGGTGCCGCCGGTACTGAACACGTCTCCGCTGCCTCGATATGACTACGATCGCCTGGATTATGGAATGACGATCGGTCTTGAGCGAACTTCGAAGGGGCGTCTGTGGGCGTGCTGGGTTGCGGGAGGTGACAGTCCAAAGGCATTCTTCGTGCTGGCAACCAGCGATGACGATGGCGAGTCATGGTCGAAACCTCGATTGGTTCTGGATTCGCATTCCGATCAGCTTCCCATGGATCGCAGCATTCTTGTCGGCAATCTGTGGACAGATCCACTCGGACGTCTGTGGCTGTTTTTTGATCAGTCGATGCAGATGTTTGACGGCCGAGGAGGCGTTTGGGCTGTTGTCTGCAGCAACCCGGACTCGGAGATTCCCGTATGGTCAGCTCCGCGCAGAATCTGGCACGGTGTGATGCTGAACAAGCCAACGGTTCTGAAGAACGGTGAATGGATGCTGCCGATTTCTCTGGATCAGCGAGGTGGTCTGCATGAGTTCAAAGGCTGCTTTCGGGAACTGGATGAACTGCGCGGAGCCAACGTTTTTGTCTCGTCGGACCAGGGAGCAACGTTCGGCCGTCGTGGTGTGGTGAAGTTTCCGAAGCCAGACTGGCACGAACACATGATCGTCCAACGCAACGACGGTTCACTGTGGCTGCTGGCTCGAACAGGACAGGGCATCATGGAAAGCGTTTCCATCGACGGAGGCCTAACGTGGACCGAACCGGTGATGTCTGCCATCAGTCATCCGGTCGCGAGATTTCACATTCGGCGGACGAATTCCGGTCGACTGCTGCTTATTAAGCACGGAGATCGGATCGACAGTCACAGTGGCCGAGTGCAGCTGAGTGCATGGCTTTCGAACGACGACGGCAAGTCGTGGAGCGGCGGACTTGTTCTGGACGACCGCAAAGGCGTGTCCTATCCGGATGGAGTTCAGGCTCCTGATGGCACGTTCTACATTTCCTATGATCGCAACCGAGCGACCGACGGCGAAATCCTTCTGGCCCGATTCACCGAAGCTGACGTGGAAGCAGGAAAGCTGGTCAGGCCTGGCTCCCGACTGAAGATGCTGATCAGCCGGCCTCTGGCAGGACGCAAATCCGAATAGCGATCTGCTACAGCCAGGCGAAGCGGATCTGCTGCCAGAATTCAACGACTTCGCGAAACAGCACAAACGCCAGGGATCGCCGACCGCAGGCAATTCTGGCAGACACGGATGTGCCGGGACGCACTGTCTGTTCTGAAAGTTCAGCAGCGGAGGCCGTGGCTCGGCACAGAAGCCGTCCTTCGATCAGCTGAACAGCCATGTCGACGGATTCAACCGTGCTGTGCCATTCCCGCTGAAGGTCCGAGCGTACAACGTAGCGCACCGGAAGCTTCCCGTCGCCGCTCTGCTGAGCAGTCGTCACGTAGCTCAGCATGTCCGCGGGAATTTCCAGCTGCAGCTCCCACGTTGGCACTTCGGGGACAATCTCCAGCAGACGCTGACCACGCTGCACCGGACGCGACTGGAACTCACGTTCGGATTCGCGACTGTAGACGACTCCTGCGAATGGAGCTTCCACGTGCAAATCCTGAATCTGCTGCTGAACCAGCTGCTGTTGAGTCTTCAGATTCTTCAGCTGAACCTCAAGCTGCTGCTGTTCGGCGGCCGTCCCGTTTTCCCCGCCGGTCAGTCGACCGCTGCGAACCGCCAGCAGTCGGGCGGTCACGACGTCGATCTCGCCCTGCAGTTTCTTCTCGCGAAGTTCCAGATCGGGATTCGAAATTTTCAGAAGCACGGCGGCCGCAGGAACCAGCGTTTCATTCTGAAAACCGACTTCTTCAATTGTGCCGTTGTCCGGAGAAAACAGATGTCGCTGTTCCCGCGCGACAACTCGGCCAGGAACTTCCACCTCAAACGTCATCGGCACGAGACCCGCAACCAGCAGCGCGACACCGGCCGCCAGGAGTCGACGACGGTATCGTCCCGGCACGAGCTTCGCCGTCCACGATTCACTCGCCGAAATCTCCCGTCTTAACTGCGGACCTGCCGCAGTCATCAGCTGGACCAGAGTCGGCTCGTGTGGAAGTCCCGTTTCTTCCGGAAGCTCCAGCACAATCATGGCGACTTCCGCCTCACCGGCGATCGACGCTGCGGAGACGGCTTCGGAACCAGCCATTGCGGGCAGGGGAAGCACTCGAAGCACCCGAGTTCCCTGATCGGCAAGGCGGTGCAGAGATCGGCGGAAATCTTCCGGACTTCCGGTCGGGCTTTGAATCGACTGCCAGTCGACAAAGTGCCGTGCCAGTTCTGTTCGAGAATCACTGCACGCGGCGACGATGTGTTCGAGTGCATGGACGGTTTCTGACTCACGTGCCGGACGGTTGACGCCGGTGCAGGCCTGAATTCTCAGTCGGCCTTCCTCCCTCGCAAACACGGAAATGCGACATGGCCCGAGAATGGCGGCTCCGTCCTGAGCCACGATATCGGCAACCGCCTGAACTCCGCGGGCCTGCTGAAGTTTGAGTGCCACTCGAAACAGTGAAGAATGCTGCCGAAGCCGGACGTCGTAATCCGTCAGCAGAAACCGGCTGACCGCAGTCGCCAGCAGTGAAGCGATCGCGCGCGCTCCCTCAACCATGGCGGAATTCGACACCAGAACTCTGTCATGCCGAAGACCGAAGATGAAATCGATCCGATCAGCAATCGGCACAGGAATCAGCAGATTTCGCAGGTTTGTGACGGATGACGGGTTCAGGCTGGATTCGTCCGACGCAGGCTGCACCGGAAGCTCCGCAACAACGGCTTCCCCGCTGGTCAGCGGATTCAGAACTTCGGAAAGGTCGACAGCAATCGCGGACCGCTGCCCGTTTTTTTCAATCTGCAGAACACCGTCGGAATGCCTCAGCCACATCAGGATGACAGCCGGGTTCGCCAGAACTCTGGCCGCTGATTCTGCCAGTGAGATCACGGAACTCAGGTCGGGCGTCGTCGAAACAACAGCCGTCTCCAGAGTTTCCAGGCGGGCTTCAAAGTCCGTCAGCCACGTTTCCGACATGATCATCCTTTTGTCAGCAGAACCGGAAACCTTTCCGGGTCGAATCGAGGCTGAATCCTACAGCGCAAAGTTTGTCGATTACAGCGTTCCGCCTGTTCCGGAACTGCCAGCTGTGTTGGTCGATCAGGTCGGGCAGAGTTGTTCGTGTCCGGGGTTTGTCCGCCATCGGCGGCAGGAAGTGAAAATCGCCCTGCACAACCCGACTCTGTCGGCACAATCCGACCCTCTGACCTGCCGATGAATTCGATCGCAGGATTGTCTTTCGCCATTGATGGCTCCGGACGTCCCGCGGGCCACTTCTTCCTTCAACGGCTGTACGGACATAGCCACACATGAGCGGTTGGAAAACTCGTTCATCAGCACGATCCCGTCAGCTCCGGTCAATCCGGAGATCTGTCGGTTTGCGCGTTGCGCTGTGTTTGTCCCTGCTGTCACCTGCCTTCTGTGGCTGCCGATCGGCCGACACATGGCGGGAAACTGTCGGCAATGATACGACCTGTGTTGATCACATCACACGGAAGGTCGAACGCCCGGTGATGGAAGTCCACAGCGTCGCGTGGTCCGGAGCTCCCGTGACTGTCCGTGACCGCAGCGATCTGGCTCAGCTTGTCTATCGGGACATGACCCTTGACGAGGTTCTGCAGATTGCGATGCAGAATTCCGACGTGCTGCGGGAGCTGGGAGGCACGGTGCTGCGAAATCCGGCCGGAATCAATTCACGATTCACGGGATCTCTGGCTCTGACAGATCCGCGTTTCAGCCCGGAAGCAGCGCTTAGCGCGTTTGATGCTCAGCTGCAGGGCACGGCCTACTTCAATCACAATGATCAGCTGTACAACAACCCGTTCTTTGCCGGCGGAACAAACGCTTTCCAGCAGGACCTGCATCAGTATTCGCTGGCTCTGACCAAGGCAACGGCCACCGGCAGCCAGATGGCTCTGCGCACCACATCCATCTACAACGGCAACAATGCTCCCGGAAACATTTTCCCCGGAGCATGGGATACGTGGGTTGAAGGAGAACTGCGTCGGCCGCTGCTGCAGGGTGGTGGAGTTCAGTTCAATCGCATTGCCGGTCCAGGCAGTTCTCCCGGAGTCTACAACGGGGTTCTGCTGGCCAAAGTCAATGCGGATATGACTCAGACAGACTTCGAAATCTCAGTCCGCAATTATGTCAATGACGTCGTGAACGCTTACTGGGATCTGTACTTCGCTTATCGGGATCTGGATTCCCGCAGTCAGGCGATGAAACGTTCGCTGGAAGCATGGAACCGCATCAAGGCCCGACAGGACAGCGATCTGGAAACCGGAGCCGCCGAAGCTCTGGCTCGGGAACAGTACTACCGCTTTAAGTCGGAAGTCGACGAAGCTCTCACCGGCCGGGTCACTCAGGGAACGCGCACAGGCAACGGCAGCACCGGCGGAACTCTGGAAGGAGCCGGCGGAGTTCAAACAACCGAACGCCGACTGCGACTGCTGATCGGCATGCAGATCACCGATGGCGAGCTGATTCGTCCTCCGACAATCCGCCGGACGTGGACATCATCTTCGACTGGAATGTTGTCCAGCAGGAAGCCATTCAGTCCCGGCCGGAACTGCGTCGCCAGCAGATGGCGGTGCGTCGCCGTGAAATGGAACTTCTGGCCGCAAAAAATTTCCTGAATCCTCGACTGGATGCAGTGGGACGCTATCGGTTCCGAGGTTTCGGGGATGACCTGCTGTCGAATGCGCCCAATGTCAGCGGCCCGTCATCCGCAGTGGACAACATGATGGGAGGCAAACAGCAGGAATGGTTTGTTGGTATGGAATACACCGTTCCGCTGGGTTATCGCAAGGCGCATCTGGCCGTTCGCAATGCCGAACTTCTGCTGTGCCGCGAACGCATCGTGCAGAGGGAACAGCAGCGCGAAGTGGTCCACAACCTGAGCAACGCCGTCACGGATGCCGTGCGAGCTCACCAGGCCTGCCAGAACGCTCTCAATCGTTTTCTAGCGGCTCAGGAACTGCTGAATGCCTACGAAGCACAGGAAGAGAACGACATGGATATCGATGTCGATCATCTTCTGGATGCTCAGCGCCGAGTTGTCGAAGCAGAAATCCGCTACAACCGATCTCGCACCGAATATGCCATCGCCCTGAAGAACGTGCATCTGGAAAAAGGCTCGCTGCTTCCCTATCACAACCTGTACGTGTTTGATCGGGTTCAGGCGGGGCAGCCAGTCGGCGGGATCTCTCAGCCCGTTGATGATGGACAGGTGGTTTCACCTCAGCCGCTCAGCGACGACGCTCAGCCACTGCTGCCGCCTCCGACCGTGGAAGACCCAGAAATTCCTCCCGGCGAATAAGTGGCGTCCGTCTCGGGCTCGCGGACAGCTTCCTTTGACGACCCCGACTTCAGCCAGCTTCCCGGACTTCCGCCATTGCCCTTTGATTCCACCGCAGATGCACTCAACAATTGCATTCGCGTCGCGGAACACTACGATTTGCTGCGAGATCGCGAAGCCGCCCGGGCAGGCATTTGTCCCTGTTTTCTGTGCCCGGAACAGGTCGTCGGTCACAGATCCGCCATCGGAAGACAAAGGAAAACTCAGGATGACCATTGATCATCTGGCACGGGTTCGCAGCTTTCTGCCGGAAATCACCGCCGACGATCCCAGCAGCACTCATGCCGGAACCACTCCGGGTAGTTTCTCCCGCGCGCCGCAGATTGCTCCTGGCCGCAGCGGCGCCCTGACCTATTCCTCGCCCGACACCCCGGGAATGCCCGCTCCGTCTGAAAAGACCGCATGGGACTTCATGCCGACCGACTGGGCTCGCAAACCCGGTTTCGAAGACAACTATGAACAGGCCGCCGCATGGCAGCCGCCCGCCGGATTCCACCCAGTGACTCAGCTGGAATACGCTCGGATGGGAATCATCACGGCGGAAATGCTGCGAGTCGCCGATCGTGAAGATCACCTGACAGCAGAACAGGTGCGCGACGAAGTTGCCGCCGGACGCATGGTGATTCCGGCCAACAAAAACCATCTGAAGTTCAACCTGGATCCGATGGCCATTGGTCGAGCTTCCAAAACAAAAATCAACGCCAACATGGGAGCCTCGCCCGTGTCGTCCGGCACCAGCGAAGAAGTAGAAAAGCTGCAGTGGGCCGAACGCTGGGGAGCCGACACCGTGATGGATCTGTCCACCGGCGGAGATCTGGATGCCTGCCGCGAAGCCATTATCGAAAACAGTACCGTGCCCATCGGCACCGTTCCCATCTACTCCATGATCATCGGTCGAAAGATCGAAGACCTGGATCGAGACATCATCCTGAATACTCTGTCTCATCAGGCTTTGCAGGGTGTGGACTATTTCACCATTCATGCCGGAGTTCTGCAGGAACACATCGAACTGGTGAAGGATCGGCTGATCGGCATTGTCAGTCGAGGCGGATCTCTTCTTGCCAAGTGGATGATCACTCATAACCAGCAGAACCCCATGTATACTCTGTGGGAAGACATCTGCGACGTGATGCATGAACATGACGTCACGTTCAGCATCGGCGATGGTCTGCGTCCCGGCGGTCTGGCAGATGCCACCGACCTGGCTCAGCTGGCCGAACTGTCAACTCTGGGAGAACTCACGGAACGAGCCTGGCGGAAGGGTGTTCAGGTCATGATCGAAGGTCCCGGCCATGTGCCGCTGGATCAGATCGAATTCAACATGAAGTTGCAGCGACGGCTGTGTCACGGAGCTCCCTTCTACGTGCTGGGTCCACTGGTCACGGACATCTTTCCCGGATACGACCACATCACCAGCTGCATTGGAGCCACCAGTGCCGCATGGCACGGAGCCAGCATGTTGTGTTATGTGACTCCTAAAGAACATCTGGGCCTTCCCAAGAAAGACGACGTGAAGCAGGGCTGCGTGGCCTACAAGATTGCCGCTCATGCCGCCGACGTGGCTCTAGGAATCCCGGGAACTCGCGACCGTGATGACGAACTGACACGAGCCCGAGCTGCACTGAACTGGGAGAAGCACTTTGAACTGAGCTTCGACCCGGATGTGGCTCGAGCCTACCACGATGAAGACCTGGACGTGGACACCGACTTCTGCGCGATGTGTGGCCATGACTGGTGCAGTGTCAGAATCAGCAAAGAGATCCAGCAGTTCGCAAGCGGCAAGTCTGACGATTATCAGTGGGACAAAGCCAAAGTCAGCGACGCTCTGACCGAAGAACAAAAAGAGATCCTGGAAAAGCGAGGCGTACTGAGCCCCGAAGAAGTCCACCGCCTGGCAAGCAAAACCAAAAAGACCATGGGAGCCGACAAAGGAGTCGCCGCCTGCCACAGCGAAGTCGCCACCCCGGAAAAAGCTCAGCTGCTGCAGATCGTGGAACTGGAAACCAACTGAAACAAAGTGGCACCTCGCTCCGCGAGGTCAGCCCAACCGCAAGAGACGATTCAAACAGAACCACGATCTCGCCGAACAAGCAGAGCTCAGCATGTCCCGGACCCGGCTCTCGGAAATGCTGTGCCTGTCACTCTGAACAAAATCTTTATGACGGGGCATGCCTCGCGGAGCGAGGCGCCACTGTGGCACCTCGCTCCGCGAGGTCAGCCCCAACGCCCCGATCCGCAAACCCCCAACGCAGGAGCCCGTTGATGTCGGATTCCGAGCCGCCTGTCTTTCGCACGTTCGATTCGACAGGAGACGGCGAGTATTCCGAACGCAGTCTGCCGCATTAGTTCCAGCAGGGAGTTGCGGTTTTCATCACTTTCCGCACGGCAGATTCGCTGCCGAAGGAAGTCATTGAACGCAGGCGACGTGAACTGCTTGCATGGCTCAGGCGACACAACCTGCCCACGGAACTGGCGTATGATTCCACCGATCTGGATTCCGTCGAACCCGTTCTCCGTCGCGAATTTCAGAAACTGCGAAACCGGTTGTGGCATCAGCAACTCGACGAATGTCATGGAGCCTGTGTTCTGCGGCAGCCTGAAACAGCCGAAATCGTCGCTGGAGCGCTGCATCATTTCGATGGAGATCGTTACTATCTGGACAGCTTTATCGTGATGCCGAATCACGTCCATGCGCTGGTCCAGTTCCGGCCTCCCACCACGTTGCGAAAGCAGCTGGAAAGCTGGCTGCATTTTTCAGCAACACAAATCAATCGCCATCTGGGAACGCGAGGACGATTCTGGCAAAGCGAGCCATTCGACCATCTTGTCCGCAGTGCCGAACAATTCCAGTACCTGCAGCGCTACATCCGTGAAAACCCAGAAAAGGCGCGACTGTCGGCAGGACAGTTTCTGTACTGGAGTCGGGAAGTCACGGAGTAAAAAACTGTGGCACCTCGCTCCGCGAGGTCAGCCCAACGACAAGCCGATCGCACTCAGGAAGAACCTAGAGCCCGATGCAAACAGGGGGAACCCTGACTCATTGAACCGACATCACCAAATGGATCCTGACTGAAAGCGACCGCAGGCTGCGCAGCCGGGCATGCCTCGCGGAGCGAGCGCCACTGTGGCACCTCGCTCCGCGAGGTCAGCCCGAAGCTTCTGCGAGCAGTTCAACGGAAATTTCCTGATCAGAACGGCGTCAACCCAAACAGACCGGCCACCGCCTTCGTCGAACGAAAACAGCTCAGACGCGCACAGTAACCATTCAGTCAGCAAAATCATCCCAGCACCAGCGAAAGTCAGAGCAGCCGGCCTCAACAAGGATTGCGTGGGTATCGGTGGCAACACTCTGGATCCGGGCCGGAGTCGCAACCTCGACTGAGCCGAAGAACCTGCGAATCCAGCCCGGAGACAGCGACGGTGCAATCTGCAGAATCCAGCGTCGATCATCGCCCACGTATTGAGTGACAACAATATCGATGTGAGCATTGTTGGTCACGAGCGGAATCAGGAAGCCGGCGTCCCTCCAGTCGTCGATCTCTCCGACCGACCAACCCCGGGAACTCAGGCCTTCAGCGATTCGTCGAGCAAATGACTCGCCACGAATTCGGTCGCCAATTGATTCCGGTTCGTCCCCGCGAAATGTTGCGTTCTGTGACCGAGCCATCCGTCCACATGCTTCCCGTTGCGTACTGATTCGGCGATCCGGTCACCACCAAAGATTCGATTTGTAGTAATGGCCACGGGTCGACAGCATAACCGCATGATCTCAAACTCAAAGCGACCTCAGCGGAGCTGGCCTCGCGGAGCGAGGCGTCACTGTGGCACCTCTCTCTGCGAGGTCAGCCCGAAGCATTTGCCAGCGGGGCGGTTCTCGCGCTCGTTTGACGACTGCGATCGAACCTTCGGGAATGCTCCCTGGAATCACAGGCACTGTTCCCGGGACAACAATGGATGCCGCCGTCGCTCCAGGGACTTTCCCCGCAACAACGATGAACGTTCCCGGAACTCCGGGAAGTGTTCCTGGAGCAACAATGAAAGCTCCTGGAGCTCCAGGGACGTTCCCTGGGACGCAGATGAAGGTACCTGGAGCTTCGTCTGTCGCGGTTGGAGGCCGTCCTGAAAGCGTTGGGGAGACGGCAGGACTGGTTCAGGTGTTGTAATCGTTCCATTTTGCTCGGCTTTCGTCGATCACGCATTTGTTTTTGGCGAATTTGGCGAGCACGCACACCTGGTGGAACTAGTTCTCTGTGCGGCAGTAAATTTGGTTCTGCTGCGTATTTGTGTGTGTGCTGCTGTTTGCTCGGGCATTGCGATGCTCTTCGCAATGAATTTGAAATCATCGCCCGTCACAGGCTTTGAACTGACCTGAACTCAGGGTGAGCGGGCCTGTGGTTTGAGATGATCGCGAAATCCGGTGCAGGGCATTTCTGTTGCTCGTGCCTGCTGACAGCACACACATTTCCCCTTCAAAGCCGATGGCGATTTCTGCGCTGTTCGAGCTTTGCTCAGCCGCGGCCATGGCCGCAAAAGGAGAAGTATCAATGGCAACGAGAAACGAAACTGTTCCCGGTCCACTGTCCGAATTCGAACAGTTCGTGCAGAACCTGTTGAAACAACTGGAGGATCATCCCGATGCGTATCACGTGGATGCCGGGCTTGTGATTCGGTTGACGAATGGATTCGCCGACCTGAGAGCTCGGATTCTGCAGGCCACTGAAGCTCGGGATGCGGCCAAGGCAGCGACTGAAGCCAAGGACGCCGTCCGTGCCAGCCTGGAAGAGGTCACACGAACGGTGGTCCGTCTGATTCAGGCTGATCCGGCCGTGACGGACGAGGCCAAACTGGAAGCCGGGATTCGGCCTCACAAAACGAGCCGCACTCCGGTTCCTCCGCCACACACGGCGCCGATCGGTAACGTGATGGCGACTGATCGGCTGGAACACACTCTGTCCATTTCTGACGCCGCCACGCCCACTCGCCGAGCTCGTCCGGCCGGCGTTTCCGGCTGCGAACTGTATCTGTGCATCAGCGATGCTGCTCCGACGGATCCCGCAATGTACCGCATGGTCCGCTTTGCAACTCGGACACCGGAAACCATCACCTTCGATGCCGCCGATGGCGGCAAAACCGCCAACTACCTGTTGCGGTGGATGAACGGGAAAGGCGAATTCGGCCCGTGGAGCCAGGTGGTGAGTGCGACCATTCCGGCAGTTTGAGGGGCGAGTCGAGATTTGAAAGCCGAGAGTCAAGAGCCGAGAGTCCAGGGTCTGGCGGAATCGCCGCGCCCTGGATTTTTTCTTTTGTGGCGAGGTATTGAGCTCTGGGTTCATCCCAACAGTGGCTCGGGAACTCCGGCGAGGTCCAGGATGCCGGACCAGCCTGAATACTGAATCACCAGACAGCTGTGCCATTTTCCATCGCCAAAGTAGACTCGCGTAACAGCCTGGATTTGACCAATGGATTCCAGCCGCTCAATCAGCGCCATGGAGAACTGATCTGCCGAACTGAAAAACTGACTCCAGTTTTCAACGATACGTGGCTCTGGGTGATTCTGCACCCACAGCCGACAGGCCGAAATCAGGACAGATTTCCAATCCGTCAGCACCGTGAAGTTCGGTCCTTCATAGTATTCTTCCGGGAAGTGGGCCTCTACGATTTGCTCTGGAGATTGTGCGACCGGGATGATTCTCAGACTCACGTCTTCGACACCTCCGGCGAGGTTGAACGTCAGGTTCAATCGTTCGGCAACTGTCTTTGCTCCCGCCTGCAGGGCCTGGATATCGAAGGGATGGCATTCAAGTGAAATGCATCCCAGGTCGTTTGAGAAGCCGGATGTGTACCCGGACATTCGGCACGGAAAGCCTTCCACGGGTAGACTGACAAAAAGAGTCTTGTCGATCACGGATTTGTCTCGGCGGTAAATGACTTCCGGACACCCACTATCGATGAGCTTCTGGACGTGGGCCGCCATTTTTCGGCGACCTTCCTCCCAGTCCACGACCGCTTCGGGAAAGGCGCCACAAATGGCCTCGGCTACCTGCTCGACCGCCACATCGGGTGCGTCATCAGAGGGAAGGTAGAAGTCTGCCGTCAGTAAAAACATCGAAGTCATGGCTCCGAGGGAAAACCGTGAAGTCCTTTCATGTGGGATCGTTCTTGCAGAGTCTGGTGTTTGATGCGGCCCACAGTCAACCGATGTCGGTCGGGCCGAAATGATTGCGTCTGGCGGCGGGACCGTTTTCGGGAACGGGGTGAAATCGGTGGCGGGGCGGTGCAATTTGCAAACTGTCTGATAGAATCCCTTCGCAACAAGTCCGGACACGTCCAGAGTTTCCGGGCCACTCCTGCGTCTGTCGGACGCTGACTTTGTTGCATCGCTGTGAGCCAAATGCTGACCCATTCGGGTGAAACTGTCGTCGCATTCCTGCAAGGCGGGACGGCGACATGAAAGACGAAAATCGCCAGACGCGATCTTACCTGATGCAGCTGTTTAAGCGGCACGGTTTCAACCCGCGCTCCGATCTGGGGCAGAACTTTCTGATTGATATCAATCTGATTGAGTTCGCGGTGCGGGCTGCTGAACTTTCCCGTGACGACATTGTGCTGGAAGTGGGGCCGGGAACGGGCGGCATGACCACCTTTCTGGCGGCCGGAGCCGGCAAGGTCATCTGCGTCGAAGTCGACCGCAACATGTACACTCTGGCGTCCGAAGCGACGGCTCATTGTGACAACGTCACTCTGATCAACCGGGACATCCTGAAGAACAAAAACCGGATTGCTCCGGAAATCACCGACCTGCTGACTTCGGAAATCAGTGCCCGTCCGAATTCACAGCTGAAGCTGGTGGCCAATCTGCCGTACAGCGTGGCGACTCCGGTGATTTCCAATCTGGTGGCGTCGGATCTGCCGTGGCAGCGAATGGTGTGCACGATTCAGCTGGAACTCGGCGAGAAAATGATCGCCGAACCGGGGCAGTCCAACTATGGAGCTCTGTCCGTCTGGCTGCAGGCTCAGTGCAGCGTCCGAATCATTCGTCGACTGGGGCCGAAAGTTTTCTGGCCGCGACCGAAAGTGAATTCCGCCATTGTGAGCATCTGGCGGCATGACGGTCGAGGATCGCGGATTGCCAACAAGCCGTTCTTTCTGGACTTTCTGCGACGCCTGTTTCATCAGCGACGGAAGCTGCTGCGACGGGTTCTGGTCGGCATGTACAGCAAACAGCTGAGTAAGGCTCGCGTGGACGAGCTGCTGGCGGAACTGGGCCACGACGGGGAAGCTCGGGCCGAGAACATGGACGTGCTGACTCTGGTGAAGCTGGGCAATCGGTTCTACACCGCAATCAGCGGCGAAGAATTCGCCGAACCGACGGAAGCAGAGCAGGGCAGTGTTCCGGAAAACGAGCCGCCGACGGTGGACGAAGACGAATCGTGGACCGGAGCGGACGAAGAAGACGACGACGGCCAGTGGCCGGATGATGATGAGTAACCGGCGGGAGCGGTCGTGGGGCACGGACAGCATCAGGGCCAGCGTTCATAGATCACAGGTTCAGGACAACGGATGCGGCTCGATTCGCCGTGATTGAGGAAACCGACGAAAGGGACAGACAAAGATGCAGGACCGAATTGCCTACAAGGGTCTGACATTCGACGACGTGCTGCTGGAACCGGGTTACAGCGAATTTGTGCCTGCCGACGTCGCTCTGCATTCCATGCTGACTCGCAACATCCCGCTGAATGTGCCGATTGTCAGCAGTCCGATGGATACCGTCACGGAAAGCGAAATGGCCATCGCGATGGCTCAGCTGGGCGGCATCGGCATCATTCACAAGAACATGTCGATCGAACAGCAGGCTCTGCAGGTCGATCGCGTCAAACGCAGCGAACATGGGGTGATTGTCGATCCTGTCACGCTGCCCCCGGAAACCACGGTGGGCGAAGCGTCACGGATTATGGACGAACGCAACATCGGCGGCGTTCCAATCACCGTGAACGGGAAACTGGTCGGCATTCTGACTCGCCGCGACCTGCGGTTTCTGGAGTCCAAAGATCGCCCGGTCGCGGAAGTGATGACCAGAAACAAACTGGTAACGGCTCCTGAGACGACCAGTCTTGTCGAGGCAGAACGGATCCTGCTGGAAAACAGAGTCGAGAAACTGCTGCTGGTTGACGATCAATACCAACTGAGAGGCCTGATCACGATCAAGGATATCGACAAGAACCTGCAGTTTCCGCAGGCGTCGAAGGATTCCCGCGGAAGACTGCGGGTTGGGGCGGCGGTTGGCGTCCATGATTTGGATCGGGTGGCTCAGCTGGTCGAGAAAGGAGTCGATGTGCTGGTTGTGGACAGTGCTCACGGGCATTCCCGCAACGTCATCGAAACCATTCGCGAAATTAAACAGCATTTTGAAATTGATGTCATTGCCGGAAATGTGGCAACGGCTGAGGGGGCGAAGGCTCTGGCAGATGCCGGAGTCGATGCGGTGAAGGTGGGGATCGGTCCGGGATCAATCTGCACAACGCGGATTATTTCGGGGATTGGCGTTCCTCAGCTGACCGCAATCGACAGTGCTGCCAGGGGGCTGGCAGGCTCGGACATACCCATCATTGCCGACGGTGGCATCCGTTTCAGTGGCGATATGACCAAGGCTCTGGCAGCCGGTGCGTGGACCGTGATGATTGGCGGTCTGCTGGCCGGTGTGGACGAGAGTCCCGGTGAGATGATTCTGTTCCACGGTCGCAGCTTCAAGCAGTACCGCGGAATGGGATCACTGGGAGCCATGGTGAAAGGCAGCAGCGAACGATACCGTCAGGGAAAGACGGATGGAAAAGACAGTTCCAAGCTGGTGCCGGAAGGTGTCGAAGGGCGAGTCGCCTACAAAGGGGCCTTACAGCCTTTGCTGTATCAGCTGACCGGCGGTCTGCGTTCCGGAATGGGATACGTAGGAGTCGGGTCGATTCAGGATCTGCGGCAGAAAGCTCGATTCATCGAGATCTCTGCGGCATCGGTTAGGGAAAACCATCCTCATGACATCGCGATCACTCAGGAAGCACCGAACTACTCGGTCGACCATTCACAGGACAGCCATTCGTAGCATGCTGACGCTGGGCTGTGCGGCATCTCTGCTGCTGCAGGCTCAGGGCAGTGAAGACAGCGCCATCAGCCTGAACCGCATCACTGTGCGGCCGGTCCCTGTCGTCGAACTTCCTGCGGCTGAAGTTCAGGCACCAATGGTTGCTGAAACAGCGATTTCGCTGGCCGGAATGAAGACTTCGAGTGTTCTGTACCCCGAAGTGCCGCCGGTGCCTTCCATCGAAGAAGTCCGGGCAGCTCGGGCGGCCGTTCAGCCGTTGCCGGGCGTTGTGACGGTCGCCAGCGCTGTTGATGATGCTGCCGTTGCCGGCCGGATGTCCGTGAACGATGTGTTGCTGACATCCGGAGAAAACGAACTGACCGGAGTTGTGAATATCCCCAGCCTGCTGCCCGTGCCGGACGAAGGTGTGGATCAGACCGGAGCTCGACGCAAAGCTGAAGAACTGGGTTATCCGAATGTTCAGGCGTACCGTGAACAGCGAAGAATGGAACGACGATCCAGACCGCCGTCAAAGATCGGAATGGGCTTCCGCAAGCTGATTGGTCATTTCGTTGAATTCGAAGATCCGATTGAATTTGACGTCGATGATTACGACATGCCTGTGCTGCTGGTCGCTGCTCAGGAAGAAATTCCGGACGACGACAAAGACAGCAACGATGACAGCGAAGGCGAAGATGCTCCGCGAAAACTGCTCAGCCGCAAGCTGACAGACATTCGTCCGACGCTGGCCTATGCCTGGGGATCAGAGGACCGGACGGATCTTCCGGAAGATTTCCACAAGCGTATGGACAACGGCATCTATGAAGAAGTCGTGCCGCCGCGAATGGTGCTTCAGTGGGCTCCGACCAACCTGTGGTACTATCCGCTGTACTTTGAGGACCCCGGTCTGGAACGTTACGGACACACTCGACGGGACTGCATTCAGCCCTTCGTATCGTCGGGACGATTTCTCGGACAAATTGCCGGACTGCCCTACCAGATGGTGCTGCACCCGCCGAAGTGCCCGGAATACGCTCTGGGCTACTACCAGCCTGGCGAATGGGCACCAAAGAAGAAATATCAGATTCCGTTTAACGAAGAAGCCGCCGCCACGGAATTCCTGTGGATCACGGCTCTGATCCTGATCATTCCATAGCGGGAAGCGTCGATCAAAATTCCGTTGCTCAACAGCAGAACAGGTCAGGCTGGCACTGGAGTGGCAGGAATTCGGAGTTGACACGGCCTGAGATTGCACATGTTTTGGTCCTCTGAGTGGAGCTGTGTTTCGCAGCGGAGCCGCGGCAGCATTTAGCCCCGGGCTCCCACTGGACAAGACCGAAAACTTCAGGGCCGGATGGCCTCAGTCAGCGCCGAACCTGCCTGACACCGACCTGTCAGGCGGGAGACCTACCGCCCAACTCACCGACAGAAACTCTGATTGGGGACTGCACGAATGGTGCAGCAGAACGTCACTGAGCTGCTTTGACATCCGTCCCGCAGGTCCTCATGCTACAGACTGACTCGGCCGACAGTGTTGTCGGCCGACTTCGTTTGTTAGCAGAGGAATTGACAGAATGACGAAATCGTACCTTGCGGCATTGCTGGTCGCAGTCCTGGCGAGCTCCACAGCCAATGCAGAAGACGGCTGGGTCACACTGTTTGACGGCAAGACCCTGAATGGCTGGTCAAAGGTCGGACTGGGCCGGGCCGAATACAAAATCGACGATGGCACCATTCATGGCTTCACCGTTGCGGGCAGCCCCAACACCTTCCTGGGCTCGGATCAGGAATACGGCGACTTTGAACTGGAATTCGAAGTGAAGGTTCATGACGAACTGAATTCCGGAGTGCAGATTCGATCGCGAGAAAAGACTGCCGAGGACGGCAAGGATGTCAAACGCTTCTTCGGACCTCAGGTGGAAATTGAATCCAGCCCCGGACAGTCCGGATATGTTTACGGAGAAGCCACCGGTCGCGGCTGGCTGTCGAAAGCTCCGCAGGACAAGGATCATTCCCACAACCACATCAAAAACGGAGAATGGAACAGCTATCGCATCGTTGCCAAAGGTCCCAGAATTCAGACATGGATCAACGGCGAGCCGGTGGAAGATCTGACTGACGAAGAGATCTTCAGGACTCATCCCAAAGGAAAGATCGGTCTGCAGGTGCACGGCATCGGCAAGCGCACCGACACTCTGGACGTTGCCTGGCGCAACATCCGCATCAAAGAGCTGAAGTAGTCGCCGGCAACATTTCGTTCCTCAGGCACACCCTACCAGGTCGGATTTGCGGTGTGCCTGAATTTTTTGTCTGTGTCTCCGCCGCTTCAGCTGTTCACAGCGTCCGGACTGATTCCTGACTCGGGCAGATCGGCCAGAACGGCATCGATCAGAGCCACCGGAAGTTCTTCAGAAGGTTCCGTGCGCGGGAGTTTGACGTTCGCTTCCGGTTCAGCAATGGCGACCGGGAGCGGTTCGCTCTGAACAGCTTCCGACTGCGATTCGAGCGACGTCAGTCGAACGGCGGCGTCCAGATCTGAGGGAACAGTTTCCTGTGCGGACCGGTTGTCAGCCACGGTAAAGTCCACTCCAACGCTCCACCCGGCAGCCACGCCGGTTCCGACGGCTCGCACCCAGGCTCGATACTTCCCGGCACTCAGCGACGTGGCGTTGAAGGAAATCCCCGTCAGTGATTCTTCGTAGACGACTCGAGTCCCATCGGCCAGTTCGCTGACCCACAGCTGATAGGTCACGCCCGCAACTTCGGACTGAGTCCACGCGAACAGAGTGTTGGTTCCGGACACTGTCGACTTGAATACCGGAGCAGTGATGGATGGCAGAACATTGGCAGCAACCGGCGCCACGGTGAACGCTCGACTGACCCATTCCGACGGAGCACCCGTGGCACTCAGACTTCGAACCTGAACGATGTAGTCATTCGGAGGCAGGGCGATCGTCGGGCGATACACCGTTGCCGTCAGTCCCCGAGCGGTGTGGTTGAACGGATTTGTCCCCGTTCCCGGACCGGCGTGCGTAATCTGAAGCTTAGGAGGCAGCTCCGGTCACGGCTGACCATGTGATGGCCGTAACGGTATCCGTACTGTTCTGCAGCGGAGTATAAACGACGGGAGCATCTGCTGTTTCGGCGATGATCAGCGTGGACGCCGGCGACCACGGTGTCGCAGCGACTGAACCGACAAAGGCTCGCACCCAGACTCGGTAATTCCCCGGCAGCAGGGCATCGTCGGGAGTAAACGACGTCGTCTTCAATTCGCTGTTGAACACCGTCGCCACAATTCCTCGGGTATCATCATTCACCCAGATGGAATATCGAGTCGCTGAGTCGATCTTTGGCCAGCTGAAGGTGGGCCGTGGATTGCCGGTGGTTCCGGATGCTCCGTAGACCTGCAGCGATGTTGTTGTCGAGCCGACGGTGAAGTCTGAGGTGTCCGAACCCAGCGCTGTGCCGCCGCTGTTGGCGGTCACTGTTACTGAATAGCTGCCCGGGACAAGAGTCGTTTCCAGCGCGATGGAATTGTTGGTTGTGTTGTATTCCTGCAGAGTGCTGCCGTTCTGAGTCACCACGATCGTGTAGTTGTCAGCTCCGGTCACCGCACTGTAAGCCACCGTCGGGCGGCTGTTCAGAATCGTGTTCACTGGAGAATAAATGGCAGGAACATCGGACGCTTCCGTGACTCGGAAGGTCACCGGAGAACTCCAGCTGCCGATCGGGGTGAACCCGTTGTAGGCTCGCACCCACACCCGATACAGCCCGGGAGCCAGAGCTCGTTCCGGCTGCCACGCGGTTCCCGTCAGGGTATTGCTGTAGATGAATCGTGAAACTCCGTTGGTAACATCGTCGACCCACAGATCGTAACGAGTCGCACCGGTGACGGCCGTCCAGTTAAAGACGGGAGCACTGTTTGCTGAATCCGCCAATGGTCGAGTCAACTGAGCTCCGCCGGTGACCGCTTCGATCACAAAAGTCTGCGGACCACCCGGCGCCGGAACTCCGGCCGTGAAGATCTGAGCCTCGTATTCGCCAGGTGCCAGGGCGGTTGTCGGGGTGTATGAGAGTTCCGTCAGTCCGCTCACATCAATCACGCTGGCGCCGGTGCTGCGATTCTTCACCACCAGGCGATTTGTGATGGCTCCGGTTGGCCGCCACGCAATTGTGGGAGCGGTCCGGCGAATGGTTCCAACGGGATCAGTGACTTCTCCCGCCAGAGATCCGCCCGCCTGAACGGAAAAGTCAAATGGCTCACTCCACGCTCCCAGAGCTCCGGTCGTTCCGTAAGCACGAACCCAGATCCGATAGTCGCCGGCCGCCAGCGATTGATCCGGTGTGAACGACGTTCTGGTGAGACTGGTCTGATGAATGGCTCGACTGATTCCCCGAGTCAGATCGTCAACCCACAGTTCGTATCGTGTGGCCGATGTGATCGGTGACCAGGCAATCGTCGGCAGACTGTCAGCTCCGGTCTGGCTGTCCACGGCAACCGGATCAGTGACGATGGGAGCGCCGGTCTTCGCGAAGATGGTGAATTTCTGCAGAGCACTGTACGGCAGAAAGGAGGTACCGTTGAAGGCTCGATACCGCCACGAATACTGACCAGGCGGCAAAGCTTCCGGGGGACGGAAAGATGTTTTCGTGAGATAACTCTGCAGGATGACCTGATTCTGGCCGGTCGTCAGATTATTGACTTCCAGTTCGTATCGGGTTGCGCCGGCTGTCGCCGTCCAGTTGAAGGACGGCAGAGAATCATAGGCCGCCGCTTGCGAATAGACCGTAATCGCATGGTCTTCGACTTCACCGTCCGAGGCACTCCCGGTTGGAGACGACGCCGCTGCCGTGTCGGTGCTGAGTCGGAAGCGGGCGAAGGTCTGGTACGTGGCAGTTGAAGTGACGGAGGATGCCGGAAAGTTCAGCACGACATTCGCATTGGCCGAACCGGACGGCACGCTGACAATGGCCAGTTCTGAAGCGTCAAACACTCCGTCAGTGTTGAAGTCAATCCAGCCATACAGCGTTCCAACCCGGCCGGTTGTGTTGGTCACGTTGACGGTGATCGAATTCGGAGCATTGACAACAGCGGCCAGAGCATCGGAGCCGGTGAATCCTTCATCGGAAGTGTCTGTCGCGTCATCGGCGGTGGCCGTCAGATTCTGAGCCACTCCGGAATCTGCATCCGGCTGAGTACTGCCGATGTACAGGCCGGAAACGATTCCATGAGAAGGACCGTTGTCCGCAGAGCGCGTCTGATAATCATTGACCGCCGATCCGGAAAGGCTGTCCGGAGCGTCACCGTAATCCATCGGGCTCGCGACTGCGGAAACATCCCAGCCCAGATCATCCAGAGCCGCCCAGTCCAGAGTGGTGAACAGCTTTCGAGTTCCGGTCGTCACCTGAGGATCCATGGACGTTTCCTGAGACGTGGTGGTTCCCGGAACAAGACTGGATGTCCCGGATGCCCAGTGCCCGTCATCAGCATTTCCGTTGCCGTCGAAATGCATGGAAACCGGACCACCAAAAGCCGCCACCGCGTTTGAACCGGTAAACTGATTGTTTCCGTTCACCAGAGCGTGAAAGGAATCTGAAGTTCCAAACCCAAGCACGTGCGCCATTTCGTGCAGCGTGACGGAATAGAAGTCATTTTCTCCGGCCGACGGAGGACTCAGAGAAAAGTTCCATGTGCTAGCATTGTCATAAGAAATCGTCCCGCCCCACAGTGCGAAGTCCGTATCGTTCGTGCCGTTCGGAACAACTCCGGCTTCTCCGCGAGTTTCCAGATTCTGATTGAAAGCCGGGGTCGCAAACGAACTGAAGCCACCGGGACCTCCCAGAGCCAGGCCGCTGGGAAGATTCCGTGCTCCGACATAAATGATGACCGTGTCGGCCGGAATCGTCAGGTTCTGAACATTGACCTGAGCTCCGGTCGAGGGATTATTGAACACGGCCGTCCATGAATCTGACCCGCCTGGGGTAATGGCCGTGAAGTCGTCCGTGATCCGGCTTTCGTACACCGACGCGACTTCTTCCAGAACATCGCGCCGAGCCTGGTCATTGAAAAAGCCGGATGTGTCGTAGGTATAGTCCAGAACAATATTGAATGTCAGCAGCTGGCGAGCTTCCAGCAATTCGGCTCCAGCGGCCGTCTGCCGATCATTTCGGCAACTCAATGAAGACCGTCCCCGCCGAGTCCGGTTCGAAAATATTCCCTGTGTGTTGAGACGGGCCTTCAGCCATTTCTGAACGAAAAACATGCGTTCCTCACGCTTCCGGGCAGGCGGTCAAGATAACGCGACCACCATAGGCCAGCAGCCGCTGCGGTATCATGCAGAAATTCGCAATCTGTCGCTACACCAGCCTCCTGGTGGTGAGCCCCCGGTACGACGATGACCACAGGGAATTCCAACCGCCGGAGAAGGACGCCACGGAAAAACACGGGGGATGGCAGTCGGCACAGCTGTCCTGCTCTGCAGGGAACTCTGCCGGCAGGACATTCCGCCGGATCACGTCATTTCATTCGCTTTCAGGGACGGGCGGTTCGGCGATGGACAGTGCCTGAATCAGTTCCTTCAGAATGGCCGAGCCGTCCGTTTCGTTCGCCTCCAGCGGCCAGTATGCATCATGCTGGTCAACGATCCGCAAATGTCCTTTGTGCAGGTAGCTGAGCATTTTCGCGAGCTTCACTTCGCGATACCGGAAGACAGCATACCCGTCCTCCAGATGGATATTTTCGATCTTCCAGCCCAGCGCTCTGAGATTCAGTTCCCGAAGTCCCAGCATCCGCCGCGCCGGAGTGGGGACGGGGCCGAACCGATCCCGAAGCTCCTCCTCCAGTTCGTTCAACTGAGCCAGCGTATTGGTCTGTGAGAGACGCCGATAGACTTCGATCTTCAGTTTCTGTTCCGCAATGTAGCGATCGGGAAGATAGGCCGACACCGGCAGCTCGATCTTCACATGAGTCTGGTACCGCAGCGGCTGCTTCTTCAGTGTCCGGACAGAGTTCTCCAGCAGCTGGCAGTACAACTCATATCCGACAGCCGCAATGTTGCCGCTCTGTTCCGTGCCGAGAATGTTTCCGGCTCCGCGAATTTCCAGATCCCGCATGGCAATTCGAAACCCGGCGCCCAGTTCGCTGAATTCCTCAATGGCCTTCAGTCGTCGAGTTGCCTTGGTGGTCATCATCCGACCTTCCTCCAGCATCAGATAACAATAGGCGCGATGACGGTCCCGGCCGACGCGTCCACGCAGCTGATGCAGGTCAGCCAGACCATAGATATCCGCCTGATCGATGATCATCGTGTTGGCGTTGGGGATATCCAGTCCGCTTTCAATGATCGTCGTCGCCAGCAGGATGTCCGCTTTCCCCGTGACAAAGGCAACCATGGCTTCTTCGAGTTCATCAGGCGTCATCTGGCCATGGGCAATTGTCAAAGTTGCTTCCGGAACAATCTGACGAATTCTGGCAGCCACCGCCTGAATATCATGAACCCGGTTATGAACAAAATACACCTGTCCGCCACGATTCAGTTCTCGAATGATGGCACTGCGGATGAGTGATTCATCAAACCGACTGACTCGGGTTTCAATCGGCATGCGATCGCGCGGCGGTGTGGTCAGACTGCTGATGTCACGGATGCCCAGCAGCGACATGTGCAGAGTTCTGGGGATCGGTGTGGCCGTCAGAGTCAGGATGTCGACTTCCAGCCGCAGATGTTTCAGACGCTCCTTGACCTTCACCCCGAACTTCTGTTCTTCATCAATCACCAGCAGTCCGAGGTCTTTGAATCGGACGTCTTTGGAGACCAGGCGATGAGTTCCGACAACGATGTCCACCTCGCCTCGTTCCAGCCGTTCGATGATCCGCTTCTGTTCGCCGTCTGTTCGAAATCGTGACAGCATTTCCACCGTCACAGGGAATTCCGCCATCCTCTCAGTGAAGGTCCGGAAATGCTGTTCGGCCAGCACGGTTGTGGGCACCAGAACGGCGACCTGGCGTCCGTTATCAACAGCCTTGAAGGCCGCTCGCATGGCAACTTCTGTTTTCCCGAACCCGACATCACCGCAGATCAGACGGTCCATCGGACGACTGCGTTCCATGTCTTCCTTCAGATCACCAATGGCCGTCGCCTGATCGGGCGTTTCTGTGTAGGGAAACGACATTTCGAATTCCTGCTGCATTTCCGAGTCAGCTCGGCAACGCAAACCGGGTTTGGATTCGCGTTCGGCCTGCAGCTTCAGCATATCGGCAGCCATATCCGTGACGGCTTCGGCAACCTTGCCTTTCTTTTTTTCCCAGGACGTGCCTCCGAATTTCGAAAGCTCGGGGTTGGACTTCGCCGGGCCGATGTACTTCTGAACCAGATGAATCAGCGACGCCTGAACATATACAACAACACTGTCGCGAAACTCCAGCAGCAGATGCTCTTCCTTCTCGCCATTGCTGTCCATCAGAGCCATGCCGCGATAACGAGCAATGCCCTGAGTAATATGGACAACCAGATCGCCATCCTTCAGGTCAAGAAAACTGTCAATCGCCCGAGTGTCAGCGGACCGTCGAGCGCTGCGAACCTTTCTGGCCTGCGAACGACTAAACAGTTCGTTATCGCTGATTACCAGCAGGCTGCGTTCCAGAAACCGGAAGCCTCGGTGAACACGGCCCACGCACAGCGTGATTCTTTCGCCCAGCTGCAGGCCGTCGGACTGGTCGGTTTCGCGGATCAGATCCGCCATGCGCTGGCGTTCGCCGTCGTTGTGACACGACAGCAGCACTCGGTCCTGAGAACTCAGCGTCTCGGCCAGTTCCGTCAGAACATCCTTTCCGGCACTGGCAAATCTTTCAACGGATTCAATCTTCAGATGACAGGATTGTTCGAAACCGTCAGCTCCAAGCGCGTCGATGGTGACGGACGGAAACTCGGTCAGCCGCGCCATCGTACGGTCGACGCCAAACATTCCGATCGGGTTCGCCAGTCTCTGCAGATACAGCTTGCCTTCACTGACGGCCTGCGCCATATCACTCAGCACCACCACCGAATTCTGCGGCAGCGAATCCAGCAGCGATTCCGTCGCCGATGCAATCGCCGAATGAGGACGAAGGCTGTCACCAGGCTCGGGGCGCGACGGAGGCTTCACCGGACGAGTCGCGGTGAGCGCGATTTCATTCAGTTCGTCCAGTCGCCGCTGAGTCTCGACGTCGAAACTGCGAATGGATTCGACTTCGTCCCCGAACAGTTCGATTCGAACCGGATCTGATTCCGTCGGAGGAAAGATGTCCAGAATGCCGCCGTGAACACAGAATTCTCCGGGAAGCTCCACCGCGGTCACCCGTTCGAAGCTGCGTTCCACCAGCCAGTCCAGCAGAGGCTCGAGCGACAGTTCGTCTCCGACGGCGATTCGCCGGGTCGCGTCCTGAATGTCAGACCGAGACGGAACCGGCTGCAGCAGAGCGGGCAAACAGGTGACAACCACTGACAATCCGTCCAAACGAGGCTCATTCAGAAACCTCACTGTGCCCAGGCGAGCCGCGAAGACGGCATCCGTCACATCGTGTTCGTCTGGCAGAGATTCCCAGGCCGGGAACTGGCGAATCACGGCCCCGGCTGGAAGAAACTCGCTTACCTGGTCAGCGAATTCCTCAATGTCACGAACACCGGGAACCACCACCAGCAGCACCCTGCCGGCGCACCGTTCCGCCAGCGCTGCAACCGCCAGCGCGCACGACGCCCCCCAGGCTCCGTCAATCGACGCACTCTGACCCGCCAGCAACGCCTGAACCACGGGCTCAAACCCAGCCGACTCGCCAATCAACGAAGTCAGTTCAGCCAGAGACCTCGGACCTGGTGAGAGACTGTCATCGAGTCCGAGTGTAGCGGGGGCTGACGACATTTTGTACATCGAATGCAGACCTCTCCTTCTGTTTCACAGACGCGGCCTGTACAGCGACAGGAATGCTCAGAATGCCTTCGAACTCATCCGCAGGAAACAGGTCAGCGGAATGGTCCGTCCCGACTTTCCGAATTCGTCGGTTCGACGGGAAACCGCGGCCTTCTGCGTGGCGAACAGTGTCTGCGGCGGTAACATTCTGCGGAAATCCAGAGCTTTCTGACTGCAGCGGGTTCCCTGAAATTCAGGGGCAGCGACTTCCAGACAAATTGACCGGAGAAATCATCGTGGCAGATTCTGTTGTTCTCGCGTACAGCGGCGGTTTGGATACGTCGGTGCTTGTCGGCTGGCTGCAGGACAAAGGTTATGACGTCCACTGCGTCTATGTCGAACTCGGACAGCCCTGCGAAGATCGCGAAGCGATTCTGAAGAAGGCCCTGGACATCGGAGCCAAATCGTCCGTACTGATCGACGCGCGGGAAGAAATGTGTCGCGAAATCGCCTTCCCGGTTCTGCAGTGGCAGGCGAAGTATGAAAACATTTATCTTCTGGGTACCTCGATTGCCCGCCCTCTGATTTCCAAAGTGTGTCTCCAGCGAGCTCGAGAGGTCGGTGCCGTTGCCTTCGTTCATGGTGCAACCGGCAAAGGCAACGATCAGTGCCGATTCCAGCTTGCTGCTGAAGCTCTGGATCCCAACGTCAAAATCATCGCCCCCTGGCGCATCGAAGAATTCCGAAACCTGTTTCCGGGACGTTCGGAGATGCTGGCCTATTGCGAACAGAAGAACATTCCGGTCAAAGCAACGGCTCGCAAACCGTATTCCAGCGACGAAAACTGCCTGCACATCAGCTACGAAGCCGGCGACCTGGAAGACCCCGCCGTGGATGGCGAAACCGTAATCGACTTCGGCATGACCGTGTCGGCTCAACAGGCTCCGGATCAGGAAGAATTCGTCACCATCGGTTTCGAATCGGGAATTCCCGTGTCTGTGGATGGCAAGTCACTTTCGGCCGCGAAGATCGTCGAAACACTGAACACAATCGGTGGACGGAACGGCTGCGGACGGATCGACATCGTCGAAAACCGCTTCGTCGGCATGAAAAGCCGAGGCGTCTATGAAGCTCCGGGAATGACACTCCTTTACGCTGCCCATCAGGCCATGGAACAGCTGACGCTCGACCGCGACCTGACCCATCTGCGCGACCAGCTGAGCCCGGTTGTGGCCGAAATGGTTTACTACGGCCACTGGTACTGTGCCAAAATGGACGCTCTCCTGGCGTTCATCCGCGAAGCTCAGAAGCCGGTCTCCGGTGAAGTGAAGCTGGCTCTGTACAAAGGAAACGTTCGCGTCAGCAGCCGCACTTCACCCAACAGTTTGTACGACGAAGCCATCGCCAGCATGGAAAAAGGAGGAAGCTACAATCAGACCGACGCCGAAGGCTTCCTGCGAATCATGGGGCTGCCGTATCGAGTTCAGGGCGGCGTCCGTCCGCGAACTTACTGATATCGACTCGACGCCGAACCGGAAACGCTCACAACCCGGTTCGCTGCCTTCGTCACGGAGAGCGCAGCCATGCCGATGAATTCAGACATCCCTGAAGATGTTCGCAACTGCCTGAAGGACTGCCCGTCCATCATCTGCCTGCCCGTTCAGTGGGGAGAAATGGACGCCTTCGGTCATGTCAATAACATCGTCTACCTGCGCTGGTTCGAATCCGGCCGAACGGATCTGCTCGGGCGACTGACCAACGAAGTCACCATGGATGGCAAAGGAACCGGGCCGATCCTGGTCAGTCTGAAGTGTGACTACAAGAAGCAGCTGAGGTTTCCGGACACCGTTTACATCGGGTCCCGTGTGTCGCGAATCGGCCGAACCAGCGCAGACATCACACACACAGTTTACAGTCAGGAACTGCAGGCAGTCGCCGCGGAAGGCCTGTCCGTCATTGTCATTTTCGACTACGCATCCCAGCGTCCCGTCCGTGTTCCCGAAGCCCTGAAACTTCAGTTCGACGCCCGGCAGGGAACAGAAGCCGGCCCGCCGCACCAACAATAACTTCGCAGCTCATTCTGACCGAATACTCCGTTTTCCCCTCAGTCCGAGAGTTCTTCGTTCTCTTTTGCCGGGCGGCCGGATTCCGATATTGACCGGCGACCGACCGTTTCCAGAATGGAGACCAGTGCCAGGATGCAGCAGATCAGGGCGATAATCAGCCACGCTCCTGTCCAGTCGGCCACTTTGTAAAGCAAAAGCCCCCCCAATCCCGTCATCAGCGTGGCAAGGTGAATGGTGAGAACTGCTCGAGACGGTTTCAGCCCGAGTTCCACCAGGCGATGAGAGAAATGACTCTTGTCACCATGGAACGGACTTCGCCCCTGATTCAGCCGAATGGAAATCACTGTCACAAAGTCATACAGCGGGATCGCCAGAATGCACAGGGGCGCCAGGATGACATGTCGACTTCCGGTTCGCTCATAGAATGTTCCTGTGACGGTCAGCGCTGCCAGCAGAAACCCGATCAGATTGCTGCCACTGTCGCCCATGAAGATCGAGGCCGGTGGGCGATTCCACCACAGAAATCCGGACAGCGATCCAGCCAGCAGCAGCAGAGCCAACGCGACGCACCTGTGCGGTTCGTGAACCATCAGCAGCAGAATTCCAGCTGACACAGACGCGGCGATAACTCCGATTCCCGCGGAAAGCCCATCCATATTGTCCAGAAAGTTCATGGCATTCGTCAGCACCATGATCCAAAGAATGGTGATCAGAATTCCAATCCAGGGCTGACTGACGAACACGGTGGCCTGAACTCCGCACCGAGTCACTCCCCAGGCCACCAGCAGCTGAATTCCAAGCCTGAGTTTCCACGACAGGTTCCAGCGGTCATCTGCCAGGCCCATCAGAAAGAAGACAGTGGCTCCGACAGCGATGCCCAGCATCTGAGTTCTCAGTTCGGACGGCTCCCGCAGGCGGTCCAGCACCAAACGCCACTCTTCGGCACCGGACGGCAGCGGTCCGGTCAGCACATACGCAGCAGGCACAACCAGTCCGGCAAACACAGCGATGCCTCCTCCCATCGGAGTTGGCTGCACGTGGACTTTCCGATGTCCGGGATGGTCAACCAGCCCCAGAATGGGAGCCAGTCGCCGAATGACGGGCGTCAGCAGGAACGCCACGAAAAAAGCGACCAGAAAGGGTCCGAATACGAAAGTCAGCATAAATTCGGGTTCCGCGAATCCCGTTCAGGTTCAGTCTGAGTCCAGAGAATGTGCCTTCACAGTGGCTCCTCGCTCCGCGAGGACAGCCCCCAGCCACGTCGCCCCCCGTTCAGTCCCCGTCCGCTTCCCTCCGCGATCCAGGCCACAGTTCTGTACGCTGGCGATTCGACCGACAGCTGTGAAAACAGCAACTTTTCCTGAACTGGTGGTCGGAGAATGTCCGGAAACTGGGCACTGCTCGGCGTTGATCAGCTGCCGCACCGCGCATTTTGAGTGTCGCACCCATTTTGCAATCGCTCCGAATCACCCCAAATCCTGCTCGCTGAAATCACAGTTTTGCAAAAACATCGGGCCCGAACTTCCGGAATTGTAGTTTTTGGCAGCCGTGTCCAGGCTGGCGGTAGAATTCAACCCGCAACACAACATGTTTTCATAAAATGACTTAGGATCGAAGATAAAAATGTTTCGAACTTTTGGCGCGCGTCTTGCCTATGGTTGTAATCAGAACGAGACACACTCGGTTCAACCGGAATCAAATTGAAAAGGACAGTCAAATGAGAAGCCAGGTCACTCCCAAAACCATTCGCCGTCTGATCGCTGCCGACGGTTACCTCGCTCTCAACATGCCCGAACGAGCTGCACTTGAGCTTCAGAAAGTCGACAACGCCGGACCGCTGGAAGGCCCTCGCCAATTGTTGCTGGGACTGGCTTTGAAGCGATCCGGAGAGTCTGAGAACGCCATTCCGCATCTGGAAGCTGCTGCTCGAGTCATGCCGACCCCGGTGCGGGGGTTTGCTTTCAGCGAGCTGGCCAGCTGCTATCGCTCCTGCGGCAGTCTGGAAATGGCAAAACTTGCCGAAACAATCGGCGGCGGAAAAGATTACGAATTGCGAATTGCTCTGCCACATGCGGAACTGACCATCACTTCGACTCACACATCCGCGGAAGCGGTATGACGTAAGTCGCATCACCGAAACAACCTGTGTGAAACTTCTCCTGAAAGGGAGGCTCGGAGTAACGGACCGAGCCTTCCTTTTTTCATGCGCTGACCCGTCGTGACTGGATGAAGATCCTCTATGCGTCTCTGGACACACGACATACCCTACGCCGATGAAATGATCAGGATGAATCATTTGGATTCCGAGTTCGATGGATCGAACAGATGCGAGCAAAACACGTAATTTTTCTGGCCCTTGCTGTCAGCACGACCACTGGATTTCTCACTGGCTGTCGAGGCCGTCAGCATGCACTTGTGCTGAATGACACCGACAAGGACATGGTGGGCACTCATGAAGCCGGCGCGGAAACATGGAAACCGCTGGTGAACGAGGCGGTTGGTCGAATGCTGGGTCGAGCGTGCAGCGATGTGCAGACAGTGTCTTACACGTCGCCATCCGGGGTCGGCGTCCGCAAAGTCTGTTTTGTCGGCGTTGAAAACCGCAGCGCCGAACCGATTGGGGACTTTCGGGAACAGATCTACGAACACATTGACTCACAGATCGGGCAGTCCGACCACTTTCGGATGATCAGTCGACGATATGTGGAGGCCGCGATGGCGGAGATTCGCTGTCGTCCGGACCTGCTGATCATGCCCGAGAACCAGCGACAGCTTCAGGCCGCGCTCGAGCGGGCAGAACAGCCGTTCGACTTTCTGCTGTTTGCTCAGATCACTTCCGGAACCACTCGCAGCAATGACGATTACCAGAGAGACTACCTGCTGACTCTGGAACTTCTGGACATCCATACCGGTGAGTCTCTGAAGGAATCCGCCGACCTGCGAAAGGGATATCACAAATCCCGTCTGGCGATGTTCAAGCAGTACGGCCGTCGAAAATGATCGGGACCGGGCGAAAGTTCATGTTCGCCGTCCGCATGCTGCTGCTGAGCACGGGAACGGTGCTGTCGATGTGTGGCTGTCATCAGGCTGCGCGTCATCAGCAGAGCGCCGTCGTCCACTTCGACCAGGGGGCACCGCTTGCCGCACTGGAAGCGTTCGACCACGCATCCGAAAGTCGCCATGCCGAAGACGAGATCATTGCGTTCGACCGCGCCATCGCGGCGCTGGCCGCCGGACAACCCGAAGTTTGTGAAACCGCTGTCCGCGAAACTCGGAAACAGATTGAATTTCTGAGCCAGAAGGATCTGCGGGAAAGCACGGCCTCCTACGTCACGGACGACCAGGCCATTGCGTGGAGCGGCCGGGAGTTTGAGCAGAGAATGATTGACGGCATTGCCATCCTTTCCAGTCTGGTTGGCAACCGTCAGGACGCGTTTGCCTTTGCCGGTCAGGCCATGGAGCGGATTCATGAAGATCAGCTGGCACTGCAGGAACCCGTGCCGGCCGATGGTTCCGCCGTGATGACCGTTGGCCTGGTTCGTCAGGAAATTCCTCCACCGCCGGCTCGACTTTCTCCGAATGCTTTTTCCAGCTGGCTGCAGGCTGTCATCCAGTCTGAAAACCCGCTGAACAGTGAACTGACTGCCGAAGCCCTTCATCAGGTCAGCTACTGGCGAGGCGAAAACCCAAATGCCGATCAAACGGAGTTCGGAGCGGTTCGGCTGGGAACCGGCTGTGGCCGGGGCTTCGGCAGCGTTCAGGTCCTGACGCTCACCGGACGTGTGACCGACTGGCAGACGGAACACGCAGAAGCAACCTCAGCAGCGCTTCTGATCGCCGATCGGATTCTGAGCGCAACATCCAGTCATTCGCTGCCTCCCACACTGGCCCCGGTCCCGATTGCGATGCCCGCCCGCCACTGCAGCGAGCAGCCGTTCTTCACCGCGGCCACGGTTCTGACAGCCGACAGGCCGGAACTGTTGATCAGCCACACACTGGTCGACGTCAATCGAGCCGCATTCGATTCCTACCTGTCAGGTCGCGATGATCAGATTGCGCGAGCAGTGGTTCGCCGAATCGTCAAGAAGGGAGCTGTCTATGCTGCAAAGAGTCAGATGAACGTCAGCAACAACACCGGCGTCGATCTGCTGATGAACATCGCCGGAGTCGCATGGGAAGCCATGGAAAAGGCAGACACCCGTCACCTCACACTCCTGCCCGAACGGGTTGAGGCACTGCACATGGAACTGCCGGCGGGAGACCACCAGCTGCTGCTGGGAGTCAACACTCAAACCGCAGCAGGCCGTCCGCTGAACGAACAGGTGTCCGTTCGGGTGCCGGTTCGAGTCGAAGACGGCCGCAATACACTGGTCCTGTGCTTCCGCCCGGACGTCAGATTCGTCTGCAGTATCCTCGTCAGCGACGGACAGACTCCGATTCTGATCGCGGCGAGCCCATAACGAAGGCTCGCTGTGCGGGAATCAGTTCACAATCTCGAAGGTGACGCTCAATCGCAGCGGCTCCGGTCGACCGTGAATCTTCACGATCAGCTCTTCGGTGAATTTTCCCGGCCGATTAGGAGCAGTGAACTGGATGGGAACGACATGCAGTGGGCGAGCGGCAGAGGCCAGCTGAGCTTTAAAGCAGTCGGCCATGTCTTCGCAGTCGATGTCATCAATCTGAAACGGCTTTCGGCCTTTAACGACGATCTGTTTCAGCGTGGTCTGCCCCGGAGTCACTGATCCGACACTCACAACGGCGGGTGTAATCGAGATGTCCGGAACGATAATTCCATCGACCATCAGCGGAACATTGGGGTTGGTCCGGTCATTCGTGACAATTGTGATCATGTCCCGAATTCGGCCGGCAGGAACCTGATCGTCCATCTTCATGGTCAGCTTGTAATTCACGGTTCCGGCGGCGCGACTCACCTGTTCGAGGGTAGCCTTCAGATGACGGTTTGAAATGATGATGTTGTCGATGTCCCAGTCATTTCGACCGGCGTAGGCGATGTCCACGACAGCAGTCCCTTCGGTTCCCCAGTTCAATCTCTCCGAACTGCACAGCGCCGGGATTGAATACGACATCGGTCCGAATGTAGGCAGTCACGGGGATCCGCACTTCTGTGAAATGCAGCTGGCGGGCAGACTTCAGACTCAGCAGCACATTTGAATCTTTTCGCTGGCGGAAATTCTTCGTATTCATCTGAACAGTGATCGTCGCAACCTCGCCAGGCTGCAGCTGAGTCTTGTCAATGGAAGCCTTCGCACATGAACACGACGTTTTAACTTCGCCGATCTGATAAGCTTCCTGATGGACATTCCGAACTTCGATGAACTTCTGAACGTCGGATCCCGTGGCGATGACGCCAAAGTCAACCTTGTCAGTCGAAATCATGGCATCCGTGAACTGGTCCGCAACACAAACACCGTGGTGGACAGCGGCAAGAACCAGCCCGAACAGAAGACTGCGGATAAAGTGACTCACGGTGTTCATTTTGCTGTTTCCAATTCACCAGGTCCGGGAATGGACGGGACTCAGGAAGACTCATCAAACTGCGGCGAAACCGGCCACTCAAGCCCACAGCTCGTGCCGACTGAGGGCGGCGACGACTCCAATCGCGCCGTTTCTGCTGAAATCGGCGAATCCCCAGCCTTCACGTTAGAAGCAATGGCGGTTCGTGTCAATGTGCGGATTCGACAACTCTCACCCACGGAACGGCAATTTCAACCGAACCAAAACGCCCCTTTTGACTCGTTGATGCTATTCTACGCAGCCCAATTGCGCGGAGCAAATTTCCGGCGGGAAATCGACCTCGTCAGGAGCCCGGCGAGGGAGGAATTCGAGGACGAGCAGGAGCAACTCCAGCGACTGCCACCGGTGCTCAAAAACTGCATTCTCTTCCGATAATGCACGAAAAAAGCCCGCTTCCAGGAAACGGGCTTTGTTGATTCCGTCAAAAGTCCGTAACCATTCGCGAAGATTATCGCGACAGCCGGACGTGACGACGCTTCAGTTTGCGGGCCTTCGAACTCGCGGGACGACGGCCGTGATTTGCTTTATTCAGTTTTCGTTGTGTTTTTGCCATTGTTTTAACGTCACTACAGCGGTGTGAAAGTCATTTCGTGCGTACAGTACCGAGCAACACGGAACGGGAAAAGCCCGAGGCTTGCCGGAACCGAGTTTTCAGAGTTTCTCGGCTCAATTCTTCACAAAAATCGTCCAGATTCTGCAATGTCAGAAAAGATTGTGTTCTTTGACATCGACGGGACGCTTCTTCGCACCGGCGGAGCAGGGCAAACTGCCATTGGACGCGCCCTGACCGACGAATTCGACATCACCACCCCATTCACGGGCGTGGCCACCGCCGGACGGACCGATCGGGGGATTACCGATGAGATTCTGGACCGATATCAGATTGAGAATACTGAACCCAATCGAACGCGGTTTCGGAACGCGTACCTGAAGCATCTTCCCCAGAGCCTGGTGGACTCACCGGGATGTCGGTTGCCGATGGTGGCGGAACTGCTGGACAGTCTGGCTCTGCAGGGGCATTTGATTCTCTCCGTCCTGACCGGGAATTACGCCGATAGCGCCTGGCTGAAGCTGAAACACTTCCGGCTTGATCATTACTTTCGCTTTGGCGGATTCGGTGACCATCATGCACAGCGAAACGATGTGGCCAGAAACGCTCTTGAAGCTGCCAGTCGGGCTCTGCAGAGACCGGTCTCAGGCGCCGAGACCCTGATCGTCGGAGACACGCCTGCCGATATCGAGTGCTCACGCGCGATCGGCGCACGGTGTCTCGCCGTGGCCACGGGAACATTCACGGTTGACCAGTTGGCGGTTCATCGTCCGGACGCGCTGTTTGCAGACTTCAGAAATCACGCTGAAGTGGCCACATCCATTCTGGGATTATTTTAAAGAAAGATTGCCCCGGAATGCGGATCTCCGGGTTTCGGCTTTAAGCCCCTTCCGCCTCTTCTGAATCATCGGGCCATTCCGCACAGTATGACAGAACACGCATCGAATTCCTCCGAGCTCAGTTTCGACGGCTCTTCTGAAAGGCCGGTTGTCGTCCATCGGCGAAACCTGGTGTGGCTCACCATCCATGCCATCGTCTACCCATTCTTCCGTTTGTGGTGCCGAACACGAGTCATCGGACGCGAACACCTCGATCCGAAACAGGGCGGAGTGCTGCTGATCAATCATCAAAGTTTTCTGGATCCGCTGTTTGTCGCGGTTCGTCTCAACCGTCCGGTCTCCTACCTTGCTCGCGATTCACTGTTTCGAGCTCCTCTGATCGGGTGGATCTGCCGCAACACCTTCGTGATTCCAATCAGTCGCACCGCCTTTCGAGGCGGAAGCATCCGGGAAGCGCTCAACCGGCTGGCCAGTGGCTTTCTGGTCGGCATTTACCCGGAAGGAACGCGTTCGTCCGGGCCCCCCAAAACCTTTCGCCCCGGCTTTCTGTCACTTGTTCGTCGGACAGACGTCCCGATTTACCCGGTGGCGATTTCAGGTGCTGACCGAGCCCTCCCCAGGGGCGCATGGTGGATTCGACCGGCTTCCGTGACTGTGATTTTCGGTCCACCACTCACGGACGAGCAGCGACTGGAAATGCAGTCAGATACCGACGAAGACGTGCTCGCGGATCGAATTCGACAGCAGGTCAGCCAGCTTTATCAGGCGGTCACCCCGGATGCAACGTGACTGCTGCGAGGGCAGGGCTCCGGGGAACGGAAATACTTGCCTCGGCTGACGGTCCGGCTGCTTGCAACGTCTCGCAGACATGACCAGAATAGCCGACCATGGCGGGCAGGAAAGCAGGTGTTTCCGGGAAACACGCTCAATGCACGTCACGTCCGAACTCCACGAACAGCATGCCGTGAGGCTGCGATTTTTTGCAAGTCGGCGGGTCTCTGCTGAAGCAGATTCCGGTCGTCGTTTCCGAACCTGATTTCACATCGATAAGGCTCGTACCTCATGAAGTTCCTTGAAGGCAGAACCGTCGGCATTGACCTCGGCACCACCTATTCCGCAATCGCTTATCTCGATGACAACGGAACGCCCACCGTTGCCAACAACGCCGATGGCCGCCCGATTACTCCTTCTGTCGTGCTGCTGGACGATGACCGGGTCGTCGTGGGACCATCGTTTCAGCGGATCTCCGTCGCTTCGCCTGAACAGATCATCGAAGCCATCAAACGCGAAATGGGCAATAAAGACTACTTCGTTGTCTACCAGAACAAGAAACTGACGCCGGAATTCATCTCCGCCCTGATTCTCAAGAAGATGAAGCAGGATGCAGAAGAAACTCTGGGCCCCATTGCCAATGCCGTGATTACGGTTCCCTATTACTTCAACGACGTTCGCCGCAAAGCCACTCAGGATGCCGGCCGCATCGCCGGTCTGAACGTGATCGACATTATCAACGAACCGACAGCGGCCACTCTGGCCTACGCATGGCAGAAGGGGGAACTGGGACGGACCGATCTGAAAAACGAAGAAAAGACCATTCTTGTTTATGACCTGGGAGGCGGGACCTTTGACGTGACAGTTGTCCGCTATACGCCCACAAACTTTCGGGTTCTGGCCACAGACGGAGACGTGATGCTGGGCGGGCTGGACTGGAGCAAGCGACTGGCGGATCACCTTGTGCAGCAGTTCAAGCTGAAGTACAACGAAGATCCCTCAACTGATCCCGAGGCGATGCTCGTCTTCAACCAGGAATCTGAAGACGCAAAACGCGATCTCAGTGAAAAGTCGCAGGTACCGATCAGCGTCTATTTCAAGGGGAAAACGCTGTCCGTGTCGCTCAGCCGGACCGAATTCGAGCGAATGACGGCCGACCTGATGCAGCGAACAAAAGACACCACCGAACTCGTGATGCAGCAGGCAGGTGTCCGTCCAGGAACTCTGGATGAGGTCATTCTGGTCGGTGGTTCGACCCTGATGCCCGTCGTCGAGCAGATGCTGAGAGAAGTCACAGGCCGTGAGCCTTCACGTGAGCTGATGCCGGAACGAGCTGTCGCAGAAGGAGCTGCGATTCATGCTGCAATTCTGGAAGCTCGACACGGTGACAGTCGCAGCAAAGTCACCGAAACGGTCCGAAAGCGACTGAACAATGTCCGGACCAGCGACGTGAATTCCCATTCACTGGGGATCAAAATCTCGGACCCGGCCGACAAGTCGCGCAAGATCAACCACATCATGATTCCCAAGAACACACCTGTTCCGCACAGTGTCGTTCAGCGGTTTGGCACGAATACTGACAATCAGCAGCGGGTTCATGTGGAGATCCTGGAAGGAGACGCGATCGATCCGGCTGCCTGTGAACTGATCGGTGATTTCCGTGTCTTCAACCTGCCTCAGGGTCTGCCGAAGGGTTCTCCCATCGAAATCACATACGCCTATGACAGTTCAGGCCGAATTCTGGCGAGTGCAAAAGAAGTCAAAGGCAACAACGAGGCATCCACAGAAATTGTGCGGAACTCGGGAATGGATGAACAGTCGATTGTCGATGCTCTGGAAGTGCTGACCAAGCAGTACGACATCGAATAGCTCACGTTCGGACTCAGCTGCAGCCACAGGCCTGTCGTCTCTTCAGACCGGCGGGCCTTTTTTCTGCGCTGGATTCGCCAACCGGCACTTTTGCGAAAAAGATCATTCCCCCGCAGAACGCTCGCAGCTTTCCGGCGGAACAACATCCAACCGTCCCCGGGAACCGGGCACGATACCAACGGCTATCTGGCCAGAGGCTTCAGTTCGTCCCAGCCTTTCATTTTCACATCCAGTTTTTCTGTTTTGACCGATTCCAAATCAACATCGTTGCCGCTCAGGAGCAGGTCGTCGAACCCCCTGATCACACGAATCGTCATGACGTCGCCGGGCTGATACAGCATCAGCCGCTGGACCAGGTCGTCAAAATCCTTCAGCAGCGTCGGATCCTTTTCGGGACTTTTTTGAGTTTCGGTCTGCGCATCATCCGAAGGCTGCTGTTTCGCATGCTTCCTTCTCAGCTCTGTGTCCTCAATCGCAACGATCAGGTCACCTGGTTTCAGGCCTGCGCCTGCTGCAGAACCTCCCTCCGAGACACTTCCGATCAGAACGCCCGGAGTGAACTGGGGATTCCAGACGATCCCCAATTGCACACGTGAGCGACGGACAACCCGAGCCGGCCCAACCGCCTCGATCAGTGCCGCCTGCTGTTCTTCTGTCAACGGATGCCCCTGAGTCAGATAGATGTTCAGTCCTCGACTCGTGCGAACAGGACCACTCAGCATCGCCAGGCGTTTGAACAGCGCAACCTCAGTATCACCGCCGGTCCAGTCTTCCGTCAGGAAAACCTGCAGACCGTCATTCCGATCATCGTTCAGCGGCATTCCGAACAACACGGCACGCCTGCCAAAATCACCTTTGACGACATGAGCCCCGTGTTTTTTTAGTTCCGCGACTGTCAGGTCAACGCGAGTCTTCCAGTGCTGTCTGAGGCTGTGTTGAGCCTCGTCGGCAAGCAGCAAACGGCCATTTTCGGCGAGATATTCCAGAACGTCCCATGCCGCCCGGACATCCTCGGGGTTCCGGGAGACAAGGCGAGCATCCAGTTCGGCGTGAACTCGAACGACAGCCTCGGCGTTTGAAGCTTCGGCAATCTGTTCCGCCAGCTGACGGAATCGTTCCGGCGACAGAAGTTTCAGCTCAAGTGAGGCTTCATTGCGGACAGGGAAATCGTTCTCACCCAAACGAGCAAGCAATTCCTGCAGGTGCTGATCGTTCGGGTGTGCTGACGTGTCAGCAACCTTCGGCTGCGATGGCTCGGTCTGCATCGCCAACGCAAACCCGCTGATCGTCACAGGCAGGGAACAAAGCAGAAAAATGAGTTGTTTCATAGAGTTCAATTGTCTGAACTCCGAATCGGAAATGCAATACGGACTCCGTCGCCGAAGTCCTCAGATCCGGCCGCACTCATCCGCCCGCATTCCACGATCATCCGAACCCTGGACACACGGACCATGTCGAATCCCTGATACAGCCAACTCGGGGAATCCCCACCTGGACGGAAGCCCGACTGAAGTGACTGTATCGCCTTCGCGGCTTCTCGCGGCAGTCCCTGATTCGCGACAGGTACGGCCAACAGGGTCCGATAACTGCCGATGGGCGAAGGTCGGACGCGGAACGAAGGAATTTTCAGAACAGCAGGAGGCAACCGTGGCGAGAAGCGTAAATGTCCTTGCACTTGTGCGGGATGATCACAAGTTCGTCTTTCTGTACGACGACGACAGTATCGACACCCTTCTCGGAACACTCAGCGACTACGCGGCCGACCCGGAACTTGAGTTTTCCTGGTATGATGCCGCCGTGCTGGCTCAGCGAGTTCGCTCAATGCTTGACGACCAACACCTGAACATCCAGTCGGAAGACTTTCCGTACGCGCTGTAAACCGATACGGGGAAGTGTGAGCCGCCGGTGCTCGTCACGGGCTCTGCAAGCGAAAATCGCCGGTCCGGCTTTTCGCAGTTCCGCCGGAGCATTCACAGCAGGGCAGGATTCGCCGATCCATGGAAACTTCGATCCGGGCATTCCTCAATTTTCTGAAAGTCGAGCGAAATGCTTCTCCTCTGACGGTGAAGTCATACGCCGACGACCTGGCTCATCTTTGCGAATTCTGTCTCGAACAGTTCGGCCGTTTGCCAACACCCGCCGAAATGGACGTCGGCCAGCTGCGAAACTACGTCGCCTATCTCCATGAATGCGGCTACGCCAGATCAACGGTTGCTCGGCGTCTGGCGTGCCTGCGAAGCTTCTTCCGCTACTGCAATCGCGAAGACATCTGCGAAACGAATCCGGCCAAACCACTGCGGACGCCCAGGGCCGGGCGAAAACTTCCTCATTTTCTGACGACCGACGAAGTCGGAAAACTGCTGCTGACGCCTCCCGCCAATCAGCCCGATGGCCTGCGTGATCGAGCGATTCTGGAAACGATTTATTCCGGCGGCCTCCGAGTCGCCGAACTTGTGGGCCTGAACGTCGGTGATCTCGATCGCTCCGCAGGGATTGTTCGTGTCCGAGGAAAAGGGAGGAAGGAACGAATCGCTCCCGTGGGAAGCTTCGCACTCAAAGCGCTGGATCGATGGCTGGCCATCCGCTCGCCGGACCCGCACGCCGGCCCGCAGGATGCTGACGCATTGTTCCTGAATCGCTTCGGCCGCCGTCTGACAACTCGCAGCATCGGCCGGATGCTGGAAAAACATATCGCTTCGGCCGGCCTTGCCAGTCAGACGTCGCCCCATACTCTGCGTCACAGCTTCGCCACCCATCTGCTGGATGGCGGAGCTGACCTGCGCGTGGTTCAGGAACTGCTGGGCCACAAGAGCCTGACAACCACGCAAATCTATACCCATGTCAGCACTCGCCGCCTGAAGGAAACCTACGAAGCCGCGCATCCGCACGCCGCCGCCAACCGACATCACTCAGGCTGAAGGGGAACCCGTTCACGCGACCGCGCCTGCTGAATCGATGGAGCGGAAAAACCTTCAAACCCGGTGTCAACGACGTGTTGCCCACCGTGCTCATGGCCCGGGTGCTGTGCTTCCACCCGCAACGGGCCAACTTACGCATCCAATCAGCGATGGGCAGCCGGGTCGAGGAGACCTTCGCGGAGATTTAAACAGCCCGCTGTGCGGGGGAGAGAGCGTTTCTTTGAGCTGGTAAAATCGCCCGCCGCACCGGCCGCAGAATCGAGGGCTTGCAGGCCGAAGTCCGGCGGGCGGATGTAGCGCAAGCCACAACCGAATCCCATCACCAGCGAAAAAGACGTCTGCACGAAACGAAAGCCCAATCGCGAGACTATCCGCTGCGCCCGACAGCGTGAAGCGCGCGCGTTTTCCTGAAAGCCGCGACTATGCTGGCCGGGAAGCCTTCCCACGGAAACGAACAGTGGCTCGCTGCTGTACGTGGCTCTTCATATCAGCGATCGACACATTCGCCATCACACTGCACATCTGTCGATCTGTCGCAGGAGCATTTTGCCGCGACCGTCAGAGTCACGCGCCGTGGTTCTGACTGCCCGTCAGCAGCGTCTGGCTCTGCTTGCGTCCACCGTCACCCTTCGGGCAGAGTATTTGCGAACCTGGTGGACAGATGCTGATACAGCATATCCAGAGTCACGTTTTTATCGAAGCCTTCGCGGACAATCTCGACATCCACTTTCACGGACTGTCCCGGCTTCAGACGGACTTGGCGAGTACTGAGTTTGACCGACCTGCAGCGATTCGGCAGGGCCGATCGCGACAGCGTGCATCGCGACCGGCCAGTGACTTCGCCCGCCGCCTGGCATATAGGTTTCCTGCATCGGCTGAGCCTCGGCCATCATCGTGACCGGAGGTCCTGCTTCCTTCGTCCGGTCTCCGGCGGCATCGGCATCACCCGCTGCTGCTGTCGCTTCCGAAACCGGCAACGAGGCGGTCCCGGTGACTCGAATATTTCCCGCTCCCATCGCAGCATCCGGAGCGGCAGTCAGAATGATGCAGCCGTCTTCTCCCTTGCCCGCAGGAATTCGCCCGCATTCCGCCGTCACTCCTGCCGGAAGTCCGTCAACGGCCAGCTGACCACCATCAAAGCCATTCTTCCGAACGGCTCGAACAAACAACGCACAGCTTTCCCGGAGAGCCAGACTTGTCGGAATCCATCACCAGCCCGTGCCGTCGAGCCGATTCCGTAATTTCAGACCATAGGCGATAACCCTCGCCGCCTCGCAGGTGCACATCCCGAATTTCCACGATGTGTCCTGTCAGCCGGGGCGCTGTCCAGTTTTCAATTGCGGAATCCCGAACCGTGATTCGGCTGGCCAGGCGAAAGTCGTCATTCTCCACCAGCTGCTTTCCGTTGGCGTCGAGAATTCTGAGCGCGTTGAATCCAGTTCAGACTGCAGCCGTTCGCGCGAAGACTTCGAATGTCAACCGCTGCCCCTTTCGTACTTCAAACGAATAGCGATCGATGTCGGCTTGCTGTTCCAGCCGTCCGGCAATCACACCTGGAACCGACAGCGCGCTGCCGTCGCTGTCCGACTGCTCTAGCTGAACCGGCAATGACGTCACGCGACCGGGACGGGATTCAGCAGCTGATCTGCGAACCGCACTGGAATCTCAGTGACTCTGGCCGCAGCGAATGCATCCGCGGTCCATGATGTCACGGCACCGTCGGGCAGATGGCAGCCGATCAACTTCAGTTCAACGGGCTGTCCTGCCGCCTAATGACCGGGTGAACAGTCGACAAAACGGACGATCACTGACTTCGATGGTGATAATCAGTAGGCGCGTTGGCGTATCGCACATCCCGAACTTCCGAGGTAATCCCGGAACTCGCGGGCAAGAAACGGATCAGCAGTAGGGAATTGTCAGCCATCGCCACCGTACTCCCGTTTCAGCGCTGCGGATGGTCATGATCGGACTGATGAGGCCCGCTGGCGGTCGTGAATGCGATCCTGCAGTCCTCATCCCGCGACAGTGAAGCTGTCAGCTTTGTCGAGATACCTGAAAGCGATGAAATCAACATCTTCCGCCTTTTCCGGCCAACTCCAGACTGTACACGGCAGTGAGATTTCCAATGCTGTTTCGACCGTGTTGTTGGAAAGATGATCGGCAATGACGGGATCCGAACAATGACAAGCTGAGTCAGGGTGCTGGGGCCAGCTGGGGGGCTTCCACAGATTCTACATCGCGGACACCGGGCAGAGCATCTTCAGCGACGCTGACACGGAGCGTGATCTTTGTCAGCGAAGGCTCCTTGCCGTCCTTGTCGGGCTTCATGGGACTGACAACCTCGGCAGAGACTCCTTCTCCGGTCACGATGACCCGATCCGCTCCGAACATCGTGTAGCGGGATTCCAGAACATGTTCGGAAGTTCGGCCTCGCTGAGCTGCCACCGGTGACAGGCCCATCAGCATCGGGTACGACGTCTGAGCGTCGGCACATTCGGAAACCAAAACAATCGCAACAGCTGCCGCCATCAACTGCCACAGGAGAGCCAATCGAAACATCCACAGAACCTTTCCGAAATCGTCGTTGAACTCAGCCGACCGTACCAGCTTCCTACGACAGCTTGATGCGTACATCTTTCATCAGTGACCGATGCGCGTTTCCGAGCGTCAGCTCGGATGAGATGGGGCAGGTCAGTAATTGAACAGGAACTGTTTGTTGTTGAGCAGCGCCCATTATCAGGTCTTCGGGAAGAACTCCTTCCGCGATGGACTTTGTTCAAGGAATTCCTTCGCATTCTGAACTCTTCGGATGACGACGCCGACACAACGCCACTTATAGAACTCCAGCAATCAGCTGGTCGTCCGTACGACTTAGCCAACAGCCTTGCGACGCGCCCTTCGCATCGGCAATCTTGCCCGCGACGATATCTCCGTTCAGAGTGTGCAAGGCCTGTCCGGCATTCCCGTCGGGCGACCGTTCGCATTCACACACGCTGACCAGGTTTGGGCTTTCTTGAACGTCGCCAGAAAATAATCCGGATACTCGCCGTCCGGCAGATCGATGGCTCGAGTCCCCGGAGGAAGTCCTTTGAATTTCGTCTGAGAACCGGTCACATAATCCACGGCGTCCAGCAGAGGCCGGCTGGTCTCAGACGCTGACTCGAAATGAGTATAGAATTTCGAATCCGATGCGTTCTGCGGCGTCGGCTGCGAACTATTGATAGCCGAGACGTCATGATAACTCGAATCAGCTGCTTCAGGTCAAACTGATGATCGATCAGATGTCGAGCCATCGCGTCCAGCATTGCCGGGTTGCTGGGAGGATTTGTGGCTCGCATGTCGTCAACCGGTTCCACAAGACCTCGTCCTGTTATGTATGACGTATATCGGTTGGCCACGGACTTCGCGAAGCTGACGTTTTCTGAGGAGGTCAGCCAGTCAGCCAGAGGAATTCGACGATCCAGATCGTGATCAACTTCGGAACCTTCCAGAGGACGTGGTTTCAGAAGCCATCAAAAGAGATGACGAACATCGCCGGACGACCTGACCATCACGACCGTCCCCACGACCAAACAGACTCGAACTCCTGACTGTTCTTGTTAAAGACCAGAAAGAAGGCAGCAAAACGAGTAGTAATCTGCCTGGCTGTACTTTTCAAAACGGATGGTGGTGACACTTTCGGCACTGCAGTCGAGTCCCCAGAAACAGCTGGAGCGGTCACTTCGGCGAGGTCGGAAGAATTGGCGTTGATCTTGAAGCAGCTGGCCGGACCGCTGGCATAAATCGAACCCTTGGCAGTGATCAGTTCACGCACAAACTGATCGAAGGGTTTGTTGGTTCGAAGCGATTCACGAATCACAGTTGTGCATAGCCCACATTCGCTGTTCATCGGCAGCCTGGCCTTTGCTGAATTCTGCAGCAGATCCGCCCATTTCAGAGTCCAGACCGAGGCGTACTGATCGTTGAACCGGTCAAGATCGGGATCGCCGGTCAGACTCCAGCAGCGAATCAACCAGACGATCTCGTTTGTCCGGCCGCGAATCCGCCACGAAGGCATCCACTTCAGCAGGTGTCGGCAGAGTTCCGACAGCATCCAGACACGCTCGCCGAATGAACACCATGTCTGAACACAAAAGCGACGGAGCGATCCCCAGTTCGCGAAACTTCAGAAGGGCAGCTTCATCAATAAAGTTCTGACTCTTCCGGAATGGGGCAGTCGGGGATCGGTCCATAGGGAGACACAAACATCGCGATATCCGCCTGGTAACGAACCATCACCGCTGCCTGTCCTCGGCCTTCCACAGTGACGAAACCGTCCGGAGTCACGGACAGCACGGAATCATCGGTGGAATCAAACTTCGCCCAGGCCGTGACATCCCGATTGCTCCCGTCGCTCATCCAGGCGACGACCTGAAGCTGCTGAGTTTCATTCGGTTCGGCAACTCTTTCGGAAGGAAAGACCGTCAGACGCGTCACCTGAGCTGCATCCTTCTCCGCGGCCGGGGCACCGTTTCGAATCCAGGTCTCCAGAATTCGATAGGCCGTTGAATCCTTCACCAGCCGCTGTCCGCCGCCACGAGGCAACTGCATGGCTGGCTTCCTTTCAGCAGCAGACTTTCTCTTCCGGCTGCAGAATGTTGACGCGTCGCTGCTGCCGATCCCGAACCACATGGAGTCGATCCAGTTTGGGATCAAAGCCGACCACGGACAGCACAAAGTCACCCTTGCCGAACTGACTGGCATGACACGCTCCGGAATTGCAGCCCAGCCGACTGATCACCGGACGCACGTGATGGTCGAAGGACACACCCGCCCCGTTCTGCAGGCCCGCGACTTCAACGTCGACGCGTCGACGAGTCTCCCCAGACAGATCTCGATGGCCGTTCTTCCATTTGCCACGGCCAGAATTCGACCGGAGTCGGAAACGACGGCAATCGCCGGATCGGCGGAGGTATACGTGGCTGCGTGTGTCCGATCGCAGACTCGTTTTCCGTCGTCACCAACGGTTCGATCCGCTGAACTGACGATCAGCTGAGCCTTGCAAAGTCTTCATTCAAGTGAACCGCGTCGGGCGTGACAAAGATTTCCTGCCCAGAACGGCGCAGTTCGATCCGCTCCCAGGCCAGTCAAAACAGCCGTGCAGATCACGAAAACAGGAACCAGAAGGCGGCACGCAATCGGAGCCGCATATCCATGGTGGCGGAAATCCTCGTCGGAGTGCTCAGCAGATTTCAGGCAGAACAGGCGACTGCCGGATGTGCAGGACGTCTGCCGAGTTCGGTGAGGATTTCCTGACCCCATTCTGCGCGCGGGAGCGAAACCGCGGCCGAAAATGGACTCAGGAAGCTTTTGGGTGGGTCAGGAAGAATTATGCTGAACCAAAGCCCCGCATGCCACCATTATCGGAAAAACTCCTGATCTGCGGTTGTTCCGTTGCTTCCGATTTTCCCGATGAACTATATTAAAAGTGTGCGTGTCGGCAGATCGCCATCCTGCCCCCCAGACAATCAGTCTCGATCTGACCCGCCTTCATCGTCCTGCCTTCCCGCATTCCGGTTCCATGGTCTGCCGTCAGCTGATAACGGACAGCCTGCAACTCCTTCCCGCAAACTGTTCTCAAGCGAGCCCTGCCATGCTAAACCTGTTGCCTCAGCAGATTCGTGACTGCGAACGTGTCACTCGTCGAGGACTTCTGCAGCTTGGCAGTCTTGCCGGCCTGAGTGTCAGTCTGCCGCAACTGCTGGCGGCCGAACGCAGCAGTCGTGAATCCGGCAAGTCCACGAAAGACACCAACTGCATTCTCGTGTGGACTCAGGGAGGAACCAGTCACCACGACACCTTCGATCCCAAGCCCAATGCACCGGCCAGTGTGCGTGGCGAATTCGGAGTGATCGATACGGCCGTTCCGGGAATTCAGTTCACGGACATCATGCCCAACATGGCTCGGGAACTGAACCGGTTTGCATTGCTGCGCAGCTGGAACCCTCAGAACGGAAGTCACGGCGTCGCCGATCAGTACGTCATGACGGGACGGCGTTTCAACGCGTCGCTGCACTATCCGACGTTTGGTTCTGTGGTCAGCTGGCACAAAGGATTCAAATCGGCTCTGCCTCCCTTTGTCCAGCTTGGCAGTTCGGTGGATCGGCGTTTCGGAGGCGGACAGGCAGGAATTCTTGGACTGGAAAACAGCCCCTTTGAAATTCTTGCCGACCCCAATGCCAAATCCTTCAACGTTCGGGACATCAGTTTTCCGAACGGTGTCGGCACCGAACGTGTCGACCGACGGCGACAGATGCTGTCAGCCATCGACCAGCTTCAGAAACAGGCAGACCTGCAACCCGAAGCGTTTGAAGCTCTGGACGAAAATATCCGGGCAGCGTTCGACATGATCACGGCACCGGAAACCAAACAGGCGTTTCAGATCGACGAAGAATCCGACGCGCTTCGGGACCGCTACGGGCGAAACAAGTTCGGCCAAAGCTGCCTGCTGGCTCGGAGACTGATCGAGAGTGGTGTCCGGTTCACGACCATCACGGATGGCGGCTGGGACACGCATCAGAACAACTTCACATCTCTGAAAAACAATCGCATTCCTCCCGTCGATCAGGGTCTGCCGGTGCTGCTCGAAGATCTCGCCGATCGCGGACTCCTGGATTCCACTCTGGTCGTCTGGCTGACCGATTTCGGACGAACGCCCACCGTGAATTCTGCAAGCGGCCGGGATCACTGGGCCAGCGCCGGGTTTGCGGTTATGGCTGGTGCCGGAGTACCTGGCGGAGCAGTGCTGGGAGCCACCGACGACGAAGGCGGACGGCCGATCCGGGATGAATACACGTCTGAAGACATCGCCGTCACCATCTACGAAAAGCTGGGCATCCCCTCAGATCTCATCGCTCAGGCGCCGGATGGTCGCCCGGTGAGACTGGTCGAAGGCCATCCGATCCGAGAATGGATGTAGCAAACGCGGCCCGTCGAAATTCGGAACCCCGGTTTCACCATCAGAATGCGAAGCGAACCTGCACTTCTTTGTGGTGCAGTTCAGGGATCTGCATCGGCTGAATAATTTCGCACCCGTCAGCTTTGCATGTTTCCCAGTCGGGAATGCTTCCTTCGCGATAATAGCGTGCCACGTAACGCCAGTCGGTTTCCACAAAATCGCTGTACCACTGATCGAGCTCCGTCACTCCGACTTCGTGCAGCAGTGCCATTCCGATTCTGGCCGCCTGGAATTCATAGGCTCGCAGAACCTGCATGAAACGCTCTCTGTCTTTGGTATGCAGCAGGTCATCAAGACCAGCGGCCAGTTCCGGTGCAACCCACTGCACAGAATGCCCAAACAGGTGCAACAGAATGAAACACTGCATCTCGAAACCGACATCGGGATCCAGAGTGATATTCAGGCCGTTGAAGGTTCCTGTGCGAGGGGCCTCGAGATCCTGATAGTGAATTGGAAACCCATACTTCACAATCCGAGACGTGATCTTCAGCCACATCTCCACCAGCACGGAACTCGGCATCGCTCCCACCAGCCGACATCCCACGATTTCGTGCCCCGAAAGATCGCTCACCGGTTTCATCGTGGAAACGCTTTCTGATGAGAAAAAGTCTGCCGGGAACGAGGTCGACCTGAAGTACTCGCTGCTGTTGCGTCTGAACGGACAAGCCTGACCGAAAAGATCAAACAACCCTGTCAGAAAAGTTCCTTTTGTCCGCGACCGGTTCCGAATTTCTGCAGGTACGTCGTCAGTTTCAGTTTTCGCCGAGTACTTTCAGAACTCATGTAACGAATTTTCCCGAAGATTGGTCGTTCCGGTCCCCATGCTCGGTCATACCGACCCAGGACCCAGAAAATGCCGGAATAGGAATTGGGGTTTCGTCCATCCACAGCGTATCGGTTATTCAGGTCAATCATCACATCGAGGGCATCGCGTGGTGTCGGCGACCATTCCAGAATCTTCTTGCCCCACAGCATGCGCAGATAATTGTGCATGCGACCTTCTGTCAGCAGCTGAACCTGAGCCGCGTTCCAGATTTCGTCATGAGTCTCAGCGTTTCGCAGCTGATCCGGGGTATAAATGACCGGACGTGGATCGTCGGCATGTTCCTCCAGACTCACCCGAGCAAACTCGGGCAGTGATTCGTACTGATGATAGCTCGGATCATTCGCGCACGCGTTGTAACCAAGTTCCCGCCATGTGATCAGTTCGTCCAGAAACGATTCGGCAGAAGGAGACATATTCCACCAGCCTTCGCGACTACCTTTGGTTTTCCCGACATCGTTCAGCTGATCAACACTCCACTCCTCACTAACAGCAACGGCCTGAAAGATCTCGTGGGCCGAAATGTGACCGAAATGCAGATACGGAGACAGTCCGCTGGAAGGATCGTCATCGGGCTGACTGCGATCATCCGCGTAACGGGAAAGATCACGTGCAACAAAGGCCTTCAGTCGCTGCAGCGCAGCTGTCCGACCGCCTGCCATCGCCGCCGGTCCGACCGAATGATCGATGGGCAAAGACTTCAGCACCGCAGAATCGGCATTCAGAAGTCCGTCATCGGCAGCGGGCCAGCGAACAGCGACCGCCGGCGGCAGGCAGCTGGATTTCATCAGATCCGGATGATTCAGCGGATCAGCCACTGGAAATTCGTGCAGATACGGTTCCAGTGACTTCTGCAGATGGTTTCGGAAGGAGAATGCTCGAGTAAACACACGATCGGTCGCATGAATCGGATACAGACCGTTGCTGTCGACCGCTTCCATTCGCACCGAAAGACGTTCGGCAACCGACCGAACCATCTTTGGAAGAAAGAAGCAGGGGAAATCGTCCGTCACCACCAGACAGGCATCAGCGGACAGAGTGTGCAGCAGGCCGTAGCCTTCGCCGCGAACGGTCTCGACAAACGGGTGATAGCTCACCCCAGCCTTCTGCGACTGGTTTCTGTTAATCGCCATTCCCTGCAGAATGAACCGGTGCAGGCGGTCACTGGCCCACTGATAATCGCACTTCAGAGCCTCAAGAATCAGCAAAGGCTTTCCGTATTCGACACTCGCATCGACCGCTCGCTGCAGAGCGAAATTGTGGCTGAGCCGCCGGTTGGCGATCATCCAGTACAGGACATAACTGCCCTGAGGATTCGTGTCGGCGGAATTCTGAATCTGAATCCGAATGTCAGGTACAGGCATTGAATCTGAAACCCTGGTTGCTGCTGTCAAAGGGCGGCGTGCGTTGTCCCCGGAGATGATAGACCGTGAACCTCGGTTTGCGACCGTGAACCATTCCTGTCACAATCGGAAGCCGTCCAAACTCCCGAGTGGGAAAATGACCGGCCAACATGCGAACGATTCATCGAAACTATCAGGATCCCGTCGAACTGATCTGGCTGCAGGCAGCGGCCGACATGGGGATGCGAGTCGTCCGGGACGCCGACGTGTTCGCAGCATGGGATGGGCAGGGCACTCTGAAAATCGGAGTTCCGGAAAGCCTGGATGCGGACGACAGCCTGGCTCAGATGATTCTGCACGAAACCTGCCATGCTCTGATCGAAGGGCCGGATGCTTTCCACCTCCCGGACTGGGGACTTCAGCTGGATCAGCCCGATCAGAAGGTTCGCGAATTTGCCTGCCTGCGACTTCAGGCCGCTCTGACTCAGCCGTTTGGGCTCAGAGAATTCTTTGCATCCACGACTCAGTTCCGCCGCTACTATGACTCGCTGCCGGACGATCCTCTGATCCCCGACGGAGATCCTGCCGTCCCGCCTGCTCAGGAAGGCTTTCGGCGGTCTGCTTTGGAACCATGGGCTTCGGCGCTGCAGCTGGCCCTCCGTCAGACCGCAGACATCGCTGCCATCGTGCGCGACGTCGCCGGACCGAATTCATTGTGGCGCACGTTTCAGCAGGACACGGCCCATGCCTGAAACGGTGAGCATATTCGACGCTGCGGCGGTTGAAAGTCTGCGAAAGCAGCTGCGTCTGGATCCACAGCGCATTCGAGCCTTCCGAAACTCGCTGCTGAAGAAATTCCTTCCCGACGAAACGGCTCTGCAGGACGTCTCGGATTCCGATCGATGGAGCATGCATTGCCTGGAACTGTTTCGTCGCTGCGATTCCGAACTCGATGGAGCGTCAAAGCTGCTGTTTCGGACCGCCACCGGCATGCTGATCGAAGCCGTCATCCTGCGCATTGCGACCGGACGAACCACCCTGTGTGTGTCCAGCCAGGTGGGATGTGCGGCGGCGTGTGATTTCTGTGCCACGGGTCGGATGGGCATCGCTCAGAATCTGTCCGCCGCAGAAATCCTTGATCAGGTCCTGCAGGCCGGGCAGCTGCTGACACACGAACAGCGACGACTGCAGAACATCGTCTTCATGGGAATGGGAGAACCCTTTCACAACGAAACACAGCTGTATGCCGCACTCGAAATCCTGACAGCTCCTGACCAGTTTGACCGGACACCGGGCAGCATCCTGATTTCCACCGTCGGCATCCCCGACGCCATGCTGCGCTGTGCTGAACAATTCCCTCGAATCAATCTGGCTCTCAGCCTCCACAGTGCTCGACAGGACATTCGCGAATCCATGATTCCGCTGGCGAAGAAGTATCCGCTCGCCGAACTGAAAGAGACTCTGCAGCAGATCAACCGGCATCAGGAGCGCGAAGTCATGCTGGAATATCTGATGCTGGCAGGCAGAAACGATTCCCCCGGCGATGCCGACGCGCTGATCGAATGGGCAGCGGGTCTTCAGGTCCACCTGAATCTCATCCCGTTCAATGCCATCGACGATGCTCCTCACCTTACCGCCACGCCACCGGACAAAATCTCCGAGTTCGCGAATCGTCTGAAGGCTGCCGGACTGAAGACAACCATTCGCTATTCTCTGGGAAGTGACATCGCCGCCGCCTGCGGACAACTGGTCCGCCGCGAAAACCGTCGCCACGCCATGGAATCACATCCCTGAGTCGGTATGGCAGACAACCAGAATGCGGCACTGAAATTGCTGTCTGTTGTTCAGGCCATCAGTGGCAGGTGGCACAGACATTCCTGCCTGTGGATTTTCAGGAAAACCTGGTCTCGATGATTGGCGTTTTTCAGTGGCCCAAACCGTAGGTCAGACTCCCGCCTGACAGTATGGTCGGATATGAATTGTCAGGCAGGAGCCTGACCTACCGACATTGCAATCTCTTCGCGGCGTCGGGCTCTGCCCGCCTTACTTCTCCAATGACACACGACACAACGACCACAGACCACAAACAGCCCGCAGGTTCCGGGATTGCGAGATTTCTGTTTGAGAATTCCTTCTTTCTGATTTCCGGTGCTTTCCTTGCTCTGGTCTGGGCCAACGTCGACGAAGCTTCGTACCTGCGTTTCCTGCAGACGCCGCTGCCGGGTGGGCATTCTTTGCTCATCGTGGTCAATGATGTGCTGATGGCTCTGTTTTTTGCCATGGCCGCCAAGGAAGTCTGGGAATCGCTGCTACCGGGAGGAGCTCTTTCCGCATGGAAAACAGCAGCAACTCCGCTGATGGCAACTTTGGGAGGCGTCACAGTTCCCGCCTGCGTTTATCTGGCGGGCTGCGTCCTGACGGGGCAGATGGAACAGCTGCACCGAGGCTGGGCGATTCCGTGTGCCACAGACATCGCCTTCAGTTATCTGGTGGCCAGAATGGTTTTCAGTGCCGGTCATCCGGCGATTCCCTTTCTGCTGCTGCTGGCCATTGCGGACGATGCTGCCGGACTGCTGATTCTGGCAGTCGCCTATCCGCAGTCGGCTCTGCACCTCGAATGGATGATTGTGGCTGCGGGTGCCGTGGGACTGGGTCTGGTCCTGAAACGATTCGCAGTCACCAGTTTCTGGTGGTATCTGCTGTGCCCGGGCGTTCTCAGCTGGGTGTCCTTTCATCATGCCGGAATCCATCCGGCTCTGGGCCTGGTGCCCATTATTCCAACGCTGCCACACGCCGGGGCAGACATCGGTCTGTTCGCAGATAACGAAGAATCCGGAACAGATACATTGGGACAGTTTGCGAAATGGTGGAAGAATCCCGTCGAGCTGATTCTGGGACTGTTCGGGCTGGTCAATGCCGGCGTCGTGATGTCCAACACCGGCACAGCCACCTGGCTGGTACTGGCCGGACTGGTCATCGGCAAACCGATCGGAATCACTCTCTTCACCTTCATGGGTGAAAAACTCCTGAAACTCGAACGACCTCCCGGCATGTCGTACCGACACGTGATCACGCTGGGCATCGTGGCGGGAATTGGTTTTACCGTCGCCCTGTTTGTCTCAACCGCCGCGTTCAGTGAACCAGGAGCGATCCAGGATTCGGCCAAAATGGGCGCGCTTGGAAGCTTTCTATCAGCCCTGATCGCCATTCCCGTGGGAAGACTGCTTCGAGTCGGCGAAGAGCTGCCCAAATCCATAGCATCGCCCGAAGCCATGCCTGATCCCGCAACACACTGACTCGTTCACCCAGGGCGAGCCGGTCGCGTCAGAGGCCGCACCATCGCGCGGCAAAGCCCGAAACACACCGCCCCCGATCACCAGTGCACGTCATCTGCCGCACCTGCGCTGGCCGTGTTTGTGTTTTCGCGGCACAATTCCGGACATGAATCCGTATCAGCCGCCTCAATCGGATCAGACAACTCGCCACGCCGATCCGCAGCAGGATCTCCGGGAAGCTGCTCGTGCCGTCAGGTTGATGGGTTATGTGGGAGTCCTCTACATCACTGCGGCCATGAGTTCCCCGATTCTCGCGGCACTGCTGACGGGCCGGAAATTTCCAATCCCGGATTCCACGGACTGGATAGGCATCGGCTTCGGATTTGTGCTGTTCGCGTTCTACGGGTTCATGATTCTGACAGGCATTCAGGTGCAGCACAATTTTCCCCTGGTCGCGCGACGAGCTCGCAGGATGGCGATCATCGCCGGAACAATCGCCTTCCCGATCCTGACGTTCGCCGCCTGGTATGCAGTCAGTCGCATGAATCGTTATCAGCTCAGCAACAGCACTCGCCAGGACATCGAACGCTGACGCTTCCGGCTCGCCCGTCCGCCTCATTGCCCCCGACATCGCCTGAAATCAACAGTGGAAGCGGCTCCGCCTGCCTGTTAACCTTCCGCAGACTTCATCGGCGGCTCCTCACCGAGCCCCACTTCCTTTGCACCTGCAGGCAGAAACTTGACCACCTCATTTCCTCCGGTTGAAGACCAGCTCCGCATCATCCGACGTGGTGTCGAAAAGATCGTTCCTGAAGACGAACTGGCGAAAAAACTGCAGCACAGCCGCGATACCGGAACTCCGCTGCGAGTCAAATACGGGATTGATCCGACCGGCATCGACGTGCATCTGGGACATACGGTCCCGCTCAGGAAGATCCGCCAGTTCCAGGAACTCGGCCATCAGGCGGTGATCATCATCGGCAACTACACGGCCATGGTCGGCGACCCCAGCGGCCGCGATGAAGCTCGCAGCAAACGACTCACCGAAGACGAAGTCGAAGCCAATGCCCGCGACTACCTGGCTCAGGTCGGCAAAGTCATCCATATGGATCGAGCCGAAGTGCATCGCAACGGCGACTGGTTCGGCAAAATGTCGTTCGCCGATGTTCTGAACCTGTGTGGCCGAGTCACCGTGGCTCAGTTGCTGACTCGGGAAGACTTCGCCAAACGGTACCGCGAAGAAAAGCCCATCTTCCTGCACGAATGTCTGTACCCGGTCATGCAGGCCTGGGACAGCGTTGAAATTCGTTCCGACATCGAACTGGGCGGCACCGAACAACTCTACAGTTTCATGCTGGCTCGCGACCTGCAGGCTCAGCAGAACCTGAATCAGCAGATCGGCATGATGTCCCCGATCCTTGTCGGCCTGGACGGCGTCAAACGCATGGGCAAGAGCCTGGGCAATTACATCGGCATCAGCGAAGCGCCGTACGAAATGGTCAAGAAGTTCATGCAGCTGCCGGACAGCGTCATGCCGATGTACTTTGAACTGCTGACCGAACTTCCCATGGACGAAGTCTCCGGAATTCTTTCCGGACATCCTCAGGAAGCCAAGTTCCGACTGGCTTCCACCATCATCGATCAGTACCACGGCAGCGGAGCAGGGGCGGAAGCCGTTGAACGCTGGAAGGAAGAAATCCGCGGCGGAGCTCTCCCGGCCGACATCCCGGAAGTCGAACTCGCCGCCGATGCTCTGCAGGACGGAAGTCTGCCCGCCTACCAACTGCTGGTGTCACTCGGCCTGAGCACCTCCAACAGCGAAGCTCGCCGCCTGATCGCTCAGGGCGGAGCCAAATTGGGGGAAGACAAATCCGTCATCCCCGACGCCAACGAAAAGATTGCCGTCGAAAACGGCCTGCTGGTCTGGGCCGGCAAAAGGAAGTTCTGCCGCATCAAACTCACCTGACCCCGATAGTATTTGCGTGCCACGGTGCCATGGGTGCCATGCTTGCATCGCGCGCGTGCAGGCGAGCATTTTGATCGATTCTGCAACGGCACTTCGCGATGAGCCTTTGTCAGCCGCGCCGGCAAGCTGCGTGTGATCGGTTGGTTCCGTGTTTCCGCTGACGAAGTTTACATGCTTGCCCTGCCCGCGATGCAAGCATGGCAGTTATGCTTATTCCGTCACCCGGCTTCCGTCCGCGGAAATGCTTCTAGCCCGAAAATCTCACACTTTGAAAGCACAAAACCGCCTTTGTGTGCGTAAGTCATTTGTGACAAAGATTTACAGCAACAGCAGGAGGCGGTTTTGTGGTGACAGAGTGTAGCAGACAGAAGTTATTGTTCGAGGGTCACGGGCGGCGGGAAGTTTCGGCCGCGTTTGATGGTGGAAAGATCACGTCAGACGGTGGTGGACTGTTGCTGCGGGAAGTGGAAGAACGGTTCGGTATCCTTCGATCCTTCACAGCAGGCTTCACCGATCATCGCAGTGAGCACTGTGAGTTTTCTGTCGAAGAACTGCTGCGGCAGCGAGTCATGGGAATCGCTCTGGGGTATGAAGACCTGAATGATCACGAACAGTTGCGGCATGATCCGCTGCTGGCTTTGATGTGCGGGCGGAAGGACATCACCGGACAGGACCGCGTGGCCGAAAGCAAAGGCGTTCGCTGGCCGGGAAGAGTACGCTCCATCGACTGGAACTGACTCCCGTCGGTGCGAACAAAGACAGTCGATACAAGAAGATCGTCGCCTCGATCGCGACGCTGCAGAACACACTCGTCGATGTGTTTATCCGGCTGCGAAGCAGGCAAATGTGCCGACGGAACTTGTTCTTGATCTGGACGCCACCGACGATCCTGTGCACGGTAATCAGCTCGGGAAATTTTTCCGGCTATTACAAAAGCTACTGCTTTCTGCCGCTGTATACGTTCTGCGATGGCTGGCCGTTGGGAGCCCTCTTGCGTCCTTCCGACATTGACGGGTGTGCGGGCACGGTCAAGGAACTCGAACGTATCGTCCCGAAACTGCGGGCCGCACGGCCGTCCGTGAAGATCATCATTCGCGCGGACAGTGGCTTCTATCGCGACCATATTCTGGGGTGGTGTAGAGGAAAACAACGTCGATTACATCATCGGGCTGGCTAAGAACAAACGTCTTGTGCGAGCGATCGGCGGCGAACTTCAGCAGGCCCGTGAACAGTTTGCAGCCACAGGAACGGCAGCTCGCGTCTTCAAAGATTTTCGGTACCGCACAAAGAAGACGTGGTCCTGTGAACGTCGAGTCATCGGCAAGGCCGAACATCTTTCCCAAGGAGCCAACCCGCGTTTCGTGGTGACCAGTCTGTCGGCCGAACGAGTGGACGCACGCACGTTGTACGAAGATCGTTATTGTGCTCGCGGCGACATGGAAAACCGCATCAAAGAGCAGCAGTTGTATCTGTTCGCCGACCGGACCAGTACACACAACATGCGTTCCAATCAGTTTGCGGCTTCGTTCTCGACGATGGCCTACCTGCTGCACCATGTGCTGCGGGAATTCGGTCTGGCCGGGACAGAGATGCAGAACGCTCAGGCGGCACGATTCGCTCAAAGCTGCTGAAGATCGGTGGTAAGATTCAGGTGAGCGTTCGGCAGTGGTGATCAGCCTGTCCGAATCATTTCCGTATCAGCGACTGTTCGAACGGGTCCTTGCCAACCTTCGCGTCCATGAAACGCAGGTCTTACAGATGTGATCTCACCCCCAAAAACACGACAGACCGCAACCAGCTCATCGCGTGCCTGGCGATTGCGCACTGCGCACGTTGCGAAAAATCAGGCGGCTGGAACCAAAATCTGGTCCACACAACATCAGAAATCGATCAGGCTCCAGACACAACCTGAAAATCCTCCCGACAGCCAACTCAGTCTCGATGCTGTGAGACATCCGGGCTAGAGTCGACATTCAGCGGCCCTGTTCCAGGAGTTCGATTTCCACGGCACTTGACCAAACCCAGTCGATGGCGGCACGCAGTCCACGTCGTACGGGATTGCCATGAATGTAATTCACCGTCTGCCAGATTGTTCCAGGCTCCGTCAGATTCGATCAAGCCACCGCCGCGGCCACCAGAATCGATGGCTGACGCTTCCATTCGGCTGTCGATCTTCTATCGCAGATAAGAAGTCGGGAGCCTCCTTCTTCAGAAACTCAAAGCCTGACGCGCGACCGTTTGTTTCAGGCTCTTCAGGATCGAGGAGATCGAGTACACCCGCTGCGTCGGCCGGAAACGGCACACTGGTTTTCATTTCCGTCACCTGTGCCACCCCGCCGCCAGCAAACGGTGTGTGATCGCTTGGTTCCATGTTACCCCGCGACACGGTAAGGTGCCTCGCCGTTTACGTCTGGCATTGCGAACAGGATCAACGATCATGATCAACTTGTTATCGATCGACAATTTTCGGTGTTTTCCGGGTTCCAGTGGGCTCCGGCAATCTGGGTATCGTACTGGGGGAGAACGGTTCCGGGAAAACGAGCGTATTCGACGTGCTGGAGTCCTTGCGTGACGTCATCACGAAGGGTGATGCCACCGAAGGAGTATTTCCGGTGGAAACGCTTTGCAAGTGGCGAGCCAAAGAAGACGGCTGCCAGACATTCGGTTTGGGTGTCGAGGAAAGGGAGGACGGTATCAATACACGCTCGAGATCGAACATGAGCTGCCTCGCGGTGTCAAAAACCGTATCAAATCTGAATTGCTGAAATTCAATGACCAGAAAGTGTTCGAATTCGACGGTAAGGAAATTCACCTCTACCGCGACGATGGATCCGCTGGACCTGTCTTTCCATTCGATTGGTCAAGGTCCGGAATTGCCACGGTGCCGGAACGGCACGACAACTCGCGACTTACCTGGTTCCGCGACCGCCTTACCGCTGTGCGAGTCTTCAGTCCTGATCCGCCCGCGATGGACGCTGTGGTCAAGAAACCGGCGTCTCTTCCGGAGCGCTCGATGGAGAATTTTGCGCCGTGGTTGTTCGCAATGCAGTCCGCCGACTTTGAAGTTGGTGGTGCCCTGGCAAAGTCGCTGCAACAGACAATTCGTGGATTTGCCAAGCACCGATTTGCTCAGGTGGGTACATCAGCACATGAGTTGATGGTTGACTTTGAGTTTCGAGATCAGGGCGGCCGGATCAATAACAAATTTGAGCTAAGTTTTGACGCATTGTCTGAAGGCCAACGGACCTTTTTGCGGCATACAGCTTATTGCATGCACCGCCGTCAGGCCTGGGGCAACGTTGTGTATCGACGAGCCAGACAACTATGTGGCTCTGCGTGAGATTCAGCCGTGGCTATCGGGCATTCAGGAATCTGCGGAAGACACGGATTGTCCAAATCCTGATGGTGTCTCACCATCCCGAGCTCATCAATCAGCTGGCTGCCCATTGCGGGACCTTGTTTGAACGTGATGCTTCCGGGCGACGGTTTGTCGCAAATTCGAGTGGAAAGACACAGAGTACGCAACGCCTGCGGAACTCGTCGCTCGAGGTTGGGGGTAGGCCCATGGCGGGAGTTCGAGTCACAATTCTTGGTGAAGACCAATTGCAGGTATCGTTTGCTCGTCGAGTCCTGAAATTGCTGAGTTTCAGAGACCACGAGCTATTTACGCGGCCCGTACCGGATGGAGACGGTTCCGGCAAAATGGGTCCAGCTAGACTATCCAAAGCAGGTTGCATTGAATCGTCAAAGCAGCTCCACATCAGCAATGCACTCCTGGTGAGCATTGACGCGGATAATCATTCAATTCAGGACAGAAAGAGGCAACTGGATGATCAACTGAGCAATGAAGGAATGATTCACAGGAACTCTGATGAGCCCATTGCCGTATGGGTTCCGAACCGTAATATTGAAACCTGGTTCATGCACCTTTCTGGTGAGTCTGTTGACGAGTCCGAGAACTACAAGACCAAGGTGAAGAAACCAGACCTCAAGAAGGCGAGCGAGGCATTTTTCGCCGAGTTTCATGAATGGCAAACCGCGTCCCAAAGTATCAAGTCGCTTCCTTCTCTGGTTGACGCATTCGAGGAACTTCAGCGGATCCTTTGATCAATGGCGCGGTGGCGTGTTCAAAGAGCGTTAACTATGGGTGTCATGCCTGCATCGCGCAGTAGGGCAGGCATGTTTGATCGATTCTGCAACGGCACTTCGCGATGAGCCTTTGTCAGCCGCGCCGGCGTGCTGCGCGTGATCGGTTGGTTCCGTGTTTCCGCTGACGAAGTATACATGCTTGCCTTGGTGCGCGATGCAAGAATGGTACCCAATGTTGGCTTTCCTCGAAAGCACGCCCGCGATCGCGCAGCAGGGCAGTTATGCTTATTCCGTCACCCGGCTTCCGTCCGCGGAAATGCTTCCAGTGTGCCATACATGGCACCTGGTTCCCCAAACTTTCCCTGTGACTGATCACCGGGCCCGACAGCACTCCTTTCGGTGCGACTCTGCGAATCGCAGTCGACTGGCTGAACTCACGCCTGGAACACGGCCCACCCGGCGTCCAGTCGTCCGGGAGGCGGGGTGCCTGTTGTGACGGCGACGTCTGCGGGGAATTGAACGTGGGAAGTCCTGAGTTCAGAAAGCGCTGCTGGACTCTGGATTTTTTCCGGGCTGTGGTGACGGGAGGGGCTGACGTCGCGGAGCGAGGTGCCACTTTGTGGATCGCAGCCGACTGAATCAACTCGGGCCACGGGTGGCCGGCGAAGTTTGACAATTGCGTGAAAGAAATCCGGGCACATTGTTCTTCGCATGGGGGAACGCGTACACTGCAGGCGGATTGAAGATTGCTCGGGGCAGGGCGGTATCGCCGAATCCCGGGATGTGACTGTTCGCTTTGAAAAACGCAATTGAAAACTTCGTAATGACCGGTTTTGGAATCGTCGGCACGGGAATGATTTCTCATTTCCATGCCAAAGCCATTTCGGAAATCCCCAACGCCAGAGTTGTCGCGTGCTGCGACACAGTGGGGGAACGAGCACAGAAATTTGCTGACGAATACGGCTGCAAAGCCTACACCAGCCTGGACGACATGCTGGCGGATCCGGATGTCACCATTGTGAACGTGTGTACTCCCAGTGGTGCTCATCGCGACCTGGCTGTCGCGGCCGCCAATGCCGGCAAGCATGTGGTCGTGGAGAAGCCTCTGGAAATCACTCTGGCTCGCTGTGACGCCATCATCGATGCCTGCGAAAAGAACAACGTGCGGCTGTGTGCGATCTTTCCGTCGCGATTCAGTCCCGTGAATATTGCTCTGAAGGAAGCCATCGACAACGGACGTTTCGGCCGACTGACTCTGGGTGACACCTATGTCAAGTGGTGGCGGACTCAGGAATACTACGACAGCGGCGGCTGGCGAGGCACATGGAACATGGACGGCGGCGGAGCCTACATGAATCAGGCCATTCATCAGGTGGATCTGCTGTACTGGCTGATGGGCGACGTGGTGGAAGTGAATGGCATGACCGACACTCTGGCACACGAACGCATCGAAGTGGAAGACGTCGGCGTAGCGACTCTGAGATTTGCCAGCGGTGCGATCGGAGTGATCGAAGCCACCACCAGTGCCTGGCCGGGTCTGCTGAAGAAGACAGAGATCCACGGCACCAAGGGGACGGCGATTGTCGAGCAGGACGATGTGCTGAAGTGGGAGTTCGAACAGGCCGATGCTTCTGACGACGACATTCGCCGGCGTTTCAAACCGGGTTCGGCCAACACCGGAGGAGCGGCTGATCCGAAAGCGATTTCTCATGTGGGACATCGGGACCAGCTGCAGGATTTCGTCGAGGCCATTCAGCAGAATCGTCCTGCCCGGGTCGATGGGGTTGATGGTCGGAAGAGCGTGGAAATTATCCTGGCCATCTATCAGGCGGCGTGGACCAAACAGACGGTGAAGCTGCCTCTGTCCGGTGATCCGCAGCGTCCCGGCTAACCAGCGAGAATGCGAATGACGGCAAAGACTTCCAGCCTGCTGACAGCGATTCTTCCGGTCCTGACGTGCTGCTGCAGTCTGGTTTTCGGGGAAGATTCACGGCCGAACTTCGTGTTTGTCATTACTGACGATATCAGCCCGGATGACCTGAGCGTTTATGGGAATCAGGTCATCCGGACTCCGCATCTGGAACGCATGGCACAGCAGGGGCTGGTGTTCGACAACGCCTGCCTGACGATCAGTTCCTGTTCGCCCAGCCGCTGTTCCATCATCACCGGCCGGTATCCTCACAACACCGGTGCTCCGGAACTGCATACTCAGCTGCCGGACGATCAGGTCACGTTCGTCCGGCAGCTGCGAGCCGCGGGATATCACACAGTGATTTCGGGCAAGAATCACATGGCCAAAGCAGAGCAGCTGGGCTTTGAGACTTCGTCTGACAGTCATCCGGCCGGCGCCGAGAACTGGGTGCGACATCTGCAGGAACGCCCGCGCGATCGGCCCTTCTTCTGCTGGCTTGCTCCTCACGACGCTCACGCGCCTTTTCAGTTCACTGACGAAGCGCCTGTGTATTCGGACGAAGAGATTTCCGTGCCGCCCATGCTGTTCGACGGCCCGGGAACTCGGCACGATCTTGCCGGACATGCTCATGAAGTCAGCCGCACCGACCACTACGTCGGTGAAGTGATTCAGGAACTGAAGAAGCAGAAGCTGACCGAATCGACCTATGTGATTTACTGCAGCGACAATGGCCGGCCGTTTCCTCGGTGCAAGACTTACCTGTACGACAGCGGAATTCGAACACCGCTGATCATCACCGGCCCGGGAGTCGCGACGGGGCGGACGACGTCACTGGTCAGTTCGATTGATTTCTCGGCCACCATTCTGGATCTGGCTCAGACCGCCATTCCGGCAACCGTTCAGGGGATCAGCTTCCGGTCGATTCTGAAGGATCCTCAGCAGACGGTTCGCGATGTGGCCTTTTCTGAACGCAACTGGCACGTGTATCAGAATCACGAACGGTCAGTGCGCTGGAAAAACTGGCTGTACATTCGAAATGCATGGCCGGACAGACACAACGTTTCCAGCGAAAGTTCCAACTTCCGATTTCCCGCAGCAAAGGAACTGTGGGAGGCGGCCGCCGATGGCAGGCTGACGGCAGCTCAGCGCCTGATGACGGAAGTGCCGCAGCCGCCGGAAATGCTGTTCAACGTTTCGACAGATCCTCACCAGTTTGAAAACCTGATCGACGACACTGGGCATCAGCAGGTGGCAGCGCAGATGCGACAGTTTCTGGACACGTGGACGGCGGAGACCGGGGACAGCGTTCCCGAGTCACCCACGCCGGACAGGGATGAACTGCACCGCGAATCGAAGAAACCATTCCGGCGTGGGGAATTCCCCGGAGCCACCCACGACGCTCAGCACATCAATCGCCCCGGGCCGGTGCGTTTCTGAGCGTCAGGCAACAAAAAACCCGCTGTGGGACGACAGCGGGGCAGTTGAAAGGGTGGCTAACCGGACTTGAACCGGCGACCTCCGGAATCACAATCCGGCGCTCTAACCAACTGAGCTATAACCACCATGTCGGTCGTGTGCAGTGACCGGGGGCGAATGATATCCTGAGGAAATCCGTCGTTCAAGGTTCCAGCGTCAATTGCCTGATGATTCTGGAATCCGGCCGCCGATGCGGAAAATGGGGGCGACCGTTGAAAAGCCGTTTCTGCGGAACGGTCGCACGATCTCAGGTTCTCTCATCCTTCCAGCCGGAACTTTCTGGAGGCGACCTGCCTTGACGATTTCTGAAGTCATCGAAGTTTCTGCGGTCATTACCGGTGCCGTTTACGGAGTCCTGCTGGCTCGGCGAAAGAACATGGACCTGGTGGGGATCGTATCCGTCGCGTTCATGACGGCATTCGGGGGCGGAACATTGCGGGATGTTCTTCTGGACCATCATCCTTTGTTCTGGATCAGATATTCGGGGTATTCTGTGCTGGTATTCCTGGTTGCCGTCGGCGGCTCGCTTGTGCCTCGAATTCCGCGACAGATTGAACAGTCGCTGGCCATTCCCGATGCGCTGGGGCTGGGCCTGTTCAGCGTTGCCGGAACTCAGGCAGCGCTGCTGGCGGGGACGACGCCCTTCGTGGCGACGATGTTCGGAGTCATCACGGGAACATTCGGCGGTGTGATCGGGGATATTGTCTGCAATGAAATCCCCAGCCTGTTCCGGCCTCACACGCCGCTTTATGCAACCTGTGCATTTGTCGGCAGCTGGACCCTGTTTGCCGGACAGTGGCTGAATGTCCCCGCAGAAATCGGTGCGGCGATGGCGGTCAGCGTGACAGTGGCCATGAGACTGATTGCAGTCCGCTGGAACATTTGCCTGTCCGGTCACAAAACAGACTGAAACGCCCGGGGGGAAATCTCGGGAGAGCAGCGACGGTCAGTCATCCTCTTCGTCGTTCAGGCGCGCCAGCTGACGGTCCAGTTCCTTCTGAGTGAGTCGCTGGAAGTCCGCGGTTTCCGTGCCTTCGAACGCGACTCCGGAACGTTCGTCCCGCAGTCGTTCGTGTTCGCGAACCAGCTGCAGCATCCAGTCGGGAACATCGATGCCGGATCCCAGACGAGTTTCCATGAAGTCGCTGATTTCCTGTCGCAGGGTGGCGAAGTTTTCCCGAGCTTCTTCGTCAGTCACGGTGCTCAGGTCCGGGCTGCAGCGTCCGATTCTGGCCGTCATTCGATTGATGGCCAGCCCGCCCACGATGCGTTCGTGGATGTGATCGTGCAGAGTGGGAAGCTGAACTCCGTATTCCGATTCCAGTTCGTGCAGTTCATCGACCAGCGAGTCTGCCATTTCCCGGGTCGCATCAGCCAGCTCACTCTCAATTTCAGCGGCCAGGCCGTCCGCTCCCTGCCGAACGGCCGCTTCGTGAGCAATCTGGTACGGAATGTGATTCCACCGGAAACGTTCGTAAAGTGATTCCAGCCTGAGAAAATCGAGCAGACAGTACAGCCGGTTTCCGTAATCGGAATGTGTGGTGGTCGTATTGTATTCCAGAAACCGGTCGAAGTTATCGACGACGGATTCGTAAACAAATTCCATCAGATCCGTGGCGTCGTCGCGATCCAGAACACCTGCGTTCAGGTCGTCAATAATCTTCACGGACTGTCCGACGGCGAGCGTCTCTTCGAATTCCTCCAGCAGAGTTTCGGCACCGTTGTGAACGATGGCTCGAGCATTTCCCAGCGTCAGCATCCGTGTATGGAACAGATCTTCGCCGTAAGTTTCGATGAATGCCCGAATTTCCGCGGCTCGGTCGCTGTCATGCAGTTCTTCGACAATTGACAGACGCATCGAACTGCTGTGAACCGACCAGAGTTCCCGATAGGCATCCAGCAGCCGCTGAACCCGTCGAAACACGCTCCGTCGCTGCCTTGATGTTTCTGATTTCCAGCGACTGGAAGCATGCAGAATGGCCTCGACCGAGCACGCCAGGCCGATACGAAACAGACGATCGAATTCGGTCACGGCCTGGCCAATCGGACGCGACGTGCGTTCCATGCGATAAGCCGTCTGCAGCAGGCGGAAGGTCTCTTCGATCAGCCCCAGTCGAGGCAGCTTGCTGAGCAGCAGGCGGATCAGAGTCTGCAGAGTCCGGGCTTTGAGAATCGCCGCGGGCTGTCCGCCGTTTTCGAAGGGAACATACAGCAGCGGACGACGCTGCAGGGAGTTGCTGAAGGTTCGGAAGTTTTTTCGCACAGTCTCGACGTCGTGGTTCAGCACGGCTCGCAGCATGACCACCAGCCGACGGTCGAATTCCCGGCCGTCTTCCGGAAGATGACGATCGTCCAGCAGCACACTGCACAGCATGCGTTCCGCCATCAGAAACTCAACCGTGGTCGAGATCACATTCTGCATCAGCAGATAGCGGGACTGCATCTGAATGTCGTATTCGATATTGGCTTCCAGGTCTGCCGACCAGACTTCGATTTCATGGTCGCGAACTTCGGTGACCAGCTGGCCCAGTTCCTTCAGAAAATGGCGGATCGTGGTCAGCCAGGCGCTGAGGTGTTCCTGCTGTTCCTGAACGAGCTCGCCCATCTGCTCGGCTCGCCCCGACAAAGTGGCGGCTGAGCTGCTCCACAATGAGCCGACAGTATGCAGAAACTTCAGTCGAGGTTCGATCTGGCGATAGATGATTTCGAATTCCGTGGTTCCCGGACCGTAGCCTTCATCGATGGTGTCACCTTCGTGACCATCATCGGCACTGTCCCGGAAAACGACATCGTCATATGCCGCCTGAAACAGTTCGGATTCCTCGTCGTCGGGCGCGTCGTCATCGAACAGATGGTCCATATCCAGACCATCATCATCCGTTCCGTCTTCCGCCCCCTCCTGACTTCCCGCCCGACGATGGCGATCCACAAATTCCTTCAGCGACGGCACTTCCCAGAAGACCCCCGCATTGGCTTCCAGAAACGCAAACAAGCGTCTGAGCATCAGCCACTGTTTCGGCAGATCAGAGCTCGACATAATGCCGGCCAGCAGGCGATGGAGAAGGCGATGCAGAGAATGGTGTCCGGATTCCAGTCCCATTTCTTCTGCCTGGCTCAGCCACTGCATCAGCAGCCCCATGGCCGCCACCTGATCTCCGCGGTCGAGCAGCGTCTGAACCACCTGAGCAAAACTTCGGAGAGATTCGAAGTGAGCCACGTGTTCACGCCAGAATGAAATGTCTCCGGCGGATTCTCCGGCCGTCCGCCATTCTGCAAGTGCTCGTGACACGTGCTGAGCTGCCTGAAGAGATTCGGCACCTCGAATCTGCGGCAGGTCGGTCACGGTTCCGGTGGCGTAGACATCCCATTCCGAAGCCAGTCTGCGAAATTCGGTTTCGACAAACAGATGGATGTCACTCTGTCCCCGAGCGGCCGCTTCCCCCATCAGCGCGGATGACGAATCGAAAATCTGTTCGATCATTTCCATCAGGACTTCGACGCGATTGTCCGGAATGGCGTCTTCCGCGCAGAGAACAGAGGAAACATTCCCTGGAACCCCAGAATGTTCCACGGGTCCACAATGGCACCGCAGTGGATCCCACGATGCAGCAGATCGAGTGATTCGGACAGCAGCATTCGAGCCGTCGACAGTTCTCCCTGCCGGATGGCTCGGCGAATCAGCATGGTCCGAGCCTGGATTTCCGATTCGAAGCGGGCCGAGGCACAGGGAATGATGGTGGCCTCTTCGCAGGCGGCCGCTTCAAATCCCAGCGCCGCAAAGAACGACGCCAGATGACGGTGCTGCACCTGACTGGCCCCGTACTGCGAGAGGTACATATTCAGCTGATGCCGCACATGACCGAAAGGCTGCCGCGATTCTTTGGCACTGTTCAGCAGCCGCCGACGACGACTTCCCGAACTTGTTTCCAGCAGCGACTGATAAAAGCTGTCACGCTGCCTCGCCACCAGCGGCAGCAGTGATGTCAGTGAAACGGAGGAATCGTACGTGTTCGGCCCGGAACCACTGATCGCAGACGCCATCAGAATTGTTCCGGCGAGAACAGCCGAAGCATCGAACAGGCGTTCCTCTTCCGGAATTTCAGACGGTAGTTCCATCCATCGCTGCAGTGAATCCAGGATGATGCGGCGAACAACAAACCGACGATAAAAGCCTCGAACATCAATCACTTCGGGGTCCCATTCCCCGAACATGTAGTTGGTCCGTTTGTTCACCGGGTGCAGGTGATCGTGAGCTCGCAGATCCAGGCTGAGTTCATCGAGACGATCGATGCTGAAATGGGCCGGCCCGGTCATCTGTTCGGGCAGAACCCGGATGAATTCCAGTGTTGATTCCAGCAGTTTCCGATATCGACCGGCGGCCACTCCTGTATCCCGCAGGTACAGCGGCAGCGGGCAGTATCGTTCGTGATCATACACCTGCATTCGCCGGTCATTTTCAAGCACTGCAACCGGACGATAACCGACATAATGATTCAGCCGCTTCAGCGCTTCCGTGGTGATCAGATCGGGCTGACTCCAGCCCTGATCCGATACCGATGACAGTGTGGCCTCAAACATATGACTCAAAAAAAACGACTGGCAGAGCTCATCGGGCTGCAGGTGAAACAGCAGGTCCCGGTGATGAGCCCTGTAGGCGGGAATCACTGCATCAAACACCTGCGTGATCACCCGAAAGGCCTGGTCTGACTGTTGAAAAGCCGATTCACCGGACTGCTTCAGCGTGTTCAGTTCGTCCAGCAGAAAAGCGCGAACCACATCGAAGGTGTGCGGCGGCTGCAAACGCTCGAAAAGGTGATTCAGGCAGGCGCGAAATCGAACTCCCGGGGTTCCATCTGAAAAATTCAGGTAGCCCAGAAGATCTCGGCTGCACTGACTTTGGAATTCAGAATCGGACAGGGACATTCGGCAAGCTCGTGGATGTAAATTCTCAGTCAGAAATCTGGGAGGCCGCATCCAGTGACAACTCCGGATTCGCCCCGTCGCCAGCCTTGTCCGGCGGACGGTTTTTCAAACGCGCCTGCCGCACGAAATGTGACGGAAAGTGCTCAACAGGGGAAGTATCGCATCCGGACGTTCAGAAACCACCCGTTAACGGTACGAACTTTGCCAGAAGCAACGTTGTCAGCAGACTGACGGTTCCCAGAACGATCAGCAGCGGAGTCCAGGTCTTGAGAGCTTCCGTTTCCGTGAGTCCGCTCATTTTGGCGACGATCCAGAAACCGCTGTCGTTCATCCAGGAACCGATCAGTGAGCCTCCGCCGATCGCCGTCGCCAGATAGACAGGATTGAAGGGCAGGGCCACGCCACCAAGGATTGAAGACATCATCCCGGATGTCACGATCATGGCTGTGGTGCTTGAGCCCTGAGCCACCTTCAGCAGAGCAGCGATCCCGAACGCCAGCAGCAAAAAAGTCACCCCTGAACCACTGCTGCCGCCGAACAGATCCTTGATCGCAGGACCGATCTGAGCAGCCTGCAGCATCGCTCCGAACGCCCCGCCGGCGGCAGTGATCAGAATCACGGCTCCGCCCGACAGCAGCGACAGTTCGACGCTTTTGGCAATCTCATCGAAGGTGGGATGACGATTGATTCTCAGCACGGCAATCGCAATTGCGGCAGCCAGCAGCAGAGCCAGATTGGCATTCCCCAGCAGCGCCGTCACGTTGGAAATTTTCCGCCACTTTGTCTCCCACTGGTGTCTGGCAATCGACTGCGGAAAGGCAGATTCCAGCAGCAGCCGGTGCATGCGTTCAAATTCAAACGTTTTCATCCGCTCACGATCCTTGCCGGCCAGCGACCGGTAAACCGTCAGATTTCGCAGACGTTCACGCACGTCGTCGCTGATGGACTCGTCGCTCAGATCACGGGCGATCTGCCAGTCTTTGGGCAGGGCCGAGTCGAAGGCTTCGGGATTGCTGAAGTTTCTGAGCGTCAGCAGCCGATTCAGTCGGCCGACGAATTCTTCCTGCTGTTCCCGCGTCGACAGATCCGGAGCCTGAGGCAGATCCAGTCGCTGCAGAACGTACTCCCCGGCCGTGGTTTCGTTCAGATCCGCTGAAAGCTGATTCCAGTCCGTGATCGAGGCCGTCGTGAACTGAGCTGCGTGTTCACCATCCGCCAGAGTTGAAGCGATGGTGTTGGCGGAAATCAGAAGTACCGGAAGCACTACCGGCAGCAGGCTGGCGAAAAGCCCGGGAAGCTGGTCATCCGTCAGCTCGTGGGGCGCAGCGATCTGAGATTCCGTGGTTTCTCTCATGGGAATCGGCATGCGGGCATTCATCAGGCGGGCTGTGAGCAGTCCGGCCAAGGCCGCCGGCATCGCAACGATGGCTCCCACCAAAATCATGGTCCCGATATCAATTCCCAGCTGGTCGGCCATCACCAGAGGCCCCGGCGTGGGCGGGACAAGCGTATGCGTGATCGCGCCGCCCGCGGAAATCGCCAGAATGTAGAGCAGATAGTTTCCCTTTGTGCGTTTGTACAGCGACCGCGCCAGAGGAACCAACAGATAGAACACTGTGTCGAAGAACACCGGAACTGCCAGAACAAAACCGCTGCCCATCAGCGCCATGGGAGCTCGTTTTTCTCCCAAAGCTGCCATGAAGGCTCGAACAATTCGATCAGCCGCACCGCTTTCCATCATGCACTGCCCGATCACCGCGGCCAGTGCAATGACGATTCCGATGTTGGTGGCTGAACTGCCGAAGGCATCCGCCACTCGCGTAATTCGCGATTCAATGCTGCCGGGAGCCAGCAGACTGACAACGATGGCGGCGGTGATCAGCGAGATAAACGGATTGATCCGCAATGCGATGATCATCCCCAGAACGATGGCCATTCCAATGGCCATAATCAGCAGCGGTGACATTCAGTTCCCTTTCGGCCTTCGGAAATCTCCGAACAGGTGTGACCTCACAGGCGGTTATTTTGCGTACTCGATGGTTCGGGTTTCCCGCAGCACGGTGACCTTGATTTCGCCCGGATAGGTCAAAGACTGTTCGATGGCGGTCGCGATGTCCCGGGTCATTTTCCGAGCCTGGCGGTCGTTGATCTGATCCGGGTCCACGATGATGCGGATCTCCCGACCGGCCTGAACGGCAAACGCCTGCTCGACACCGGGGAATCCGCAGGCCAAAGCTTCCAGTTCTTCGAGACGACGGACATATTTTTCCAGGGTCTCACGTCGAGCCCCCGGACGAGCAGCGGAAATGGCATCTGCCGCAGCGACGAGCACGGTGTAGATATGATCCGGACGAATGTCGTCGTGATGGCCGGCGGCGGCATGGACGACTTCCTCGCCTTCACCGTATCGCTTCAGCAGTTCCGCGCCCACTGCCGGATGACCGCCTTCCATTTCGTGATCGGCCGCTTTGCCGATGTCGTGCAGAAACCCGCAGCGACGAGCCAGCTGAGCGTCCAGTCCCAGCTGTTCGGCGAGCAGCCCGGTCAGGTGAGCCACTTCGATCGAGTGCTGCCGAACGTTCTGGCTGTAGCTGACGCGAAAATGCAGCCGTCCCATCAGGTTCACAATTCTCTCGTGCAGCCCACGAATGCCCGCTTCTTCGCATGCCTCCAGGCCCAGACGCCGAATATGTTCATCCATTTCCTTCGTCGTTTCGGCGACAATTTCCTCAATGCGAGTCGGATGAATTCGACCGTCCTGGATCAGCTTGGCCAGCGACAGTTTCCCGATTTCGCGGCGAACGCTGTCGAAGGCGGAAATAATCACAACACCCGGAGTGTCGTCGACGATCACGTCAACGCCGGTCTCTTTTTCGAAAGCACGGATATTCCGGCCTTCCCGCCCGATGATCCGCCCCTTCATTTCATCGCTGGGGATATCGACGGTGGAGACGGCGATTTCAGAAGTATGGGCCGAAGCATAACGCTGGACGGCCATCCCAATGATTTCCCGAGCCTGTCGATCGCATTCATTTTTGACTTCGGCTTCGTGCTTCATGATCAAAGCACCCACCTCGTCAGACAGCTCGGTCTCAAGTCGCTTCAGCAGCTGTTCCCGAGCCGCAGCCGGAGTCAGTTCGCTGATGCGATGCAGAAGTTCCTGCTCTTCCGCCAGCATCCGATGCAGTTCCTTCTGCCGCGCATCAATCGCCTTGGTGCGGTCAGCCAGTTTCTGCTGAGTCGTCTGGAGCATCTGCTCCTTTTTGCGGAAGTCGTTGTTCTGTTCTTTCAGCCGGACCTCTCGCTGATCGACTTCCCGTTCCTGCTGCCGCAGCTGCTCACGGATCTCGTTAAGCTTTTCGTCGTGCTGTTCCCGTTCGCGAAGGAATTCCTCCTTCAGAGCAATTTCCTGATCGCGGCGATAGGTTTCCGCCTCCCGATGAGCATCCTCGATAATCTGATCACGAGTCCGATAGGCCCCTGCCTTCGCAACGCGATCCAGAAAGTAACCAATTGTAAAACAGGCGACGCCGATCATTGCGGCGTAAGCAAATTCCATGGAAGCGTCCGAAGTTAAGACGGTTCCTGCCGGATGGAGATTCAGGCAACTGAATCAGCGGGATTGCAGCTGATGCGAGCGGGAGAGAATACTCAATCTGCATCGACCAGCATTCCATCTGCCCGACGAACCGCCGGACTGCCGACCGTCCCGGAACACCATTTCACCCAGCGGAACAATGTCCCGCAGTCCCCAACAGACAGACAAAGGCTGTCTGACCGGCAGATGATTCATCCGTATCAGGGCTCCGCGAAGGAGAGATCCGAAGACATCGGCCTGATGCAGAATCGCGGCTGCTCGTTCAGAACCGACCAGCATCCGACAAATCAATCGGAGCCAGCCGAGCAGCAGGGCCAGAAGGGAAAGTGACATGGGCACGACAGAGAAGCAGAGAGGCGAATTTCGTCGCAAAGCTGATGTAAACGCTGGAAACACCAGTCGTCTTTCCGAGTTTGCGGCAGGATCCGAAGACCTTGATTCATTGTCCTGCCGTCGCGAAGGAGCATTCAGCTCTGTCGTGGCGGCAACCGGCTGATCCTAGCAAAGTCAGCAAAACCTGCAACCGGCCTGCTTCCTGAATCCTCTGCCATCCGGGAATTGTCTCAGTGAACCCGGCTGCAGATCAGATCTCTCCACTGGTGGATGATTCCGGAAGCTGAAACCCGCCCCCCCCCCCCGGGGGGGAGACCTTCTCGAAGGCATCAATCCGCGTCGTCGCCATCAGAATCCCCGGATCTCGACAACGCCGTCATTTCCGTAGCTCGCTGAAGAATCTCAGTCATCTGTTCCGCCGCATACTGAATTGACAGCACCGCCTGTCGGAAGTTGGTGTGAGTCGATGCGGACCAGGCATCTTTCTCAAACTGCTGAGCTGCCGTTCTGAGCTTCCCGATCTTTTTCCGTGCGAACCTGAAATACGCCACTGGATCGTCGGCCCGGGTTTCAATCGCGCGACTCATATCGAAGACAGCTCGCACGATCCCCATCAGCTCCGGATAGTCCTCGACTTCATCGCAGTGTTTGATGAAGGTTCGGACCATCCAGGCGTGAGCCATCGTCTTTTGAAATCGATCCACAAGTTCCTGAAGGGTCTCAGACACGGCCACGCGTTCTTCCGGACAATCAAGACAGACTTGCCAGCCGGCATCATTCGTCAGCGGCTTCTGACTGGTACTGAATGATACTCAGAACGTCCGTCCCGTTCAGTCGGCTTCGACCATTCAGAAATGCCAGTTCAATGACAAACGCCGCTCCAACCACTTCCGCTCCCTGGCGTTCGGCCAGTTTGCGACATGCTTCAATGGTCCCGCCAGTGGCCAGCAGGTCGTCCACCAGCAGAACTCGGTCACCGTCCGCAATCGCATCCCGGTGAATCTCGAGAGAATCAGAACCGTATTCGAGGTCATAGTGAAAGGCTTCCGTTTCGAACGGCAGCTTTCCCGGTTTTCTGACAGGTACAAACGCACAGTCGAGCGCCATGGCCAATGGAGCACCGAAGACAAATCCCCGAGCTTCCGCGGCCAGGACCGATGTCACCTGCCGTGAGCGAAACGTGTCCGCCATTCGGCTGACGACTGCCTTCATCGCGTCCGACGACTTCAGCATCGGTGTGATGTCTCGAAACATGATACCCGGCTTCGGAAAATCGGGACTGGAGCGGACGTAATTCTTCAGATTCATCGAACTTGGGCTTCCATGAAGCGAGGTTCAGTCAGGGATCACCGGAAATCACGTGCCGCACTTTACTGTGCATTGCCGCTTCTGTCACTCAGAATCAGCACGCAGCGGCCGGTTGCTCATTGCTGCAATTCCGGAAGCGCTTCCGGCGTTGTTGAGCCCGCGGATTCCAGCAGCTGTCGAATTCGAGCGAGTTCACCAGACACCACGGGGTCGTCGGCATACAGCTTCAGAGCAGACCTGAGCGTGGAAACGACCTGAGCGCCGGGAACCTTGCCATCCGCTTCAGCTCGTTCCAGAAGTTCACTCAGCAGGAGGCTTCGAGCCTGTTCGTTTTGCGCTCCGGCCCAGTCCGTCAGCGTCCACTGCACGAAGTTAGCGAGATACTCATACCGGGAATCGCCGGAAATGATCGTGAATACAGCCTCCAGCTGTTCCCGAGCCTGAACAACGTCCCCCTGACCGTACTGAGTAAAAGCTCGACGAATCAGCCGCTGCAGTTCCGACTGAACCGACCCATCTGTTGGCGCAGACGATTTCAGCCCCCGGCAGAATTCAAACTGATCGACCTGCGATGCCCAAAGTTCCAGCTGGGAACGCTCATCCGGCAGAGTGTCGGATTCCAGAAGGGGTTCAATGATTTCGTTCCGAACCCGCAGCCAGGCAGTCGATGCGGGAGCATTCATCACCCGTTCAGCTTCAGCAAACCGCTGCCGATCAGTCGGTACGGAACGTCGAGACAGATAAATCCCCGCAGCCACCACCAGCACCAGCAGCGCCGACAGAACCCAGAAGTTGTCGAAGAACCGGCCGAGGGCAGATTTTTGATGACGAGCATCAATGTCCTGACGGATCAGATCCCGCACCATGGTGGCCGGACCGGGACCTCGTGACTGGCCACCTGCTCCGGAATCCTGAGTCCTGTCCGAAGCCGCTCCGGATGTCCGATCGGATGCCGACAGGCCGGATACGGTGGCAGCATTCTTTTCCCGATACTCTTCCACACCCAGAACGTTTTCCAGTTTCCGAAGAAGCACCAGAGCATCCGGGAAGCGTTTGTCGGGCTTTTTCTCCAGCAGAGTACACACGACTTCTTCCAGCTGCCGAGGCAGGTCCGGGACATAATGACTGGGTCTGTCAAACTGGCCGAACTGATGCTGATGCAGGATATCGCTGGCGAGTTTTCCGGTGAACGGCGGCCGACCTGTCAGCATCACATACATCACCGCGCCCAGCGAATACAGGTCGCTGCGTTTGTCGGCGCGCACACCGCGAGCCTGTTCCGGAGACATGTATTCCGCCGTCCCCACAACGCCACCGGTCCGTGTCAGACGCGTGGAAGCGAACACATGGGCGACTCCAAAATCCGCCAGCCGAATATTCCCGCTGCGATCAACCATCAGATTCGAAGGCTTCAGATCCCGGTGAACAATCCCGGCATCATGAGCCGCTTTCAGAGCGCTGGCGATCTGCTGACTGATTTCAATGACACGTTTCCACGGCAGCCGTTTCTCGCGGGAAATCAACGCTGTCAGCGTTTCACCGTCCACGTATTCCATCGAATAAAAGTAGCTGCCGTCCGGTGTCGAACCGTCTTCATAAATCCGGACGATATTCCGGTGACTGAGCTTCCGCAGCGCTTCGATCTCGCGGGAGAATCGCAGTACGAACCCTTCTTCGCGCGCCATCGAAGCGGGCAGCACTTTGACAGCCACATGATCGTCTGTCGTTTCGTGAACACCAAGGTACACATTCCCCATACCGCCTGAGCCGATGCGGCGCTGAATCAGATACGGGCCGACTCGGTCGGGATGCATGTCACGACTTTCCTGGATTCATGGAAAACAGAATTCCACTTCTCTTGTTTCCGCTGGTCGGCATCCACTATATCTCCCTGCCGTTCGTTTTGTAGTCAGGTGAATGGATCCGCCATGTCGTTTCAACCATCGATGCTGATTGAGGTCAAACAGATTCCCGGGAAGGGTCGCGGCGTGTTTGCGACAACGTTTATCCCGGCCGGGACAATCATTGAAAAAGTCCCTATGCTGGTGATGCCGGCAACAGAAACCATCTTCGAAGACGAAAACAACGTGCTGCAGCACTACGTTTTCGAATGGGGCAAAGGCAAAATCGGCCTGGCTCTGGGGTACGGATCACTCTATAACCACTCGTTCTCGCCGAATGCCCGGTACGACGACCTCAGCCGCTCAACCAAAACCTATACGGCACTGCGGGACATTCCAGCCGGCGAAGAAATCACAATCAATTACAACGGGCACGAAGACGACGATTCGCCCGTTCACTTCGACGTTGTGGAAGCTCCCGCTCAGGAAGCAGAACCAGTCCGGTCCGGCACCGAAAAATCAACCAAGGCCAAAAGCCGAACTGTCCGAGTCTGACCGTGTCGCCGTCGGCTGGGATGCAGATTCAGCGTTTCAGCCAGTTTTCATTCAGGTCCAGCCGGTACAGCACCTGATTGTAGTCATGCCGCGGTGTGGGAGCGGCAGACTTCGAAAACGTGTGCGTGTACGTCGCTTCAAACGGCAGGATCGGCGAATCCGAAGCAGCAAACTCGGGATGCAGCTGAGGGTTGTAGAACGAGTAGTTCCGATGAGTGACCACCTTCACCGCGTTCGACCAGGGACCGGTGGGTTCAGGAGCTGTGGCCAGCCAGATCTCGCCCAGTTCAGATTCCTCGCCGTGAAGTTCTGTAAACACGCTGACCCATCGTTTGAGGAACGCGTTCCAGGCAATGGCTCCGCGGTGAGGGCGGACTCGGCGATCTGAGTCCTCAGCTTTGACATTGGGCTGAGCTTCAAGTGGTTCCCACTGAGTCGGATCTGCCCAGGCTTCAAATCGGGCAGCGCACCGTAGCGTCGGAAACGGATCACCAAACAGAATCCAGTCCTGCCCGGAAGGATCCGTCCACCAGACCGCGTGACCATGCGGAGTCACCGGGGCCGTGCGGGATGACTTCGATCGCGTCCAGATCGTCTGCTGCTTTTCAAATCGCTGTTCAGAGTCGTTCCAGACGCACAGGCCCCGTTCATATTCCGTCAGTGGCGGTTCGATTTTTGAATAGGTCGCCCCCAGACGGAAGATGCCATTCGAATCCGGCAGGCTGACGTAGCCTCCCAGCCATGTCGGTCCGTCACCGGCAATTCGAGCAACTTCCCGAGGCGTACCGCGATCATCGGTGAAGTAATCGTACCTGAGCCGAACAGGCGGTTCGAATGACCCGAGCGGCTGAATCCGGGTTGTTGCTCCGGCCATGTGATACCGGCCCAGAGGATAGCCGGGCAGAACCGTGTCTCCCCAGCCCCAAAACAACCGACCATCGTGGACAGCGTTCTGAACGGAATCACATCCAAGCAAACCCTGTTCCTTCCAATCCAACTCATCACCCAGCTTCTGACTTTCGGCGAACAGTCCGCCTCCGGTGATTCGTCCGAGACGTTTGGCAGGAAGTCTGCGATGAACTCGAACCGTCAGCGTCTGCCCGGACTCAGGGATCAATCTGACGCCGGAAAACCCGAAGCCATCCTGTGTTACTCCATAACCATGTCCTTCCACCGAAAACCACGTTTCTACTCCCATCAGCTCGGGCAGATCAAATGCAATCACACCGTTATTGTCGGACACAAACCTCACATGGTGTGTTGTTGTCAATTCCACCAGCGGCACCGGCCAGCCGTTCTGATCATCAAGGACCTGAATCCGACACGGTTCACCGGCCTCGCTTTGTGAAGCAGTTCCACAACAGACGACCACACCGAGCATCAGACCAAAGCACCCTCCCAGGAATCGTGGCGTCGGTTGCCTTTGATTGCCCATGTCACACGCTCAGTTTCCAAAACCATCAGATCAGCAACGCAGGGGCATTCCGGTTAGACTCGTCTCATTATCAACTGCCTCCGCGATCAGAAGTTCCGGGTATCATAGCGACCGCCCATTTTTCCACACAAACCGCGGCCCGACGTTTCGCCGCGCAGCAATGTTATGAACAATGAGTCGAGGGGAAAAACTGTTCCCGTCTGCTACACTCGCCAAACTCTCGTTCCCGCGTGATCCGTCTCAGAAAGGTTTCCTGATGACATCAGCCTTTTTCCGACTCATTCCTCTTTCGATGTTGATCATCCACACGGCGTGTGCGACTGAGCCTCCTCGCGTTTCGTTCTCAGATCCCTTCACGAACACGAAGTGTGCCGAGCGGCGGGCCATTCGCGGTGACTGGAAGATTGCCGATGGCGTCGCCGAATGCGTTCAGGACGATGAGCTCTACAAAAAATACAAGGATCATGGTCCGATCATTTTCTACGACCTGAAATACACCGACGCCAAAGTCAGCTTTCAGGTGAAACCTGAGGCCGCAAAAACGATTGTCTTCACCGCCAACGGCGAAGATGGCCACGTGTTCCGCTTCATTCTGACCGAAGCCTTTGTCAGCGTGCGAGCCTTTCCACCCGAATCAAAAGAGAAGTCCATCTCCCTGGCTCGCGAAGAACACCCGCTGAAACAGTCAGAATGGATCCCGGTCGTCGTGACGCTGCAGGGAACCAAAGCAACGGTCAGAATCGGGTCGGATTTCGAACAAACATGGGAGCACCCGTCTCTGGCTCGCCCGAAAACCAATCTGAGTGTCGGATTCAGTTTTGGAAAACTGAGCGTCAGGAATCTGGTCGTGGAATGATTTGAACTGCTCCGTCAAAGCATTTCCCATGGCCATATTCAATCACAGGACCAGCCTTCCATGCAGATAAAGTCACCGCTTCGACTCCGATTCTCGCTGACCGTCGCCCTGATCGTGCTTTCCGGCATCGAGCCGGCATCGGCCGCCAGCCCCAGCATCGTGTACATGATGTCGGACGAACTGGCGTACTACGAGCTGTCTCATATGGGCAACCCGTTGATCCATACGCCTCGAATTGACGCCATGGCAGCCGAAGGAATTCGATTCACTCAGGCCCTCGCCGGATCACCGGTGTGCGCTCCACTGAGATGCACGCTGATGACCGGCAGGCATTCTGGCCACGCGTCGGTCCGAGCCAACGATGGGGGAACTCCGCTGCGAGCCGATGAGCCCACCATTGCGTCAATGCTGAAGAAACGAGGCTATGCCACCGGCGGTTTTGGGAAATGGGGCTGCGGAGGACGGGACTCGACCGGAGTTCCCGAGAAACACGGGTTCGACGTCTTCTTTGGCTACTACGATCAGGTGCATGCTCACACGTTTTATCCTCCTTACCTCATTCGCAACAGCGAAGAGGTTCCTCTAGAAGGCAATGATGGTGGCCGCTCCGGACAGACATATTCTCATTATCGCATCATGGATGAGGCGGAAGCATTCATTCGCGAGAACAGAGACCGACCATTCTTCTGTTATCTGCCCATCACGCCTCCTCACGGAAATTATGACATTCCGCAGGACGACCCGGCATGGGATCAGTACAAAGACGACGCATGGATCAGCGATCCGAAGATTGATCAGGATGCAAAAAACTACGCAGCGATGGTGACGATGGTCGACAGCAACCTGGGTCGAATGATCGACCTGCTGAAAGAGCTGAATCTGGAAGACAACACCGTCGTCTTCTTTACAGGCGACAACGGCGGACAGGACAGATTCAAGAGCCAGCAGTACGTCCGTGGCTTTCACAAACCGAACGTGAACCCGAAAACGGGCGTCGAATTTCGCGGCGGAAAAGGCAATCTGTACGAAGGTGGCCTGCGAATTCCATTCATCGTTCGCTGGCCGGGAAAGATCCAGGCCGGTCGAGTGAGCGATCATCTCTGCTATCAGCCTGATATTCTGGCCACACTTGCGGAACTGACTGCCGCCAGCCCGCCCGAAAACGATGGTCTGTCCATTCTTCCGGAATTACTCGGCTCAGAAGCGACCGGGACGACACAGGCGAAGCACGAATTCCTGTATTGGGAGTTCGGGCAGCAGACCGCAGTCCGCATCGACCACTGGAAAGGCCTGCAGCCTCGCCCCAACGCAGACTGGGAACTTTATGACCTGACAGGTGACATCAGTGAAACAAAGAACATTGCCGGCCAGCATCCCGACATTGTGGCTCGCATGAAACAGGCGGCGGCACAGGCTCATGAACCTGTTCGAGCCGGCGAGTATCTCGACAAAAACCGCACGCGTCACGAACGCGACCGACAGGCGAAATTCGGATTTCGGAATCCGACACGAAACCCGAAACCCAAACAGCCTCGCAAAAATATCAGTCGGATCAGCGACCCCGCTCTGATCCCCTTCGATCAGCTCAAACTTGAAAGTTTCAGCAGCCAGAATCAGGGGAACGACAAATTCGCGCAGTACGCCATCGATGGCGATCCAGACACTTTGTGGCACACTCAGTTTTCTCCACAGCAGGTCGCTCACCCTCATGAACTGGTCATTGATGTCGGCCGAGTTCGAACGATCGCGGGAGTGCGCTACCTGGCTCGACAGGACAAAGGCTGGAACGGAGCGTTCGGGCAGACGGAAGTCCAGGTTTCCGCCACCCTTGACGGCCTTCGGACAGCAGACGTTGCGGCAACCTGTACCTTTAGCCGGACGAAAGATGTACAGTCACTGAACTTCGACCAATCCAGGGAAGGGCGGTACGTCCGGATTCGAATCCTGACCGAGGCGGGAGGCGGGCCCTGGGCCTCCGCAGCCGACATTGGCGTGATTTCCGGCGCCACTTCAACGGAAAATTGAACTTTCGTGCGCTCATCTGCCATCGACCATTTTGCATCCCCAGGCTGAAGACCCAGGAATGTCGGACTGTCTCTCGTCGAATCCTCTGCTGCCGATCAGAGAACCCCTGAACATGGACGTTGTGACGGCTCTGCAGACTTCCACGTTGCTGGGAGTTCTGAGTGACCTGATGTCACCGGCCGTACTCGTCACCAACCAGCACAATCAGGTTGTCTGGGCCAACTCGGGTTTCGAACGTCTGACCGGATGGCGGCTGGATGAAATTCGTGGTCTGGAGCCTTCGGAATTTCTCCATGGCGATCTGACGGACCAGAATGAAGCCGAACTGTTCGTCTGTTCAGCGCAGTGTCACCAGCCCGTTCACGGAGAACTGTTGAATTATCGCAAGGACGGCTCAACGTTTTGGGTCGCAATCGAAGCTCGTCCTGTTCTCTCACCGGAAGGCCGATTGCAGGGGCACGTTTCGATTCAGACAGACATCAGCCAGCAGAAGGAACTCGAATACCGCAACAGCCTTGATCATCGCCTCTTGCTGGCCATCAGCCGAGTTCAGGGTCAGTTCATCACGGCTGAATCCGGCCAGCTGGACTTTCAGGAGGTGCTGGAACATCTTCTGGAACTGACGAACAGTCGGATGGGATGCCTTGGAAAACTGCAGACGGACACCGGTGGCGACCAGAGACTGGTGGTCCGGGCTTCAGCCGGGTCTGCTGACGAAATCTGCCCCCGGCTCCAGCGAGTGTTTGAAGAAGTCCTGAAGACAGGGCGTCCCCTAATCTGTCCACCTGCTGATTTGCCATTCGTTTCAGGCAGTTTCGAGCAAGATTTCGGCGTCCGAACCCTCCTGGTCGCTCCAATTTCCGAGGCCGGTCGACAGGTTGCACTTCTTTGCCTCGGCAATCGTCTGGAGGGGTACGATCCCGATCAGATTCAGTTCCTTCAGCCTTTACTGGAAACGATCGGCCAACTGCTGCGAATTCAGGCCCGTGAACGCGCGCGTCGGAAAGCCGAAGACGCAATGATGGGGTTCCAAACGCTGCTGGAGGAAACGCAGCAGGTCGCCGGAATTGGCGGGTGGGAACTCACAATCAGGGAACATCGCCTTCGATGGACCCGCCAGACTCGGCTCATTCATGAAGTTCCCGATGATTTCGAGCCAACCGTGGAGCAGGCCATTCAGTTTTATGCACCGCAGGCGCGACCGGTGATTGCCGCGGCTGTCGATGCGGGCATTGCTCACGGACAGCCATGGGATCTGGAACTTCCACTCGTGACGGCAACGGGAAAGGAACTGTGGGTTCGAGCCAAGGGAAATGTAGTTCACGAAAACGGCGTGGCCACTCGGTTGTACGGGACGTTTCAGGACATTACGGAACGAGTCCACCGTGAACTTGCAGGCAAACAGCATCGGGCGATCCTCGAACTGATCGCATCCAAACAGCCGTTACCAGTGATTCTGCAACAGATCTGTGAAGCAGTCGAATGTTCGATCAGACGGGCAACGACGGTGATCCTGGTCTCCGACGATCAGGTCAGTGTCACAGACGTCATTGCCGATCAACAGCAGGTCCGTTTGCTCGGACTGCTCAGGGGCGTTTCCCTGGAAGGCATTTCCAAAGGCGAACTGCAACTGGAGGGCGTTCCCACCCTGAGGGACCGACTGACGACGATCCATCCGGTAACCGGAGGGTCTGAGCGAAAACTCGGAGCCATCATGGTCGTTCGTGATCCGGAAATTGAACTCACCGTTCGCGAACAGAATGTAATCAACGATGCCGTCCGCCTGACCGGGATTGCCGTCCATCGAGCACTTCGGGACGCTCGCCTCATCCGCAGTGAGCAGCTGCTCAGTGAAGCTCAGCGGCGAGCCCGGCTGGGCTATTGGAAATTGAATACAGCGACCGGTGAAATTGTCCTCTCACCGGAATTCGCAACGCTCCTTGGGTACACACTCGATGCGCAGCCCGGTTTGGATCACTTTCTTGCATGCGTCGTGCTGCCGAATGATGTTCCGAGCGTGCAGGAAGCCATTCGCGCTGCCATCGCTCTGCCCGGTCAGATTCAGACCCTCGACATCAGATGTCGAATCAACGGTCATGAACGCTGGGTCTGCCTGGAAGGAACAGCTGGTACCGGTACTGACGGACAACTCGTGCTGGAAGGTATCATTCAGGATATTGACGACAGAAAACGATCTGAAATTGAGCGTACCGATCTGCAGGCGCAGCTCCTGCAGACTCAAAAAATTGAATCCATCGGTCGCCTTGCCGGCGGCATTGCTCACGACTTCAACAACATGCTGGCCGTGATTCTGGGCCACGCGGACGTCGCAATGCTCGACCCATCACTGTCCGAAGCTCAGCAGAAGCATCTTCGTGCGATCAAACGAGCAGGAGAACGGTCCGCAATTCTGACGCGTCAGCTGCTCACTTTTGCCAGACGCCAGGGGACCACTCCCCGAATCATCGACCTGAATGATACCATCGTACAGATGCTGATCATGCTGGAACGACTGATCGGAAACTACATTCAGCTGATCTGGGAACCGTCCGACGAACCTGCAGTCGTGTGCATCGATCCTGTTCAGGTCGATCAGATCGTTGTCAATCTGGTAGTGAATGCCCGTGATGCCATTCTGGACCAGGGAGAGATTCGCATTCGCACCGAATGTCGTTCCGCTTTGGTGCCGCCGATAACCGAACCTTCGGTTTCTGCCCCTGACCGCTGGGTGGTTCTCACCATCTCAGACACCGGATGCGGGATGGACGAGAATGTTCTGACTCATATGTACGATCCATTCTTCACAACAAAGCAGATCGGCGAAGGCACCGGCCTGGGGCTGGCAACGGTTCTGGGAATCGTTCAGCAGGCCGGGGGGTGCATTCGGGCAACAAGTCATCCTGGACGGGGGACTGAGTTCTTGGTTTGCCTTCCGGAATTTCAGCAGAAACCCGATCCCGGGTCACCAGAGACTGTTTGCGATTCTTTCATAACACCCGAAATGCAGATCCTCTTGGTCGAGGATAATCCGGAAGTCGCTCAGATTGCTCAGGTTTACCTGCACGACATGAACTTAAAGGTCATCTCGACGCGCAAGCCTTCGGAAGCGATCGCCTACTTTCAACAACACGGCAGCACCATTCCGCTGCTGGTGACGGACATCGTGATGCCGGAAATGAGCGGTTGGGATTTGGCGGCCTCACTGCGGCAGATCGCTCCCACACTGCGATTCCTGTTTATCTCGGGAAATGCTGACGGTGAACAGGAAGTTCCGCAACGCTTTCCGTCAAACGCCGTCTTCCTGCAGAAGCCGTTTTCGAGGAAGGAATTCTCCGATGCGCTGCTGCGGCTGTTTGCCAATCGCCGGGAAAGCACCGTCGGCTGAGCTCAGTACTTCCAGCCCATCCGCATCATGAAGCCATTGTTCGGATTGAAGCTGCCGTTGCCGGACAGCCCGTAGTCCACGTTTCGATCGAAGATCCAGCCGGCTTCCGTCACCCATGAATACAGGCCGGCATCCATGCGAAACCCGCCCATCAGCCGATAGTCTTCCAGTTCAACCTGATCAGACCCGCCACCGGCAGTACCGATTTCGTAGGCTTCGACATGGTATTCAGCCCGCACGTACATCCACTTTGACCACATCGCCTCGTTGCCCAGAAACAGACTGATCGTCGTTTCGGGATACATGATGCGGCATTCCCAGAAGTCGTCACGATAGATCACGCCGGCGTACGGCAGAATTCGGTCCTGAACCCGGTCCCAGTATGCAGCTCCCAGAACCATACTCCAGTACTGGTTCAGCTGAAAAATAAACATGCCGCGACCATCCAGCTGAAACGCTTCAGCTCCGAGGCTGTTTTCGAAATCCGTATTGATCGACGGAGTGATTCCCATCTTGAAATTGATGGGGCCAGGCTGTGAAGTGGCCATTTCAAAGTCCATCCCCAGCCGAAACGCCGAACCAGGCAGTCCCGGACCGCCCTGAGGACCATCCCAGTTCCGCAGGCGAAACTGATTTGTCCAGGTAAAGACCCAACCCGGAAGAAACGGGCCGGTGTAGCCAAGGTCGTAGTTGACTCCCACCTGCTCAAAACTCGCGGACGCGTTGCCGTGTGTCCCGACTTCCGGCATCCACTCGATGTCCATGTCGGAATGCCAGCCCTGGCGATATGGAGTTGGTCCGTTCGCACCATACGACGAATAACCGCCACTCAGACCAGCTGCCCCGCCATAACTGCCAATGTCATAAGGAGCGTACGGCTGAGGCCCGCCGCTTAGAAACGGGTCCGGACCAATCGGCGGAGAGAAAGCGTTCCAGGTCGAAGCGTCCGGAGTGACGGGCATCGCTGCCGCACCGTTCACGGTCTGAGGACTTCCAAAAAACGAACTTCCATCAGGAACAAACCCGCCAGCCGGAACCACGGCCGAAGAACCATAAGCTCCTGAATACGGTGTGATGGATGGAGCGGAAAAGGTTTCGGGAGAAACAACTCCTGGTGTTGGCTGAGCAAACTGCTGAGCTGCTTCCGGGGGCAGGGGAACACCTTCGGACTGAGCCCGAAAAACGACGTCAGGCGCGGCAACCGGCTGGAAGTAATGCTGCGGAACTGCCGAACGACCAAACATCTGTGATGATGCGGTCGAACAGCAGAAGACAAGCAGAGTTGCTGTTGAAAGCAGGTGAATAAAGTTCACTGATATCACCGCTGAGAAGTTTCCTGAATCAGCACGCTCGACCACAACCGACGCTGTGATGAATCGTTCCCGCTTCACCGGAACTCCGACTAAACCTTTACGCCGGACGTACGTCAGTGAATCTTGAGGGAAGCTGCGGAGATTCTGCTGATTCCCTGAATTGCGTCAACATCAACTTCCGAGTCATCAGCAGTTGTGGCCGGTCCCGCACAGGAAACCCATCCGGTCGCGTCGCAAATCGGCAGATTCCGCCGGTCCCGATCGGAACATGAACCTGGTCGCAAAAACGGCAGCGCGGTTCGGTTTCAATCCCACCACCAGCTGCGCATGTCTGTCGACGGACGGACTCGGTGCGGCGGCTCAGGGACGGTCAGTTCTCCGGTCCGACGAATGACCTCGTCCGGCACCACAGTAACGCCGCCGCCGATCAGCCCGATCAGGAGACTGCGATTGGTGTTTTTCACGTTCACCAGAGACGGCACTTCTGTCGGCACTGAATACTGCTGAAGCGGCAGACGACTTTCGTCCAGCAGAAGCTCGGCCTTCCACGAAATCTTGTGCAGGAGATCGAACTTTCGAATCAAAGCCGCTGTCACAGCCAGATCAAACAGATTCTGCACGCCCGCAAACGCAGGAATCTGACGGCACAATTCGTCGATGTGTTTGTTGAAGTTCTTCGTATAACGCTCGGTGCTCACTTCGCGAAATGCCGCATCCGACCGGTTGCCCTGGAGGTCAATCAGTTCATCCTGAGACAGCAGCTGCAGTCGAGGACCATCCAGACGAAACGTCAGCGAATCCGCCGAACGCTCAATGGAATGATATCGCGGAGCAAACCACCAGCGGCGCATCGTGTTTTCTCCGGGCTGGGCCACATCCAGATGACTCAGAAAACCGCGGATCCGAGGCTCGTCGAGACCCAGAGCCAACCGCTTCAGAACATAATCGGCTTCAATCGTGGTGATCGCCGAATGTCCGGAAGCCGGAAGCCCGAACACCGTGATTTCCCAGTTGCCCAGAACTTTCGCCATCTGAAAGAAACGCTGTCGAGCCACCCCGACGGAAGCCGGAGAACTGTTGGCTCGATTCCATGCCTGAGCTTTCGCAAGTCGATCCGGGTCGGGATCGAACGAACAGCCCAGCTGCGCCGCTGTACTCTTCAGACGCAGCATCGTCAGCATGTCATCCAGCCGCAGCACAGGACGACCGGACTCAACTCCCACGACGCGCCCATCCGGAAGCGCCGCAAAACCTTCCGCCGGACCGGCCAGAACCAGGTCGTTTTCTTCCGGCACGACAAAGATGTAATGCAGCTGAGTCATCCCGGCAAGACACGTCAGTTCAAAACGCACCGGCCGCTCTTCGTCCAGATCCTTCTGAATTTCCTGCTCCAGACGCACCAGCGAAACTCGGCGAAGCTCGCTGCGGCGAGTCATATCCGCCGACAGCTGCTGCTTCGCAACCGCCTGCAGCCGCTTCTGCTCAAGAGCCGGATTGATCTGCTGAGCAGCCGCGGCGTCGATAACACCGTCCGGGCTGATCATGATCCCGCCGGGAAACTGGCCCTGCTGCCCCTGTTGTCCCTGGTTCTGAGCACAAACGAACGATGTCGGCCATACCGAAAGGATAGCCGCCAGCCACAGGACCTGGCGAATCAATCGTCGCTGGTCCGTCCGTGTTGACACTTCAGCCCGCCGAAAAGCCACCCCATGGTGGCAGTCAAAAAACCAATTCGTCATGATGACATCCTGATATTGACTGAGTGTCCGAGTTGCTTTGATGAAGGCCCCGCGTTCCGATGAACATATTCCCGCCCGTTGTCCTGCTGACAGTTTTCATTCGACTGTTTCTGAGCACATGTCACTGTTCCGCCGCTGATGCTGCCAACGCAGATCGTCCCAATATCGTCTGGCTGGTCTCAGAAGACAACTCCATTCACTACATGAAACTGTACGCAGAAGGCGGTGCGGAAACTCCCCGCATTTCCGAACTGGCCGCGCACGGGCTGACGTTCAATCACGCCTTTTCCAACGCTCCGGTCTGCAGTGTCGCCCGGACAACTCTGGCCACCGGCTGCTATGGCCCCCGCATTGGAACTCAGTTTCACCGCAAATCCGTCGCCGTTCCGATGCCGGACGGCCTGAAGATGTTTCCTGAAGCACTGCGGGAAGCCGGCTATTACACAGCCAACAACAACAAGACCGACTACAACGCCACCCCCGGCAAAGCCGTTTGGGACGATTCGTCGAAAAAGGCTTCCTGGAAAAAACGCAAAGCCGATCAGCCGTTCTTCTACATGGAAAGCTTTCCCGTCTGCCACGAAAGCAGTCTGCACTTTTCCGCACAGCAGATGGCTTCTCAGAAGACTGAACACGACCCGACCGTCGTGCAGCTGGCTCCGTATCACCCGGACACTCCGACCTTCCGCTACACGCACGCTCGCTATCTGGATCGCATGGTCCAGATGGATCAGCAGATTGGAAAAGTTGTCGATCAGCTCACCGCGGATGGCCTGCTGGAAGACACCTTCATCTTTTACTTTGGCGACCACGGCGGAGTTCTTCCCCGAGGCAAGGGTTATGCTTACGAAAGCGGACTGCACGTCCCTCTGGTCGTCCGAATTCCACGGAACTGGAAACATCTGATTGACCGGGAACGTGGCAGTCGAGTCAACGGGTTTGTCAGCTTCATCGATTTCGGCCCCACTGTGCTGAACCTTGCCGGAGTTCCAGTGCCGAAACAAATGGATGGCCGACCGTTTCTGGGGCAGGGCGTCACCGCAGCAGACGTGGATGCTCGTGATGAAGCCTTTGGCTACGCAGACCGTTTCGATGAAAAGTACGACCTCGTGAGAACTCTGCGCAAAGGTCGCTTCGAATACATCCGCAACTTCCAGCCCTTCAACCCCGATGGCCTGCAGAACAATTATCGATACAGAATGCTGGCCTACCAGGAATGGCGACAGCTGTATAACGACGGCAAACTCAACGACATTCAGAAACAGTTCTTCGAAGCTCGCCCCGCCGAACAGCTGTTCGACATCGAAAGCCGATCCGTATGAAACCCGCAACCTGGCCGACGATCCGGCTCATGCAGAAACCTTGAAAGATCTGCGCCACCGCATGACCGAACGCCTGAAGCCATGCCGGATCTCAGCATGCTCCCGGAAAGCGAACTCGCCAGGGAGGCCTTTAACAACCCGGTGCTGTTCGGTCAGCAACACCAGCAACGCATTGCCGACCTGATCGACATCGCCAATTTGAGTCTGCGCCATTTCAAGGAAGCCACGCCTCAACTGGAGAAGGCACTTTGTCTTCATACCCACCATGCACGCTACTGGGCCGTGATTGCGTGTACGACATTCGGTCAGCAGGCCATCGAATTCGCCCCGCTCATCAGAAAGCTGGCGGCGGAAGATCAGCACGGCCTGGTCCGAGTGCGAGCTGCTGAGTATTTGGGACTGACCGGCACCGGCGACCCGGTTCCGACTCTGATGGACGCTCTGCAAAAGTCGACGTCGGACATTGAAGTCGGCCTGATGCTGAACACCGTTGCCCTGCTGCGAGATTCTCCTCAGCATTACCGCTTCAACATTCCGGCTTCGCGGTTCACCAAACCCATCCTCAAAAACGACACCGTGCAGCGACGACTGGAATACCTGGCACCGTAAACCTTATCCAAACAACGGACGATCCGGCTCGTCACTCGGAGAGTGACGGCTACGGAGCCATCATGCTCCGCATGATGAGCCCCACACACGGCATCAAATCCCATTCCCGTTCAGGCTGCCCCGAATGGCCGAACTCCACTTCTTCGATCGCCACGATGACTACACCGTCGTTGAACGCAGACTTCCTCACTGGATCCAGCCCGGAGTCCTCTGCTTCATCACCTTCCGCACGCATGATTCGATGCCGAAAGACGTGCTGAGTCGCTGGCGGGACGAACGCGAAGGCTGGCTGAGGCAACAGCAGATCGATCCCTTCGCAGACAACTGGCGAAAACAGCTGGCTCAACTCGATCCCGATCTGCAGCACGAATTCTACCGGACATTCTCACAGAAGTGGCACGATGAACTTGATGCGGGGCACGGTGCCTGTGTTCTGCGCAATCCCGCACTGGCGCGAATCGTTGAAGACAGTCTGCAGCATGCCGATGGAGAAAAATACAACCTTACGGATTTCATCATCATGCCGAATCATATTCATTTGCTCGCCACTTTTTACGACGAGAACCAGATGCTGGCTCAATGCGAATCATGGAAACGCTGGACGGCAACGAAGATCAACCGGATGATCGACGGACGCGGTCGTTTCTGGCAGCAGGACGGCTTTGACCACCTGATTCGCAGTGAAGAACAGTTCCGGCACTATCGGCGATACATCAGCAACAATCCGACGAAAGCTCGCCTGCAAAAGGGCGAGTTCCGGCACTACTCGGCCGACCTGCGAGTCGGCTCGTCACTCGGAGAGTGACGGCTACGTAGCCATCATGCTCCGCATGATGAGCCAACTCCGCCTCTCAATCAGCTTCCGCCAAAAATTGCCGAGTCACCTCAGACTGCGGATCATCGAAGATCTGGTCCGGGGGACCGGACTCCGCGATCGTTCCGGCGTGCAGGATATGAATCTGATGAGCCACCGTTCTGGCGAAGGACATCGCATGTGTCACCACAATCATCCGCTGGCCGGAGGATGCCAGATCCGTCATCACGCTGATCACTTCCGCCGTCGTCCGCGGGTCCAGAGCACTGGTTGGTTCATCGAAGAGAATGGCTTCCGGATTCATCGCCAGGGTTCGAGCAATCGCGACTCGCTGCTGCTGACCGCCGGACAGCGATGCCGGTCGAGCGTCCTGTTTCTCCAGCATGCCGACACGTTCCAGCAGCGTCCTGGCGTTCTGAATGGCGACATCCCGAGGCTGCTGCAGCACGTGCACCGGAGCTTCAATGACGTTTTCCAGAACAGTGCGATGAGGAAACAGATGGAACTGCTGGAACACCATTCCCACTCGACGACGAATCTTCGCCAAAGCCTGATCCCGCTCGGGACCAGGAGCCGCCGGCAACTGAATGTCTCCGACACGGATGCAGCCGGAATCAAAGGTTTCCAGCCCGTTAATGGTCCGCAGCAAAGTACTCTTGCCGCCACCGGATGGTCCCAGCAGCACACACACTTCACCATCCGCCACTGTCAGACTGACGCCTTTCAGAACCTCCTGCTGATGATAACGCTTCACGATCGATTGCAGCTCAATCATGTCCTCGCCTCCTGAGTTGCTCGACGTTCCAGCCAGCTGGTCAGCAAAGCCAGCGGGTAGCTCATCGCCATGTACAGCAGCGCCGTCAGAATGCCCAGTTCCACGATCGCGCCGGCACTGCGAGCCTGGATGTAATACATCTTCGACAGTTCAACCACGGTAATCACGGAACACACGGCGGTGTCCTTGAACAGGGCAATGAAGTCGTTGGTCATCGGAGGCAGCACCAGACGAGTGGCCTGAGGAATGATGACTCGCCGCAACGCCATCGGTTTGGTCATTCCCAGCGACAGAGCGGCTTCCATCTGGCCCTTGGGAATCGACTGAATCCCGCCTCGATAAATTTCCGCTTCATACGCCGAATAGTTGATCGCCAGTCCCATCACGGCCGCTGTGAATTCGTTAATACTGAGTCCCGACCCGGGAAACAGATAATCGAGCAGCTTGGGCAGCAGAAAGTAAATCACATACAACTGCAGCACCAGCGGAGTTCCTCGAACGACTTCCACATAAACCGTGGCCGGAATTCGCAGCCACACCGGGCCGTACAATCGACTGATGGCAATGCACAACCCAATCAGCACCGCCAGCGGCATGGACACCACAGCCAGCAGCACGGTCATGCCCGCCGCATCCACCAGCAGACCGCCTCGCTGCTGAATCACCCCCCATCCGCTCGCCTGCTGAAATGCCTGAGCATCATCTGGTTGCTCCGCTTCCTCGGCTCCTGAAATCGCACTTCCCACAAAGCTGCCTTCAGGCAACGTTTCCAGCCCGCGCATCGCCTGAGTCTCGTTCCAGATGCCATACTTCGCGAAGATTCTTCGCAGCCGGCCGTTCTGCAGACCTTTCAGAAGAGCGGAATTCACGGCCTGCAGCAGGTCGGTATCCGCTTTGCGAGTCAACACCACATAGTAACCTCGGCCCACCGGATCACCGATCTCGTGCAGCTGATCAAACCCATCCCGATAGAACGTCCAGACGGGCAGGTCCTGCAGATTGGCGTCGATATCGCTGAGCCCCAGCTCGGTGGCTTCCATGGCATCGGTGGATCCGTCAAACAACGCCACGTCAATGCGATCGCCGCCGAATCGTTCCAGATAGTCCTGAGCCGCCGTGCCTCCCAGCACACTGACCTTCCGTTTGCGGCCATCAACTTCGGTCAGCAGATCATCCCACGTCTGCAGAGTTGAATCATTCGAACGGCCCAGCAGCTGGAGTTCATAGAGATAGTAGGGAATCGAAACGCCATACCGAGCCGCCCTGTCCGCCGTCCATTCGTAACCGTTCAACACGATGTCGACATCACCACGATCCATGATGTCCGGCAGCTTGTCCCATTGTCCCTGAGCAAACTCGGCCTTCACACCCAGTTCCTCAGCAATCAGCTCAGCCAGCTCGACTTCAAACCCGGTCACCCGAGCCGGATCATCAGGCAGCGGATAAACAAACGGCCCCCCGCCTTCCTGATCCGCTCCCCAAACCAGAGTTCCCCGAGCCCGAATGTCATCCAGAGCCCCGGCCATCAACGCAGACGGAACCAGCACACTCGCTGCGAAGGTGGAAACCGCAAACGTCAACCGCCACAAATCCCACAGCGTGATGCATTTCATGAAACGATCAAACCCAAAGGAAAACCGTCCCCACAACACAGGCCCGGCAGACCCGAATTATGCTCCGCCCCACCGCCTTCTGACAAGCCACCCCGGAACCATCACCACGCTGGCCAGTCGTTGCATTGTTGACGATGTCGGGTGTGACAAGCGGCTGTCAGGCCGTGCTGGCTCACCATTGCTGTCGACGCTGGAAGCTGATGGGTGTGCCTGCGCTTCGCATGACGTCACCCGACAATCGCTGCCACTGAACAAATTGCCAGCCATCGAAGCATCACCCCGACCGACCCCGGGCACAGCGTCGGCCGTTCTCCGGACTCAAGCAGACAATTCACTCGACTCTTCAGCTGACATCACGAGGATTTCTGCCAAGGTTGTCATTCTGAGTTTTTAGTGCCACACTCACCTGTTCGTTTCCACTGCAGAGTATGGAGGAGAGCAATGACCGAGCTGAGCAAAGCTGAACGTGCGCAGCGTAACGCGGATTATTTCCGAAAGGTGTTCGGCAGCGAAGACCTCAAGTCGGTGCGAAACAGCGTTGAAGAAGCCATGAGCGGAGTCGAGTCGGTTGGTCCGGCCGACGGTGGGCGACATCCTCTGGAATCGCTCGACGTGCTCGGCGCCGATCCAACCGGTTCGGCCCTGACAATGCAGGATTTCGATCGACTGGAGGCCATCATCTTCGCCGTCGGACGACCTGCGTACATCATCGACAACGGATCGTTTGCGGCCGACGGTCCGTGGGCCGCTCTTGCCACTGGTGTCGCTCGGCAAAAGATCGAAGCGGCGATTCCTTCGGTTGGGCGAGTGGAGGTGCCGCGGGATTTTCGCCCTTATGCGGGGACGGGATTCGTCGTGGGCGAAAACCTGCTGATGACAAACCGGCACGTTGCCAGAATCTTCTGTTCGGGGATCGGCACGAAGATGCTGAAATTTGATCCCGGACAGATCGCGGGCATCGATTTCCTGCGAGAACTGCCTTTGGCGGGCAAGCCAGATCCGGTTTTCCTCGAAATCAGCGACATCGTGATGATTCATCCGTACTGGGACATGGCTCTGTTGAAAACAAAACAGCCTCTGCCCGACAAACACCCTCCGCTGAAACTGTCCACAACCTCGCCTCAGGACCTGGCCAGCCGCACCGTCGTGGTCATTGGCTATCCGGCGAAGGATCCTCGCAACAACGAAAAGGTCCAGGAGTCGATCTTTGGGGGCAGGTACAAGATCAAGCGACTGATGCCCGGCGAGCACGGAGGGGCGGTCAACTATCACGGACAGGATGTGATGGCACATGACACGTCCACGCTGGGCGGCGCCTCCGGGTCACCGGTGCTTGATGTTGAAAGCGGCGAAATCGTCGGCCTGCACTTTGCCGGGGAATACATGATGTCGAATTATGCGGTGCCAACAATCCATATGGCGGAAGACAGTCGCATTGTTGACGCGGGTGTCAATTTCTCCGGAACACGTCCACCGCAGGCTGCCTTCTACCAACCGCTCTGGGAAAAGGTTGACCGCAACGAAATCGTCGATTTGGATCTTTCCGAAGCTGCGAATGCAGACGAAGGCAGTCCGCCCCCGGCTGTCGACCCGTTGTTACCCAGGTTCAGTTTTGAGTCACTGTCAAACACCGACTTCGACTGGACGGCTGCGCTATCGACGGCTTTGGCCAGTCACATCGTTTACTTTGACGAACCGGTGATCAAAGAGGCGTGTGATTCGTGGGGGCTGGAACAGTGTCACTTTGTGTCTCACGATGATACGGAGTGTTTCGTGGCGGGCGACGGAAGTCTGGCCATCGTCGCTTTTCGAGGAACCGAGAAAAAGATCGCGGACTGGCTGACAGATCTGAACTCCATAGGCACAACGCAGAGTTATGGAAGAGTCCACCGCGGTTTCTGGGGCGCCTTTCAGGGAGTCGCTCAGAAGCTTGAAGAAAAGATCAGCGATCTGGGGTCACCGACTCTTGTCCTCACCGGTCACAGTCTGGGAGGCGCACTCTCAGTGATTGCGGCTGCGGAATGGATCGAAAAATACAATGTCCAGTCCGTCTACACGTTCGGGCAGCCCGCCGTGGGCCGAGGACACTTCCCGGATTTCATGAGGGAGAATTTTGATCACCGATTCTTCCGCTTCGTGAACGACGACGACATCGTTCCCAAGGTACCGCCTTTCTATCGCCACACGGGACAGCTGTTCCACTTCGGTCCGGGAAATGATCTTCAGCATCGAACAGAGTCGCTGTTCGGCGAAGAGACGCCAACGATGTCGCAGGAACAATTCGATCAGCTGCGAATTGAACTGCTGAGGCGGCGGATGGAAACGGAGAACGGAACCCCGGGAACTCAGGAAGGCTGGTTCCCAAGTTTCCAGAGACCACAGCCTCGCACGCTACATCGCAAAAACGGCCGCAAACGTCGGGTGAGTTCAATGTCATTAACGGATGAAGACCTGGATCGATTCGAAGAACAGTTTCTGTGGTATGTTGAAGCTCAGCCTGCCACGGGTGATCCATTGCAGGGAACAGCCATTCGAATCCGCATCAAAGGTCCGAATGACCCGAGCCCTGTCAACTATCTGCTGACCTGCACACGTCGTCTATGGCTTTGACAAACTTCCGGATGGAAAAGTGAGCGTCAAATCCGTCTATCCAGTCAGATGCTGGCGAGGAACAGGGACGTACCACGAAGAGTATGCAGTGCGATTTGAAGTTGCTGACTTCACGGCTCTGCCAACCGATACTCGACTGGAACTCGACTTCGCCAATGACTGGGTGCTTCTGACTCCGGCCAAAGATGAGCCTCATTCCGCGGGTTTCAGAACCAGCAAAACAACTCAGTTGCCCTACACAACTGACCCTGACACCGGCGCCGCCTACACGGCCATCGGCTACGCCGGCGGAAACGCCAAGTTCCGGTCACGCGACAAAGACATGGCGGAGATGCGAGTTCACCGCAGCGATGCTCAGGCACTCAGAATCGAAAACAACGGTCTTGGAGATCGCTTCATTCGATTGACTCCCCGCGATACGGCAAGGGGAATGAGCGGTGGGCCGGTCGTCAATCAGAACGGCGAAGTCGTCGCACTGCATCGAGCAGGCTACAGCGACTGGATTTGTACTGAAGCGTCGCGGCTGAGCGCCATCCTGCAGGATCTCAGCGATCGCGGATGTGTCGTTGTTCCGGCGGGGAAGTTTCAGCCGGAACCTCGACGACGCTGGCTGATGCTCACTGTCGCAGGACTGCTTGTGGCCGTCTTACTCGCCGCTTTCGGCTTCCTGCTTTCTGATCACGGCAAGCGTCCCGAGATCAAATACGCAGAGCTGTACAACTATCTGCGTCAGATCGCTGATGAACACGATACGAACGACTGGGATACCGCTCGAAACCGGGAGAAGCTTCACGAGAAGGACGGCGAAAACCAAAAGGCATTCCGCGCGGTTGTCACCTATGTGTCTGCCGGACCTGACGGCAGCGCCTGGGAAGTTCAGTGTTCACCCGCGACCTGCGAAGGGGTGGCAGAATTCGATTCGGCCCTGGCCCTCACGTTGCCGGACGAATTGTTCCCGACGCACCTGGATCGCAGCGCTCTGGAACCCATCGGAAACAAATACAGAATTGTTCTTCTGAGTGTCCGGATCGAAGGGTTTGCCTGGGACCCGGGAGAGAAAACGGGAATCGTGTATGGAGTCGTCACTGACTTTCAGGCCACCGACGAGTGGATCACCTGCTCGCCGGCAGCGGGCTAAGACAGTTTTCGAAATCATTGACACAAGCTGCCTCGCGGACTTCAGCGTTTCTGCTGTCGAAAAACACCTGACGCTGGCACACGGCAAAGCAATTTGCTTCAAAGCCGTTTGCCTGCGAACGGTGTCACTGACGACTATTCTGAGCCCGAAAACGGTGCGATCAGCTGCTCAACAAAAACTCCGAGCGGCAGCAGTGGGTCCACCTTCTCGGATTCCAGCTCCTTACAGCTTCTTTCTCAGATGATTGATTTGCTGAGTTGCTGCGGTCAGCGTCTTCGTGACCACCTTTTTCTCCGTCACACTTTGGTAGACTCGGATTTCCTTGCCATCAGGGCCAATCGCCATCGACGGCACCTGTTTGGAAATGGTGATCGTTTCCTGCACCACAAGCGGCTTAAGAGTCTCCTGGGGCTCGGCCGGCATGATGATTGAAGAAGCCATCTGATATTCCATCGGAGCAGGGCAGTACTGCACCGGTGCTGGAACAGGATAAGCAGGGTATGCAGGATAGCTGTAAACCGGAGGCCCCGGAGGCCCGCAGTTCGGCCCCTCAACGGAGCGACGGTGCCGTTGCCCGGCTTCCGCTGCACTTGTCGCAGCAAATACAACTGCCAGCAGCAGACCCGTCGCCAGGAATTTCATCTTCATTCTTCTGGTCTTTCAATTCAGGGAAGACGTGAACTGGTGGGTCGACAAACCTGCGTGGCCACACCTCAACAGGTCCACGGTAGTGGATACCCGAAACCGCCACAAACAGATACTGGAGATTTCAGGAAGTTTAGGCATTTTGCAAGACCAGCATTCCGCCCAGCACAACAAACCCGCCGCTCCCCGACGGAAACCCGGAAGCCACGCAGCCACGCCCAAAGCTCAGGCGGATCGTTCAGCCCGAAGAAACAAACGGAAGACTGATCGATCTTCCATCAGGACGTTGATTCCTCGTTCGATGTGCCTTCGGTGGCTTGCTGAGGCTGAAGGGCGGCATCCAGCAGCCTGTGCTCTGACTTCCTTCGTGCTCTTCGTGTCCTTCGTGGTCGCATCACTTGTTTCCGAGATCAGGTCCCCGCATCCAGCCGACGACAACTCTCGGTCCGGAAAGCGACGGGCGGAGGAGCATTGAAGCCACGAAGGACACGAAGAGCACGAGGTGGAGAGCGGCAGAGAACGGGTGCCCATCCAGTCAGGGGTCACGGTGGGCGTCACTGGAACTGAGATCGCTGAGTCCTGCGGAACTGGTGAACGGGGCTGAGCTCAAATGTTCGGCCACGGAACCCGAATGCTGGTCCCCTGGAGCGGAAATGGTCTCCCCGGGAAGGGAAATGTTCGGCCTTTAAGCTGAGATGTTCGGCCCTGGAACTCCAAATGCTGTTCCACTGGAGCTGAAATGCACGACCACAGGCGTTTTTTGCGGCTGGACGTGGGTTGATGGTTGGCTGAGGGGTGTCAGGATCGGTTCAGGTGGTACAACCGGTGTATCATAGGCTGAGCGGGGGACCGGGAATCTCCTTTTTCGCGAATTTGGCGAACACAGGCACTTAGGGAACCTAGTTTTCTGTGCGGCAGTGAATTTGGTCCTGCTGCACATTCGTGTGTTGTGTCAATGTTCGTGAGAGTCGACGTCCTGAATGCCATGATCCGCCCATCATTCTCCGGTGCAGGAAACTGACAGACTGTAACTCAGGGCCTGTTGTTTCCTTCGACGCGGTTTTGTTTTGCTGTGGGGCGGGGCATTGACGTTTCTCGAGGGTGTTGTCGTGGCACACACTTCCCCAGCGAAGCCGATGGCGATTTTTGCGTCGTCCTGAGCTTTGCACAGCCGCGGCCAAGCCGCAAACAGGAGATGGATCAATGGTTTTGAAAACGGGAACAGTCCCAGGCTCACAGGCCGACTTCGAACTGTTCGTGCAGAATCTGGTTAAGCAGCTGCAGGATCATCCGGATGCCTATCACGTGAATGCGGCCTTTGTGACGCAGCTGGCGAATGGGTTCGCCGACCTGAGAGCCGGGATTCTGCAGGCCACGGAAGCTCGGGATGCGGCTCGAGCAGCCACGGAAGCCAAAGACGCTGTCCGGGCGACTCTGGAAGAGCTGACTCGAACAATCGTCCGTCTGATTCAGGCCGACCCGTCCGTGACGGACGAAGCCAAACTGGAAGCCGGCATTCGTCCTCACAAGACGAGCCGCACTCCGGTGCCTCCGCCACACACGGCTCCAGTCGGAAACGTGATGGCCACCGATCGACTGGAACACACCCTGTACATTTCCGACGCCGCCACGCCCACCCGACGAGCTCGACCGGCAGGCGTGTCCGGCTGCGAACTGTACCTGTGCGTGGCCGATCAGGCTCCGACCGATCCGGCCATGTACCGCCTGCTGCGTTTTGCGACTCGAACACCCGAAACCATCACGTTCGACGCTGCCGACGGCGGCAAAACCGCCAACTATCTGTTGCGGTGGATGAACGGAAAAGGCGAATTCGGCCCCTGGAGTCAGGTCGTCAGCGCCACCATTCCGGCCGTCTGATTTTCTGTTGCTGCACGCAACGAAAGCATCTGCTGATTTCGTAATGACCTCGGACCAAAGACGGTTCGAGGTCTTTGCGTTTTGGCTGGGCAGGCTTCGCGCAACGAGGCGCCACTGTGGCACCTCGCTCCGCGAGGTCAGCCCAGCCGCGACGACAGCCGATCATGGGGACAGTCGCAAAGTTAGGCTCAGCCGGTAGGATGCAGACGGTGTGATTCCTCAATGCATCCGGAGCGGTCTCAGATGATTGTCCATTTCGAATTTGGTGAAGAAGACCTGCTGGCGGCGAACCGTTATCACATCAGCAACTCTCCTTCGCTGCGCCGTCAACGCGTCACCGTGGGCATCTCCATGGCCTTTATAGGATTCTTAAGCGGCACGCTTTTGATTCCAACCTTGGGCACTGCTGCAATCTTCGTTGGTATCCTGCTGGCCATCAGTCTGAATATCTTCATTGCGTATCAGATGCGAAGAAATATCGACGTCCAGACTTCCCGACTGCTGAAGGAAGGTCGCAATGACGGGCTGTTCGGACCTCAGGAAATTGAAGTCACAGATCTGGGAGTTGAACGGCGGAATCCGTTTCGCAGGTCGTTTGTTGCGTGGAGTATCGTGCGGCGAATGGAAGAGACTCCGGATCTGATCCTGCTGTACGTCTCGTCGATCGAAGCCATTGCCATTCCGAGAAAGCGAATCACAGAAGGCAATCTCGACGAGCTGATCACCGAAATCAACCGCCACCTCCCCGGCCCCTGGGCCGACTGAGGGATCAGCATCGGACGGGGACGACGGCAGAATCGCCGAAGTCACATCATCAGCGGGCTGCGACCGGCGGCCTTGCAACAGTCGCCCAACTGGCCTCGATGCGTCTTCCAGTGCATTGGACGCACCAGCAGAATCTGTCGCCATGTCCCGAAAAACGATTCAGAATCCCGGCGGAATGGCCCAGTTCCTTTCCTTCACAATCAGGATCGATAAACAGGGAGCAGGTGCTGACCGGGGACGGACGCCGACGAAAATGCTGACAACGGATTTCAGGGTCTCGTGAACTCCTGACGCTCACTAACTATTAGTTGGTCGGTAAGATCCGGAGGCAGGTACAGGCTGGAATCTTCCGCTGATGCTGCGTTCCACAGCAGAGATTCCGGCAATGCGAAATTGTCCGTGAGCCAGGGAGTGAACTCGGTCAGGGTCGGGCTTCTGAAACTCTCCGATTGCTGCTCCCAGGTGTTCAGAAAATGCTGAGCGATTCCTCGAGTTCCAGTGCATCAAGGGCTTTCAACAGATATTTGGCTCGCATGTTTCGGCCAGCGGATACGCGTTCTCGCCATTCATGCAACTTGGGGAAAGCCCGTTTTCGGAAACCCGAAATGAAATAAACGGTCCATTCACCCAACGCCAGGGGGATGTCATTGCCGTAACGAGCTTCCAGAGTCGCCATTCGCGGCTGGACGGCCTGACAGATCTGCTCAAAAGACGGACGGAAATCCAGTCCCCGACTCACTGCAACCTGACAAAGAATGAGACTCATCCAGAGTTCATCAATCTGATCGAAGCTCAGATGCCTTTTCCATGTTGTCTTCAGCCTTTCAAACAACAGGACAGCCAGTTCGCACCCACGTTTGAGAAATCCATCATCCTTTGGAGCACCGGCGAACTGCAGTCGCTGCATGGCCAGCAGTCTGAACGCTGAATGAACCCCACGCTCAACCCGATCAAAGTCGTTTTCGGGAGCGGCCAATTCTTCGATCAGGTCCTGTGCAGCCGTGCTGCTGCATCGGGATGGATCATCCCAGCTGGAAAAATCCAGATAGATCTGACGGCGTTCAAACAGAGGACGTTCTCCATTGACCTTCAGGGCACCGGTTTCAAGCCGATCCAAAAGGCAGGCCTTCGTTTCGGTCAGGACGCGATTGTGGCCTTCTACGAAGCGAGCCTGAAAATCATCGGGGGGATTGATCAGCCGTTCCACTCCCCGCCGGCTCACGGCCTGCTGAACTTCGGTCATCAGTTTTTGCGGGTCGGTCCCGGGAAACTCAAGTGCCGTCAGACTCGGTAACTCAGGTTCGTCAGCGGTTTTCAGATTCATATTGGAACACGAAAACAGATGACGGTCCGCGCCGTAAGCCAGGATGCGACATCCGACGGTGTCGATCCACCAGTAATCCTGGACGATTGCATCAAGTTTTTCTTCCGGATGAACGTAAGCGACCAGTGTCTTGGGCACTCCAAGATCGTCGACATACTGCCCCTGTCTTAAGAAGCCGAGTTCTTCCAGTGCCAATCCGAGTTTCTCAAAGCGCCCTGCTGCCTTCGACCGAATTTGGCCGCCGGGTTCGACAGAAATCTGTTCCGGCAACTTCGACAGCACCTGTCTGGCGTATAAAGCCTGCTGGAATCGCTGGTTCTCCCGGGCAAATTCTTCCGGTAGAGGCGATTTTTCCGGAGGCCGCACGTCTTCTGCGGTCAGGATCGAAAGAATTGCAGCCAGTTCGGTTTGCTCGCGCTGTTTTTTCGACTCTTCAAACTTCGACCGAACCCACTCAGTCACCGTCATCTGCATGTTCGCGATTGGTACATTCGGATCAGCACCCTTATCCATCAGCAGGTGGATCGCGGAAATGTTTCTTTGCCGAACGGCGCCCCAGATGGGAGTCATGCCATACCTGTCTGCCTCACGCACATCCGCGCCGTTTGAGATCAGAAACTCGGCCGCGGTGACACACCACGAACTCGCTTCAAAACCCGACAGACAGGTCGCCGTCAGACCAGACATCGACGCTCCCGCATCCACCAGCGCCTGAGCGCATTCCAATCCGCCGGGAAGTTCAACAAGATACAGCGCTTGACGCAGCGGAGAGAACGGTGATTCCGGCAGGTGTTCCAGTGATGCGCCGGACTGTATCGCGTCCCGCACTCCCTGCGGATCGTGTCGTTCGATAGCGTCTTCCAACGCCGCTGCTGCGTCGGCGTCGTTGATGGGAGGAGGCCCGTTGATGTAAGCGACGACACAGGCCTTCGGCTTCAGGAGACGTCCCTGTTCGCTGATGACCTCATATTGCTTCGACGATTCCGAAACCGTGAGAGTTCGCAGCAGCGTTTCGCACTGAAAATGTTTTCGAAAGGCAGTGATGGCTTCTTTCGCCGACGATGTCGTGCACCAGTCCGGATGGATTTCCGGTCCCGACATCTGAAAGCGGCTCTCGTCAGGAAGTTCCAGTTTCGCCAGAAGCTCACCCTTTTTCGTCACTTGATGATCAGAATTTGATGTTTCGAATTCTGCCGGATTCGAAGAAACTCGAGTCGACTGACTCCCTGATTGGCGTCGAGAACCTGCTGAAGATTACCGCCGATGATCTGAACAGACATCCAGATTTGATGAGTAAATCTGCCGACAACGATGGCCAGGTTGAGGCGGAACTCCCGAGAATTCAAACGCCTCGGTTCCGTCCCAGGAACCTGCAGACCCTGAGCCCCGTGAATCAAAGGGTGCCTTCAACAGCTCAAAGGCCGGACTTCCGTCGCTGCGTTTTCGTTCAATCGCATGTCGAAAGAATAGAAGTTCGTGAACTGAATCTGCCGACATATCAGCCCTTTCAAACCATCTGCTCATTCTGATCCAGACTTTCAAATGCCTTCTTCCAAGTATGATCGCAGACATCCGCCGAGGCAGACAACCGGATTCGATCTTAACACGATTTAAGGTGACTTGTGGCTGGCTACCATATCTATTCAATTGACTGGGAAATGTTCCGGAAATTCATCAGTGAACCAACGGACGATCAGTTGAAGAAGTTTGCGGAACGGATTGATGACGTGTACGAAAGTCATCTGGAACAATTCGAAGAGGGGGATGAAGATGATTCACTCGCGAAGTCGTGGAGCAGCGAGGGAACAGATCCGGAGGCAGCGATTCGTGAGCAATCTGAAACAGGAAAACTGGTACGCAGATATCGGACAGCTAACTTGTCGAGTTTGGTCCCGGGCCATCGAGGACATGGCTCAGGAATTGGATTTTCGCTGGATAGTGACGGCATTTACTGGAACCTGATGGAACTGGCTACCAGGCAACTCAGCAACCGTTCGGACCAACATGTCGTTGCCCGGTTTGGCCGCTGTCCTTACTCGGTCGCAGCGATTGAATCTTATGAACCCGAAGAATGGGGGTACGGCTGGTGGGATCCGTATCACAGCATGCACCCTCCGGAAGAGGTTCGCCGACTGATTCAGGAAATGGAATCACTCAGCGGAGCCGTGGAGGCGTCCGGAGACGATCAGGCGATCAGAGACTATGAAGAGCTGATGTCGGCTCTGGAAAAAGTCTCGAAGGACAACCGCATGCTGTATATCTCGGTCGACACGTAACAGTCGCCTCGAGGCGATGGTGCGCTGGCGGTCCAATCCAACGCGACGTCGGCGCTGTCTGAGCTATCCTCATCAAACCAGCAACGCCCGACCCTACACACATACCATCCGAGAATATTAGAATATTGCGAGCTGTCAGGGTGACAACTTGCATCGAACAGGAAGGTCGGTACGCTTTCGGTCTCGTTCCAGAACCGCGCCTCCTTTCAATCCCTGAATGAGCTCGGATGCGGGAGGAGCGACAACGACGTCATCTTGATGTCGGCCGCCGCTCACGGCTTACCGACTTGCGTCATGAGTCGCCCCTCATAACCTTCTCTCCTGAGTCATCTGTATGAAGTTTCTGCGGTCACTTGCTGCTGTTTGTTGTCTACTGTCTGGTGCTCGAGGCATTGTCGCCGCCGAGAACGTAATTCAGGCAGATCGCCCGATTCATGCTCTGCTGGTGACCGGCGGCTGCTGTCATGACTATGACCGGCAGAAGCTGATTCTGACTCGGGGGATTTCGGCTCGAGCCAACGTGCGATGGACGGTCGTGCATCAGGGCGGGACGACCACGAATACGCCGATTCCGCTGTACGACGATCCGAACTGGGCTGACGGGTTTGACATTGTTGTCCACAACGAATGCTTCAGCGATGTGAAGGATCTGGAATTCGTTGATCGCATTCTGAAGCCTCACCGGGACGGGCTGCCTGCGATTCTGATTCACTGTGCGATGCACTGTTATCGCACCGGCGATGATCGCTGGTTTGAATTTGTCGGAATGCAGTCGCCGGGGCACGGGCCGCACTATTCGTACACGGCGGACAACGTCAAAAAAGATCATCCAATCATGCAGGATTTCGGCCCGGCGTTTGTGGCTCCCAAGGGCGAACTGTACCACAGCATGAAAGTGTTCGACACAGCCACACCGCTGGCTCAGGCCAATCGCCAGTCCGACGGCATGCCTCAGGTTTGCGTCTGGACCAATAATTACAAGGGCAGGGCCCTTGACGCCGATACGAGCTCACGCTCGGAATCTGGGAAATCGCTCCCGTTGGTCGCTGCCGACAAGGGAACGAGTTCACCGACAGCATCAGCGGGCACAACGGGCGATCGCGAAGAAGGCACGCGAGTCTTCGGTTGTACGATGGGCCATTACAACGAAACGATGGCCGAACCAAAGTATCTGGACATGATGGCTCGAGCCGTTCTGTGGGCGACGCGTCGCGACATCGAAGCCAACTTCACGCCTTCGACGGAAAAGATCGATGAAGAAATCAAAGCCCTGATCACAGCGCCGATTGCAGATCCAACATCCAGTGCCGCTTCTGCAAAGTGCTGCACCGAAGGCAACGCTGCCTTTCAAAAATCGGTGACTGCCAAAAGCACTCAAAGCGGCAACGAAAACAAAAACCTGACCGACGGTCGTCTGGACACTCGCTGGTGCGCCGATGGAGGGCAGACCAATGAATGGGTGACTGTTGATCTGGGCGAATCGGTTCATGTGAAGAATCTGCGGCTGCACTGGGAACGCCGCCAGGGCTCGACCTATTGGTATACCATCGAAGCGTCGGCGGATGGCGAGCAGTGGAAGACCATCGTCGATGAATCAAAGAGCGACAGCAAAGACGGCATTCGATCGCACGCTGTCGATGCACCGAACACTCGTTATCTGAAGACCACTTTCCTGGGCTGCAGTACCAACGGATGGGGATCGATCTGGGAATTCGAAGCTTATTCTGGCGACATGCCCGAGCTGCCGAAGTCGGCCAAAGACGGAGGTCCGAAGCCTCCCGCATCCATCAGTGATGTGCAGGCACCGGACGGCTTCGACGTACGCATGTTTGCCTCGCCGCCGGATGTCAATTATCCAGTCTGCATCACGGCAGCAGCCACCGGTGAAGTCTTTGTTGGAGTTGACGAACAGGGTTCGCTGGGCAAAGAAACCGGCCGCGGCAAAGTGCTGCGATGCATCGACACCGACGGTGATGGCACGGCTGATCAGATCAACGAATTCGCGAAAATGGATCATCCTCGCGGACTGATCTACGACAACGGTTCGCTGTGGGTGCTGCATCCGCCGTTCCTGAGCGTCTATCGCGACACCAATGGTGATGGAACGGCCGACGAATCCGAAGTTCTGATCGAAGGCATCAGCACGGCAGAAGTCAATAAACGCGGAGCTGACCACACGACCAACGGCATTCGCATGGGCATCGATGGCTGGATCTACATTGCCGTTGGCGACTTTGGTTTCAATCAAGCCGTGGCGAAGGATGGCACCACGTTAAGCAAACGCGGCGGGGGAGTTGTGCGCATTCGACCCGATGGCAGCGATATGGAAATCTTCAGCTGGGGCCAGCGCAATATTGTGGATATCGCCATCGACCCGCTGATGAATGTCTATACGCGTGACAACACCAACGATGGCGGCGGCTGGGATATTCGATTGTCTCATGTGATGCAGACAGCCAACTACGGATATCCGTCTCTGTACAAGAACTTCAGCGAAGAAATCATGCCGCCTCTGGCTGACTACGGTGGCGGTTCGGGCTGCGGAGCGATGTACTTTCAGGACGAGCGCTGGCCGGCTCCGTTCAATGATATTCTGCTGACGTGCGACTGGGGCCGCAGCGAAGTCTTCAGCCACAGGCTGCCCGTCAATGGAGCCACCTTTGATGCTCAGCAGGACACATTCCTGAAACTTCCACGCCCCACCGACATCGACGCGGATGCCAGCGGACGCATGTATGTGACCAGCTGGAAAAACGGCCAGTTCAACTACGACGGCCCCAACATCGGCTTTGTCGCCATGATCACTCCGATTGACTTTGTGCCGCATCCCGTGCCCGATGCTGGCTCGCTGAATGACGCTGATCTGGTGCAGCTGCTGAATCATCCATCCGATGCAATGAGGCTGCATGTGCAGCGAGAAATCCTGCGGCGTGACGCTCAGCGGGATGATTCGTCCGGGCGTGAACTGCGAACCGCGGTGAGTGAAATGATGAGCAATCACGATCTGCCACTGCCAGTGCGAGTGGCCGCGGTGTGGACTCGGCGGCAGATGACCAGCGGTTCGTTTCTGCAGGCGATCAGTCATCAGTATGAAGATGAAGCTCTGCGAGAACACTGCCTGCGCGCTCTGGCCGACCGTCGCACCGATGCGGACAGTGTTCCGTTGAAACGATTCATTGACGGTCTCGCCGATGCCGCTCATCCGCGCGTTCAGGCAGCCGCGATCGTGGGACTCGGACGACTGCTGGCGGATCGCACGCCGAAGACACCGACCGAAGACAAACGCACAGCCGTGGCTCAGCACCTGATGGCTCTGACCGACGTTCCCGAAGTGGGCGCTTCCCCGGACATTTCGGCCGATGACTGGCGGAATGCTCATCCGGAACGAGTCCTTCCGCACCTGGCGGTCAAAGCCCTGGTCGACATTGATGCGGTGGATGCGTGCATCGATGCACTCACCGGCCCACACCGATCCGGCGCACTGTGGGCGCTCAAGTCCATGCACAGCAAAGACGCGGTGGATGGGCTGTTCCGGGTACTCAGCACTTCGCGCGACGAAACACTGCGTCGCGAAATCTGGACGACACTGATTCGACTTTATCATCGTGAAGGTGAATTCACCGAAGACAGCCCCAAGTGGTGGGGAACTCGACCGGACACAACCGGCCCGTACTACGACCGCCAGAAGTGGAGCGAATCAGACCGCATCGGTGACGCTATCAAAATCGCTTTGTCAGAAGGCGATGATTCTCTGGCGGCTCACATCAACGAACAGCTGAAACGCCATGTTGTGAACCTGGACGGCATCAGTGCAGCCGACATCGCGGCCATGCAGGAACCACAAAAGGCCATCGAACTTCCCAAAGTCGATCCCAACGATCCCAACCAGATCGCGAACATCGACATAGCCAGCGTGATCGCCAAAGTCATGCCACTAAGCGGCAACCCTGACGCGGGCAAAGAACTGTTTAAAGCCCAAAGCTGCATCAACTGTCACACCTTTGCCAACGGCCAGCAGCCGAAAGGCCCGCATCTGGTCGACATCGGCAAACGCTACAAGAAAGAGGAACTGCTGGAATCCATCCTCGACCCCAGCAAGAAGATCGCTCAGGGTTTCGACACCTGGACCTTTGTCATGGCCGACGGCAAAGTGCACACGGGCTTTGTTGTGCTGGAAAGTGCGGAAACGGTTTCCGTGCGAGGTACCGACGGCCTGTCCAAAGAGCTGCCTCAACAGGACATCGACGAACGCGTGAAACAGGACATCAGTATGATGCCCAAAGGAATCGTCGGCAATCTGACGGTCGAACAGCTGGCCGATCTGATTGCGTACCTGCAAAGCCTGCATTGATTTGCTGACGCCAACAGAAGATGCGCCGGGATTCTGAGGCCCCATTCGTCCGGTCGACAGAACTGATCCGTAACGGCAGGTCTCAGAAACACAGCCGGTTTTTCCGAATTCGGCGTACTCGGGCGAAAAATGCCACTGGCGGGAAGACCAGGGAACAGCCTAAACTGCCGGGAACGGACTTTCGGCAGACAGGGAACGTTCCAGATGGCTGTTATTCACATTTCACACTTTCTCAGATCACACTCCGCAGCTTGGTGGATTCCATCGCTGCTGGTGAGTCTGGTTTTGTGCTGCAGCGTCTCGCAGGCTCAGCAGGTGCGTCCCAGCGCTGAGTTTCCTTCATTCGAAGAGCTCATGGGAACACCGCTCGCCGTACCTTCAAATCCTCCCGGCAGAAGTGTCCGTTCTGAAGAACCCGATTCTTCTGCACCCGGTCCTGTGTCATCCAGTCGTTCCGTACCGTTTCGACCTTCCGGTTCTGAGCCGTCAGAAGGTGCATGGTGGGAACGGAGCGACAATGGATCCGTAACTGAGCTTCCTCCGCTGAGAAACCGGTCGCTGAACTCGGACGTCATTCGTCCGGCAGGCCAGAGTCGAATTCTGGACCGGAATTCTGAATTCGACCCGGCTCGGGATCCATCGGGCAGAGCTCGCGAGTCTGATCGGGCAGGGCGTTTTCCATCCGGTCCGATTCGAACTCCGGAAGCGAACTTTGATTCCACGGTCAAGTCCACAGTTGCGAATTCATCCTTCGACTGGGCGCAGTTCTCCACATCAATCGCTGATCTCAGATTCCCGGACTCGACAATCTTTGCGCATGGAGACGCATTTCTGACGGCTGAGGAAGAGCAGGCATATCTGCAGATGCTGCAGGTCATTGAAAACAAAAAGAGAAGGGCACTGCAGCAGACACTGGCGACACCGGGAGCGGTTGCCGCGGATGACGAGGAAAATCATCAGGCCGCTTGGGAGGAAAGTTTTTATCGGTTTGAGGAAGCTCGCCGTCGAGCGTGGGAGCATGGCAATCTGAAACCAGCGGCCGTTCAGCCCGAACTGAATTCTCTGCCGGACCCGTTTCGAGGTGCAGAACCCGCCAAGCTGTCTGACGCGGACGAGAAAACCGAATATGACCTGAGAAAGGATATTGTTGGTTTCCCGGCGGATTTTGTGGGGCGTCCGGTCCTGTTTGAAGGGCGGTTCACTCCGAATTCGACGTTTCGACTGACACCTCAAACCCGATCATCGTCGCGAGACATGATGGGGGCGATCGCTATGCCGATTCTCTAAGTGCGTCCGCCGATGACGATCTGCGGCCGGCTCGCGAGCAGAAGCTGCTGCGAGGAACTCTTGTCTCTCTGACGGGTATTGATTCGCTGGCCATGGTCGACACTCAGGGGCTGATGACACCTGGCAGCGGACTGCAGAACGTCAACGAATCGTGGACAGGAGAAGCCTCGATTCCGGTCCTGGTAAAGGGCTGGGTTGTCAAACGGTGGGACGATCGTCGGCCATTGATTTACTGCGAAGCTCTGAGACTGATTTCACCTCGCCCGCACATTGAACTGATCAGAAGTCACACTATTGACAAGCGGCGATTGAGACCGGAAGAAAACTGGCTGTACTATGAAACACTCAGGCAGCTCGAAATGACGAACTCCCGACTGCAGGTGCAGCTGGCCGGTCAGACCCTGAAAACGCGGATCGATTCACTGATGGTTGATGTCGCCCGGAAAGCTCAGCAGGACCTTAAGGCTCTGGAGCGTCAGGGGCAGAATGGAAAGCTGACGGACGAGCAGCGACAGCGGCAAACGGAAAGTATCCAGCGACGTCTGAAGCAGCGAACAGCGCGTTACCACGAGTATCACCGCAGACCGGAAGAGTTTCAGACGTTTGTGGACCTGTTCCAGCATCCGGAAGCCTGGCATGGAGAACTGGTGACTCTGCGAGGACATGTTCGCCACGCAATGAGCTACCCCGGCGACCGGATGTTGTTCGGCGGGAGAACGCTTCACGAACTCTGGCTGTTCACGGACGATTCGCAGAACAATCCGACCGTCGTGGTCACGCCGGCACTGCCTCAGGACTTTCCGGTCGGTGCCGAAGTCGTCGACCGCGTCACTGTGACGGGCTGCTTTTTCAAACGGTATGTTTACAGTTCTCAGGACGTTGATCGGATCGCACCACTGATTCTTGCCGGAGGAATTACGTGGGAACCAACAGTCGATCAGGTTCAGGCTCTGGTTGCAGAAGGTGCTGTTCCCGCAGCCGCACCGCTGGCAGCCAGGGCACGATCCATGGCCAAACAGGCATCCGGCGACAGTGCGATGGTGCTGGCATCGCTGATTCTGGTTGTTGTCCTGATGATTTTCTGGGGACAGGCACAGCGAGAAGAACGAGACCGGGTCCGTCTCAGAAAAGTGGTGAACGAGGTGCCGGTCTTTGAAAACCCGATGGCCGGAGAACCCGGTTCGGAACGCTTTGCCTATGAAGACCTGCTGGGGTCAGCACTGACGGCGGGAAACGATCATCGTCTGTACGGCGATGGCTATCGAACGCCCGGACGGAACCGCTGATCCCGCCGGAGTTCTGATGTCCACCTGCATGCGTCTGCATTTCTGACCGCTGATCCTTCTCTCAGATTTCTCGTGTCCGCAACCCTACCCGCAATCACAGACCGTCCCGTTCGCCTTGGTGTTTTGATCAGCGGCGGTGGAACGACGCTGCTGAATTTTCTGGACTGCATCAGCAGGGGAACTCTGCGTGCTGAGATTCCTCTGGTTATCAGCAGCCAGAAGACGTGTGCCGGAGTCACCCGAGCTCAGAACGCCGGACTGAACTGCGCAGCCGTCTGCCGAAGTGACTTCTTATCAACTGCTGAATTCAGCCGGGCTGTGTTTGAAAAACTGCGAGCAGCCGATGTGGATCTGGTCACGCTGGCGGGGTATTTGTGCCTGCTGCAGATTCCTGAAGACTTCAGCAATCGTGTCCTGAACATTCATCCGTCACTGATTCCCGCGTTCGCAGGGCGAGGAATGTACGGAGATCATGTCCACCAGGCAGTCTGCGACCGAGGCGTTCAGGTGAGCGGCTGCACCGTTCATTTCGCTGACAACGAATACGACCACGGCCCGATCGTCCTGCAGCGAGCCGTGAATCTTCCACCGGGCGCCGATCCCGGCACTATTGCTGCTCTGGTATTTGAAGAGGAGAAACAAGCCTATCCCGAAGCGATTCGCCGAGTCATCTCGGGACAGCTTCGGATTGATGGCCGAAGAACGATCTTTCACAGCTCAGAGCGTTGAGTAATGCAGTAAATCGGTCCTTCGGAACTTCGCAGAACTTCAGAATGTCTGAGTGTAACCTTGACGGTGATCGGCTGGCCGGAAACAATCCCGCGCTGTTTGCGATCATTGAACCAGAGGCAGGGCAGTGGCAAACACTTCGCCAGGGGCTCTGAATTGTCGTTTGGTGGCGTTAACTCTTTGCAGCGTCGCTGCAGAATCTCATTGGGATTATTTACGGAAACATATTGATGAGCGGACCAATTGTTCGAACGGGGACCACGCCGAAATTCTGGGAAAACTGGGATCGAGCCTTTGGAGGCGCAGGCAAGACGGATGCGGTGAAGAAGTCCACAGCCAAAGCTCCGGCCTCTGCAAAAAAAGCAGCGGCGAAAAAATCCGTGAAGAAGACGAAGAAATAGACGAGTAGATTCGTGCAGCATTCGATCAGCCGCGGCGAAGTGCTGCTGTCATGGATTCTGATCAGCTTTGTGTTCGTAGGCGTATCGCTGCTGAGCGTTCCTGTCCCCGGAGTCAATGAGCCGCACTATCTCAGCAAGGCTCGCTTCTACTTCGATCCGCAGTGGTGTCAGCGGGACTTCTTTCTGCAGTCCGGAAACGCCCACGAAGTCTTTTACAGGATCATCGGGCCGCTGGCCGCTCGCTGCTCGCTGTCGTTCACAGCGATCGTCGGCAGAATCGTAAGCCTGGCTTTGCTTGCCGGGGGATGGTGTGTGCTCGGACGGCGATTCGGCCTGACACCGGCCGGTCTGATTTCTTCGGGCTGTCTGTTTTGCCTCATCGCGATGACGGGCAGTTTCTCGGGCGAATGGATCGTTGGCGGGTTCGAAAGCAAGGTGCCCGCTTATGGGTGTTCGCTGGCCGGCGTTGCATTCTGGCTGGCTCCCGGCCGAACTCAGAACAACAGGACGTGTCTGGCAGCCGGCGTGCTGATCGGGATCGCGATCGCCTGGCACCCGGTTGTCGGGATGTGGTTCTGTATCGGCATCGCGATTTCCGAAACAGCAATTCGAGCTTTCCGTCGATTGTCAAATTCGGAACGAACAGATTCTGAGTCCTCAGGCGTCACTCAACCAGCCGTTTTCCTGATCACGGCACTGGTCGCCGGTCTTCCCGGACTTGTTCCGGCCGTACGCCTGGTTGTGACATCAGAAACTTCGCCTGCGGATCAGCAGAAGGCAAACTTCATTCAGGTGTTCTGGCGACTGGCTCACCACCTGGACCCGTCTACGTTTCCGCTGGCTGCATGGATTCATTCAGGACTGCTGTGCGTGATCCTGACCGGCTGTCTGTTGTGGATGCGGAAACACAATCGTCAGGGCCAGCCGTCTCAGACTGAGGCTGTCGGGAATGTGGACAGCGTCTGGCGATCCTGGCTGACGCTGTTGCTGACCTCGCTGCTGACCGCAGTTGTCGGCGTTGCCATCGCATGGCACAGAATTCCGGCCATTGAAATGCCGGACTGGCAGTGGCGTGCAGCTCTGCTGAAGTTTTACCCGTTTCGCTTCTTCGATTCGCTTCTGCCAATTTCGACCGCGCTGGCAGCAAGTGCGGCCGTGTTCCGAGTTCGATCGCGTGGCGGCAACACCGGGGCGTTCCTTCTGGTGATCGGCACGCTTCTGGCCGCCGGAATGACTCGCCCCTCAGCACCGGTCGGCTGGACGGCAGAGCAGTTCGTCACCTGGCAGGAAGCCTGTGATTGGCTGAAGCAGAATACCCCCGCAGACAGCCTCGTCTACGGGCCGCGAGAAAGTTTCGGACTGAAGTGGTATGCAGAACGCGCTGAGTATGTCTGTATTAAGGACTGTCCGCAGGATGCCGCTGGAATTCTGGAATGGGATCGGCGACTGTGGGCCGTTTACCGATGGTCAGCTGCAGCTTTTTCCGACGAACAGTTCAGTCGTTCGGACCTCCGGCGGCTCCGGCAGCAGACAGGAATCACTCACCTTGTCACTCGAAGCCTGGGACCGTTCGAACAGGAACCCGTCTGGAGCAACCAGGTCTGGCGCATCTACGAACTGCCTGCGGCGGATTCGGCCCAGGCAAAATCGTCAGAACCCTCAATCTCCGTCGTACGGATTCAACGGCCGAGAAGGGATTGAGCGAAGAATTCCGTGATTGAGATTCCCCGACGTAGATTTTCCGGTCCGGTGCCCCACCGACGCGGCTAAGCCTCTTTCTGAGGGACGTCGTGGTTGTGGGAAGACCGGCGGAACGCCCCTTACCGGTCCATGCAAACAGACAGATGTCCCATCCAGTAACAGATTCAGTGGATCGTTCAGCGAGGATTCTATCCGCCATCGTGATCTGGGCATTCAGCTCTCTGATGGTCGCATGGTTCGAATTCGGCATCTTCTGGAATCTGCCGCTCCTGCTGTTCACGATGAATCTTTCAGCGGCGGATCAGGTGATTGTTGTCTGGTCCCTCTGGTCAAGAACACTGCTGGTCAGTCTGCCGACAATTCTGATCATCGCTGCCAGCCACTGGAAAAACCGCGGGGCTGTGGTGCGAACAGCAGCGTGGACCTGGCATCTGACCGTTCTTGCATGGCTGATGATTGACTGCGGACTGCAGTGTGTCACCGGCGCAAGCCTGTGGCACTACGTCGATAAGGCAATGATGACCGAAGATCTTTCGCTGGGCGGTGATGTCAGTACTCTGACGCTGGGCATTCAGGAAGCGATGTTCATTATCGGCTGCCGAATTGTTCTGCTTTTCACAGGCTGCCATCTGATCATCCGTCTGTGGAGCTGCCGACCATCTCAGAATCTGATATCCCCGATCTGCAGGGCAGCCTGGGTCACTGTTGTTCTGCTGATCGTCGGAATTGTCCCGGTGCGGGAATGCATCAGCAATCGACAGTGTCTGGAACAGCTGCATTCTGCAATGGCCTTTCGAGGCTGGCTGTTTCATCCCGATCGGATCGCCGAATACGGCACGGCAGCATTCGGCCGACCGTGCCGGGAAGACTTCGCCGACGTGGTTGCTGATGTCCGTGCGCTCTGTCGGCCTTCTGACAATCCGACTCAGAGACCACTGCGGATGGCATCAGCTGAAACCAAATCAGGTTCCGCGGCTCGGCCGAATATTGTTATCCTGCTGACGGAAAGCCTCCGCTACGATCTGCTCGAAGCGGGACACCTGCCGCGACTTGCCCGGCGCTCAACGCAGGCCATCCTTGCCGAGCAGCATTTTTCCGCATCGAATTGCTCGGAGCTGGGAGCATTCGCCTGTCTGTACAGTCGGATACCGCTCAGTTATGACGCAACTTTGGATCAAAAGCTTCCGTCCGAGGCCTGTTCAGAATGGAAGCAGCTCGGTTATCACCGGCAGTCCGTCTGCAGCTGCAGCGTCAATTTCTGTCGAATGAACGAATTCATCAGCCCGCTGAATTTCGATCAGCTGACGACATTTTCAGAACGTGGCAACCCGTGGCACGATAATGATCGCCGGACTCTGGGATGGATTTCCGATCAGCTGCATTCCGCTCAGGTTCCCCAGCTGGTGTTTTCTATTCTGATGGCAACTCATTACGACTACGACTATCCACCGGAATACGACCGGAAGCCCCCGGCATCTGTGCCCCCGCTTCCGGAGAATCCGTCACCGGCTGATCAGCTTCAAAATCGTTACCTGAAGGCGGCCGCCTTTCTGGACGCGGAACTGGATACCTTCCTCAATTCCGTTGAAGACACAAATACGATCGTGGTCATCACGGGCGATCACGGTGAATCGTTTCTGGATGACGGGTTTCTGTGCCATGGAACTCGGCTGTCAGACATCCAGTCCCGAACACCTCTGATGATTTTCTCGCCGAATCATCACGCTCAAACGATCACCCACCTGACAAGTCACCTGGACCTGATGCCGACACTGCTCGACATGGCGGGAGCCGGTTCAGAAGCCCTGACGTTGAGCCATGGACGAAGTCTCCTGGCCCCTCCCCAAGACCGATGCCTGCTGCTGACTCATGCGCAGACGTCCGAATGGCAGGCACTGCTGATTCACCCCGACGGCCGACTTGGGATAACGCTTCCGCGGACATCTGAGGAACTGTCGATCACTGGATTTTTTGACGTTCGCGGACGAGTCGACCTGCGACAGCAGCGGAATGCGGACGAAATTGCTTTGTGGAAAGAACGCCTGCGAAAAACTGTGACAGGTACGACCCTGCCATGATTCGTCCTGTTTTCAGCAAGCAGCCTGAAGAATGTGGAAACGAACTGAGAACCTGGGCCGACAAATCACAATTCCCTGTCTGCAATCGGCAGGATTTGGATCGGACGCTGATCCTGTTCACAGTAAAGATCGCCGCTGTGAAAATCTATTTCTGACAGACGGGACAGACGAACGTTGATCGCTGAGCCTGCACGATTCGTTGAATGACTCCTCGGCGGCAGTCGGGACACCGTTCCCCGGCCTTCTGGTAAACTCGATGTTCGTTCTGATAGCCGCCATCCTGATTCAGGGCATTCCGGTATGTGCCATCGGACAGCGTTGACCCTTCGTAGCGAATTGCCATTTCCAGAATTTCGTGGGTCGACTGCGTCAGTCGGCGAATCTCTTTTGAAGTCAATTCTGCAGCAGGGCGTTCCGGCGATATCCGAGCTCGATGCAGAATCTCACTGGCGTACAGATTTCCAATCCCGGCGACTCGCTGCTGATCCAGCAGCAGAACCTTAATCGGACGGATGCTTCCCTGAAGGACGCGGCCAAGTTCGTCGGCTGTGATCGTCAGTGCGTCCGGCCCCAGAGTCGCAGACAGCTCTGCCAGTTGCCTGGCAGTGAGCAGTCGAACGGTTCCCAGACCTCGACGATCCCAGAACTCAAAGGATTCAGCCATCCCCTCAGCCGCCTGAAGATGGAAACAGAGGCGCCGGTGTTCCCGAGTCGGCGGAGCGGCCACCAGCAGCAGACCGGTCATGCGAGGTTCGATCACGATCGCATCGTGTGAACTGAGTTCCACGACAATTCGTTTGGCAAGCCGCCGGACGTCCTGAATGACAGTTCCGTTCACTCGCCGGCGAAACGTCCTGCCAGTCGGCGTCATCGAAATCGGCTTCTTCGAACAGGCACAAACTTCGAAGTCAGTGATTTTTCGGCCCCGAACCTCGGGACGAACACCGCGAACCATGGTTTCGACTTCCGGCAGTTCTGGCATTGGTCCGGTTCTTCCGGATTCAGGGTTATGGAAAGCTGCGGCGGCATTTCCGGACCGCATTTCCTGAGTGTAATCTGTATCCGCTGACTGACCAGTAAAGACGCCGCTTTGAAGCCCGGCGAAACGTCTTCGATCGCTCCGAAATCCCGGAAATTTCTTGACGTCGCCGCCTCTGAAGACGATCCTGATAGCAGGAGAATCGCGCGCTGGATGGAGCTCTTGCGCGGACCAATTCCACGGGCCGGACCCCAGGTACTCACTTCGCCGACCAGCCGGGTCGGACAAAGGCGTCATTCATGCTGCGAATCAATCTGCTTGCTGCAACCTTTCTGGCTCTAATGACGTCCCCCCTGCTGGCCGAGGATCAGCAGCTGGACGCTGGAGCTCAGGCAACACTGTTGAAGATGCAGGCTCGCATTTCTGCAGAGCAGGGCGACTTCTCGACAGCCCTCGGTCAGATTGGACGAGCAGCTCGGCTGAGCGGCGATACTCAGACGGCAGAGACGGCACAGCGGCTTGCTCCTCAGCCTGGTGGTGGCAGCCCCTTTGCCAACTTCGGCGAAATTCTGATGCTGATTCAGCAACAGACCAGCCCTCCGGCGAAGTGGTTTGACGTCGACGGGGAAGGTGGACAGCTTTCAATCTCTCAACAGGGGGTCCTGGTCGCCGCCCCGGCCGTCCTGGAAGCACTGAAAACCATCACCGATGATTCGCACCTGTTGAAGGCAGCAGAGCTCGCCAAACAGGCGAACCATAACGCAGATCCTCGCACAAACGCCTCCTTCCGAATGGTGTCACTGCCCCGACTGGAAGCACATGTTGCCGAACTGCTGAAGGCTGGCCAGCCGATTCCCGATGACGTCCGAACAATTGCCGGACTGAGCAGAATCGAATACCTGCTGGTATTTCCCGAAACCGGGGACATTGTGGTAGCCGGACCCGCTGGTGATTGGACCGTGGATGCTCAGCATCGAGCAGTCAGTGTCTCAACCGGACGACCAACATTGAACCTGGACGATCTTGTGACGCTCACTCGCACCTTCGGCAAGGGCGGAACTCAGGGTTTTCTCTGCACGATCGACCCCAAACAGGTTCAGGTTGCCGCTGTGCAGCAGTTTGTGAAAGCGAATCAGAACAAGCTGAATCCCGCCACCGCGGCTCAGTTCACTCAGCACCTTGAGCAGACGCTGGGCCTGCAGAATGTCGTTGTTCAGGGTGTTCCGCACAATTCCCGAGTCGCATCCGTGATCGTTGAAGCAGACTACCGCATGAAGGAAATCGGCATCGGCAAACGCCAGGGCCCGCAAGGAATGAAAAGCTATTTCGATCTTCTTTCACGATCGGAACAGCGAGGATCCGGTTCCATGGATGCTCTGCGATGGTGGATGGCCGTCGGATACAATGCTGTCAACGTGTCACCTGAAGGTGACGTCTTCCAGTTCGCCGGCAGTGCAATCGAGTGTCTTTCTGAAGATCAGATTGTCAAAGCAGGTGGTCAGCGAACTGCCACCGGCAAGTCCACAGGAGCCAACGCGAAATTTGCAGAACTGTTCACGAAGTATCTGCCTGAACTGGCCAAACAGGATCCGGTCTTCGCCGACCTGCAGAATATTTTCGATCTGGCCATGGTCAGTGCACTTGTTCACACCCACGGACTGGCTCAGCAGGCTGGCTGGACACCATCCGCGTTTGCATCAGCGGGCGACTATCGACCTTCGACTGTGGAAGTTCCGACAGAACTCATGACAGCTGCTCACTTCCGAGTTTATGGAGGACGCAGCGTCGTCGTTCAGGTGGCTGGCGGGGTTCGTGCAGAAATCGCGGGACTGATGGCAGACGGCGCAGAAATGCCGAAGGTCGAAGAACTGGCTGCCCAATGCACCCGAGCAACACCGCTGGGACAGCAGAACCGCCGGTGGTGGTGGGACGCGGCCGCCAGATAATCCTGGCGATTCCAGTCAGGCCGGCAACTGGAGCCTGGAGTGTCAACTCCAGGCTCCTGCCATTTAAGGGCAGGGCGCGCGGAGCGATCACGCCACGGCTGGTCCACTCTCTTTGTCCCGGCGGCGTGAACGACTGGGCCACCGGTGGAAACCGGCTCGCGTTCCGGCGATAATCCCGGCGTCGAGTTCATTACTTTCTACCGGGAGTCATCATGTCTGTCAGTCGTCGTCAGTTTATGGCCTCTGCCGCAGCAGCAGGTGCCGCATTTGCTTTTCCGTCCGCATCTCGAGCCCGGATGGCCGTCGATGACATCAACGTGGGATTTATTTCCTGCGGTGGTCGCGCGAACGAACACATGGGACAGTTCGGAAAGATGGACGGCGTGAATGTCACAGCGCTGTGCGATCCTGAAGAAGGTCGTGTCGGCAAGGCTCTGGGCCGATTTCCCAAAGCGACGGGCTTTTCTGATCTCCGCAAGCTGCTTGAAGACGACAGCATCGATGCCGTCATTGTCGCAACGACCAATCACTGGCACTGCCTTGCTGCGATCTGGGCAATGGAAGCCGGCAAAGACGTCTACGTTGAAAAGCCCCTCTCACACAGCCAGTGGGAAGGCCGACAGACTGTCCTTGCAGCTCGCAAATACAATCGTATCTGTCAGGTGGGGACTCAGCAGCGCAGCGACCCGATGCAGAAGGAAATCAAAGACTTCCTGCACGAACAGAAATCGCTCGGCAATATCCTCACAGCGCGCGTCAACCGTTACGGAGTTCGAGGACAGATTGGAAAACGTGACACGCCGCTGGAGATCGATTCCGGCATCGATTACGACCTGTGGCTCGGCCCGGCTCAGGATAAACCGATTTTCCGTGACAAGCTGCAGTACGACTGGCACTGGGATTTCAACACCGGGTCCGGTGAGATGGGCAACTGGGGCGTCCATGTGCTGGACGATCTGCGGAACAACGTCTTCCGGGATGAAGTCAGTCTTCCGAAGGGGATCTTCGGAGCAGGCGGGCGAGTCGCATGGAATGACGCGGGAGATACACCCAACGTCCACTTTGTCTATTTCGATACCGGAACAATTCCCGTCGTGATCGGACTATCCAACCTCACGGCTGGCCCCGGAGTGAAGGGTTCGCCCAAACACCCGGGCCCCGGCAGCGGCTATATTGCTTACTGCGAAGGTGGCCGACTGGAAGGCCAGAGGGGCGGGGCGGTTGCCTATGACAGCGACGGAAAGCAAATTCGCCGGTTCAAAGGCAACAGCGGCAATGGAATTCATCAGCAGAATTTCATTGATGCCGTCCGAAGCCGCAATGTGTCCAGCCTGAACACCGATGTTGAGGTCGGCCACTACAGTACCGGCTGGTGCAATCTTGCCAACATCGCCTTCCAGACCGGCAAACCGTTCCGCAGTCGTGACGCCTCCGTTGTCACCGGTGACAGCGGAATCTGGCAGGGGCTGGTCGCGGAAATGGAACAGCATCTCAAAGCTCATGACGTCAAACTGGAAAGTGACGACATTCACCTCAGTCCCCTGCTGACGTTTGACCCGGCAGCGGAAGCTTTCACCGGCGAACATGCCGATGCCGCGAACGCATTTATGAAGCGACAGTATCGCGCTCCATACGTCGTTCCGGAAATCGGATAGGCGTCGGCCGTCGGAGAATATGAGCCCGATGGAAGTCCTGTCTGCACCTGACGAAGTCCGCAGTCGAATTCGCAGCATTCAGCGAAGCGGGGCCAGTATTGGAGTCGTTCCCACCATGGGCGCGCTGCATGCCGGCCACGTCAGCCTGATCCACGCTGCAAAACGCGACTGCGACTTTGTTGTCACCACTGTTTTCGTGAATCCGACTCAGTTCGGCCCTGGAGAAGATTTTCAGAAGTACCCCCGTACACTCGACGCAGACCTGGAACACTGCCGCAACGCGGGGGCAGACCTGGTGATGACACCTGCAGCCGATCAGATGTATTCCGATGGTGCTCAGAGCATTGTGCGGGTCACAGAACTCACGAAGATTCTCGAAGGTGCTCTTCGGCCCGGTCATTTTGACGGAGTGACCACGGTCGTCGCCAAGCTGTTCAACATCACCCTTCCGGACAGGGCCTACTTCGGGCAGAAGGACTACCAGCAGCAGCTGGTCATCCGCCGCATGGTGGCTGACCTGAACTGGAGCGTGGAAATTGTCACCTGTCCGATTATTCGCGAACCGGATGGACTGGCAATGAGCAGCCGGAACCGCTACCTGTCCGCCGAAGAACGACAGCAGGCACTGGCACTGTCACGATCACTGTTCACCGCGAAGGATCTGGCAGCAGCCGGTGCTTCTCCGGATGAATGCCGGTTGGCGATCCAGGCTGAACTCAGTGAACAGGCTGGTGTTTCGCTGCAATACGCAGTCGTCGCCGATGAATCGACGCTGCAGCCAGCCGGACCTGCCAGCAGCTCGGCAGTGGCACTGGTGGCAGCAAAGGTTGGCACGACCCGGCTGATCGACAATCAGAGACTGCAGTTTCGTTCACATGCCGGTTTTCGCTAGACTCCGCCGTCCCCGCCGTTTCGTTTTGGCCACCATCTGCGGCAGGACTCCCGCTCTGTTGAGGTCTTTATGCGAAAAGTTCTGCTCCGAATCGTCTTCGACCAGTTGTTTCGACTGGAAAGTGTCGGCAACGAACTGCACGTTGGATTTGGCTGGGCGATTCTGACGTTCCTGATGATCGCCGCAGTCGGCCTGACAATGGTCTGGCGGACCACCCGAAGTCGCTCGCAGGTGATTTCTTCGCTTGTCTTCTGGGCCATCATTCCGATCGGACTGGCTGTCAGCTCATTTACCTCGCTGTGGTTTGTTCGAACCGGGATTCCGGTCTTCGGCTACGGCTTCATGCTGTTCGTGGGATTTACATCTGCCACGTGGCTGGCAGGCCACCGAGCACAGAAGGCCGGTCTGAATCCGGAAGTCATCTGGGACATGATGATGTGGCTGCTGATCCCGGGAATCATCGGGGCACGAATCGTGTACCTGCTGCAGTACGGACATCTGGTCTTCCGGGGAAAGCACGGCAGTGAAATCCTTACCGCCGCCATCGCTCTATGGGACGGCGGCATCGTTTTCTACGGCAGCATCATTGGTGGAGTCGCCGGGCTTGTTATGTACTGCCGTCGTCACAACCTTCGCCCGCTGCAGCTGGCCGACGTCATTATGCCGTCGCTGTTTGTGGGACTTGGTTTTGGAAGGATCGGCTGTTTTCTTTACGGATGCTGTTTCGGAGCTGCCTGCAGTCTGCCGTGGGCCGTTCATTTTCCCGAAGACAGCATGACCGTCGGCCGCTTTCTGCAGCGATCGCTGGAAACAAACGAACCGCTGCTGGAAGTGAATGGAGTCCCTGCAACAACGCTTGAACTTCCCGACTATGGACTTCGGGTGACCGACGACTCGGAACATCCCATTCAGCGCACAGCGCAGTCACAGCATGTGGTGCTGCGAACAATTGCTCTTCATCCTTCCCAGCTGTACAGCTCGGTCCTTGCCTTTCTGCTGGCCGGACTGCTGACGTGGTACTTTCCCCGTCGTCCGTTTGAAGGGTCCGTCCTGGCGCTGGGCTCGATCATTTACCCCGTCAATCGATTCATTCTGGAATCCATTCGCAACGACGAACCCGGCAGAATGGGGACCGCACTGACGTTTTCTCAGCTGATGAGTATCGGTCTGTTCATTTCCGGCTGCAGCCTGATGTGGTGGCTGTCCCGACGAAATCCCCCGGCGAAGACTGCAGAACAGCCGGCAACAGTGCATTCACTGCAGCAGTGAATCGGGAACAACTGTGACGGAACACGACTCAGACACTCGACTTATCCAGCGATCCGTCGAAGGCGACGTCGACGCGTTCACCGTTCTGGTGCGGCGTTACGAAGAACGCCTCACTCACAGTCTGGAGCACGCACTGGGAAGTCGGGATGATGCTCTCGATGCTGCTCAGTCGGCCTTTGTCACGGCATGGCGCAAGCTGAGCACGTTCCGGCAGGAATCCGCGTTCTATTCGTGGCTGTATCGCGTCGCGATGAACGCTGCCATCAGCCGTCGACGGAAGCAGAGAATCAGCACGGTGTCACTGGATCAGCAGACGGTTTCCGCCGGAAATCAGGCTCAGGATGATCGCCCGGACGCCAGCCCTGACCATCGAATGACAACAGCAGAACAGATCGAACTCATCAGAAGCGAACTGGGAAAGCTGAACGAAGAATTCCGTCAGCCGCTGGTGCTGAAAGAAATCGACGGAATGACGTATGAGCAGATTTCTGAGGTGCTGAACATCCCGATCGGCACGGTCCGCAGTCGAATCTTCCGAGCCCGACAGGAACTGACCGAACGACTCAAACGACTCATGGAAGACGGGTGAGTCGCGTCAGCCTCCGGTTGGCAAATCAGGTTGACCGCAGGTCGTTCGACCTGACTCCTGTTCCCATCCGGAAACCGATCACCGAAGAAACAACGGACAGCTGTTCCTGGCCCCCGGAATCACGACCAGGAGTTGCTCAGCGCGCGGCCGCCGGCTGACAAAACGACTGAAACCCGGCCAGGTCCATCGTCGCGAAGTAGTCGTCATACGTTTCCGCTCGGCGAATCTGACGAACATCTCCGTTCTCCATCAGAAGCAGTTCGGCACTGCGAAGTTTGCCGTTGTACTGGAATCCCATCGAATGCCCGTGAGCTCCGGCATCATGAATGACCAGCAGGTCGCCGCGACTGACTTCCGGCAACTGTCGATTGACCGCGAACTTATCGTTGTTTTCACACAGTGATCCCACAACGTCGACTGTTCGGTCATGAGCGGCATTCTCTTTGCCCAGCACCGTGATGTGATGATACGCCCCGTACATTCCGGGGCGCATCAGATTTGCCATGCAGGCATCAACACCGACGTAGTCTCGGTAGATGTGCTTGTGGTGAATGCATTCGGTAATCAGATATCCGTGAGGCCCGGTGATCATTCGACCGTTTTCCAGAACAACCTTCAGTGGATCCAGCCCGGCAGGAACGATCATCCGCTCATAAAGTTCCCGAACAGACTGCCCGACCACCGCCAGATCCACTCGCTTCTGTTCAGGTCGATAGGGTATGTCGATTCCACCACCCAGGTTTACAAATTCGATGCGAATCTGCAGCTGATTGTGGATTCTCACCACCAGGTCGAACAGCATCCGAGCAGTTTCGGCGAAGAAGCTGCCATCCAGTTCATTGCTGGCTACCATCGTGTGCAGGCCAAACCGCTGAACTCCGCGGTCCTTCAGCATCTGATAGCCTTCGAACAGCTGAGCTTCCGTAAACCCGTATTTGGCTTCCTCGGGGCGACCGATGATCACGTTGCCTTCCCGAGCCGGTCCGGGGTTGTATCGAAAACAGACCAGTTCCGGCAGACCGACAGTCTGGTCCACGTAGTCAATATGACTGATGTCGTCCAGATTCAGAATCGCTCCCAGATCCTTCGCCGCCTGGTATTCATGCGATGGAGTATTGTTCGACGTGAACATGATCTCTTCGCCGCGCAGACCGACGGTTTCACTCAGGATGAGTTCCGCCCTGCTGGAACAGTCCGCGCCCAGACCTTCGCTGCGAACGATGTCCAGGATATGAGGATTCGGCGTCGCCTTCACAGCGAAGTAATTTCGGAACCCAGGACTCCATGAAAATGCCGAATTCAATTCGCGGCAGGTCCGACGAATGCCGGCTTCATCATAAAGATAAAACGGAGTCGGAAACTGCTGAGCAATTCGCCGAATCATCTGTTCATCGAAGGGCAGGGGCTTTTGAGTGGACATCGGATATCGACTTGAAGAAGAGAATGTTGTCTGGAGAATTTGCTTCAGAGCAAACCGGATGATGACGAAACCGGAACGGCGGGAAGTTGTACCCGCGACTTCTCTGAATTCAATCGTGCGGTTCCGGCAGAACGATCCGGACGTCAGCAATTGCTCACACCGTCACGACACCTCGGTCGCGATGAATCTTGTACTCGAAGGCATCCACCAGAGCGATCCAGCTGGCTTCGATGATGTTTTCACTGACCCCGACGGTGCTCCACACGGCGTTTTTGTCTTTGCTTTCGATTACAACTCGCACCCGAGCAGCCGTTCCCTCGGTGCTGTTGATGACTCGAACCTTATAGTCCATCAGACTCATTTCCGACAGCCCCGGATAGGATTCCGACAGAGCCTTTCGAAGTGCGGAATCCAGTGCATTCACGGGGCCGTCACCTTCGCCGACGACGTGACGCACAGCTCCATCGACCGTCACTTTGACAATCGCCTCAGTCATCGGTTCACGTGACTGGTTCTCGACGTTCACCCGATAGTGTTCGAGCACAAACGTCTGACGGTAAGTCCCGGCCTGCTTCATCACCAGCAGATCAAACGAAGCCTCGGCAGCCTCAAACTGATAACCATCGTTTTCCAGATCCTGGACAGCATTCAGAATGCGAGCCTGCAGATCAGCATCTTCCTGCAGCCGAAACTTGGTTGTCTTGGCCATGATGTTGGACCGGCCGGACAGTTCGCTCACCAGAACACGACGAGCATTGCCGACAGACTCCGGAGGAATATGTTCGTAGCTGTGAGCAATCCGATTCACCGCATGAACATGCATTCCGCCTTTGTGAGCGAATGCGCTGCTTCCGACAAACGGCTGGCCGTTGCGGAAGTTCATGTTCGCCATCTCGTAGACATAGCGGGAAAGTTCGGTCAGTCGTTCAATTCCGCGGTCAACGAGAACCTCGTGTTTCAGCTTCAGCGCCAGGTTAGCCGCCATTGAAATCAGGTCGACGTTGCCACAGCGTTCGCCAATTCCATTGATCGTCCCCTGAACCTGAACCGCTCCGGCTTTCACCGCCGCCAGAGAATTCGCAACGGCCAGTTCACTGTCGTTGTGGCAGTGAATCCCAACAGCCACTGAAAGATTCTTCCTGAGTGCCTCCACCGCGGCGGCGATTTCTTCGGGCAGTGAGCCGCCGTTGGTGTCGCACATGCAGATCATGTCGGCGCCGGCTTCCGCGGCGGCCTGCCATGTCTGCAGTGCGTAATCCGGATTGGCTCGCCATCCGTCGAAGCAGTGTTCGGCGTCGTAGATCACTTCCCGGCCTTCCGATTTGACATAGGCAATGCTGTCGCGAATCATCGCCAGATTCTCCTGAAGCGACACTCGCAGCACTTCGGTCACGTGCAGGTCCCAGGTTTTTCCGACAATGGTGACCACAGGAGCTCTGCTGGTGACAAGAGCCTTCATTCCCACGTCGTCACATGCGGCAATGTCTTTTCTGCGGGTCATCCCGAAAGCTGTGACGCGGGCATGCTTCCAGTCCATGTCAGCAGCTCGCTGAAAGAACTCTTCGTCCTTCGGATTGGCCAGCGGGTAGCCGCCTTCGATGTAGTCGAAGCCCAGTTCATCCAGTTTGGCGGCAATCATCAGCTTGTCCTGCAGAGAGAAGCTGATGCCTTCTCCCTGAGAACCGTCTCGCAAAGTTGTGTCATACAGCTGGATTCTGGACATGTTTGTTTCTTGAGTCTGCAAACAGGGTCACAAAAAAAGCCCTCAGGAAACCTGAGGGCTGGTGAGTCTTGGATTCTGGCGAGAACTCAGGCAGGTCAGGTCCGGCTGCGGACAGATTTGTCGCAGATACCAATGATCTGAGCTGCAATGATGAAGGTCTTCATAGTGACCGAACGACTTCGCCGGGGTTTCCGATTTCCGGGGAAAATCAACCGCCAATCTGCGGCTGACGCTGAGAACTGCGAACTCGCATTTCCGCTCGACGACGATTACGACGGCGCTCATCGCTGGGTTTTTCGTAGAATTCGCGCTTGCGCATTTCTCGTTTGATGCCGGCATGTTCAACAAGTTTACGGAACCTCTTCACCGCATCGTTCACGCTTTCATTATCACGCAGCCGCAACTTAACCACAAAAGATCTCCATCGTCGTAATTCTTGTGTTACCGGGAAACAGGGACAGCGCGTAACGGAAGCGCCTCTGGTCGGCAAAGCATACCCGTCCATCGACATTTTGCAAACCGATCCCTCGCAAAGTTCCATTCCGGCAGAAGTTGGCCCTCGAAAACTGCCGAAAACAGGCAGAATCTGCTTCTGGACGTGGAACCCGGGGGACGGTATGATCCGCGACCCGTGTTCTGCAGGGTTCTTTTTGATGCGAAGTTCCGGTCTTCGCAGCCCGGCGAGCGATTCCTTTTTTTGGGTTCATTCTGCGGCACAGGCCAATTCTGCCCCGGAATGAGTAACTGTTTCAGGCACATTTTATGGTTGACCGTTTTCTCCTTCGCGAATTCAACGTTGACGACGACGAGCTGAATGCTCTGATCGATGGCACAATCGACCTGGATGAAGAAATCCAGAAGGAAGCAAATACTTACGACGTAAACGACATTCTTACCGGCACCGTGGTGCGGGTTGACGACGAAGAAGTGGTCGTTGACATCGGTTACAAGAGCGAAGGCGTCATTCAGCGAGACGAATGGGAAGACGGCGCACTCTGCCGAAACCCGGTGACGTCATCGAAGTTCTGCTGGAAGAATTCGAAGATTCGATCGGCCTGATCGTGCTTTCGAAGAAGAAGGCCGAACGCATTCGCGACTGGGAAGACATTATCAAGACCCATGCCGAAGGCGATGTGGTCAAGGGCCCGGTTGTTCGCAAAATCAAAGGCGGTCTGCTGGTTCAGATCGGCCGCGAAGTGGTTGGCGAAGAAGTCATCAAGAACGGTGTCAACGTGTTCCTGCCAGCCAGCCAGGTCGATGTGCGTCGTCCGTCAGATATCGGCGACTACATCGGCAAAGACATCGAATGCATGATCCTGAAGATCGACGAAGCTCGCAAGAACATCGTCGTTTCCCGCCGCCGCCTCATCGAAGAAGCTCGCGAAAAGGAAAAGAAGGAACTGCTGTCTGTCCTCAAGATCGGCGATATTCGACCGGGAACGGTCAAGAACATTGCCGATTTCGGTGCCTTCGTCGACCTCGGGGGCATTGACGGTCTGCTGCATATCACCGATATGAGCTGGGGCCGAATTAACCATCCGACGGAAATGGTTCGAATCGATGACAAGATCGAAGTCATGATTCTGAACATTGACTACGAAAAGGAAAAGATCGCCCTGGGCCTGAAGCAGAAGTCGAAGAGCCCCTGGGAAAACATTTCCGAAAAGTATCCTGTCGACTCCACCATCAAGGGCGAAGTCGTCAACGTGCTGTCCTACGGTGCCTTCGTCAAACTGGAAGACGGCATCGAAGGGCTGGTCCACATCAGCGAAATGTCGTGGACTCGCCGAGTCAACCACCCCAGCGAACTGGTGGCCATTGGCGACCAGGTGGAAGTCATGGTTCTCGGCATCAACGAGGACAAGCAGGAAATCAGCCTCGGCATGAAGCAGACTCAGGCCAATCCCTGGGACAACGTGCTGGAACGATATCCGGTCGGCCAGAAGGTCAGCGGCACCGTCCGCAACCTCACCAACTACGGTGCCTTCATCGAACTGGAAGAAGGCGTTGACGGCCTGCTGCATATCAGCGACATGTCATGGACTCGGAAGATTTCGCACTCCAACGAAATGCTCAAGAAGGGCGACAAGCTGGAATGCGAGATTCTGTCCGTCGACCAGGACCGTCGCCGCATCGCACTGGGCCTGAAACAGCTGGACAACGACCCGTGGGAAACCACGATTCCCGAAAAGTACAGCCCCGGCAGCAACGTCAAAGGCAAGGTCACCAAGATCACCAACTTCGGCGTGTTTGTCGAACTGGAAGACGAACTGGAAGGCCTGCTGCACGTTTCTGAACTGTCCGACGAAAAGGTCGAACACCCGGAAAGCATGGTCAACGTTGGTGACGAAATCGAAGTTCGTATCCTTCGAGTCGACACCGCCGATCGCAAAATCGGGCTCAGCTGCCGCTCCAACGAAGAGATTCTGAAGGAAGCTGCCGCGGAAGCCGGTGGTGACGCCGGTGCAAATGCAGGCGGAGCGTCGGAGCTCCGGCACGCAAAGCCGAAGAACTGAAGGGTGGTATGGGCGGTTCCGCCGGCCCACTGTTCAGCCTCGGTGGCGGCGGCAGTGAAGCCGATGACGCCGGATTTCAGAAGACAGCTAAGGACCCAGCAACGTTTGGTGCTGCTTTCCTGAAAACACGTGTCGTGGGAACGAAAATAGGTCACTGAGTTTCCACCGACGGGCGACTTGCTCCCGGAAGGACCCGCGGCGCATCAAACCCCCTCCCCGGAACGGATCCCCGCGCCGGACTGTCTTCCCGGTCAACTGGCGTCTTGGAAAACGTCGGACAAACCGACCACATAAGAACCTGCAAGTCGGGGGGCAGTCTCCTGCAGCTGTGGTAGCCCCCCGCTGTGAATTTTTGCCCGCACAATTTGCGGTCTGTATCTGCTTTCTCGGCTGACAGGATTCTACACCCTATCCCCCATCGCCGACTGCAATCAACCGGTGCCGACAGGCTTCGGGCAGGTCGGGACAAGTGGCAATCAGCTCCCGAATCTCTACCCACAATGCACCGGATTTTGCACCGCTCTGATCAAAAACGTTACTATTGCCAGTGTTTTCGGCACTGTTTCGAATCCCTCCACCGCTACTTTGGGACCCCGGAAACGCAGTCGATCTCTGCCATTCGGGGTTTCTTTTTGCGCGGGACGGGAACGCACCCGGGTTTGCTTGTCGAGAAGACGGACCGCTGACTTCGGTGCGGTCGGACGGTGGCTGATTGGGGGCTGGAAGATCTTTCGGGACGTCACCAGGACATCGGTCCTGAAATCCGGTGACAGATTCACCGTTTCAATGTTCCGTGGCCCTGAATGTGCGATGTTCCATGGGGAAGACACCGGGAATGCCGGTGAGCGTCGTCCGCTGGTGCAGGAAACTCATCCGGCTGATCGCTCCGCCACAGAAGATGACTGTCGAGACCGTCGGCCCCACCATTCCAGTTGCCAACTTTTCTGCTCCGGTCGTCAACTTTTCTGCTCCACACGGCGACTTTTCTGCTCCACACGGCGACTTTTCTGCTCCACACGGCGACTTTTCTGCTCCGGACGCCAACTTTTCTGCTCCACACGGCGACTTTTCTGCTCCGGTCGCCAGCTGTTGCGACGGCGAGGAGAAGATTTTCCTGATTGGTTGTGACAACGAGTTCGGTCTCTCCATGAATTCCGCGGATTCTTCATCTCGTCCGCCAAAACTCGCCGCTTCGACGGCAACAAAACGGGTGAAGACTCTTTTGGCGTTCGAACCGGAACTTCCGGCTGCCGGCATTTCCTTTCCGGGCACCTGAGTTTCCGCTTAAAACGCCAAGACTGAAACGTCCGGGACTGACCAGGCTGCGTTTGTCAGTCGGGTGATGGGGAGAAGTTGTTTTGAACAGCTGTGTGGCGCAAACGATTCAGCTCCACGCGGTTCGGAAGAATCGGATCCAGTTGCCGTGCATGATGCCCTGGATGTCTTCGTCGGAATAGTTGCGGGAGCTCAGCAGGTCGGCGATCTTTCTCAGGTCGGCGATTGACTCGAGATCGTGGGGCGACTGTTCCCGACCGAAGCCGCCGTCGAGATCTGAGCCGATGCCGCAGTGCTGAGTGTTTCCGGCCATCTGACAGATGTGATCGATGTGGTTCACGGCATCGGACAGACTCACGGTGGACGGGTCGCTCTTTCCCTTGATCCAGCCGGGGCGGATCATCCATGAATCCAGAGCCAGGCCGATCACGGCATCTCGGCCGATCAGTGTCTGAATCTGTTCATCGGTCAGCTGGCGATCTCCGGGAACCAGACTGCGGCAGTTATGATGGCTGGCCAGGACGGGACCGGTGTAGATTTCGAGGGCCTCGGCGAAACACTGATCGGACAGGTGAGTCACATCCAGCAGAATTCCCAGGCGATCCATTTCCTTCAGCAGCGCCGGCCCCATCGGCTTGAGCCCGCCGACGCTGCCGGTGCCGTGACCGTAGTGATCCGGACCATAGTGAGCCGGTCCCAGAATGCGCAGTCCCATTTCATACCAGCGTTCCAGATATCCGGGGTCCGGAATCGCCCAGCTGCCTTCCATGCTGAGAATAAATCCGATGGGCACGTTCGAAGGATCGGGCTGAGTGAGGCGTTCCAGATGTCGTTCGAGGGATGCGAGGTCAGGAAGTTCGGCGAAGTGTCCGAGCTCCGTCATGGATCGATACCATGCCAGCTGACCCTGCATGGCAGCGAAAGCGGCAAGCCCGGACTGATAAAACGTTCGAGGCTTATCGTTTCGCTCAAACCGCGGCAGCAGAGTTGCAATGACGATTCCAAGGCCGCCATCCCGCATGGCGGGGACAGACGTCGTCGCATCGCCGGGCACGCATCCGGGGAACTGACGTTCGAAATCACGAATTTCTTCGACAGACTTCAGCAGGTCGCGATTCCATTCCAGCGCGTTCCACGCCAGATCGAGATGGGCGTCAAAGATCCATGTCATCAGAGGACTCAAACGAAAAGGATTGAAAAGACAGAAACTCAGTGGGATTCGGCGGAGCCCGAGTCCGGTGCTGACCTGCCAACCGCGATCGCCAGCGAAGCCCACGATACCAGAAGAAATGTGCCTCCGACCGGAGCGACCAGTCCCCAGGGAACATTTCCCCACCTCGGGCCACACAGAACGAGAATGTAGAGCGATCCGGAAAACAGCAGAATCCCGGCAACGCACGTCACGGTGGCAAAGGACAGAAGTCGAGACTGAGCCGTCTGCATTCTGAGACCCATCATCATCAGTGCCAAAGCATGCCACATCTGGTAACGAACGCCGGTTTGAAAGTCCTGCAGATACCGGTACGGAGCGGCAACGGATGTCCCGGCAATCATTTTTGCGGGAGCGTCTCGGTGAACCACCTGCAGGTAGTCTGTTTCTCCGAGGCCATGAGCCGCAAAGGCACCCAGCATCACACCAGTGAAGCCAAACAGGGACGCAAGAAGCAAACAGATTCGAACACTCATCAAAAGGACCCTGGACGGGGATAAATCTGCGGGACGACTTTTCCGGCAGACGGAGCTCACGCGGTCAGGAACCGCTCGTGCGATTGGCGAACGCCCGGAAAGACGAAGTGGTACGCTCCGAAAATGCGGACTCAATGTGAACCGGCCAGCAGTCATCAGAAGTTCTAATCCCGCTGAAAAAAATTTTCCGCTCACTTCAGGAAAGTTTGCCGGAATTCCTGGGTCAACGAGTCAGGGGACTCGGGAATTCACTGAAGTTCGGCAGATTTCAGGTTTTTGCAAAGACGTATTGACCCGTTTTGACAGTTGTCATACCGTCCCGCTGTTGTGGTGAACAACAACCCTTTCAAACTCTCCTCACGAAGCTTTTGGCGTCTCTCGGTTCTCCGCCGGTCAACACTTCCTTTCTGACCCCGACCGTGCACGAGTGCTGCCAGGATTTTCGCCCTCTCACTTCTCACGCTGCCAAGCGCTCTATCTCCATCAGCAAAGGCAGTCATCCGGAGGCATTCTGATGAACCGAATTCTGACATTTTGTGCCGGCTTGCTGCTGATGTCCTCAATGACGGGCTGTTGCCTGATGCATGGCATGGGCGGCTATGGAGCCGGCTATCCGTACGGCGGTGGATGCGGCAGCTGCAACACCGGATGCGGAGCCTGTGGTGTTTCACCCGGCGGATATCCGTCCGCCTTTGCTCCGGGAGCAGCTCAGACAGCGTTCGCTCCGGCTGGCGCCTATTCTCAGATGGCTCTCGCCCCGATTGATCCACTTCCCACAATCATTCGCTGAATGTGATATACGGACGTCACTGTCGTCCGCTGAAAACTCTCCGTAGGCGAAGGTATCTTCGTCTTCTCCGCTGAAGCACCGAGCGACTCACTCCCTTCGAGTTGCCCGGTGCTTCTTTTTTACGGGGGCGGACACGGCAGGGCAGTACTGCGCCGGTACAAACTCACAAACTTTGACGGTTGTGATTCATGGTCCGCGTTTCGGTGCGTCGATCGAGGCAGCGAATTCCTGACGGACAGTTCGGATCCTGAAAAACGGACTTTGCGGTGCTCCTGTTTCGGTCAGGGAATCATTCCGTGTGACAGAGAGTTTGTTCCTGCGAGCTGGCCGACGAACGTTTTGAGAGTGTTTTTCCGGAATCAACAGCGCCAAACCCTGGCGACGGTTGATCAGGTCCGAAAGATCGATTATTCCGTGCCAGCGGCAAAAAGAGCGACAGGCGAGAACACTCGTCGCGACAGCGGTGAGTGCTGAAATTCTTTTTGTATCCGCCGCCAATCCCGACTGAGACACTGCAGACGGGAATTTCACAGCGGCTTCCAGAGGGCGAGATTGGTCGATTCTTATGTCACACTTTCGGGGACGATTCTTCGTTATTGGTGCGATTCTGGCGTGTTGTTCCGGCCTGATGGCTCAGGACACGCCTCCTTCTGTCACGGATCCTGCTGTGACGGAAACCGCGACGGAAACCGGTGATACAGCTGACAGCGCAGCGCCGGAACAGGAAGCTGCGGAAGCAGAACCTGCGGCCAAAGGCGATATCGCCTGGATGCTGGTGTCGATCGCGCTGGTGCTGATGATGACCTGTCCGGGACTGGCGCTCTTCTACGGGGGACTTGTTCGCAAGAAGAACATCCTGAGCGTGATGATGCAGTGCGTGTTCCTGATGGGTTTGATGACGGTCGTCTGGGCAGTGATCGGCTACAGTCTGGCCTTTGGGGGCAGCCATGCCTGGTTCGGAAACCTGGACCATGTGATGCTGAAAGGCGTCAGCCCGTCCGCCGAAGCCGGCGACGTGGAAGCTCTGGCAAGTGCTCAGATCTTCGTCGCGTTTCAGGGCATGTTCTTCATCATTACGCCGGCGCTGATCTGCGGGGCGTTTGCAGAACGAATGAAGTTTACGTCAATGGCCGTCTTCAGCGTGCTTTGGGGACTTCTGATCTACTGTCCTATCGCGCATTGGGTGTGGTCCGGAAGCGGTTGGCTCTGCGAACTCAACGATAACGCACCGTATAAGGCGATTGACTTCGCCGGAGGACTCGTCGTCCACATCAGCTCGGGCGTTGCCGCTCTGGTGTGTGCATTGGTGATTGGAAAACGCCGAGGTTTTGGAAAAGAACCGATGCCGCCGCATAACCTCACTTATACATGCATCGGAACCGGGTTGCTGTGGGTTGGCTGGTTCGGCTTCAATGGGGGCAGCGAACTTGCGGCCGACGGACGAGCCGTCAACGCGGTGCTGGTCACTCATCTGGCCGCTTCCGCCGGAGTGCTCGGCTGGTCCTTGGCGGAATGGATCAAACATGGCAAAGCCAGCATTCTGGGAGCCTGTTCGGGAGCCGTCGCGGGTCTGGTATGCATTACTCCGGCCAGCGGGTCGGTGGCCCCGTCCGCAGCTCTGATCATGGGACTTGCCGGCGGACTCTTCTGCTTCTTTTGCTGTACAACTCTGAAAAATACTCTGGGCTACGATGACTCGCTGGATGCATTCGGAGTTCACGGAATGGGGGGAACTCTGGGAGCGCTGCTGACCGGCGTCTTTGCCAATTCTTCTATCTCACATGCCCGCGGAGCATTGGACAACAATCCCGGCCAGATTACTGTCCAGCTGGTCAGTATCGCAGCCGCCTTTGCCTTCAGCGCCGTGGGAACATTCATTCTGCTGAAGATTCTGGATGTTGTAATGGGGCTGCGAGTCAGTCAGGATCAGGAAGTGCAGGGACTGGATATCAGTCAGCACGGCGAAGAGGGTTATATCTTTCAGTAGCCGGTCGCTTTGAACAGCTCCGGACTCTTCCGGAGAGAAAGCTGCGAGGATCCACGGAATGTCGCAGCTTCAGAACATACGTTTCAGTGAGAGTGAGATCTTCCATTGGCGCAACCGAAGTTCTGAACGTCAGTTCGATGGCTCGGAATTCGGGTTCAGCCGGAATCAACAATCAATCGTGCCTGCTCGGTGGGAGTCTTCAGAACAGAACACCGAGGGGAGGACCTTCGAAACATTCATTTCTTCGCAGGAAAATGCGAACCAACATTGGGAGTAAGCCATGAAAAAGATCGAGGCCATCGTCCGCCACTTTAAACTTGAGGACGTCAAATCCGCGATCACTGAGGCTGGAGTTCAGGGGATGACGGTGACTGAGGTTCGAGGATTCGGACGGCAGAAAGGTCACAAGGAAACCTATCGCGGAGCCGAGTACATCGTTGACTTCATGCCCAAGGTGAAGATTGAAGTCGTCGTCTCGGACGAAAGCGAAGAAACGGTCGTGGAAGCCATCGTTACGTCCGCACGAACAGGGCAGGTGGGTGACGGAAAGATTTTCGTCTCGTCAATCGACCGGGTTGTGCGAATTCGTACGGGGGAAATTGACGAGTCTGCGATCTGACGCAGCGTTTTCTGCGCTGACTGAAATCAACCAGTGAGTCTCCTCGATGTCTGCGCACGGTGACCACAATTCAGGTTCCGCTGCGAGTCACCGCAGGCTCTGGAAAGATCACAAAACGGCGGCTGGACTGGTTGGCTGCTGCCTTCTGGTCCACGCCGTTTTGGCATTTCAGGTCGCGTGCTACAACTGCGTGACGCATGATGAATTCTGGCACATTCCGGCCGGAGTCTGGAATCTGAAGACGGGCAGGTTCCACTATGACAATCTGAATCCGCCGATGCCTCGGGTACTTGCGGCAATCCCTCTGGTCCTGAGCGGTGTCAGCACCGGAGATGTTGCAGAAGATGCGGATAAAGAAACCCGAGCGGATGAATTTGTTGTCGCCAACGGTGACCGTTACCATCGGTACATTGTTCTGGCACGGACCACAACCATTGCCCTGTCGCTGATCACCGCCGTTGTGATGGCTTCGTGGGCATTCGAACTGTTCGGCCCGGGTGCCGCTGTCCTGAGTTCCTTTCTGTGGTGCATGACGCCGGATATTCTGGCTCACGGGTCTCTGGTCACATCAGATGCGCCGGCAGCGCTATCGATGCTGCTGATGTTCCGTTCCGTGTGGAAACACGCGCTGGCCCCCAACATGCGTCCGGCCCTGTGGATGGGGCTGGCATTTGGCACCGCTCAACTGGTCAAGTTCACCTGCATTGTCGGAATTCCGCTGGCCTGTGGTGTCTGGTGTCTGTTTCGTTTTCGGAATGCTCAGGCAGCACCTGCCAAAGGAAAAACCATCGCGGGACAGTGGCTTTTCGCGGCCGTCATCTGCCTCCTGACAATCAACCTGGGCTACCTGCTGCAGGGAACTCTTCGTCCGCTGAATTCGTTTCAATTTCAAAGCCAGGCAATGCAGTCGCTTCGGGATTCCTTCCCTCTGCCGAACTTTCGAGTCCCGCTTCCGGCGGACTTCGTCGAAGGAATAGACCACCAGCGATCCATCATGGAACAGCAGCATCCGATTTACCTGGATGGCCTGTGGTCCTTCAGCGGATTTCCCGACTACTACATCAAAACCTGGTGGTACAAAACACCTCATCAGATCCAGTTGCTGTGTGTTCTGACTCTGATCGGCCTGATGTTCTCGAGTCAACGTTCCCGCGAACTCCCCCTGCAGATTTGTCTGCTGCTGCCGGTCTTCCTTCTGGGCTTCATTGCCAGTCGAACGTCGATGCAATTGGGGAATCGTTACCTGCTTCCCGCATTTCCGTTTCTGTTTCTGTTTGCATCTCAGATGGCATCGTTCGGGCGACGACCCTTCGGGGGTCCTCAGATTCTGGCAGCAGTTCTGGCGATTTCGATGTTGTGGACAGCTGTGCTGAAAAACCACCCTCTGCATTTAAGCTACTTCAATGAGCTGGCTGGCGGACCGGAACAGGGGCGTTTTCACCTGATTGATTCGAACATTGACTGGGGGCAGGATCTGCTGGCTCTGAAGGAATTCGTCGATCGCAATCAGATCACTGACCTGAAACTCGCCTACTTTGGCATGATTGTCCCAACCCGCGTCGGACTGAAATTCACTGTCCCGGTCGCCGAGACTCTGCAGCCCGGATGGCATGCCATCAGCGTGACATTTGTGCAGGGAAAACCGCACACGATTCGTGAACCGGACGGTGGATATCATTCCGTCGATTTCAATGCCTTTGGCTGGGCTCGCATGTTCCGGCCGAAACAAGCGATCGGCCACTCGATACTGCTGTACGACCTGTCAGCTGCCGACGCGGCACGAGTTCGCTCCGCTGCCCCGGCAGCTCGCGAACATCAATCGCAATGAATTCAAACCGGCCTTGACCATGTCGGAAGCCGGTGTTTGACAATTGGGCGGATTCAGGAGCAGTTTCCCCGGCGCTCTTGGGCTCTCGGGTCCTTTGCCCTTGCTTCATCGGCAGAGAAACAGCCAAACTACACGCCTGCGCTGGCGGCGGTGTTCCAGCTCAGGTGCCGTCCACGACAGATCGGGAGCTTGTCCGGTTCGGCGTGTCGGCGGAGCTCAGACGAAATTTCAGGTGGACTTTTCATGCGTTCAAACATCTTGTTGACATCTGCCGTTGTCACGTGGGTCCTCACCATGCCGTCGGCAGGTTTTGGTCAGGGCCTGATTTTTCACCTTCCCGAGGACTTTACCGGCGTCGAATACAAAGGCGAAGTCGAGTACGTCGCCGTTCGCGACGACCTGGAAGACGGCAAGGAAATTATTCGGAAGGAACGAGAGCTGACAATCAAATCAGTCGGCCGGGAGGACGCGGAATTCGAGGGAACGATTCAGCCCTGCCGCTGGATCGAAATCAAAATTGTCACCGGAGACGAAGGGGCCGCCGGAATCGACCCCGGCCCCGTGGGCTCGCGGATTTACAAAGTCCTGGTTCCGGAAAGCAAGGTCATTGCAGAACCCGCTGACAGCACTGAGGTGCCGAATATCATGCTGCCGATCGTCAAAGGATATCGTCGCAGTGGTGAAGCCGAGGTTCGCCAGATCACAGGAAACGCGATGGGAATCTATCCGACGATCTGTCAGCTCATGAACTACCCGGACCCGGAAGTCATCGCCGAAGCAGAGACACCGCAGACCAGGGCGACCAATCTTTCCTTCAGTGCTCGACACCTCAGAGGACAGATGACAATGGAACGCCCGGAAAGCCAGACAATCAGCGATGCCCATTACTGGGTCAGCCGGGAGGTTCCGTTCGGCCTTGCACGCTGGGAAGTGACCGTGGTCAGAAAAAAGAAGGAATCAGCGGCCCCCCGAGACAGCTTCACCGAAGTCAGCACTACCAAAAGCACCATGTCCGTCAGCCGAGTTATTCCCAACGCCGAAAGCGAACTGGTGACTGCTCAATAAGACTCTGACAGCTCCGACGGCAACGCAGATTCTCTCCTTCAAAGACGATGCTCGCCAGAAGATCGGGTATGTCCGGTAAGCCTGGGCCGTCGAATTCCCGCTGGAGCCCCCCGCCAGAATGGGGCAATACCCGCACCCAAGTGAGTTTTTATCGAAAATCCTCTTTCCAGGAAGAATTCGGTAAGGATTTCCGCTCCACGTTCGTACTATTCGTCGGAAGTCCAGCAGATTTTGCCGTTTTTGGGATGGCATTTGCTTCGAACTGGTTCTCGTCCTTGAGAGCCTATGGAATGGATTGACAAAGACTCAACAGGAGGTGTGAGATGCTTGTCCTCAGCAGGAAAACGGGCGAATCGATTCAGATTGCAGACAATATCTTTGTCACAGTCTCTGATGTGAAAGGCGGGCGGGTGCGGCTGTCAATTGAAGCCCCTGCCGAAATTCGGATCGTGCGGCAGGAGGTTCTGGAACGCCATCAGGAGTTGCAAGCCGCCGACGAGAGATGTGCCGAGTGTGTTCCATAGGGCAGCGAAAGGCCGGGCAGCAATGATTCACGGGGTGACGGGGTCAGCTTTGCCTCATTCCGGGTCTCTGCAGGTGCGGTGGTCAACTCTCGCGATGCAGAACACATGCGGCAAGGTGTCCGCCGAATCCCAGAGAAAGCTTTAGTCCTCCAGCAAGCCCAGACACGGACCGTGGCGCAGCTGTCACTGAAATCGGACAGTCATCGGCCGTCTGACAATGGTTAACGGTCCCGGGAAGCACGCCTGAGGACAGGGATTTGGCCATCACCGCCAGCTCAACACTTCCGGCGGCGCCCAGCAAATGCCCCGTGGCGCCTTTGATTCCGAAACATTCGATCATCCGCCCTGAGACAGCAGCCTTCAGCCCCTCGGCTTCTGCCTGATCGTTACTCCTTGTTCCAGTGCCGTGCAGCGATGCAAAGTCGATCCTGATGTCCGAACCCCGGACCTGGTTCAGGCAGTTGCTGACAAGTGAACGAACAGCGTGTCCACCGACGTCAACCTGAGTCAGGCCGGTACAGTCAGTCTCCCAACCTCCGCAGATAATTCGGCAATAGCTGTTTCCCCTGCGCGACTCCAGGTGTTTGCGACTTTCCAGAACCAGCAGACCTGCGCCTTCGCCAGGGATGAACCCGTCCCGGCTTTTGTCGAACGGGCGACATGCCTGAGCCGGTTCAGGCTGTGACGACAGAACGCCCAGGCGATGGAAGGATGCCAGAACGCTCGCCCTCAATGAGGCATCGGCACAACCGGCGATGCACACATCGCAGGCTCCGGAATGAATCAGACTGGCTCCAAGAATCGCGCTGATCACACCCGTGGCACAGGCAGCCACCGGACTGAGTCCGGGCCCCTCCGCCTGAAGCAGTGCCTGAACGGCTCGAAGTGACGAATCCGGAAGAAATGCATTCGTCCAGTTCTCCGCCGGGCCCGGTGATAGGCTTTTGAGACCGCAGACTTCCCTTTCCATCGCCCGCAGACTCGCCTTGCTGCTGCCGATCACACAGCCCGTTCGCGGACCTCGAACCATCCGCAGGCTCAGATTTGCATCGTCGAATGCGTTCAGCAGACATAACAGAGTCAGACGATTGATTTCGTCAAACCCGAATTGCTGCAGAACCTGTTTGCCCGGCTGAGAGCGACTCAGCCGCTCGTTCAATGCCGAATGAATCGCGGCATGATCAACAGGGGCCCCTCCCGGTTCCCGGCGCAGCAGATCGCGAAGCTGTGAACAGAAGTCAATATCTGCAGACGTCAGTATCCGTCCTGCCGATCGATGGTCAAGAATTCCGCGCCACGTGGAATCGGTATTCAGGCCCAAAGGGCTGACGATGCCGACTCCGGTAATCAGAACATCCCGTTCCGATGGCCGGAACCGCTCGCCGGGATCAGCACTTTCGGAACGGCCAAACGTCAGAACCATGACAACACGACCCGACTTCACACACGCAGACTGCGAAATGGTCTGGCATCGGAGAACGGATGAAAGAGTTCCGCAAGCCCGGCCTCGGCAAGTTCCCGTCCTGTCAGAAACCGTCCCGGACGAGTCCATTTCTGCAGCAGGTCCCGGTCGACTGGAAATAGTTCCACCAGCAGCTGATCGAGATCAGATTCGAGCTGCTGAAAGTGTCGAGCCCACTCGGCGGCTTCTTCCAGCCGGACGTCCTCTTCTGACTGCCACCGCATGGGGTGAAACAGCAGCGTGCTGACAGCCGTGACCAACCGGCGACGGCAGGCGGCAAACGGCATCAGTGCCGCCGACGAACATTCTCCCAGTACAACTGCGGTCGCCTGCAGTTCGCGGGTCCGAATCAGTGTCGCCAGAGCCAGTCCGGCATACACGCTTCCACCGCAGGAATCGAAATAGATCACACCACGGCTGCCCACCGGAAATTCCAGCATCTTTGCAATGACGTCGGACTGCCGATCCGGCGACAGATCTCCACAGACGGCTAATTCCCAAAGATCGGCGGCCGGTTTTCGGCTTCCCCAGGAAACGACTGTCGGAGACAGGCCAGCCTTTGTGGAAGAACGTGCTTGAGTCATAGTGCTGCGTTGATCGTTGGTTTCTGACGAAAAAAAGTGCATGCACGGGGCGAATGTCACTTCCCGGCGACGGAGTCGCATTTCCGATCGTGAGCTCAAATGCTGCGTAAGCACTGCCTGCGTCAGACATGTCGGGAACGACACGAAAGGTCGCGCAGGTTAGCAGCGAGCACGGGCTGTGGGCAGGACCAGACCAGAAAAAACAGACTTTCCCGAACGGCTCGTTCAGCAGGATGCCCGCTGACGTATCCAGCCCCTTTGGTCGCCGCCAGCCAGGTCTGTGCGCTCCGCAGGACCAGCGAATTGGCGGCAGTTCTGAGGAACTGCTCGTCCGTGAGCCCATTGGACCGCGATGCCGTCTGGCGGAATCGTTCGGAGAGGTCCATACATTCCGTCTGCAACGGTACCAGAAACTCGTTCAGGTCTTCGCGCCTTTGAGCTTCGAGTGACAGCTTTCTGAGAACCCCCTGAGTCATCCCCAGCGCCAGAGCCGTTGTTCCCAGAGAACCGGCTCCGCCGCCGCTGCCCTGGTTCATCACTCCTGCAACAGGTCCGTGAAGCACTTCCTGACGACTGATCGAAACGTCGTTCAATCGAACAGCCCCCGTCTGAGATGCATTCAGCCCAAGCAGGGAAACCGGTTGTTCGACGAAAACTCCCTCCCGGTTCGTCGGCAGACAGAACAAAAGCTCCCGACCATCGTCAAGCGAGCCACCTGTCACCAGGGACTCGGCCTGAGTCGCACCGGTCGCCCACGGAGCGACTCCGTTCAGTCGAAATCCATCGCCGTCGGGCACGGCAACAACAAGCGGCTGCTTCAGATGTTTTCCGGACGTCGTCAGGTGTGAGATCGCGACGGTTGCAAAACTCCGTCCGTCCCGAAGGTCAGGAAGAAGCCGATCCCTGAGCTCAAGATTGTCTGACGTGATGATCCTTCGGACGGCAGCATTGCGCTGAGTGAGAACGAACGTAGACAGCAGACAGGCCGACGACAGCTGCCGCAAACCCTCAAGCAGATCGAGATTCGAAAAACCGGAGCCCCCCAGACCTTCCGGAACATCCCACGTCATGACGCCGTAGTCAGACATGGCCTTCAGCTGTTCGGCTGGCCACGCGTCTGCTTCGTCGCGCTGCTGACGCGAACATTCCTCAAGATGAGTCAGCAGATGAGTAAACTCAGGAGCGGTGAGTTCGTTGCGGAATGTGAATTCAGACATGCTGCTCGATCTGCGTTGCGAGTCCGGTGACGCGGATGCTCGGAAACACTTCCGCCAGGCACTTCCAACCGCAGGCGAAGGGTTCCTGACAGGAACTCAGTACCTATTTCGGGCTGAGGCCTCTGATCCGATCGATCGCCGCCTGAGCCTGCTCGGGACGCTTCGATTCATACCGAATCCTGTGCCATTGATCCAGCGCGTCCCGATAGCGTTCCTGCTTTTCAAGCAGTCCGGCGTAGTGAATTCTCAGAGAAAGCAGGTCCGGAAGCTGCGGCAGAACTTCTTCCAGATAAATAACAGCCTCCGCGTCACGTCTCGTCTTCTGCAGGTGAGTCACCCGAGCGCTGGCGGTGACTTCATCCACGGCCGGAGTGGATTCGGCCCAGAGACGATCGGCCATGGCCCACAGCGTCGTGTTCAGCTTCGGCAGGCTCCCGGATGCGGCGGTGCGCACACATTCCTCATACGTCTGCGGACCAAAGAGCGAAAGCGCATCTGACTCATTCCAGACCTGTAGTGCCTCTGCAAGGACAGCTGATCTGAGCGAATCATCCAGCTGCAGCGATTGTTCCCAGAGTGTCTTCGCCAGATCTGTCCGATCGGCTCGAACAGCCAGGATCCCCAGGCGATGCAGAGCAATGGCATTGGACGGTTCGATCTGCTGAGCGATGCCAACCTGCTGCAGAAATCCTGGAATATCGTTGCCCGCCAGCGAAATTTCGGCGAGACGTTCTGCAATTCCGGGCATCAGGGGAAAGGCCCGCTGAAGCTGCTGGAGTTGGTCGGGGAGTCCGGTTTCTGTGACAGCTTCTTTCACTTCCATCCGCATTCGGGCAGCAGCCGTGGCATCTGCTTTCGACAGCCGCCAGAGCAGATCAATAACGTACGACATTGTGACGCGGTTCCACAACATCTCGAAACCCGGCTGAGTGCGTACATCCTCTCCGCGATTCTTCTGAATCAGTTCCCATCGAAACTCAGCGTCCGCGAGCCGCACTGCGGCAAATCGACCTTCCGGGTCATCAGGTCGTCTGTTCAATCCGGCCGCCAGCCGGTCACGAACGTCCGAAAGCTGATCCAGTCCTTCAGGCCGGACCGGGTCGTCAAGGATGCGGTACGCGTCTACGACGGGCTGGTCCAGCTGAACCGCAGCAATCTGATCGGGCAGAAATCCGGCCGCGGCCACAATCAGAAAGCAGGGAATCGCGGTTGCGGCCAGTCGTCCAACCGTCAGAATCCCCGACTTCAGCATGGAACTCCCGGTGCCTCCGCTGTCCAGAAACCCACCAGCCGACGCAATCAGGAGCACAAGTAAAGATGCTGCCGGAGGCATCGCAATTCCATAGTCCAGAAAAGCGGCTGCCCCCTGTGTCAGCACCGCCAACAGCACAGCGGTGCCCAGCCCGGCAAGGACGCGACGGGATGTGCGAGGATTCTCGACCGATCGCCGAGTTGTTCGAATGCGGCTTTCCGACCGAGCGGAAAGTCCCACGGCCAGTCCGCAACCCCCAATCAGAAGAAACAACAGCAGCCCGATAATCCCCCCTTCGATCAGGATGTCGAGGTAATGATTGTCGGCGTTGCGAAACCATAAGCCGGTGCTTTGCGTCTGGTAGGGCAGGTTGATGAAACGATAACTCCCCAGGCCAGCTCCGGTCAGCGGGAAATCCAGCACCGCCGGCAGAGTATCCCGCCAGTGACGCGGACGACTTCCGGCTGCCGATTCCAGATCCTGAAGAGTCTCAAGTTCTCCGACAACTCCTTCGTCCAGTTCGAGCCATTGAAGCGTCCCGAACACAGCCAGTGCAGCAACAGCCAGCAGGCCGATTCTGAGAGGCAGCTGCTTCAGAGATGATCTCAGCAGAACAGTCATCGCAACGCCGACAACCAGAGACAGAATTCCGCCGCGGGATTGCGTTGCTGCAACTGATACGCAAAGAAATCCGGTTGCCGTGAGGGCGAGAATCTGCCAGACCGTCAGGTCAGCGAGGAATTCAAGGCTTCGCTGCCAGAGACGGCCGGCCAGTGAAACTCTCAGGCGGCCATGGCGCAGTCGGGGGTCTGTTGACGACCGTGATAACAGCCACGTGATCCAGCCCGCACCGATTGCCGTCCCCAGACACAGCCAGCCCGCCGCGCTGTTGGGGTTGATGAATCCCGCGAACCCACGAGCTCCCGAACCGCGGGACCAGCCCAGGGTCCACACATCGTTCAGTTCCAGATCCTTCCCGTGGAACAGCTGAGTCAAACCGATCGCTCCGACGGCGATCGCATTCCCCAGCAGCACGACTGAGGTTGCGGCCAGCGTCAGGTTGGTTCGAATCTGACGAAAGCCCGCGTCTGCCAGCAACGCCAGAGCCAGCAGGGTCGCCACAAGTGTGCGCGTATCCGGCGGACTGAGCGATGCTGAAGTCTGTTCCTGAGAAGGCAGATCCAGTGGGCTGGTGACGGCGTAACGGATGAAAGTCACGGGCGGCTCGGTTGCTCGAAGCTGCCACAGACCGACAACGGCCAGGCCGGTCAGAGGCAGGAGCACTGCCGAGACGTTCGGACGAATTGTTCCCCTCAGCAAATCAGCCGAAACGGCGAGCACCGATGCAGCGATCGCTCGATCAACAGGGTGAGTCTCGCTGCGGGAACGACGCCTCCCAGCATCCACGGCAGGCTGCCGACCGTGACGATCACAACGGCGACGGATGCGAAACCCGCTGCAATGCCGATCGCGCGCCGCAGGTTATTCATTGGTTGAGGTCAGAACCACTCGAGGCCGATAAGCATCATGATCTGCCGGGGCCAGGTTAAGTACCGGCTCCGTCGGCAATGTCGCAACGCCGGGATTGCCGGGGTTGCTGAGGTTCTCAAGTGGTTTAAGTTTCTGTCGCCGCAGATCTTCGATCAGCATCACAAGTTCCGACTCGAACGCCTCCAGACCGCCGATCAGATCACTCATCCATTTGCAGATGGAACCCTCTCCGACCGCCCCCACGACTCGAATGTGTCCGACACGCATGTCCTGAACAATCAGCGGGATTTCTGACTTCCATTCTTCGTGTGTCTTCGTGTCCGACTTTCTTTTCCAGCTGGCGTGATATTCCTCACCGATTCGGGGCAGATGCACCATCAGTTCCACAGCGTCCATTTCGAATCGCTCGGCGAACGCCGTCAGCGTTTCCCAGAGTTTCTGCCAGTTATGGTCGCCGTTCAGATGCACTTTCTCGTCATGGAGCACTGTCTGCATCGGCACGGATCGACGCAGCATTGATCCCGTCAGACGACGCAGACGCGTGCTGAGCAAATTCATTTCGGTGTGTCCGAACGATCTGGTAAGGACCAGCAGCAGAAAGGCGGTCAGAATTCCCACCGCGGCAATCAGATCATTGTCCATGAACGAGGCCAGAATGGCGGCAAAACCCGTCAGGCTGCACAAAGATGCAGTGATCACCAGAAGTCTCGCACCACTCAGTCCCTTGCGTTCCAGACAGTGATGCAGATGTCCGCGGTCTGTCTCATAGATGCTGCGACCGGTCAGCTTTCGCCGAACAATTGCCATCGAAACATCAAACAGAGGAATCGCCCAGATGGCAGTCGGCATCAGCAGAGTCGCAGCCGCATAATGCTTGATGGAACACTTCAGCGCAACGGCTCCCAGAATCAGCCCGATCAGCATGCTCCCTGAATCGCCCAGGAACATGCGAGCCGGAGGGAAATTGTAGATGAGGAAGCCGCTCAGGGAACCGGCGAGGACCAGCGAAATCAAGAGACCATCGGGGCGCCCGCCGCAGATCACCGTCACCGCGGCAATCGCCAGGCTCAGCACAATCCCCGTGGTGCATGCAAGGCCGTCAACACCGTCAATCAGATTCAATGCATTGATGGCACCGACAATCACCAGCAAAGTCACGATCGGTGCGAAATCGCCAAACGAGATCTGCACGCCCAGAATCGTCACCATACGAATGGTGATTCCTGACGGCAGCATGATCATCGCCGCAAGAATCTGCCCGGCAAGCTTCTGACGGCCGCGCATTCCATATCTGTCGTCGATCAGCCCCAGACAGACAACAAGCAGCCCGGCACAAAACAGACACGACAGGAACCACTTGTCATTGGTGGTGGATTGAAGGAGGTCAGGAATCCACCACAGCGTGACTCCGACCGCAACCAGACAGGACAGCAACAGAGTCGGACCGCCGGTCAGCGGTATCGGGCGAGTGTGCAGTTTGCGGTGTCCGTCCGGCGAATCAACAACTCCCAGCCGGACAGCGGCCCGCCCAAACAGCGGTGCAGCCAGAACGCTGCAGAGGAAAGCTGTGACGAATGGCAAAATGCCGGAAAGCATGCTCAGATTACCCCGACGACAGCGGACATCCTGAATCCGATCCCCGCCGGGAACGCTTCGCCGTCGCAGTCGCAGTCTGCGGTGTGGCGAAAACCCGGCAGTTGTGTTCCTCCATCATCCGTGCTGAATGGGGGTCGATGCAAGGAAGCCGTCGCCGAATCCGCCAAAACTCACATAAACGCCACAGCTTTCCTGAATCTCACGACTGACTCAGTCAAACCATAGAAGGCAGACTGTTGCCAATCGTCAACGCTCTGCACACGTCAAATTCGACAATCGACCCGGCTCAGATCATAAAGTCCGTCTTGCGGCCGAGGATCCGATCAATCAGGTCCTGAGAAAAATCGACGGCTGGAGATCGTTCCGGGTCCAGATCCGTGGGATTGATCCCGCAGTAAACCGACCAGGGACCAAGATGTCGCCACCGCCCGGCTCGCTTTGGCTCATTTGGCAGAACCGGAGTTGTACAGCGATTACATCCAATCGTCGCATACCCCTGAGCATGCAGTGGATTGGTGATGACATTGTTCTCGTGCAGATACGCTTTTAACTGATCGTCGTCGAAATTCACCAGAGGGTTAATTCGCAGACAGTTCAGCCGAGTATCCACGGCCAGAATCGGACATGCGCCACGAGCCCCTCCGTCAGAACGTCGCAGACTTCCGATCAGAGCGTCAAATTCTCCGGCGACGGCGTCCAGCGGAGCTGATTTTCTCAGCTCGCAGCACTGTTTCTGACCTTCCGGAGTCAGGTACAGGACCCCCAATTCCGAGGTCTGTTCTGCCATGGTTTTCTCAGGGGACAATGTGCGAATCGTCAAACCATACTCAGAGCTCAGACGGTCACGAGTCTCCAGCGTTTCCGGGAACAGGACGCCCGTATCCACAAACAGAACGGGCATTGGAACGGGAACCGCGTGCAACATGTGGAGAATTGCGTTTCCCGACTTCTGCATCGACGACAGAGCTGCAATCCGGTTCCCGAACATTTCCTTCGCCCACTGCAGCAGTTCCTGAGGCGTCCGGTCCTCGAACGTACGATTAAGGTCGACGAGGTCGGCCTGACTCAACCTTGGCATAACTCACAATCCTGTCCAGAAAACTTCCCTGACGCTGACGGGGAAGGCAGGCGGGAATCATAACGATTGGGGCGGAATTCTCCAGACGGTTCCGGACGGCTCCACAGACACACGTCGCCCCGTTCCCGTCAGCCGGAAGCCGCACTGATGGTGATGTGTCGCGCGGCCGACGGGTCGGTGTCCGGAAAATCGCTCCTGAGATGAACGCCGCGACTTTCTTCCCGAGCCAGTGCTGCCGCCGCCATGACTCGACCAACCAGCATCATGTTCTGCAGCTCCCAGCCGGCAGGTTCCGCCAGATCACGACGGCAGACATAGTTCGCCCAGAAATCAAGTTGCTGTCGAGCTGCCTGAAGTTCCTGAGCGTTGCGGCTGATCCCCACGTTGCGCCACATCAGACTACGGAGTGAGTTACGAATGTCCGTCACGTCCAGCTCTTCGTCACCGGCATGACTCATTCCTCGGGCTGATGCAACAAATGGAGCTGCAAAGCGATCCGGCATTTCCAGAGCCGAATGTGATGCATTTCGGCCGCAGCGCAGTCCGAAGACAACGCCTTCCAGAAGGCTGTTGCTGGCCAGACGATTTGCACCGTGCAGACCGGTGGATGTGACTTCTCCGGCAGCCCAGAGGCCAGGCAGAGACGTGCGTCCTTCCGTATCCGTCGTCACACCGCCGATCATGTAATGCGCCCCGGGACGAACGGGAACTCGATCCCGAGTAATATCGAGGCCGAATTCGCTGCAGACTCGACCGATGTGCGGGAAGCGCTGCCGAATTCGTTCCGCCGGGATATGCGACAGATCCAGATAGACACAGGGGTGTGCCGTCTTCGCCATCTGTCGGGTAATTGCCTGACTGACGACATCGCGGGGAGCCAGTTCAAGAGCGTCGTCGTAATCTCCCATAAAACGGTATCCGGTGCAGTCGACCAGATGAGCACCTTCTCCCCGGACGGCTTCCGTGATCAGATGCCGAGAACTCCCGGCGATATACAGCACGGTGGGATGAAACTGCATGAATTCCATATCACGCACTTCACAGCTGGCTCGATAGGCCAGAGCATGTCCGTCAGCGGTCGCCACAGACGGGTTGGTCGTTTCGCGATACATCGCTCCGGCGCCACCGGTACACAGGATCGTCTGCTTGGCCCATACAAAGGTCCGACCATGGTTGGCGTTCCAGACCAGAGCCCCGCGACAGACACCTTCGCTGGTCAGCAGGTCAATGGTGAACGTTTGCTGCCAGATGTCGATATTGGAAGCATCGAAGGTTCGCTGATGCATGGCTCGCATGACTTCCTTGCCGGTTGCATCTCCCAACGCATGGGCCACTCGCGGATGACTGTGGCCTCCTTCGAGAGTCAGTGCCAGTTCCCCGCGAACCTTGTCAAAGTCCGCTCCGAAAGTCACCAGCTCACGGATTCGTTCCGGAGCTTCCCGGACAACAAACTCAACAACGGCTTCATCACACATTCCCTTTCCGGCTGCGATCGTGTCCGCGACATGACTGGCAAAGTCATCCAGCGGGTCGAGAACTCCGGCAATTCCCCCCTGAGCCCACGCGCTGTTGGAAATCGAAATTCGATCCTTCGTCACCAGAATGGTCCGCAGAGAAGGATCGATCTCCAGTGCCGCCCGCGTCCCGGCGATGCCGCCGCCGATCACCAGAACATCGGCGAACAGGTGAGGAATTCGCTTCGGATCGAAGGCCACCAGGTAACGCCGCAGTGTCTGAACTTCAATTCGATCCGGTTGCATGAAAATCTTTTCGATCGGGATCCAACGGTCAGGAATCTCAGAATCTGATGGTTCCAACCGGCGATTCTAGGAATTTGTCCGACCGGGAGAAACCTGAGCCACAGTCCTTGCCGGAAAACGGGCAATGTGATCGACTCCGCACAAATTCAGGAGAATCTGTCGTGGAAGAATATCGCGTTGCCGTCGTGACCGGAGCCGGTTCCGGAATCGGACGAGCTGTCAGCCTGTGCCTGCTGAAGAATGGTTTTCGAGTCGTCCTGACGGGTCGGCGTCTGGATGCTCTTCTGGAGACACAACAGCTGGCGCAGCCGCACGATTCGAATGCCCTGACCATTTCCACCGATGTGACAAGTGCTGATTCCGTCAACTCGATGTTTAATCAGGCCGCAGCGCAGTTCGGACGTATCGATGTCCTGTTCAACAACGCAGGGATCAGTGCTCCGGCGAAGCTGCTGGAAGACGTGACACCGGCCGAATGGCAGCAGGTCGTGGATGTGAATCTCACCGGACCGTTTCTGTGTACTCAGGCCGCCTTTCGACAGATGAAGCTGCAGGTTCCGATGGGCGGACGAATCATCAACAACGGATCCGTGTCTGCGTGGGCTCCGCGGCCGAATTCCGCTGCCTACACCGCGACCAAACATGCAATCACCGGTCTGACAAAAGCCACTTCACTGGACGGACGTCGCTACAACATTGCGTGCAGTCAGATCGATATCGGCAACGCAGCGACCGACATGACCGCACGAATGACGTCAGGAGTTCTGCAGGCAAATGGCACGACCGCCAGTGAACCAACCATCGATGTCAGTCACATCGCTGAGGCTGTGCTGTACATGGCTCGGCTGCCACTGGAAGCCAATGTGCAGTTCATGACCGTGATGGCAACGCAAATGCCACTGGTCGGTCGAGGCTAATCAGCGACGGCTTCTGCCCGTTTCACTTCCGCCATTGCGTCCGGACGCCTGCGGTGAACGGCCCTGATTACCGCTTCGAGGTTCACGGGTTTCGGTCCCGCCGGAAGTCCCCGATCCCAGCTGAATCTGCACGGACTGCTGCTGAAACTGGCTCTGATTCGGAATACTTCCTCCCGAAAACCGGGCACCGTTCTGAGACTGTCCCGTCGCGACAGTCACGCCGCCGCCGGTGCTGCCGGATTGCCCACCGGACTGAGCGGCGCCCAGCATGCTGAGATTATTCTGCAGCAGGGCGGTGGCCAGCTGAGTCAGCTCAGCAGAATTCAGCTGACCGTCGTGATTGGCATCGAACTGCAGTGCCAGGCGCAGAAAAATGGGGATCGCCTGCTGAACAGCCAGCCCCTGAATCGGCACACTTCCCGAAGTTCCGGAATTACCTCCGGGTGAGTTCGTCGCGGATCCGACGGAGAGATTTCGCGCGGCGCCACTCCCGGCCTGACTGCGAATCGTGTTGAACTGTTGCTGTTGCTGTTGCTGCTGGCTGACCAGAACCACGAACAGGTTTCGAAGTTCGTTCGGGGCCAGCTGACGATCAGCGTTCAGATCGAATTTCATCGCGTTGCTCAGGAAATCAGACCGCGGATCAGTCTGTCCCTGGTTGCGTCCGGTTCCCGAGGAGTCCATGTGGGGTCCTGTCGCAGGATTCGCCATCCCGGACTGCCCGGACGAATTCCCCAAAGACCGTTCCTGCAGCTGGTTTGAATTCGCGGATCGCTGACCGTGTTGTCCCCGCGGACCCGATTCTGCCGTCTGCGAGCCACCGAAACCTCCACCCGAACCGCGACTTGCGCCGGAACCATCACGCCCCGGAGGCGAACCGGCTGGAGGCTGGGCGGCAGCTGTTGACATGAGCGTGACCGCAAAAACGAGAGATGCCGCAGATTTCAGAGTCATCAGTTCGCTCCCAACACACAACGGTGACGTCCTTCCATGCCGATCCGGAATGGTTAAACGCAGTTTTCCGCGATCGATATCGGCATGTTCATTGAAAAACGTTCAAAACTCGGCAATTTGTCGTCGGCTCACCAAAGTTTCACGCCCCGCAGTGTCCGCCCGGAAGCTCAGCAGCTGTCGGCCGTCGACCTCCGTCACATACACGGTCTGACCGTCCGAACCACCAAAGCACAGGTTCGACGGTCGTGATCCCGGCAGCACGATTTCCCGAATGATGTCACCCTCCGGAGTCATCTTGATTACCGTCCCCTTGCCGTGGCGAGTCACGTATAGGTTGCCTTCCTGATCGCAGCGCATGCCGTCAAAGCCGAAGTCATCGAAGTGTTTCACCACTCGACCGCCGGCAAGAGTTCGCTGAGGAGTAATTTCGAAGGCTCGGATGTTTCGCTGAACGGACTCATTCACAAACAGAAACCGGCCGTCGGGACTCACATCAATTCCGTTGGTCGTTCCCAAATCATCGGCCAGCCGAGTCGTCGTGCCATCGCGATCGATTCGCCAGATTCGACCTGTCCCCTGATTCCACGCAGGATCGCTGGCATACAGAGTCCCGTCCGGAGCAATCGCCAGATCGTTGGGCTGGTTCATATCGGGATTGTGGGCCAGTGTGGTGATGCTTCGAGTCTGCAGATTGACCTGCAGAACATTGTGGCCGGTATAGTCAGCCACAAAAAACGACTGACCATCCAAATCAAACCGAATTCCATTCCCGATACTGCCTTCAGGAAGCGTGACAAAGATTTCCGCCGCCCCCTGCGGACTAACTCGGCCGATCGTCCCCTGTTTCAGATAGTTCACCGCGTAAACATTGCCGTCCCGGTCACAGGCGGGCCCTTCAATCCCCTGAGTAAACTCGCCCGAACGCGTGACCGCTCGCACCGTCCACACCGGGTCCGGAGGACTGAAGACGATGTCCGCTGAGGCTCCGAATTTTGCCGGCAGAGGAATCTCGGTCGCTTTCTGAGCGTCGGCCAGTGCTGGATCAGTACAGTGGAATTCCTGCCAGGTTCCCCGAAGTTCCAGCGACGACGGAGTCACCGAAGCGGTGGTGCACAGTGACGGCACAGTTGGCTCAATGGAGAAGCTCCATCCCGTCTGCAGCACCAGCAATCCGGCATCGCCCGACCGAAGGTCTTCAGCGGGGACAGCGAAACCGGTCGCTGTCGCGGACAGCTCTTTCCCATTCAGCCACGCTCGGATACGCGAAGCATTCGGCACTTCCAGATTCAGGACCGCATTTCCAGCCGTCCACGCTTCAGGAAGCCGCACAGCACATCGATACCAGTTTGTGCCGACGAGAGATTCCGCTTCGCCTATCGCTTCTGACGGCACCTGAATCCGTTCCCAGTGCGATGCCACCGGAATCGGTGTGGGTTTCGTATCGGCCGCCCAGCAGATGGCCTGATACAACATCCGAACGAAGTCCGCATTCTGAAAATCGTCAACATGTCCGAGTGACGTATAAAACGAACGGCCACCATCCGCGCGTTGAAAGATCCAGGCGGCGGGTTCGGCCGGAAGCCCATCAATTGCGCCGGTCAGCAGCACAGTTGCTCCTTCCGCCACCGGAGATGTCTGGTACAGCGAACCTCCCTGCGGGAACGGTTCACGAGGCAGCCCCGCAATTATGACGTGATCCGGAGCCGTCACGGTGACCGTCGATTTCAGATCGTTCTTATGATGACCGTGATAACTTCCGCCAAAGACTTCGGCATCAAATTCGGGCCAGTCTGCGAAACCTTCCGGCGGCCCCTGATTCCGGAGACAGAAGGCATGACTCGCCGTGCGTATTCCCACAACAGATTTCCCGCTTTTCACGCAGGCTCGAATGAGGTCCAGATCTGCCGGCTTCAGAACTCGGCGACGAACGCTCACCAGCAGCACATCCGCTGACGAAACCGCTTCAAGACCGGGAATGGATTCTCTCTGAGTGTCACTGCCGAAGACCGTGGTGACTCGAAAATCACGCCCCAGCTGATCGGCGGCAAATTTCGGCAGACTGACTTCCGTATGATATTCATCCTCGGCAATCAGCATCACCACGTGAGGCCGGTGGTCATTCTGAAACCGGACCGGAGTTCCTCCAACAATCTGATCACTGGTGATCGTGGGGCACACATAGCGTTCGATGTGCGACACAATCAGGTCCGTCCCGGTGAAGTGGCTGACATACGGCCAGCGGGCCGGATTGTACATCGTGTCCGTCAGATCCCGCATCAGAACCACGTCGACTCCATTGCGAGACAGTTGACGCAGGCCGAACGGACGCCCCAGGACGCACATGTTTGTGTGAACGCCGGTCAGGATCACATGTCGAATGCCCTGATTCTGCAGCACGTTCCAGACTTCATCTCCCTGATCCGAAATATAATCATGTTCACTGTCGATCGTGATTCCGTCCGCCTGCTTCTTCCATGGCCTTCCAGGATCCCGCCCCATCGCTTTCAGTTTTGAAGCCCATTCCGCGTGCTCAGCGGGATCGTCGTCTTCCCCTCCATCTGTCTGGTCAACCGGATAAACGCCTCGTTCCTCAGCCGGAATCACACTGCACCACGACCGGATGTCTTCCGGCAGATTAGCGGCCCGAGGAGCCGCAATTGCGCGCTTTCGAGCCGGATGATCTTCGTAGGCCGCCATACAGTCGCTGGGAGCATGAATGATGGTCATGCCCTGAGAACGTCCCCGTTCAACGACCGCGTTCAGTCGAGGCAACAGTTCCTCAACACGGCGAACCGCATTCAGGCAGTGATGCAGGTCCCAGACATCACAGACGATAATGGCCGTCTCTTCCGGCTTCCAGGACTCACTTCGAGTCAACTGATGAAAGCGGCCTGAATTCAGGCTGGTTTCCTGCTGGTAACGCAGCTGAACGGACAGCGGTTCTGCCTGAGTTGATAAACACCTGCTGAACATGGCAAGAATCAGCGCAGACCGAAAAACGTGAGAGAACAAACGGGGCAGCATCGGCAAGGCTCCTGATCGGTGCGAAGGCGGGAGTCTGCAGTGTCCTTCGATCGCCGAACTGTTGCAACCAAGGTCGAACTTTCGAACAGGCCCACCCGGTGATTCCGGTGGAGCCAGCCATTAGCACGGCTGCTGCTCGCAACCCGATCGAGGGCTGCAAAATACTCCCACCTTCATCGTGATTCAACCACCGCATTCAGACTGCCGTTCAGCAGTCGGCCACCGTTCGTCGCAGAGACGTTCCGATGATCAGCAGCAGCAAGCCGCTCAATAACAGCCGAATTCCAACCAGTGAACCAAGGACAAAGACCGAACTGGAGGGCCAGCCGACAAGAATGACAAGGCCCAGCCCCAGGCTCGCGACGCCATCCGCCACCACGTAGCCTCGATTCCGAGTCAGCCAACTGGCCTGGAGCAGCCGAACCACTCCTTCGCTCAGGAACAATGCCCCCAACACGAAGCTCAGAGCAGCAATGCCGAAATACGGAATCAGCAGCAGCGTTGCGCCGGATGCTGCGAAGCAGATGGACCGCAGGAACCTGAGCGTCGCCCCGGCCATTGATCGAAATTCCCAGCAGAAGGCCATCTCCGACACTCCGGCCAGCAGCAGAACAAATCCGATGATGAGATCCACCGACAGAGATGCCAGTCGGGGAGCCGCCATCGCACAGACTCCCAGAGCAACCTCTGAGCAGCCCGCAGCCAGAACCGTCACCGACAGCAGCCTGGCCGGTGTCACAGGCTTAAGAGGTGCAATGATCATCTTCTGAACTCACCCGTCACAGATTCGACTTGTCCGGCACCGGTGGTCCGCACAAACGATGCCAAACAGAGAGGATCCGCCGACTGCTTCATTTTCCGTTTTCCGGTGCAGAAGTTGCTTCGTGCCTTTCGGCAAAGAACGACGAGTTTGCTGTGCCCATCGGTTCACAAGCCGTGGATACAGACAACGCCCCACGCCGGAAGTGGGCAGGACTGTGCCAATGTGAAAAATCAGCGACCATCACATCAAATTCAGGGACCTTTGGGCATTCTGCCGCCGGAGCAACAGCTGACAAAGGCCTTTGTTCACCCAAAAGCCTTTTCTGCCATGCCACGACGTCAGCAGGAGACAGGAGAAATGTCATAATGCCCGATCGTCCTGACACATCCGAATTCGCGGTCTTTCCCGATGCCACCTGTTTCGAACCTGATGGACTCACCCGGAAATTTTCGTACCGGTTATTTCAACTGGATCAATCTGCTGCTGGTCACGGCCGGCGGAATTCTGGTGATTCTGTTCGCGATTGGCACATGGATGGCTGAGTCCGCAGCCACCACGAGTGACGAAATCATTCTGAGGTTCCAGATAGGCGACAGTCTGCGGGACATTGTATCCGGAGTCCGTGATGCGGAAGCCGGGCAGCGAGGCTTTCTGATCACAGGAAATGAGCGCTACCTTGAACCCTACCACGAGGGACTGAATCGGGTGGACGAACACCTGAGCGTGGTCCGGCAGCATCTGGAAAACGGACGAGTCGATCGGGAAAGGTTTCGGGCTCTGACGGACCTGCTGGATCGGAAAAAAGCCGACCTGCAGGAAAGTCTGGACGCTCGTCGGGAAGGCCCGGAAGAGGAAGGGTATCTGAAGGCAAGAAATATTGTGAATACGGACCGAGGCAAAGTCACGACGGATCAGATTCTCGCTGTTGTCGGCGACGAACTGGCCGTCCACGACACCGAAGTCGCAGCGCTGGAAGAGAAAGCAGAAGGTCTTGCCTACCGACAGGAAGTTGTTCTGGCCGTGGGGCTGCTGTCCACTCTGTTTACCTTCATCGCGGCCGGTGTCTTTAACTTTCTGGAACGTGTCGAACGACACCGAGCGGAAGACAGTCTCGCCACAGAACGTACCCGTCTGGAAGTCATTGTCCGTTCCTCGATGGACGCTGTGGTCGCAATGGATGACGAATCACAGATCCTTATGATGAACCCGACTGCCGAAGCGATGTTCGACCTTCGGGAAAACGATGCGGTCGGCCGTTCATTTCAGACGCTCATTCCCGAACGCCTGCATTCTTCGTTCTCGCAGGCAGTGTCCGAAGTGACGCACAGTGATCAGCATCGGGCCATCGTGGGGCACGGCCAGACCATGTTCGGTCAGAAGACAGACGGTCGGGAGTTTCCGCTGGAAGCCGTGGTGTCACAGGCAACTGTCAATCACCAGTCGCAGTACACCTTCATTCTGAAGGACCTCACCGAACGGGAATCCGGCAGGACTCAGCTGAACGAAATGGCCACGATTCTGTCGCGGATCCGCGACGCCATGCATGTTCGCGACCTTCAGGGACGAATTCTCTTCTGGAATGACGGAGCTGAACGCATCTATGGATGGACGGCCGAACAGGCTATCGGTCAGCGCGGCGGGGAACTTCTGATGGCGACCGGTGACGAAGAAGATGCCGAGATTCTCGCCCGAGTCCTGAATGAAGGCGTCTGGACGGGCGAACGTGAAATCATGACCCGGGACGGCAGCCATCGTATCATCGAATCACGCAGATCACTGTTTGTCGATGACGACAATACTCCGGTGTCACAGCTGATCATTGACATTGACGTCACGGATGAAAAACGTCGGCTGGCGGCGGAAAACCGGTCCCAGCGTCTTGAGAGTATCGGAACTCTGGCCAGCGGGATTGCTCATGACCTCAACAACGTGCTGACTCCCGTCACGATGGGAGCTCAGCTGCTACAACGAGCTGCCACGGACGACCGAACTCGCAGCCTTGCCAACGCGATTGTCTCCAGCGCCGAACGTGGCGCCGGCATGATTCGACAGCTGCTGTCCTTCGCCGGCGGAACATCCACGCCCAGGACTTCAGTACTGGTAGCGGATCTGCTCGAGGAAACCTACGACATCATTTCCCACACGTTTCCCAAGACAATCGCTGTCAGCCTGCAGCTTCCTGATGAAATCTGGCCGGTGACCGGCGATCCAACCGAGCTTTCCCAAATGCTGATGAATCTGTCAATCAACGCCAGAGATGCCATGCCCGACGGCGGATCTCTGACTCTGGAAGCCGGAAACGTGAACGTCACCCGGGAATCGGCATCACTGGGAATTCGCCAGGGACGCTATGTCCTGATTTCAGTGACGGACACCGGAACGGGCATCAGCAGGGACATCCAGAACAAGATCTTCGATCCGTTCTTTACCACGAAAGAGCAGGGCAAAGGGACCGGCCTGGGCCTGGCAACGTCGATGGGGATCGCTCGGGGACATCACGGCACGATGTCGGTTTTCAGTGAACCCGGAAAGGGAACGACGTTTTCCATCTACCTGCCCGCTCAGGAAACAGTTCGACCGGACCAACCGGAAGCACCGTCCGTGAGTTCGTCTCCCGAAGCCGGCGGACAGACAGTTCTGGTCATCGATGATGAAGAATCGATTCTGTGGATGGCCCGGGAAGCACTTGAAAGCGGCGGGTTTCGAGTCCTCACGGCGCTCGGTGGCGCCGCCGGGATCGATGCATTCCACAAAGACCACACCACAATCGCTGCGGTGATTGTTGACATGATGATGCCCGATGTGGATGGAGCCGCCACCATACACACCATTCGAGAAAAGTCCCGGAAGGTTCCGATTATTGCCAGCAGCGGACTGAAGAAGCCCGAAACCGGCGAACACAGCCTCGAAGGAGGCGATGCCTTTTTACGAAAACCCTACAGTGCGGAACAGTTACTGGAACTGCTGAAAAACGTCATTTCCAGCGGCCCGTCTGCTGTTCCGTCGTCGAAAACGAACACATGATCCGACTTCTGATTATTGACGATGAGCCTCTGATTCTGGAAACCATTCGTTTTGCGTTTCCGGAACCGGACTATGACGTGGTCACGGCCGGGACCGCCTCCGAAGCACTGCAGAAATTTCGGGAGAAGTCGCCCGACGTGGTGCTGATTGACATCCGCCTGCCGGATACTTCGGGCATGGATCTGTTCGGGCAGTTCCACAAACTGAATGCCCGGATTCCCGTCATTCTGATGACCGGACACGGCACCGCCGGAACAGCGATCGATGCAATCCGAGCCGGGGCCTTTGAATATGTGCTGAAACCTCTGGACATCAACACGCTGATTCCTCTGGTTGAGTCCGCTGCCGAAACCAGCCGCCTGATGCGAACGCCGGCAACTCTGCCACAGGACGGGTCCGGCGAAACTTCGGGAGATCAGCTGATCGGAAACTGCGCCGCTATGCAGGAAGTCTATCGAGCCATCGGCCGGGTTGCTCCGCAGGACGTCACCGTCCTGATTCGAGGCGAAAGCGGAACCGGGAAGGAAGTGATTGCTCGGGCGATTTACCATTACAGCCAGCGAGCCGAACAGTCGTTCCTTGCCATTAACTGTGCAGCCATTCCGGAAAACCTGCTCGAAAGTGAACTGTTCGGTCACGAGAAAGGTTCGTTCACAGGAGCAGACCGCAAACGCATTGGACGGTTCGAACAGTGTTCGGGCGGAACTCTGTTCATGGATGAAATCGGCGACATGACTCCGCTGATGCAGACGAAAGTGCTGCGCGTCCTTCAGGATCAGCAGTTTGAACGAGTCGGAGGAACAGAAACCGTTCGCACGGATGTGAGACTGATTGCGGCCACCAATCGCAATCTGGAAAACATGATCGCTGACTCATCCTTCCGCAGCGACCTGTTTTATCGGCTGAACGTTTACAGTATTTATCTGCCGCCTCTGCGGGAACGCGGAGATGATATCCGCCTGCTGGCCGAACATTTCTGCGCCGTGTTCGCGAGGCAGCTCAATCGGGAAGTTTCCGGGCTGGCGGCCGAAACCATTTCACTGCTCACAAAGTACCCATGGCCCGGAAACGTGCGGGAACTGCAGAGTGTGATCAAGCGAGCACTTCTGGAAGCCACGGGACCGATCATCGTCCCCGCTTTTCTGCCCGATCAGATTCGAGCCGGCAGCGGTCGCCGATCTTCAGAGCCCGTCCCCGCTCCGGCAGCTCACCCGGAACACAGTCAGCATGTGATTGACTGGAATGATTTCCTGACGACGCGTCTGCAGGCCGGCAGCGAAACCATTTACGAAGAAGCCGTACAGGCCATGGAAAGAATCGTCCTGCCACACGTCCTGCAGCACGCCGACGGCAACCAGCTGCAGGCCGCCCGCATCCTCGGAATGTCACGAGCCACCCTCCGAGGAAAATGCCGCCAGCACGGAATCACCGTCGACAAAGTCGTCGACGCCCGAGACGCCGACTGACATCTTCCGGAATCCCAATTCCCGGAGGCAACAACACGCGGTTGAACTTCCCTGCTTCCAGCCAATCGTGACTTCGACGGCGGGCGGAAGGGTGAGGCAGCGAGGGACCAGGCAACGTCAGATTCAGTACACTCCATCGACGACCTGAACGGTGAATCCAGGCGGCAGAGCGAACGGAAAACGAACACGTGTCGGCTTTGATGTCGTGATTGTTTTCCCTTCCGGCGACATGTTTAGCTCGTGATCGCGGTTGGGAGTCTGAACGACCTCCGGACAGAGTCGGATTTCCACGGATTGTTGTTCGGGATCCTGCTGAGCCAGTCGCCATGCCTTGAACTCCTGCTCTGCAATTCGCGGCAAAGGCAGCAGCGACGTGTCTTCCTTCTGACATGCCGCAGCTATCTCATCGACGGAGAACCCGTCCTTGAGCGGCAGGACAGCGGATGGACCATGCGGCAGTGAATACATCAGATACGGTTCGCTGTTGATCAAGTGTACGGCCACCACGGGATGCTGTACTTCGTCTTTCGGGCAGACGGAACCTCGAGTCGATTCCCACTGCAGCCGGAGCAGTTTTTTTGTAGGTTGCCGGTCTGAATTCAGCAGGCTGGTCATCGCTGTATCAAAGTACGGTTGCAGATACAGCCTCGCTTCGCTAACGGCCGGTTCGCGGGCAAAAGAATGTCGATAAGGAGCCAGAGGAATGCGACAGAAACTCAGAAGCAAATCTGTATCCTGCAGAGCCAGCAGCGAACTCGATTCCTGGCCGAATTGAACCAGGAGATCGGATGCAAACAGACAAAGTTCCAGCTGATCCCGATGAACGTTGTCTCCAATGACGTCCCGATAGCTCAACAGCGTTGAGCGAAGATTTTCTCTAGCTGTGGTCAGCGCGTCAGGACGATCAAGGCGATCCGATTGCGACCGGGATGCGTCTTCTGCCAGTAATTCAACCATCGGAGTGGTGAGCTCTCCGAGCGCCTGTTCCAGCCCACCGGAACCCACTTTGCGTTCGGCAAACAAACGGTCGGCTTCACGGGTCAAGGCCAGAGCAAGCTGAGTGTCCTGATGCGGCGACGGCAGAGCCAATGCGAGCGCCTGTTTCCACGACAGTTTGGATTGCCAGACTCGTCTCTGCTGAACGGGCAACAGATGGATCCTGGCGTTCGCTCGGTCGTAGTCATCCAGTGCCTCACTCAGTTCGCGAGTTTCAGGATCACCAAAGAGATTACAGTCTGCGAGTCGTTCGAGGGTATTGATGAGCCGTTGCAGCAATTCCATTTCGACCTGACTGTCGTTTTCCCGCCGTCGCCGAACCTGGCCCAACGCATGTTCCAGCTCCATGGCCAGAGCTCGGTACTTTCGCTTGGCCGCTTCACACTCAGAACGAAAACGCTGAGCCATCGCCAAGCCGTGAATGTTATGGAAATAGGCAATACGGGCCTGATGATCAGCGGAATTTCGGATACTGTCATTGATTGTTAATGCCGTGTCCGACGTACGTTCTGAATTGATGGTCACTTCGTCATCAGACGAGTCCGTTTCATTAGTTTCCATCCAGTTGGCAAGAATGCGATTGGATTCGCGAAATGACTTTTCGGCCTCACTGATTTCCCACTTGGTCATCTGCGACCATGCTCGGCTTCGATGCACAAATGCCGTTAGGTAATGGTCCGGACCGATGCCTCGGGCAAGGTCCAGTGCAGTCAGCTGGCAAAGGTCTGCGTTCTTCCAGCGGTTCAGAGAAAGCCATGCATCGGCTTCACGACAATTGATAAAGATGCTGAAACTGGCCGGCCCCTGCCAGCGACATTCCGTTGCTGCTTCACGAAAGTATCGGGCTGCCATACGCTTGGCATCGACACCGAAATGCTGACTGGGATTTGTCAGGAGATATTCGCCAAAATCAGCCTTGCACAGAGCCAACAGCGCGTTGCCTGCCTCGTGTTCCGAATCCGGGTTTTGAGCGGGAGAGAGCGATGAGGCACGATTTGCGCCTGCATATGCGTCCAGAACCCGCAGGTAAGTTTGTTCCGCTTCCGGCAGTCCCCGATGATGTTGAACAACGGCCAGAAGATGACAATCTTCCGGTTCCAGCACGTCAGCCACCTCAGGAGCCGTCAGATCAGCGATGATCGAATCCAGAGCAGCGTCCAGAGTCGGCTGACGAGTCCCCTGCAAAAGTAAGCCAAGATGTTTCTGACGCAAAGCGTGCAGCGATTCCGTTTTGGCGTCACCGCCGCGGGACACGCCCGCAAGTCGGGATTTTTCCAGCCAGGTTCGTGCTCCATCTTTGATTCGGTCACGGTCCATGCGAAGGTCTGCAATTCCGCTGCGGCTTGGTTCCAGTGACTCGAGAATTCTTTGCCGAACCGAAGGTAAGAACCAGGGCGTTTCTTCAAACCACCACTTGCCCTGTTCGCTGCCGGCAGAAACCTGCAGCAGTTGATAGTCAAGTGCGTTTGGAAGTTCGGCGGACCAATCTCGAGTGCGATCCGGAAAGAATCCAAATTCACCGTCCCCCTGAAGATTGCGGCAATCGGGACACTGACCATTCGGAAGCGTCAGACTCGGACGCAGATACGAAAACAGCCAGTTCGTCCAGACCCGTGTGGCGCTTGAATGTCGAGCTGGCAACTGCCGCAGCGCTTCCAGGAGACCCTTTGTAAACGGGGAATTCTTCCCCTGTCCATCCGAAGCCACCTGCGTCGATCGGCACGACGTCAGTGCCTGAACGCAATGTGTCCGAGCGAGTGCAAGTGATCCTCGGTCGTCGCTCTCACTTCTCGGGTGAGCGCCCACATTGAAGATCTCCCCGGAATAGCAGCTGTCGAGGATGATCAGCTTGTGACGAGCGGGTGATTTCTCAAGGACATCGGCCAGATCACTGTGGACTCGCAGATACGTATTCGGCAATGGGCGTTTATCGGAAAATCTCACATCGGACGGAAACAGGGCTCCGGAATCCCTGGTCGACTCCAATCGGTCGCCATGTCCCGCGAAAAAGACCAGCACGCTGTCGTCCGGACTCACCTGGCTCGGGTCACAGAGTTTTCTCAGACAGTCCTGGATCCACTGATAGGTCGCTTCAGCCCCCGATGAATTCGAAACGATGTGTTCAGGCTTGTAGCCATAGTGAGAAATCAACAGCGATTTGAGGGCGGCTGCATCAGATTCGGCGTTGTTGAGCACCGGAAGGATCAAACGCTCCTGCGCTGTCCGCGCACCATCACTGTAGTTGATGCCGATGATCAGAGCCCACTTCCTGCGGTATCCGATGCCATCCGAACCGGAGTCAACAAGTGGTGTGCGACCTCGACTTTGAATTTCTGACTGTTGATCCAGCTCGATTTCAGACTGAGCCCGGGTCTGAGACTGGGCAAGCAGCAGGCATGAAAACATGACGAGCAAAAAGCGATTCACGGCAGCCCCCTTCAGAACGTTGCAATCCATCTGATCCTACCGCTGTGATTTCTTCCACACAACAACCGAGCAGCGGAGTCATTCAGATCAGGTCAATTCAACACTCCGGACTACTTCCACTGTGTTGCCCGGATGAACCAGATTCACACAATCAATCCAGAAAGAGGTCCTTGCAGCGAATGTTCCGTGGGATAGGGGGACTCACGGTTTCTGGCCGGAGGTAACCCAGGAGATGGACGTCACTTCCGCGTCATCGCTGGAAACACCACTGCGAACAGCATTGCCAGCTCGCGCTGCCTCCACCAGTGTCTGTTCGAATAAAGTCGGACGCTCCGGAATCATGACAGGACTTCTTGAACGGGCTTCACCAATGGCAGGCTGGGCCAGAAACCGAAAATTTGGTTCCGCACGGTTCCCGTCCAACGGAACACCGATAGCCACATATCCCTCGACGCCGGTTGTGTCACTGTTCAGCTTCATTTGATCCACCACAACTGAGGCCGAATCTTCGCCCAGTGCCTTGCGTCCCCGAATTGTCCCGGAACTGACGAACTCAATGCCGTATTGACCATTCAGAAAGAAAACGGAATACCAAACCGGCTCAAAGCGTCGATTGTGCAACCGGACCTCAAATTCAGTTCCTGGCGAAGCGATACCGATGTCTACGTCGCGATCGGCGTTAGCAGCCTTTCGGATGGCCCTTAACGAAAGTCTGCTGCGGGTCCCGGTTTCAGAATTCTCTCCGAACGCGCTGGCAACTTTCCACAGCAGGTTCCACGAACGAACTCGCTGCAGGTCCTGAATCACACGTTCCGTCACTGAGGCCGGTGTCATGAATTCCGCGGGATCGAGGAAAGTCAGAGCCCGCCAATCACCTTCAATTGGACGTTCCCCGGCAAAGCCGCGCGGGTCGTGCGACGTTCCGCCAGCAGGTAGCCGGATTTTTGAGTTTGATAACCGAAATTGGTCTGAGCCTGTTCCGGCGTCGCAAATGTCAGGATGTACTCAGCCTCTTCGACGTCTGCAATTCGGACACGGTCCGGATCTGCAGTTTCGAGGTCTTTCGCGATTCGCGAAAGAGTTACTGTATGGGCAGGGGCCAGCGGAAGGACTCCTAAACTGACAGGTGCCATACGCCCATCGGTCATGACTCGACATCGCAGCGGCAGGTCCTGGTCAGCTGGCACAAACGGCTCTTTGTCACCGTACTTTACCGGGACGACTGCGGCCGCTGACGTCGCAACGGAGACGACACGGACATAGCCCACCGGTTGAGTTCCGGAACTGGCATTCAGTGGATAAAGTGCCATCAGCGTCTGCTCCGTCAGTCCGGCCAGGCAACCGCCGGACACGCGCCAATATCCATCGATCATTTCATCAAGATACAACCCGGTATCCGGCCATTCGTTCAGCCCCAGCACGCGTTGTTCGATGTCCCCTTCAAACATCGGTGTGGGTCCGTCGCTCCCCATTTCGGAACGAATTCCAGAGACCACCATACGGCTCAGATCGCGATAGCTGATTTGTTCACCGCATTGGCGCAGAGAACGCAGCACGTGATAACTCAACAACCCGGTCCGCAGGTCATCAGACCGGGGCAGTGTTTCCGGGCGATAGACTTCTTTCGCCGTTTCAAACGGCTGGCAGGCATAAAACGCTACCAACGAGCCACGATTTCGATGAGCTGACCATTGTCCGTGGAGTGGCGAACAGGGCCCATGCGAAGGCTGCCTGAATGGCTTTGCCAATTCAAGAGCCCGATCAATATCGGTCTCGGAAACACCGGCATCAATCGGTCGCAGTCCTCGAGTGACATTCTGCGATGGATCCGCACCGCGGGTCATGGTGCCGGAAAAACAGCAGTCAAAGATAATCCAGACGTTCGCTGGTTTGCTGCGAAGTTCATCCAGCCAATGACCAAACTGGTCATCGCGAATGAAGTTAGAGCCGTTCTGGTAGTCTGCAGCCAGGAAGACTTCATCAAAGCCATCCGGTTCCGGGTTGGATTCCGCCAGCAGGTCGGTTTGTTCCTCGGGCACAGGAAACTGCGTCCCATGACCACTCAGCAGGACAAAGATCTGGTCCCCGGCCTGAGTCCGTCTAATCAGCGATTGAAAGGCGCTGCCAATCGCGGCCGCGGTGGGACGATCTTCATCCGACGTTCCCGCCAGAGCCGTCACATCAGTGAATCGAAACTCACCGGTCAGCAATTCTTCGAAACGGTGAACATCGTTGAAAGCTCCGGGGAGTGCCGCAATCCCCCCGGAGTATTCGGAACAGCCAATCAAAAGCGCCCGCCGAACTTCTGGCAGAGCTTCAGCCGTCAGACCTTCGGTCGAGCACAAAAGAATAGCCGCGGCACAGAACAGTTGGAACCTGCATGTCTGTCGAGAACACGAGTTGTTCACAGCAGGTCCTTTCGCCGGATCAGTTATGAATGTGCCATGTCAGGAAATGGGCGTGACCATGATAGTCGGAGTGTTCCACCAGTTCGCCATCTTCTTCGCAGTAAGCATCAAAGTGATTGTAATGCTGGTGATTGTGAACATGGAAATTTTCCGTGGTTCCGGCATGCGCTTCCCCAAGATAACGACCATCCATATAAATCCGCAGACATTCATGTGAATGATTGATCACCTGCAGAGTCCCGATCAGCGCCTTATTGGTTTCTCCTTTTTCAGTGGCAGCTCTGGCGGCCTTTTCGGCTTTGCGGGCAACGTCAGCAAGTTCCATCAGGTCTGCCTGATGATCTTTTCCAGCCAGCGCAGCGACCGCAGCAAGTTCCTGGGAATCCGTCCGCAATTTGGCCAGCTTGACGGCTTCGGCCATCACCTGTTCTGAAGTGACGGCAGCAGTCTTTCCGGAAACTTTTTCCGCCACGGCAAGACCTCGAGCACACAGTGCGAGTTGCACCGGATCCGGTGTTTTGCGCGCCTCATGAATGGTGACGCCGATGTTATCGAGAAAGCCAAGTGTGCTGCCCAACTCTTTGCGAAAGTTGATATGGCAGGCGCCGATGCAGCTGGAGACGGCGCTTTTAGAGATTTCACTTTTGATCTCCGCGGAATCCGTCTTGTCGTCAGCCGCCAGCAGGCAGGTGGAGCTCAACAAAACTGCTAAGGCACCATGAAACAGGATCATTCTTTTCATCAGACTATCCCTTTAACCGGGGTTCAACCTATCAAGAAGCAATCCGGCATCCGTCCAGGTAGCCTCCGGGTGGAAATTCCTGCGGGGTGCCTTCCAGCACGAATCCTTCTCCCTGCAACATCTGTCAGTTTGTCCACAATGCCTTCACACAGCAAGTCATCGAGGTAGAAACAAACTGAATTGCGCGCACCTCAGGTCTGCCTAAGCGTATACGGATAAACACGTGGCATGACGGTGATTGCTTTGTCCGCGGGCAGTGATTGGAAAGCAATGATGATCGAACTGGAAATCCTCAAGGGAGGCCGACGACTCGAAAAGATGATCAGATGTACGTCCTGCGTCCGCCATGACCGCTCCCCGCAAACGGACAGTAAGCCAGTTGGTCAGCTGAGGTTTATGGCGAATGACAACAGCCCGTTCAAATTCTCCCTCCCGCACCTCGGCAGCCGCGACCGAGACCTCGACCGCGTGTTGTGGTCGTCCGCCGGAGCATCCAAATCTCAAATCTCCGACGGCAGGGACCGGATCCCCGGAAATCAGACAACTTCGCCGCGTGTCCGTATGCCGTTACATCAGGTTTCGCATTTTGTGGCGACAAAAACGGACGCAGCGCATCCCCCTTTCTGCCCCTCATGCATCACTCACCCTCTCCTTTTTCCCGTAACCGGTGAAACATGTCTTCCTCGAATTGGCTCCAGAATTCTCTTAGGTCTGCAATCTGTACGACGTTCCCGCCAAATTCGGCAAACTCCCAGCGAGTTTCCGCAATACGCTCCAAGGATTCCAAGAGCCGCAATAAACGCTCCCGTGTTGTTTTGTCTGCTGTCGGATCTGCAGTCACCATCACCATCTCAGGAATATGTATCTCAAGCATTTCTGGTTGCACGTAGACGAAGAGCCTCAACGATTCATTTTCCGAAAACGTACCTTGAAGCACCGTTGTCAATTCGCTGTCGGGTATTCGCAGTTCACTTTCCTTCAGGCTGACGAGAAAATCCTGTTTCTTCAAAAGACTCATTATCGCGTCGGAAAATTCACGGCGTGTGTTAGTGCCAACATATCTTACGCCACTCGTCCAACAAACGAGATCGTCTAGTGCATTGATGTCGAACTGGTCGTATTGACTCATTTGTGTCTGCAACCTGTTCACAGACGCGAGGTGGCGGGAGTCTTTTTCTGGAGCTTTGGTTCGCGTGGGACGTCTGGGTTCGTTGACGATCTGATTTTGTCAGAAAAAGACTCTCCACCCCTTAATGCTTCTTCGCACAGCCCAGATTCTTCCGAATTTTTTCAGCTCGCTGGCCTGCTGCAAACCTCGCAACGAGGTGATAGCTGGATTGAACAGAAACAGCAACACCAGCATGCAGTACTGGTCCATGTGAAGCGTTCGATTGCCTGCCTGATCGCGTTCGCAACCAACATCGTGCAGCTGTTCAAGCAGACCATCGAGCTTGTGGAAGTACATCAGCCCGATAATCGATAATCTCCATCTCAGTGACCTTCGGCCGCTCGTTGTCTCTTTTCCCTGCCATGCACGAAGCCTGGCAGGTTCTCCATCATCGCGCAAGACTGGACATACGTACCCCACTGAAGCACCTCACGCAATCGCCGTACCAAATACGATTGAGACCAGCCCCTTTTTCTGCTCCTCAGAACTTCGTGCCGCAGTGTGGACATTCTTTCGCATTTGCTGGTATTAGACAAAACCTGCCACAGTTCGGGCATCTCAGAGTCGCCCATTGCATTAGCAGAAGAATAGCCGCCCACAGAGCAGGTCCATAAGGCAACTTAAGGTTTGTTAGTGCCGGAGGGAGTCCGAGTGGCGGAAACCCCGTCAGAAGCAAACATCCAAAAGCAACAAACCGGAAAAGGGTTCGGTACCTCATTCAATCGCGGCTTTCAATCTGAATAGGTTCGTTGTCATGCCGCTCCAACAAGAGTCGCGAGCTCGCGTCGTGGTGGGCCGAATCGTCTGGGATAACCAGCAGGGAACGGGAGCTCAGAAAGGGGAAGCAGCTCATTTGGGGTCCCCCGCGTGTCGGCGTTGGAGTCCAGGCTTCAGCCTGCTGCGATTCCAAAACACACAGCCTGAAGGCTGGACTCCAGCAGAGCCTGACCCCCGAAGCTGCGCCCCCTGGTTTTTTCCTGCTCTTTTATTGCGTCCCTCGAAGGCAATTATCGTCCTTTGACTCCGCGAAGAACAGCCTTGAGGCTTTTGGTAGGAGCAGCAATAAGGCAGATGTCAACGAAATCAGCAGGCTGACCTGCAGGTTCCGAGCACGTGCAATTGACAGCACAGCCCACACAATTCTGGATTTTGGGCACCCATGCTGCAGGTTGACTGCAACCACCAGCCAAACCATGCCAAAGAGAATGGTCAAGCCAACACCGATGTGACCGATTCCCGGCGGAACAAGCCCGAAAATGCTCGGCAGCAGAAGCGTGGGAACAACGAGCAGCTGAGCGATTCCGTAGATGACCTCAACGTAGACCACCGTGCGAATACTGAGGGGCAATTGACGCTGCAGTCGTGATCGGACAGCGAAGTGAGGTACGACCGAATAAGCAACTGCAATCAACAATACAGAGATGATGGCGGACATAGAAACGCTTCTCGCAACGATTTCGTAAACGATTCGGTAACACTTCAGTCCATCAGCAGGGGCCACAATTCGGCTGCTTCGACGTAAGTGGAGTACCATCCGGCGATGTCCATCCCGAAGTGTATGAGAGAAACCACACTGTGCAGGCTGCTCAACTGCGGGACCGTTTCCGCGACCAGCGTGGAATACCAAAGCCGACCGACCAGGAAGCTCTCAAGGAAAGTCCGACCCCGGTCAGGTTTCGGCATAGCCCAGCAGCTTTTGAGTCAGGATTCCGCCGCTGGTTACGATTTCCTGGATGGCTGAGTTCAGATCGCCATCCGAAAGAGGCACGGGATTGGCATCGGGTGCTCGCTCTCGGGAAAATAAAATCGATCTGCGAATGAGTTCCTCCAGAAACGCAGGACTGGCGCCGTTTGTTCGTTCCACCCAGTGATCCATCCTGATGTCGGCGACATTCAATCGGGCAGTGAACAGTTCAAGAATTCTTCTTCGACATTCGGCATTGGGCAGACCGATTTGAATGGCCTGACTGACTCGCCCCGGGCGGCTGGCCAGAGCAGGTTCCAGCACATCGGGACGGTTCGTGGTCATAATCACGACGGTCTGTGATTCCGGAGGCATGCCGTCGAGTTCATCAAGCAGTTCGTGAAGAAGAGAAGTCCCCCGCCTGTTTTTCTGTCGACGGACCGCGATCAGATCCATGTCGTCAATGACGACGATTGAAACCTGCACCACCTCAGCGGATCAAGTCCCTCGACGGGGCGCATTTTGAACTTCGCCTCGCCGCCGTTCTCCAGAAGCATGATTGCCCCGACCGGAAATGCTCGCGCGATGCTGACAAGAAGCGATCGAATATGTTCGTCGTCCCACACCCAGCCTCGCTGGAAGTCCGGTAACTGAATGTTTCCTGCTTCAATGTCGTGAAGCAGCTCGGCCAGTCGGGTTTCTGTGGAGTCAAAGGTGGACATTCGGTTGTATCTCTCAGTCATTCACAGTTCGGCTCGATGACGGGCGGTTACATCAGGTTTCGCATTTTGATCATCAGGTATTCGTTGATGAGTCGTTCGGTCAGGAGGTCGGGTGGGGTTTCCACCATCATGACTCCGCTTTCTCTCAGAGCGGCGACCTGCTGGGCCTGGCCGGTCAGGATTTGGGCGGCGGCTGAGGTGTGGAAGGCTTCGAGGTCGGTTTCGGGGATGCGGTCTGCCATGGCTCGCAGCCCCACGTCCTGCAGCAGCACACACATCGGAAGGTAGGGCAGGGACCTGAGACGCAGGCTTTCTCCGATGATCTCCAGCTGGATTTCATCGGTCACAAATGTGATCAGAATCACCAGGGCTCGTTTACGCTGCATCATCGACAGGTATTCCAGAGCGAGACTGTAATCAGCGGCATTGGTGCTGACCTGAATGTCATAGGTGGAACGCAGAATGGTCTGAATTCCGGGTTTGCCTCGCACCGGCCGAATGAAGCGTTCGATGCGGTTGGAAAACGCCATCAGAGACACATTGTCTCCCTGACCCAGTGCGATGTAGCTGAGCATGATGGCTGAATTCAGAGCTCGATCGAGATACGAGATTCCTTCCGTTTCATTTCGCATGAAGCGGCCGCAGTCGACCATGAAAACGATGTTCTGATTTCGTTCGACGTTGAATTCCCGAGTAATCAGTTCGCGCTGTCGAGCGGTGGCTTTCCAGTCAATGCGGCGGATTTCGTCGCCGTACCGGTATTCACGAAGTCGTTCGAATTCCCGTCCCTGACCGGGCATTCGCATGACTCGCACGCCGATTTCCGCCAGACGATTGCGGCTGGCCATCAGTTCGTACCGATACACGGCTCGAATGTCCGGATAGATGCGAACGGCGGTCGGCAACGGTCGAACCTGGTGTCGAGTCCAGAGCTTCAGGACCGTCGGAAACCGCAGATGCACGGCCTCCAGAGTCGTGGCTCCGCGACGTCGAGGTCGCACCAGGTAGGAAACTCGCTGCTCTTTCCAGGGCTTCAGAGTGACAGTCTGCGGCAGCCGTTCCGTCTGGCACAGCGGCCCCGGATCATCATGAACTGTCAGCGTCAAAGGCAGACGGCTGCGGCTGCGAAGAACCAGCACGGACGGATTTTCCGTCCCGACGCTCAGCACATCCGAGACTTCGCGTTCGACATCCACGTCGTCCGGGCGTCCGCTGATTACGATGTCAACTCCGGCAACAACAATCAGCACGACATTCAGCAGCAGGGCCAGATCGGCCACGCTGCGACCGGACAGCGTCAAACCTCCCAGTAACGGCAGGCCGTCGGGAAAGACATCCGGCATTCCGCTCAGCATCAGCGGCACGGTCAGCAGCACAGCCAGACTGATCAGCAGACGGGTGGGGATCATGACACCGGAGCCTGCACGCTGTCCATAATCTGTCGAATGGTTTCATCCGCGGTTGTGCCTTCGATTTCCGCTTCGGGCCTCAGTCGCAGCCGATGTCTCAGCACCCACGGCGACAGTTCCTTGATGTCGTCCGGAGTCACAAAATCCCGGCCACGGCAGGCCGCCAGCGTGCGAGCCGCCACCAGCAGATTCACTCCGGCTCGCGGGCTGGGCCCCACCGTCACCGATCCCCACGTGCGACAGGCCGACACCAGATCAACGATGTAGGTCAGAATCTTCTCCTCGACAATCACCTGTTTCACAGCCTGCTGAATTTCCAGGACCTCGACAGAAGTCAGAATCGGCTGGATACCGAAATCCGACAGGTTGCGGGGATCCCGACCGGCAGTGTAGTGCTTCAGAATGTCGACCTCGTCCGCATGAGCCGGATAGTCCACCAGAAGCTTGAACATGAAGCGGTCAACCTGAGCTTCCGGAAGCGGATAGGTGCCTTCGTGTTCAATCGGATTCTGAGTCGCGATCACCAGGAACGGGCGGTCAAGACCATGAGTCGTGCCGTCCACCGTGACCTGCCGTTCCTGCATCGCTTCCAGCAGCGACGCCTGAGTCTTGGGTGGCGATCTGTTAATTTCGTCCGCCAGAAGAATGTTGGCGAACACCGGCCCTCGATTGAAGCGAAACTGCTGCTCCTTCATGTCGTAAATGCTGTGGCCGGTCAGGTCCGACGGCATCAGGTCCGGAGTAAACTGTACTCGATTGAAATCACATGACACCGTCCGGGACAGCACATTGACCAGAAGCGTTTTTCCCAGCCCCGGCGGACCTTCAATCAGAACGCTGCCTTCTGAAAACAATGCGATCAGAACGCCTTCGACGAGCTCAACCTGGCCGACGACCACTTTGCTGATCTGAGTGAGTGCGGCGTCGAAAACTTCGGCCACTCGGGGAAACTCCATAGGACTGATCCGATTTGATGGATGTTCGGGGAAAGGAAACACAGAATCAGCCGGCACGGTGTCCCGTGAGCCGATTCAGAATAACAGACAATTGTCGAATGGCCGACGCCGCCTCAGCGGAACTCACAACCTCGCGGCGGCAAAGCGAGATGGCTCGCTGAATTCCCGCCGATACGTCATCTTCCGTCAGTCCGGCTCGGACAGCAATGATTCGAGTCTGATCCAGATGCACAGTCGCACCGACCGTGCGCTGAACCTGAGTCCGAAAGTATTCGAGGTAACGCGCCAGCACTTCCAGCCCGCTACTGGTGCGAAACTGCAGATTGCCCACCGCAGTCGCGCTTTCCGTCAAACTGCGCCGCTGAAACGTATTCACGTGGCGAGGCGGTCCGAATCGATGAAATCCAAACCAGCCCGCCAGCACGGCAATCGTGATCAGCTGCAGCGTTCCGGATCGCAGCGAAGGACTCACCAGGACGGCTGTCCCGCGATACGAATCACTGGCATTCAGGAATTCGCTGACCACGATCGGCGGCGAAGACGCTGATCGCGAATGATGACCGTTCGCATATTCCACCAGACGAACAGCCAGTTCGGCCTGCGAATCATCCAGCATGGCTCGATTCGAAAACACATCGCCGCTGGCACTCACGACCACCAGCCCGCTGCCATACTTCCAGGCAGCAACCTGAGGAGTCCCGGAACCGGACTTCACCAGCACCGTCGCGGATGACAACAGAGGCTCCAGCGCTGCCCGAGTGCGCCATGGAACAGAACCGTCCACCAGTGTGCTGTTGCTGTCGAAATCAGAAATCCCCCACAGGCTGACTTCTTCATCCGATTCATCCAGCGGAAGGCCCGGATCGGCCGCGGGTAACGTGGACTTCTTTCGCGCATCCCGAAGAGACTGATCGGTGTCCGTTGCTGATTCCGAAGCGGGCTCGGCTGTCGGAGCCGAACTCGGGGCGGCATTCGCTGACGCTTTCGAAGTCGGCAACTCAGAAACAGAATTGCTGTCCGCCTCCGGGGCCGTGGTTTCAGGCGCTTCCGCGGGAAGCGGATCTATTCCGGGGGATTCAGTTTCCTTCGGTTCACCGGATTGATTTTCCGCGGGAACCTTCCCCGCGGGCGGACTGACCTGAGCCTGCACGAGATCTTCTTCGTGAAAGTAGTGCGATTCGATCCGGACATTCAGCTGAGGGATCGAGCAGGTCGGTCGGAACCAGTTGGGAGCAAACAGCAGCGTTCCGCCGTTCATCACAAACTCCGCCAGTTCCTGCTGCTCGTGCTGATTCGGGTATCGATCAGGGCTGAGGACCAGCAGAGTGCAGGGTCGGTCGGGCACCATCTTCAGCGTTTCGCGGCTGACTTCCGGAAGCAGGTCGGCCTGAGACAGTTCCAGGAGAGTCTGGAAGAAACCGCGCTTCCCTTCGATGGTCGCGCTGTATGTGTCGCTGGGCGTGCCGGGATCACCGGGCAGCCACCAGAACTGCAGCAGCACCAGAATCGCAACGGCGGCCAGCCAGTAGATGTCAGCCGGCAGATGTCGAGGCGGCTTCCTCACGGAATGCTCCCTGAAAGGCGTGCAGACAGTCGTTAAACATTTCCCGAGTCGCCACTCGACGACCGAAATAGATTCGTTCGAACTGCTGAGCAGTTATGCCGAAAGCGTTTCGGTGGAGATCCTGACGCCACACGGCTCGCAGATAATCCCGATTCGTCAGACCTTTCCGAAACCGAATCATTCCGGCACGCTCAATCCAGCTCATGCTTCCCAGCAGCAGTTCGCGAACGGCCAGCCGATATTGCCCGTCCTGAGCCAGTTGCAGGGCACGAGGCTCATATGTCGACGCAGCCAGCTCTCCCGGAGGCGTGGCCAGATCGGTCAGGTCGCCGTCTTCATCAAACAAACCGTCTCGACCCGCTCGCCGTCCGCCATCGTTTGCCTTCAGCACGGTTCCGATGATCCAGATCGCCGCGGCGATAATCACCGCGAGACCGATGAACAGCAGGATGTTGCCAAAGCTGAAATCAAGACCCGATGATGTCGAAGCAGGAGCTGCCGGAGGCGGGGCTGTTCCGCCGCCTCCTCGTCTGCCACCGCCACTGAACAGCCCGGTGAACACCCAGTCCAGAAATTCTCCAATGGCATCGCCGATCGCCGAAATCGAATCCCGCAGAAAGCCTCCCTGTTCCGGCAGCTCGTTTTCAGGAATGTTCTCCAGAACCCGGCGGCGAACCGACCGAAAGTCATGCCGCTGCATGACTCGGCCCGCCGCTTCCCGGATCTGTTCTGAACCCATTTCTGCCCGTGCCTGATCCGGCTGACAGAACATCAGAGCCATCATCAGCACTGTGAATCGCCATCCCGCCCTCATGCCGGCTGCTCCTCCAGTCGAATGGCTTCCGTTCGAAACTGCAGTTCCAGGTCCCAGCATTCGTTGCGAATTCGCTGATCCAGATAACAGAAAAACCAGGCCAGCCGAACGATCGGATAGGTCAGCCACAGACAGACCTGCAGCATCGTCATCACTGCCGGATCGTCGAACAGTTTTGAAAGAAACGCTTCACGCAGATCCGGGCCCGGAGCAATGGTGCCAAACAGAATCGGCAGATTGAAGACAAGCCCCGACAGCACATCAATGACCATAAACAATCCAAACGCAGCCAGAGCCCAGAAGGCTGTCAGAGTCAGAATTCGGCCCAGATTGCGGCTGAATCCCCCCCCCTTGCACAGCCACGACAGTCGCTGAGTGATTGAGTTCAGCCCCGATCGCTCCAGAAACATGACTTCCGGAAGATGTCCGCACCATGCCATCACCGGAAGCAGCGGAACAACCACACAGAACCCGGTCATGCGAGCCAGCGTTCCCAGAAAGATGTAAGGCAGGCTTCGCTGCAACAGGCCTTTCAAAGCCGCTCGAACAGACATCGGAACGCCAAAGACCTGAGGTCCCACCGTAGCCACGATCGCTCCACTGGCCAGCATGCTGAAGAACCCGAAGATGATCGCGGAGGGCAACATCACATCATGCCGCATTTCACTGGAAATCAACCAGACCAGCAGTGTGCTGGGAACGGCAAAGCAGGCCGTCAGTGACAGCAGTGGTCCCGCAAAACGCTTTGCAAAAACAAATGCCAGATCGATGCAGCCTCCAATGGTCCGACGTTCAACCGAGACAATGCAGTCCTCAACCTTCATCCGTCTGCTCCTGACTCTTCAGGCAGCGTCATCAGGGACCGCGGCGCCGTCTCTCCTCCGAACGTCAGATAAATGTACACCAGACACCACAACAGCGTGCCCACCAAATACTTCACAGTGTGCGGAATCGGCATCGGTGAGAAATATGCTTCAATCAGAGCAGCAATCCCCAGCATGAACCCGGCGCCCAGCGCCAGTTTCACGGAATCAATCCCGTGCACGCGCAAAGATTCCCGGCGCGAAAGTTCTCCCGGATGGATCATACCCCAGCCCAGCACCAGCCCGGCAGCCCCGGCAACAACAATGGCCGTCAGTTCGAAGGATCCATGAGAAATGGCAAAACTAAAGAAATTGTCAGCGCGGCCCTGATTCACCAGATAACCCGTGATCGCTCCCAGTGCGATGCCGTTAAACAACAGTGTCACCACAGTCCCGACGCCGCAGAAGGCTCCCAGTGCGAAGCACCGAAACGCGATGCCCACATTGTTCCACACATAGAAGCCCGCCATCATGGACCGCTGTTCCGCGAATTCGACGTCCATCCTTTTGTAGAACTCTTTCGAACAACTTTCGCCGGCACCTTCCATCTGAGCCTTATCAACGAGTCGTTCGGCCAGCACCGGATCAATGATGCCCACAATCATGCTGATCAGAAAGGGAACCAGAAACAAAGCCAGCGATACGAAAAAGAAGTGCTTCCGTTTCCGCAGCACCTCAGGAAATCCTCCTGCCAGAAACGACAGCACCGTATCCAGCGAACGGGGCGGCGAACGGTACAGACAGTTGTGCCCCTGAGCGACCAGATCGTTGAGATACTGTTCCAGCCGAGCTCCCCATTCCCTCGACTGAACCAGAGACAGGTCGTAGCAGATCGAACGGTACAGTGACGCCAGTCGTGTGATGTCGCCCCCCGACCAGCGGCCAAGTCGACGTGCCTTGAGACGGTTCAGCAACTGTTCGAAATGCTGCCAGTCCTGGCGGCGTTTGCGGATGAATCGTTCGCGGTTCACGTCGACCACTCCGATTCCGCAGAACCCGACCGATCACCAGCGACCATCGACGGGGTGGCGTCACTTCGGGTCAGATCATCCAGGGATACCCGGTCGCGCTGCTCACGTTGTTTTCGGGGACTACGAGCCGTTCGAAGCGTGCGTGTCTGCGGAGCATCATCGCTGTCACCGCCCCCGTCCTCAGCAAACGTCTTCAGCACTCGGCGCAGAAACAGCGTGTGCTTTCTGGGAGCCTGAGCGAAATACGTGTTCGGATTTGTTGGATCCGGAGCAGGTTCCTCGTATCCCAGACGACGCCGCAAAGCCAGGGACAGGCTGCGAGCAATTTCTTCACGACGGCCGTCGGAAATCAGGCGATCGCCCTCAAACAGTCGCTCAATCACGGCCAGAGTCCGCTCAGGAACGTGGTATCGGCCGGAACATTCGGAGCGGGGAAGAGCGTCGATGCCCAGAGTAATCCCTGGAGCTCGACTGATGAATTCGCGGGATTCATCAATCACCATGGTGTCGAAGACCAGATCGCCCAGCCTCTGCATGCGGAGCGTCGAAGCCATCGAAATCAGAGCCACCGTATTCAGTGCCAACGGCCCGTAAACCATGAAACCGTCAGGGACCAGCAGCAGGTTTCTGCCGAACGCTTCGAACCAGCCGATAGGAGTTCCATTCGTCCGCACGACGCGCAGCCCCTGAGAAATCTTTCCAGGCGTGCGACCGTTCAGCCAGCCTTCGCAGCAGGCGCCGTACAGCCAGCTCATAGCAAACCAGACCACCAGCATCACACCGGCCGTCACGTCACCTCTGGAGCCGCTCAGTCCTGTCGAAACTCCGACCAGAATCAGGCTCACCAGCATAACAGCCAGTTTCAGCACAGCATCAATCGCGTACGAAACACACCGTTTTCCGGGACCTGCCAGCATGAAACGGAAATCAACACCCTCCGGTGTCTCGACCGTGATTCGAGTGTCAATCTTTTGATCGCCGGTCACCACGACAGCTCTTTCCGCAGGTCATGTCTATCAGATTGCCCAATCCCTCCCACCGGGGGAATTACCACAACCGCCCCACGATGACAGAACTCGGACTTTCTTGCAAGTTTCCGTCCGAGCCGCGATGCCTCTGAACACGGGCATTTGAACGAAAAACGCTTCCTGTCTCAGCAGATCCTGCTGTTCACCGGATTTGTCTGGCAAACCCCTGCCGCTGTCTGCGGACCAAAAATGTCGGTTGTTCGGAATACGCCAATCACCAACCGCGTCATCCGGAGACCGCTCCTCACTCAGTATGGAAATCGATAGCAGACACAGAGCGACTGCCTTCGGCCAGCTGTCACTCAATCCTGTCTGAAACACATCTCCTGATACGGATCGATGCAAGGCTTTGCGATGGAACGCCATTTCCTTCTCACAATTCTCGTGGCCTCATGCACAGTACTGCCTGGCTGCTGCACGACATCACTCAATACCAGCCAGTCTCGACTGAACGGGCTCCGAGGCTGTTCAGATGCCGGGAGCTGCGGAAGCCAGTCGGCATGCTCCGGAAGTTGCGGAACCGAACGAAGCAAAGGCTGCACGGGTGACGTTGAGGGGCGCTGTCAGTCAAACGTCGGCTGCGATTTTGAGTACGGCCGAAAGAACATTCTCCTGGATGGCGTCGGCTGGGTCACCGGCATTCCTTCCAAACTGATCCTGTGGAACACGAAAGTCGACAGCCACAGCATTTCCCGGCAGACCGAAGATACTCTGCGAGGCTACCTGCAGGCGAATGACCTGACAGACGTGAAGGTTCGAGTCAACCAGTACGATCCGCTCGGTGAGTGGAAGCGACTGATCGGCAACAAGGAAATCCATCCGGCCTGGCGGTACACCGTGGGAGCCTATGCCGTCACGAAGTACACACTGCTGCCAGGCCGAATTCTCGGAGGTGACGAATACAACCCGTTTACGAACACGATCAGTCTGTACTCAGACCGGGCATCAATCGCACTGCGTGAAGGAGCTCACGCTCGACAGGCTCAGAACGCCACCTACAGAGGCCTGTATTCCAGCTCGATGTTCCTTCCCGGCAGCCCGCTGTGGATCGATACGCCCGCAACTCGGGAAGTCATCGCCTATTCAAAGCAGACCGGTCAGCGAGCTCTGGAACGTGAATCGTACCTAGTCCTGTTCCCCGCGTTCGGTTCTCGACTGGGCAGCAGTGCATTTCTTTACGCCGATGCCGGACAGGCTCAGCTGCTGCAGGGATCTCTGGCTCTGGTCGGTCACGCCATCGGGCGCACCATGGGAGCCTATGTTTCCGAAGATCCCGTTCAGATGGCCAAAGCCGTGATGGGTATCGTGAAGAAACCGCAGCCGGAAGAAACCATCAACGCCGAACTTCAGGACCCGCTCCCGCCGATGGAAACTTTCTCCGTCAGCTTTGTGCCCGTGGATGTTGAATACGACCTGTTCAACTGAAAGCCCGCTGCCGGGAAACCCGAAGCGTAAGCGAGGGATCGACTGAGCGTGTCTGCCGCGATCAATCTTCCCGGACGCCTTTCGCTTCCTTTCAGCAAGCCGTCCCATGAGCGGTACGAGCGTTACTCAGCAGCCGAAAAGGACGCCGTCGCATAGTAAACGGCAAACGTGGCCAGCCAGTGCTCGCCTTCGTAGTGACCACTGGTGACATAGTTCAGTCCTGCTTCAAAATGCTGGTCCGCCGATGACTGCAGTACCGCTCGACGAACATCGGCCGAGGGCAGGGCAGAGGCGATGCCGGCCATGGTCCACGCTCGCGAAAGATTCAGTCCGGCCAGATGCACAAGGTGACCGTCGGTCACATCCGTCACATGCACAGGCTGCATCATCGGGCCCATGCGGTTCGTCGACAGTTCGGGAAGGAATCTGCTCAGCCATTCAGCGAACTCATCCTGCGGCAGAATTCGTCGCATCAGATCCGCTTCGTTGAAACCGGATGAAAAGAAGTCGTTTCCGGAAGGTTCGTAGTGCGTCGGATAGTCCACGTCCGATCGGTAGAACGCCAAAGCCCGTTCAGCCACCAAACCAGCCAGTTCCGAGTTCTCGGTTCGGCGGGCGTAGTCATGAATCAGCGCCAGAGCAAATCCGGAATCCGGATGAATTCCTGTCCGAACGGGATGGCTGAGTTTCGGCAGGTATTCCTGAATCAACCGGACAATCTGCAGCTCCAGAGGACGCAGATGTTTCTGCCAGCGTACGGCATCGGGATCATTCCATTCATGAAGTTCCCCGACCAGCTGCAGCAGCCACGCCCATCCGTACATGCGTTCAAAGCTGCGGTTATGAACCTGTTGAAAATAGTCTGCTTCGGCCAGAAGACCGGATTCCGTCAGCTGAGCATTCAGCGTCTGGCGAATTCTGTCAGCGACGGATGATTGAGGAAACAGTTTCAACAGCCGTGCCAGCATCCAGTGTCCATGGACCGACGAATGCCAGTCAAAGCAGCCATAAAACACCGGGTGCATCTGCGACGGCGACCTGACGTCGGAATCTCCCGTCAACACATTCGAAGGCTTGTTCGGATATTCCTGAAGCAGCCCCTTCAGAGCCAGCTCTGCAAATTCGGCAACCCGGCGGTCATCGAGTATTGCCGGAAGACTTCCTGACAACGCGCCGGAAGCACGTTCCTGCCCATTCACATCGTTCACCCCCGGATCGAAAATCGTCAGCAGCATCAAAGCAATCGTCCGATGGCGGAGGCGGTTCTGCTCACAGCACTTCATCAGTTTCGTTCGTCCAGAGCTGGAGACCGGAAAATCATTTCCCCAGGAAACTTCGGGAAGTCGAATGTTCAAAATCTAATTCCGCAGGTTCACACAATCCAGCCGCCCCGCCCGCATGTTCCGGAAATCGATTTCGTCTGTTTTTGAGGAATCGCCGATTTTTCGCGCAGCAATTGTCCACTTTTGTACACTCACGGGTACCTATGCAGCCTCCCGACATTCCAGCCTGTGTCCGTATCGGAAGTCCCCTGGACGATCGCACACTTCTGCGACGTTTTGTTCAGGATGCGGACGAACAGGCTTTCACAGAGATCGTTCAGCGATATCAGCGTCTGGTGATGTCCGTCTGTCGCCGAGTGCTGCGGCAGACGCCCGACGCTGAAGATGCTTTTCAGGCGACATTCCTGGCACTCGCCGCTCGCCCGGTGGCGCTGAAGAAGTCATCAACAATCAGTTCGTGGCTGTACACGGTCGCGTGGCGGGTCAGCTGGCGAATCGTTCGGCAGCGACTCCAGAACGCCTCGGTCAACTCCGGCACCGGCCCCCTGGATCCTCAGCCCGGACCGCTTGAGAAAATCTCCGCCGAACAGGAAGCACTGGCGTTGGACAAAGAACTGAATCGATTGCCGGAAAAATACCGCGAAGTCCTGATCATGAATTACTTTGCGGGTCAGTCCAGCCAGCAGATTGCTGACGAACTGAATATCAGCAGGGGCACCGTCGACGGTCGTCTGCGGCGGGCCAGAAACGAACTTCGAATCCGTTTAACGCGTCGAGGCATCTCAATTGGTGTGCTTCTGATCGCAGCCAATCAGATCTCCGGCGCCACCGGAGCTCCGCCAGCGAGTCTTGTGTCATCAACCATTTCCAGCAGGCTTCAGTGGACCGACGGTCTGTCTGCAGCGAAGCCTTCCTCACTTCAACCATTCATTCAGCCGGAGCTGACCATGATCAACATCAAACTGATGACCGCCGGTGTCCTCCTGACAGCAGGCCTGGCAGGGCTTGTCGGCATGGCAATGTCAGATTCTGACCGGTCTCACAACACGAATTCGGAGTCTGCAGCAGCGGCAACGCCCGTCGCGCCGCTGCCGGTGATCGAAGTCCGGAATGATTCGCCTGGAGAAACCGAACCCGCCCCCGCTTCTGCGGACACCGCAACAACAACGCGACAGGCTTCTGAAGATTCGGCAGCACCGGCCAAAGACTTCCCACAGCGAGCAGCGGAACCACTGAACCTGAAATTCTCAGCCGTTTTTCCGGACGCCCCCGCCAAAGAAAAATGGCTTCATGAAATGCTGAACAAGCCAATCCCTGTCCTGGATTTTGCAGGCGAAACTCCGCTTTCGGAAATCCTTGAGACTCTGCAGGCACACTACACCACTGAGTTCGGAACACATGCACCAGACGGGCAGCAGTTCAAATTGGCGTTTGTCCCGGATGTCGCCGAACTCGAACTGGATGGCGTCACCTCACTGGAGGATATCCTGATCAAAGACATTCACCTGGAAGGACTCACACTGCGAAGCGCACTGGAGCTGATCTTTGAACAGACATCCGAACCCAGGCTGACCTACGCCGTTCAGAACGAAGTCACTCTGGTCACGACACAGGCCAAAGCTGAGGCCGATATTTTCTACGTCACGCGGGTTTACGAAGTCGGAAAACTTGTTCATCTCAGCCTGCCGGCGCCACCCTTCAGAACTCAGGAGAGTCCCTCTGAGGATCCGGGAAAAGCACCAAAGGACCCCGGGCCCAAACGGATCACAGATGGAGAACGCGACCTGGCAACTTTGATCATCGAAATGGTCGGGCATCCGGTCCGGTGGGTCGACATTGATGGCGAAGGTGGAGCCGTAAGGCTCGCTGGCAGCAAGGTTGTTGTCCGCCAAAACCCGCGCGGACACGAGGCCGTCGTGCGGCTACTGAATGAACTCAGCCGCTGAACATCCCCCCGACACTGCCGTTCACGTCAGGACGGCCGTGCCGCGAACCAGTCCGGAATCTGTTCGCGGGAAAATGGCACCGAGCTGCCGTCCGAGGCGGACACGCCGATGTTGCCGACTACAATCCGGTGAGTCCGCTTTCCACGGAAAAATGACTGCACGCGTTGTGCATGAACTTTTCTTTGAACGACAACGTGGCGTTTGCGAGCAGCAGCTCGAATTGGCTGTGGAAAGTGTCCGCGTTCCGCGTGAGGATAAAGGTTCATGGATTCTTCGTTGATTCTCCCGTTTCTCTCCCGGCTGGTTCACATTGGGACGGCCGTTGTTCTGGTTGGAGGAACGGTCTTTATGAGACTGGTCGTAATTCCCTCGCTGACGGCCGATTCGGACGAGCTGATCGGGAGAATCCGCAATCGGTGGAAGCGGTTTGTCCACGGCGGAATTCTTCTGTTCCTGATCAGCGGCTTCTATAACTACTTCACAATGATGCCCAAGCATGAAGGTGACGGCCTGTACCACGCTTTGGTGGGAACGAAGATCCTGCTGGCCCTGTTCGTTTTCTTCCTGGCCTCAGTCCTCGTTGGCCGCAGCACCGGCACTCAGAAGTTTCGTGATCAGGCCGGGAAATGGACAGGAGTTCTGCTGGTCATTGCAGCTCTGATTATCGGGATTTCCAGCTTCGTCAAGGTTCGGCCCTATGAAGTCCGGACCGACGCGGAAGTTCATCAATCAGAAATCGACTGATTGAACCTGACTTGAGTCTCCCCGCCGCTCGAATACCATTCCGGATCTGACAGCCCGTCGCTTTCACCGCCCGTCATATCCGGAACTGCCCCATGCCCGCCCCGTCCTCACACCCGGATTCCGAGCCTTCGGCTCAGGTCGGCGTCATTATGGGCAGTCGATCCGACTGGGAAACCATGCAGCACGCGACCGAGGTGCTGCAGAACCTGAGCATTTCGTTCGAAGCACGAGTTGTCTCTGCTCATCGCACCCCGAACTGGATGGTGGAATATGCCTCGGCCGCGGCTGACCGAGGCCTGAAAGTCATCATCGCCGCCGCCGGCGGTGCCGCTCATCTGCCCGGAATGGTGGCTTCACTGACGACGCTGCCCGTGCTGGGAGTTCCCATTCAGAGCCGTGTGCTGAATGGAGTGGATTCGCTGTTATCCATCGTTCAGATGCCCGGCGGAATTCCCGTGGGAACGCTGGCCATCGGGACCGCCGGAGCCAAAAACGCGGCTCTGCTGGCAGCTCGAATCCTGGCGCTGGAAGATTCCGGCCTGAACCAGAAACTGGTCGAGTTTCAGCAGACTCAGACAGATTCCGTGCTGAAGGATTCGTGGTTATGAGCCGCCTCGTTCCGCCAGGCTCGACCATTGGAATTCTGGGAGCCGGTCAGCTGGGAAGAATGCTGGCCGTCTGTGCCCGGCAACATGGTTACCGAGTCATTGTTTTTGGTGGTGATCGCAACACGCCCTGCGGTCAGGTCAGCGACCGAGCATGGAACGCCGGCTTCGACGACGAAGATGCTCTGAAAGAGTTTGCGGCCGCAGCAGATGTTGTCACCTATGAGTTCGAGAACATTTCCGCCGCAGCAGCTGCCGCAATCGCGACCCACACAACGCTGGCTCCCGGAGTCGAACTCCTGCAAACGGCTCAAAACCGTTTTCTTGAAAAATCAGCGATTGCCGCTCTGGGAATCCCCACGGCTCGTTTTCGCATGGTTCATTCAGAAGAAGAACTGAAGGCTGCCTGCCAGGACTTCGGCGGAGCCGTGATCATGAAGTCGAACACAGATGGCTATGACGGAAAAGGCCAGTGGTCAGTTGCCGACAATTCGCAGGCGGCGGCTGCATGGCACGAAGCCCGAGCGGAAGCAGCGATCGTCGAGCAGCGAATTCACTTCGATTATGAGCTGTCCGTCATTGCCGGACGCTTCGCAGACGGAACGTGCTGTTTCTATGAGCCCTTTCTGAACCATCACGCGAATCACATTCTGGATGTGACGGTTTCCGGAGCACCGCAAATCACCGCCAAGATCCGAAAGCAAGCTGAACAGATCGCTCGGGCAATTCTGGAACGATTTGGAGTGGTCGGAGTGCTGTGTGTTGAGCTTTTCCTCAATTCTGACGGCGAACTTCTGGTCAACGAAATCGCTCCGCGCCCGCACAACAGTGGCCATCTGACCATCGAGGCCTTCAACTGCAGTCAATTTGAAGTTCAGCTCAGAGCAATCTGTCGCCTTCCCGCAACACTCCTCAACCGCCGGTATCCGGCAGCAGCCATGGCGAATCTGCTTGGGCAGCACCTGCCACCCGTATGGACAGCGGAATCTCTGACCGCGTTTTCTGAGTCCCGGGTGCATCTGCATCTCTATGGCAAACCCAGCCCCCGAGAGAATCGCAAAATGGGACACATTACGGCGGGAGCCAATACTGCCACAGACGCAGAAAACCTGACCCGAAACGCCCGATCCCGGCTCAAGTCGAACAACAGCTGACCTCGCTCACCGACGGGCGGTCTGATCTCAGTGTTGCAATTCCGCACACGTCTGTTTCCCGGAATCAACAGATCTGCCCACTTTGTGCAGATTTGATTCTGGACAGGAATACCAACGCTTTGCAGGTTTCCGTTGGCATTCCGTGGATTATTCGTCTTTTCCGCGGCACAATCAAAGAACCGGTCGTACCGACGATCGGAACCGCGAACGATCGCTGAGCAAAGTCGGAGAACTTTTCGTGCAGAACCAAGTAAAGGACGCCCCCTGGAGTGCTCTGGACAACATGTCCCCGGAAGAACAGGGACTTGACATCTGGGGTTTTCTTCAGCGGCGCAAAGCATTCATCATTCTGCTCGCAATCGTTTGCAGGGGGGCCTGGGGTACCTTTATTTCCAGCGACAAATCCCTCGATATAGCCTTCATCAGCATTGCCGCAGGTGATTCACCACAGCTCTGATCCTCGTATTGAGAGCATGATGGCGGAACGAAATATTTCCGACGCGGAGTTCGTTATTACGAGCCGAAAACTGCTTCAGCCTTGCTACGAAAACTATAACCTGAGTACGCTCGAAACTCCTGCTATGAGTTTATCTGCCGATAATGCCATGATGCGAATTGCAGGATCGGCTTCAGTGAAATCCCCGGCACCCAACATCCTGCTGCTGTCGTGTCAGGGCCCAAATCCCGCAGACACCGCTGCTGAAATCGCAAACGCTCTGGCTCAGGAATTCCTGAAGCATCAGGAAGACAGCTACGAAAAACGCTGTCACGAAACTTCAGCAACTACTCACTCGGGCCAAAAGACGACCTGAGTCAGTCGCTTGAGCAACTTGATCCAGAATACGAAGAATTCGACAAGAATTCGCCTCTTCAGAGTGACGGAAGTAATCTGCACCGCGAGAGACTCGATGGTATCTAGCAGAAAATCAATACACTTGCGATTCGCTTACAGAACTTCGAGCCGAGTTGATGGCGGTTTTGCTGCCGTCAAGAATGGAAGTCAGAAAGAGGCTTTGATGCTGTTGGTCGGCAAGCAGTCTGACGGAAGTGCAGGAGATACCCCGGAGAAAGTCGAAGAAGTTGTCAGCAACGCAAAATCAATGTTTCAGGCACTGATGCCGCTGCTGATGGAAGAACAGGGCCATCCTCGCTGAAGAGGTTGGGAGCGGGCACCCCAAACTTCAGGCACTCCAGCGAAGGATCGAGATTACACGAAATCATTTTGAGAAGCTCGCGGGCTTGACACCTCAGCAAACCGACAAGGCTGCACCCGCCTCACGCCCCGATTTCCCGACGGTTTATATGAACTCGCTGCGACAGGAACTGCTGACGCTCGATCGGACAGAAACAGAGCTGCAGGCGATGGCTAACACGGGGAAGAGGTGCCGCAAAGAGTCTTCGAGCTTTCGAACACCAACGGAGTAATTTCGAACGACGGATTGCTCGTGAGACATCTTTGCTTGATGATGCCCCCAACAGCAGATTCGAGACACAGAGCTGCCAACAAACATGGGCGGTAACAGCGTCAATATTGACTGAAGAGGCCAGACACGGAGACTTGATATACCTGAAACTGCCGCAATTCCCTGAATGGAAGTGCGTTCCTGGGGGATTTATCGGGCTTGCACTGGGTTATTTGGTCGAGATGGCGGACCGCAGCTTCCAGTAAGCCGGAGGAGATTATCAGAGAATTTGGCGTGCCCATTCTTGGACACATCCCGTATATGCAGGAGCAAAAGCTGCGAAAAATTCCCAAAGACACTGTCATCGACCGTTCAATTGTCACTCTTCACCTTCCACGGTCACGTCCCTCAGAAGCCTACAGGTCCGTCCGGACCGCTGTCTGCTTCAGTGCACTTGGAAGTAATCACAGGGTTATTCAGGTCACAAGCCCAGCAGCAGGGGACGGAAAATCCACACTGGCCATGAATTTCGCTGTTTCGCTCGCCCAGTCAGGGAAGAAGACAGTCATTGTGGAAAGCGACTTTCGACGCCCCAAAGTGCATAAGCTGACAGGTGTTGAAAATTCCGTCGGAGTGGTGGATGTGCTCAGGGGAACCGCAGAGGTTGACGATGCGATCCGTGAAACTGAACTGAATGGATTCTTTGTCATGCCATGCGGAAGCCGTCCCCGCAACCCTTCTGAACTTATCACGCGACCGGAATATGAGCAGTTGCTGGAAGTTCTGCGGCAGAAGTTTGATTATGTGATTCTGGACACTCCTCCGGTACTCGTCGTGACAGATCCATGCACCGTGGCGCCCCGCGCAGACGGAGTGCTTCTCTGCGTGCGTTTGAGCCGACAAACGCGAGATTTCGGACGACGTGCTCTCGAACAGCTCCGCGACGTCGGGGCGAATATGACCGGCATTGTCGTGAACGGAGTTGAGGAGTCGGATGCTTACGGATATGGCAACTACAACTACTCAGACTACCGCTACCGCTACAAGGACTATACCTACGGATATCAGGAGCGAAATAACGAATCGTATTTCGCAGATGCAGACTCAGAAGAAGTCGTGTCTGACCTAAAGGGGTAGTCCGTGGCGCTGGCAATGTTCAGCACATGACATTCTCTGGTTTTCACCAAGCCCGAAACCGGAGCCGTCGGAACTTCAAGCATTTGAAGGACAACTCGTGGGACCTCTTGTGTTCAGATTACCGTCCCACCGTCGCCCACAGGAACGAAGTGTGCGCTGCCTTGACTCGGGCAACCAATGCAGATCAGACAACATGGATTTTTGACGCAGTGTGCACTACAACCCGCGCATGAATGCTGATTCAAAAATTTATGTCGCCGGACACCGAGGCATGGTGGGGTCGGCGGTTGTGCGTCGGTTGCGGGCGGATGGCTTTCACAATCTGGCACTCCCTGGACGGGCAGAACTGGACCTGACGAATCAGTCCGCGGTCGATTCGTTTTTCTCCACTCAGAGGCCGGGTGTGGTGGTCTTTGCCGCGGCAAAAGTCGGTGGAATTCACGCCAACAATTCCTACCCCGCGGAATTCATCTATCAGAACCTGATGATGGCTACCCACACGATTCACGCCGCATGGCAGCACGGCACCTCGCGGTTTCTGTTTCTGGGCAGCACCTGCATTTATCCTCGAATGGCTCCCCAACCGATTCCGGAAGACTGTCTGCTGACTTCGGAGCTTGAGCCCACCAATGAAGCGTATGCACTGGCGAAAATCGCCGGCGTCAAAATGTGCCAGTTCTATCGTCGCCAGTACGGATGCCTGTTTCATTCGGCCATGCCGACCAATCTTTACGGTCCCGGAGACAATTACCACCCCAGCCATTCGCACGTATTGCCGGCTCTGATTCGTCGGTTTCACGAAGCCGCTCAGTCCGGAGCAGACTCTGTGACGATCTGGGGAACCGGGTCCCCGTTGCGGGAATTTCTGCACGTCGACGATCTGGCCGCCGGAATCTGCCATCTGCTCACCCTCGAAGATCCTCCGGATCTGGTCAATCTGGGCAGCGGCACGGAAATCAGCATTCTGGATCTGGCGCGAGCGGTCGCACAAACCGTCGGATTCACAGGACGTATTGAAACCGATCCCACCAAACCGGACGGCACACCACGGAAGCTGTCCGATATCAGCCGAATTCGAGCAACCGGCTGGGAACCCCGAATCAGCCTTTCCGAAGGCCTGAAATCTGCCTACGCTTCGTTCCTGGATGAACTCAAACACGAAACGCTGCGATCCGCCTGATGCGGCCGCCAGCTGACCCAGGAACCCAATTCACATCATGACAAAATCAGCTCTGATTACCGGAATTACAGGCCAGGACGGTTCATATCTTGCCGAACTCCTGCTTGAAAAAGGCTACGAAGTTCACGGCATCGTGCGGCGATCCAGCACCTTCGGCACGGAACGCATCGATCACATCTATCGAGACCCGCACACGGTTGGAGCTCAGCTGTTTCTGCATTACGGCGACCTGACCGATGGTCAGAGCATCACCAATCTGGTGCTGGATATTGAACCGGATGAAATCTACAACCTGGGTGCTCAGAGCCACGTCCGTGTTTCATTCGATCAGCCCGCCTACACGTTTCAGGCCACCGGTGGCGGAGCTCTGAATGTCCTGGAAGCCGCCCGTCAGCTGAACAAGAACAAGCTGACCAAAGTTTATCAGGCATCCTCCAGTGAAATGTTCGGCGATGTGCTGGAAACGCCTCAGACCGAGCTGACTCCGTTTCGTCCACAAAGTCCCTATGCGTGTGCGAAGGTCTATGCATTCCATCAGACGGTCAATTACCGTCAGTCGTATGACATGTTCGCCGTGAACGGCATCCTGTTCAATCACGAAAGTCCCCGCCGAGGCGAGACATTTGTGACTCGCAAGATCACCCGAGCAGCCACCCGCATCAAGATGGGATTGCAGGAAAAGCTGTTTCTCGGGAATCTTGAAGCCAAACGAGACTGGGGTTACGCCAAGGACTACGTCGAAGGCATGTGGCGAATGCTGCAGCACGACGAACCTGATGACTTCGTCCTGGCGACCGGTGAGACTCAAACGGTTCGCCGATTTGCCGAACTGGTCTTCGCTCAGCTGGAACTGAACCCCGACGATTTCATCGAAATTGATCCTCGCTATTTCCGCCCCGCAGAAGTTGACCTGCTGCTGGGCGATGCCTCCAAAGCAAAGGAAAAACTCGGCTGGACCGCGGCAACTTCTCTGGAAGAACTGGCGAAGCTGATGGTCGATCACGACCTTGAACTGGCTCGCCGGGAAGCAGTCGTGCTGGCCAGTCGCTGACCAGACGCACAGTCCTTTGATTGAAATCCGAAGAGTTGGCTGGCTACGCAGGTCAGGCACCTGCCTGACAGTGGACAGCACACCGCCGGGCTGCAGCGTGACAATCGAGCTTCCGGAACGACCGGTGGAGAACTTTCCGAGCGACACCTCGTATTGGACTGAGGCCCGCTTCGTTAGAAACTGACCGAACAGATCTGACAGACATGGTTGAATTTCACCTGACTGGCGATGCACTTTGGGACAGGATGAACCGAGCCGTGGAGAAAGTTCAACAACGTCTTGAAAAAACAGCCCGACTGCTCGAATCGATTGATGTCCCCTATGCAATCATCGGCGGGAACGCAGTGCGAGCCTGGGTTGCTCAGGTCGATGAGGCAGCCGTTCGGACCACTCGGGATGTGGACATTCTGCTGCGCCGCAGCGACCTCCCTCGGGTGATCAAAGCGATGGAGCAGGCCGGGTTTGTGTATCGGCATTCCGCCGGAATTGACATGTTTCTGGATGGTCCGGATTCCAAAGCTCGCGACGCCGTGCATGTCCTGTTCGCCAATGAAAAAGTCAAAGACACCGATCTGGTGGCCGCCCCCGATGTGGACGAATCGATCGTCATCGAAGCTCATCGCACGCTTTCTCTGGAATCGCTGGTGCGGATGAAACTGAATGTGTTTCGACGAAAAGACCAGATGCACCTGGTCGACATGATCGATGTGGGTCTGATCGATGAAGCCTGGTGCCATCGCTATGCACCGCCTCTGGCCAGCAGACTTCAGGAACTAATTGACAACCCCGAATAAGCTCTACGTCCCGAAAACTGAACGCCGAAAACACCTTGCTTCCCATCGCACTCATCACCGGAATCACCGGCCAGGACGGTTCCTATCTGACTGAACTGCTCCTGGACGAAGGCTATGAAGTCCACGGCCTGGTTCGACGGTCCAGTACGCTGGAACGATCCCGTCTAACGCATCTCTACGCTGATCCTGCGGTTCACGATCAGCGGTTGTTTCTGCACTATGCCGATCTGGACGACCCGACAACGATTCGCCGAATCGTCAGCAAAGTGCAGCCCACGGAATTTTATCATCTGGCAGGACAGTCTCACGTCGGGCTCAGTTTCGAGATCCCGGAAAGCACGTGCGACACAACAGCAATCGGCACACTCAGGATCATGGAAATCCTGCGAGACCAGCCGACGCCGCCGAAGTTTCTGCACGCCAGCAGTCGGGAAATCTTCGGCACACCGACAATCAGCCCTCAGGATGAAAACACGCCTATCAACCCGAACTCACCCTACGGTTGCGCGAAAGCCTTCGCGACCCAGATGACCAGAATTTACCGTGAAGCTCATGGTTTATTTTTCTGCAACGCCATCTGCTACAACCACGAAAGCCCTCGCCGAGGCGAGAACTTCGTCACACGAAAAGTTTCTCTCGCTGCCGCCAGGATCAAGGCCGGCATTCAGAAAAACGTTTCACTGGGCGACCTCGATGCAGCCCGTGACTGGGGCTACGCCAAAGATTTCGTCCATGCCATGTGGCTGATGCTGCAGCAGGACAGGGCGGATGACTACGTTCTGGCCACCGGCGAATCACACACCATCCGGGATCTGCTCGAAGTCGCCTTCACCCACGTCGGCCTGAACTGGCAGGATCACGTGAAAATCGACGCTCGGTTCCGAAGACCAGCCGATGCCTGTCAGCTTCAGGGCAATTCCGCGAAGGCTGAACGGATCCTGAACTGGAGACGGTCGACAACATTCGAAGGGTTGGTAAAGCTGATGGTGGACGCAGACGTGTCTTGTCAGACGCGTCCGGCCGAGCAACAGCGCTGACAGATTTGAGCAACATCATCCGGTGAAAAAGGGAAACCAGACCGAACCGGTTCGTACCGGACTACTCATCGTCCTTGTCGTGGTCGGAATGATCGGCCTGCAATTGGCACAGACTCGGTACGGCTCAGGCAGTTCCGCAGTGCCAGGACCGTCTCGGGGGGATCTTATTCTTGAAGACTCGCTGCTGCCTCGAAGTCTGGAGGAATGGACTGTCACCTCATTCACTCCGCCGTTACCACCGGACAGACTTCCGCGGGGTCAAAAATCGTGGACACATTCGTGGACCTGCGCGTGCGGCGGTGTTGATGCGATCGTCGCATTCGACCAGGCAGACTGGATCAACTGGCACGACCTGACGCTGTGTTACGTAACCAACGGCTGGAAGATGAATGAACGCCCGACTATCGTAAACGATGAGGAGGGCGATGAGTGGCCGTTCGTCAGGGCGACGTTCACCGGCCTGAATGGTCAGTCTGCAACGCTTGTCTATTCAATGCTTTACAGCGATGGCAGTCCTGTTGATCCGCGTGAATTCGATTTTCACACGGAATCAGTCACTCTCACTGACCGAGTCACGAAACGGCTTCGGGCAAGTCATGGCCGGTTTTCCGGACGTTCATTTCAGTGTCAGGTATTCGTTCCGGATAACCGGCTCCTCGACGGAGACGATCAGCGGGCCATTGATCTGCACCTGATGACTCGACGACTGTTTCAGAACCGAACAATACAGTGGCGGGGGACAGGAACACAGACTCGCTGATGTCGGGCAAGCTCAAATTCACTGTAAATGCTCAGGAAAATGTTGATTTTCAGGAACGCCCCGCAGGTTCATTCAACATAAGTACCGGCCACCCGGTGTGGCCACATCTTCCCGAAAAATGGCGTTTATCGAGTGCATCGACCGGTTTCCGAAGTATGTTTTTCAATTTCCCGAACCGGTCTGTGGGTAACGGAAGGCGTGAGGCTTTCCGGCCGCGCTCACCCCGAAACAGCCCAAAGGTGTCGCTCCGCGACACCCAGAGGAACGAAGTGTGCGCCAGGCGATCCTCGTGTCGCCCTCTCAAACATGACTCAGGAACTGCCGTCAAAAAAGTCTGCTGAAACACTTCCCGTGCGGATCATTACGCCACACAGCGGTCTTGATGCGTTTCGCGATGCATGGAGGTCACTGGTCGCTGATTTTTCAAAAAGCCGGGAGCTCGGCTGGAGGCTTTTCATTCGAGATACCCAGGCGTCACACCGCCAGAGTATTCTGGGCTATCTTTGGCTGCTGCTGCCCTCACTGGCCACGGCAGCAGTCTGGATCTTCCTGAACGATCAGCAGCTTGTTCGCATCGACACGGGAAACACACCCTATCCGCTGATTGTGCTCAGCGGAACAGTGCTATGGACTGCCTTCAATACATCAGTCATTGGAATGCAGTCGATCCTGGCCGAGGCAAGAAGTGTTCTTTCAAAAATCAGCTTCCCACACGAGGCACTGATTCTGTCCGCAGTGGCAAAATCCCTTCTAAATTCAGTGGTCGCTGCCCTCGTCCTGATTCCTGCCATTCCGTTTTATGGCCACCCGCTGGCACCGGAAATGCTGCTGTTTCCGTTTGCATTCCTGACACTCGTCGTGCTCGGTTGTGCCTGCGGGCTGGCGCTGGTACCGGTCTCTGCACTTTATTCGGACGTGGGCCGAGGAGTTCAGTTGGGGCTTCGCTTTGGATTCTTTGTCACGCCGGTGATCTTTCTGCTCCCTTCAGACGGTCCGTCCCGAACACTGTTCCTCTGCAATCCTGCCACCGCCCCGCTGGTGACAGGACGGCACTGGCTGCTTAACAGCGAAACCGGTAGTCCCGCGCTGACGCTGGTCATCTTCATGGTCAGCCTGCTGGTCATGCTGATATCCACAGTGATCTTCAAGGTGACCATTCCGCACGTCATTGAACGAATGAATGTCTGATTCATCCGTGAAGCAAACAGACGGGAGCATCGTGCGGAACGACGACATTCTGATCGAAGCGGAAGGAGTTTCGAAAAAATTCTGCCGATCGCTGAAGCGGTCACTGTGGTACGGCGTGCAGGACATCGCATCGTCTCTGAACCCGTTCACAGGCGATGCCAGCCGGAACTCTGACTCACTGCGCACTGATGAATTCTGGGCGATTCGGGACGTCTCTTTTCAGGTGCGACGCGGTGAATGTCTCGGTCTGATTGGACACAACGGGGCCGGAAAGAGCACTCTCCTCAAAATCCTGAACGGCCTGAATCGTCCCGATCAAGGCAGAATCACGATGCGAGGGCGGGTTGGAGCATTGATCGAGCTTGGGGCTGGCTTCAATCCTGTGCTGACCGGTCGGGAAAACATCTACAACCAGGCGGCTCTGCTGGGCTTTTCCCGAAAGGAAACGGATCGGAAATTCGATGCGATTGTCGAGTTCTCCGAGATGGAAAAATTCCTGGACATGCCTGTCCAGAACTACAGCAGCGGCATGAAAGTGAAACTGGGATTTGCTGTTTCATCACAGATGGAGCCGGACATCCTGCTGATCGACGAGGTTCTTGCCGTAGGTGACCTGGGCTTTCGCTTCAAATGCCTGAATCGAATCGCAGATCTTCTGAACCAGTGCGCTGTTGTGTTTGTGTCACATTCGATGACTCAGGTCATGCGAGTGGCCTCAAGAATTATGGTGCTCAGGGGCGGGCGTGTTGAGTTCTGTGGCGGCGACGTCCATGCAGGACTCCAGACTTATTTTGACCTCTTTCATGAAGGCGGGCTGAAACTCACCGGAAGCGGCGAGGTATCAGTTGTTTCAGTCAAAGCAGAAGCAGGAGGCCGGACATGCGGGCTGGAGGGGGCGCTGGCCGTCAGCCACGGGGACAATCTCGCGTTTGAAATTGAGC
>JAWKTY010000014.1:0-196217 GCA_041398865.1 Planctomycetaceae bacterium
AGTCGGGCGCCCGAATAAGGTCAGATTGTCAATCGTGATTGCCTGCTGATCGATTTGCGGAAGCAGGTTCCGTTTCGATCAGAGCCTTCTACGAATACCGGATCACCCGTCGCCACAGACAAGGCCAGAAGTCCTTGCCTGTGGTGGCGGGTGATTTTTTTATGAGATCGGCCGATCATGCTGCTTTCATTTGTCACCATCGATCACCGGAGTCGTCTCCGATCGGTACGTCCCGACTCCAAACCCTGGCGTGAAAACCGCGTGTCCTGCGACATCAATCTGCATTGAGGCATTCTTCCGATTTCGGCCGAGAACATGAACGCCAGCATCATGAATCAGATCCGTCAGTTTTTCGGCTGCTGCTTCGTCTGCATCGTGTTCGTGGCGATGGCGGCAGTGAGCTGCGCGAGTGAGACAGCGGGAACACAATCGGTCGCTGTTGAAGCTGTGATGGGCGAAGATCTGATCGCCCTGAACCTCGCTGCGGTCCGTCGGCGCGCTGGTCAATTGCCGCCGCAGGAACGTTTTGATTTTCTGGTCCGGCACGTGCTGCCATCAGAGACACATACGGGAATTCGGATGCGAGGTCTGATGACAGACAGCGCACCGATTCCGTCTCAGTTGTCATCCGAGCCTCTGGATGTGCAGCGACGTCAACTGGCAGCAGACAGCCATCAGTCCCGGATTTCTGCCGGAGGCGTCGTCGTTTCTCCGGTCTTCGATCTGTTGAGAACGGCGAAGGACCTTCAGCGACTTGAGGAACTCGCCCGTGCTGTGGAAACGTTTCAGCCGGAATCAGAATACCAGCTCCGGTGTCGGCTCGTGATGCTGTCGATGATTGCTCTGGCCATTCAACAGACAGAACAGGCCGGTCAGCACATGGACGAATTCGTCAGCCGCTGGAAACAGGCGAAAGGCACTTCAGAAGCAGAACGCTGGCCGGAAACTCTGCTGATCTGGTGGAATCTGGAACACCGCCGGCTGCTGGCCGAATCCGAAGCGATGTTGTTCGAGATGGTTGAAGATCAGATTCGCCCGGGCGTTCATGCCGGACCGGAACACTGGAATCGGCTGATCACCGGTCTTGTCGGTCGGGTTCGACATCTCAGAAATCAGGAAACTCAGGCAGCCGTTCATCCCTACGATACCGCTCCGCCGATTCCGCACTGGCACCCTGTCAGTCATTGTGATTCGTGGTCACGAGGCAGCGGCATTCCGGCTGCGGTCTGGCAGTTTCACAACGGAACGGTGACTAACATCGTGAGCCACGATACGGACTTCCTGATGTTCGAGGCTCCGCTGACCGGAGATTTCACACTGGAATGTGACTGCACCTGCTTTGGCTATCGGGACATTCATCCGTTTGTCGCCGGCACCTGGCTCGCTCCGGTGTGGAATCATTCCGAATTCGAAATCGGAGGACTGGGGAGCAAACGACCCAACGGAAAATTCAATCCGAAGCTGACGGCGGTCGACAACTGGCTGCGTTACCGAGTCGAAATTCGTGACAACGTCTGTCGCCGATACATCAACGGTCGCCTGGTTCATGAAGAGCTTCTTCCCGAACGACGGGAACCATGGGTGGCGATTCGAACACCGCAATATGGCCGGGGCGCGGTGAAGAACGTACGGATCACCGGCACTCCGGTCATTCCTGAAAACGTCTCGCTGACGGAAACGGAACACAGCGCCGACGACGCTGCAGCTCGAGGAATTCCCTGGCCTGCGCGCTGGTATCCGTGGTTCCCGGATCAGCCGAATGCTCGTGATTTCTGGAGCACTCAGGTGCAGGACGGACACACGATCATCGTCGGTGAACAGCGGCCGGATCTGACGGGCACACACAGCGAGCAGCTGTTTCACTATCATTGGCCGCTGGTGCAGGACAGTGTCGTCAGCTGGGAGTTCTTTCATCAGCCGGGAACCCATGACGTCTTTCCGGCGTTGGGTCGCCAGACGTGGATTCTGCATCCGGAAGGAGTCCGGCGGCACTGGGTGACCAACGGCATCTGGGATGCAACGAAACTCAGCCCGGAAAACGTCGAGTCTGTTCACCCCGGCCGCACACCGTCCACCGTCCCTCTGAGACCAGGCGAATGGAATGTTGCTCGACTTCACATCAGCGGCGACCGTGTCCGGATTGAGGTGAATGACCAGATCGTTGGTGAAGACACCATCGACGCCGCCAACGACCGCTGCTTCGGTCTGTTTTATTGGTGCGACCGCAGTCAGGCGATGGTGCGGAATGTCAAACTGACAGGCAGCTGGCCGCGCGAACTTCCGGGCATCACAGAACAGCCGCTCCGCGATCGTCGAGTGGACGCTTTCGATGAACAGCGAGCCCTTCTGCAGGACAAATTCGAATTCGATTTTACAGGTTCGACAGATGCTGACCTGGCAGCGAAATTCGCAACCGTGACAGGAATCGCCAGTCATCCTGCCGACATCCAGCTGTCGTCTGCCGGGCTGACGATGTCATCCACAAGGCTCGGTCCAGCTGCCTACGGCCTGGTCAGTCCGCAATTGCGTGTTTCCGGGGATTATGACATCACGGCTGAATTCAGCGATCTGGATCTGAAGGTGTCGGACAACGGCTCGACAGCCATCTACCTGGTCAGCGATCTGCGGGATGAGAGAAACTTTTTGAAGTCGTATGGGGTGTATCGCGGAATGGTGGAGCATCCGGATACACCTCGCCGGCAGCAGGTTCAGGCAGAGATCCTTGAAGTTTCCGCAGGACAGTCGAACTATTCCTTTCGCTACCCCGCGATCCTCAAGGAAGCCTGCACGGCGGGGCGACTGAGAATTCTCAGACGAGGTTCAAAACTCACTCTGCTGCTGGCCGAATACGACTCGGACAACTTTCGAGTCATCCATTCAGAAGAAGTCAGCACACTGCCTCTTGACCCGGGAAGCATTCAGCTCAGAACCAGCTGTTATTCCAGTGGCAAGTCCGAGTCATCGGTCAGCGTCACCTGGAAAAATCTCCGAGTGAACGCTGAGAAGATTGAGAGCATTCAGCGGGTGCCGGAGCCCAAACCATCCGGAGGATTCTTCAGAATGCCGAGCCTTCAGCCTCAGACAGAGGATTCGCCAACGCCTCCCGAACTCGGGGAATAGCGGTAGCTTCAGAGCACGCTCACATTCTGAAATTCTGCGTCGCCGTGCGTGTGTGGTCTCAATGAGCTCACAGCGCCGAACGGAAACTGCTATGATGCGGAGCCGATGGCAGCAGACCCTTGAAGAGCTCCAGGACCACAGTCAGCGATGTCCGGTACTGACAAGACTCAGATTCAGGATGATGACGAGCGGGAGCGTGCGCGGTTGCTGAGCCTGCAGGGTAGCGAACCGCCTGCGGAAATCGCGGGGTATTCCGTCATTCGGCGACTGGGCAATGGAGCATACGGCACGGTTTGGCTGGCTCGGGAAGACCGCACCGGGCGCATGGTCGCCATCAAGTATTATCCTCATCGCCGAGGTCTCAACTGGTCGCTGCTGAACCGCGAAGTGGAAAAGCTGGCCACGCTGTATGCGTCGCGAAACATCGTTCGCCTGCTGGACGTCGGCTGGAACGCGGAACCACCGTACTATGTGATGGAGTTTGTTGAGAACGGTTCACTGGGAGCCTATCTGGCCGGCGGGCCCCCCGGAGTTGAAGAAAGCGTCCGCATCATTCGCCAGGTGTGCGGAGCTTTGATTGAAGCTCATGGTGCCGGCGTTCTGCATTGTGATCTGAAGCCCGACAACGTGCTTCTGGACAGCCGTTATCAGGTGCGGCTGTGTGACTTCGGGCAGTCCCGGATGTCGCACGAACAGAGTCCGTCGCTGGGAACACTGTACTACATGGCACCGGAACAGGCTGGTCTGGATGCTGTTCCGGATGCGCGGTGGGACGTTTATGCGGTCGGCGCTTTGCTGTACCACATGCTCACCGGGCAGGCTCCGTATCGGCAGCATGACATTCAGAAGCGACTGGAAGCGGCCTCGTCACTCAACGAACGGCTGCGGATCTATCGGGAACACATTCAGACATCCCCGGAACCTCGGGAACATCATTCCGTCCGCGGTGTCGATCGCCGTCTGGCTCGAATTGTCGACCAGTGCCTGGCGGTTGATCCGCGCAAGCGACTTCCGAATGCTCAGGCAGTGCTGTCACTGCTGGCCGAACGCGAACAGAGTCGCGCTCGGCGGCCTCTGCTGATGCTGGGAGTGATCGGGCCGCTGCTGTTACTGGGAGCGATGGTGCCGATTTTTTTCGGAGCCATGCGGCGCAACATTGCGGAAATGCAGCGGCAGCTGATCGACGGTGTTCAGGAACGCAATTCTCTGATGGCGGGAACTCAGGCCAATCTGCTGCAGAAGGAACTGGAAAGCCGACTGTGGGAACTGGAACGAATTGTCGCCGACCGCGATTTTGTTGAAGCGATGACTCAGGTCATGGCACGCCCGTCCGATGACGTTGTTCAGGAAATGCTGAATCAGCACGAACTTCCGCTGAACGAGCGTCCGTCGTGGATGCAGGTGCTGGACCGAGCTCAGGAAGCAGCCAACCGACATAATCAGAATCGCGGCACAAGTCTTGACACCAGCTGGTTTCTCAACGACGCAACCGGCCGTCAGCTGTGGCGGCGATCATTCAACGCTTCGACCGTTGGTGAAAACTATCATTGGCGAGACTACTTCAACGGGCTGGATGTCCACTACACCCGCGAATCGGCTCCGAAGAAAATTGAGCCACTGAAGACGCCGCGAGTGTCATTCCCGTACATCAGCGAAGCCACGAATCGCTACATGGTGGCGCTCAGCGTGCCGATTCGGTCTGCAGATGGAACGATCATCGGCGTGTTTGCCCGCACTCTGCATCTGGGTGAACTTCAGCAGACACTCGGACAGACCATTCAGGGTGACCATTCCGTCAGTGCTTCCCGAGTCATCGCGCTGGCGGACCGACGCGAAAACGAATCTCAGCTGCTCGATCATCGCTGGCTGACATCGGAAATCTTTCAGGGCCGAACTGTTGACGAAGTGGAACAGACCTTCAATAAGCTGAAGCTTCCCGAATCGATCGTGAAGCAGATCAATGCGGAACTGAATTCGGTTCCGAAGGGCAACGAAGCCGATCCGGCCACAAGGCCGTCTGCCAATCGACAGATCCGAATTCGCGACGACGATTACGTCGATCCCGTGGGGACGCTCGACATTGCTTCCGCCAAAGAGTACTCGGTCGACTGGATGGCGGCCGTATCCACGATGAAAAGTGGTTCGATGCCCTGGCTGGTCATCGTTCAGGAGAAGAAAAAAGAAGTGCTGGCGCCGGTTGAGGTCATGACGGACCGAGCTCAGAGACAGGTGCTGTACGCCATTGCTGCCAGTCTGGCCACAATGGCCGCTGTCTGGCTGTTTGTCTGGCACGCACTCGATAAAGCTCAGCAGGATTCACCTGACGTCAGAAACCGTTCCACCGATTCAGCTCCGGACGCGGCCAGCGGCGGAAACGCGCCTCCTCCCAGCGATGGTAATGTTTCATGAGCACTGACGGCAGCTCGTCACCGCCTGTTCGCAACATCATGCTGACCATCGCCTATGAGGGCACGGCGTACCGAGGCTGGCAGGTGCAACCCAACGGCCTGACTGTTCAGCAGTGCGTCGAAACGGCCGTGGAACGACTGATCGGTGAACCGGTTCGAGTCCTCTGCGCGGGGCGAACGGATTCCGGAGTCCACGCGGTCGGACAGGTCGCCAGCTTCCCGACTCGATCACGCATACCGGCAGAAAGCTTTCGTCTGGCTCTGCAGCGTTTCCTGCCGCGCGACATTGTCATCGTTCGATCCCAGGAAGTTTCGCTCGACTTCCACGCCACCTATTCGGCCATTCGCAAACGGTACCGCTATCTGATCTTCGACGGCAACGTCCCGATGCCGTTTCTGAATCATCTGGTGACTTACTTCCGAGGTCCGCTGGATATCGATGCGATCCGTTCAGCGCTGCCGGCTCTGCTGGGAACTCATGACTTTCGCTGCTTCGAAACTCAGTTCCCCAATAAGTCCAGCAGTATCCGGACAGTTCAGGATGTCACCATTCAGCGCCTGCCGCAGTGGTCGGTCTGGTCGTCTTTATCCGTTGCGCCCGGGACCGCTCTTCCGGAACCCGCTGCCGATGAAGACATCGATCTCCGGATGCGGCACTCGGATCTGAAAGCGGCTGCGTCGCCGGTGATCTGTTTCGAAATCATGGCCGACGGGTTTCTGTACAATATGGTGCGAGCCATCGTGGGCACGCTGATTCCCATTGGTCTGCGCCGGAAGCCCCCGGAGCACCTGGCTCATGTCATCAGCAGCATGGACCGATCCCAGGCCGGTTCCACTGCTCCGCCGGAAGGACTGTATCTGTTGCAGGTCGATTACCCGGCGCACCTGCTTCAGCCTGAACAAAGCGTTTGAACCGTTCTTCGCTGCTGGTTCAGCCTATAACATGCGCGTTCCTGATCCATCCCGGGCAGCCTGAAGACCGGACTCCAGCGGGTGCAATCTGCTCATGGGGAACGACGGAAAGATCACCGGCCGGGCAGAGCGTAGGCGGCGGGTTGTGATTCGTGGACGGTCAGAATGCCGGTGTCGGGGTGTCGCGCCAGTCGGACGGGATGCTGGAACGTTGGGGTGGTCACACTTTTGACGGCTCGAATCGTGTCGATCCGGTCACGATAGCTGCCTCCCCACTGTTCGGCGATCTCTTTGGACCCCAGGGACATTTCTTCAATCAGAAAGACAACGTCTGCGGTGTGAACCAGTGCTTCGCCTCCGACCGGAGATCCGGTATCCCGAATCTGTCCCACGCACAGACACGTGACTCCCTGCTCGTGGTTGTACGTCTTCAGAGCCGACAGATTATCAGCTGTGCGATTGCGGCTGGGATCCAGCATGTTCAGTGAATCAATCACCACAAAACCAATTTCTTCGCGTTCAACAAGGTAGCGGTACTTGTTGACAAAGTCGTCCCACGAATGACCTCGGTGATACTGGCTTTCCATCACATAGACATTTTCCAGGACCTTGCTGCGGAAGTCTTTTTCCTTCAGTCCGGTGACTCCCATGCCGATCTTTGTGAATCGCGAACACAGGTCATCCCGGCCATTGCCTTCCGGATCGTGGAAGCCTTCTTCAGCCACCACAAACGCAACTCGTTCACCACTGAGTGCCACGCGAGCCAGTCCGGCCAGCGCACTGCGGGTCTTGCCTTTGCCCGGAGGTCCGGCGAAAGCGATCGTGCAGCCGCGAGGAACGCCGCCGAGCGATTTTGAGCCGTCTTCCGTGAGACACAGTTCGTCCAGAACACAGCCCAGTTCCACGGCTTCCTGAGTTCGAATCAGGTTCTGCAGCAAAGCAGGACGGATGAAATCAGAACTCAGGCCGTCATCCGGATCCTCAACAGCCTGTCCGCCCGAAAACGGCATGGCCGACGGATCCATCATGGCTGCGCCGGCTCCGCCGGACATCATCATCTGCATCATCTGAGCCATCTGCATCATGGGGTTCATCATCGGCTGTCCCCCGGTCTGAGGCATAGCTGCCGGAGCCGCCGGTGAACTGGTCTTTGCCGCTGCTTTCTTCTTCGCCATCTATGATCTGCTCCTGACTGCTCCTGAGTGGAAATTGTACAGTGCCTGCACTCGATGCGAGCTGAAGCTCGGAAATGCGATGTTGGTGCTCTGAAAAGTTGCCGGCTTTTGACTGACCTGAACCGCATGCTGGAAGCTTACGCCACGCTTGTGAGCCTCTCCGACAGTGTCACTCATTTCGGAGACGATTTCACGCCAGCGAGGCTGTCGATTCTGCGAAAATTCGGATGAATGATCATGGCAAAACGAACGGTGTCATTTCAGGAGCGGAGCGTCCGACGGCTCGCCAGTGGCCCGCGACCCTGCTATTCTTTCCTCGAAGATGATACGTTGGTACGCCGCCTGATCTTTCAGGGATTCAGCCCCGAAAGACGTTCGGCACGTCGCCAGTGACGATTGGCCCGACAGATTCACTCACGGGAACTCGTTGTGTTGTCGGGCAGAGTCTTTTTTCCGAAGCTGGAGTAGTCAAAATGTGGGGTCTGTTGGTTTTTCCGGCGGTGTGTGTGTATTTGACAACAGTGAATGCGGCTGATGCGGGTCGGCGGTACATTGCTGCGGATTCATCGAAGCATCGCATCGCAATTGTCGCGGCGGACGGCAGCATTGAATGGGAACACCGGATCGGACCGCTGCATGATCTGCATGTGCTGCCAAATGGTCACGTGCTGTTTCAGGACACGTGGACTCATGTGCTGGAAGTTGATCCGGCGACGGACAAAACCGTCTGGGAGTATGAAGCCCGAACAGCCGACGGCAATGAAGGTCTGCGGATCGAGATTCATGCTTTCCAGAGACTCGACAACGGCAACACGATGATTGCCGAATCGGGACGTTCGCGAATCATCGAAGTCTCGCCGGATGGACAGACGGTTGTGTCGATTCCGCTGCAGGTGAAGCAGCCCGATGCTCACCGCGACACTCGACTGGTCCGCAAACTTGACAACGGGCATTATCTGGTCTGTCACGAAGGCGAAGGCGCTGTTCGCGAATATGACGGAGCCGGAAAAGTTGTCTGGGAATTTGCCGTGCCGCTGTTCGGCCGTCAGCCGAAGGGCGGCCATGGAGTGGAAGCATTCGGCAACCAGTGCTTCACAGCTCTGCGACTGAAGAACGGGAACACGCTGATTGCCACCGGCAATGGACATGCCGTGATCGAAGTCACTCCGGCCGGTCAGGATGTGTTCAGCATTCATCAGAACGAATTGCCGGGAATTCAGCTGGCGTGGGTAACATCGCTGCAGGTGCTGCCCAGCGGCAATCTTCTGATCAACAATTGCCATGCCGGCTCGGAAAATCCACAGCTGATCGAAGTCACGCGGGACAAACAGGTCGTGTGGTCGATGAAGGACTTCGACCGCTTCGGTGATTCGCTCACCAATTCACAGATTCTGGCCGTCGACGGAAAGCCGGTTCAGGGGTTGAGGTGAACGAGTCTCGGTCACAGCACACGCCCGAACGTTCGAGCCAGGAAACAACTCCGGCGACCGATCGTTCGGACGGTAATCCGCTGCTGACTCCGGTGCAGTTTGTTCCCGGAGTCGGACCGCTGCGAGCTGTGCTGCTGAATCGACTGGGGATCGAGACCGTACTGGATCTGCTGCTGCATGTTCCGCACAGCGTCAACGACTTCTCCGACCTGCGTCCGGCTCATCAGCTGGAAGCCGATCGCGAGCAGTCGGTTCGCGGTCGGGTCGTGGACCGCGATCATCGCAATCTGACCAACAACCGCACGCTGGTGGGAATTCTGCTGGACTGCGACGGACAGTTTGTCCGAGGCACATGGTTCAATCAGCCGTGGATGCTGAAGAAGTTCGGCGACAACGATGCGGTCATCTTCAGCGGCAAACCGGCTCGCAAAGCCGGGCGGTGGGAATTCGGAAATCCTCGAGTTCACTGGCTGACCGGCGATGATGCCGAAGACGGCAACGCGGTCGGTGTGCTGCCTCGGTACAATCTCACCGACTGCATCAAAATGGATCAGATGCGGGCCATGACCAAAGCCGCCGTGGAAGGATACGCTGAGTATCTTGCCGATCCGTTGCCGGAGAACTTTCGAGACCACCATCATCTGCCCTGGCTGCCGCTGGCGGTGCGCCGGCTGCATCAGCCGGAATCCCGAAAGCAGTGGGAAGCCGCCAGGCAGCGAATCATTCTGGATGACCTGCTGGAGTTTCAGCTGGGACTGGCGCTGCGGCGGCGGATCTGGGGGACTCGAGCCAAAGCGCATTCGATCGACGTGTCCGCTCGGGTTGATGCTCGCATTCGGCGGCTGTTTGACTTCCGCTTCACCAAAGGGCAGGACCAGGCAATTTCGGAACTGGTTCAGGATCTCAAACTGAATCAGCCCATGCACCGGCTGCTGCAGGCCGATGTCGGAGCCGGCAAAACGGTGATTGCTGTGTATGCGATGCTGGCGGCGATTGCGGCAGGCTACCAGGCGGTGCTGATGGCTCCCACGGAAGTTCTTGCCAGTCAGCACTGGCAGACGTTCGAAGAACTGCTGGCGGAAAGTCGAGTCAAACGGGGCTCTGATTGGCGGACCGGCTGCTGAACGTCGCCGGCTGCTGGAGGACATCGCATCCGGCGAATGCGGGCTGATTGTGGGAACTCAGGCCGTCATTCAGGAATCCGTGAAATTCAAAAGCTGGCCCTGGCCGTCATCGACGAACAGCACCGCTTCGGTGTTCGACAGCGTGCAGCTTTCGGAAGTGTCGAAGATGACGGCAGTGACGCAAACGCGGAAGACAGAGTCACTCGTCTGCATCAGCCGCATATTCTGGTGATGACGGCGACACCCATTCCCGCAGTCTGTGCCTGACTCGTTTCGGTGATCTGGATGTCTCCACGATTCACGAACTGCCTCCCGGACGCCAGAAGGTCATCACAAGTCGCATTCAGACAGCCGATCAGCAGAAACGAGTCTGGGATTTTATTCGACAGCACGTGCAGAAAGGTCGGCAGGCCTATGTGGTGTGTCCTCGTGTGGAAGGGCAGTCGGAAGAAGACGATGCGGCGGCGGAAACAGTCTTCCGACTGCTGAAACAGACGGAACTGGCCGGGTTGCGAGTCGACCTGCTGCATGGTCGGATGGACCGAGCTGCTCGACACGACGTCATGGATCGCTTTCGAGTTCGTGATCTGGATGTCCTGGTCAGCACAACGGTGATTGAAGTGGGAGTCAACGTGCCGAACGCCACGCTGATGGTGGTGCAGCAGGCCGAACGTTTCGGGTTGGCTCAACTGCATCAGCTGCGAGGTCGAATCTGTCGAGGCAGCTATCAGGGCTACTGTTTTCTGATGTCCGACGCGGACACTCCGGAAGCCAATGAACGCCTGACCGCGATGGAGGAATCAAGCGACGGGTTCAAACTGGCGGAACGGGATGCGGAACTGCGAGGTCCCGGGGATGTGCTGGGAACGAGACAAAGCGGAGCTCTGCCGCTGCGAGTTGCCAATCCGATCAAAGATATCAATACTCTGCAACTGGCACGACGCATGGCTCACGACCTCGTTCGCACCGGAGAATTCGATTCTCCCGAATATCGAGCTCTGAAAACAATCGTCCTGGACCGGTTCGCTCATGTCCTGGAACTGCCCCAGACGGGGTAGGGAATGCAGATGGGGGAAGTGGGGAATGGAGAAGTGGGGAAGGCGTTGTCTTGTTAGCTGGTGGCGGTTTTGATGTTTGAGGCGTGGCCTCGTGGCAATTTTTCAGGACGAATCCGTTGCGGTTTTGGGGCAGACAGATTTCTCGGTTTGGTCTGCTGATCCGCGCCGTCCTGGCAGTCAGTGGCGTCAGCGACCGGCTTGCGTTTGTCTGCTGTCGTGTTCGAGACCATCGAGCCGGCGTTCTGACCGCGGCGGTGATGCTGTATTTGGCCGCCGTTGCTGGTGCGGATGAGCCGCTGCCGATTGATCATCGGTTTGTGCATGAGCCCGAAAATCGCTTTCTGCAGCAACTGCCCGTCCTGGCCATGCAGACGGTGATTGCGGCATGGGTGTTTGTGCTGGGGAGTTGTTTTGGCAGCTTCCTGAATGTCGTGATCTATCGCCTGCCGGCCGGTCTGGCACTGGGAAAACCCAAGTCGCGGTGTCCGAAGTGTGAAACGCCCCTGGCAGCTCGCGACAACATTCCTGTGTTGGGATGGCTGCTGCTGCGAGGTCGATGTCGGTACTGTCAGCTGCCCATTGCGTCTCGGTATCCTCTGGTCGAAGCCACCTGCGGCGCGGTCTTTCTGATTCTGATGTTCGGGGAACTGCTGACCGGAGCCGCCAATCTTCCGTTGCGGCATCCCGATCATTTCCACATCAATCCCGGACTCTGGCTGGTCTGGTTTGTGAAATGGGATCTTTGCGGCATCTATCTCTTTCACTGCTGCCTGATGATCACTGTGCTGGCCGTGGTAATGATCGGCTACGATGGCCACCGTCCTCAGCGTGGACTTACGATATTCGGACTGGGAACAGCTCTGATCGCCGGGGCGATGTGGCCCGCACTGCGACCGATTCCAGCGGCCCTGTGGCCGGAAGGCATGCTGCGGCTGAACGCCGGTTTCTGGTGGCAGGATTCTGTGCTGTCACCCGGCAGTCGCTACTGGACAGGTGTGACGCTGTGCGGTTTTCTGGATGGCATCTGCGGAACAGTCGTCGGCGCGATCGCCGGTCGCCTTCCGGCGTGGCAGGCCGGGCATGCGCGTCCCGCCACGGCCGCCATCACCACTGCGATGACAATCACCGGAGCCTTCCTGGGCTGGCAGGCGACCGGAATGCTCCTGCTGATCTGCCAGCTGCCGCTGACCTTGCTGCTGTTCATTGTCAGGGCCAAAGAGTCGCAGGAATTGTGGCTGCGTCGGTTTGCTGTGAGCTACTGCGGGCTGCTGCTGGTGTTTCTGCTGACCTGGGAAAAACTCGATTCCGCGCCCTGGATGATTGGTCATATGGGCTGGAAATGGACTTCCGCGGACTGGCGACTGGACTGGATCGGAACGTTCGTGGCATCCGCTGCGCTGGCATCTTTATTCCGATGTTTCCTGAAGCCACATGACTCACCATGCGAACCCGACAACTCGGAAGTTGTCCTGCCATGATTCATCGTCATGCCGTTCGAAATCATCTCTTCGCTCAGCAGTTTCCGTCAATCGCTGCTCGGTTCTGTGAACGCATTCCTCTTCTGTTCCCGGCCCGCCGTCATGAAGTCCGCTGATGTTCAGGACGCCGCTCGTTCGGCAAATTCCGAGTCTGCCGGGATCTGGCCGGACCTCTCACTGCTGGGAGTCGCAGTGATCTGGGGCGTCAACATCCCGATTATGAAGAACGGACTGGATCGACTGGATCCTTTTGTCCTGAACGCCGTGCGGCTGCTGGTCTCGGCCGTCGTCCTGACTTCATTGACCATGCTGCAGCGTCGAGAACGCAGATCACGCCCGGAAGATGCGGCTCATGGAAAGATCTCCCCCCGCAGCCTGATGATTTACGCATTGATTGTGTCCGCTCTGTACCAACTGCTGTTTCTGCTGGGGATTGCCAGAACGACATCCGGCAACACGGCGCTGATTCTGGCCACCGTTCCGATGTGGACAGCTCTGCTGGCTCGGATTTTTCTGGCAGAGAAGCTGGTGCTGCTGGGCTGGTGCGGGCTGCTGATTGCTCTGACCGGAACGGTATTGGTCGCCTGTCAGAACCAAAGCATCAGCGGGAAGAATGAACATCTGCCGGGCAACCTGTTTGTTCTGGGAGCTGCAATTTCGTGGGCTGCCGGAACGGTCTACAGCCGACCGCTGCTGAAAACGATTTCGCCGATGGAACTGTCCGCTCGGTCAGCAGTTCTGGCCTTTCCGATGCATCTGGTGTTCATGATGCTGGGAAGTTTTGAACAGGTTGGCGAACTGCGGACGTTCAGCATGTGGGGCATCATTCTGTACTCGGGAATCCTGTCGACCGGTCTGGCTCTGCCGATGTGGAGCTACGGAGTTCGACATGCCGGTGCCGCTCATGCCGCCATCATCCAGAACCTCGTCCCGTTGGTGGCCATCGTTGCCGCGTGGATGACACGAGGTGAAAGCGCATCCGCCGCACAACTGATCGGCGGAACCCTGATCCTGACCGGCCTGGTCATCATGCGCCGCAGTCGAACGCAGCCATCACGCTCTGCATAATGACCACAATGTCGCCATCATGCTCCGCATGATGAGCCCGCGCTGTTGGTGGCCAGTGGAAACAGCCCAACTGAAGTCGCACGAACGCCGCCATTGAGCCGATCACTCCGAGAGAAGTCCACAACGAAGATGACGCCCCGTCCTGCGAAGCTCATCATGCGGAGCATGATGGCTACATAGTCGCCATCACGCTCCGTCGTGATGAACTGTCCAAAGGTCTACGCAAGAATCTCCGGAATCACATGACCGTGGACATCGGTTAATCGGAAGTCCCGGCCCTGGTAGCGGTAGGTCAGCTTTTTGTGATCGATGCCCAGCAGATGCAGGATGGTGGCGTTCAGGTCGTGAATGTGCATGGTGCCGGGCGTCCGAGTTGCTTTGTCCGGCTGCGGATTCATCGGCGTGCCGTCGGGATGCGCGATGTTGTAACCGAAGTCGTCGGATCGGCCATAGGTGATTCCGGGCTGAATGCCGCCTCCGGCCAGCCAGGTGGTGAAACAGCGAGGATGATGATCGCGGCCGTAATTTTCGCGAGTCAGATTTCCCTGACAGTAGGCCGTCCGCCCGAATTCGCCGCCCCAGACAACCAGAGTGCTGTCCAGCATTCCCCGCTGCTTCAGGTCGGAAATCAGCGCAGCGCACGCCTGATCGATATCCCGGCACTGCGATTCATGTTCCTTCGGCAAAGCTCCGTGCGCATCCCAGCCTCGGTGAAAAATCTGAATGTTTCGAACGCCGCGTTCCGCAAGTCGACGAGCATTCAGGCAGCAGGCAGCAAAGGTGCCGGGAGTGTGGGCATCTTCTCCGTACAGATCGAAGGTGCTCTGTGGTTCGCCGGTCAGATCCATCAGTTCGGGCACTGACGTCTGCATTCGGTAAGCCATTTCGTGCTGTTTGATTCTGGCAAGGACTTCCGGATCCGCGAACCGCTGATGCTGTTCCTGATTGAGTGCTGTCAGGGCATCCAGCTGTCGCCGACGGTCCTGCCGAGTAACCCCGGGAGGATTGGTGAGATACAGCACCGGATCTCCCTGGCTTCTCAGCAGAATTCCCTGATGTTCGGATGGCAGAAATCCAGGCCCCCACAGGCGATTGAACAGACTCTGTTCAGCGAAATTCGTACGAGCATGCATGACCACATAGTGCGGAAGATTTTCATTCAGACTGCCCAGCCCGTAGCTCAGCCACGCTCCCAGACTCGGACGTCCCGGCACCTGACTTCCCGTCTGAATGTAGGTGATGGCCGGATCATGATTGATGGCTTCAGTGAACGTGCTGTGCACAACGCAAAGATCACCAACCATCTGAGCCGTATGAGGAAGCAGTTCGCTGACCCACACTCCGTCCTGCTGGTTGGCATATTTTCGAAACCGGTATTTGCTGGGACACAATGGCAGACCATTGGCCTGATTGGCCGTCATCCCGGTCACGCGCTGACCATTTCGCACTTCATCCGGCAACTGCTGATTGAAAAGATCCTTCAGCTTAGGCTTATAGTCCCACATATCGAGCTGGCTGGGCCCGCCGCTCATGAACAGATAAATCACCCGCTCTGCCTTCGGTGCATGGTGCAGCTTCGACAGACTTCCGGCAGGAGCCGCCTGCAGTTCGGATGTCAGCAGACCGGCCAGAGCCGCAGTCCCGACTCCCAGAGCCGAACGACCAAACAGCTGGCGAGTCATCATCAGCTGAGCTTCGTGAACGAACGAATTCTGCAGCCACTGCATGTTTCTGATCCTCGGCTTCCTGATGCGCAATTTCCGTTTTTCGACGTCGAGTCTGATGATCGGCTGTCCGAATCTCACTGTCAATCAGAGCCGGAAACTTTTCGGCAATCCCGGCAGCTGCAGCAACGCAACTGGTATCTCGCTGGCTGAAGCGGATTGACCCTGTTCTGAATCCGGCCGGTTGACAAGGCCTGCGCGTCCGGCTGCCGCCTGTCAATTCGGTCGGAGCTGTCACACAGGAGGCTGACCAACTTTTTCTAAACCCTGACCATGCTGGGATTTCCCCCAGGGGATTGTCCTGATTTCGCTGGAAACGCGGGAAACGTAAAAGGATTCCGAATCATCAAAAAATCACTGACCTACAGTCCATCAAAAACCTCGGCCTGAACTCGGCGACAGAAGGGCCGACCGGGGGCGGGGGCGGTGTTGGCCGGAATCCGTCAGGACGTCGTGGTGCTTCCGGCGAATGTCATCCATAGAAAGGCTTCGGTCACTCGATGATCATGAAAGCAGATCCATCGGCGCGGGACGAAACTCGCGAAGCCGTCGTCGCACCCTCGCGCCACACCGGGCTCGAGATGCTGCTGTCCGGATTTGGTGGTCAGCAGCAGCGCCGGGAAACTCAGCTTGCCAGCGTCATTGTCGTCAGCTTCAACACCCGTGACAGCACGCTGGCCTGTCTGCGTTCGCTCAGTGTCCACGAACCTCATGCTCAGGTGATCGTCGTCGACAACGCCAGTTCGGATGGTTCGGTCACTGCCATCGCTGAGGAATTTCCTGAAATCACTCTGCTGCGTCTGTCACAGAACGTTGGATTCGCTCGAGCCTGCAATGTCGCGATCGACGCGGCGACGCACGACGTCATCGTGCTGCTGAGTTCAACCGCGGAACTCGTGGATGACTCGCTGAGCACGTGTATTCGTGAACTCAGCCGCCGTCCGGAACTGGGTGCCGTCACGCCGCAACTTCGCTGGGCCGACGGTCGCTCACAGAAAACTTTACGAGCTCTGCCGACATTTTTCGGAAGACTGCGGCAGGGGCTGCACGGCCGACAAAAGCAGACTGCAGCGGGAAATGACTGGATTCCCCGAACCTGTATGATCCTGAAGAAACAGGCGATCAACCAGGCCGGCGGGTTGTTCAATCCTCTGCTGATGATGTCATGGGAAGATGCCGACCTGAGTGCTCGGCTGAAATCGGCGGGCTTCCAGGTGGCCGTCGTTGAAAACACCGAACTGGTGGACAACGGCAGACCTTTCGGCGGCATGGCTGATCCGGAAGCTGCTCGAAATCAGCGTCGAAATTCCGCGAGCAGCCACCCGCACTCTGCGGAAGTGAGTCGCTGCGGCCATGAAATCTCCGATGGTGAACCTCGATATCTTCCGACGCCGGCCGACCTGAACAGGCAGGCGTGGAACACATACGGGCAGCACCTGTGGTTTGCCGAGCACCGTCCGAATTGGGAAGCGATTTGTTTCTGGCTGCTGGAATTCGTCGATGCTTTGCGGTGCATGGCCGATTCGATCGTGCCCGGTCAGGGGAGACAAACGTTTCGAGGAGGATGGACGCATCTGAAGACGCTGGTGAGATATCTGTTCGGGGCGGCGCCGGATTTTCCGACATCCGAAACTCATGGTCGCCGGGACTTCGAACTGATCATTCCGGAAAACGGACTGGGAGCTGTTTCACCCGCGCCGGAACTGACAGATGTAGGAGCCGTGGTCATCGGTCGTAACAACGGCAGTCGCCTGCGCCGGTGTCTGATGTCGATGGCTGCTGCGGATATTCCGGTGGTGTATGTGGACCTGGCATCCACGGATGGCAGCCGGAATCTGGCGGGATATCTCGGAATCACGCTGGTTGAATTCAACGCCGACCTTCCCGGTTCCGCCAGCCACGCTCGAAATGCCGGAGTGAACGAACTGCTGAAGCTGTACCCGAAACTGAACTTTGTGCAGTTTGTCGATGGCGACAGCGAAGTGATTCCAGGCTGGCTTGCAGCAGCCCGAGAACTGCTGACCGCATCATCTGACTGCGGAGCTGTCTGCGGAACTTTGCAGCAGCGCCATCCGGAAACGTCTGTCTATCACCGGTTGTGCCAGCTGGAAGAACGTCGCGTCGATGGCCCGATCGGCGATCCGGGCGCTGTCTTCATGGCACGCGTTGAAGCTCTGCGAAGCATCGGTGGCTTCGATGAAACGGTGACGGTTGACGAAGGCATGGACATGTCTATGCGGATGAGTCTGCACAACCAAACCGTCTTTGCCTGTGCGAAGCCGATGGCGCAACACGATGCCGCTGCGACTCATTTTTCTGATTGGTGGCAACAGGCCGTACAAACGGGACGTTCGCTGGCGGCAATCAACGACCGCCATGGAATCGCCGTCAACTCCGTGACCGGACTGCAATTCCGCTCGGTGATCTTCCGGGGAATCGTCGCCCCGATCGTCGCTCTGCTGGGCGCATGGCCAACATCCGGAGCCTCACTGCTGCTGCTGGCAGCAGGTTACCTTCAACTGTACGCCAAAGTCCGAGACCGGAAACTCAACACCGGAGAACGCCGATCCGACGCCTCCCTGTTCGCAAAATTCTTCCTGCTCAGAACCTTCGCCGAAGCTCAGGGAGTGGTGCTCGAAACGGTCAGCCGGATCAGCTCACGAATGAACCCCAGGCTGGCCTCTGGATTGACGCGCACGAAAAAACCTGAGTCCGAAAACTCAGGCTTTTCAAAAGTCGGGGCGACATGATTCGAACATGCGACCTCCTGCTCCCAAAGCAGGCGCTCTAGCCAGGCTGAGCTACGCCCCGTGGCGTTGAATTGTGGTGGGGCCGTTTTCGGGCCTCACGGGCGGCGGGAATCTAACAGACGGTCAGATTCAATGCCAGACTTCCTCGGCCAAACCGAGGTTTCGGGAGAAATTATTCCGATCGGTTCGTCAGGATTCCGGCAAACGGCACCGGCCGCCGTTCGAAACATCCGGCGGTGAGGTGATTTTTGCCGTTTTGAATTCCCGGCATCCTTCGGACACACGAAATCAGGAATGGATCGCGCGTTTATCGACGGCCAGAGCCGCTTCCTTGACGGCTTCGGCCAGAGTCGGGTGAGCGTGGCAGCAGCGGGCGATGTCTTCTGAGCTGGCTCCGAAGTCCATCGCGACGGCGGCTTCGGCGATCAGTTCACCGGCATGAGCTCCGATGATGTGAACTCCCAAAACCCGGTCCGTTGCTGCATCGGCGAGAATCTTGACGAATCCTTCCGTGTGACCGGCCGCACGGGCACGACCATTGGCGGCGAAGGAAAACTTTCCGACTCGATATTCGCGCCCGGCATCCTTCAGCTGGTCTTCCGTTTCACCGACGAAGGCGATTTCCGGAGCCACATAGATGACTCCGGGAATCGTACCGTAGTTGATGTGCCCCTGACCGGTGACCATCCGTTCGATGCAGGCGATGCCTTCCTCTTCGGCCTTGTGAGCCAGCATGGCTCCGCCGATGACGTCACCGATCGCGCAGATTCCCGGAGCCGTGGTCTGATAGGCCGAGTTCACTCGAATGAATCCTCGGCCGTCCGTTTCCACTCCGGCCACATCAAGTCCCAGACCATCCGTGCAGGGACGCCGGCCAACGGCAATCAGAACCCGGTCACAGTCAATCGGGTCGCGTCCTTCCACTTCGATGCGGCAGGCTGTTCCATCCGATGTCACCTGCTGCACCTTTGTTCCCAGCTGAAAGTCAAGGCCCTGCTTTTGTAGAATTTTCTGAGCTTCTTTGGCGACCTGAGAATCGATCCCCGGCAGAATTCTCGGGAGGTATTCCAACACCGTCACCTTTGAACCCAGCCGCCGCCAGACGGTGCCGAGCTCAAGGCCGATCACACCCGCTCCAATCACGACAAGATGATCAGGCACCTCGGACCAGGACAGCGCCTCGGTACTGGTGCCGATGCGATCTCCGTCCGGCTGCATTCCAGGAAACGCGGACGAAACGCTGCCGGTGGCGATCAGAATATTCTTTGCCTGCAGTGTCTGAGTTCCGTCGGAAGCCGAGACTTCGACCTGACCGTTGCCCAGAAGTTTTCCGTGCCCGACAACTCGCTGAATTCTGTTCTTCTTCAGCAGGCCCTGGATGCCGGTGTCGAGCTGAGTCACCACGCCATCCTTGTGGTTCATGACTCGGGACAGATCGACCGTGACCTCACCGATCATCAACCCGCGATCAGCGAAGTTGTGGCGGGACTGCTCCAGCAGCTCAGTTGTTTCCAGCAGAGCTTTACTGGGAATGCAGCCAACTCGCAGACACGTCCCGCCCAGACGAGTCTCGCGTTCGACGACAGCCACATTGAGTCCCAGTTGAGCGGCTCGAATCGCAGCCACGTAGCCACCAGGACCGGCACCGATCACAATCAGATCGAAGGATTCAGACATCGTAAAATCCAAAACTGGGCATTGCCCACCACATCCAGGCTTTTGCCGGGACATGCTGCAGAAAAACAAACTGAATATTCAGGGGGCCGAGCTTCGTAGGTCAGAGAGACAAGTTTGACTGAAACTTCACAGACAGGAATGTCTGTGCTACCCGACACTTCCCGTTATTTTGTCAGGCAGGAGCCTGACCTACAGCGACTGAAGAATGTCAGGTCAGAGAGACAAGGTTGACTGAAAATTCACAGACAGGAATGTCTGTGCTACCCGAAACTTCCCTTTATCTTGTCAGGCAGGAACCTCACCTACAGCGACTGCGGGGCAAACGCCTGCCGCCTCACTGTAGCAGCAGACAGCAGCCCACACATAGCCATTAGTCCGCATAACGCACGGGATTCCAGTCGGCGGCAAGATCACACAGCTGCCGGTTGACGGATTCGTGTTCGCTGCAGGCGACAATTCCCGGAAACCGCAGCATGTCGGCTCGGTCATCCATCCACAGTTCACGATAATGAACTGACTGTCGATTGTGGACCCAGACGGCATCGCCGCCCAGCAGTCGAGCAATATGCATCGACACCGGAAAGTCGTAAATGTTGGGCGAATGAATCAGCGAACCGGCATATTCACCTGTCGACATCAGCGGATAAATACTTCCCTGCATTTCATCGGACGTGCGACCCGTCAGCCCCAGCCCGTCCACCTGCCGAGCTCGTTCTGCGTCTCGCTGCTGAAATCCGATCAGGTATACGCCCCGGCCGGAAGCGTTTCGATCGCGGCTCAAATCGGGCATTTGATCCAGCACTGATCGAGCTGGCTGAGACGTGTCATCCGGACCGCACTTCAGACCGTCGGGGCCTACTTCGACCCATGTTCCCTGATCCCCCATTTCCGGAGCGAAGACCAGAGAGTAATAAGGAGTCTCGGAATCATGCAGATGAGCAATGATCGAATAACCGTTTCCGGATCGATCGCGATACTGTTTGGTGCCGTCAATGGGATCAATGGCGATCGCCAGTTCGGCGTCGGCAGAAAACAGCGCCATGTCTCCGGTGGATTCTTCCCCTTCAACTCGACACTTCCTCAGAATCGGATCCGCATCTCTGAGAGCTGCGACCAGAAGTTCCTGCACCGACAGGTCGGCCAGCGTCAATGCGTCGGTGTTGGAATTACCGGATGATTTGCCTTCCACCGCGATGTTGAACTGTCGCAGTCGTTTGGCCACCGCACCGCTCCACCGCATCACGGACGGCAGACAGGTTTTCAGTGCGGCGATGATCTGGTCGCGTTCAGTTGGCATTGCGTTCCTTTGCCTGTTTGCCTGATTTCTTCTGTCGTTTGCCCGCTTCGGGAACTTGCGGAAGGCCGTCATCCGGCTGATTCCAAAGTCTGTACGGATCATCCAGCCGACGCATTTCTGCCAGCAGCAGAGCTTCCATTTCGGCAAGTTTGTCAGCGTGAGCAGGATCTTCTGCCAGATCTCGCAACGCAGGATCCGTCTGACCGTGTTCACTGAGGTATTCGAATGGATTGTTCGCGAGATTGAACAGCTGAGTTTCCTGAACAGCACCATCCAGAACGTCGTACTTGATCAGTTTCCAGTCGCCTTTCCGCACACACCTCATGCCGGGCTTTGTGCCGCCACAGTAGACTCCGTACATCACATCGCGAACTGTCTGCTGTTTTCCTTCCAGAACGGGTCGAAAGCTGATGCCTTCGCAGGTTTGGGGAATGTCGATTCCGGCCAGATCACACAATGTCGGAAGAACATCCAGAAGATACACGTTTCCGCGAACTCGGGACCCGGGTTTGATGCCAGGCCCTTTGACGATCAGCGGAACTCGCCAGGTGTGTTCGTACAGATTTTGTTTTCCCTGCAGCCCGTGACGGCCGATCGCCATCCCGTGATCGGCGGTGTAGATCACATAGGTATTGTCCAGTTCTCCCATGTCTTCCAGCTGCTTCAGAACTCGGCCGATCTGACGATCGATGTTCTCGCTGCAGGCCAGCTGACGTCCCAGTTCGTTGCGAATTGTTCGCTCGTCCCGATTCTTCCACACTCCGGAAACCGCAACCTCGTCTCGCAGGCCAGGATGTCCGTGATCGAAAGGATGCTCGGGCAGATAGTTCTGAGGCAAAGCCGGCTGGTGATCATTGGCCGGTGGCAGAGTCTTTGGATCGGCATGATTGGTGGCTCCGTATTTCGCCAGAAGTTCGGGAGTACCGTCCCGAGTATCATGAGGGTGCGAGAAGCCAAAGTAGATCAGAAACGGATCCCGTTGTTTGTCTGCCTGTCGCTGCTGCAGGTACTCCATCACTCGATCACCATGCCACGGACTGCCGCTTTCGTCGGTCCCACCCCGTTTCGTCGCATCATGCACAACGGAAAACTTCCGATTGGCCGCCTCGTAGCTGTTCCCCTTTTTGCAGGTTCGCATCGTTCGGTAACCGGCTTTGTTGAAAGTTTCCGCCATGCACCAGTCCGCGACGTCGGCAGGACACGACTTCTGCCCTGGACCGATCGGAAGATGCCAGACCGTGCGACCGGTCATGACCATGTGTCGCGACGGAGTGCAGACGGCTCCGACAAATGCCCCCATGTGACAGGCCTGGTCGAAGGTCATACCCTCGGTCGACAGGCGAGCCAGGTTGGGAGCATTCAAAGCCGATTCCGGATTGTAAATCGGCAGTTCCATGGGCGACTGATCGTCCACGATGATGAACAGCAGATTCGGTCGATCGGCTCCGAACGTCATGGAACAGAGCCACAGCGACAGCATGAGTGCGGTGAATGTGACAGGTCGCCGAATTTTCCGGAAGTTTCTTCTCGAACGCCACACAATCATTGTTTTGCCTTTCCAAGCCGACGACGAACTCATTCCGAGGGACGCTACTGCCTTTTTCCCCCGCATTCAAGCGTTGGATCCGGCACTTTCACGGCGTGGACCTGTGGAACCTGGGCTGACCTCGCGGAGAAGGTGCCACTTTGTGGTCATCCCCGGTTTTTCACAGCGCTGGCCTCCGAAACTCTTCGACGGAACGAATCCCGAATTCGTACAGCAGTGTACACTGTCGGAAATCCGCCAGGCCCCACGATTTGGTTCGGGAATTTTTGCGAGCACCTCCGAGAAACACGAGATCCGATGTCTTCCGAACCTCAGGCAACTCGTGACGACCACTGGCGGAAGTGTTTTCAGGGCGTCTGGCTGGCCGCTGCCCTGCTGTTGATGTGGGGCGAGCGAATTCGCATTCAGCGACTGACGGAAGACGGTCAGCCCGCGGTTCAATGGTTGTTTCAGTGGGACATGGAAACGACGCTCCCATGCATCGTAATCCTGGCGCTGCCGCTGCTGATTCATCTCTTTCCCGCCCGACGACTTCCCACCCGGCAACGTCTCGCGGGACACGAAACAGACCCTTTTGTTGGCCGACCGGACGATGTTTCCCACTCCCGAACATCCGTCGCCTGGGGATGGCTGCTGGTCATGAGCCTGTCGCTGGCCAGCAGTGCTGCGGTTGGCTGGCGGACGGTGGAACTGCAGACTCCGGATGGAATCGTTTCCGTCAGAATGGTGGATCTGCCGCCGGCGTATCACGACGAATACAGTTATCTGCTGCTGGCTCGCACATTTCTCTCGGGTCGCTTGTCCTGGCCTGCTGCTCCGGTTCGACCGGACCTGTTTCACCAGTTTCACGTGCTGAATCATCACCGCACTGTGAGCCGTTACTTTCCGTGGACCGGCCTGTGGTTGATGCCGTTTGTCGCCTGCAGCGTTCCGGTTTACGGACACTGGCTGGCCGGTGCTCTGGCTGCGGGATTCTTCTATCTGGCACTGGCCGCCTGCACTCGACTGTCCACGGCCCTGACCGCCGGACTGCTGATGGCTGTCAGTCCAGGGCTGGCCATTTTCAGCAATCTGCTGCTGGCTCATCATCCCACTTTGCTGGCTCTCAGTATCTTCACCTGGTCATTCCTCCGCATGGTTCAGAACCATTCTCTGACGGCCGCCTTTGTGGCCGGAATCGGACTCAGCCTCGCCATGCTGGGACGCCCGATGACGGCCGCCGGCTTCGGGCTGCCCTTCGGAGTCTGGCTGCTGATGCTGTTCGTCCGCCAGCGTCTGCCTGTGCGCCTGACGATCGGATTTGCTGTGCCGCTGCTGGCAGCCTTCTCCACGCTCGCCGTGCTGAATGACGCTGCGACAGGTTCATGGCGACGCAGCGCATATCAGGAATACACCGAACTGTTCACTCCTCGCCATCGCTACGGCTTCAACAACGCTGTTCAACGTGTTTCCGCCCAACCGCCTCGAGTACTGATTCCGCCAGCCGTCAAATCCTACGACCAGTGGGCTCAAAACCTGACACCGCGAGAAGCAATCCGAAACGTCGGTGCCCGGCTGATCGCGTCTGCGGTGTGGTCACTGGGAATAGCTCCACTGGCCATGTTTGCAATTCTGCTGCTGCCTCGACTGCTGAGTATCCGGACCGACGGATCGGCGGGAACAGATCTCGTACTGCTGCGAGTGTTCCTGGCGGCCATCATTTCGCTGCATCTGGCTCATCTTCCATACTGGTTCGACGGCATCATGCACTGGCATTATGTGTTTGAAACGGCTCCGCTGCTGCTGATTCTTACGGCCGCAGGTCTGACGGCCGGCTTTCGAATCCTGTCTCAGGTCACTCGACCAGTTGTAGCCGGAGGCTGGCTGCTGGCTCTCGTCTTCTGCTCACTGACGCCTGACTGGGTCGCCCTGCCTGTTTACGGAAACGTTTCGAAGGTCTCGGCAGCAGCGAGTGAACTGGCCTATTCGAAAACACGGATGGAACTGTTCCGGCAACTGACTGAGCGTTCGAATATTCAGAAACCGGCGCTGATTCTTGTCGACGAATCCGGCAGTGATCCACAACTGAGCTTCATCGTCAATCCACCGGACTACACAGCCGACGTCCTGGTGTGCCGCCTTCCGGGGACAGACTCCGAACTGGCCGAGTTGCAGTCATCCTTCCCGCTCAGGCACTGTTACGTCTTCGAGCCGCTGACGTTTGCTCTTCGGGCGGCTGAAACATCAACTCCGGATCACGAACCCAACAACTGAATCCGACTTCTGACCGCACCGATGAAAGTCCGGCAGATTCTGCAGGGCGAATCCGACGCCATTCACATCAGTCGGGGCGCAACCGAACGGTTGTCCGAATCAGACAGGTTTTACTGAATCTGTCACCTGGAGAGGTCGATGTGATCTGTGAGGTTCTGCGCTCGGTCCGTCCTCTCTCCAGAACGCGGCATGAAAATGCAAACGCTGGCGGCTCGTCACGATGACGGCAGCGTGAACTCGTTCGGAGGCACGGTCCGCTGGGATACCTCACTCAGTCCGTCGCTGCAACCGCGGTCGGAGCTGAACAGAAAGGTTCGATCCATGAAATACCTCACAACGCAGATCACCGCTCTGACGGCACTGATGCTGTTGTCCGGCTGCACGACCGTGCAGAACATACCCGGAAAAATGAAATCACTCGTGTCGCCGGAAAAGGATACGGATGATCCTCTGGCCGACGTTTCTGGCAACGTGAGCGATGGCTACAGGATTGCAAAGAAGGAACTGAAGTCCGCTGATGACACTCTGCTGAAGTTCGCCCGATTTCGTGAAGACATGGGCGACCACAGTGAAGCCCTGGACCGCTACCGCGAAATTCTGAAGGACAATCCGGACAATATTGACGCTCGGCTGGGTATCGCCCGAGTCGAACACAAGACCGGCCGCGATCAGGAAGCTGAAAAGATTCTGAAAGCCACCGCTCGTAAACATCCCGACAATCTGCAGGTCTGGATTGAAATGGGGCGGATTCAGGGACAGCTCGATCAACACTCGGAAGCAGTCGCCAGTCTCAGCAAGGCGGCAGAACTCAGCCCTCAGAGTCAGGTGGCCCGTTATGAACTGGGCCTGGCATTGGCGCGATCAAATCGTCTGGATGAAGCTCTGCCGCATCTGAGATTTGCCGTCGGTGAATCCGCCGCTCTATACAACGTGGGATATGTGCTGCATGAGTCCGGACGGAACGCCGAAGCCACGAACTGGTTTGCACGGGCCATGGAAGCGCATCCGGACGAACGCACACGAAAGGCCGCCGGTCAGATGCTGGCTCAGCTGAACCATCGGGCAGCGCCCGACCCGGCTGCGCAGATGCAGTTGGTGTCTCAGCCCGGTCGAGTCGATCTGCAGCAGACCTCAGTTCAGGCTTGGCGAGAAACTCCCAGGGCGATGAATCCGGAGCGCCCCGCCGCCGACATTTCTGCAACGGCCGGAGTTCTGCTGCCACCGTCGCAGCAGATTCCCGTCACGCGCACCGCTCCTCAGGGTTGGTTTGCTCGCGAAAACCAGACTCAGTCATCAGTCACTCCGGCAGCCGACAATTCTCCGGAGCCCGTCATTCATCAGGTCTCGGGAACGCACTCAGAAACCGTTCCCCCGTGGCGAGGCCCGGAACCGACGGCGCAGCCGGAAAACGTTTCCTCGACCCCACTGCCCGTCTTTTCCCGAGTCGGCGAACAGGCGGCACCGGTCGCAGCACCGCCTCGATGGAATCGGTGACCCAATTCGACCCAACAACCCGCGACATCAGGATTCCTGAGGCAGCTCCGCCTGGTTTTGTTGACACATCCAGCCAACAACCGTACATTCCGCCTCGGCCCGACGCCCAGGCACTGTTTTAACCCCGAACAGACCCTGTCGAGACCACCGGAGAGGTGGCAGAGTGGCCGATTGCACCGGTCTTGAAAACCGGCGTGCCGCAAGGTACCGGGAGTTCGAATCTCCCCCTCTCCGCTCATTTGAATGCCTCTGAGTCATAACTGTATGGCTCAGAGGCTTTTGCGTTTCTGAGAGGCTCTCAGAGAATCCCGTTTGTGGCACTTTTTGTGGCGGGGATGTTCTCAGAAAGGAACCTCAGATGGCGAGGGCAACATCGTTTCGTATCGGGAAGGTCCGCGGTGACCTGCGCGGGAAGGTTTGGTATCTGACGTATCTTGAGAATGGGCGAAGGCTGAGGCCGCGTGTGGGGTCCGATCGGGATGCAGCTCGGCAGATGGCGGCTCAGATCAATGCTCAGCTGGAGGTCAGCGCGCCGACAGCATTCAGTTTCGAGTCCATCCGCATTGATGAGCTGCAGCGACGATGGCTCGAACACCATGAACAGATCCTGCGATCATCAGTTCATCAGTTCATACGGTTCGGCGGTATCGGACAGCGACTCAGCATCTCCTCGATTTTCTGGCTCAGCAATACCCTTCTCTGAAGACGTCGCAACTGATGGCGCAGCATGCGACGGCTTTTGTTCGCTACCTGCGTTCGATCCGCGTCACGCCGAACGGTCACCCGCACACACGAAAGCGAAACAACCCTGTGGGAAATCGTTGAATCGCTCGCTCCGATTCAGGGAATCGGACTTGTCGCAGATGAAGCCGTCTTCCACGGCCTGATCGCGGACGTGCTGGAGGCTCGGGGCGAGCTGGACGAGGCCCTCCGCATCCGCCGTGAGGAACAGCTGCCCGTCTACGAGCGGCTCGGCGATGTCCGGGGAGTGGTTCTGACGCAAATGAAAGTGGCGGACATTCAGGAGAAAACGGAGTCCGTCAAAGCCGCCGTCGCGGCCTATCTGGACATCGAATTTCAGGTCGAGAAACTGGGAGATGCCTGGGTACAGATGTGGTTCCACCGAGACCTGTGACTGTTGTTTCTCAAGAGAAACGAAGGAGCAGATCGGCGACGGGGACGGGAGCACCTGCAGAAGGCACTTGAGCTGGCAGAACGCATGAAGCTTCCGGATGCAAGAGATCTGCGGATTCTGGTGCGTCGCCTGTGACAGACGCTGGTCGGGGACACGCGTCTGCGCGAGCTACCGGCGAGAGGCTCTGGTGATTCATGAAGCGTGAAGGCAGGGTTGTTCAGCTTCAGGTCTTCTGCAGCAGGGCGTGGAAGGCTCCGTCGGTGGTTGTTGTTGGGAGGGTGAGGTGTTGGGTGATGAGAGTCAGGCCGGGGATGAGGCGGGGGAGGTTTTTGATCAGCAGTGTTGTTTCTTCGGGTTCGATGCTGCACGTTGAATACAGAATGCGGCCGCCGGGGCGAGTTTGTTCGAAGGCAGTGACCAGCAGACGAGTCTGCAACTGAACCAGCTCATCCAGATCGTCTTCCCGAAATCGCCAGCGAGCTTCCGGGCGGCGACTGAAGACGCCGGTGTTCGAACACGGAACATCCACCAGCACGGCGTCGTACGGACCAGGTGGGACATCCCGGCCGTCGTCGCCAATGACATGGATCTGCACACTGTTCAGATTCAGCCGCGCGACGTTCTCGTGGACTCGGTTCAGTCGCTGGCCGGACACATCACACGCCACAATCGTTGCCTGGTCGCCGCTGATTTCGGCAAGATGAGTCGTCTTGCCACCCGGTGCAGCACACAGATCCAGAATGCGTTCACCGGGCTGAGGCTTCAGAGCTTCGGCAGCTGACATTGCGGCTTCATCCTGTACCGACCACCATCCGTCCGCATAGCCGGGCAGCGACTGCAGTCGGGACACGTGTCCGATGTTCAGCGACCAATCGTTGATGCCCGGAGCGACTTCCACGCCGTGATCCTGCAGCGCTGCCTGAACTCGCTGTACCGAAACCTTCAGCCGGTTGACTCTCAGGACAGTGTCCGGAATCGCAACCGCATGAAAGCACATTCGCAGCAGTTCCGCCGCAGTGAATCGCGAAGCCCAGCGTCGAGCGATGACTCGGGGCAGTGAAAATGCGTCGCCGACATAGTCGGCCAGGTCCGTCAGCGGATCGGCGAAGACAGGCTGCGCGAGAACTCGGTACTGCCCGTCTGCCAGTGGAACCGATGCCGGTCCAGGCTGTTCCGTGGTGTTTTCCGTCAGCAGTCGCTGCACGCTGCGCAGGATGCCGTTGGCGAAGCCGCACCAGCGTTCTCGTCCGGCCACGCGAGCCAGTTCAACGGTGGTGTCGATGGCGGCGTGTTCCGGAGTTCTGGAAAACAGAATCTGGTAAGCCCCGATCTGCAGCAGTCGCCACAGATCGGCTTCCACCTTGGACCGAGGTCGAGTGAGCAGCGATTCCAGAATGGCGTCCAGTGTGCGACGTCGCCGCAGCGTACCGGAAGCGATGTCCACCGCGAGTCCTCGTTCCTGAGCCGACAGAGGCTGGTCACGATCGGCATCGGAAATGGAATCGGCGACGAACTTGCCGGTTTCGTCGAACTGCTGCAAAGCCGCCCACGCCGTCATTCGCCCCGAACTGCCGGCGGGAAGTACCAGCAGATCCGGTGCTGGTTCTGATGAGGCCGCGCCACGGCGTTTGCGGGCAGAAGCTTTCTGAGAGGCTTTCGACCAGGGATTCTTCTTCACTTGCATTCCTATTGTGGGCTTTGTGGGCAGCGCCCACACCCGATACGAGCTGACGCTCGGAAACGCGACGCTGTCGCTCTGAAAAACATTCCTTAACTTTGTCTGCGTCGTCGATGACGAAACTTAAGTGGGCAGGGCCCACACCCGGTATGAGCTGACGCTCGGAAACCGCGACGCTGTCGCTCTGAAAAACATGCCTGAATTTTGTATGCGTCGTCGATGACGAAACTTAAGTGGGCAGGGCCCACACCCGGTATGAGCGAAGGCTCGGAAACGCGACGCTGTCGCTCTGAAAAACACGTTTGAACAGGGGACATTATTCTCCATGACGATCGCCCGCGCACAGTCGGTCCAGATCTTCAAAATAATGAGGATATGTTTTGCCGGTGCATTCAGGATCCAGAATCCCAATGCCGTCGGCTCGCAGACCCAGCAGCGAAAAGCTCATCGCCATTCGATGATCATCGTAGGTGTGAATTTCTGCCGGCCGGGGCGAACCCGGATAGACAGTCAGTCCGTCAGCGAACTCTTCAGCTCGAATGCCTGCTCGCCGCAGTTCCGTGACGACTGCGGCGATGCGGTCTGTTTCCTTGTGTCGCATATGGCCGACGCTGCGAATGGTGGTCGGGCTGTCGGCGAAGACTGCCACGGTTGCCAGAGTTTGAGCCGTGTCGCTGATGGCATTCATGTCGATGTCGACTCCGTGCAGCGGACGGCCGTGAACCGTCACGCTGTCTGTCTTCCATTCGACGTCGCAGCCCATCTGCTGAAGTGCCGCGGCAAACTGCACATCGCCCTGCAGCGCATTCTGATTCAGGCCGTCGATCGTGACGGAACCGCCGGTGACCGCTGCGACTCCGAAGAAATAACTCGCTGCGCTGGCGTCGGGTTCGATGTCGTAGTGTCGAGCCGTATATGTTTGCGGGCGAATTCGGAAGCGGCTCAGATCATCCGGGAAATCGACATCCACGCCGAAGGCTTTCATCATCTCCAGCGTCATGGTGACATAAGGTTTCGACACCAGTTCGCCGTCCACATTCAGCACGACGTCGCCATCGGCCGCCGGGACGCTCATCAGCAGACTGCTGAGAAACTGGCTGGAGATGTCGCCTTTGATCAGAGCTGTGCCGCCGGCCAGTCGCCGACCATTCACGATCACCGGCGGACATCCGGATTCTGAGTTTTCGCAGCACACGTCGGCTCCGAGCTGATTCAGAGTCTGCACGAGATCGGCAATGGGACGTTCCCGCATGCGTTCGACACCATCCAGTCGATACCGGCCTGTTCCCAGAGCACACAGTGATGTGAGAAAGCGGATACTGGTGCCGCTGTTTTCCAGCCAAAGGTCGGCGGCATCCGCGGGAATCCGGCCACCACCGCCATCGACCACGCACGTGCAGGTGTCGAGGTCCTGCTGAATTCCAAACCCCAGCTGATTCAGGCTGGTGAGCATGACCTGAGTATCTTTGCTGTCGAGCACGCCGGTCAGAGTGGTTGGTCCATCGGCCAGCGCGGCGAGAATCAAAGCTCGGTTCGTGATACTTTTCGACCCCGGAGGCCGAATGCGGCCGCTGACTGGTCCTGCGACGGGACGAATGTGTCGAATACCGGACATCAGCTTTTCCTGTGCTGTTGAACAAATCTCTGAAACGCGGCGAAATCCGGGAAGTGTTCCAGAACCGCGGGCGACGGTCCGCCTCCCGGTCGCTTGTCGATCGCTGCATGAGCTCCGCCTCTCAGCAGCGACTGGTTTCCTGAACGAACGGAGCTGTGAGCAATCATGACAACATCGTCGCCGAAACGCTGCTTCAGCAGAGCGATCACGTCGGTTCCGTAGTGGCGTTCCAGAAAGTAGTCCACAAAGAACACGTCCGGCCGAAAGCCCTGGTCAAGACACCGACGCACATCGCTTTCTGATTCAAAGCAGTGCAGCACAGCATTGTCTCGGCAGATCAGCTGCATGGCCGCCTTCCATGAATTGCGGTTTCCGGCCGAATCATCCACAAACGCCACCTGCAGCGGTTCGGTTTCGCGCGGAACGGTGACGGTACGCTGCTCGCGAGCTGACTGCTGCAGCGCGTCGCAGACCAGCTGAGTTCTGCGGGAAAGTGTCAGCCAGGGATGCTGAGTTCTCCTGTGATCGATCAGCTGGCAGAAGGCTTCGATCATGCAGACTTCCTGAGCCTGCGCGGGGGCGGAAAATGTTTCCTGCTGACCATCTCCATCCAGCGTGCGGAACTGTGACTGATCGGCGTTCCATGGTCGAGTGAAGTCGTCGCAGAACAGCGTCTTCCGGGTTCCCGTCACTTCCAGCCAGCGCCGTCGGACGGCATCGAAGCCGGCTTCCAGCGTGGCAACTCGATCATTGTCGAACCAGAGGAATCCGTTGATTCGAGTATCTACATCGTTGTGCCATGTCGCTCTCGCGAACACTTCATGCGGAAGTTCGCCGAACAGCCACACAGCCGCTCCGACGCAGTACCAGCCCAGATCCAGCAGCGCACCTCCGCCCAGATCGCGGTGCAGCCGCAGGTTTTCCATCGGCAGAGTGTCCCAGTGAAACGTAAATGCGGACGTGATCTGCTTCAGACTTCCCAGGTCACCGGAAGCGGCCTTCTGCTGAATTGCGGCGGCTCGCTGAGTGTGATACCACATGACTCCGTCCAGCAGCACGACGTCGTGAGCCTGACAGACGGCGATCATCTGGTCGACTTCGCTGACGTTTGTCGCCAGCGGCTTTTCGCACAGAATGTGTTTGCCCGCCGCAGCAGCCTTCATCACCCATTCCGGATGCAGCGACGGCGGCAGCGGAATGTAAACGGCGTCGATCGAAGGATCATCCAGTGCGGCCTGATAGCTGGCGTACGTCTTCGGAATGCTGAACTCGGACGCAAACGCTTCAGCCTTGTCGAGGGATCGGCTGGCCACTCCGACCAGCTCGGCAGTCGGCGCAGCGTGCAGCTTCGGAGCGATGGTGCGAGCGATCCGGGCGGTTCCCAGAATGGCAAATCTGACGGCTGACATGGGGCGGGATCATACCCGCCATCTAAGCTCGAAACACCAAAAGACGGCGTTTCTGTGCATCGAACCCGGCAATCGGAATCGAGCGGTGATCAATCCAGCAGAATTCCGGCCACACAGGCGGTCATGAAGGTGGCCAGAGTTCCTCCCAGCATGGCTCGAAGACCCAGCCGAGCCAGATCGGCGCGACGTTCCGGAGCGATTCCGCCGATGCCGCCCAGCTGAATTCCGATCGAGCTGAAGTTGGCGAAGCCGCACAAAGCGTAGGTCATGATCATGTACGTTCTGGGGCTGAGTTCCGCTTTGGCTCCGGACAGCTGGATGTACGCCAGAAACTCGTTCACCACCATCCGGGTTCCCAGAATGCTGCCGGCTTTGCTGCATTCTTCCCATTCAATACCCATCAGCCATGCAACCGGAGCGAACACCCAGCCGACGAACAGCTCCAGCGACCAGTCACGGGCAGCCATCCAGTCCCAATGATCAGCCAGATATCCGCCGACCAGTCCGATGGCGGAATTCGCCATCGCCACAAAGGCCACAAACACAATCAGCATAGCTCCGACGTTCAGAGCCAGCTGCAGTCCGGAGGAGGCTCCTTCGGCGGCCGCTTCGATCACATTCACGCAGCCGGTTTTGGCCTCAATCTGAACGTCACCGGCCGTGCGGCTCTCTTCCGTTTCCGGCTGAAGAATCTTGGCCACCAGCAGAGCTGCCGGAGCGGAAATCACGGAAGCGGTCATCAGATGTCCGGCATCAATTCCCATGCTGACATAAGCGGCCATGACTCCGCCGGCAATCGTGGCAAAGCCCCCGACCATGACCACGTTCAGTTCTGACAGCGTCATGCGGCTGACGTACGGACGAATCACCAGCGGAGCTTCCGTCTGGCCGACGAAGATATTCGCTGATGCTGACAGAGTTTCGGCACCGCTTGTCCCCAGAGTCACTCGCATCAGTGTCGCCAGCCCTTTTACGACGACCTGCATGACTCCCAGATGATACAGCACGGACATCAGCGACGAGAAGAAGATGATCGTGGGCAGAATGCCGAAGGCGAAGGACCGCCAGAGTGTGTACTGAGCCGGCAGAGGATCGGGGTCGTCTGAGCGGGGAAAGATGTCGAACAGGAAAGCTGTTCCCTCGTCCACGAACTGCAGGACCGCCGTGAAGAACTGTCCGAGAACAGTGAAGCATTGAGCTCCGGCCGATGTCTTCAGAATCAGGAAGGCAAAGCCGAACTGCAGCAGCAATCCGCCGATCACAATGCGAGGACTCACCTTCGTTCGATGAGAACTCATGCACCAGGCCAGCAGAATCATGACTGCCAGCCCCAGAAAACAAATGCCTCGCTGCATTCCGATGCCCCACGTGGGCTGTGCCCCAAGCGGTGGAGAGTTTCAAAACACGCAGGTCAGGCTCCTGCCTGACAGCTCCGATCGAAGTTGTCAGACGGGAGCCTGACCTACAGATGCCGCCGGGGAGAAGCCAGTGTTTCTACGATTCAAATCTCTTCACGGCTTTGGGCTGTGCCCCAAGCAAATCCAAACGGACGCACGAAACCGCGATGTTGTCGCTCAGAAAAAATCTCGCGCCGTCGAGGCACTTTAACAGGGCCGAGCCTGGAAAAAATCCTCAGGTCGTCTGAAGCGAGACAGATTTCACGCTTCCCGGCATCTTTCGGCAGGTGCGCCGCTTCTCGGCGGCCTCAGAAATGCGGCAGCATGTCGGCATCAAAGATTTTTCGCCGACCATTCAGGCCTTCGATGACCTGATTCATCTGAGACTTTTCGGTGTCCTGACCGGTGCGGGGCGTGGCTTTGTCGGCGGCAACCGTTCCTGACCCTCCGACGGGAAACTGGACGGACGAACTCGACGCTGAATAGGGGCCGGGCGCCGAATGTGACGGAGCCACGGCTTCCGGCGGCTGCTGTGCCATGTCTGATGGCGAGGTCTCGGACTGTGGCAGTGACACAAAGATCAGCAGCAACACAGCACACACGGCTGTCACTGTGCCTCCGATTTTCCAGCGTCGAATTCTGGCCGCGCTGGCGAGACTCACGCTGCACTCCGCCATGACTCGAGCACGAAAGCCGGCAGACAGCTCCGGTATCGGCGCTGAATTGCGGATGAGTTCGGTTTCCGGAAAGCTGGGTTCCGGAATCTGGCGATGGTGGTCAGACAGTTTCATGGCGGATGAGCCGTTCCCGAAATGCGGGAGGGACGAGGCAGGAAAACAGGAAGTAAAGCGGGTTGAAGAATCCGGAAAATGTGACGTTCAGAATTCAGAGTACTGTTGGGTCATTGTCGCAGTCGACTGCCGGTGGGAACAGTCTTGTTTCGTGAATCGCTTTGTGCGGAGACCGGGCGGCCGGGGGCCGGACCGGCAGGTGTCGGCCGGGTGAAATTCTGCTGTCGTTCATTCTGTTCCTGCACAATGGGTTCCAGACACCTCTGCAGCTTCTCCATCGCGTAACGGTAGCGACTGGCAACCGTGTTCTGTGACTTTCCGAGCACGTCCGCGATTTCCGCAAACGTCAGATCTTCCCAATGCTTCAGAATGACAACTTCGTACTGAGCTTTCGGGAGACTGCTGAGAATTCGCTGGACCTGATCGGCAACTTCTTCACGCTGAATCAGAAATTCAGCGGTATCAGAACCACACTGAGTATCCATGTCGCCCAGACTGCAGGTTCTGCGTTTTTGAAGAACCCGCAGACTCTCATTTCTGACCGTGCGAATCAGATAAGGCCAGGGAGTATCAGCACTGACCAGAAGTTTCGGCTTGTTGGCAATTCGCGAAAATGCACTTTGAACCGCATCTTCGGCGTCGGCCTGATTGGACGTGATGCTCATGGCAAAACGCACCAGTCGAGCCGCGGTCAGATCAAACAGGTCTCCCAAAGCCGCATGCGGATCCCTTGCGAGACGCAGGATGCAGCTGCGGAACGCCTGATAGAATTCTGTGGGGGTTGAGTTTGACACGGCATTCCTCCTGAGCCCCGAACCAGAAATGTTTGTCTGAAAGAAACGGAAAAATGTGAGGAACTATGTATTTTTGAAGGTGTCACCACCAGAATACCGCCGGAAACCCCCGAAAGGAATGGCGGAAATCGAATCGTTGACCAGCAACTTTCGGTCGCTGCCGCGGATGGTCAATTTTGTCCGTGGCGAACCTGATAACGAGGACGGCACGGGAACATCCGCCGGTTTCTGTCGATTTTCAGGCCCGGATCACGTACTTTCATTCATCTGTATTTACCAATTCAGTCAGGATCTGTCGTGTTCAACACTGTTGCTGTCGTCGGTGCCACGGGTGCCGTGGGAACCATCATTCTGGAACTGCTGGAGCAGCGAAAGTTTCCGGCCGGAACGTTTCGCCTGCTGGCGTCAGCTCGCAGCGCCGGGAAGACGGTGCGACTGGCGGGAAAAGACATCACGGTGGAAGAGCTGACTCACGACTGCTTTCACGGAGTGGATCTGGTGATCGCCAGCACGCCCGATGAAACGGCAGCCGAATACCTGCCTTCAGCTGTCAAAGCCGGCTGCCGAGTCATCGACGAATCCGGATTCTGGCGTATGAAGCCGGATGTGGCGCTGGTGATTCCCGAAGTCAACCCGCAGGCTGCACTGACAGCCACCGGAATCATTGCCAGCCCCAACTGTTCAACAACTCAGATGGTGCAGGCTCTGAAACCATTGCATGATTTCGGGCGCGTTCGTCGAGTTGTGGTCAGCACTTATCAGGCAACCAGTGGAGCCGGCCTTCAGGGGAACGTCGATCTGACGGAAGGCACCAAAGCCAATCTGGCCGGGCAGCCATACGAATATCGAGCCTTCGTTCATCCCATCGCCTTCAATGCCATCCCGCAGATCGGCAGTCTGAAGGAGCAGGGATACACCAGCGAAGAAATGAAAATGGTGTACGAGACTCGCAAGATTCTGGGCGACGAATCCATCATGGTGTGTCCGACCTGCGTGAGAATTCCGGTCAGCAACTGCCACAGCGAAAGCATTCTGGTCGAAACCGAACGCCCAATCAGCGTTGAAGAAGCTCGAGACCTGTTTGCAAAGACACCCGGATTGAAAGTTGTGGATGATCTGGCGAACAAGTCATATCCGATGCCGCTGACCTGTAACGGCAGCGACGACACCTTCATCGGACGAATTCGCAAAGACCTCACCAATCCCAACGGCCTTGCGTTCTGGTGCGTCTCTGACAATCTGAGGAAGGGAGCCGCCACGAACGCTGTACAGATCGCGGAACTTCTGGCCAGCCATCAGAAGTAACGACCGGAACTTCACCGACAGGAATGTCGGTGCCACTGTGTCACTGTGTCACTGTGCCACCTGACACTGTGCCACCTGACACTGTGCCACCTGACACTGTGCCACCTGACACTGTGCCACCTGACACTGTGCCAACTGACACTGATGGACAGGCAGGGCGCTCCGATGGACACAGACGATTTTCCTGCGACACACTGCTGAGTGAAGGGGACATTCATGACGCTGCTGACGCTGATCAGGCAGGGACATCCTCTGGCAAATCCCGAGCGGCAGCGAGCGTTTCTGGAAGGCCCGGAAAGTCAGCACCTTCCGGAGTTCCATCAGCAGCTGATGCGGTCCGGAATTCCAACGCTCGATCGGCAGACTCTGACGACTCTGCAGATCAATGTCGGCAAGCTGTGCAATCAGACCTGTCGCCACTGTCACGTGGACGCCGGTCCGGATCGGCGCGAACAGATGAGCCGTCAGACGTTCGACGAATGTCTGCGGGTTGTGACGGAATCGCGGGTCAGTACCGTCGATCTGACCGGCGGGGCCCCGGAAATGAATCCGCACTTTGAATGGTTCGTCAGTCAGCTGCGCGAACGCAACTGTCATGTAATCGACCGCTGCAACCTGACGATTCTGACCGCCCCCGGGTTCACTCATCTTCCCGAATTCCTGGCCGACCATCAGGTGGAAATTGCCGCGTCGCTGCCATGTTATCTTGAGCAGAACTGTGATGCTCAGCGAGGCGACGGCGTCTTCCGGAAATCGATCGCCGCTCTGCGAATTCTGAACGACCTGGGATATGGTCAGACAGACAGTTCGCTGCAGCTGTCGCTGGTCTACAACCCCACCGGCCGATCGCTTCCCCCGGACCAGCAGCAGCTCGAAGAGGCGTATCGCCGGCATCTGAGCTCGGAATATGGCATCACGTTCAATCGACTGTACACCATCACCAACATCCCGATCAGCCGCTTTCTGGAAGATCTGGTGCGGGAGGGCCACTACGAAGAGTACATGACGCTTCTGGTCAGCGCGTTTAATCCGGAAGCGACGAACGGGCTCATGTGCCGAACAACGCTGTCCGTTGACTGGGACGGCTATCTCTACGATTGTGACTTCAATCAAATGTTGAACCTGCCGCTGGCCGGACAGGCTCGACGCCACATCCGCCAGTTGAACAGCCATGACCTGCTTCACCAGCCCGTTGCCACTGGTCGGCACTGTTTCGCCTGCACCGCCGGAGCGGGATCGAGCTGTCGTGGTGCGCTGATCAAAGCAATCGAGGACTGACCGAGCTGAAACGCGCATCACGGCATTGGCCAGTAGCCCTGCCCCATTTCGGCTGACGCTGGGAGACACTTCGCTCACCGTGCGCCCATGTTCTCGAATGAGAATCAAAACAAAATCCGGAATCTCTGAATCCGTCTCATTGACATGTCGATAGATTCCGATATATTAACGTATCAGGCGTGTTGAACCGGGGCGAATTACGGATCATTTTCTTCCGCCGTTTTTGCAAAACATGTCGTAATGTCGCGACTTATTTGCAGTTATTCCCTTCACAAATTTTGATCGAGACGCTGATGCAGACAATTGAAGTCAACAGGCTGGCTGAAATAACACAACAGGAGCAGGTCGACGTGATTGATGTTCGGATGCCATCGGAATACCGAAATATTCATGCCGAATGTGCTCGAAGCGTGCCTCTGGATTCTCTCGATCCGAAGGCCGTGATGGCTGGCCGAAACGGACGTTCAGATCAGCCGCTGTACATCATCTGTCGCAGCGGAAACCGTTCGGGCAAAGCCTGTCAGAAGTTTATCGATGCCGGGTTTGAGAACGTCATCAACGTCATCGGCGGAACTCTGGCATGGGAAAAAGCGGGGCTGCCTGTTGTTCGGGGAAAGAAATCATTGCCTCTGATGCAGCAGGTTCAGTTAACGGCGGGGCTGATGACCGTGCTGGGAGTGATTCTTGGTCATCAGGTTCATCCCTACGGCTACGGGCTTTCTGCTTTCGTCGGAGCAGGCCTGATGTTTGCTGGTCTCACGGGACTGTGTCCGCTGGCTTCGTTCATTGCGAGTATGCCGTGGAACAGGTGTGCGGACGGTGGAACATGTTCGGCCTAGCCATCACGTTCGGCTGCATCGTTGGCTTTGCACTCGGACTGACCGGAGGCGGTGGCGGAGTCTTCGCGGTGCCGCTGCTGGTCTACGGACTTTCCGTGGCACCGCGTGAGGCAGTCGGAATTTCACTGGCGGCTGTTGGCGGAACCGCGCTGTTTGGTGCGGTTCCGCGACTGACGCGAGGAGAAGTCGAACTGCGAACCGGGCTGATGTTTGCCGTGGCCGGAATGACGGGGGCTCCTGTAGGTTCATGGCTGTCGAAACAGATTCCGGAGAGCGTTCTGCTGTTGCTGTTCGCCGGACTGATGCTGGTTGTGGCGTGGCGGATGTGGGCGAAGTCCCGTAATCCCGGGCTGCCGTTCGGGACCTGCAGTACGGAAGGAGCATCACAACAGGATCGCAGCGCCTGTCAGCGAAACGAAGACGGCCAACTGCGTCTGACATCCCGATGTGCTCGGCTGCTGGTGCTGGTGGGACTTCTGACCGGAATTCTTTCCGGAATGTTCGGAGTCGGCGGTGGCTTCGTGATTGTCCCAGCGCTGGTGCTGTTCAGCGGGATGGAAATTCATCGGGCTGTCGGCACGTCGCTGTTCGTCATCGTTCTGGTCAGCATCAGCGGAGTCATTTCGCATTTTTTGAATGGTAATTCCCTGTCGTGGGAGATGACTGTGCAGTTTCTGACCGGCGGTTTCGTCGGCATGTGGCTCGGCGGACTGCTGGCCGGGCGTCTGAAAGGGCCAACGCTGCAGAAAGTGTTTTCGACCGCGGTCGTGATGGTCGCGGGTTTTGTGATCTGGAAGTCAGTTGCCCTGTGAGGTGAGGAATTCCGGCGTTCAGTGGTGATCCGAATTTGAACAAAAGGAGATGTCATGTTACTGAAATACTTCTATGACCCGAAACTGGCTCATGCCTCTTACATGGTCGGATGTCAGCGAGCAAAAACTGCCCTGGTGGTTGACCCTGGCCGGGATGTTGATCAGTACATCGAGATGGCGGCCCGGGAAGGGCTGAAGCTGGTGGGTGTTGCTGAAACTCACATCCATGCCGACTATGTGTCGGGAGCTCGCGAACTGGCAGACCGAGTCGGCGCGAAGCTGTATGTTTCTGACGAAGGCCCGGCGGAATGGAAGTATCTGTATCTCGACCAGTACGACAGTCAGTTGCTGCACGATGGCGATCACTTCATGGTCGGAAACATTCGCTTCGATGTTCTGCATACTCCGGGACATACACCGGAAAGTCTTTCCTTTTTGCTGACGGATCAGGGCGGCGGTGCCGACCGTCCGATGGGCATTTTCACGGGTGACTTTGTGTTCGTGGGTTCCATCGGTCGCCCGGATCTGCTGGAAGAGGCGGCCGGACTGACGGGCACAGCCGATCCCGGAGCTCGGGACCTGTTCAAATCGGCGGAACGCTTCAAACAGCTGCCCGACTACCTGCAGGTCTGGCCGGCTCACGGAGCCGGCAGTGCGTGCGGCAAGGGGTTGGGCGCCATTCCGTCATCGACGGTTGGTTACGAGAAACTGTTCAACCCGGCATTGCAGTTTCAGGATGAAGAAGCCTTTGTGCGGTACATCCTTGCCGACCAGCCCGAGGCTCCGAAGTACTTCGCTGTTATGAAGCGAGTCAACAAAGAAGGCCCCGTCGTTCTTGGTGCCGGGCATCATCACCGGATGCTGGAGACGTCCGAACTGGAAGCGGCGATTCAGTCCGGGACCGTGGTGGATCTGACTCCATCTGCTGAGTTTGCGAAAGGGCATGTCCCAGGCACGATTAACATTCCCATCAACCTGCTGTCGGCCTGGGCAGGCTGGCTTGTCGACTATGACCGCCCAACCTGGCTGATCTGTCGCCCGGACGAACTGGAACAGGCAGCTCAGATGCTGCACAAGATCGGACTTGAACACATCGCCGGAGCGTTCGACGCGGATGCTGTGCGATCGTCGGGCAAAGCGACGGAAACGTATGTCAGCCGGACACCCGCAGAACTCAGGGCGGCGATTGGCAGCGGCGACGCCGAAGTCATTGACGTGCGTTCGAATGATGAGTGGAACGAAGGGCATCTGAAGCAGGCCAAACATCGGTTTCTGGGCCGTTTGCCTGAGTCTCTGAGCGAACTTCCTCGCGATGGTCAGCTGATTGTGCATTGCCAGAGCGGCGTTCGGTCGGCGATTGCAATGAGTGTGCTGCAGGCAGCCGGATTCAGCAATCCGGTCAACATGTCCGGCGGCTATCAGGCATGGCAGGCAGGAGAATTCTCTGAAATGAAACGATCTGCCTGAGGTCATTCCTGTCCGGACACATCGAACGATATCAGCGTACCGATTCGTTGATGGTCACTGCTAAGATGCACGGAACGAAACTTTTCACACGGCGCGAATCGGCGTCTGACTTTTGAAAGAGAGCTCACAGATGAACAGAACGAATACGCTTAAGAATCTTCAGGCCGGGCTGGCGATGGAACTCACCGCCGCTCATCAGTATCAGCTGCATGCGTGTGTGCTGGATGAATGGGGCATGGGTCTGCTGGCCACCAAGATGCGGGAAGAAATGCAGGAGGAACTGGGGCATTCCGAACTGTTTCTGGCCCGGCTGCTGTTCCTGAAGGGCGAGCCGAAAATCGAATTCGCCAAGCCTCCGGTGCGAGCTCAGTCGCTGAAGGAAATGTTCGAAACGGACCTGAAGGACGAACAGGACGCGATCGTCTTCTACACCAAAGCTTCCGTGCAGGCGATGGAAGAAAGTGATCTCGGTTCTCGACAGCTGTTCGAACGCATCGCACTGGAAGAAGAACATCATATGAGCTGGCTGGAACTTCAGCTTGACCTGCTGAAGCGGATGGGCGAACCCGCGTACATTGCCAAGTACATGTCCACGGATGAACCGGCCGGTGCCAGCCCGGCCTGATCGCAGACAACACCCCTGAAATCGACTCCGTCCGGCGTCAGTCGCTGCAAAGGCAGGCTGACGTAGGGACTCCGGCGAACCTCTTCGCCGTTCAAGATTCTTTCTGAAAGAAAGTTACCCGATGAACCGCCACGCATCGTTTTGGGTTTCGCTGTCCGTTGCCGTGTTAATCTGCGGTCAGGCATTTTCTCAGGGACCGGGATTCGGTCGCGGCCGGGGTCCGGGCGGAGGCGGTCCGGGATTCGGCCGCGGGATGGGCCGAGGTGCTCAGCAGCATTCGCAGGAAGGCGGTGGTGCTCATGGTCATGATGATCGACACGACGAAGATCACGAAGTGTTCCAGTTTCTTCTGGAAAACCACACCAAAATCAAACGCACTGTGAAAGAACTGCCGAACGGCGTCGAGACTTTGACGGAATCGGACACTCCTGAGATTGCGTCAAAGATTCAGGAGCACGTCGAATGGATGGAATACCGTGTGAAGGAAACTCACCCCATCCGAATGCGCGATCCGTTGTTTGCGGAACTGTTTCAGCATACCGATAAGATCAGGATGGTTCACGAAGACACGGACAAGGGAGTCAAAGTCACGGAAACGTCAGACGATCCCTACGTGACCCGATTGATTCAGGCACACGCGAAAGCCGTCACGGGTTTTGTTGAGCGAGGGTTTGCTGAAGCCATGAAGAATCATTCCGTGCCCGGCAGGACGGTTGCGGCTCCGGGAGAACCTTCGCATCCGGTCATTCAGGGCTATGGAGCCGTGGTCCAGCTTCCCGATGCGGCTCAGCAGCCAAGACCCGGCACACGACTGCTGGTTGATCTCACCAAAGGCGGCGAGGCTGACAAGCTGAACCCGGGGCTCGAAAAGGTCGCAAAGTTTATCAACATCTACGCAGGTGGCGGTGCGGAACCGGCCGACGTTCAGATCGCTGTCGTGTTTCACGGCGATGCAACTCAGCTGGTTCTGAATGCCGACGCGTATGCAGCGGCTTTCAGTACAGACGGGAATCCGAACCTGAAACTGCTGCATGAGCTTCATGAAGCCGGAGTGGAACTGTATGTTTGCGGGCAGAGTTTGATTTCCAAAGGGTCGAAACCGGACGATGTCGCCGTGTTTGTCGACACTGCGGTGTCAGCGCTAACGGCGGTTGTGAATCTGCAGGCCGACGGCTATGCCTACGTGCCGATGCTGAAGTAACGCGACGTCGCGGATGGCGTTGACGACATCGGGCTGGTCGACTCGTAATCGACTTTGATTCTGTTTCTGATCCGGCGAACTGCGATCTGCTTCGAGATCTTTCCGGGAGACACCATGCCGAATTTTCTGACTGCGAAATCGTGGTCGCCTTATGTCGTGGGAGCCGGGATTGGTGTGCTGAGCTGGCTGACATTTCTGACAGCCGACCATGCTCTGGGAATCACGACCGCGTTTGAATCCACGGTCGCCATTGCCGAACGTGAATTCGCTCCGCAGATGGCTGAGGCGAATCCGTTCTTCGCGAAGAAGTCTCCCCGGATCGACTGGGGCTGGATGCTTGTTGTCGGAGTCTTCATCGGAGCTCTGATCAGCTCGAAACTTTCCGGTGACCGAAATGATCCGGCAGTTCCGCCGCTCTGGTCGCAGCGCTTCGGTCCATCGCGGCTGAAACGGCATGTGGGAGCCTTCATTGGCGGTCTGCTGATGCTTCTGGGGGCTCGCCTTGCCGGTGGCTGCACCAGCGGGCACGGCATCAGCGGTTCTTTGCAGCTGGCCGCTTCCAGCTGGCTGTTTGTGATCGTGGTTTTTCCGGCCGGCATTGTCACGTCTCTGCTGCTGTTTGGTCGAAAGGAACAGGCTGATGTTTGATCCGGCATGGAAACTGATACTGGGTCTGGTGACGGGCATCGTCTTCGGGGTGCTGCTTCAGAAGGGGCGAGTGTCCAAATATGAAGTCATCGTCGGGCAGTTTCTGGGGCGAGACTTCAGTGTGGTGAAAATCATGGGGACGGCCGTCGTGGTCGGAGCGTTGGGAATCTACGCATTGCTGCCCAGTGGAACGGTGGCTCTGCACCTGAAATCGCTGGTCTGGGCCGGACTTCTGGTCGGTGGAACTCTGTTCGGAATCGGAATGGCAGTGCTGGGATATTGTCCGGGCACCGGAGTCGCAGCGTGCGGCGAAGGACGTTCGGATGCATGGTCGGGACTTGCCGGAATGCTGACCGGCGCCGCTGTCTATGTGATTTTCTATCCCACCATGTCAAAGCTGGCCGGAAGCCTCGGTGATGGCGGAGAGAAGACTCTGCCCGAACTGACCGGGACGTCTCCATGGCTCTGGATCATCGGAATCATCATCCTGGCCGCCGTCGCTCTGGTGCTCACAAAACGCAGTTCACACGATTCGACCAGTTCGAGCGAGTCCTGATCCGGTTAAAGCAGCCTGCTTCACCATGTGCCCGCGCCAAACGTTTTGCGATCGCAGAAACGCTGAACCCCGCGAGGCAGTGTGTGTCAGCGATTTCGAAAGGTGCTCTTGTCGGACCGGCCGGATCTTCTCCGGATTTCTGTCGTCTGCGCCTGACCGGTTTCAGAAATCAGCAGCGGATGTCAGCTGCCCGTCGTTGCGGCTGCCCAGTTGCTGCAGGACCTTCTGGTCGATCTGGGTGCTGATGGTTTCCACAGTTCCGTCGGCCATCAGAAAGTTGAAACCCATGGAATGATCGCTGGAAAATCCTCGAGGATGCTGATCTGCTTCTTCGGCGTCTGATTGGTCATTGGGTAGTTGATACGATGGGTATCGAGGGTTCTGATAAACTGTTGACAGCGGCACCCCGGTGTTTCGCAGTGTGCTGAAGTCGCCAGCCATCCAGCCGAAGTCGAGCGTCAGCTGTTTCTTCTCTCCCACCAGCAGAGTTGTGGACGCACCGTCGGGAATCTCTTCCAGATTCTCACTGCTGTTCAGGTACAGCAGGCCATCGTTGTTCGTGTCGATGGGCATTGATGTTCCTGCATGGCAGCCCGCATAGGTCGAAAGTGCCAGAACTCCGTTGATAAGCGACGGAGATGGATTGCTGGGGCACAGCAGAACCGGAATGACGGTCTGACTTGCCTGATTTTCGGGAAGTGCAAAATCGTATCCCGGCATCTCATCTTCTGTCTGCTGATCTGCCTGTGCCTGCAGTTCAGAGATTTCTTCCGCCGTCCGAAAACTCAGCTGCGGATCTCCGAAGTTGATTCGACGGTAGACGTTCTCCTGTCCCAGATGAGGCAGCAGTTGCACAATCCAGCTCAGACAATACCGGTTCTGTCGTGGACGGACTGCGGGTTCGTCAATGTCCGAATCCGCATCCTGTTCGGCCTCTTCATCGTCACGCTCGGCAATTGCCGACAGATCGACAATCGGCCCCGTTTCATTGACGCAGCCGGGCGGCAGAAGACTGAAGGCGGAATGATAAGAAGCCATCGCCACGCCGATCTGCATCAGATTGTTGCGACACTGCGTCATGCGAGCCTGTTCCCGGGCCTGTTGAATTGCGGGCAGCAGCAGCGCAATCAGAATGGCAATGATGGTGATCACCACCAGCAGTTCAATCAGAGTAAATCCCTGATGGAGCCGAACCGTCGGCAGTTGTTTCGCGGCGGGAGAGAAGTCGGAGTTCCGGCTTCCGAATGAGTGTCCGACACCGACAGGACTCGGGGGGGGAACTGTTCGCATCAGAATTCACCAATCATTGCGCCGTCTTCCCGGCGGCCCAGAAAACTGAAGACGTCCGGGGCGATATTCTCGCTGATAAACCGGACTGACCCGTCGCACAGTGCAAACTGAGCTCCGCCGCTGTGAAAACTGCTGAAGCCACCGATGGCTTCACCGGGCGCCGGCGGCGACATGCCGTTCAGCAGCGGCATCGTGACGAGAGGCAGTCCCGGACGTTTGGGGTCGCGAGCATTCGGAGGCTGCCCGGCGTGCCGAAGTGAAGAACCGGTCCCGGACATCCAGCCCAGGTCGATTCCGTCAATACTGTCATCCCGGCGGCGTTCGCCGATCAGAATGGTATTCGAGATCCCATCCCGGATTTCATGGGAGGCCACGCTGCTGTTCAGAAACAGAACTCCGGTGTTGTTCACATCCAATGGGCTGATCAAATCCCGTGCATCCGGCATAACTTGTCTGCGGATACTGTTCTGCCGGAGTCTGATCAGAGGGACACACGACGAACAGATCCATCCCTCTAACGGGGGCATTCTCCGGAGCGTAAACCGACCAGAGAAAATCGATCTGATCATAAGTGGCTCGACGTTCCACACATGGCAGAATCTGCACCAGCCAGTTCATGTGGTATCCGGTTTCGGCATTTGTGATCGCCCCGGCCAGGTCGATGGATCCCGGCGGCAGGACATCGAATGACTGCTGATAACTGTGCATTGCCAGGCCCAGCTGAGCCAGCATGTTCTTGCATTGTGTCCTTCGAGCGGCTTCCGTAGCCTGCTGAACCGCCGGCAGCAGCAGCGCAATCAGAATGCAGATGATGGTGATCACGATCAGCAGCTCAATCAGCGTAAAAGCCTGTCGCCGTGGATATGCACTGAGATTCTTCACGAGCTGACCTCACGCAGGTCGTGCCAGGGTATCTGGCTGCCTGTCTGATATGGATGAGCTGAAGGCACGAGCTGCGGGTTCCGTGAGCGGAAACCGGCCGGTTCGGAACTCGCAACGAACGCCATCGGCACCTGGAAGAAGAAGCATTTGAACTCAGAAATCTGCTAAAAATTTCCCAACATCCGGCCGTCGTCCCGGTTGCCCAGATGGCTGAACAGTTCAGCATCAACGTTTTGACTGATGAATCGAACAGACCCGTCGCCGAACACGAAATTGGCTCCACCGGTGTGCAGACTGCTGAAACCACCGGTGGACGTGGGTCCCGGATTCTGAGTCTGAATGGTTTCGTCATTGCTGAGATACGCAACCACATCCCAGCCTTTGTTGATCGCGACTCCTGTGTTTCTGAGAGTCGCATTTGTGCCGGACATCCAGCCCAGATCATCGGAATCCCGAGGCCGGATCTTCTCGCCCGCCAGAATTGTCTGACTGGCTCCGTCGCGAATCTCTTCAAAGGTCACGCTGCTGTTCCGAAACATGACTCCGTTGTTGTTGTCATCGATCGGAACATCGTCACCACCGAAACTGGCCGCATAGTTACTGACGACGACGGTACCGATACCGGGAACACTCACTTCCGGTCGAAAATCCGTTGGACACTGCATCGCCGAAATACGAGTCCCGCGAAGCTGACCGTGGCGGTCGCCGTAAGCTCCCTGGCTGAAATCAATCAGGCGAAATGCCGGAGCCTGGTCCATGACCGGCAGCAACTGCACCAGCCATGACATGTGATAGCCGGTCGGTGTGTTCTGAATCGGTCCGGTCAGTTCAACAGTTCCCGGCGGAAGGCGTTCGAACGCCATGTCGTAGTTGTGCAAAGCCAGTCCCAGCTGCATCAGATTGTTCTTACACTGAGTTCTGCGGGCGGCTTCCCGAGCCTGCTGGATCGCCGGAAGCAGCAGCGCCATCAGAATTGCTATGATGGCAATCACGACCAGTAGTTCGATGAGCGTAAAGGCCGTTCGGCGAGAGTTCCGATTCTGTTCGATTCTTACGTTTGCCATCAGTTCAATCCCAGGAAAAACAGCCGGATAGGCTGCGGACAGAGGCGTTATTTCAATGCAATCGTTCGAGTCACCTGGACGGGCAGCGGTGAGTTGGCCGGATATCGAGCGACCACTGTCGCGGAATTTCCATCTACAGTGATCGTGACCTGTCCCGAATTTGTTTCATGCAGCACGCCGGGCGGCAGTTCCCAGACATCGCCGCTGAAGTCCTGCTGTGCTGCTTTCAGTTGCCTGACTCTCAGCACGCCGGCCTGAGCCAGTTGCTGAGCCTGCTGCTGAAGAAACTCACGGCGCATCTGCCGACGGTCGGTCAAAGACCGCTGAGTCAGCTGAACCACGAGTCCCATCATCAGCAACAGCACGACGACCAGCAGAGCGGACACCGATCCTCGGCGGTCACACACCCTGCGACAACGGCTTCCTGAGAAGTCAGGTGGCTTCATTCAGACACCTCCGCTGATGGTGAACCGGGAAGTGCGATAATGATCTGAAGACTGCTCGGCGCCGCGGTCCTGGTGGCGGAAGGCATTCTCAATCGAGCTTCCTGCAGAGTCACGACCAGGCGATCAGGCTGCAGCTCAAATCGGCCCTGGCTTCCTGCCGAAAACAGAAATCGCTCCTGACTTCGAGGCGTTTCCCCTTCAAGGATGCGACGATGGACGACGTTTTCTGACGCGGTCCAGACGATCTGTTGTGAGTCGTCGTTCCCGTCGGAGCAGATCGTCAGTTTGTTTCCGTCTGCATTGACGTGCGGTGTCGCGGCGAGAATGAAATCCTGTCGCAGAGTCGATTCCAGCTGCAGCAATGTCTTCATCTGCTGAGCCGTCCGAGCATCCGCGGCTTCGGCTTTCAGCACCGCATGCAGAAATGCTCCGCCCATCAGCATGATGCTGCCCGTCAGAAACAGGTACATCATGTAATAGTGAAAGATGCCGCCTTTGCGGCGATGTCTGAATCGGGTGAATCGGCCGGATTTCATTCTTTGGCCTCCGAATTCTGATCACCGGCTGCCTGAGTTTTCGACTCAGCCCACCAAACCACCAGACTGCGTTTAATGTCCGGGACGGAACGACTGCCCGGATGCACGATGGTCAGTCGGGACGCAGTCATGCCTGCCGGATCGTCTATAGTCACCGCTTCGTGCTGCAGCGTCGCTGCAGGAAATCGTTGTGCAAATGTGGAAGTCAGTTCCAGCTGATCCACCGGCTGAGCTGACGACAGGGATGCCAGGTTGTTGAGTTCGATCAGAGTCAGCACTTCGGTCTCCGTCGAACGACGCTGCAACTGGACAGCTCGAACGGCCGGCACCAGAATCATCATCGAAATGGACAGAATCACGGTGCAGACCACCATTTCCACCCTGATTCCGCCGCGGCGGCTGGCTGAAGCAGGTGAATGACACAGTATTCGTCCGGATGGCGGCTTCACCGATTTCATGAAAGATCATTCAGAAGTTTGACCAGTGGCGAGAAGAGTGCGATCACGACAAATGCAACCACGATTCCCATTCCCAGAATCATCACCGGTTCCAGCAGTGACGAAAGCGATTTGAACCACCGGTCGCGCCGCCGTTCGATGGACCGCGACAGGTGAATCAGTCCCCAGTCCAGATGTCGACAGGCCTGAGACGCCTCCAGAAAGGCCACTTCGCGATGAGTCAGAAATCCGTGCCGCTGCATGGCCTGCCAGCAGTCGCCTCCCGCGAAAACGTCGGCTCGTACGGCACTCAGGCCGCGAGCTGTCCGTCCCGGTTTCATTTCGCGGAGAATCGAATGCAGGCCGTCAGCCAGTGACTGCTGAGTCGTCACCACAACGCTCAGCAGTCGCAGCACCATCGGTGTCCATGATCGGGGGAAGAATTCAACAAACAGCGGACGTCCGCGTGTCAGTGATCGGTAATGACTGATGGCCAGCAGCACCAGTACCCCGAGACAGGTGCTGACCAGCGGAAAAATGGTCAGATACCAATATGCAGCCAGCCAGTCACTCAAAAAGATCAACAACTTCGTGCGATCAGGCAGTTCGACACCAAATCCGTCGAAGATGGCTCTGAACTTCGGGATGATGAAGACCATCAAAAACGTCAGGATGGCCTTCAGAACCAGCAACAGCAGAATTCCCCACATCAGCATCACGTGAAACGGTGCCTGCACGGTTGTTGATTCTGATCCGGCTTTCATCAGTCGACTGGCTTCGTCGGCCAGCACCTGTTTCAGAGTTCCTGTCTGTTCCGCCACGCGAATGGCGATCAGGCTTTCTTCCGGCAGCAGTCCCTGAGCACTGGTGAGTGATTCCGAAAGCGTCATGCCCTGGTCAAGCAGTGACCTGAGCTGATTGATGCGGTTGCTCCACGGAAAACCGGATTCGTCCGCCAGAGCTTCCAGACCCGCGATCAGAGACGGACCATGCCCGATCCCCGTGGCCAGAACCATCAGCAGAGATGCCTGCCGAATGGGTTCCGGACGGTTCATCAGAAACAGTGCTGCCTGAAGATGTCCGCCGTTCATGACAGGTCATTCAGTAGTTTAATCAAGGGAAGGAACAGTGCGATGACGATCAGTCCGACGACGAAACCACAGAACGTGAGGACGGCCATCTGCATCACTGTCGCGAACAGCCGTCCCTGGCTTTCGGTGCCGGATTCCAGCATGTCGGCCAGACTTTCAAAGGTTCGAACGATTCCGGAACGTCGTTCCTCAGCCGCATTTCCCGAAACCTCCGGCACCGTCAGCATCGAAATCGGCAGGCCGGACAGCAGTCGGTGATGAGTACCGGTGACTCGACCCTGCAGCATCTGATCGGCAATCATAGCTCCGGCTTCGCTGACATCAGGAAATCCGCTGCCGTCCGTTGACGTCCGAATCGCTTCGTCATAGGAACTGCCGTGTCGAACCATTGAGGCCAGAATTCGGGCGACTCGAGCCTGCATCGTCCATCGGAAAACCAGCCCGATGACAGGGATGCGTTCCAGCAGACGTCCTCCCAGTCCGGTCGACAGTGCCAGCGAAATGAGAATCAGAGCCGCCAGACTGACGGCCGCCATCGTCAGCCAGCCACCGATCCCCAGAATACTGGCGATGTCTGACAAACTGATGAAGGCCAGCGTCAGCCCGGGAAGCGAGACGCCGAACGATTCAAAGATGCTCTTAAACTGCGGAATGATCGTGATAGCGCCGATATGCAGAGTCGACAGGATCAGGCCCAGCATGATGAAGGGGCCGATCGCCACATATGCAAATCTGTGAGCTCGGGTGTTTCCGCCCAGCAATGACGGCACCAGATCTGCCGCCACGCGGCCTTTCAGTTCGTTGCTGATGTTCGCTCGCATCACGCTTCGCACTTCTCGCGGCATCATGCTTTGCAGAGTTGCGTTGAAGGGTTCTCCGGCTTCCAGCCGATCAGCAATTCGGTGCAGCAGTTGTCTCGGACGCACTTCAAAGATCTGCTTCAGAGCGTACCATGCAGCCGGAACGATGACCGTGGCCAGAACCACTCCTCCGACGACAACGGCATCGTGCTGGCCGGTGACCAGTCGAACCAGGACGGCTCCGGCCAGCAACAGCAGTGCGACTCCTTCCAGCCAGGGAATCAGTCCCAGCAGAGGATGAGCAATGGGTTCACTGGCGACCGCTCGCACGGCCTCATGCCCAGGCAGGCCGGTCAGAATGGCTTCCCGAAGGTGCTCGCCAATCCGGAGCTGATACAGGCGAGGCAGCGTTTCTCGATGAGCACTCACCAGTGAATTGAGCGATTGTTCCGACGAACTGACCAGCCGCAGACCTCGCCTGGCAAGCGTCTGCTGCAGTTCATCGGTCGATGCGGCCTCCAGAGACCCGTGCAGGGGAACTCCGGCCGCATCAACGGCTTCGTATCGAAATCTTGACATGGTGTGTGTCACCGGCGATGCCAGTGCCCGACCTTCGGAAAAAACGCACACCGGCTGAGCCAGTGCCTTGCGAACAGAGATTATGTCAGGCGGGAGCCTGACCTACGGAGACTTACAGAAATTCCAGCTTTTACGGTGGGCTCAGAGCCCGATAGACTTCGGCGATCGGCCAGAAAACGGAAACGGAATACAACACGACAGTGCCTCCGCCCAGCAAAACGAACATGGCTGCGGGGACCACGTTTTTCATCCACAGCAGACTCAGGTCCAGCCGACGCCGATAGAAACCGGCAATACTGCTGAGCCGTTCGGCGGCCTGTCCGGAACGACTGCCGGAATCGTTCGCAGTCAGTCCGGCTCCGATGACCTCGGGCTGATGCAGACAGGCCAGCAGCATTGGCGGCAGTTCACCGGGTTGCCATTGGTGGTTTCGAGGCGGTCCTTCCAGATTGCCCGCTTCCACAGCTCTGGCAGCTCGTGAACATGTCGCATCGATTTCCGGACTCCCCGTCGCCGCGCCCGCCAGCATCAGAGCTTCCGGCAGCGGCATCTGCTGATCGACCAGCAGAGCCAGCATGCGAGTCAGGTTGTAGAACTGCAGATCCCGAATCAGTCCGCGAACGCCCGGCAACAGAAACAGAAGTCGTTCAGCTCCGTGAAACGTCAATGACTGAGCTCGACCGGACAGAAACCAGATGACCGCAAACAGCAGCACCAGCACCGGAACCGTGGCAGGCCACCAGAAGTACTTTGCATCCAGATCAGTCAGCCAGGCGAACAAATCGGACGGCAGAACGTCCGGATCATCAAACAGAGCTCGAACCCGGAGCAGGAACTGCCGAATGAACACGCAGAACAGTCCCAGTGCCACCACCAGAACACTGACGGGATACGTGACGGCCTGCAGGATGCGATTCCGCAGTTCGATCAGATCCCGAGCCGTATCACCCAGCATTTCAACCGCATCGCTCAGCCGCCCCGATCGAATTCCGGCGGCCACTGCCGCGGACAGCATGCGGGGGGCTCCCAATTGTCCGGACTGCAGACTGTCCGCCAGCGAACGACCGCTCCTGAGATCTTCAGAAATCGTCTCCGCCAGCTGTTCCAGGCGTCTTCCCTGCCCCGCAGCGGCGTCGGCAAGATGTCCTTCCAGCGGCAGCCCGGCATCCACGATGGTGCGAACTTCTTCACACAGATGCTGAATATCTTCCAGAGTTGCCGACTTCATCTTCTGAATTCTGAAATCCAAACGTTGGCAGGAGGTGTCGTGCCGTAGGTCAGGCTCCCGCCTGACAATTCATCGTGTCAGGTCTCTTTTGCCGGAACGGCCCTTCGGGTGCTTTGCAGAAAAGAGACCAGACACTGATTTCTGCTTCAGACACATATTTCTGCTTGTCAGGCAGGAGCCTGACCTACTGCTCATTTCGTCCAAGGATTCGAAACACTTCTTCCGCCGTTGTCAAACCTGACTGCACGGCCTGGTGACAGCGCTCCCGCAGAGTCTGCAGGCCGCTTCCCTCAGCCGCGCGCTGCAGCTGTTGAACGTCCGCTCGGTCCAGAATGGATCGCGCCACGTCCGGCTGATCGGGATTCAGCAGTTCCGCCATCAGAAAGCGTCCGAAGTAGCCGGTGCCTCCGCAGGTGCGGCAGTTCTGTGAGTGATCCGAGCGGTCGAAGGATTTGTCTAAGAATTCCGCCGAATTCTTAGACCCTGAATTTTCCGGCCGACACTGACTGCACGACTGCCGCAGTAACCGCTGACAGACAACCGCGCGCAAGGTACTTCGCAGCAGATAGGGTTCGATGCCCATGTCCAGAAGTCGGGTCACCGCTTCGCAGCTGCTGCCGGCGTGGAACGTTGTGAGAACCAGATGCCCGGTCAGAGCCGCCTGGAATGCACATTCTGCCGTTGCCGGGTCACGGATTTCCCCCACCATGATCACATCCGGATCCTGCCGCATCATGGACTTCAGTCCACTTTCCAGGTCAAATCCGATTGACGGCCGCACCTGGGACTGAGTCACTCCGGGCACCATCACTTCGATCGGATCTTCCAGCGACATCAGAGCTCGGCAGCGCCCGGACTGCTGAAGGATTTCCCGCAGACAGGCGTACACAGTGGTCGTTTTTCCGCTGCCCGACGGCCCGCTCAGCAGTACGACTCCGGACGTCTGCTGCAGCAGATTCTGTAAAGCCTCCTGAATGTCGACGGGCAGGTTCAGGTCTGACAGCAGCTGCAGCCGATCCGATGCCGCGAACAGTCGAATCGCCACTTTTTCGCCAAACAACGTCGGAAACGTGGTGACTCGGACTTCAGGTTCCGAAGCGTTCCCGGCATTGCCCGCGGCCCGTTCGGCTTCCATGCCTGCAACTGACCTCACGCTGATTCGCCCCTCCTGCGGTACGTCGCAGCGATAAGTGAGCAGGCCGGACAGCACTTTCAGGCGAGCCACCAGCCGAGGAGCAAGTTCGGTATCAAAACCGGCGACGACCTGCAGGACTCCGTCGATTCGCCACAGCATCGTGAACTGATGCTGTTCCGGAATCAGATGCACATCTGATGCTCGATGTCGTCGAGCTTGCTGAAGAATCAGTCGCACAACTTCGGGAACGTAACGATCGTCATTCGCCGTGATGCCGCTCAGCAGTCGCGAGAATTCATCACCAATCAATGTGCGTGTCATGCAGGAATTCCGGCGGCGTTGAAGCAGAGTGAATGGAGAATAGAAAATGCGGAAGTGTGGAACAAACTGAAAGCCGGCGCCGACAAGCTGCTGGGCGAGAGTTATGTGTGTTTCTATCATTCGCAGCTGGTCGCGTTCAATTCTCGGATCAGCTGTGTGTCGGGGAACGAAAACATCGTGGAATCGCAACGACAATCGATCTGTGTTCTGGGTGGCGGAGCGATGGGGACAGCATGCGCCGTCGTTCTGGCGGGCAACGGGCACGACGTTCGGCTGTGGCTGCGTTCACCGGAATATGCTGAACAGATCGCCGTCAGTCGCGAAAATGTTCGACTGCTTCCGGGAATTTTTCTGCCACCGTCCGTTCTGGTGACCTCTGATGCTCGGGCCGCTCTGGACACCAGCAGCATGGTCGTCGTCTGCGTGCCGACTCGAGGAATCCGCGACGCTCTGGCAGAAGTGGGCCGCTTTGTTCCGAAACAGGCTCTGATTGTCAGCGCTGTGAAGGGAATCGAGAACCGGACTCTGATTCGTCCCAGCCAGATGATTCGGGAAGTTCTGGGCGACGTTTCCGTGACGGCGTTCGGTGGCCCGTGTCATGCCGAAGAAGTCGCGCGCAGCAAACCCGCCAGCGTGGTGGCCGCCTGTGATCGAATTGAAGATGCGGAAACCGTTCAGCAGGTGTTCTCGAACGGGCATCTGCGAGTCTACGCGAATAATGATCTGCACGGAGTCGAACTGGCGGCAGCACTGAAAAACGTCATCGCAATTGCGGCCGGGATCAGCGACGGGCTCGAACTGGGGGACAACGCCAAATCCGCACTCATTTGTCGGGGACTCACGGAAATGGTGCGCTTCGGAGAATGCCTCAACGTTCAGCGATCGACCTTCTACGGACTGGCGGGTGTCGGAGACCTGATCGCCACCTGCGGCAGCCGACACAGCCGCAATCGACTGGTCGGCGAACTGCTCGGTAAAGGGCAGACGCTGCAACAGATCACATCGTCCATGTCGGCCGTGGCAGAAGGTGTCTTCACCGCCGAAAGCATCTTCCACATGGCTCAGCAAAACGGCATCGACATGCCCATTGCCACCGAGGTCTACCAGGTGCTCTTCCACGGAAAGCCTCCGGCTCTGGCGACACAGGAACTCATGCAGCGCCCGCTTAGAGAAGAATGATTTCTGAGCCGAGGTCCGACTTTCGAAGTGACTGTGACAATGGGCCGGGCAGCGTCAGCCGCGTGAAGGCCGATTTCCGAAACCGGACTCCACCGCGGCATTCCAGCGAGGAATGCAGAATCGTTGCGACAGGATTCTGCTGCAGATTCAGACCTGTGACCTGGTGAATTCCGGTCTCGAAGGCTGATGATTTCCGGCAACATTCAATCGGCATACCAGGCTTGGCAGACGCTGGAATCTGTCACCAGGCCGAGGGTCCGTAACGAGCGAGTGATGAGAATGCTGCAGGAAAGCTGGGAAGAAACGATTGCCAATTCCACCGTGCGACGAACGGCGGAATCGGACGGCGGCTGTCTGCTGCAGATTCACCCGCTGAACGTGAGTGCCGAACTGGTGCGACTGGAACTGAACCAGACGACCGTCGGGCGGGAAATGAGCTGCGGGCTGTCCCTGCCGGATTCTTCCGTGTCGCGGCAGCATGCCGTCATTGAACGCACGGATTCCGGCTACCGGATCACCGACCTGGGCAGCACCAACGGAACCTGCATCAACGAACGTCGCATCACGACGGCCGAACTGCATCCGGGAGATCGTATTCAGTTCGGCAGTTTTATCTTCAAGTTTCTGTCAACCAATCATATCGAACTGCAGTACCACGAAGCCGTCTATTCGATGATGACACGTGACGGGCTGACGGGAACTCTCAACAAACGTTCATTCATGGAAATTCTGGATCGCGAATTCCATCGATCCGTACATCGCGGGACCGACCTGTCGCTGATCATGTTCGATGTCGACCATTTCAAGTCCGTCAACGATACGTGGGGACACCTTGCCGGCGACGAAGTGCTTCAGGAACTCGGGCGTCGCATCGGTCGAATTGTCGAGGACCATGATGTGTTCGCTCGATATGGCGGCGAAGAATTTGCTGTGCTGCTGGCCGGGGTGTCTCAGGACGAAGCCCGTCGGCTGGCGGAAACCATTCGGCAAACCGTGGCTGTCGAGCCTTTCGCCACAGGAGCCGGGCCGCTGGAACTGACGGTCAGCCTGGGAGTCGCGGACACACGGGAAATGTCGCCAGAGAGTGTTTCCGCCGACCTGATTCAACGGGCCGATCAAAGACTCTATCTCGCCAAAGGAAGTGGGCGCAATCGTGTCTGCAGCTGATCGCACCGACGACGACCTGGATCTGGCAGCGAAGCTCTTTGACGCGGGACGACGTCAGGTTCTGTCGTCGGACTTCGTCGTTGATGCCATCCAGCAGGCGCTGAAGTCCGGGCGCAGTCTGCGACAGGTTTTTGACGACCACTCTGCTCTGTCACAGCAGCATCGGGAATCAATTCGTCGTGTCGTTTCGGAAACCGCTCGCACGGAATCCGTGGATGGTCCGACGCTGCGAATCGGGCAGGTCAGCGAAACTCCGGGGCCTCATTCCGGTTCGGGACCAGCAGCTGTCGGCACACCGGGAATTGCTTCACCAGCAGCTTCGACGGCGTCATGGGCAGCAGCTTCGTCGGCCGGAAACGGTTCTGATTCGTCAGCGTCTGATCGCTACGAGCACAGTGAAGAGATCGGTCGCGGTGGCTGGGGCGTTGTTCTGCGAGCACACGATCGGCAGCTTGAACGACCGGTCGCCGTGAAGAAGCTGAATGCCGCTGCGAGTTCTGATGCGAACATGTCCCGACGGTTTCTGCATGAAGCGATGATCACCGGTCAGCTGCAGCACCGGGGATTGTGCCCGTCTATGAACGAGGCATCAGTGAGACAGACGGGCAGCCGTTTTATGCGATGAAACTTTTGGCAGGGGTCACGCTGCGAGACCGCATTCGTTCCCTGCACGAACTGCCGGAAGGCACGGAACGACGACAGGCGTTTCATCAGTTGCTGAATTCGTTCATCGACGTCTGCCAGGCCGTGGCATACGCTCACAGTCGCAGAATCATTCATCGAGACCTGAAGCCTTCGAATATTATTGTCGGAGAGTTCGGCGAAACTGTCGTTGTCGACTGGGGACTGGCTCGTCGTCTGAAAATCCCCGACAGTCTTCCGGGAACCTGTGACGTCACCGTCCCTGTGGGCACTCCACAACAGGGATCCGCCGCCGTCTCGCATTCGACGAGCCCGGTGTCGGCGTTCGGAACTTCAGAACCCGAAATGACTCAGGCCGGGGCGGTCATCGGAACTCCGGCATTTATGTCGCCGGAACAGGCTCGCGGCGATGTCCGAAACATTGACGCTCGCAGTGACACGTATTCACTGGGAGTCATCCTGTACGTGCTGCTGACGGGTCGGCCTCCGTTCCATGCCGACGACATTCCTTCCACTCTGAAACTGATTCGGGAAGGTCACTGCAACGATCCTCGGACACTCGACAAAAGAATTCCTGCTCCGCTGGCGGCGATCTGCATGAAAGCCATCGCCACCGACCCGGACGCTCGTTATCAGACGGCGACAGCAATCGCCGATGACATCAACAGCTGGCTCACCAACGAACCCGTAACAGCTCATCAGGAACGGCTCCCGGAACGCATGGCTCGCTGGTGCCGGCGGCGTCCCGCGATGGCGGCAGCGGTCATCGCCGGAGCACTCATTCTGACCACAGCCACAACACTCAGCACGCTGCTGATCAGCCGAGCTCACCATCAGGAAAGCCTGGCGAAGTCGGCTGCGATGACAGCTCATGCCGAAGAACTGACCGCACGCAAAAATGCCGAAAATGCTCGGCAGAGGGCTCTGAGACTGCTGACGGAGGCCCGCACCGCTGCGGATTCGTGGCTGATCGGACTCAGTTCAACTCTGCAGCGCTACCCCGGGCTGGAAACTGTTCGGCGTGATCTGATTCAACAGGCAACAGAACAGTATCAGGCCCTCAGCCGTGACTCCGCAGATGACCCCGGAATGAATTCGGAGACAGCTCGATGCCTGATGCGTCTGGCTGACCTCCAGCTGTTGTCCGGTGAACCTGATACGTCGAAAGCAACATTCATCGCAGCACAGCAGCTCCTGAGGACCGGTTCATCGGCATCCGCTGCAGCGGTGATGCGGGAACAGTTGAACTGTGAAATCGGACTGGCGCTGTGTTCCATCCATCAGGGCAGCTTTCAGGAAAGCCATGCTGCAGCGCTGCAGGAAACGGTTCAGTTGCTGAAGGAACTTCCCGAGGATCCCGACGACCACTCCGAACGACACAACACGATGGCTCGCGGTCTGCTGGTGGCCGGGCGTGGCTACCTGAGCCTCCAGGCGAATGAACCGGCGATGAATACACTGGAACAGGCGCTCACTTATGCTGAGCGCATGTCTGACGGTCCAGAAACTTCGCGGCAGCTTCGTCTGCTGGAGAACATTCAGCAGGAACTGGCCGACGCCTGTACTCGCTGTGGCGAAGATCAAAGAGCAGCCACAGTGCTGCAGCAACAAATCGATCAGCTGGACAATCAGCTCAGGCATCAGCCCAACCGTCCCGATCTGCTGGAATCCCGAGCTCTTGCGCGCATGCGATGGGCAGCCGGTCAGCGTCGAATGGGGCAGGACTGGGCGGCTGAAGGTGCCTACCGATCCGCAGTGGATGACCTTTCATCCGCGTGGAAACTCCTGTTCGGCGATCGTTTCTTCAGTGAAAACCTGGCGGTCGCGCAGGCCAATCTTGGGCAGCTGGCGCTCGAACTTCACCGACTTCCCGATGCCGAAAAAATGCTGCGCGACGCCGTGGATCAGCTCACGGGACTGCTGCAGGCTGGTCAGGGAGATCGGGAAACAGCAGGTCGGCTGGCGGCATGCAATGTTTCTCTTGGTGAAGTGCTGGCGGTCAATGGGCAGGCAGGAGCTCAGGAGCACATCCGACGTTCCATTGAAATCTTCGAGTACCTGGAACGTGAAGCAATGCTGACAGATGCAGATCGAGCAGTTCAGGGGCGCGCTGTCCTGAATCTCAGCCGGCTGCATGCGGCGTCCGGAGAACTGGAAACCGCCCTTCGACTGCAGCGTGAGGCTGTTGAGCACTTTCAGCAATTGTCAGAGAAAAGCGATTCCACTGATCTCAGACAGCGCCTCGCACTGGCTCACTGGGAACTGAGCCAGACTCTGACAACCTCCCGGAACCATGCCGAAGCCGAAGAGCATCTGCAGTTGGCGACGTCCCTGTTGAAGTCACTGGCCGAGCAGGAAAGTTCGGAACGCAAATTTCGCATTGGTTCGGCAACGGCGCTGCTGCTGCGGTGCTGTCTGGAAGGGCATCCTGAGACCCACAATCTTTCGCTGGCGATTGAACTCCTGAAGTCACTTCCCGCGACGCTGCCCAGCGAAATTCAGCAGCTGGCGGCGATTGCGATGTTCCGCAGTGACCGGAACGACGCGGCCGAACACGAAATTCAGCAGGCGATTGCGAACCGACGATTTCCCGATCCAACCGATCAGGCGGTCATGCTGTGCATCGCAGCAAAAGCCGGCAGAACGGCAGAACATGAATCCCTGCGAAACCAGGTCGAATCAACGGCGACTGCACAACCCGGAAATCTTCGCCTGCAGGCATGGTTGACCGAGCTTCGGGGACTCGTTCGACCGGATTCACCGGACTCGCACCTGCCTCCTCAGCCGGAATAACCGGTGCCAGTCGGCGCACTTCGAGTTCAAGCGGTCTGAATTTCGACCAGACCTCTCCCGACTTCGACGATGAAATGTGCGGGCTGAAGGAGCAGCATCGTCGGATGTTCTGTCAGCAGTCGTGCATCGTAAAGTGAACCATTTCAGCGACGGACCTGCTGATGAGAATCGGGCGCTCACTCTGCAGCAACTGCACCCTCTTCGTGTTCGTTCTCTGCATTCAGCGATGTCAGCCGACCTCCGGACAGGATTGGCTTGACCCCGAACGCACCTGGCCACAGATTCAGCTGGTGCAGTTTGATCGGCAGCTTCCCATCGATCCGACTCAGCGCCGTGACAATTCCACCGCTCCCGGAGCTCAGAACGGGCAGGCGGGGCGCAACGGTTCCGGGTTTCAGCCCATCGAGCCGCATCAGCTGTTCGGAACCGTGAATCAGGTGGAGCAGCTGTCGGAACATCGCCGGAAGCTGGCTCACAGTCCCGCTGCCGATGCTGTTTTCGGCGTTGAATCGCGAGCTCGGGTTTCCAACGACATCGGAGACCTGCTGAGGAAATCGATTTCGTCCCACGGAGTTTCAACTCAGGATCGCACTCCCATCGTGAACGATACTCGAGTCCGCGGGCAGCGAGCCGGGCAGGTGCTGGCGTCGGGCTCCTACTGGACTCCGGTGAGAAGTGACCTGGACACCATGATGAACAAAATCGATTCGCGTCTTGTGGAAGACGTGATTGTCATAAAGGTCCGTACAGCACCCGGTACGGTCGGGATTTCGCTTCGTGGATTTTGATCTGCTGCAGACACCTCGCTTCGATGGTTTTGAGTCACACGGAGCGACCAGCTTTGACTACGATACCAACGGCCAGCAGGTATACGGTCGGCAGTCGTTATGGGGAGGTTCGAATGACTGGGGCTACCGAGTCAGCTATGGACATCGCACCGGCAATGATTATCGCACCGGAGCCGGCACGAAGATTCCCGCCAGCTACAAGTCCCGAGACCTGTTTGTGGCGCTTGGCTGGGACTCGTCTCAGCATCAGCATTTCGAATTCAATTACCTGCGACTCGATCAGACGGACCTCGAATTCCCCGGGCTGGTATATGACCTGAACTTTCTGGTGACTGATGGATTCGAACTGAAGTATGTCGACACGGCTCCGCGTATCGGCGATCGTGTCGATACCGAATTCTGGTACAACGCAACCCGATTCGCCGGAGATACGCGACGTTCCGGGAAGGCATTCCAGATCCCCAACCTGACCACGCTGCTGTATTCTCCCGGCGGTAATTCCGGATGGGCGGTGACCGATGCCAACGGCAGCTCTTCCGGCTATCGTCACGAAGTTACGTTCGGACAGATCGGAGATTCACAGACATCCTTTGGTGCCGACCTGACTTATGTTACTCAGGCACTGAATGACATCGAACCACTCATCCCGGATGTCAACGACAACAACTTCCCCATTCCGCCGTCTCATTCCAGCGATGTGGGGCTGTTCTGGGAAGAGGTCACTCCGGTCAGTGAGAACTTCACAATCTCCGGCGGCGCGCGGGTCGACTTCATTTCGGTGAATGCTGACAACACGGTCGCCGGTCTGCCCACTACGGTTTCTGATCTTCTGTGGGTCGATCAGCTTCAGCGAGACTATGTTCTGTGGTCGCTTTTTCTTTCAGGAAAGCTGCAGCTGACGGAAGCATGGAGCGCGACTCTTGGCGCCGGACACGGACAGCGACCTCCGACGCTCACGGAGCTGTACGTCAACCAATCGTTCATTGGAAGCCTGCAGCGCGGACTCACGGCTTTGGGAGGAGACCCCGATCTGAATCCCGAACGTCTGACTCAGATCGACTTTGGAGTTCAGGGCAATTACAGCAACGCTCGCATGGGAGCTCACGGCTACTATTCGTGGATTTCCAACATGATTACCTATGATCTTGTGAGTCCCGCCGGCGGTGCGGGAGGAATCGGCGGATTCCCCGCTGCGGCACAGTTCGTGAATACGGATCGAGCTCTGCTGGCGGGTTTCGAGACGTACGCGGAATATGATCTGACAACGTGGCTGACTCCCTTCGGGACCATCAGCTACATCGAAGGACGCGATCTGACTCGCGACAAGGCTTCTCGAATCTATGGAGGAAGCCGCAGCGGAGTCACAGATCGTCCTCACGAACCGCTGCCGGGCATCCCGCCGATGGAAACACGACTGGGGCTGCGTTTCCACGACGCTGCCCCCAACCCGTTGTGGGGTGTCGAGTTTTCGTCACGCATCGTGAATACTCAGAATCGAGTCGCCAGTTCACTGGAAGAAGTTCGCACGCCGGGATTCACGACCTATGACATCCGAGGCTATCGACGATGTCAGAACTGGCTGTTCACTGCCGGCATCGAAAACCTGACCGATAAGTTCTATCGCGAACATCTCGACTACCGCTCGGGCCGGGGCGTCTTTCGTCCGGGGATCAATTATTACAGCGGTGTCGAAGTCACCTATTGACGCGAGCACCTGCCGCACCCCGCCGCGAGACCGAACGTGACCGCTGATTTTCCCCCGAGGCAAAACGCGGCAGATTTTGCCGGACGTGTGTGAATTCAGGGAGGCCGGGCAGCTTATTCGCTCTGCAGCTGGCGCATCCCCTACGATCGGTTCATTCCCGTCAAGTGGATTGATTGGAAGCTCCGATACCGATGATGTTCTGTTCCGCTCGCTGCGTTCGGGCCGCCGTGAGCGACCGAGAACGCGAACTGGGGAAATACCGCAGGAGCAACGCCTGCGTTTCGGTCAGAGGTTCGCCTCTGTCTTGAAGGGGGAAGGGATGAAAAGGTCCACGTTTCTGAAGCGACTGGGTTCATCACTGCTGGCTTTCGCGCTTCCGGCCGTCTGCAGCGCCGAATCGGTCTCCACCAACACCACCAGCTTTCGCATTCCGTTTGCGGTGGAAGCCGGTGATTCCACTGACCCTCGAGCTTCAGCGATTCTGTTCGTTTCGAAGAATCACGGTCCCATGGAGCAGGCCGATCGAGTCAGCCTGAAAGACGGTGGGTTCGAATTCAGTGCTCCGACCGATGGCTTCTACGGTTTCGCCGTTCGGATTGCCGATGCTGACGGCAGGATTGCGGATGATCCCGGGCAGATGAGCCCCGAACTGGAAGTCGAAGTTGACACCACTGCACCGTCTGTTCAGCTGCAGCTGGCGGAAATCGGGCCGGGGGAAGTTTCTGTCACCTGGGTCTGCAGTGAAGCATCAATTGCACCCAATTCGCTCATTCTTGAATACGCAGAAGGTTCCGATGGGCGGTGGCTGCCGATCAACGTGACCCCTTCGGCTTCGGGCCATGCCGTCGTGAAGTCCCAGCCCGGCAATGCCGTTTCTGTCCGGAGCTTTGTGTCTGACCTGGCGGGAAATCAGGGAATCGGCAGTGGCCAGATTGTGCTTACTTCCGAACAGAACGCTCCCACCCGAGATCCGCGCGGAATTCAGGCGACAACTCAGACCACAACACGTCCTCAGCAGACCGTCCGTTCGGCCGGGCAGCCGTTGCTGGGAGCTTCTCCGTTCGGACAGCATTCAACCCCTCAGTCCTCACCTGCAGTCGCTCAGCCGACGCATTCACAGATGCCGCTTCAGGGGTATCCGACCTATCCGACTCAGCCCGCATACGGGATGAACCCGCCAGCCGCGTCCAACCCCTATCGAAGTGCGGCCTCGACGGTCATCCAGCCTTCGCTGACCACAAATGGCGGCGGCTACAGCCAGATGTCCGGAATGAATCCGACCGCAGGTCAGGTGCTGAATACTCGGGAGTTTGATATCGCCTACGAAGTCCAGGACGTGGGACCTTCCGGCGTCAGCGGCGTTCAGCTGTATGTGACGGAGAACAACGGACAGGAATGGTTTACCTACGGAGACGACCCGGATCTGCGAAGTCCGTTTCAGGTCGATTCGCGCGGAGAAGGCACCTTTGGGTTTGCTGTCCGGGTTCGCAACGGACTGGGCTTCAGTGATCCGCCGCCGCAGCCGGGCGAACTGCCGTCTGTTGTTGTGACCGTGGACCAGACGCCTCCTGTCACCAGCATGGCACCGCCGCAGATCATTGCCACCGGCACGGGAAGTATTCGCCTGAACTGGCAGGTCAGCGAAGCTCATCCGTCAACAGCGCCGGTTCGTCTTGAGTACTCAATGAGCTCATCCGGACCATGGACTCCGGTCTTCGACTGGCAGGCCGATACGCGAGGCTATGAACTGCCCATGCAGCCGGGAATGCCGGGCAGCCTGTACTTCCGCCTGCTGGCTCGGGATGCTGCCGGAAACATCTCCACTGCCCAGACAGCTCAGCCACTGCTGATCGACCAGCACCGCCCGAGTGCTCGAGTGCTGTCCGTTCAGCCGGTTTCGTCCAGCCGTCAGTTCTGATTCCGGATGGAGGCAATTGGGGAAGTGGGGAATGGAGAGGGGCTGACTCCGGAAGGCTTGGCTGTTCGTCAGTCTGTAATCTTTATTCGCGGTTGCCCTGCGAGTGGTGCTGGCTTCGCTGAAAGTCGTATCTCTGAAGACTCAGGAGAAAACGGATGGCCATCGCTGCCGTCTGCAGAGCTTCAGTGCGGACATCGCTTAGCGATGACTTTTCCGGTTCGTAGATGTGCTGTAACGTCGCCTGAGTGAGCTCACCGAATTCCTCGCCCAGCACCGCCAGTGCATGGAGCGGATCCGTGGGCCACGTCGGATGCTTTTCGACGGCTCGCTGAAGTTCGTGAACGATCTCGTCCGTCAGAATGCTGATGTTGTTCATCGGGTAACATTCCCAGTATCGCTGTTCAGGTTTACTTCACTCGGTTCCACTGTTCATCCAGTTTCGGCCCGGAGACTTTGATGGCGGTGCCCGGTTTCTGAGCGAACAGACTGACCGAAATTCTTCCAGCATCCAGCGGTAATGGTCCAGCATGGGGTCGGAAGTCTTCTGTCGATCAAGGTCCTGTTTCTTCTGAAGATACCGCTGCTGATAGCGAGTCAGGTCCTGCAGCAACTGAGCGAGGTCCGTCTTCAAACCTCCGGAGTTCAGACGATCGATTCGCATGCGAATGCAGGTCAGAGTACCGAGGAAACTGAATCGGCAAGGCCATGGAGTCGTCTCCAGAAAGCCCGCATGAAACAAAGCATTCAGTTGCTGATTCATGTCGGCCAGAATGAGGTCTCGTCCAAAACCACCGGACGTCTCAACGACTCGCCGAGTCTCAGCGAGCTGTTTCAACAGGCTCGGCACCAGCTGAACGATTTCCTGAACCACAACGCCGATCCGTTTGCAGCCTTCAATCAGAAACGCGTCGAATTCCGCCCTGCTTCGCGGAATCTCCTTCGGCGACAGCCAGGCTCGTTCAACCAGCAGCGTCTGCAGCTGAGTCTCAGCGTCAAATCCCCGGATGGCCTTCCCCAGCTGAAGAATGCGATCCCGTCCCAGCAGATGCACAATCTGTCGGCGAATTCGATCGTCTTCCAGAATGAGAATCAGCCGTCGCAGACCTGTTCGCAGCATCGCCGTTGCATCGGCTGCCGTCTGACACAGCGTCAATGCCACGCTGGTGGTGTCATCCGCAAAGCCGGAAACGACTGAATGGTCATCCCGGCTCGTTCGATCTCAATGCTGACCGGAATGTCGGCGAAGTCCCGCTTTGAATCCGGTGCGATGCCACTGTTTTTCAGCGGGACTCGGTCCATGTTCCGCGATCTGCTGCGAACGACGCTGCTGCAGATCAGCTCGCAACTGTTCAATGTCACGGCTTTCAGTCATCACCTTCCCGGCGGCATCAACGATACGGATGTTGAATCGCAGATGATCCGACATCGCCAGCGGATTGAACATTTCCGGATGAATGGTCTCGCCGCACATTCGAGTCAGCGCGTCGGCGGTGGCGTTCAGCAGATTGCCTTTTCCGAATTCCAGCGACTTCATCACTCGGGCCGCCGTTTCCGGAGCCGGCACAAACCAGCGGCGCAGGTCTTTGGGAAGCGACCGAATCAGCTCTGTGACCTTCTGTTCGACCAGTCCAGGGACCAGCCATGACAACCGATTGTGGTCCAGCTGAGCCAGAGCTTCTGCGGGCAGCGTGATGGTGACTCCATCCGCATCGCGACCGGGATCCAGCTGATAGCTGAGCGGCAGTTCCAGTGTTGCCAGCTGCAGAGTCGTCGGAAATTCCGACTGCCCTTCCTCGCGGTCGGCTTCGCTGGTGAATGAATTCAGGTCGAACTGCAGAAGATGCGGATGCTGGCTGCGAGTTCTCTGATACCAGCGCCGCAGTCGATCGCGATCGGTGACGTCTTCCGGTATGTGCTGATCATAAAACTGAAACAGCCGTTCTTCGCCAGGCAGCAGATCATGGCGACGAGTTCTGGCCTGCAGATCCTTGATCTGTTCCAGCACGCTGACATTGTGCCGCAGAAAGGGAAATTCACGGCCCCAGCCCTGCCCTTTTGCGGCTGATCCGCTGCGGAATGCCGCCGCCCCAGGATCAGCTCGAGTCACAAGTCCCGGAGTGATGCGGGCGCGACCGCCGGACTGCAGTTCCTGTTCTTCGTCAGCGTAATCGGAATCGCGTTCGTCTTCCGGCTTTCCGTACAAAAGAGCCAGTTCGACCAGCCCGAACTGGATCAGCAGTTCCCGAGCCTTTCCCGGATCAACCCGGCTGAACGGGACTTTCCGCCGCGGCACAATGGGCATGCCCCACAGCGACACTTTTTCGAAGCACATCACGTTGCCGGCCTTGGCGTCCCAGTGCGGTTCACTGAATTCGCGACTGACCAGATGAGCAGCCAGAGGCTCGACCCATTCCGGTTGAATGCGAGCCAGTGTTCGAGCGAAACGCTGTGACGTTTCCACAAGTTCGGCCGCCACGAACCACTTCAGTGAAGACCCTGCCAGAGCCGATCCCGGCCAGACGGCCAGCCGATTGCCTCCGGCGCCGGTGTATTCTCGCTCTCCTGATCGAAACCCGATGTTCGCCAGCAGGCCGGTCATTAAAGCTCGATGAATAGCGGCAAAGTCGTTCCGACGGTCCTTTTCCGGGTGGAGAGCCGCCGCCTTCTTCAGAACCGGATCACTGCTGTCCGACAGCAGGTCCTTCAGCTGCCTGTGAACGTCGATCCATTCGCGCATTCTGAGCCATGACAGAAAGTTCTGCCGACACCATTTCTTCAGCTGACTTCCGGACAGCTTTTTCTTCTGCGTATGCCATGCGTCCCACAGATTCAGATAGGCCAGAAAATCGCTGTCAGCATTTGCGAACTGTTTGTGAGCGTCGTCGGCAGCCTTCTGTTTATCGATGGGACGTTCGCGAGGATCCTGCATTTCCAGCGCTGACGCGATGATCAGGACTTCAGGAACCGCCTGTTCCTCAATGGCCGCCAGAATCATGCGACTGATGCGAGGATCCACCGGAAGCGCTGCCATGTGCCGACCGGTCTCCGTCAGCTGATAGCCGTCATCCTGAGCGTCGTCCGGAGCCCGACGTCGGCTGCGGTGGTTAACCGACGCGGTCTGAGTGCTCTTTTCCGCAGCGGACGAATCCCGCTGACGCTCGACGATGGCGCCGAGTTCTTCCAGAGTCTGGTAACCCTCGCGAACAGTGGTTGCTCGAGGAGCATCCAGAAAAGGGAAGTCTTCCAGACGTCCGAGCTTCAGGTGCATCGTCCGGAGAATCACGGCCGCAAGGTTTGTTCTCTGAATTTCCGGAGCAGTGAATGGTTCCCGGCTGCGAAAATCGTCTTCACTGTACAGGCGAATGCAGACACCTGGCCCGATTCGACCACACCGTCCCGATCGCTGATTGGCGGATGCCTGCGACACCGGTTCGATCGGCAGCCGCTGCATGCGGCTTCTTGCAGAATACCGGCTGATGCGGGCGGTCCCGGTGTCAATCACGGCCTGGATGCCCGGAACCGTCAGCGACGATTCGGCGACATTGGTTGCCAGCACGATGCGGCGATGCTGATACGGCTGAAAGACTTTGGTCTGATCAGCCATCGACAGACGACCGAACAGAGGAACAATCTGAGTCGGGTGCTGGTGAGTATCGCCCGGGAACCTGCGGCCGCTGAGTCGTTTGTCGGCTTCTCGAATGTCACGTTCTGTCGGAAGAAAGACAAGAATGTGACCAGTGCCCTCAGTGGCCAGTTCGTCAACCGCGTCACTGATTCCATCCAGCCAGTCCCGTTCGTCTGCAGATTCATTCCTGCTGCTGTCGCCAACCGTCGCACCAGTGTCTTCATTCAACGGCCGGTATCGCAGTTCCACCGGCCATGTCCGACCTTCCACCAGCAGAACCGGAGCAGGCTGCCCACCATGGCCAAAGTGATCCGCAAAGCGATCCGCATCGATGGTGGCGGATGTGATAATCAGCCGCAGATCGGGTCGCCGGGGCAGCAGACGCTTCAGATAGCCCAGCAGGAAGTCAATGTTCAGCGAACGTTCATGAGCTTCGTCCACGATGATGGTGTCGTACTGGTCGAGAAAGCGATCGGTCTGAGTTTCCGCCAGCATGATGCCGTCGGTCATCAGCCGAATCAGCGTTTCGGGTCCCGATGCGTCATTGAAGCGAATTCGATACCCCACCTGTCGCCCGACATCGCACGAGAGTTCTTCGGCCAGCCGGGTCGCAATGGAACGCGCGGCGATGCGGCGGGGCTGAGTATGTCCGATGACACCACCGATGCCGCGGCCCAGTTCCAGAGCAATCTTGGGAAGCTGAGTGGACTTGCCGGATCCCGTTTCGCCGCAGACCACAATCACCTGATGCTGTCGAATCGCGTCCGCGATTTCTGAGCGTCGATTCACCACGGGCAGATCATCGGGCCAGGTGATCTCAGGAACAGATTCCTTCCGCTTCCGAAACAGGGCAACACTGCGGTTGAGCTGTTCATTCAGTCGATGCAGGTTGCGGTCGAACGGCTGTCCGTTCTTTTCAGCATGACGGATGGACTTCAGAAACCGGCGCAATGAAAACCGATCGACCTGCATGGCCGTTTCGATCTGTTGCTCGATCGACGCCCAGTCCGTCATTCGTCCACGGAATCTGCAGACGATTCGCTGCGACTGCCGTCTCTGTTGGCTTTTCGAAAGACGGCCACAATATCCTCGATCGGCACAACAAACAGCAGATTGTCGGATTCAAAATCGACGGGGATGGCGTTCTTCGGATGAAACAGAACCTTGTCGTACTTGCGAATCGGAAAGTCCTCGTCGCGATCAATCTGAACGCTGATCTCGACAACTCGCCCCGTAATCGTGGGGATTTCCGATGTGTCCGGCAGCACGATCCCGCCACGAGTCTCCTGCCGAGGTTCGTCCCGGCGAATCAGAATCCGCTTGCCCAGCGGTTCAACATATTCGTTCACGTCAGCCTACGTCTTTCAGTTCGGCAACGGTGGATGCAGCGGCCGGTTGCCGATGATGCCCCTTTCCGGTCGGCTTGTCATGCTGCGAACGATCCGGTTGTGTGTCAAATTCTTTTTCGGGCCCTTCCAGTTCCCGTTCGGCCGCACCGGCCGCCGCCAGAACTTCCGACTGACAGCCCTTCTGAATGAGACGTCCCAGAGTTCCTCCCAGCAAAGCCGGCAGGAAGACGATGTCTGCCAGCAATGCTGAAAAAATCAGGGCGGCCATGATCCAGCCGAATCGGCTCACCAGCAGCAGTTCGGCCGGAAGCAGAGCCAGCATGCCGAAACCGATCGCAGCGCTGGTCTGCCACATTGCAGGACCACAGTGTTCCAGCGCTTTGCCGACAGCGTCTTCGATGCTGTAGCCTTCTTTGACCAGCTGTCGAAACCACGTCAGCAGGTGCAAAGTTCCGTCGACGGCGATGCCCAGCGCGACCGACGCCGTAATCATCGTGCCGATATCGATCTTCAGATCCATCCACGACAGAACTCCGAAGATGGCAATGACGGGCATGAGATTCGGCAGCATCGTAATCAGGCCGGAGACCGGGCTTCGCAGCAGCACCATCATGACGACGGCAATGATCAGAAAGGCCATTCCGAAACTGCGAATCAAACTTTCCAGGACCGCCTGCTGAGTTCTGAGAAAGACCGGTGTCAGCCCTGTCACAACATGGGATGTATGCGGGCTGCCGACTGTTCGCAGATGCCGGGACGCGATTTCGTTCATGTCCGCGATCAGACTTTCCAGATCCGTGTCGGAGAGTGCCGATGTCTGAGCCGTGATGCGCCAGACTTCGTCACCTTTGTGATTCAGCAGCTGATCTCCGGGAGTCATCCAGTCAGCCGCGTGTTCGGGCACTGCCAGCATCGAGGACACGCTGTTGTCTTCGGCTTCGTGATCGTTCAGCCGGTCACGAACCCGCTTCTGCATCAGGCGGCTGCGATTCGGTGAAGTGTTCTCGTCGCTGAGATTCAGGAAGGACGCCAGTGAAAGCACGCCGCTGATTTCCGGATGATTCCGGATTTCCTGCTGCAGGTCCTGCACCTTGCGAGCTCGTTCCACAAAAGACAGTTCCCGCTGTCCGCCCTGATCGAACTTGACAATGGTGTCGATCGAAATCACGCCGGACAGGTTATCTTCGAGAAAGACATAGTCCTGGACGACACGGGATTCAGGCGGAAAGTAGCGGATGACCTTGGTTTCCGTGCGGAACTGCCACAACCCCCAGCTGGCAGCTGCAGTCAGGGTCACACATGCCAGACAGACCGCATGGCGATGCCGAGCCAGCCAGACGCCGAATCGTCGCCAGTGAGCGGTTTCCAGTTCTTCCGGACCAGGCGGGGACTTCGGCCAGTACAGCATCAGTGACGGCAGCACGTACAGCACGACCAGAAACGACAGCACACAGCCGATCGCGGAAAAAATGCCAAAGTCCCGCACCGGAACCAGATTGCTGGCCAGCAATGACGCCAGACCGATGGCCGTTGTCCCGGCGGCCAGAGCACACGGCAGCCAGGCGGTCTGAGCGGCACTGATGACAGAACGAGCCGGATCGGGGTCCCCGGAATGCTTCCAGTAGTTTGAAAGATGAATGGCTGCCGATGTTGTCAGCACGGCCAGCAGAGTCGGCATGACGATCAGCACCATGCTCATGGCAGACCCTGTCATCGGGACCAGAGCCACGGTAAAGACAACGGTCAGAAACGAAACCGTTTGAACCAGTGTGGCCAGGCGGAAACTCTTCAGCATGATGAACGAAAACAGAACACTGACCGCTGCGGAGAGAATCATCGGCGATCGATGCAGCAGGTCCCACGCCGGAAAATTCGGGTTCCAGGCGGCATCCTGAACGGCGGCGTTCATCGCCACATTCACGACGGGCTGTCCGCCCAGATGAATGGCCGATGGTTCCACTCCCGCCTTTTCCACGGCCAGACGAACAGCTTCCACCGCAGCCGCCTTGTCGGCCACGCCGGTGTCAGACAAGGCCACGGAAACGGCTGCCAGCGAGCCGGATGTGAAGAAACATTTGGAAATACAGGTTCTGCCCGCCGTCAGTGCGCCCGACGCCGGGGCTTCCAGAGCCAGCAGAGCGTCCTGGAATTCACGCAGCTGCTCCGGATTGCGGTGCATCCCCGGCCATTCCAGCTGCAGGTCATAAAGCGGCTGTTCATTCAGATATTCCGTCAGGTAGTCATGAACCTTCAGAGCATCCGAATCACCGGGATCAATGCCTTCGAGGGACGGCAGAGGGACTGCTGTGTCGACAAACTTTGCGTTCAGACGGAACTGATCATTGGCAAGCTTCAGAATCTCCTGCTTCAGGTATTCTCCCCGAGTCCTGCCGGCATCGCTGATGACGAGCTTCAGTGGGCCACGTCCAGTGAGAACTCCTTCAATCTGCTGCAGGGCCGTATTGAAGGGAATGTCTCGATGCAGCATTCTGGCCAGCAGTTCGTTCGGCAGCGTCACATCATCCACATAGGGACTGCCACCTTCGCGAACAGATCCTTCCCGCAGATGACCTTCCAGACTGATCTGCAGAGTTCTCAGCCGCGGATCGGTGATTGTCGCGCCGTCCCATGACACCAGAATTCTGTCGCGGGACGGAAACATCTCCTCGTACCACGTCAGAACACGAGCCTGAGGATCGTCTTTCGGCAGCCAGCCGACGACGTCGTTGTCCATCTTCAGCCCGCGCAGCGACCAGGCCATCACCGGCAGCAGAAATGCCACAGCCGTTACAATCCAGAGCGAGACCCCATGGCCCCAGCTGTCGCGTCGTTCGAGAAAAGGTGTCTTCCGTGATGCGGTCACGCGTCTTGTTACCTTTGGAGGCGAATTGGTTCCGGAATCCGACAAATCAGTCGCAGCAGCCCCGGCATCCTACCCGGAAAAAACACAATCGTCACCACAACCAGCCCCCCGATCACCCGATTCAGGGGCTCAAAGCCGAAAAATCGGCCTGGAAAAGCTCGGATGACTGCTCCGTCAGGGAAAACCAGGCAGCTTCCGGCGACACGATGCATCGGCCACTCCGGTCCATCTCGACCGACCAGTCTCCTGAACAGCCGCACTGCTTCACCGCCTGACCGCCTTCGCTACCATGGATTGGTTCGGGTTGTGTAGACTCATTCGTGGTGTGCCTGGTGGGCGAGTCTGTCGGGTTCATCGACTGAGGTTCACTCGGCGGCAGACTTTCGTGAATTGATCGACAATGACTTTCAGACTTCAAAGTGGACCTGTTTCCGTTGACCTGGTTCTTCCCGAGTTGGCCAGAGTTCATTCTGTGACAAGGGAAGCATCCGATGCAGGCGAGCGGTCTGCGGCCGATCTGCTGACGGCATCGCTGGCGGCGCCGATTGGCCTGCCTCCGCTGCCTCAGTGCGTGGTTCCGTCCGATCGAGTTGCCATTGTGGTGAATCCGGAGGTGCCGCACGCGTCTGAAATGATTGTTGCCATCCACCAACAGTTTCTGGGGCCGGATTCGGATCCCGTCGACGTCACTCTGCTTCTGCCTCCGGAATGCCCGGCGGAAACATCGCGCCGACTGGTGGAGCAGTTACCGCTGCACGTTCGAAATCAGCTGGCGATTCATATTCACGACCCCGCTGATGAACAGCAGCGACGGTATCTGGCCAGTTCTTCCGGCGGCGAGCGTATCTATCTGTCGCACTATCTGACGGATGCCGACCTGATCGTCACCGTGGGCATGATTGGCTTCGACGCTCGGCTGGGGTATTCGGGAACGAACAGCGATCTGTATCCGTCGTTCGCTGATACGGCCGCGATTCAGGCCCGCTCCGATCGAATTGCTCAGGCGGTCCGGCATCCTGAATGGACGCCGGATCAGGATCGACCCGATCGCCAGCTGGTTGACGAAATCGGCTGGCTTCTGGGAACTCAGTTTGCCGTGCAGATCATTCCGGATGACCGGAATTCTGTCGCCGCTGTCATCTGCGGACTTCCGGAAGAAGTGATGAAAAGCGGTCGCGAACTTCTGAATCGCTGTTGGCGGGTGACGGTCGAGGACGAAGCAGAACTGGCCGTGGTGACTCTTCCCGCGTCGTCGGCTCGGTCGGTCAGTCAGCTGGGAGCAGCTCTGGAAACCGCCAGCCAGATCGTGGGTGACGGCGGACAGATTGCCGTCATTGCTGAACTTCCCGAACCCGATCCGGGGCTGCTGAGGTTATTGAGTTCCAACGAGTCACCGGAACGGATGCTGAAGCAGTTGCAGAGGTCCGCGACGCCGGAACTGGTCCCGGTCGCTCAGATCATTCGAGCCGTTCAGCGGTGCCGAGTCTACCTGAGAAGCAATCTTCCCGCGGCGGTCGCGGAAGAGCTGGGCATGCTGAGTCTGGCTGATGACGCCGAACTTCAGCGACTGGTTGATTCCGCAGAAACAGTGGCCGTCGTTCCGCTGGCGAACTACGGCTGGGCTGACGTTGTCGTCAATCCCGGCCTGCAGCGTCTGTAGCCACGACCCCTGCAAACTCACAGACTCATCACGGCGCCAGGTGGCTCAGAGATCCGATTCAGCGGCCAGAGTAAATTCCCGGATGTGGACGGTGACCAGACTGATGGCCATGAACAGCGACGTCAACGATGCCAGCCACAGCAGTTGAATCAGCGTGCTTTCGGTCGAAGCGACGAACTCGATGATTCGGGAATCCCGAAACTCGTCGCTCTGAGTGGTCCACATGAACAGCAGCGAACGGAGACGGTACTGAATGGTGAGCCGATTGATAATGGCGGGAAAGAACCCAAGAAACAGTTCCACTCCGGCCGTGTAGGCGACACAGAACACCATGGCTCGCCGATGAAACAGAGTCCCGACCATCATGTACAGTGCTGAGTACGCTGCGGACGACAGACATGTCACCATGGTCAGAGCCAGAAAGGCTTCCTTCCAGCCCGAAATCTTCGCCACCGCCATGGCGGCCGTTGTGCCCAGAAGTGCCGCAGAACCCGCCCAGAACGTTGCCACCAGGAATTTGCCGACCACCAGATGGAACAGTCCGTTCGGTCGGGTTGCGAAGTAGATCCAGCTGTGCTGTTCCAGTTCAGACGCAACCGACGGAGCCGCAGTCAGCAGCGATCCCAGCATGCAGGCAATCGACGGAGCCAGAAAGTAAATGGCGATGGTGAGCACCGTGTCAATCTGCTGCTGAGCTTCCTCCGGTGAAAAACTGCGGCCATGGACGTCCCTCAGGATTCGCTGCCACTGCTCGACGTCAGCAACGGTGCCATAGTTCTGCATCAGCAGCACGATCGCAGGAGGAAACATGGCAACCAGCACCCACCAGAACGCTCGACCCGGTGTCAGCAGTCGCCGAAGTTCAAACGTAAACACGGCCAGCAGACTGTTCATAGTTCGCCTCGGTGAATCTTCAGCAGTGAATTGAACAGTGACTGCAGGCTGTCGTCCGTTGAGCGGATTCGAGTCACCTGAAAACCGTGCTGTGTGACCATCGCGGCCAGTTCCATACTGAGCGTTCCCGCCCTCAGAGTTTGCAGATGCAGTCGGTCGCAGCCGTGTGGACGAGTTTCGATGCGGACGGACGTCGCCAGCTGCTGCTGCATCAGCAGTCCCGCCAGCTGAGGCGCCTGCAGACAGTCGATTTCCAGTTCTGAAGGTGTATCGAACAGCAGATCACTGACTTCCGACGCTGTCCCGGATGCCAGCAGTCGCCCGCCGCAGATCAGCAGAAACGAGTCCGTCAGTGCTTCGATTTCGTGCAGCACGTGGCTGGCAATGATGAGACTGTTTCCCAGAGCAATCCAGTCGCGCAGGACGCTTGTCATTTCAGCTCGGCCGACAGGATCCAGGCCGCTGAAGGGTTCATCCAGAATCAGAAACGTCGGTTCGTGAGCGATCGCCTGAGCCAGCTTGGTTCGCTGCCGCATGCCTCGGGAATAACTGGCAATCGGACGATTCATGTGAGCAGCCATGCCCGTCAGCGTTAGACATTCCCTTGCTCGGGAGGTCGCTTCGCGGCCGGATTTTCCGTGCAGCCGCAGCAGATGCCGCACCCACTCCAGACCACTGCATTTGGTGTAAAGACCTTCAAACCCGGGACAGAATCCAATCCGCCGCATCAGGTCGGGATTGTTGCGAGGCGACTGTCCGAGCACCCGGACGCTTCCCCGAGTCGGGACCAGTTGCCCAATCAGGAGATTCAGCAGAGTGCTCTTGCCGGCCCCGTTTGGACCGAGCAGACCGTAGGCCCCGGGCTTCAGCTGCATACTGAAGTCATTCACACCGATCACGGTCCCGTACAGTTTGGTGACCTCAGTCAGTTCCAGAAGCAGTTTGTCACTCACATCAGGCTCGCAGCGGGGCAGATACTTTCCGGAAGATGACAGCAAAGCTGACAACCGCCAGTGAGACCAGAAACGTCATCTGCGTATCAAAGTGGCTGGTCAGCGTCGGCAGGTCCAGAATCTTCAGGGAAGCGTCGTTGTACAGCAGATACAGAAAACCGGTTCTGAGAATGATTTCCGATGTATCCCCGTTCAGCGAACGCATCACCACATAGGCCGCCATGCCGAAAATCCAGATGGCAAACCAGCCGAAGGTCGCAAACCGGGTTTCCACGGTCAGCGAAGAGAGCATCAGCGCCAGCAGTGCCGTCGGAATGATCATGACGGCCGATGCCAGCAGAGTTCGCACGGGAATATCCCAGGTATGCACGACGACCGATATATCCGGAGACAGCAGCACGGCAAAGGCATACAGCACCAGCTGAGGCAGAGTGCATGTCAGCAGCAGAAACGACGCGACAGTTGCAAACTTGCCGAAGATGTACTGAGTTCGCGTGAGAGGCCGCGAAAAGTACAGGAGGAAGGCTCGGGAACGAACATCCTGTGAAATCATCTGAGGTGCAATCAGCCCCACAAGAATGACCATGCCGATGCACTGTGATCTCTGCAGCTGCAGCATCACGCCTTTCCAGAACAGTGGCCGAGCGGCGGCCAGCAGTTCCTGATACGCTTCCGGAGACGCATGGCTCACGGTGTTCAGGCCTTCCAGCGTCATGGCCACGGCCGGAAATGCTTCCGCCGGCAGCAACATTTTCAGCAGCTGGGAAAAGTCCCGTGGACTCATCTGTGTGTTGTTGCTCAGGAATTGCTCGAACACAAATATCAGAATCCCGTACGCAAGCGGCGCCACCCAGACCATCAGAGCCAGACGTCGCACCCACATGCTCTGCCACGCTCGGCGAATTCCGATCCCCGCCACAACACTCCAGCGACTGCTGCCGGATTCCAGCTCACCGCTCCATTCACGATAGCCAAGGTTATGAATGGGCATGGTGTTTCTCCTGGACTGCTCGCAGGAAGACTTCTTCCAGAGACGACTGCGAAGGCGTCATGTTCTGAATTACGGCTCCGACCTTGGCGGCCGCTTCCCAGATACATCCTGCAAGTGATTCGGCGTCGCCTTCGATGTACAGCCGATGACTGCCGAGCTGCTGAACAGTCGCGGCGCGCTGTGCGAGTTCTGCCGTGAGCGCTTCAGCGCTGTCCGCCACCTGAATGGTCACCGACGGAATCGGCGACTTGAGAAGTTCCTCCAGCGGCGCACTCAGACGCACCTGTCCGGCGGCCAGAATTACCGCGTGGTCGCACACCATCCGCACGTCCGGAAGGATATGAGTACACAGAATCACCGCCTTGCCGAATTTCTCAGAAAGAATCCGAATCCGGTTCAGCATGGCATCGCGTTCTTCCGGATCCAGCCCGGACGTGGGTTCATCCAGAATCAGCAGTTCGGGATCATGCACAATGGCCATCGCGAACCGGAGTTTCTGGCGCATGCCGGTCGAGTATGTTTCGACGTTGCGATAGCGTTCCTGCCCCATGCCGCAGAAATCGAGGATCTCGTGGCCTCGCCGCAGAGCTTCCGTCGATGGCAGGCAGGACATTCGCCCGGCCACCTGAATGGATTCAATGCCGGACAGCCCGTGCATGTAGCAGTCGTCCTCGGGCATGTATCCCACACGAGATCGAATAGCTGCAGAAGCCGTCCGGATTCTGTGGCCCAGTACCGAGCCTTCGCCGGATGTGATTCTGACCAGTCCCAGCAGCACCTTGATCAGCGTGCTTTTTCCCGCGCCATTCGGCCCCAGCAGTCCGGTGATTCCACGGCCCACCCGCAGACTCACCGCATTCAAGGCGCGGAACGAACCGTAGTCCTTGATCACCTCGGAAAGTTCGATCAGCAGATCACCGTCGAAACGATGCATGAATTTCAGCAGCCTTATTGATCCGGACAGCGCTCGGCCCGGTTTCTGTTGACAATCAAAAATGCCACCCCTCGCCCCGGCACCATCGGCATTCCACCGGAGTAAAATCTGCACTGTGGCGGCCTGCGAAAGACTCAGACAGCCCCGAATCCGGTGAAAACGCGGCTGGCCGCAGCTCGTCAGGGGCGCGAGGTGAACGTTACAGGCTGAGTTTCAGTCTGCCAAACGAGTGGCGGGTTGAAGGAATGACAATCTCTTCGTTTCGCAGATGGAATTCCTGGAATGAAACTCGTCCCTTCGAGCGTCTTCTGCGAACCTGGCGACCGGAAATGTCGTCATGCTGATTCGAAGTGTTGCACATTGCTGACGCTGTCGCAGCTGTGAGCCCGCCCACGTCTGCAGAATCCGCGAGTCCCCCGGTGACGAAAGTCCGGCAGTTTTCTGCACTTGTGCTGAGATCACCGGAATTCCCGATGCAATCCGTCGATTCGGCATATCGAATGCACCTGACACCTTCACTCACAACTCAACACCCCGATCAGCATCGGTGCAGAGAAACTGCAACAGTCGCCGGGGTGAAACTCAATGGAATGAAAGTGCCAACATGATTCTGACATCTGCCAATCTGGAAAAGCAGCTCCTGGAAACCGCCGCCGGACAGGCTGTCTATGATTCCCTGGTCCAGGCGAATGTGAACCTGAACCACGTCTCCGTCGAACTGGTTAAACAGATGCTGGTTGCCGAATGCCGATTCCGCCGCACCATCGGCACCTACGACCGCACAGACTCTCTCTCTCTTTGCTGAGGGCTGCTCGCGCGGGGTTGACGAGACACCGGATGGAAAGCCCCGGCGATTCTGCTTTGTCGACCTGTCCCGCCGTTCCCGAACGAGGTCCTGCTTCCGGGGCCTGCCGACCCCGGAAGACTCTGGCGGGCTTCCTATCCCGAAGCGTACTTCGGCACTGTCAGCTTTCGACAGCGAACGTCCCGGAAGAGCGCTTGCCGCTCAGCCAGATGATCAGTACACGCCGACCGTTGTCGTCTTGGCAAACACGTGATACGGGCGAACCCCGCTGACTCCGTCCCACGGATATTTTGCGTGCGGCTGTTCGCGTTCACCTTCGTCGCGTTCCAGAAATCCAGGAACGAACAGTTCCTTTGTCAGAGTATAAAGTTTGACTCGCCCTGTCGCGCCGTAGTCCACCACTTTGGTGTGGTCGTCAAAGTCAACCACCTCGACAACAGCTCGCGGCTGCGGAGCGTAGTAGGTGACCTTGTAGTTGTCTTCCGGCTCGAAGGGTTTGCCGCAGGCCAGGCCCATCAGAGTGTTTCCGTATGTCGGTGTCATGTAGACATTCGGTCCCAGAAGCTCTTCGCACGCGAAGCGGTTCCACTGCTGAGTGAACTCGGTCCCGCCACAGAAAATGCCGCTGATCCCGGCTTCTTCGATGCTGCTGCCTTCGTCCATCAGCCGCATGGCCAGAGCTTCCAGAAGTTTGGGAGTTGTGAACATGCAGCGAATATCATTATTGGCGCTCAGAATGGTCAACGCCTGATCGATCACGTGAGCACTGTATTCCTTGGCTTCTTCCACTTTGCCCTTCTTGAGCAGCTTGACGACCCACCGAGGATCCAGGTCCACACAGAAGCTGATGCCGCCTCGGTGCTGAGCCAGATGTTCCACGGCCAGACGCAGTCGCCGAGGACCGGAAGGTCCCAGCATCAGCCAGTTGGCTCCGCGGGGAAACTTGTCATCGGGAAGAGTATCACTGAACATTTCATAATCGATCCAGTGATCCTCGACGACAACTCGGGACTTGGGAATGCCCGTGGTTCCGCCTGTTTCGAACACATAGATCGGTTTGTTCTGGTAGGGCTGAGGCACCCAGCGCCGCATCGGGCCTCCGCGCAGCCATTCGTCCTCAAACAGCGGGAATTTCCTGAGATCTTCGAAACAGTTGACGTCCTTCAGCGGATCGAAGTCGAATTCCTTCTTCTTCTCCAGCCAGAACTGACATCCGGTGTCATCGCCGAAATGCCACTGAACGGTTTCGCGAGTGTGTTGGTCCAGAAGTGCTTTCTTCTGCTGCACAGCATCATTTCCGCTGCTCACAGTCAGATTCCCCTTTTCTTGAATGTTCGGTATGTTCTGCCCGGTCACCGTGTGTCAGGGTGCGAACCGTTTTCGCACCGTCGAGATCTTAATTCCTTGCCGGGTTTGATGCGAGCACGGTGGCGGCATCTTTTCGGAGCAGAGACGCCGTGCTCCGAATCGGCAGCCTTCCGCGACAGACTGCGTCGGAACCTGATTGATGAAACGCATTGGAATTCTGACCGCCGGGGGCGACACTCCGGCCCTGAACGCCACCATCTATGGTGCTGTCGAACGAGCGAATTCCCTGAAGATTCAGGTGGTTGGCCTGCAGCGGGGATTCGCAGGGCTGATGCAGAATGATGTGCCCCACGTTCATCTGAATCCGCTGTTTTCCACCATTCCGGAACTCGATCCATGCATGGGCGGAACGCTGATCGGATCTTCCCGCACCTACATCGATCCCGAATCGCCTCTGATGGCGACAGTGCAGCGCAACTATGAACGACTGAAGCTGGATGGCCTGATCTGTATCGGCGGCGACGGAACGATCAATGGGATGCAGGCACTGACGGAATTCACTCAGTGTGTCCTCGCCCCCAAAACCATCGACAACGATCTGGGACTGAACTACCTGAACGAACCCTCTGACTGGGTCCGCGACACCAAGGTGGGCTCGTATGATGCGACTCATCCCACGGCCCGCTCCACCATCGATCTGGAAGACATGATCAACTACGCGACGCCCGGTTATGCCACGGCCGTGTTCGTGGTGGCTCAGAGCGTCCAGCGTCTGCGAACAACGGCCGAAAGCCATCGTCGAGTCGCGATTGTGGAAGTCATGGGCCGGCAGTCAGGCTATATTGCTCTGGGAGCAGCCTACAGTCAGCCGGACCTGATTCTGATTCCCGAAGTGCCGGTCGACTATGACGAACTCGAAGCCAGCATTCGCCACATCTACGAACTGCAGCAGCACGTCGTGGTCGTAATCGGCGAAGGCGTTCGCACGAAGGACGGAGCAGAACTGGGAGCCACGGCTGCGTCATACGATCCGGCCGGAAATGTGCTGTACAACGGAGCCGCCGACGCTCTGGCTCAACAGATGCTGAAGCGGATTGAACCCGACTTCTTTCGAAAGTTCCGCCCCAACGAACCCGCCGATTCCGCATTCTTTACTCGAAAGATCGGCCATACTCAGCGCGGAGGACGACCAATCCGCTTCGACCGGTTCCATGCGTCACAACTCGGTGGAAAGGCCGTCGAACTGCTCAGCAATGGCGCCAACAACGCGATCGCGACGCTTCAGTACACTCACAAAAACGGTTTTGAAGTGTCCTCGATTCTGGCGAATAAGCTCAGAAACCAGACCGGCGAAATCCATCCTCGCTGCGTCCATCCCACAATGTATGATGCTCACCGCATGCAGCCCTCAGACTTCGGTGAACGCTATCTGCAGAAGATCTTCACAAATGCGATCGGCTGGGATGATGTGGAATCCATGAGAAGCCAGCTGTTCAGCCCCGGAAACCTTTCGACAAGATACCAAAGCGTCAACGTCGACGTCGAAAAACGAATCCGCCGCCTGCCGCCCGAGTAAACGGCGACACTCTGTCTCACCCTGCAACCATCAGCCCCGGAAATCCATCTGCTGCCGCAGCACGTTCAGCAGAAACGTCGACTTGCCGCAGCACGCCTTCTCGACTGCCGGCATGTGCCGTCGCAGATCGTCCATGTTGATGCTGAACTCCACCTGGTCAGCTCATGTCACACGGTGTCTTCGGATTCTCGATCTTCCGTCTCCGACGGGCACCAGCGAATTCCCTGGACCACAATTCCGGCATGATCGTTGTAGGGACCGGACAGCAGAGTCACGGTCAATACTTCGCCGGGAAGTCTTTCGCAGCGACTCTGCCAGTCCCGAGTCAGGTCAGCGGCCTGATCTTCGTTTTCCGCCAGCACAGTCCACATGGCAATGTAGCTGGTCCAGTCTTCCTGACCTGCAAGGCACCCCTGCGATTCCGGCCATGTGCTGTCCAGAGGCTGGCGAATGAGGCAGCGGAAGCACTGAACTTCGGGGCCTGTGTTGTCTTCAGACGATTCTGCGGACGGTTCAGTCGATTCCGTTACGGCGCTTTCTGCAGGAGTTTCCGTCAGAGCGACCTGCCGGTCATCGGGAGGAATCCGAAAACCTTCAAAGAACTCATCCGGGGTCAGACCGGACACCAGCAGCAGTCGGTCAAACCGACGCCGTTCGGCATGATTCGCGGGAATGCTGCTGCTGTTCAGTCGAGACCACGCCATGCCGAACAGACGACACAGGGCATTGAAGGTCAACTCTGTGGCCTCAGAGATACGCCGCCCGTTGATGTCTCGCAGCACTGCCAGTGCGTCATCGGCTCGATCCGCGACGAGCAGCGCGCTCAGCGTCAGCAGCTGCAGATGCAGGTCACTGGAATGTTCATGTCGACGTTCGGCGTCGATGGCTTCCAGAGCATCGTCGGGACGATTCAGTTCCACCAGAGCCACTGCTTTGTAGTAGTCGACCCATGGCACATCTTCCGCCGCATATTCCCTGACCTTTTCGGCGTAACTGAGAGTTGCCTGAAACTGTCCGACCAGCAGAGACAGCGTTGTTGCTTCCATCGCCAGGTTGGGATCCTGAGCTCCTTCGCGCAGACAGATGTCCAGGACTTCCATGGCATCTCTCAGGCGATCCGTCTTCTGGTAAAGTTCTGCCAGCTGAGTGGCCGCCGGAACGCAGCTTCGGTCCAGCCGAAACGCTCGAGCCAGGCAGCGTTCGGCTTCGCCTTCATCCCCGCGGCTCATGAAATAACTGCCGGCACGCAGATGGTTGCCAACTCGATTCGCATCCATCGACAGAGCCAGCCGATGCCGCTTCAGAATTTCGTCGTCCGTGATCTGTTCTGCCAGAGGCGATTCCGGGCTGTTTCGAAACGCCTCGCCCAGTACCGCCACCATACTGATCACACTGGGTTCGTTGGGGTAATGCTGTTCGAAGGACTTGCCCCAGTGCCAGAAATCCGCGTCTCGATCGGAATTCGGTCCCAGAATGGATGCGAGGTGCAGCAAAGGTCCGCAGTCTTCGAAGTTGGGAACGCTGGCCGGACCAATTCTGAGATACCGATCGACGACCGCGGCCTTTTCCTCTGGGTCTTCCGATGTGAAGAAATCCTGCAGCATGGCCATCAGCTGTTGATGGAATTCCGCAGACTGATTTTCTGCGTCCGTGAGTTCGGAGGGCGGTTCCGTCACAACCGTATCACTGTCGCCTCCGGAAACAGCCGTGTCCGCCGACGCCGTGGCCGAGAGCTCTTTGACGACTGACGGGTCTGCGAACGGACCCGTGTCGAAGCCGGCCAGAGGAGCCAGCGGGTTGACGGGAATGCTGTCGTCCAGAAGGCGCTGGAGCCGGCGCAGGGTCAGGAAGTCATTCGAGGACGTTGCTTTTTCTTTCAGCTGATCCCCCAGACGTCCCGCCTTCACGGGATCTCCGGACAACAGCATCGCGGCGATCAGCCGCAGACGGAGTTCGAACCACAGGTGCAGAGATTTTGCTTCATGCAGCAGTCGACGGTCCCACGGAATCAGCAACTGAACGGCTTCAGCTGCTTTTTGGTGACAGCACAGAGCCAGCGCCTCGTTCATGGCAGTTCGCAGATCCTGTCCTGGCCATTCTCCCGGAGTCAGCGGGTCACTGTTGATACCTTCCGGATGAACCAGCGACCAGTCCGCGCGTTCGCCGCCGGTCAGGATGGCAATGGTATCGAGATCTGTCAGGACTCGAACGCGAGCCTCCATTTTCAGCGTGACACCTTCCACATTGATCAGGTCAAGAGACTTCAGAGCCGTCTCCCTCGCCTCTCGGAGTCGACCTTCCAGCAGGTGAATATTGCTGAGCTTGATCGACGCATACCATCGACGGTCTCCTCGGTCCGACCACCCGCCTTCACGAGCCAGAATTGTTTCGCATTGATGGCGAGCCATCAGCAGATCATCCGCAGCCGTGTAGACGTCGGTCGCATATTCCCGAAAGCAGGCCACACACTGCAGCTTTCCGGTTCGTCGACACACCTGAATTCCGTCGCTGATGCACTGATGCATCCCGGTGGAATTGAAGCCGTCGGTCATGCCGGTGCCGTCGGCGAGATTTTCGTACAGACAGGCAGTCATCCACTGCTGAGTGTACTCGTAGTAAGCCTGAGGCAGATCTGCCTGAATGGCCCGGGCCCGGTCTTCGTCTTCAATCACTGCAATCAGCTCGACGGCGCATTCCTTCAGGCGGGCAAAATCCAGAACACTGTGAGACTGCACCATCTCATGAAACCGAGCGTAGATGTAGTGCATGGCCTGCTGACCGCCTTTGGCCAGTCGAGCGACTTCCGCATACATGCGGCGACATGACTGAAACCGACACTCGGTCATCAGATCGCCGGCTTTTTCCCGCATCTGTTGCAGCTGATGCTCAAGCCCTGTCGGTTCGTCCGATTCGCTCATATCACGTCGCTCCTGAATTTCAGCCTTCAATGGAACCACACAGGAAATGATGTCCGTCGTGCGGGAAGGTTACACAGTTCCGGCGCTCCCCGCGACTGCTCGGAACCGAATCCATCCGTCCCGCGAAATCGGTTCGCAGGTCGGGACAAAGTTGGTTATGATTTTCAGACCGATCCGGAGACGAAATTCCGGCTGACCTTCAGATTCGGGACAATTCCGGAAGCAGATGTTCGCACGGTGCGTTCATCTTTCTGAAGAAGATCTTCACACTCAACTGGAGACATCTGTGCGTCATCTGCTTTGTCTGCTGCCGTTCCTGTTCCTGCTGTCTGCTGATCCTGCAGGCGCCGACAACTGGACTCACTGGCGTGGCGATCACGGGAACAGTGTTTCAGAGACCGCGCACCCGCCGACTCAGTGGAGCGATACTCAGAACGTTCGCTGGAAGATCGAGATTCCCGGGCAGGGTTCGGGTTCGCCCATCATCTGGGAAGACAAAGTGTACGTTGTGTCCGGAGTTCCAGCCGGGGGCGAAAAAGTTCAGGCTGCGGAATCCCGACCCGGACGTCCTGGTCGACCGGGCGGCGGCCGGGGGCGAGGTGAGCTGAAGAATCTTGAGTTCACCGTCTTCTGTTTTGACCGAGCCACCGGAAAGGAAGTGTGGAAGCAGATTGCCATTGTTGCCACGCCGCATCAGGAGACTCATTCCACCAACAATTTCGCTTCTGCTTCGCCGTGTACCGATGGTCAGCATGTGTACGCTCATTTTGGTTCCCGAGGTCTGTACTGCTACACGATGGACGGGAAGCTGGTGTGGAAGCGTGATGATCTGGGTCGCATGGAAACTCGAAACGGTTTCGGAGAAGGCAGTTCCCCGACACTGATTGATGACCGAATCATCGTACCATGGGACCACGAAGGGCAGTCGCTGCTTTACGCTCTGGATAAACTGACCGGGAAGAACCTGTGGGTCATCCAGCGCGACGAACCGACATGCTGGGCAACTCCGCTGATTGTTGAACACAAGGGTCGCCGCCAGATCGTCATGAACGGTCAAACGTGTGCTCGGTCGTATGATCTCGAAACCGGCGAAGAGCTCTGGCGGTGTGCCGGTCAGACGGAACGTCCTGTCGCCAGCGCTGTGTCATCGGACGGTCTGATTATTGTCGGCAGCGGTCACAAGGGATCGTTCATGGCCGCGTTTCGTCCCGATGGTCGCGGCAACGTTCAGGGTACCGATTCCGTCGTCTGGACCATGACTCAGGACACGCCGGATATCGCGTCGCCATTGCTGTCAGGCGGTCGACTGTATTTTCACAAAGGGAAAACCGGAATTCTGTCGTGTGTCGACGCGGCCACCGGAAAGCCGTTTTACACGGCCACACGAGTTCCCGGTCTGGACAGCATCTATGCATCTCCCGTGGCCGCCGGCGGATACGTGTATCTGACCGGGCGCAACGGAACGACAGTGGTGATCAGGGATTCGCCAAACTTCGAAATCGTGGCTACCAACAGTGTCGGTGAAACCGTTGACGCCACGCCCGCTCCAGTCGCTGGAGAACTGTTCATCCGCGGCGAACGTCACCTGTTCTGCATCGCGGAAAAATAACACCAGTCCACCTGCAGGCAGCGGAGGGCGAGGCTTCACGGGAGACTGAATTCGTGGAAAGACGTCGTCGGGACTGGTTTCGCGTCTTCGCTGTGCTTCTGGGGCTGAGCCTGTTTCCGCTGGTCGAGGGCATGCTGCGGCTTTTCGTCGCAGAACCAGCTCCCCACCGGAACCATGCGTTTGCCGAGATCGCAGCTTCCCGACCGTTATTTGAACGCTCATCCGACGGCAACCGCTTTCAGATCGCCTCCGGGCGGCGCGGGTTCTTTGCTGAGGATTCATTTCCCGCTGCAAAGTCTGCAGATGTGACGCGAATCTTCGTCTTTGGCGGGTCGACGGTGCAGGGGCGGCCGTATTCCATCCAGACATCTTTCACCACATTTCTGCGACTGGCTTTGCAGCGAGCCTATCCTGAACGAAAGTGGGAAGTCATCAACTGCGGGGGAGTCAGTTATGCCAGTTACCGCCTGCTGCCAATCATGCGGGAATGTCTGCAGTATCAGCCGGACGGATATCTGGTGTGTACCGGCCACAATGAGTTTCTGGAATCGGTGACGTATCAGTCTGTCTTTCGATCGCCACCTGTCGTTCGGAAGTCGTGGGCCCTGGTTCAGCGGTTTCGAAGCATTCAGCTGCTCAGTCATCTGTTTGCGACGGCGCAGAATTCCAATCCTGATGCACGGCAAGTCGAAGGCTTCACCCAACTGAGCGGTGAAGTTGATGCAGCACTGGACCACCGGAACGGACTGGAAGCCTATCGTCGGTCAGCTCTGCTGCGTGATGATGTGACTTCCCGCTTCGGAGAACATCTGCAGCAGATGGTTCAGATGTGTCGAACTCACAGATTGCCGCTGTTGCTGATGGCTCCAACATCCAATCTGCGGCACTGTCCTCCGTTTCGATCGGAATTCACCGAACAGCTGTCTGATGAAGATCGAGAACGGATCCGCGATCTTCTGTCTCAGGCGGGTCGTGCGGCAGAGGTTCCCGAACGAATTTCACTGCTGAAACAGGCCATCGACGGTGATCCTCAGTTTGCGTTTTCGTGGTACCAGCTGGGACATGCCTGTCTGGAAACCGGAGACATTGAGCGGGCTCGCGAGGCATTTCAGACGGCGCTTGATGAGGATGTCTGTCCGCTGCGGATGCTGAGTTCCCTGCGCAGCACGATGCACGATGTCGCCGCGGAATCAGAAACTCCGCTGGTGGACCTGCAGCAGGTCTTCACAGCACACAGCCGTTCGGGAATTGTGGGGGATGATCTGCTGGTGGATCACATTCACCCGTCTTTTGGAGGCCATCAGATGATTGCTATGTTGCTGGTTTCGAAAGTCAGCAATCTGTTGACACTTCCGCCAGCCGTCCCGGACTGGGAATCAGCGGCGAAGAAAGATTTCAGCCAGCACCTGCAGTCACTGGACTCCCTGTACTTTCTGAGAGGCCAGCGAACTCTGGAGAACCTGAAAGCGTGGGCTGCCGGACGAGCTGACGGCCCGCCGCTGAAAATTCAGAGAGACTGACAACGACCGGCAGATGCGAAATTCCCGAGGGACTCTCTACGCATTTTCAACACGGTTTTGACAGCAGCGGATAGAACTTTCCGCCAAGAGGCTGTCCGGGGGGGATGACGTCTGTTCCTTCCAGCAATGGCGTGTCAGCCTGGCTGCAGACGCCGTCGCGGACGACGTTCAGCACCAGAGCCCGGCGAGGTCCGGCCGTTCGGTTTTCGAAGGACCCGTGAACGGTCAGCGGGTGGTGAAACACACATTCGCCGGCCTTCAGCTCGACCGGGACGGGATGATTGAACTGTTCCCACTGCTCATCCGACAGGACCTTGCGAATCGCTGACATGTCACCGGCCAGCCCCGTGATCGGCAGCAGGTTCCAGCGATGACTTCCGGGAACATAATGCACACATCCATTGTCGACTGTCGCGTCGTCCAGGCCGATCCAACAGGTCAGGTGCTGCATCGGGGTGGTGCGAGTCCAGTAGGAATAGTCCTGATGCCATGCGACGACTCCGCCGTGATGAGCAGGTTTGCAGAACAGCTGATCATGCCAGAACCGAACCGGACCTCCCAGCAGCTGGGCAGCTCGCACGGTGAATTCCACATTCCACAGACTGTCGTGAAAGGCAGGTCGAATTCGCCATGATCCCAGAGCGTGAAACAGGACGGTCTCCGGCGTGGCGGATTCGTTCGAATGATATTCGTACCACAGCTCCCGACCTGCGTGCTGCGGCTGCACAAGTTCCGTCAATTCCGCCCGCAGCACTGCCAGCTGGCAGTCGTTGAGAAGTCGAGGTCCCGGCAGAAAGCCATTGGCTTCGTATGCCTGAATCTGTTCGCGGGTGAATCCGGCGACCCCGGATGGGTCAGCCGAAAACAGGTCCAGAATCAGTTCATGAGTCTCAGCGAGATCCATAGTCAACCTGCTGCCAATCGGTGATTGCGGCCGTGAAGTGATTTGTTCCAGGAAAACCCGCGTTCACCGCATCACCAAAGAATCGGACGCATGTCTCGACGCAGGCACAGAACGTGTTCGAATTTGATTGACGGTTTCTGATTGGTGATTGGTGATTGGAGAGGTTAAGCCCTCAGGAAAAACAACACCGCGAATCACTTCAAAAAGCACCAATCGACATTCAGAAATCTGCACACAATATTCGTCATACCGTGCCTCTTCGTGATTACAATCACTTCACGCACCTGACCCTGCTCAGGTCAGGGATTGCCGACCGTCAGCGGGACGAAGACCGACTTTGGCCGGGGCGGCGGAAGTGGAGAATTCACGTCCAGATGCTCGGCCGCGGTCGGAGGAGTGTCGCGAGCCAGTACGGTTTCCACGAAGAACTGCAGCAGAGCCTGGATACGATCGTCCGTGACGCCGGACACAATTGCTTCAGCTCGTTCCTGCGAGCGCTCAACCAGAATCTCAGCCTTCTCAAAAACGCCGCAGCTGTCGAACACCGCCCGCATTTTTTCAATCCGAGCGTCCTCGGACAGGTGTCCGAATTCTCCGGACAGCACCGACTGCAGGGTTGCTCGCTGTTCCGGAGAGGCATCCTTCAGCGCCAGAGCCAGCAAAACAGTGGGTCGAAGGGCCAGAGCATCCTGACCTCGCTTCAGTTTGTTGTCCACATCCCCGCGCCAGTCTTTCAGGTCGTTCAGAATCTGGAACGCCACTCCCAGATGGCGACAGAATGTTCCCACTTTGTCAGTCTTTGCCAGCTCGTGACCGGCCAGTCTCAGACCGGCGTACAGTGCCGCTTCGAAGGCCGGCGATGTTTTCAAAGCGTAGATCTGCAGAGCGTCAATCGGCGTGATATCCCAGTCCGGCGACTGCTGCCATGACATTTCAGCGCCCTGACCATCGCAGAGTCGGATATGAGCGGTTGACATGCTGTCGGCAATATCGACGGCAACTTCCGGAGCGATATCGCGAGCGGTGTGGATCAGACGATAGCCGAGTCCGATGAGGTGGTCTCCGATGTTGATGGCCTGGCCGATGCCATGCTGGCGGTGAACGGTGTCCACGCCGTAGCGGAATTCGTCGTTGTCCTGAATGTCGTCATGAACCAGCGAGGCCTTGTGGAACGCTTCGATGGCCATCGCGATCTGAGCCACACCGTCGGGAATGTCCGGAGTGGGGTCACCCGCCGTCAGCATCGGACCGCCGGAAGCCGCGTGCCATGCTGCCAGAGTAATGAACGGACGAAAACGTTTGCCGCCATTGGCCAGCCACTCGTAGGACACGGATTCCGTAAAGGCCAGCGGTCCGATTTTTCCTGTCGTGTTCTTTGTGCGGATTCGGGGCAGCAGACGGTCGAAATCCTTTTCAAACATGCGAGCGGATGCTCGCATGATCGGAATGTAGCTGGCGGTTGGTCTGGCAGGCAGCGGTTCGTACTTGTCCAGAACATCCCAGACCCAGGCCTCGTCCAGAGTCGTGTTCATGCAGTCGCCGGAATGCAGCGGCACCGCATACGAAGGGACTCCGGCGATTAGAACCTTGTCGATCGCCTTCTCCAGAACATTCAGGCAGGCGACTCCCAGAATGCCGTCAATGTAACCGGAAACGATGATCTTCAGGACAACCGGCGAACCTTCGGCAACCAGTACCTTGTATCCCAGCTGTTCGGCCTTCACCTTATAGTCGGCAATCGAACAGGCACCGCAGCGTTCACAGTCCAGACCAAATTCAGAGTACTCAGCGGGGCAGCCTTCGGCATGTTTCAGGCAATGTGGCAACAGCAGCATGCGGCGTTCAAAAGGGATGGCAAGGAACTGCTGTTTCCAGAAAAAGTTCCCGATCATCACCATGACAAAGCCAAGAAACTTTTCCGGCAGCTGCAGCTGATCCATCAGCGTGCGGGCATGAGATTCCAGTTCGTTCTTGTTGAAGGCTCGTGCTCGATCCAGTTCGCGCGCGTAGCTTTCCGCGGCCTGTTTGATGAATTCCCGCTGTTCGAGCGATTCGGGAACAGCCTTCAGGTGACTGGTACTGCGGCGACGCCCCTTTTTTCTGACCGGCGCAGGATCGTCATCAACCCCGATCGCCGCCTGCGGAGAGGAATCAGTTTCCAGATCAGTTTCAGAGAAGGGAACCGTTGACACTCGGGACTCCTCAGGAGCATTCAGAGGCATAAAGCACGATTGACCGAATTTCCATCAGTCGATCCGCAGGGAACCCGCCCGCATAACTCGGTGCCTTCGCAGAACTGCGATTTCCACCGAAAAACGCTCGAATTCCATCTGTTGACGCGTCATTACACCATCAACGGATGCAAGTCGCCAGGCACCTCCCCGGAATTCTTGCCGCGATCTTTCGGGATCCTCCGCAAAACCAGGAAAACCGCGTTCAGCCCCCCCGAACACTGCGGGATTCCACCGTTGAACTCAACGGACCGGTTTTTCGCAAAGCGGCCGTTGCGAAGATCAGGGGGTACAGGCGTTCGAAATACCAGAGCTTTGCGAAGTAAAAGCCGATTGGACTGGGTGTGGAGACGGATCCGTCCTGGATGCGGTTCTCCAGCCATATGCGTCCGGCTTGCAGTGCTTCGACTGCCTCAGGAATTCCGGCCAGAGCTTCCATCGCCAGCCCGGTTTCCTCGACAGAACTGACCAGCCCTCGAACAGCAGACCAGCCGCCGTCCGGGTTCTGATTCTGAAGCAGCCAGGTTGCGGCTTTCTGAATCATGTCTTTGCCCGCATGATCATGGTTGATCGCTCGAACCGCCGGCAGAACTTTTGCGGTTCCGTACAGCGGATTCTCTTCCTGAGAATGAAACTGATGACCGAACCACAGCGGAAGCCATGTTCCGTCCGATCGCTGATTTTTCTGCAGGTATTTCAATCCCCGAAGAACGGCGCCGCGGGTCCGCCGATGCAGTTGCGCGGGAATGTCCGGGACTCGTCGTTGCCATTCGGTGAGAGCTCGCATGGCATGCGCGGTCAGGTCATTGCTGCTGCGGTCGAAAGGCAGCGTCCCCCAGCCTCGGCAGAACGTCGGCCAGCCGCCGTCACGGTTCTGCAGATCCAGCAGCCAGATCGCCGCCATCTGCAGTGATCGAATCTCAGCGGCTTCAAATGACTCGGATTCGGGACGCAGATTCAAAACAGCCAGCATGGCTCCCGGAGTATCGTCCGCGTCAGGAACGCCGCCGGGCAAATCCGTCCACGACCAGCCTCCCGGAGCAGCATTCGTGTACGGATGGACCGTCTGATATTGCTGTTTCAGCAGCCAGTTTCGAATGGCGGTCCGTTCGGAAGGTTTCAGACCGGGACCGGGAGTGTTCGCCAGAGCGTTGACACTGAGCGTTGTGACCCAGGTCGTCAGGTTGGTGTCGATTGGCCAGCTGCCGTCGCTTCGCACGGAACTTCGTATGAACGACAGACAGCGTTCTGTCACGATGTGCCGCCTTAAACCGCACCCCAGAAGGCTCATACAGACAAAACTGGTCAGCGGCGTGGCTTCCAGAAAGCCTCCGTTTTCGGGCTGAATTCGTTCCAGCACCTTCAGCGACGGCGAAATGGCCGCTCGGCGAATCCAGCGAACGACAGGGTTCCAGTGTCCCTGATGGCGGAAGATCACCTGACCGATGGCGATCAGCGCAGGAAGAGCATAACTGACGACGGGCATCCGAACAGCCGCGTAAAACCGAGCCGGAATGCAGGCCAGTTCAAACGGCAGCGGCATCACCCGTTTCCAGTCGACGATTCCGGCCAGAGCACAATGAGTCAGAATCGGAACGGAAAACGTATGATCCTTTCCATATCGCCTGACCACGGCATCCACACCGCCGATCGAATCGATATAGGCTTGAGAAGCTTTCACGACATTGGAAAAATGTTCGATCGTTCCGGAGGCGTGGAAAACTGCATTCACGAGCATCGACGTGGAAATGTTGCTGATGCTCATGACGGTGTCGCCCCAGCCGCCGTCACTGTTCTGATGAGCGGCCAGCCACTGCAGCCCGTTGCGAATGAGCCGGCGGTCGTTTTCGACTTCTTCGACGGTTGCCTGATTGTCAGCGGTCTTCACAGCCTGACTCAGCGCCATCACAGCGGTTGCTGTGGACAGAGCTGACGTGGAAAGCTGCCCTTCCCACCAGCCGTCCGCTGTTCGCTCATCGAGCAGCAGTCGGGAAACTGTATCTGCAGCGTCGATCATCGATCCGCTTCATGAGAAAATCCCTCGGAAGAATCCTTCGGCAGCAGGCCAGCCGACGATTCAAAAAACCGCTGCCGACGCTGGGGAACTTCACTTCCGGAAGCTGCGTGGTCTTCCAGGTCCTTCAGGTTCGCCTGACAGCGTCGGCAGCCAACTGTCATCAGGTGAAATTCGATGTACCGAGCCTGATCGTCGGGCAGAGTTTCCAGAAGAAATCCGCCAAGTTCGCTGCGGCTCGGACAGCTGATGGCCGCTCGCTGCCAGATTTCTCCCACACTGTGTCCACCCTGATCACGACGATGAATCAGACCTCGAACCCGAGCCTGCAGGGCGGAATCATCCCGCAGCTGCTGCTCGAGTTCCGTCATGCGTTCCGCCGGAAGCATTTCATCCAGCCAAGCACACAATTCGCGGTCGGTCCACGCCATGGATCTGCCTGTCTCCCTGTTTGATTCCCCGGAATCCCGTTCAAAATCGGGGTTGGTCGAAGGAATGAACCATCCTACCGAAATCCGTTCCCTGACGGAAATCGTCTGGATCCGGTTCAACTCGCGGAAGACTCAGAATGCCCCCATTGCACTGCTTGTCAGTCGCTGGCGGGAGCGTTAGAGTTTCGAAGGAGAAACGCCGGATCGAGGCCGCTGTTTTTGGCCGGTCCGTGTCCCGCAAGACTGTCGAGCGGCGGCGGTCCTGTTCTAGAAACTTCATCGATCGTGTTTGCTGACCTGCACTCCGGTTGCTGCTTAAATTGAGGCATGTGATCTCGTGGTTGAATACCGCACGTTTCATAACTGCGATCCACCGGAGATTCTGAAACTCTGGCACCAGTCTGCTCTGGGCCCCAGCGCTGCCGAAGGCTTTCCCAACGACATTCTGGAACTGTTCGTTTTTTCGCAGCCTTTCTTTGATCGAAAGGGCTTTTTTGTCGCAGAAATTGAAGGGCGGATTGTCGGTTTCTGTCACGCGGGATTTTCTGCTGCTGCAGACGGCGGTGCGCTCGACAAAACCAGAGGCATCATCGCTGCCGTTGACGTTCATCCCGATCACCGTCGTCACGGAATCGGTCGTGAACTGTTAAAACTCGCGGAAGACTACCTGCGGAATCACGGAGCCACGAGAATCACGGCCGGAGCCGGTCTGGATGGCAACGGCTTCTACAACGGAATCTACGGCGGTCTGCAGGCGTCCGGATTCAGTCACACGTCAGCTGCCTGGCCCGAATTTTTCCAGCCGCTGGGATATACCCCGGGCCATCGAACCATCATTCTTCAGCGTGACCTGACGATGGGGCGAGACCCGGTCAGTGCTCGCCTGATCCGTCACCGCCGCCGACTGAATCTGACGATTACCGACCGAGTTGGCGATCTCCCGTGGTGGTGGCACGTGCGGTTCGGCCAGCTGGATGGGCTGAGGTTTGAACTTCAGGAACGGGATGATTCCAGCATGGTGGCATCCGGTCAGATCATCGGCCTGGACGTCTACGTACCCAAATGGGGTGTCCGAGCCGTGGGGATTCAGAACGTCTTTGTTCCACCGGAAATTCGACGACACGGTTACGGTCTGTCACTGGTTTTGGAAATCTGTCGCCGTCTCCGGGATCAGGGAATCCAGCAGGTGGAAGCTCAGATCCTCGAAGACAACATTCCCGGACTGGAACTGTTTCACGCCGCGGGGTTCGACCGAGTTCAGGAACTGGTCAATTTTCATCGCTCGCTCTAAACACAATTTCTTCAAATGTTTCCGGAGGCTGTCTGAGGACCGTGCCGTATTCTCACCCTCTTCCGCCGACAATCCCGTGGCTCGAACCGCGGGTTCGTGTGTCACTGGTCATTGAGCAAGAAAAACACCGGCACTGCCAGGGCCGCACGATATTGCACAACACGCCTCAGATCTCTTCCGCCTCCTTCTTCCTGCCCGCTGGAATTCTGACGATGGTCAACCGGCCCTTCGCCTTATGGCTTTTAATGATTTGTCTGACGACCGGAAGCTTCCGGTCCGGCTGCGCTCAGGACACACCGTCGCCGCCAGCGAATGAAAAGGCTGTCTCTGAGCAGACTGTCTGGCTGCGACAGCTGATTCAGGTCAGTGGATCGATGAATGGTTCTTCCGCCGAACTTCGGCTGAATGGCACCGGAGTTGTTTCTGTGTATTTCAACGGGCAGAGACTGGCGGCCAGACTTCCGATCAGCGGAACCGTAGCCTGGCCCGTTCAGGAACTGCTGCGTCCCGGTCGAAACTGCATCGCAGTCTCTGCATCCGTCGCCAATCAGGAAAAGCCACAGGCAGCCTGGCTGGAAGCCGGGGCAAACGTCGTGGTGGAGGCGGTTGGATGGCGGATAACAGCTGATCGTCCTCCGATCGGCTGGCAGCAGACGGACTTCAATGATCGCGACTGGACGGGTGCCGGCCCTGCCGCGTCCATCAAAGCGGTCCCCGGTGATGTTCAGCGGCTGACATGGGCCAACAGGAGTCAGCGTGAGGACCGGCTGACGTCCGCATTCCGTTTTCAGGACGGTGACCACGTGCTGCTGGTAGGAGGGACGTTCATTGAACGAGCTCAACTGTATGGACATCTGGAAGGTGCTCTGACCGCGAATGCCGGAAACCTGCGAGTGACGTTTCGAAATCTCGGATGGAGCGCGGACACCGTCTTTGCAGAAAGCCGAGGCATCTTTGATGCTCCGGCTCGAGGCTATGAACGGTTGATCGAACAGGTCCGCGCTGAAGAACCCACGGTGATCATGGTCTGCTATGGACAGAATGAAGCTCTGTCATCCGACGGCAGTGATGACAGTCTGGAACGTTTTCGGGCTCAACTCACGGTGCTGCAGCGCGATCTGGCGTCCACCGGAGCCGAAGTGGTGTTCTGGTCACCGCATCCGTTTGTTGACGTTGCACCGCCCATTCCTCCGGCGTCGCGATTCAATTCCGTCCTGAAACGTTTTTCCGGAGTCGTCCGGCAGGTCGCTACGGCAACTCAGTGCCGGTTTGTGGATTTGTTTGACCACTTCACCGAAGATCTGCAGGTGGTCCAGTCATGGGCCTCGGACGCTCCGATGCCACCGGAACTGCGGAGCCATCCGGATCTGAGTGCCGCCCGAAATCGGCAGTGGACCGACAACGGAATGCACTGGAACGATGCGGGATACCGCTGCGTCTCAGCTCTGGTTGCCGCTCGACTGTTCGATCTTCCGCTGCATCGACCGGCGGTGTCCGTTGACGCTCAGAACTCAGCAGTGACCTGCCCGGACGGCACAATTCAGAAGATCGTCTGGAACGGAACTCCGGGTCAGCGAGTCAGCTTCGAATTTCTGCCTTCGACCACGGCTCTGTTCGTTCCTGAAATTCGAGTCTCCGAATCCGTCATCGGGGGAATTCAGGCAGAACTGTCGACTCCGGGACTCACCTCGCCGCTGATTCTTTCGCAGGCAACGATCGGCAGCGAGACTCTGTTTTCAACAACCGGCAATCCGGCCATGGATCAGGTGCGGGCACTGATTGTGCGCAAGAACGAACTGTACTTTCATCGCTGGCGTCCGCAGAACATCACCTATCTGTTCGGCTTTCGCAAACACGAACAGGGGAACAACGCCGGCGAAATTGCTCAGTTCGATCCGCTGATCGATGAACTTGAACAACAGATCCACATCGCTGCTCAGCCGGTCCCGGTTCAGATTCGACTGACATCGGACGCAGCAAAGTGATCTGATCTTCGGTCTGCCACTTGCTGATCGTTCGCTCCTTCCGGGACAATTGCCTCAGTGATTTCATCTCGCCTGTTTTCTTCGCCGATTCAGACCATGACTGCTTTCCGCCAGCTTCTGATTCTTATTTTTGCGGCGACAGCCTGCGTGCCGTCCGCCGTTGCTCAGCGAGACCTGAAGGATATTCCTGTTCCGGATCCGGAACTCGAAAAAGCCACCTTCGTCCTGCCTGACGGCTTCGAAGTCAATCTGTTTGCCGCAGACCCGATTATCGCGAAGCCCATTCAGATGAACTTTGACGAAGCGGGGCGGCTGTGGATTGTGAGTTCCGAAGTCTATCCGCACATCAGGCCCGGTGATGAAGCCACCGACCGGGTCGTGGTGGTGCAGGACACCAATCATGACGGTGTCTCCGACAGCACTCATGTGTTTGCAGAAGGACTGCTCATTCCTACCGGGATCGCTCCAGGCGACGGCGGTGCCTACGTGGCCAACAGCACCGAACTGCTGCACTTCGCTGACGCCGATAACGACCTGAAAGCTGATTCCAAACGCATCGTTCTGTCCGGTTTCGGGACGGAAGACACTCACCACATCCTGCACACTCTGCGCTGGGGCCCCGACGGTTATCTGTATTTCAATCAGTCAATTTACATCCACAGTCACATCGAAACTCCGTGGGGCGTCCGTCGCCTGAACGCCGGCGGCATCTGGCAGTTCCGTCCGGAAACGCTGGAACTGGGCGTCTTCATGCGAGGATTGGTGAACAGCTGGGGACATCACTTCGACCGTTTCGGACAGTCGTTCGCTACGGACGGAGCCGGAGGAGAAGGCATCAACTATGTGGTCCCGGGGGCCTACTACTTCACAGCTGCGGACGCTCCGCAGATTCTCCACGGTCTGAATCCCGGCAGCCCCAAACACTGCGGTCTGGAAATTGTCGAAACGCCTATGCTTCCGGCCGACTGGCAGGGAAGTGCCATCACAAATGATTTTCGCGGGCATCGAGTCTGTCGGTTTACTTTGGCTGAAGACCGGTCCGGATTTGTTTCGCGGGAACAGCAGGAAGTCATTCGTTCCAATCACGTCGCCTTCCGGCCGATCGATGTCAAACTGGGGCCGGACGGAGCCATCTACATTGCCGACTGGTACAACCCCATCATTCAGCACGGCGAAGTCGACTTCCGTGATCCTCGTCGCGACCACACGCATGGACGCATTTGGCGAGTGACCTGGAAAGGGGCACCTCAGCGAACTCAGATCAACACCCCGGAACTCACAACGGCCGAACTGTTTCAGCTGCTCAGCAGTCCCGACAATGCTCAGCGTCAAAACGCCAAACAGGTGCTCCGCCAGCGCGGAGCGGAAGTCCTTCCGGAGCTGCGAAAATGGGTGGCGGCGATTCCGGTTTCCGCTCAGACGGAGCAGCTGCGTCTGGAAGCACTATGGTGTTTTCAGTCGCTGCGAGCCGTCGAACGTCCTCTGCTGGAAAGTCTGCTGAAGGCGGAAGATGGTCGAGTTCGCGCGGCGGCGGTCCGAGTCCTCAGTCACTGGAAAGCGATGATCGGCCCGGACAGCAGTCAGTGGTTTCAGCAGGCTGTCAACGATACTCATCCCCGAGTTCGTCTGGAAGCGGTTCGCAGTGTGGCCTATTCCCCGAATGCAGATTCAGAACGCGAACGAGCCATCGAACAGGTGACGCAGACGGGGGCCGACGGGAACGCGACTGAAGCAGTCAGAGCCATCAATGAACTGTGCTACGGAGCGGATCGAATTCAAATCGCCATCCAGGCGACAGATCACCCGACCGATACATTTCTGGACTACGCCATCTGGCTGACAGCTCGGGAAACTGCTTCTGCGTGGATGCCCGCATTTCAGGCCGGAACACTCAATTTCGGCGGCAATGTCAATCATCTGCTGGCGGCTTTTTCTGCCGTCGATCAGGGGGCTCCTGTCGACTTTCTGCTCAGTCGCCTATATGCGGACACATCGTCCACTGAACAGAAACAGCAGGTGGTCCAGCTGGTCGCTGCTTCCGGAAACGCTCAGCAGATTTCCGAACTTGTCCGAAGCGCAGTGAACCAGCACGACGCCGGAGCGTTTCTTTCCGCGGTCACGGCGACTCGCGGTCGTGGAAATCTGCAGGTGCCGCTGTCGGCTGAAACACTTCAGGCAGCACTCACATCGGACGATCTGCAGCTGCGGTCCGTAGCGCTGAAGGCGGTCGGGCAATGGAAACTTCCTGCTGCCGCTGAAACGCTGCAACAGATTCTGGTCAACGATCAGGAAAACCAGGACCTGCAGATGGCGGCGCTGGAAGGGTTTGCTCTGATGGGAGGTCCGCCGGCCATCAGTCAGCTGCAGCAGACCGCGGATGCCGCCGGAACGCCGCTTCGGCTGCGTCGGCACGCGGCGGCACTGCTGACAGGACTCAATCCCGGCCGTGGAGCTCAGTCTGCGGTACGTCTGTTTTCCGAAATGAAACTCGCCGACCATCCGGAAGACCTGGCGCGCAGCTTCATGGTCGTCAAAAACGGAGACAGGCTTCTGGCCGATCGACTTGCCGGTGCAAAACTTGACACAGATGTCGCTCGGGAAATTCTGAGGATTGTTCGCGAAGCCGGGCGAGCTGCACCGGAGCTGGAGGCTGCCCTGAAGACCGCCGGGAACATCACCAGCCGCAAGGACATTTCCGCCGAAGAACGAGGCTCACTGCTGACGATGGTTCAGCAGAGTGCCACGGCCGTCGAAGGCGAAGCGGTCTTCCGCAACGAAAAGCTGGGCTGCCTGAAATGTCACGCCATCGGCGGAGCCGGAGGACTGGTGGGACCGGATATGGTCAGTCTGGGCGGAAGTGCTCAGCCGGATTACCTGCTGGAATCACTGCTGAATCCCAATGCCAAAGTCAAGGAGAACTATCACACCATCGTTATCGCTACCACGGAAGGCAAAGTTCTCTCCGGAGTTCAGGTGAAAGCCTCAGATCAGGAAGTCGTCATTCGCAACGGCAACAACGAACTGGTGACAGTGCCTCGAAAGGATATCGAAGAAATCGGCCAGGGTTTGTCGCTGATGCCCGAAGGTTTGGTCGATGTGCTGACGGACCGTGAACTGACGTCGCTGGTCCGGTTTCTGTCGGAACTTGGACGCACTCCGGAATTCACGATCAGCCGCCGCCAGCTGGCGCGAACATGGGACGTGATGTCTGCCACCGATGCCGCAGCGTTTCAGCTTCGACGAACCAGCTACGCCATGGCGGCAACTGACGATCCGGCATTTACGTGGGTCCGAGCCTACAGCAAAGTCGATGGCACGCTGCCGGTGCTGGAGCTGCCGACGGTGAGTGTGAAGAACCGTTCAGCGGCGGGAAGTCGAGGCGTGTGTTTTGCTCGCTGTACACTTGTTGCCGAAACAGCGGGAGATGTCGTTCTGCACCTGAATGGAGTCCAGGGGCTGGAACTTCGCGTCGACGAGAAACCCGTTGACCTGACGGATCAGTTTTCCATCATCGTGACTCCCGGCCGACACCGCTTCACCTTTACGATCGACCAGACTCTCCGAAGCGAACCGATTGAACTCGAACGCCTGTCCGGTTCAGCTGTCGCCACGTTCGGAAACTGAACTCGCCGCAGGAGTCCATCCATGTCCGGAAATTCAGCCGTCGTTCTGACAGCCGTCCTCTGCGTTTCAACTTTCGGGACCTCCGCGGCGCAGGAGGCTTCCGAGCTTCCGGCCGTTGTTCTTGTAGGCGACTCCATCCGACTCAGCTATGCGCCGGTCGTCACAAAGGAACTGCAGGGAAAGGCCCGAGTCATCAGTGCGGCTGCCAACGGAGGCGACAGTTCGAACGTGCTGAAACATCTGAACGCATGGGTGATTGCAGCACACCCTGCGGTCGTTCATCTGAACTGCGGCATCCACGACACCAAATACTTTCGGGACTCTGAAAGGTTTCAGGTATCTCCTGAGCAGTACGAGGCGAATCTGAGAACAATCGTGGAAGCGATTCGAAGTCAGACAACAGCGATGGTGATCTTTGCCACGACAACTCCCATTCTTGATGACCGAGCTGCCGCGACTCGACAGAAGACCGACTATGTTCTGACGAACGACGCGGTCAACCGGTACAACTCCATCGCCCGCAGAGTGATGGAACCGCTGAAGGTTCCCGTCAACGACCTGAACACTTCTCTTACCCGTCCTTCAGCACCGCTGCAGACAGGCGAGCTCATCGCGGACGACGGAGTCCACCTGACTCAGCAAGCTCGTGAGCTGCTCGGGCGGCAGGTCGCCGCCGAAATCCTCAAACACCTGCCCGTCAAAGAACTCAGCGATCGCTGAACTCTCAGGGCTTCTCGCAATTGCTGTCGGCGACATGTGGACGACAGCGGGGACTCCGGTGTTGACCGAAGCTTTTGGTCGTGTATTTCGCATGGAACACTTTGAAGCCAGCCCTTTTCAGGTCACTCGCCTGACCGCAGCCGGTCGCGGTGCTGTGGCGGTGCTGCGCGTTGAAGTGAGAGATTCCTCGGATGCGTGCGAACTGGACACCAGGTTTCAGACGGCCAGTGGTCTTCCAATCTCATCCGCCCGGATCAATCGGATCGTTTACGGACACTGGGGCCAGGAAGATGTGGTGATGGTTCGCACGACGGCGTGCGTCTGGGAAATCAGCTGTCATGGCGGCGAAGCTGCAGTAAGCATGATCTGCGAGACTCTGAAATGCCCACTGCCCTCTGACTTCACGACCGACGCCACCGACTCAGAACTCGACCAGGCAATTCTGAAGGAACTGCTCAGCTGCCGCACTCTGCAGACGGCTCGTTACCTGATGGCTCAGCGCAGTGGGCTGCTGGCGGACTTTCTGGAATCCACGAACGGCGTGTCGAACGTGGATCTTCTTTCCGATGATCAGCGTGTCCAGCTCTTGCGGTTTCTCAGCTGGCGGCACTTCGCCGACCATCTGACTCAGCCATGGACGGTGGCTGTTGTGGGGCTGCCCAATGCCGGAAAGTCCAGCCTGATGAATGCGGTGCTGGGGTATGATCGATCCATCGTGTTTGATCAGCCCGGAACGACTCGGGATCTGGTCGATTCCGACATTGTGCTGAATGGCTGGCCCATTCGACTGATTGATACTGCCGGGATCCGTTCGGGTAAGAACGACGAAATCGAATCCGTCGGCATTCAGGCTGCTCGCCACGCGCTGCGCAGCAGCGACCTGTGTCTGTACCTGTTCGACGGAAGCCTGGGATGGAGTGCTCAGGATGAGGAACTGTTGCCGGAGATTCCGTCGAACTGTCCGGTCGCTGTGATTCAGAACAAAGTTGACCTGTGTGCCACTGATCAGTTGTCAGCCGTTCGAAAGCTCCATCCGTCCGTGGTGTCCTTTGCGATTTCCGCCGCAACCGGCCAGGGAATTTCCGATGTTCTGAACTGGGTGGCAGGTGCACTGGTGCCCAAACTGCCGTCAGAAGGCGAACCGCTGCCGGTGTGTTTTCCTGTTGTGTCGAGACTGCTTCCGTCCGGTTTCGCAGAGCTTTCAGCGAAGCAGCAGACACGAACTGTGAATTCTGACCGGTCCGGCGAATGAGAGGCATTGAATGACTCTTCCGCCATACTCAGAAGAGCACGTTCCGGACTCGGCAGGTCAGCCCCCCGGTGATGATCCGGAACCCGCGTCAGGATTGAGCTCAGGGAACTCAGAAGCTGATCGACCTGAGACCGGTCCGTCCCTGAATTTGTTGTCCGCAGACGGCTCGCATCAGCCTCGGGCGACGGGACATCGTCAGGCGGAACGCTATCTTCCGGACTGGACACTCCGCCATTTCCTCGTTCTGGATCCGTCCAAACGCTGGGCGGCGCCGATTGCTTTGGAAGTGAACAGCCAGCTGCTGGATCGAGAAGGATTTCAGGGACGAACGCCGGTCTTCGAAACGCTGCTGCTGCCGAAGGAAGTCCTGCTGTTCAGCGATCAGTCGTCCACGGCCGGAATCATCATTGTGTTGTTCGGGCTGGAAGGAGACTGCCTGGGACTGCTTCGCCGTCTGTCGCGTCAGGCTCGTCGCCCGCCGATTCTGATTCTGGCGTCAGACTCACATCGCGGTCTGCTGCCGGTGCTGATGGAAGCCGGAGCTGACACGGTCCTGTTCGAAGTTCGCAGCGATCTGCAGCCCGCCGAATGGTGTCTGGCGGTTTTGACAGCCCGGCCCAGGCCATCCGATGAACGCGGCCTCTGACGGATCACGGAACAACCCGGGCAACCGCGAACAGGGACAACGTGAACACGGGTCCCGGCGGAGGTTCAGCAGCAGCCGGATGTTCCGCAACAGTCGGAACCGGGCAGGATGTTCAGTTCCAAACCGCCGGATTTGGTTTCCGAAGGTTTGCGAATTGGTGACCCGTGACAGTCGAACAGGGGAGCTTCCGTGAGAGGAACCACGGCCGCCGGTTCAATCGGGGTGATGTCGCCGGCATACGGTGCGGAGGTGTACAGCCGATAGGTTTTCTCACAGACCGCCATTCGCTCACCTCGCAGAAGTTTGTGTCCGTCATCGTCGATCACGGCTTTCCATGGGCCATTGTAGATGACGGCCTGCTTTCGATCCTGACAGGGGCCGTCCTTCCCCTTCCATGCTCGTACGGTCACACTTCGGAATTCAATGCCCTCAATCACGGCCCACGGAGCTTCCTGGCGGCTGAGAATCTCGATGCCGTAGAAACCGGCGTCTTCGAATGCCTCCAGAAAACGATCTTCACGGAAAGCGCCGCTCAGGCAGCCGCTCCACAGGTTCGGATCATTCTGCAGATCTGCGGGAACGTCTTCGTCAGACACAATGTCGCTGATGACAGCTCGGCCGCCCCGCTTCAGAACACGATAAACTTCCTCGAACAGCAGCCGACGATCTTCGTTGCGCACCAGGTTCAGCACGCAGTTGGACACCACGGCATCGACGCTGTCATCATCAACCAGCGGAGCAGTCTTTCGCAGGTGATTGGCATATTCCTGAACCGCCAGCCAGTCGGCCGCGGATGCTGCGGGCGATGACTTCAGGTGCTCTTCCAGCAGTTCCAGATTCAGCTTCAGATCCTGAATTCTTCCTTTGCGAAAATCGGTGTTGTGATAGCCGATGCGGTCACCGACCTGCTGCTGGTAGCGCCGAGCCAGTTCGAGCATTTCCGCATTGACGTCAACCCCGATCACGCGCCCCGAAGGCCCCACAACCTGCGAAGCGATGTAGCAGATCTTGCCGCCTCCCGAACCCAGGTCCAGCACATGATCACCGGGAGCCAGGTGTCGCGACGGATCCCCGCAGCCGTAGTCGCGTTCAATGATTTCTTCCGGGATGACGGCAAGGTAACGAGCGTCATAGTCGACCGGACAGCACAAAGCGGGCTCGGCCTGCTGAGCGGCAGCCCCGTAGCGTTCTCGAACTGCGGCTTCAACGTTCATGGCTGTCTGCGACATTGGGAGCTCTTCTCCTCACAAAGTGATGAATGACGTCGGCCGGCATCCGGTCTCGCACGCGGTCGTAGCTTATCGATTTCAGGCGTTCAGGACATCTCCGAAATGAATTCCGAATTTCAGCATCAGACCTGGCGGGGGCTGACTCGGAAGGAATCCTGAGAATTTGCTATGCTGCCGCGGGCGTTGGTCACATTCTGTGAAAACCATGTCTTCGGAATCACGTGATGGCAGAAACAAACCTTCAGGCGTCTCAGGCACGGGGTGTCTCCTATCTGTACATGGCTGCGGCCTTTGTGCTGGTGGTCGCCGGGATGCGTGCGGCTGAACCGATTCTGAATCCGCTGCTGCTGGCTGTGTTTCTGTCCGTGATCTGCGCGCCGGCGTATTTCGCTCTGCTGAAGCGAAAGGTCGCCAACTGGCTGGCCTTGCTGATCGTCGTCAGTGTGCTGTCGGCGGTGATGCTGAGTGTGGTGTTTGTGGTCATGGAATCCATCGCGGGATTCACTTCGAATCACCGTCATTACGAAGAACTGCTGCAGGAGCGAACTCGGGGATTTCGGCGGCAGATTGACCAACTGCGGCCGGGCTGGATTCGCGACACGGACTCAGATCCGCAGAAGCCGAAAGCCGAAGGTCCGCCTGCTGTCGCGGATGCAGTCGGCGCGTCGGACGGTACCGGTGAAAGCCCGGCGACACCGCTTCCCGAGGTCGCCGGAGATTCCGCTTCGCCGGAGCGTTCTGCTTCTGAGAATCCGAATTCGGAAGATGCTTCCGCCGAATCAAACGCCGATGATCGGCCTGAGTCCGCAGAAGACATCGCTCCCGGTCCCGAATCGAAATCAGCTTCCGGTGAGGAAGAGCTTCCTGCGGTCTTCCGTTTTCCCGAACCCGAACGCTCCATTCCCCGAGACCAGCGCGGGTGGGATGCCTACATTCTGCAGCAGTTCAGCCCGGGAGCGGCCATTTCCCTGGCGGCGTCGGTGGCTGGAAGCATTGGCCAGATGCTCAGCAATGTCTTTCTGATTCTGCTGACTGTGGTCTTCATCCTTCTGGAAGTCGGAACCTTTGAAGTCAAAATGCACCAGGCCTTCGTTCGCAAAGATGATGTCGGTGACCGGGCCGCTCGAATCATCAAGAGCATTCAGCATTACATCGTGATGAAAACCTGGGTCAGTCTGGCCACAGGTGTGCTGATTACGATCTGGCTGAGTTTCCTGGGAGTTCGTTATTCCGTGCTGTGGGGACTGCTGGCCTTTCTGTTTAACTTCATCCCCAACATCGGATCGTTCATTGCAGCCGTGCCGGCCATCCTGATTGCCTGGCTGGAACTGACGACACTTCCCGCCATTGCGGCGGCCGTTGGGTTTATCATCATCAACGGAGCTATCGGAAACTTCATTGAACCGCGACTGATGGGGAAAGGACTGGGTCTGTCGCCTCTGGTTGTCTTCTGTTCGATGGTCTTCTGGGGCTGGGTTCTGGGCCCGGTCGGGATGCTGCTCTCCGTGCCGCTCACAATGACCGCTCGCATTGCGCTCGATGGCTTCGACGACACTCGCTGGCTGGCAACGCTGTTGGGCAATGTTGAAACGTGAAAGGTCACTGGAGCACCTCGCGCAGCCCGAAGGCTGGAATCCGGCCGAGCGATCAAAGTCCGTTCAGCTGAAGTCGGACAGACGGGGTTTCAGCTGTTGTCTGTGAAGAAACTCGCTGCCGGCCGCATTTCAGGCGGATCAGGTTCAACTGAGCCGGCTGAACGTCAAACAGCAAACGGTTTTTGACCAGCACGTCGTCCACGATTGACTTTCGGGATGATGATTTCTCTGTCGGAAACAGATCTTCCCAGCGGTCCGCTCGGCCGGTTGGCGGACTGTTCTCTGTCGACGGGTTCGCCTTCTTCGGGATGATTTCGAAGTAGATCCAGATCTCGTGCAGTTCTGCCTCGGCTCCCAGCCAGTGGAATTCAGCCTCGTCAGACGGTTCGAATGTCACCCGGAAGTTGTGTTGAATGTATGTCCGCAGTTTCGGATCGACTTCGGCAGAGTCCTCGATTCGGAACCGCGCCCCCTGCACAGCAGACACAGCATCTTCCAGTTCCGCCTGGTTGATTCGCAGTGCAACCTCGAACCGAGCGGACCGTGGATTCCATTCGATTTCTGCAATGGATGCGTGAAACGGATGAGCCTCGACGGACGACGTCAGACACACGACCGCTGCCGCCATGACGGAGAAGGCGATCCGCATTCCCACGGTGAATGACTGAACAATTCTGCTCAGCATCATTCTGTTTCCTTCTTCGCGGGTTCGTCGACCTCTTTTTTGTCAGCTTCTTTTTTGTCGGTCGCAGGAGCTTTCTTCTTCTCGGCGGCTTCTTTAACAGCGTTTGCCTTCTGCATTTCGTTCTTCGATTTGGATTCACGGTACAGCTGGAAGCGGCTTTTGGTCGGCACCGGCGGGTAGGTGTTGTTGCTGAGATCAGCATCAGCCGTTTCGCGATGGGGATCCAGCTGCACACTGCGGACCGGCTTTTCGCTCATCATCAGGTGCGAAGTATGCAGGGCATTTCGGACCCAGATCTCGGCCGGCAGTCGAATCTCACGAACACTGTCATCTTCGAAGGTGACTTTCAGAATGACGGGCATCACAACTCCGCCGATATTCTGCAGGTCGATGATGGTAAAATGCGTCTTCAGACCCAGCAGACGGCGTTCTTCGGGCTTCAGGTCCTTCAGATGTTTTGCAAACTTCTTTCGGTCATCGTCGCTGACAGCCAGATCGTCGTAGCTGTTATAGAAATCCTTCAGATCCGGAATCTGATCAATCCGTTTTTTGAGCGACTTGTTGCGCTGTTGAGACAGCGATCTGGGTTCGTCCTCGCGTTCCTTCAGAGTGAGATCCCGATTGACCACGGGGTCCCCATTGTCGATCTGAAACAGCCGGACATTGGTGATGGCGATATCGACGTGGTCGGTCGAGTAAAACCATGCTCGCCAGAACCAATCCAGATCAACTCCGGACGCATCTTCCATGCTTCGGAAAAAATCTGCCGGGTAGGGCCGCTTGAACATCCAGCGACGAGCGTACTCGCGGAAGGCAAAATCAAAGCCTTCCCGGCCAATGATTGTTTCCCGCAGAATGTTGAGCGCAGTGGCGGGCTTGAAGTAACCATTCGGTCCGAACTGCAGGATTGATTCGGAGTTCGTCATGATGGGCACCTGGCTGGTGCTGGTCATGTAAGATGTAATTTTTGAAGGCTCGCCGCTGCGGCTGGGATAATCGTCTTCCCATTCGACCTCCGCGAGATACTGCAGAAATGTGTTGAGACCTTCGTCCATCCATGTCCACTGTCGTTCGTCGGTGTTCACGATCATAGGGAAATAGTTGTGCCCCACTTCGTGAATGATCACCGAAATCAGAGCGTACTTCGTCCGCTTTGTGTAGGTTCCATCATCTTCGGGCCGAGGACCGTTGAAGCAGATCATCGGGTATTCCATTCCGTACACCGGACCGTTGACGGAAATTGCCACAGGGTACGGGTAGGAGAACGTATAGCGAGAATACACGTTCAGCGTGTGAACAATGGCCTGCGTCGAGTACTTGCTCCACAGAGGCTCGCCTTCGCAGGGGTAGAACGACATGGCCATCACAGGATTTCCGCTGCTGCTGTGTCCCATCGCGTCCCACACGAATTTCCTCGACGAAGCGAATGCAAAGTCACGGACGTTCTTCGCCTGAAAGATCCAGGTCTGAACGGTCTCGGAAGAATGCTTTTCGTTCTCCCGAGCTTCTTCCGGTGTCACGATGAACAGCGGCTTTGGGGATTTCTTTGCCTCGACCAGCCGTTGTCGGTGCTGTTCGCTGAGTACATCATCGGCATTCATCAGCAGACCGGTTGCAGCCACGATGTGATCATCGGGAACGGTAATTCGAACAAGATAGTCGCCGAACTCCAAAGCGAACTCGCCCTGTCCCAGAAACTCCTTGTGCTGCCATCCCGTTGCGTCTGTGTAGGCACACAGTCGAGGAAACCACTGAGCAATTTCGTAGATGTTGTTGCCGTCCTTTTCGAAATGTTCGTAACCTCCGCGGCCTCGAATGACGGTGGCATCGGGCACGTTGTATGTCCATCGGACTTTGAATCGAAACTCACCCCCTGAGGCCACCGGCTGAGGCAGATCGATTCGCATGTTGCTGCCGACGATCTGAAATTTCAGACGCTTTCCGTCTGCAAGATCGCTGACTTCCTGAATCTGATGTCCACCGGGAAATGCGGCAGCCGTTCTGATCGAATTCATCGCGTCGAATGTCATTCTCGAACCGATCGACGGAGCAGTCCGGTGTCGGTTCGCGGCAGAATTCGGATGAAACCGATTGGCATCCAGCTGCAGCCACAGATAGCTGAGCTCATCCGGTGACCGGTTCGTGTACGTGACGACTTCTGAACCGCTGATCTTCTGCTGGCGGTCATCCAGAGTGACGTCGATGTCGTAATCCACCTTCTGCTGCCAGTATCGATGCCCTGGAGCTCCGGATGCGGTTCGGTAGTCGTTGGCGGTTGGCAGGATCTCTTCCAGCTGACGAAACGCGTCCGGCGCCGGGTTCTTCTTGTTGACGATCCCCTGGCCAAACGCCGCCGAAACTGTGATCACGGCAGGAATGAGAAACAGGACACGAGGCAGGAAAGACAACATGCGTTGAACCGGAAAAGAAACTGACGGAATCGGCGGAACAGCTCCAAGGGCAGCCGCGAACAAACATAGCCGCCTGAAAGTCAGCGTGCACCGGGATTCGTGGCCGAAGCACCTGCCCGGCGCCTCGCTGCCTGTGAATTCTGCAGAACGTCGGGGTGACGAAAGCGTTTCCGTGTGCGGCATTGCTTCCGGATACAGGGACGAGCGAAAGTTCCATAATCTGCCCGTGCGGACGAATTTCCTGAATCTTTCGAAAATTCCGGTTAGGTCGAATCTGCGGATGCGTCCACGTGATAACGCCGAAAATCGATCTGAAATTTCTCACACGCAGAGGTGCTGAATGACTGCTGGACAGTGGCTGAAGGATCTGAAGTTGCGATTTGCTTATCGAACGTTTCGCAGTTCGCGTCGTGGCCGACCTGCTCGCACATTTGCGGATCCGGGAACTCAGACCCTGGAAAGCCGGCTGCTGATGACCACATTCATCAACGCCGGTGGTGCTGCAGTGGGGGATTTTACGACCGATTCAGCTTATGAAAACGGCGTCGCCCGTGATTATCTGAGAACTCGCGCCAGCATCGACCTTTCTCACGTCGACAGCAGCCTGCCGCAGGAAGTCTTCCAGTCCGTCGCATGGGATGGACGCCGTGGTGATGAACTGAGCTTCGATATTCCGGTGACCGGTGGCAGCGAATATCAGGTCGACCTTCTGTTCAGTGAGATCTGGCGAGGTGCGTTTCGTGAAGGCGTCCGCACGTTTGATGTGAGTCTGGAAGGCAACACCATCCTGAGCGATTTCGACATTTATCGCGAGGCCGGAGCCAACACGGCTCTGGTCAAATCCTTCACGGTCACTGCCACCGACAATAACCTGGACCTGGATTTTGTTCACGGGCGCAACAACCCCGCGATTGCCGGCATCATCGTTCGACCGTTGAGCGAAACCGGTCAGAATTCGGCACCTGTCATCAGTGCCATCGCCGATCAGCAGACAACCGTGAATTCGCCAATTGGTCCGTTGAACTTTACCGTGACCGACGCGGACGGCGACCCCATCACTGTGACAGCTTCCAGCAGCAACGACGCGGTGATTCCGGATGCCTCAGTGGTGGTCACGGGAAGCGGGAACAGTCGCGCAGTGACTGTGACTCCAGCCACCGGCGCCACCGGAACCAGCACCATCACGGTTCAGGCGTCTGACGGTCAGGCGACGTCGTCCGAGCAGTTCAGTGTGACAGTCAATTCGCCGGGCCAACCTCAGGATCCCATCGGATCAGGATTGATGCTGAACGCAGGAGGCGGAGTGGTTGGTGACTTTACTTCGGCCACGAGCTTTCTGAATTCCGTTCGCACGCGAAGTCCTCGACGCCCGGCTTCTGTGGCCGATGTTCCGGCGTCGATTCCTGAAGCCGTGTTTCAGTCGTCGGTGTGGACTCCGGCCCGACTGGGAGACGTAGCCTTGAATATTCCGACGCTGGCCGGACAGTCCTATCAGGTTGATCTTTTGTTTGCTGAAACCCTGCCCCGAGCTTTTCGGGAGGGCCGCCGAGTCTTTGATGTGGCGATCGATGGGCAGCAGGTTCTGAATGATCTGGATGTGTTCGCCGAGGTCGGAGCCAACACCGCTCTGGTGAAAACGTTTTCTGTGATCGGTGACGGCAATCTGGATATTGATCTGTCCCGAGTCGTTTCTGACCCGATGATTTCCGGAGTGATCGTGACTCCGACCGGAACGATTCCCGAAGGTCCGCCGGTGCTGCAGGCGATCGGAACTCAGTCGGCGACAGTGGGCAATGAACTTCAGGTGAACATCACGGCGACAGATCCCAACGACGATGTGCTGACGTATTCCCTGGTCACCACCGGCCTGCCGGGCTCGCCTTCGATTGATCCGGTGCTGGGGATTTTCCGCTGGACTCCTCCGGCCGCCGGAACTTTCAACGCGACCGTTCGCGCCAGCGATGGTCAGCTGACTGACGAAGCCACGTTTTCCATCAATGTGACCAACACGGGTTCGGTGAATCTGGCGCCTGTGCTGTCACCGATCGGCAGCCGGTCCGTCATCCTGGGTTCTGCTCTGACGTTCACCGCTTCCGCGACAGATTCCAACGGTGATGCTCTGACGTACGCCGTCAGCGGCACGGGACTTCCCGGAACTCCGGTCATCAACAATACCACCGGAGCGTTCTCCTGGACGCCGGAAGCTGTGGGAACGTTCGACGTGACCGTGAGCGTCAGTGACGGCGAACTTTCAGATTCTGAAACCGTTTCCGTCACAGTGACGTCCGCAAACAGTCAGGCTCCGGTTCTGTCACCGGTCAGCAATCAGACTGTGAGTGCCGGAAGTCTGCTTCAGTTCACCGTCTCGGCCACGGACGCTGATACTCCGGCATCCAGCCTGCAGTATTTCCTGAGTCCGGACGCCCCGATCACGGCCTCGATCAATGCCGCCACGGGCGTGGTTTCATGGACACCTTCCGCTCAGGATGTCGGCAATGTGAGCTTCACCGTGGGAGTTTCCGATGGCGACCTGATTGATTCTCAGCTGGTGACGGTGATTGTCACGTCCAGCAATCTGGCACCGTCGTTCGGACCAATTTCGAATCAGACGGGTGTCGTCGGCGACCTGCTGGAACTGACTCTGACCGCCAGCGATCCCAACGGCGATACTCTGACATATTCTCTGGTAACCACCGATCTGCCTGGCGCCGCGAGCGTTCATCCTTCCACTGGTGTCTTCTCGTGGACGCCCGCGGAGGCCGGGCCTGGATTTGATGTGACGGTTCGTGTCACTGACTCCAGCGGCCTGTCTGACACCGCCACATTTACTGTCACCGTGGAAGACGGCGGTCCCGGCACCGGTAATGGAAACAATTCCAGCCCGGTCATCGCCGCGGTTCCGGTGCAGAATGCCGATGTCGGCATCCAGCTGCAGTTTACTGTCATAGCCACGGATCCGGATGGCGATCCGCTCGAGTATTTCCTCGACCCCACCGGTCCTTCAGGGGCTGTGATCAATGGCGCGACCGGGCAGATCACCTGGACGCCGACGGCCAGCGATGCCGGAATTCACACCTTCCCGGTCTTTGTGACGGACGGAGTTATTACCGTTTCGCGTGACGTAACCATCAACGTTGCCGACAGCGGTCCGGGTGGTAACGGAAACGGCGACGAAAATACCGCTCCAACCTTCGGGCCTCAGGATAACTACACCGTTGCGGCCGGAAGCCTGCTGGACGTCACGATCACGGCCTTCGATTCCGATCCGGGCGAGGTGCTGACTTACAGTCTGGTCACGACGGGACTTCCCGGTGATCCTCAGGTTGTCTCCGGAACCGGTCGCTTTACCTGGACGCCGCCGGCATCTGCTGCAGGCAGTTCGTTTGATGTGCTGCTGCGAGTCACCGACAGCGGTGGTCTGACCGATGAGGCTCTCTTCACCGTGTCTGTTCAGGCATCTTCGGGCAATGGAAACAACAATTCCAACAACACGGCACCCGTGATGGCCGCCATTCCTCAGCAGCAGGCGACCGTTGGACAGGAACTGAGCTTCACGGTCTCTGCCACGGATGCAGACGGTGATACTCTGCAGTACTTCTTCGACCCGACAGCACCGGCAACCGCCAACCTGAATTCGGCGACGGGTCTGTTCCAGTGGACTCCTTCGGCGGCCGATGTCGGTACGGTGACATTTCCGATCTTCGTGACCGACAACAACGGCAGCGCAGATGTCTTCCGGAATGTCGTCATCGTCGTTTCAGCCTGACGTGACCGATGGCCAATTCAGGACTCATTGACCTGCAGTTCGACGATCTGGCCGTTCGGAAGTCGGGCAGTGATGGGCTGACCACCTGTCACCTGCCTGACCGGCAGGCAGACGAGAACCGGAATCGTGTCTCGGGGAACTGCTGAGGCGGATGTCACCTGAGGCAGGTCGGCATCCGCCGGGGCGGAATCACGGACTCGAGCGGTCGCGCGATACAGCTGACGGTTGAGGTGTCCCAGCGCGTCCAGGCGAGCAATCGGTTCCTGTCCCAGATAGCAGCCCTTCTGATACGAAATCGTCTGAGCAATCCGTCCGGATTCCGGTGCCAGATGGTCTGTCGTAAGGTCGATTCCGATCAGCGGGTAGCCTTCCTGAATCCTCAAATGGTGAAGGATGTCTTCACCGGCAGGAGTGACTCCGTCAGCAAGCAGCCGTGCCCAAAGCTCAGAAGCGTTCTCGACCGGTCCGGCAACAAAGCTGACCGGAAAATCATTCCACGTCGTCCGGAACAGGGCATCGGTCACGCTCTGACTCTGATCCCGCAGACTGCCGACAACGTTGCTGCTTTGAGAACCACAGACGGCGAACACACATCGATCCGGCAACACCTGAATGTCGACGTCTTCGGAAATGACGTAGCGACTCAAATGTTTCCATGGTGTTTGTCCGTCGCTGTTCAGCAGCAGGATGTCATGGTGCTGTTCACCTGCTGAGATCAGGCCGTGTGCAACGACATGAGCCTTCACGTTGGGAAAAAAGGTTTCACAGGTGTCTCCCGCAGCCAGAGTCGAGATGTTGCTGGTGCAGAAGTTGTGCAGAAACTTCGCTCGGTCCTTCCCGGTGACTCGCAGAATCACCGAATTCGAAACGGGACAAACGGCGCGGCCATCCATCGCGCTGCGCAGTTCCTGAGCAGCGTTCCCGAAATGGCGAACAGCATCGGGAGACGAAGCTGACCAGACAGCTCCGTCGGCCTCCAGAACTGAGCGAAATTCGGCTGTCAGCATGACAAATCCCGTGTCTATTTCTGAACCGCTTCGTGATCGTGACCGTGGTCAGCGTGGTCGTGGCCGGCATGGCTGTGACTGATTTCGCCGCGGAATGTCTTCCCGTCGATCTTGACGACCAGTTTCGGCTGAGTTCCCTCTTCGTCCAGGTGAGCGGCGAGCTCTTTGTCTTCGAAACAAATCGCGATGACTTTCCGGATTCATCACCTTCCGCAGGCTTTGCAGCCAGAGTGTACTGTTCGGGCTGACCGTCGTGTGTCACGTTGATCGTGACATCGGGTGAGTCTATCGCAACCGGTTTGGTGGCGGATGAATCCAGAATGTAGATTTCCAGAGTTCCTGTATCGTCATGGTGAACGACTTCGGCATGAAATTCTTCATTGCCAAGTTCCACCAGGTCGCCGTGGTGAGGACCTTCCGTAGGGTGAGCATGATCGTGAGCAGCATGATCATGATCACCGTGGTCATCCATCGTCGTGGGCGGAAGCTCGCTGACGGGTGCAGCTCCGCCGGAAGACGAACCACCGTCAGTGCAGCCGACGGAAACAAAAGCAACAGCGACTGCCAGCGACAGCCACGAAATTCGAATCGATGTCATTGTGAAAGCTTTCAAGAGAGTCCGGAGCAGAGAGTTGGGAGGATTTCGGAAGCGGCCGAATTCCGGATGTTCGGCCTCAGATGGCAAATCGTAAATCTGATATCGAAAATCAATGACGGTGCTGAGTCTGGAAGCCGGTGCGAGTCATCCAGTCCTGCCATCCGGCGGCGACCTGATGACTTGGGAATTCCAGATGCATCGGCTGGAAACAGCGGAACGCAATTTCTGATTCACCGGTTCGCACGTCACACCCCATTCCCTTCAGAATGGCCGTCATTTCGTCAGCTTCCTGTCGGCTGCGGGGCTGTGTGCGAATCCAGTCCGGGGCATTGTAGCTGACGACTTCGGTCACTGGCGAACCATGGTCGTGTCCATCTCCCACGAAATGGCCATCTGCCAGTCCATGCTGGTGCCCGGCATGGGAATCATTGCCTGCTCCGTGATTGTGTCCGGCATGATCCTGACCTTCTGCATGAGCATGCAGCGTTTCGAAACCGGCTCGCTTCATCCAGTCCTCCCACTGGTGTGCTGTGGTTTCACTGTTCAGAGTCAGCACTTTCCATGTCGCCAGACGATACACGACGTCTGTGTGATCACCATGCGAGTCCAGTTGTCCTTCACAACCCAGTTTCTTCACCGTTTCCAGATGCAGCTGCGCCTTGGCGGTATCCTGAAAATGCAAAGTCTTTGCGTCCTTCAGCCGGTACGCCACAGACGGCGCCGGATCAGCAAATGTCGACTGGGCAAACAGCTGCTGCTGCCCCACCCATACAGATACGCCAACCACTGCCAGCAATGTTGTCCTGAACAGAGTTTTCATGGAACACCTTTCATTTTGCGGGCTGTTGCCCAATGTTGTGAAGAGCCCTTATTCCGCACGGAAGAAGGGTCATAATTTCAGACGGACCGGTCTCAGCCGCGAAGCGGTGAAAGCACGTAGCCCCATGCGTCAGCATGGGGTCACTCTGACGAAACCGGATTTCTGTCGCCCCTTCGGGGCTTCCCGGTCACGGTAACATCACACACCCCATGCTGACGCATGCGGCTACTCTCTTTCGCCGCTGCGCGGCTGTCCTGACAGGCCAAAGGCACAGTTCTTCCCTTTCAAAAAACACTTAACGGCGATCGGCTGTTGCCAACCCAATTGTTGTTTGTGCAATCGTTGTAAAACTGGATCTCCAGTCAGTGAACATGACTGACGGAATCTTCGGCGATCGCTTCCGGAGCATCCTCAATCACTCGCTGTGCTTCTTTCATGCCAAACAGCAGAAACAGAGCCGGATGAACGAAGAAATCCAGCAGTGTGGAACTGATCAGTCCTCCCAGAATGACGGTGGCGACCGGGTAAAGAATCTCTTTGCCGGGTTCTCCGGCCGCCAGGACCAGCGGTACCAGACCGATTCCCGATGTGAGTGCCGTCATCAGGACCGGAGCCAGTCGCTCCAGGCCGGCTCGCACAATCATTTCGCGAGTCCACCCTTCGCCTTCGTACTTCACCAGATGCAGGTAATGGTTCAGCAGCAGGATTCCGTTTCTGGAAGCGATGCCTCCCAGCGAGATGAAGCCGACCATGGCTGCGACAGTCAGAGTCTGTCCGGTGATGACCAGTGCCGCGACGGATCCGATGAAAGCCATGGGCAGAGCAGCCATGACCTGCAGTGACAGATTCACGGAACGAAACATCGTGAACAGCACCATAAACACGCCGAACATCGCGATGCCGAACAGGCCGCCGATGATCCGGGTTGCCGACTGCTGACTTTCGAACTGACCGCCGAATTCCACAAAGTAGCCGTCGTCCATCGACTGAATGACGGGAGCAACCGCTTTCTGGATATCTTCCACCACATCCACGACACCGCGATCACTGACGTTGCACTGCAGCACGATGCGGCGCCGAACGCTTTCCCGATTGATCGTATTCGGACCGCCGGATTCATAAATCGATGCGACGGCTTCCAACGGAACTTTGCCTCCGTCGGGCAGGTCAATGGTCAGACGTTTCAGCTTCTGAACATCTTCCCGATACGATTCATCCAGCCTGACCATCAGGTCGAAGGTGCGCTGCCCGATCAGAACTTCCGACACCACATCGCCGTTCATGGCGGTGGAAATGAATTCGTTGACATCCGCCGCGGTCATGCCGTACTGCAGCAGTTTGTCACGGTCCAGTTCAATGCGCAGCTGAGGTATCATCACCTGAGGTTCAACCATCAGATCCGCCACTCCGGGAACTCCTTTGATAGCCCCTTCCATCTCGCCCGCTTTTCGTCGCAACACGTCCAGATCGTCGCCGTAAATCTTGATGCCGATCTGAGCTTTCACGCCGGACAGCATATGTGAAATCAGGTGAGCAATCGGCTGCTCCACCGCCGTCACAATTCCGGGAATATCGGCCATGGCTTCGCGAATTTCCGTCAGCTGTTCTTCACGGCTGCGAGGCGAATCCGGATTCAGTTCCAGAACATATTCGCTCATATTGACGCCTTCGGCATGTTCATCCAGTTCGGCTCGTCCCGTTCGCCGGACAAATCGATCCACGTCGTCCAGTTCCAGCAGCCGCTGTTCAACTGTGCGGTTGATTTCGCCGGAAGTGGCCAGTGATGTTCCCGGCGGCAGAACCACATTCAGCTGCATCGAACCTTCATTGAACGGCGGCAGAAAGTCGCGATCCAGATTCAATGCAAACAGAGCGGCCAGAGCGACGGCCAGAATCGTGACCAGCAGGTTCAGCCGAGGAAACGTCAGGCTGAAGCGGATGATGCGATCGCCACCCCATTTCAACATTCGCAGAAACGCAGAGTCACGTTCGACGGGTTCAGGTTCGCGGGATTCCGGAGCTCCAAACGATGACGCCTGAGGCTGCTTGTCCGCCAGCATCCAGTAGCACAGCACGGGCGTGACCGTCAGCGAAACGATCAGCGAAGACAGAATGGACACGATGTACGCCACACCCAGCGGTGCAAACAGGCGTCCTTCCATTCCGGACAGGGCAAACAGAGGAATGAATACCAGAACGACGATGATCGTCCCGAACACAATTGAATTTCGAATTTCGCAACTGGCTTCGTACACGACCGTCAGCGGATGACGGGGGACCGCGGCGGTCTTGTTTTCCCGCAGTCGGCGGAAGATGTTTTCGACATCCACGATGGCATCGTCCACCAGTTCCCCGATCGCCACCGCGAGACCTCCCAGTGTCATTGTGTTGATGGAGAATCCGCAGATCGAAAACACCACGGCTGTCATCACCAGAGACAGAGGAATGGCCGTGAGCGTGATAAAGGTGGTTCGAAAATTCAGCAGAAACATGAACAGAATCACGACCACCAGAATGCCGCCGTCCCGCAGAGCTTCCACCACATTCGCGATGGCTCGATCAATGAATGACTTCTGTGAATACACGGGAACAATGCGAATGTCGCCGGGAATGGTCTGCTTCAGTTCTTCGACGGCCTGAAGAATGGCGTCGGTAATGCGGCGAGTATCTGCGCCGGGCTGTTTGTTGATTGTCAGCACCACTGCTTCGCCTCCGGAGAAAGCAGCTGCGGAATCTGACGATGAAATTTCGGCCGCCTGCCTGATGCGAATCCATGCCGAACTGTCACCTCGCTTCACCTGAGGACCTTCGACAACATCAGCGATCTGAGCCAGTGCGATGGGCCGACCCTCATGAACTCCGACAACCACCTTCTGCAGATCTTCGATGTCGTGAATGCGGCCCAGCGCCCGGACCAGCAGTTCATTGGGGCCCTGTTCGTCGAGATAACCTCCGGTGCCGTTTTCATTGCTGCTGATCACAGCCTGCTTGACCTGATGCAGCGTTACTCCGTAACGGATCATTTCGTCCGGGTCGACCAGAACCTGATACTGCTTCCGGCCGCCGCCCATCGTGAACACCTGAGAGACTCCGGGAATGGTCAGAATTCGCTGACGCACCACCCAGTCAGCAGTCGTTCGCAGATCCATTGCCGAACGGACTGCTGCCTGATCACGGGTGGCGCTTGAGTCGGTCGGTTCCTTTGACAGCCCTGCCGCATCCGAGGTGTTCTCCCGCCACATGGCCAGCATCAGAATCTGACCCATGATCGAAGAAATAGGGGCGAGTGTCGGTTTAACTCCGGGAGGCATGCGGTCCTGCACCAACTGCAGGCGTTCCATCACAATCTGCCGATCGGTGTAAATGTCCGTGCCCCAGTCGAACTCGACATACAGCACGGAAATTCCAATGCCGGATGAACTGCGAACTTCCTGCACTCCGTTCGCTCCGTTCATTGCAGTTTCCAGCGGAAAGGTGATGAGCGTTTCGACCTCTTCCGGTGCCAGCCCCGGAGCCTCGGTCATGATCACCACCCGAGGCCGGTTGAGGTCGGGAAACACATCAATATCCATCCGCAGCGCCTGCCACGAACCATACCCCAGCAGAAACACCGCCACAGCAATGGTCAGCAGCCGTTGATGAAGAGCAAATTTGATGATGGCGTTCAGCATGGGAACATGAAAATTGAGAAGTGGGGAATTGAGAAGTGGGGAATGAGCAACACGCCCGGACCGCTATTGATCCGGAGGATCCGGTGGCAGGATGTAAGGATCAGGATTTCGGATCAGGTGAACGATCTGCGACAAAATCTCGTCGTATTTTCGGTACAGATCCCGGCTGACTTCGACCGGCAGATATTCGCACTTCACCGCAAACTGCAGCCACACCTGACACTCGGCTGCCTCGGCTTCCGCAATGTTCAGCGTACTGACAAAGAACGGTGCGGACCGACGTTTTCTCCACGCTTCAGCGATGTTCGCACAGACACTTCGCGACGACCGCCGAATTTGATCGGTCAGAGAATAGGTTTCTTCCCGAGGAAACTGTTTCGAAACAGCAAATACCTCCATCGCCGCCTCAAACGCAGCCTTGTACACCGGCAGGTCCGTATGTTTCCGATAAATGCTCACCCGAATTCCCCCATTCTCCATTCCCCACTTTGATTCAGGACTCAGTGATTATGCCCGGCATGCGGGTCAACTCCGCCGCCGGCTTTGTTCTTCAGAGCCATCTGCATCTGGTGGGCACTTTTCAGGGCGACGACGTCTCCTGGGAAGAGCTGACCGTCGTTGGCGACGACGACACTGAACTGGTCTCGATAGGTGACATGGACGGGAAGGCGGTCGAAGTGGCTGCCGTTTTCCTGAAAGACGAAGTATTCCGCTCCCTCCCGTGCCACTGCATCGACAGGCAGCACAATCTGGTTCTCCCAGCGCTCGACCGGAATCTGCAGCTGCAGTCGCTGCCCTGGTCGGTAGCGCCAGTTGACGAATCTCGTTTCAGCTGACGGTTGATTCTCTGACGTCAGCTCGTTCGGTAATGCGACAAAGAATTTCAGTGTGCGCGAACTGCGGTCGATTTCCGTGTCCAGATAGGTGATGCCCAGATCAGGGACGCTGGTCATCCGACCGTCGGCTTCATCAAACAGAGCTGTGACCGGCCAGTGTTTGTGATGAGCATTCGTCAGTTCGGGAATATCCTGTTCGAAGGCCATGCCCTCGATGTACAGTTCGGAATAGTTCACCAGAGTTCCCAGTGGAGCCCCGGCGTCCACCGCCTGACCTCGATGCACCAGCAGTTCGCGCAGAATCAGAGGAGGCTGTGCTGAGGACGGCTGACGTTCCGGAGAATATGTGGTGGGCTGATAGACGCTGAGTTTCAGTTCCTGTGACGTGGAACCGTCGGCATTGGGAGAATAAAGTTTCAGCTCTCTCAGAAGACGTCGTGTTTTGGCAATCTGCTGAACCTGAGCTTCGGACAGACCGTGCAGTCGCAGAGCCTCCTGCTGAACAACCAGCAGCGACTGAAGTTTGTCTCGAGCGTATTCGCGTTCGATGAGCGTTTTTCGAGCCACACCACCGGCCGACGCCACATCTTCCAGACGAGCGATTTCCCGATTCTCGATATCGAGTTCACCCAGAGTCGTCACGAATTCCGTCTGAGAACGGACCAGGTCTTCATGAGTCAACCGAACGTCAAACAGGAGCGTGTTCGGTTCAACAGCTTCGCCTTCAGCAGCGTGAATATTCAGGATAACGCCGTTCATCGGTGTGGCCACCTGAATGCGATTCTTTCCCGCTCGTTCCACCACGACGGCCGGCACAGTGATTGTGCGGCTGAAGGAGGTCAGCTGAATTTCTCCCAGACCACCATCGTGCAGCCCCAGATTTCGACGAGCCTGATCAGACAGTTCCAGCGCTGTTCCGTCGTCGTGTCCCGCGTGGTCATGGCCGGCATGATCATGTCCTGCGTGAGCGTCGCTGCCGTGACTGTGATCATGTTCATCCAGACTGCTGACGATTCGACGGTCGTTCACGGTCCTCTGAACCCAGTTGTTCAGAACAGGCCACCATCGCTCACGAGTCCCCACGGCCAGCACCACCGCTGTGACAGCGCCGATCATCCACATTGACTTCATGACAGTTTGAACCGGGAAAGTTTTCATTCGACATCATTCCGAAGAAATGGGGGTGTGGCGTCCGTAGCGATCACGCTCCGCCGTGATGAGCCGTGATGTGGGTGCGAAAACTGCGGCCGAAACTTCACAACCGGAAGGCGGCACGGTGGACTCCGCATTTTTTGAGCACAGATGTCCAAACAAACCATGTCCCTTCGTACGGGACAACAATTCGGGGCTGCGGCCAACGCCGTCAAGAGTTCGAAATCTCTGTGGGTCAGACTCATGCCTGACAGCTCTGACCGGATGTCAGGGGGGGCCTAACCGACAGACAGCGCGCAGCTCATCACGGCGGAGCGTGATGACAACATTGGCGGCGAAGCCTGAAAGGCTGGTGTCTAAAGCAGCCAGACCTGCGTCAGTGCGCGCAGGTGTGCCGCTTCAGCGGGGCCGAGATCAACGCAGGCAAGTTCGCATCGGTTGGGCGAACCGAAAGCGGCGAACTGCTGCGGAATCAGCCCGGAAAGGCCAGCGGGCAGAATAATCGGATCTGCCGTCGGAAGGTCAACTCGATCCGCCGTGAGCCAGGTGCAGCGATCCCCGCAGCCGTGACTCTTGCCACACGGTTCACTTGGTGGCTGAGCTTCTTTTCTGGAACATTCTGCCTCTGCCTGAGCTCGTCGATGAAAACGACAGCTGCAGCACGCCGAGGAAGTTTGCACCGATGCAGCGGATTGGGCAGAATTCTGATTCGCTGCCCGGTGATTGTCGTGGCAGTGATCGTGATGAGCGCAACACCCCAGCCCGGCGTGCAGCAGCACACTGAGAAGAGTGAGAAGTTTTGCGGCTGCAGCGAACATTCCAGACTCGTTTCGTTTTCGACGACGAGGACATTATCGCATCTGCGGTCGGTTTGTCATCATTTCTTTTCCGGATTTCAAATTTCAGGGACATCACTTCGATGACAACCCGGATTCGGCAAGCTACGAAATGCTGACAGAACAATTTCGTCACACTGTCGGTTCGCCGACGATTCGCCCTCTAAATGATCCACACACACAACGCATCCGGAGAAAAACAATGCCGCATATCTCTCGTCGCTGGTTCCTTGGTTCGGGTGTTGCCGGATGTGCTCTGGCCGTATCCGGGAAAACTCTGTTTGCTCAGCAGGCAACGGCAGCTGCTCCTCCTGAAAAGGCGGCAGTACCAGACGAGTTTTCCGGAACAACCTGGCACGATGTGCTGGACTGGGGCGTCGAGGGGAAGGGCTTTGCAGACACGGAAGGCCCGTTCGACCGGCTTCCGGCTCGAGCGAAAGGTGTGGTGCGGGACGCAGTCTGGGGGCTCAGCCGACATTCGTCCGGCATGATGGTTCGCTTCCGCACGGATGCAACTCGCATCTTTGCTCACTACGCCGTGACATCGTCCAAACTGGAAATGCCTCACATGCCAGCCACGGGAGTCAGCGGGCTGGATCTTTATGGTCGCGACGACGACGGGAAGTGGAAGTGGATCTCCGTTGTTCGGCCGTCAAACCGTGAAATGAAGGTCACTCTGGCGAATGGGCTGCGTCCCGGCATGCGTGAATATTCCGTGTATCTTCCTCTGTACAACGGGACTGAGTTTCTGAAGATCGGAGTTCCGGCTGACTGCATTTTCGAACCGATTGCTCCGCGGATGGCAAAGCCAATCGTGTTCTACGGAACGTCGATCACTCACGGAGCCTGCGCGTCGCGACCGGGAATGCCTCATCCGGCCATTCTCGGGCGACGTCTGGATCGTCCGGTGATCAACCTGGGATTCTCCGGCAATGGAAAACTGGAAAAGGAAGTTGGTCAGTTTCTGGTGGAACTGAACCCGGCGGTTTACGTACTGGACTGCCTTCCGAACATGAATGCCGCAGAAGTCGCTGAACGAACTCAGCCCATGGTCAGCCAGCTGCGGGCAGCTCATCCGACAGTTCCGATTGTCCTTGTGGAAGACCGGTCATACGCCGATTCATGGATCATTGAGTCCCGAAAAACGCGAAACGAATCCAGCCGGAAGGCATTTCGGGAGGCCTATCAGAAGCTTGTCGATGCCGGAGTCGAACGTTTGTGGTACATCCCGGGCGATGATCTGCTGGCACAGGATCGAGACGACACAACAGACGGCTCGCACCCGTCCGACCTGGGCTTTTTCCATCACGCCAACGCCTTTGAACCGGTCCTGCGGAAGGCACTGGACAGCGTCTGAGGTTCGCACGCGACACCTTTCCTGCGATACGGTCCTGAAAATACTCGACGGGAAAGATGCCTCACCGGATTGTCTGAATCGAGTTCGGCGAAAGCGAGAGACTGCCTCAATACCTTGTCGACGGCCAGAGGTTGGCATGTCGCGGTCAGAGCCGGGCTGGCCGGCTGCCCTTATTCGGTCGGCAAAAATTGCCAGATCAGTCACTCTCGACCTTTCCCCAGTCCCCCGGGTTTATTAGATTCCCCAAAGCTAACTGCTGTCCGTCTCTTGACTTTCAGGTCGGAAAACCTGTGTCGGACGGACGGGCGGAACAGACCAATGACTTTCCGGCAGGCTGTTGCAGAAGGGATTCCCGTCATGCCGTACGAACCTCAGCAGTTTATTCACGCGGCGAATGTGCGTCTGGACGTGCCAGTCAGCGTGCATCTGTCCAAACAGCTGACAGATGACCTCCGCAATGCTCTGGAAGACGCAACGCTGACATCTTTCGACTCCGTCGTGGAAAGCTGCATCGCTCGCAGAGTGGACTTCCTGCTGTTGTCCGGAAACATTTTTCTGGAAGCTGATCGCAGCCTGCGAGCTCGCCTGACACTTCTTGCCGGATTCCGAAGGCTGCACGAAAAGCAAATTCCGGTCTATGTGCTGCCCGGCGACACCGACCCTCCCGAGGCGTGGCGAATCATTCCGGAGATGCCGGACAACGTAACGGTGTGCTACAGCTCGGACCCGGAACCCGAAGTGCTGATTCACACCGGCCGAGTGATCACAACATTTTCGGCTTCGATGTGGTATGGAGAAACGGACGCGTTCGGAATTCGAGTGATCGGGCGTGGTGAAGACGGACTGGATCCGTTCCGTATCGGCATTGTCAGCCAGGCCAAGTATGACGAATCCCTGCGCATGGCGTCGCTCAGCCTTGTGGGTGATGAAGACTTCCTGAATGTCGGTCAGGAGAAAGGCGTTGTCCCGGATTCTGAAAGTCCGGCTCCATCGGTCTCAGGTCCTGCGAATTCTTCTCGAAAGGCGAAGTCCGTCGCTCCGCCCGAGACCAAAGCGCCTGACAGCAAAACAACGGCAGTTTCCAACGGTCAGCATTCCCGATCGCCCGTGCGAACGCCGGCCGAAGGACCGGAAACCCGAGCTGAATACGAAGCGGGGTTTCGGCGTTACATCGATCAGCTGATGGTGGAAGGTTCTCTGAACTACGTCGCGCTGATGGGGGAACTCGATCGGCTGACGATTACTCTGGATTCGGGTCGAGTTCACTGCCCTGGAACGACTCAGCCGCGAAGTCAGCTGGAAGCCGACGCCGGTCAGTGTTCACTGGTGAAAGTGGATGCGGCCGGTCAGGTGACGTTTGAGGAAATCAATACCAGTGCAGTCGAATGGAAGAACATTGATCTGATCGTCGCCGCCAATGCGACTCTGAACGGTTCGCTGCAGAAAATGAAGGCACTGCTTCTGCAGCAGAAACGGAATGCATCTGACCGTATCTGGGCGGTCTGCTGGACGGTGCGAGGTCCACTGCCGGTGCTGCAGGATTTCGTCGAGGAAGACCTGGAACTGGCGGTTGCCGTCGAACTGGAAGAGCTGGCCGTCGATGGGCGTACCATTCGTCTGGTCCACGAAATCCGAACACTTCCGGACCCATGGGAACTGCCGGACAAGGAGTCACTGGGACAGCAGTACGCCGATCTGCTCACGGAAGATGCGATCGTTTCCCGACGGCGCCTGATGAATCTGGTTCGCCGTCACACGGATCTGACGGAAGGCTGGCGACAGCGGTTCGAAGCTCTGGTTGCCGGTGTTGACCGCGAACGGATTCTGGCTCGGATGCGAGTCGACGGAGCTCACTGGTTTGTCGCCGATCCGCACGTGCTGCTGCCCGATCTGGATGATTTTGATGTGGATATTCTGAAGGATGAACCGGTCGAGGAATTTGGTCTGACGGGCGACGATCCGGATGAGGACGATCTCGAACCCGACCTGAATGTCGAAGAATATCTCGGCGACGATGGTGCTGCGGAAGATGTGATTGACCGGACCCGGAAGTCCGCAAACGATGACGACGAACCCCCTCGAAAGAAATGACCTTCGAGTGAACTCGTCTCCGTCGGGATCGCACAGCCCTGAACGCGATTCAGCCGACCGGGACTCGGAACAGGCCATGACGGCTGCCGTTACTGACAGGATGCACGAATGAGAATTACGGAAATTGACATCGATCGATTTCGCATCTGGCGAAGTCTGCTGCTGAAACTGAATCCCAACGGACTGAACGTCATCTACGGCCCGAACGAAGCCGGCAAGACGACTCTGATGAGGTTTGTTCAGTCTGTGCTGTACGGTTTCGAGCCTCTGAATGAGGAACCCGCATGGCATCGTCCGGAAGATGACATTCCCTGGAAAGGGGCTCTGCGGTGCGAACATTCCGGGCGTACCTGGCGGGTCAGCCGCAAGGCACATGCGACTCAACGCGGGACGCTGCGCATCTCCGGGGCGCCGGAAGGATTTAGTGAAGATCAGCTGATGACGCTGCTGCTGAGCGACACGGATGAGAATATTTTCTCTGACGTGTTTGCTGTTGGCGTTCGGGAACTGCAGCAACTCTCGACGCTCGGCAGCGAGCAGGTCGCAGAATACATTTACGGGCTGTCTTTGGGCCCGATGGGACGTCAGCTGCTGGACGCTCTTGGCGAAATCCGCAGCCGTCGGGCAGCGCTGTTCGGTGCCAATGGTCGCGAGGGACAACTGCCGGATCTGTTCGATCAGTACGCGGGGCTCACGGAATCCCGAGCTCGCAAGGGGGAAGCCCGGGAGAAACATTCCCGACTGGTGCGCCGTCGCAGCGAACTGAACGACGCCATCAATCAGCGACAGGTTCGGGAAAGTCAGATTGCAAACGAACTTCGCGGTCTGCGATTTCTGAACAACTGCCACAAGCCCTGGAAGAAGATTCGCGACCTTCAGACAGAACTGAACAGTCTGCCGGTGTATTCGCACGATCCCAAACAGTCGCTGGAACAGCTGGACGCCTGTGATCGTGAAATTCAGCAGCGAACCTCAAAAAGCGAGAACCTGGCAGGCCAGGCCGATCAGCAGCAGGCCCAGGCCGATCGACTGCAGCTGGACGGACGATTCGAAAAGGATCGTTATGCCATTCAGAGTCTGGTGGATCAGTCCAACTGGCTGCGACAGATTGACGAAAACATTCGCGTGGCGGACGACCGGTCCTCGCATCTGAAACGGGATCTCGATCATCAGCTGCGGGAAATGGGGTCCGGCTGGACCATCGATCGCCTGAAATCCATCGATACCTCTCCCACTGCTCACACAGCTCTGCTGGAATCAGCTCGGCGCTATCAGGATGCTCTTCAGCGTCGAGGCAAACTGCGGCGCTGGAATCGGTCGATGTCGAAAAAGAGTCAGCAGGAACTGATTGATCTGGAAACGGATCTCACCGTCCTGGGAATTGAATCTGTTGACGAAGCCATCGCTCGGGAACGCAATCGTCTGTCGGAACTGGAAAACCTGGGGCGACTGCGTCTGCAGCGCGAACAGATGGCTCTGAAGATCCGGACGGTTCGCAATGTGATGAGCCGGGTTGACACGGATGATTCGATTCCGCCGTGGGTCGACCGAGCGGTCACGGCGATTGCGGTCACGGCCGGCGCGTTGTTCTTCTTCGGCCTGGTCATGTTTGCTCTGGTGCCCGACGGCAGCGAAACCAACCGCATTCTGGGAGGTGCACTGGCAGCAGCCGCCTTCAGTTTTGCCGGGATGATGTGGTGGGGCATTCGCAACGGGCTGCGAAACCACTTTGATCGACGAACCGGCATTCAGCTGGATGACCTCAACGCGGAAGCCCGCGAAGCCGAGAAGAATCTGCGGGCCGTGCATGAGCGGATTCAGCGGATTCAGTCCGAAGGTATTGCCGGTCAGCACCTGATCAAAGCCGATGCACCAGGTACCACGACTGCTGACCTGGTAAACTGCATCGGAGAGTGTTCACGGCACATCACAGACCTGGAACGATTGGCTCGTCGCCAGGAAACCGCTCGACGCCGTCGTGAACGTCTGCAGCTGCTGCGAACTCGGTATCGGGAAGCTCAGGCAGCCGTCAACGAACGCCGACAGGAATGGTGTCGTCTCCTGAATTCGATGGGGATGGACGAAACAGTTCGTGTGCAGGAAGCATTCGACTGGTGGCAGCGCATTCAGGAAGTGCGTGAACTGCATACTCAATGGCGTAACGCGGCACCGGAAGCTGAAGGTCTGAAGAGAATGTTCGGCGGAATGCAGACCCGAGTCGAGCAGCTGGGCCGGGAAGTTTCGCCACAGGGGCTGCTGAACTACAGTCGTCCGCTGGAAGTACTCACCGCATGGAGTGCTCAGCTGAAGACACACGACCGCGACCGCATCGAACGCGACCGGCTGACAAAGGAAGCCGACCGGCTGCTGCGCGAAGCTCATGCGGAACAGAATCAGGCCGAAGCCGCAGAAATGCGCCGCAGCGCGATTCTGGTTCGAGCCGGAGCGGCCAGCCGGGACGATCTGCTGCAGCAGATGGACTGGGTGAAGAAACGTCAGCAGGTGCAGTCACAGATCAAGGCGGCACAGGATGAACTGAATGAAGTCGCCTTCAGCGAACCCGATCTGGCGATCATGGAAGATGATCTCGCCCGTTTTGATCCGCCGCAGGGACGCCGGCAGATTTCCTCTCTCGAGGATGAACAGAAGTCCGTCGAAACCGATCTGGCAAAGTATCACGAAGAACTGGGCGGGCTGAAGCAGGAGATTCGTCTGCTGGAAACCAGTCGCGATTCGCAGGCTCGCTATTTCCGCAGGGCTCATGTCGCGTCGGATATTTACCGGGCCGCGGAAGAATGGTTTGCTCTGCAGATCGAACAGGACGCTGTGATGGAAATGCGGCGGCGTTTCGAAAAGGAAAACATCAGCGGGACGCTGAACACCGCGTCGTCGTACATGCATCGCATTTCGTCCGGACGCTATCACCGGATCTGGGCGCCGCTGGGCGAGAACTTCCTGTGCGTGGACGATGAATATGGTCGAACCTTTCGAGTCGAGCAGCTGAGCGGCGGAACTCGGGAACAGCTGTTTCTTGCCATTCGTTTTGCACTGGTGCGCGAGTTTGCTCGGCGGGGCGTCGAACTGCCGGTGGTGATGGACGACCTGTTCGTCAATTTTGACGAAGAACGCACCGAAGCGGCGACGGACTGCCTGCTGGAAATTGCGAACGAAGGGCAGCAGGTTCTGTTCTTCACGTGTCATCAGCATCTGGCCGAACTGTTTCATCGCAAACAGGTGGAACCACTGTGGCTGCCCGGTCACAAGGTGGCGTACGATCTGCACAAGCCGGAAGACGAAGCCGCGGCCTTTGTCGGGACGGATGAACTGGAAGCTCGAATGCAGTCAGCGTCGGCGGGAACGTCGGAAGTCAGCCGGCAGTCGGGGCGAACCTTCCTGCCGAATGCCGATGAACTCTTCGACGACGACAGCCCGGAACCGCAGCCGACTCAGCCTGCTGCCGATTCGGAAACGTCCACGTCGTCCGAGTCATGAGGGAAAACCGACACTCTTCTTTCAGCTGTCTGCTGATTGCGTGAACCGTGGCCGGAGAGACGACCTTTCGTGAAACGCCGCCGTCATCTGCTGTATGAAACAGAACTCAGCTGGTTCATTCTGGTGGGTGCTCTGGACGTCTTCATGACCTATCTGCTTCTGCGGTTCAGCGCAGAAGGCCGGACTCAGAACCCCTTCATCGAAGGAAACCCGGTGGCTCGCTGGGTTCTGCATCGCTGGGGCCTGCGGGGCATGGTAATCTTCAAGTTTGCGATGATTGCTCTGGTTGCCGCCATTGCTGAGTTTGTCGGCCAGCAGCGTTCCGAAACCGGTCGAAACCTGCTGAGGCTGGGGACGCTGATTGTCGGAGGCGTTGTGATTTACAGCCTGAAACTGATGATCAGCAATCTTTGACCCCGGCCTTGGGCATGCCATTCGCGGGCTCCGTGTCGGTAACCGGAGGCAATACGTTCGGATGTCCGCAAAACCGCCGGAACTGTCTTGGGGGCCGGACAGCTGCGTGCTAAATTCGTCGTCGAACTCAGGAAATGAAGTGGCCATGCGCGAACAGGTGAGCGGTTGAATGCTGGAGAAATTGGCGAGTGACTCTGTTTCTGTCAAATGGCTGTCTTCCCTGAGAAGCAGAACCCGTCGCTCGATCCGTTCGCGGCGGCAAAGCCGGACGACAGAGGTTTTGGAGGCTCGGCAGCTGCTGAGTGCCGCTCCGGTGGCAGCAGCGGATCGCGTGTCGATCAGTGCAGATGAAACGGTTGTCCTGAACTTCCTCCTGGCGAACGATTCTGATCCGGATGGAGACGCTCTGGCGATTGTCGGGCACACGCAGACCTCGAACGGAACTCTGCTGGTCAACGGAAACGGTCAGCTCGAATACACTCCGAATGCGCTGTTTGTCGGTGTCGACAGCTTTCAGTACACCGTGGCTGACGGAATCGATGGAACTGACACAGGTGTTGTTACCATCACGGTGAATTCGGTGATCGATCCTGAGGCGGCTCGCGACACGATTCTGAACGGCGTCAGCACGATCCACAGCGGAGTTCAGCCGGGCCGCATGTTCACCTACGGTCCTCAGGCCTACGACATCGCCAACTACAACACCACCATTTCTGAAGGTCCGGTCATCGCCGCGGCGTCGTGGGGCGCTGGCCGAGTCGTGGCTGTGCCTGACCATCAGATGCTGAACATGGACACATATGGAAGCCAGGGGAACACAGGACAGTTCTATAAGAACAGTCTGGAATGGCTGACCGGTTCAGCCAGCACATCGATTTCCATCGTCGCCGACTCTGCCGAGACCGCCAGTTGGCTGATTTCGGAAGGCTATGCCAATACCGTCAGCGTTTCGGAAGCGGGGCTGATTTCCGCACTGACAACCGCTGATGTGTTCGTCGGCTGGCTGGGCAGTGCGGAACCTCAGGCAAATCTGGATGCGCTGGCCGCGTTTACCGTGAATGGCGGCGGACTGCTGCTTTCCGAGTACGGTGTTGGCTATGACTGGTGGTGGAGCAAACCCCAGTCTGAAGCGCCAGGCAATCAGCTGCTGCGCGATGCCGGAATCGGATTTCCATCCGGAAACCGCTGGGACACGGGTCTGATCAGCGTGTCCAACCGCGGGGTTGGGCAGTTTACGGCAGCCGACCTGCTGGCCATTCTTGCGGATTCCGGTTCTGCAACGGCAGCTGACCTTGAGCATGCTTCGGCACTGATGAGCGGTCTGCTGACGGTCCTGCCCGAAGGCGATTCCCTGCGAGCTCAACTGCAGAAGGCATATGACGATCGCATTCAGTCCATCAACCCGACTCCCGCAACTCCGGTGACGGACCCGTTCGAAAAATCACTGCTGACAGAAGAGATGAATCGCCTGAAGGATCTTCCGGCGGATCAGGTGACTGCTCATCGAACCGCCGCCGCCGTTTATGGCGACATTCCGGCCGGAGCTCCCCGAGTCACTCAGACGGTGTCGCTGGACACATCTGTTTCGCGCTGGCTGGCCACCGGTCTGTATGCGGCTCCGGGCGAACTGGTGACGGTCACGGTGCCGGCGAATCTGGTCGGGCAGGGATATCGTCTGCAGGTGAGCGGCCATGTTGACAATATCAGCAGTCGCAGCAGCTGGGATCGAGTTCCGTTTGGAGTGGCTCGCAGCTACCCGATCGATTCCACATCCGTTCAGATTGCCGGCGCCTTTGGTGGAGCCATCTACGTGGATGTGGGAGCCACGCCGCCGGATCCGGGGCTGGTGAACATCGAAATTTCCGGTGCCATTCAGGCACCGCTGTTTCACCTGGGAGTCACCAGCGATAATGACTGGGTGAACGGCATCCGGGACCTGCCGGCACCCTATGCGGAATTCATCTCCGACGGACTGGCGTTCTCGCTGCCGTCGGCATGGATTCGCGGAATTGACAATCCCACGGCCATCATGACCTACTGGGATCAGGTGGTTGCCGTTCAGGATTATGTGGCCGCTCAGGAAAGCCTGCGCACCGGGCCGGAACGCATCAATGTGGACGTTCAGATCAGCACGGGCCTGCTGCATGCGGGTTATCCGATTCAGGGGCCCACCTGGGCGTCGTCCGGACTGGTCGACTACCAGCAGCTGATCTCGTCCGGCGACTGGGGATACTTCCACGAACTGGGCCATGAAATGCAGCGACGAGCCGACAAGGCCTGGGGCTGGAACAACTACTACACGTTTTCGGATGGTGTTGAAGTCACTGTCAACATCTTCGCCAATGCAGCTCTGGAAGCCATGGTTCCGGATGCCGGACTGTCCGGCTGGGGATGGTCCGCGAATCCTGTGGAGGTCATGAATCGAGCGTTTCAGGCGGTCCATGATTCCGCTGCACCAACATTCTCTGACAGGAACCAGTATCCGTATTACTTTCAGCTGGCGGACGGATTCGGTTTTGAAACCTATCGAGCTGTCCTTGCCGGCTACAACAGTGACTTCCTGAATGACCCCTCGAAGCTGCCGTCGACGGCTCAGGAAGAAAAGGATCAGTGGCTGATTCGCTGGTCTGCTGCTTCCGGATACAACATGGTCCGTTACATGGTGACTCTCTGGGGCCTGGAAGTGTCTCAGTCGGCGATTGATGCCGTGACGGCGATGAACCTTCCGGAATGGATGCCACTGATTGGTCAGGATGACGACGTTGTTGTGCAGAGCAGTCAGCCGACGACGTTTCAGGTTCTCAGCAATGATCTTACTCTGGACAGCAGCGCATCTGTGGTCAGCTTTACTCAGCCGTCCGCGGGAACGCTGGTCGACAACGGCGGCGGAAGCTTCACGTACACTCCGGCCGCCGGTCAAACAGGTGATGTCACCTTCAGCTACACCGTTTCGAACTCAACGGGCCAGACCAGCGTTCAGCAGGTTCGACTGGGAGCGCCCAGGCCGTTTGCCTGGTGGAAACTGGATGAAACGTCCGGGAGCGTGGCAGCGGATTCCAGCGGCAACGGGCGCGACGGCGCAGTCAGCGGTGGAACATGGACTCCGGGAAACCGAGGCGGGGCTTTGCTGTTCAACGGCACCAGCGATCGCATCCTTGCCGGAACCGCAGCGTCGCTGAGCGGCACGACTGACTTCACCGCCACGGCCTGGATTCGAACAACTGCCTCTGGTGTCATCATTCAGCAGCGAAACGGAGGCTTCAACGGAGAATACGTTCTGAAGGTGAATCCCAACGGCACACTGAACTTCTTCATTTACGGTAACAGTGCCTATCAGTTTGATTTCAACAGTACCACAGCAGTGAACGACGGCGAATGGCACCATGTGGCCGCCGTCCGTTCGGGGACGTCCGGGTTTCTGTCTGTCGACGGGGTTCAGGCGGGGACGGGCCGCGGACCGGTCAGAGACCTTGCGCCAACGATCGGCGTGGGAATTGGAGCGGATATCCGGGACGACAATAAGTACTTTTCCGGAACGCTGGATGACATACGTCTGTACGATGTTGCTCTGTCCGCCGGAAGTATTCTGGAGCTGGCGACGGGAAGTCCGGATCTCACAGCCACAGCTTTCGATGTGATGTCAGATCACCTTCCGACCGGTCAGACGGATGTCACTTTCACGGTTCGGAATCGGGGCACTCTGGACGCCGGTCCGTTTTCGGCTCAAATTGTCTGGTCGGAAAACGCAGTCGTTGGAGATGCCGATGACGTGATCCTTCCCACAGGCAGTGTGACCTTCGCCGGACTGGCTGCCGGGACGTCCGTGACTCGTACGGTCAGTGTCCATCTGGATCGATCCGCTCTGTTTGTTCTGGCTCTTAGCAATGCTGCCGTCGGTTCGCCGGTGGGCACGGTTTCCACGGAAGTCAGTCATCTGTACCTGCTGACCGATGCGCTGGGCCAGATCGATGAGTCTGACGAATTGAACAACTCCGGCCAGGGCCAGCTGATCGATGGCGATGATATCACATACTTCCCCTGGGACATGAACGGCAACGGACAGGTCGAACCGCTGGAAGCTCTGTCCGCAATTCAGTCCATTGGTACAGCGAATCCTGTCAGCGATTTCGACGGAAACGGCATCGTCACTCCGCTGGAAGCCCTGTCGGCTATTCAGCGGATCGGCTATGTTCGCATCGGGGGCGTCGTGAATGATGCAGCTCCGGCCAGTCTGCCGGTTCTGGCTCAGGCAGCTCCGGCAGTCGTTGGTACAGCACAGCAGACTTCGCCGGTTCGACAGACGAGAATTCGACTGCCGGTGTCAGCTCAGGCCGTTCAGTCGGATCTCGGCAGCACTGCTTCACTGGAAATCATCACGCCTCCGGCTGCTTCGCCGCAATTCCTCGTCATACCGGCTCCGGTTTCGCTGTTCACGAGTGACGACGGTGACAACCTCCATGACCACGCGGACGAAATGAAAACCCGGCAGTCAGCGGTTCTTTCCTCGGCAGTCTCCAACGTTCCTATTGATGCGACCTTCGAACGCACCGACTGGCTAAGCATTCTTTGACTGATGTGCAGCCGATTCCAGCCGGGCGACGAGTTCTGAAGTTGTTTCTTCGCCGGTAATCGGAACAGCTGTTGTTTCCACCAGATTTCGAAACCAGGTGTGCTGCCGTTTGGCGAACTGCCTGGTATTGGTTTTGATCTGTTCGACCGCATCGTGCAGATTGCACCTGTCGTGCAGGTGGTCGATGAGTTCCCTGTATCCGAGTGCCTGCAGTGCGGTGCGGCCCGGCGGAGGCGTGGATTCCAGCAGTCGACGGGTTTCATCCAGCAGTCCCGCATCCATCATCCGGTCAACTCGATCGCCGATCCGCTGGTGCAGCCAATCGCGAGGCGGATCAAGCCACAGCACAGCTCGAGGCTGCTGATCCTGTGGCAGGGGAGGCTGAGACTGTTGTTCTGACAGGGGACGTCCGGTGAGTCGAAACACCTCGATCGCTCGAATCACCCGGCGGCTGTCGTTGGGATGAATTCGATTGGCAGACGCAGCGTCCACACTCCTGAGTCGATCATGCAGCCGCAGCGGTCCGTCCTGACGCAGATCGGTTTCGAGCTCGTCGCGAATTCCGGGGTCCGCCGGAGGCCCTTCGAAGACGCCTCGCAGCATGGAACGCAGGTAAAGTCCCGTCCCGCCGACAAACAGCGGGATCTGTCCGCGGCCGATCACTCCTGAAACAGCATCCCACGCCAGCCGGAGATATTCCGCAACGCTGAATTCTTCATGCGGGTCAGCAATGTCAATCAGATGATGAGGCACCCGACCGCGTTCAGACACGGTGGGTTTGGCCGTTCCGATATCCATGCCGCGGTAAATGGCCATGGAATCGAGCGAAATGATCTCAGCACCCAGGCGCCGGGCAAGCTCCAGTGACACCGCCGACTTCCCGCCGGCCGTCGGACCAGCAAGAAACCAGCAATGTCGCAGCAGGTGCAACGGGGCAGTCATCGCAGCGGTTTATCGCCGTGGATTTCGGTCCCCGCCTCGTCCGCGTCCTCGTCCACCTCGACCACCGCCGCGGCGGCTGTTTTCATTCTGACCCGGTCGGGGAGACTTGATCGCCAGGCAGGCAATTGCCTCTTCCCATGTCGGAATTCCGTCGAAGTCCGAAGCGGCGGCCGGAGCTTCGGGTCGAGGACGTCGACGACTGCGGCCACCTGATTCGGTCCCGTCTGCTGTGGCTTCCTGACGTTTCTGTCGAGACTGGCTGCGTTTTTCCCGCTGCTCGTCGCCTTCGGACACGTCTCTGGCTGTGGGGCGGGGCCGCCGAGCTGTTTTCGGCGGTGCCGCAGGAGCAAAGTCGTCTTCCTCTGAATCAAAAACCAGATCCGAATCGTCATCGAACTCGTCCTGCTGTGGTTCGCGACGTGGTCGTCCGGAATCGCTCTCTGCAGCAGCTGATCGACCTCGCCGCCGTCGTCCGCCGCGTCGCCCTCGTCGGCGAGCCGGACGGACATCGTCGTTCAGTTCGTCCTGGTCATCATCAGATTCATCGTCTCCCTCATCCTCAGACTCAGAAATCTCGGCGACGCGAGCCACCGGGCGAGACGGGCGTTCCGGAGGTCGAGTCGGCCGAACCTCGACGAACTCTTCCGAGTCGTCATCATCGCTGTCGAACAGTACGTCATCCAGATCATCGTCTTCAACGGGCGCAGAATGGCCCGGGGTCACCGCTTCGGCCGCCTCACCTTCAGACTTTCCGTGCCGCCGTCCGCCTCGGCGACCCCGACGACGTTTTTTCTGAGGCCGGTCTTCGTCATCACCGCGGTCGGATGCATGACCCGGGCTGTCACATCAGCAGCAACTTCATCGACCTCTTCGTCGATCTCATCAACGACCTCTGCGGCTCGACCACCGCGTTTGGGTTCTTCCTCCCAGACCCATTCATCCAGCTCGTCCCACACAGCGTCATCATCGACCGGAGTTCGGTTCCTCGGTCGATCCCGCACGCCGCCATCGTCGCGTCGGCGATCACTCCCGCGTTTAGGCCCGGGACCTGCGGAATCCGGCTTCTTTGACTCAGACGGACGTTCGGCAGACTCATTGCGAGCAGCGGAAGGTGTCGAATGAGCCCGAGAGACAGAAAAGGCGGGCTCGTCGTCATCATCAAAAACCAGACTGTCATCGTCAAAGCTCAGGTCGTCATCGTCATCGTCCAGATCATCGTCGTCGTCCATTTCGTCCGGATCGTCGTCCAGATCATCATCATCATCGTCGTCATCATCCATTTCGTCCGGATCATCGTCATCTTCACCGAAATCGAAGTCGTCGTCTTCGTCATCATCATCGGAAAACACTACTTCTTCTTCCTCACTTCCAACCGAACGATAACTCGGACTGTCCGCCGAACGTTCGCGCGCTGGGGCCTCGGCTTCGGCGGCGGCAGCAGCTCGTTGAGGACGTTCATCTTCCTCTTCATCGTCTTCATCGAACAGAATCAGATCATCATCAATGTCATCCGAATACCCTCGGGAGCCATGATCCGAGGTGTCGCGGCGGGGAGTGTCGAAATCGATTTCATCATCGTCCCCGGCGTCGGATGCGGCGGGTCTGCCCAGCAGGCGGTTCAGGTCGGAATTGTCGTCGTCGTACTCGTCAAACAGCAGTTCGCCGCCGATATCACCGGGGCTGCCCGAGTCCACACCCAGCAGTTTTTCGATTTTCCTGCCGGAGTCCTGGTCGTTAGTTTTTTTCGGATCTGTCATGTTCTGTGGGGCCGAACCCGGTGGATGGGAACCGGGACGCACAATCGTCCCTGCCGCGCCGGATGTCCGGGGATGTCTCAGGCGTCTGAAGGGTTCGGGCATCAAACCCGAACAGATTTTTCTCAGGGCGGAGACTACTTCTTCGGTCGTGTGAATGCAAACCTGATCACGCCGGTTCCGCCGTTTGGGTGTTGGGGATGGATGTGGAACGGAACGGTTCTGACCGGTTGTTCGCTGAATTCCCGCAGCTGTCTCACCGAGGCTTCCTCCGGTCCGGCGACGATGTAGTCCGGGAAGAGGCCTTATCGCCGACTTCGCATGAACTCGCTGGCCTGATTCAGAATCCGCCGTTCCCGCTCGGTCAGGCTGGCTTCACCTTCCCGGCTGATCTTCTCCAGAATCTCGTCCAGTCGGGTTTCGTAATCGATTTCCGGCTGAGAGCCTGGATTGAAGACCTTCAGGTTGGGCTGGCGGATGGTGGTGTGCTGAGGAACTCGCTGCCATCTTTCCAGCCATCCGGTCAGATTCATATGCATCCGGAAGTACAGGAATCCGAAGGTGAATCCGCCAAGGTGGGCGGCGTGTCCGATCCCTGACCCGTTGTCGTCCATCAGGCCGGGTGCCAGACCGAAAAGTCCCAGTCCGTCGTAAACCAGAGCTGCTGCAAGCAGCCAGCGAGTCTGAAGCGGAATCAGACCGAAAACGTACAGCCGGACTCGAGGGTAATACATCGCGAACAGCATGAACACCGCACAGACCGCACCGGATGCCCCAATCGTCCAGTCTTCACCGGGCAGTCCTCGAATCGCCATCGCGGACACCTGAAGCATTCCGCCGACGGCAGCAGCCGAGAGATAAAATGCCAGAAACTCACGACGCCCCAGTGTCTGCACCACGGTTCGTCCCAGAAAGAACAGAGCCAGCATGTTGCAGGTGATGTGCAGCGGCTGAGTTTCACTGTGGCAGAAGGCATAAGTGACCAGTCGCCAGATCTGACCACTCTCAAACAGCAGACTGCGTTCCAGGGCCAGCCACCGGAAAATGACAGAATCACCGCCACCGACCGGTTCGGCCAGCAGCTGAATCAGGTACACACCAATCGTGACCAGCATGATTTTCGTCACCATGCTGGTGGATTCCGGCCGCGGGCGGGCGGGAGGGAGGGAGGAGGGCACATCTCTGTTGTAGATTTCCATTCTCGGAATGAACCTGTGGTGACCGGAAACGGAGGACCCTCCTGCCCAACAGCACATGCCATCGACATCCGGCGGCAGTGACATTGAGACGTCTCGCTGCACAAACTGCCTGTTCACCGAAGACCCGGTCGTTCTGATCGCGTTTGTCCGTGAGACTGGTCTCTGCGGAACACAACGACTAAACCCGGCAATCCGATGATCCGGGTCGGGTTGTAGCGGCTGTGCGAAACATGCCGGTGATTCATTTCGGCATTTTTCAGACTCCGTGTCTCCATCCGGCAACAAACTGACCTAGACTTGCTTCGTCTGTTGCAGAATCTCCACCCTGCCAGCAGACGCTTGCTACACGCCGGATGATCGCCTCGCACATTTTCAGATCTGAATCACTGTGGCTCAGACCATCGCCGACAACCAGTCTTCCGTCTACTGCCCGTTGACACCGGCCGTGCCGACGGATTCCTGTGCCGTGATCGGTCGGCTACTGACGCTTTCCGAGTCCGCTCGTCGAGAACTCACCAGCAGCCTGCGGTCCATCGTCCCGCGCGGAATCATGACGATGCTGCTGCGAACGATGAAGGTGCGCGACCCGTCCATCATTCGCCACGGACAGCGAATCGGCGTGATTTCCCGCGGTGTTGCTGAACTGCTGGGCTGGGAAGACAGCCAGCGGACAGAGCTGGAAATTGCAGCGCTGCTGCATGACCTGGGAAAGGTTGGAGTCCCGGACCATATTCTGCATAAGCCCGGTAAGCTCAGCAGTGAAGAGTACGATTTTGTCACTCTGTATCATCACGCCGCGACCTGTATGCTGCAGGCGCTGCACATTGACGGGAACATGGTTTCCCTGCTGCGGATGCTGCACAACAACTTTGACGGCGCCGGTGCTGAAGGGGCCGGCATCCCGAAGGACCTGCCGCTGGGGCCGAGGATTCTGGCCGTGGCTGACGCCTATGATTCACTCAGCTCTCCGAAATCCTACCGTCGCGGCATGTCGCATACGGAAGTGGTCAAAGTTCTGAATGAACAGTCCGGCAGTCGATATGACGGGAACGTCGTCCGAACACTGAGTCGGTGGTATGAAGCGGAAGGCAGCTGTCTGTTTCCGCTGTCTGACCCATTCGGCGAACAGCAGGCTGCTGTCACAATGACGGATGACGAACGGAACGAGATGATCGTTCTGACTCAGATTCTGCACGTGCTGTATCAGTTTCAGTCACTGTACGACGGTTACTTCATTGTTGATTCAAATCTGAATTACTGCGTGTGGTCAGAAGGCATGGAAGGCCTGTGCGGACGCAGCAGTGAACAGGTGATGGGCCGAGGCTGGCTGCCTGGTGACGTCCGTCTGGCTCCAATCACACAAACCCGGGATGCCGGACGGCAGGACGAAGAGATCGTTCCGCAGGTCATGCGGAACGGGCGAGCTCAGTTTGGCAGCCGAGTCTGTGAAATGGACGATGGCCGTCAATCCAGCGTGGATGTTTACACCATTCCGGTCCGCGAAAACAACGGTCCGATCAACGGTGTGATCCAGTTGTTCCGCCGAAAAGGCGGAGTTCGCCGACAAAGCCGGGAGTACGTCGAACTGAAGCTGGCCGCAACTCGCGACGCACTGACGGGTGTTGCCAACCGAGGCCAGCTCGAGACTCAGCTGCGTCACCTGCTGGATGACTATCACAACCACGAAGGCACGCGTCACCTCAGCTGCATCTTTCTGGATGTTGACAAGTTCAAAAAGATCAATGACACCTATGGCCATAAGGCCGGAGATCAGGTGCTGGTCGACCTGACTCGACTGCTGCAGCACGAAACCTATTCCGGAGAAATCATCGCTCGTTACGGCGGCGAGGAATTCGTGGTTCTGTGTCCTGACACGGATCTGGAATCGGCGATTCGACGAGCAGAACGGCTGCGTACCGCGATTATGAAAAGTTCGATCGGCGGAATCAGCCAGCTCAGCGTGACGTCGTCGTTCGGGGTTTCAACCGGACGTCTGGGAGACAGCGTTCAGACTTTACTGGAACGGGCGGATGCCTGCCTGTACCGAGCAAAACAGACAGGCCGCAATCGGACCTGCTGGGAGAACCAGGAAGAAGACAAAGACGGTTCAGTCGAACTGCAGGCCATGGAAAGTGAATCACGAGTCACTGAAGTGAACGGAGTTCTTCTGTTTGCTCAGGACATCGAAATGTCTACTTCTCTGGAACTCACCGCAATGAAGCTGAATGCGTTCATTGACGCAGCCAGCGACATCAGGGTGACACACATGGAACAGGGGCACGTCAAGCTGCGAGTCGGCAGCGTGGGATTCACCAAACGCTGGGGTTCAACACCCGACCGGCAGGCGATCGAAATGGACATTCGCTTCGAGACGACTCGGGAAGCCGACGAACGGGAAGGGAAATCCAAAACCCGCCGCCGCGTTTCTGTCGCAATTGTTCCCGTGGGCAAAGCCCCCGATGCCGCCACCTTCGAACTCAGATGTCTGCAGCAGATGATGCAGCTGCGCAGCTATCTGCTCGGTTCCTGACGCCGACTGAGCTCAGCCCGGCGGACAGAAGAATCGTTCCGGCCGTGGATCGATTCGCTGCCCAGTCCACTGGTAAAACGGCAGTAACCTCAGGTCCAGCTCAGCAGCGATTCCACATAAGCAGCCGACCCGTCCCTCAGCCAGCCGTCCAGCTGAGCCGGGTCCTTCAGCTGTCGTCCCCGCAGTGTCGGCACGACCAGGAATGAACACTTCGCCTCGGGAAGTGCAGACATATCTCCCCATAGCTTTTCAAACTGTGACACCGGGAACACGTCTTCCTGGCCTCGGCCCCAGCGTTTCTTGACGTCTTTCAAAGTAATGTAGGTCGGCATGCGGCGACCGAGAGTTCTGACGGCGGCATCAATCCGAGGACGGTTCGACAGGTCACTTCGCTGAAGCCCAAAGATCTGCAGCAGTCGGTCGATGGAAATCCATGTTGTCAGACTGTTGTAATAAGACAGTCGGAATTCATCTTCTTCCCGTGGCATGGCCAGACCTTCCACCAGACGAACTCGACCATCGACTCGAGCCAGTCCGCCGCCGTGATCTTCCAGTCGACGACTGATCACTTCAAAGGAAAGGTCGGCACCGGACTGAATGTGCAGACCCAGACAGGCCGGATCTGCATTTGCTCCCAGCGTATCGATGTTGTGCAGCATCAGATATTTCACGGAAGGCCGTTCGTCGAGCAGCCGTTTCAGAGTGCCGTTCAGCAGCAGATTGGGGACCTCATACCAGTGCCCGACCGGATGCAGACACTGCGACGGCAGATTGTCACGATAGTCGGCTGCTTCACCGGTTGTGCGAGCCCAGTTGATCAGCGCGCTGCGGACGCTGGCTCGGACCTTCTGCTGCTGTTCGTCCAGAACCTGCTGAGGCATTTCTTCCCACGCAAACTGCAGATCCCGCATCGTCGGAATCATGCGAAGGCCAACGGAGGCACCTCGGGACACATAAACGTGTTCGTGATTTGGCAGTTGTTCAACAGCCCGACGGATCGCCGTGTCCGTCATGTACCCGGTACTGATCAGATGCGGCAGCGCGCCGCCGAAGTCGCGAATCGTCCTGCGGGTTTTGGCCAGATGCACGTCAAGAAACGATCGGAAACGTCCCTCCATCCGACAGAACGGATTCAGCGCCTTCACGACGCCGGCTCCCTGAGTCCAGCGGCTGCCGACACCGGCCGCCAGTGTCATGACCGCGACTTCTCCGGCGGCCAGTGCCTTCCGGCCGCATTCGACAACCGATTCCGGAGGATGGTTCCCGACAATCAGCACATCTTCGGGACGAACATCTTCAATTTGCGTCGTCGCTGACAGCCGATTCTGGCTCAGCCCCAGCCGTCCGCTCCGCAGATCTTCTCGAAGCTGTTCGTGTGCCACGGCATCGAAGCCATTGGCCTGAAGCACGGCATCAAGGCTTTCAGTTTCAGTCGCGTCAGACACCGTCCCCGGCAGAATGCGACTCATCAGCCGCATCGACAGTGCCGCGGCCTGATCTCCATGCCGACATTCATCCCCGACGCGTTCCAGTTCGCGACGGCGGTGAGGAGTCAGCGTGTTGAAATTCGCCTTCAGCAGATCGGGGACCGTCAGAGCTCGATAGCCCTGCGGCAGAGCTCCGTCGTGGCGCAGTTCGGCAAAGGTGCCGTCGTCATTGATGGTGAAATCGTAAACCACCGGGTCCATCGCAAACGGAACTGCAGTTTCCATCGAACGCTTGACCTGCAGCATCGTTGCCTGCAGCCAGTCCTGAGCCTCTTCACGAATCTGCGGATCAAAAATGAACCCCATGCCTCCTCCCGCCATGCCGCCCAGCATCCAGAAGCCATGGAACTGAGCGCCGAATTTCTGTTCGCAGCGCGAGATCAGTTCTTCTGTATAGGCGTTGCTGCACCACGGGATGATGGTCTGCAGAGGCTCGCGAAAGTTGCGACCGGTCGCTCGACCAACAGCCGCCAGGTTTCCGGCTCGCAGTGCCTGCACCATTTCATCCAGAAGACTGATGGCATCCTGTCGAGCCGACCATTCGCGTTCGCACCGCAGCAGATACTTCTCGGTCACCATTTCCAGAATCGGACCGACATTCTGAGCCATCCCGCCGTGAACCAGCACCAGACTGTCCTGCAGCTTCTGTCGGGTTTCTGCAGAAACGTCGCTTTCGCCGAACACAGTATGCTGAGGCATCAGGCGACCGCGACTGATGCCGAATTCCGGATCTCCGTCTTCAGCGGCCGCACCTGCGATCAGCTTGATGCCCGGCCACACGCCGCCGGAATCCTGCCATCCGCCGCCCGATCCGCCCAGCCATTCTCCCAGGATTGCTCGAGCTGCCACGATCCGACGATCGGCTTCCGTCAGCGGACCGGTCAGCGCAGAAACCTGACCGGTGGCTCGCATGCACAGAGAAATCAACGAACCCAGCAGGTTGGTGCTGACCGCCAGCCGCGACCCTTTGGGAATGTCGTTGACTCGACTGACGATTTCCAGGCCGTGCCCCGGAGCAATCATTTGCGAAAACACATCACTGATTTTCGCACCGCAGCCTTCCATGCCCGGAGGAATCAGTCCCGCGGCGATCACGGCCGCCTTAATCAGACCCAGATAGTCACGGCCGAAGTCGAACACTTCGCTGATGTCGTGAATGTCGGCCTTGCTGTTCAGATCAATGCTCACCAGCCTCAGCACAGGCTCGTCAATCACTCGCAGATGGCATTCGATCGGAGGCTCCGGCTTCGCATGACGACCGCGAACGGCCAGATTTACGCTGGCGTTGATCACCCGAGCTCCCTCGGGAAAATCCATTCCCAGAAAAAAGATGTCGCTCCATGCGCTGTGAGTAAAGTCCATACGGACGGCGGTTCGTTCCCGAAGCCCAGGGAAGCAATCCGTTGCGGGATTGACCTGAAGCAGCTCGCGCCGCAGTTTCAGCGGAACGTCGTTGGGATGCCCGGTTCGAAACATCCACTGATTGCCTCGCACTGTTCGCACGCTGCGACGCACCTGATCGGCCAGAGTCTGAAACGCCAGACGATGATAGGCTTCAGCCAGACCGCTGCACAGAGTCACTGTTGGACCGGCCGCAGACTGAACCTGCAAAAACGAATCGATCGCTTCGGGAAACCGCCGAGCCAGCAGTTGCTGATAACCCACGAACGGAATGGTTCCTGTTTCGCGATCCTGCAGCTTTTCGGGAAGATGAAACCGATAGATGGCGTAAAGAAAAAACAGCGACCGAACGCGTTCGTAGAGATTGGGACACTGCCGACGAAAATCGTCCAGCTGACAGCACTGCTGAAAAAGTTCCTCGCGATTCAGCCCACGGCACAAAACGTCCAGCGACTGATTACGTACGTCGGGGTCGTGCGAGGTCACAACCTGCAGCAGGTCCAGCATGTGTCAACTTCGGTCCGGAAACATCGAATTCAGTGAATCTTCGAGGAACCGGACTGTAGCACGCGAACCGGCCTTCAGGGAACAGAATTCAACCCGATGACGTTCGGGAAGCCGGATTCGTGCTTAACTTTAACCGCGGCAGCGTTTTGCTGAAGTACCGACTTCCGTTCGCGAACTCGCTCCACATTTCCAGAACCCCGGCCGGAGCCACACCTTCATATCGAATGTGCCCGCGAACTGTGTACTGCAGCTGCGTCATGTCGGCAGGCTGAAAGGTCGCCAGTGAGAACACCGCCGCCTGACCGCTGTCGTTGCTGAGATGCAGCTCCTCCGAACCGCCATCTGCCGACGGATTAACAGCAACAATCTCACCCGCTGTCAGTTGACCGCCGGCTTTCAGTTCCGACCATGACAGCGTCCGGATCTCACGACCAGCAGCAGTCGAAGTCCCCGAACAAATCAACAGCACACTACCCAGGATCCACCGGATCATCAGACTTCTCCTGATCTTGCAAATGAGCAGCCAACAGCAGTTGAAACGTCTCGTGGCTCAGCTTCTGGTCTGCGAACTGAGCTCGCAGAATGCGTTCGAAGTCGGTCATCACGGAATCCACTTCCACAGCTCGAATCTTCGCGATCAGACGATCGAGCCGGAGGCGAATCGTGGGATAGCTGACACCATATTGCTTCGCGATTTCCTTCAGCGACCCTGACGCCAGCACCAGCCGACGGACAAAGGCCAGGTCCTCATCGCTCAAAAATTCGATCCATCGTGACCGAGACACTCAACAATCCTCAACTCAACTTGAACAAAGTAACACTTCGTGAACTGTCGCATTAAACAAATCGAAAGTCAACTTAAACTTTCTGTAATTTCCAGCAGCCAGCGATCCGGCGAATCTGCCCCAGATCCAGCGTGGGCTCAAACATCGAGCTCGCTCGGAAAACATTCCGGCGCGCTGTCAATGTTTGCGAGATATCAGGCACCACGGGGCCAATGCCGGGCTCAGCAAGGCGTTAACTCTGCATGTCCCAGACAGATCGATACGCGCCGATCGATTCGAACCAGGTCAGCAAACCGGCGAAGAAATCATCGGAGGCCAGAGTTGCGCTGTCGCCGATCACGATCAGCTTTCGGCGAGCTCGGGTCAGAGCGACGTTCATGCGCCGGGCGTCGGAAAGAAAGCCGACTTCGCCCTGAGCATTGCTTCTGACGGTACACATCACGACCGCTTCCTTTTCGCGGCCCTGAAAGCCATCGACGGTGTCGACTTCCAGCTGATCCCATTCGGAATTCTGTCTCAGCCAGCGAACCTGAGCCGCATACGGAGCGATGACGGCAATGTCCCGCGGATGCAGGCCTGCTGCGCACAGCTTGCGGACTTCCTTCAACACCTGTCGACCTTCATCGGGATTCAGACGGCTCAGACCTTCGGGTTCCTGCTGCTCGTCCCAGCCGGCTCCGGCGGTGTCAATGAACGTGACGGGAGCGTCGTCGGTCAGTTCCGCATTCATTCCCGGCAGGTCACTCAGCCGATGTTCTTTCACCGAATCATCCGCAGTCAGCGTTCCGTCATAGAACTGCTCTGATGAAAACTGCATGATCTGTTCATGCATCCGATACTGCACGGTGAGCTGTCGAGTCACGCATTCGCCGAAGTGTTCCACCAGTCGCTGCATCAGACTGACGGCCAGCCCCTGACCGGCGGCGGCCTTCGAAAGAATGGTCGGCGGCAGCTGGCAGTGATCGCCCGCCAGGACCAGTCGATGTCCCAGCGGCAGCGGAACCCAGCATCCCGGCTCGACGCTCTGGCAGGCTTCATCGATCACGATCAGGTCGAAAGGATGATCTTCCAGCAGACTGAAGTCGAAACTGACCGTCGCACAGATGATTCTGGCACCGGCCAGCACTTCATTCACCGCCTGTCGTTCAAGCAGATTCGCCTGACGACGCAGATCCCGAATTTCCTGCCGCTGCTGGTAACGCTGCCCCGGAGCCGGGCGTGATCGAGTGTAACGGCTGGCCTTCCGTTCCAGCTGTTCGGCTTCTCGCTGAATCTCTCGAATGACGGCGTGGATGTCATGCTGTTCCACCAGAGCATCCAGCGTATGACTGCGCACAACTTCCAGCACTCGAGCCGGATGACCCAGACGAACCGGGTTCTCTCCGGCATTCACCAGACGTTCCAGCAGGTTGTCCACAGCCGTGTTGCTTGGAGCACACGCGAGAACTCGTTCACCGTTGGCCACCGCCCGGCGGATGACTTCCACAACGGTTGTTGTTTTGCCGGTTCCCGGAGGTCCATGAATGATCGCCAGGTCACTGGCCGACGTCGCAAACCGGACAGCTTCCTGCTGCGACGGGTTCAGATGAGGTGCCGGCGGAACGGTCACGTTTGCTCGAAAGGCAGGCTCGCGATCGTACAGCAGAACGTCTCTGAGCTGCTTCAGCCGCCCGGTGGCATTTTCTGCGACATCCATGGCGGCAGTTTGCCGCTTCCGAGTCACTTCGTCCGGCGAAAGATCCAGCCGAAAGCGATCGCCATCCGGCCAGTCTTCAACTGCGACTTCCACATGATCACTGCCGCGTCCGCTGACAACGCCCTGCATGGCCCGCCCGGCCGAGTCTCCGTCAGCCGACAGCAGGACCGGACTGCCGACGCGGAAGCGATGCCACGGAAGCCGATCTGATGAACGTCGCTTATGCAGAGCCAGCAGATACCGACCACCCAGCCCGGACGTATGTGAGCGAATCACCATGTCCAGCAGAGTTTCTCCGCTGCGTTCTGCGTCGGCAGAATTCTGAATCCGCCGACGAGCCTCCAGCCGTTCACATTCCGCCTCCTCCATCTCCAGCCAGCGACGAAAAGCAGCAAAATGAGCGTCAGGACGCAGCGGAGTTGAAGATGCTTTCATGAATTGCCGGAGCAGCCTGAAATCGGGCACAGGACGGATGGATCTGGATCACTGAGTCTGCTGAGGTGCGGAACACTCGACCAAAGCCGACCAGACGCCGCTTACGGTAGAGCCGAAATCCGAAAAACGCGACCTACGTTGGCAGTTCAACGCGATTTCTCAGATGAATTTTACACCCAGCAGCAGTGGTCTGGATTTCCGGTCGCCGACGGGGCCGTCGTGATCATCCCGAATCGGCCGTATCGAGCGGACATCCTCTGACTTCCTCCGTCCGGCCGTATGACCGAACGGCGATTTGCAGGAACCATGCGAACCTTTCGGCAACCGCGGTGTCCGGTGCGCTGCGTCGTGAACCAAACTCTGCTCTTATGCAGGTTCACTTTCAGGATCGAAGCGATGACCACCCGTCGACACACTCTGAAGTTCTCTGTCCGATCATCGGAGGATCGAGCTTCATTGTTCCTTGCGCCGGCGGCGCTGTGACAGGGTTTGGTCTCCCGGACTGAAGCCCTGCCTTTCCAACTCCTTGCCGCCGCTGGCTGGTGACGGAGCGATCTGAAATTTCTTGGATCAGGGAAAGAAATCGTCTGCCGTGCGCACATCCCACGCCACGGGACTCTCCGCGCCGGCGCGGGCCGTCTGAAAACACATGCGTTCTCAGGACGGGCTGCTGCGTCCGCCGGTGAGTCCATCTTTGATGCGTCGCAGGTTTTGATCAGTTTTCGTCTCCGGAAGCGATCTTCCGGAAGCCTGCGCTGCCTGTTTCACACAGACTCATTCCGTCCCGGGCGGCTTCAGCGCTGCCCGATGGAAACGGAAGATTATCTCAGGAAGTTTCTCATGACCACGATTCATCAAATCAGAAACATCGGAATTTCGGCACACATCGATTCGGGAAAAACCACGCTGACGGAACGGATGCTGTACTACTGCGGTCGCATTCATCGCATGCGTGATGTGAAGGGCGGTGACGGCGGTGCCACGATGGACTTTGATTCAATCGAAGCTCGTCGAGGCATCACGATTTCGTCGGCCGTGACACAGGTGCGGTGGAACGAGCACACCATCAACGTGATTGATACTCCGGGACACATCGATTTCACGATCGAAGTGGAACGCAGTCTGCGCGTTCTGGACGGAGCGGTTCTTGTTCTGTGTGCCGTCGGCGGCGTGCAGAGTCAGTCCGTGACGGTGGACCGACAGATGCGTCGCTACGGCGTTCCGCGAATCGCGTTCATCAACAAGATGGACCGAACCGGGGCCGACCCGCAGCGGGTTGTCCGGCAGTTGCGTGAGAAGCTGCACTGCCGGCCGGCGCTGCTGCAGATTCCGATCGGAAGGGAAAGCCGTTTCGAAGGTGTGATCGATCTGCTGTCGATGGAAGCGGTCTACTTCCGCGATCCTGACGGAGGTCGTGTCGAACGAACGGCGATTCCGGGTGAGATGCAGGCGGAAGCAGAAACGGCTCGCCGCGACCTGCTCGACCTGCTTTCCGGATTCGATGACGACCTGACGGCGAGATTGCTGGATGAGTCCGTGCCGGACGTGCAGAGTTTGCACGCTGTCGTGCGGAAAGCCACGCTGTCACGTCAACTGACACCGGTTCTGGTAGGTTCGGCCTATCGCAACACGGGCGTTCAGGAAGTGCTGACGGCTGTCACGCGGTACCGTCCCGGTCCCGCTGACCGTCGCATCTTTGCCCGGGACACACGGAGTTGGTCTGCAACGCAGGCCGCACGTGTTTCTTCGGCAGATGTGTCAGCGACGGCTTCCGGAGAAGGTCTCTCAGCCGAGCTCGTTGAGCTTTCTGCTGTGACGTCGGCTCCGCTGGTGGCGATGGCGTTCAAGACGGTGATGCACTCGTTCGGCCAACTGACATTTCTGCGTATCTATCAGGGACAACTGAATCGCGGCAGCGCGTACGTCAATGCTCGAACGGGCAGTGCGGTCAGGTTCTCCCGACTGGTGCGCATTCACGCCGACCAGCGTGAGGAAATTCAATCGGCCGACGCCGGTGAAATCGTCGGTGTGCTCGGAATCGACTGCGCTTCCGGTGATACTTTTACAGACGAATCTGTTCAGTGTTCACTGGAAAGCATGTTTGTTCCGGAACCGGTCGTCCGGCTTTCGATTGAGGTTGTTCGCAACGAAGATCACGGAAAGCTGGCCCGGGCACTGGAAGCCTTCCGGCGGGAAGATCCGACGTTTCGGGTATCCACTGATCCTGAAACCGGACAGACTCTGATCGCCGGAATGGGGCAACTTCACCTGGATGTTTATCTGGAAAAACTGCAGCGGGATTACGCCTGTGAATGTCGCACGGGACGCCCTCGCGTTGCCTGGCGGCAATGCCCGACGCGGCATGTTCCGTTTCGGCACGTCTTCAAAAAGATGACCGGCGGCCCCGGGCAGTTCGCCCAGATTCAGGGAACGATGACTCCGATCTCTCCGGAATCCGCGGACTCCTTTGAATTCGCGGATGAGACTCACGGCGGCTGTATTCCTCGTGAGTACATTCCGGCCGTGAAACAGGGGTTCCTCGACGAGTTGTCCCGGGGACCATTGGGTGATTTTGATGTGGTCGGAATCCGAATCGTCCTGACAGACGGCGCTCATCATGAAAATGATTCGTCTGATCTGTCGTTTCGGTTGTGTGCAGCGGAAGCCCTGCGAACGGTGATTCTGCCGGAAGCAGACGTCCGACTGCTGGAACCGATCATGACCGTCGAAGTGGAAGCACCTGCCGAATTTCAGGGCAGCGTGATCGGGCATCTGCTGCGATCTCGCGGTCTGATCACGGCATCCGAAAACCACAATGATCTCTGCACGATCACCGCGGACGTTCCGCTGGCGGAGCTGTTTGACTACGCCTGCGAACTTCGCGGAGTGACTCAGGGACAGGGAACCTTCACAACAGCGTTTGCCCGCTACGCGATGGTCCCCGAAGATGTGGCAGGACGAGTGCTGAAACAAACTCGCTCATGACCCCGGCAACCTGCAATTCGCGGCACTTCTGAAACGGAGTGCCGCGAATTCTTTTTGACTTCCGGCAACCGGGTTGGGTCTGATGGCCGCGATTTCCGGATTATGCAGCGTGGCCGGAACGCTGACACTTCTCAAGACATGCCGACGGATTCTCGATCGTCTTCGTTTTTCTTCCCAGCACTTTGCCGGCAAGAACGGCTGCGGTTTGCAGGACGACGCCGAGATCTGACCACAGAGTTGCTCGCTGGAGATAGTCCAGGTCGATCTGCATTTTGGCGGGCAGGAGTTGCTGAAAGTAGGCCTGTTCGGCATCCAGCTGTGTTGTTTCCAGAAGGCGTTCGCCGTCTGTGTAGTAGTAAATGCTGCCGGGACTGGTCAGCCCCGGCGGGACGTCCAGTGATCGGTGATAGTCTTCCGTGTAATGCTTCTCGACGATGTCCGGAGCTTCCGGACGAGGTCCCACAATGGCCATCTGTCCCTTGACGATGTTCAGCAGTTGAGGCAATTCGTCGATCTTCAGTTTCCTCAGCAGACGCCCCACCGCGAAGACTCGCGGGTCAACCGCCGAAGTGATTGAACTTCCCGGCGACGATCGGCAGTGCATCGTGCGCAGTTTGTACATCAGGAACAAGTCGCCCCCCTGCCCGACTCGAGGCGCCATAAAGAACGCCGGGCCGGGACTGGACAGCTTGACTGCCACGGCTGCAGCCGCAATCACCGGACTGGCTGCGACCAGCGCACAACCGGCAACCAATCCATCAATCCATCGACGGAGTTTCATCTGATTTGATCCTTCAACGAATGCGCCGAAGTGAAACTGAACAACCAGCCGAGATTTCGACGTTCCTGCAGCGGAAAAACACGCCAGACGTTGATCTCTGTGACTGAGAATCCGCGAATGGTAGTTCAGAGAATTCCTTTGGTAAAGACTGGTGTTTTCGTCAGGCTGCGGACGTTTGTGCGACGGTTCCGCGTGCCGTTCGCCGCTTCGCTATCTGCGGCATTTGTCTTGATCTTCTTAAACCAGCCGGTGCAGTGAATCTTCCGAGCAGTCGCTGCGAATATGGACGCCGCTGTTCAGTCCTCGGCTAATGGTCACTGCAAGCTGTTCTTCACCGGAGAGTTCCCGAATGACGGAGACCAGTCGTTCGCCATCGGCCTGACTTTCCACCGGAATCGCCGTGGTCGGTCCCCACGAAGACTGCACGGCTCCGGCGAAGCCGAGTTGTTCGAGTTTCTCGACGACACTGCGAATCAGCGGATGGGAAAAAATTCCTCCCTGAGCCGACGCGTAGTCGGCTCCGACAAGATTCCCGTACCTCAGAAGGCTGTCTCGAAACACAACGAAGTTGCGGGAGGTCACTGCGGAGGTCATTCGCTGAGTCACCAGCGGTTCGATTTCCTGCAGCGAAGAATCCGAGAGACAGGGCCGCTGCGAAAAGAAGTTTTCTTCGGCGGATCCCGACAAGCCACTGCCCTGTCGGGGAATGAGCAGCACCATTCGCCATTCATCCGGAAACCTCAGACGCTGCAGACGGTCTGCCGTGCGGCCTTCGTCGATGATGAAACCGCCGTGATCGAAGCCGAACGTGCCAATCGCCGATCGCCGACTTCTGCCGAAACGTTCTGCTGTCTGAGCTGCAGTGGCCGCGCGGGGACGTCCCAGCAGAAGGTCGCAGGCCGTTGCCAGAGCCAGCGTCAGCTGAGTCCCGGCGCCCAGGCCGCAGTGGAAGGGGACTTCCTGATGCACGGAGACCTGCAGGGACGGCAGTTCCGGATTCTGATCTCGGTAGACTTTCAGCAGCGCCCGACTGCGTTCGATCACGGAATCGGAAGCCGGATGGATGATGTCTTCCGGACCGCCATCCGGATTGAAGCCGACATGCAGCTGCCACGCCGGCTGATCAATCATCAGCCCGACGCCGCCATAATGCCAGCGCTGTTCTTCCGCCGCGCACAACAGTCCGAAGTGCAGCCGCGATCCTGCGGACAGAAGCACCTGATTCACGCCGCACCTTCCGTGTTGAGTTTCCTGTCGATGAATTCCTGCAACATTTTCAGGAGATCCAGTTCCTCGGGGCCGCCGGTTTTTTGAACGGCGGGGGTCAGAAAGTCGATGGCCACCAGCACTTCGCTTCGAGGAATCAGGTGCAGCCGAGTGGCCAGAATCGAAATCTCGATGATGGCATGCCGAGCTCGATTGAACCCCGAAAACGGCCGCCCGACTCCACTGCTGACAACGTCCGCCTGGAGTTCCGATCGATCCTGACTGACATCGGTTTTTGTGATCCGGAACTCGCACCACCGACAGCAGTCCTGCAGGACAACGCCGTCCACGTGCTGAGCCACAAACGTCGCCGGAAGAGTGATTTCACGCCGTATGGCCGCTTCTGCAATCAGTCTGACGTCGTCCACAATGTGAAAGACGCCCTGACCGGTCTCGAGAAGGTTTCTGTAGGTCGTTGATCCGCGAAAAGGACGCAGAGTCAACTTCTCGAAATCACCATGAACGATCGGCCCCATCGGAGCCACATTCACGCTGCGATCCGAATTCAATGACGTGACCAGCCCTTCGATAATCATAAACCAGCTCAATGACAGCCAATGGCGAACGCCACCACATCTGCCCCCGAAACGCAGGGTTGTTGGTCAGTCGAGTTGCTCGCACGGTGCTCGCAGATTTCTCACAATGAATGCAGGGCGAAGTCTAGCAGACGGCGGCCCGTCCGTCAGCAGCCTGTCGACGAACAGGAAGACAGTTGCTCATTCCGGGAGTTCTGCGGCTGATGAAAGGCACCGCCCCGGTGATGAGGCAAAGACTGTCTTCCTCCGTGTCGCTTGTCTGCAGTTCCTCGCTCCCCGAATTGTGAAAAATCTCTGAATTCACGGCGGGGTGGTCGCACGGTCGATCCAGAGAGTTTCCCGACCTACTAAACTTCCGTGAAATCGCGTCTGCCTGCGGATGTCGACTCCGTGTTTTGAAATTCTGTGAATGGCCATCTCAGTCATGCCCGCAAAACGACGAATTCTGTTTCTGTGCACCGGAAATTCCTGCCGCAGTCAGATGGCGGAAGGGCTTCTGCGGCACTTTCACGGTGATCAGTGTGAGGCTCTGTCTGCCGGAGCCAACCCGGCCGGTTATGTGCATCGACTGGCTGTTCAGGCGATGCAGGAACTGGGAATTGATATTTCCGGGAACCGCAGCAAACACATTCGCGAATTTCTGCCGCCGGATGGCCAACTTCCGGACGTGATTATCGGAGTCTGCTCCACCGCCGATGAAAACTGTCCGGTTTTTCCGGCCAACGTGGAACGCTGGCACTGGCCCTTCGATGATCCTTATCATGCTCCCGGCGATGACGATCAGAAGATGGTCGAATTTCGCCGCGTCCGGGATGAGATTCGTGAGCGACTGAATCAGCAGTTCGGACACTGATACTTCCGTGAGCTTCACTCAATGTTCATTCCAGCCGAGTCGATTCCAGCCGACACTTGAGAGCCTTCCCACGGGTGCTCGCGGAATGCTGACCAAAACCAGGGCCCCCCAGCGCGCCCGGACACGAAACCGGAACGATGACATTCTCTTCACTGCCCCTCAGTTACTGCACCAATGTTCATCCCGGAAGGACTGTCCAGGAGGTCGTTGCGGGCCTGACACAATACACGGCTCAGGTTCGCCGCGACTTTGATCATCCGCTGGCTGCCGGATTGTGGATGGCTCGCAGCGCCGTCACGGAACTTCTTGAGGATCCCCAGTCACTGGAACTGCTGGCTCAGACCCTGTGGCAGCACGACCTGTGCTGTTACACGCTGAACGCGTTTCCCTATGGCGATTTTCATTCTGAACGAGTGAAGGAAAACGTATATCTGCCCGACTGGACCAGCAACGACCGAGTTCGATACACGCGAGACTGCGCGACGATTCTGGCTCAACTGCTTCCGGAAGGAGCCGAAGGCAGCATTTCAACGGTTCCACTTGGCGGTGAAATGAATCCCAGTGGACCGGAATTCCATGCGACGTGCTTCCACCACCTGATTCAGATGGCGCGGTTCCTGAAGGATCTGCATACACAGACAGGTCGACGAATTCGGCTGGCCGTGGAACCCGAACCGATGTGCCATATGTCGTCGATCCCCAACCAGGTGGTTCCTCAGTTTCAGGCTCTGTTTGCATTGGCCGATGCCCTGAACTGTGAAGCAGATGTCCGCGAATACATTGGGCTCTGCTTTGACGTGTGCCATCAGGCGGTCGAGTTCGAACTGATTCCGAAATCCTTCGATCAGCTCGCCGACGCCGGAATTCGGCTGAACAAGATCCATATCACCAACGCAATTGAGCTGCTGTCACCCCGCGAAAACTCGGCCGGTCGTGAAGCCCTGTCCGGTTTCGTTGAGCCTCGTTACCTGCACCAGACGTTCGCTCGATTCTCTGACGGGCGCATAGTGAGAAAGTTGGATCTGAATCAGGAAATTCTGTCCGCTACCGACGACGAATTCATGCAGGCCGACGCCTGGCGAGTTCATTTTCACGTTCCGGTCTACGCCACGGAACTTGGCCCGCTGCGAACCACTCGGCCCGATCTGGAAGCAGCGCTCAAACGATTGGCCCGGCTGGACTACGCTCCGCACCTGGAAGTGGAAACCTACACCTGGCCGGTGATGCCCGGAACCGGCAACAGCCAGCCAGACCAGCTCGCATCCAGAATCTGCCAGGAACTGCAGTCCGCAACAGATCTCATCGCAGATTCCGTTTGAAGGCTGCAGAATTTGACACACGCCGCTCAGCGTCAGCGCGCGAAACGGTCAATGATGAGTCGTATCGCACACAGGCTCGGACGGATTGCAACATCCCGCTGTCACTCGGCTGTGAGTTTTCCTGGTGGTCGCGATTAACTGCCGCCCAGCCAGGGAAGTCCGGCTCCGGCGGCGGGAAGTCGGACGACTTCGACGCCACTGACTTCGGCATGAGCTTCCACTTCACGAATGGCTTCTGCCGACGGTTCGCTGTCCAGGTTCAGAACCGCGACGGAATCGCCGCCAGGCTGATGAGTCTGACGGCCCAGAGCCATGTTTGCGATGTTCACGTTGTGCTTGCCCATGATGGTTCCGATGTAGCCGATCAGGCCCGGAACATCGCGGTGTCGATAGACCAGCAGCAGCCCGTCCAGAAACGCTTCGAAACAGAAGGGCCCCAGTTTGACGAGTCTCAGGAACTGCTTGCCGAAAATGGTCCCGGCGGCTTCAATCTGCCCCTGATCAGTCGTCACCTTCACGGAGATCATCGACGCGAAATTCTCGACGTTGCCGCTTGCTGTTTCCGTGACGGAAATCCCGCGTGAACGAGCGACGGAGGTGGCGTTGATAATGTTGACATTGGCATCCAGAGCTGAATTCAGCAGCCCGACGGTGAATGCGGATGTCATCAGCCGAGTCTTCTTTTCAGCCGCTTCGCCTCGGAAATCGATTTCTGCCGACTTCAGCGATCCTTTGATCATCTGCGAAGCCATCAGGCCAAGCCGATAACTGAGATTCAGGTAGTGCTTCAGATCTTCCATCTCGGCGCCGGAAACCGGTGCCATGTTGATGGCGTAGCGAATTTCGTTGTTCACCAGATAATCGGTGATGATTTCAGCCGCCTCGACGGCGACCAGTTCCTGAGCTTCGTCCGTGGATGCTCCCAGATGCGGAGTCGTCAGGACCTGAGGCATGTCAACCAGTCGTCGATCTTCAGGCGGTTCCTTCACGAACACGTCCAGAGCCGCTCCGGCGATGTGGCCGGATTCGATGGCGTCGGCCAGAGCCTGCTCGTCGACAATCCCGCCTCGAGCACAATTGATGACTCGAGCCCCCTTCTTCATCATCGCCAGGCGTTCTGCATTGATGATGCCGCGAGTTGCGTCGATCAGCGGCGTGTGAACGGTGACGTAGTCACAAAGACGGACCAGGTCGTCCACGTTTTCGAAGTATTCAATGCCGTGTTCAGCCGCCTTCTCAGCGGAAAAGAAAGGATCGTACCCAACGACCCGCATTTCGAACGCCTTCGCCCGCGCGGCAACGGTCAGTCCGATTCGTCCCAGGCCCACAACGCCCAGCGTCTTTCCGGACAGCTGACTGCCCTGGAATGCTGACTTTTCCCACTTGCCGGCCTTCATGCTGGCACAGGCCGGAGCAATGTTGCGTGACAAGGCCATCATCATGGCAAAGGCATGTTCAGCGGTACTGGTCGTATTTCCGGTCGGTGTGTTCATGACCAGAATGCCGGCTTTGGTGGCGGCTTCTGAATCGATGTTGTCGGTTCCGACACCGGCCCGCACGATCACCTTCAGACGCTTCTGGCCTTCCAGCATCGCCGCGCCGAGCTTCGTTTTGGCTCGGACAATGATGCCGTCAGCATTCTGAAGCTCTTCCTTCACCTGCTCAGGTGTCAGGTTGGGCATGACGACAGGTTCAATCTGCGGATTGTCCTTCAGAATCTGCATCCCTGCCGCGTGCAGGCCATCCGTAATCAGAACTCGGTACACGTTCAATCTGCCTTCTTGCCGGTGGAAATGGGCGGTTGGCGGAGTTTTATGGAAGCTGCCCCCGGAACACAAGACGCCGTCAAAATCGGGACGGTCTATTCGCAAGTTCGCGAAATCGCCAAACCGGAGATCGCCCGCCCGTGTGAAGGAACGCTCGATTCAGTGCAACTTCACAACTCTGCTGACTGAATCCCGGAACGGCAGCCATGGTTCGCCGCGGCCCTGTCGTCTAACAGTCGGCCCGTGGAGTCTGGTCATTCCGGGGGGCATAATGCCGTCAGTCCGACACTGGAAAATTCAAATTGACGGCACGTGGAATGGTTCGTGCCAAACGGCTCCGCAATCACTAAAGCATTTCCAGCAAACAACTTGAGCCACATTCAGAGGAATTGGTACACCGAGTGTTATGAATCGAAAGCAGGTTAGAAACCCTCAAATCTAACCAGGGTGACTCATCTCTCTCAACCTCTCAAGAACGGAAAGCTGAACCATGACGATTCAACGCCCCACACTGTGTGCTCTGGCACTTCTGGTACTGACCCTGACAGGCGCCGGCACGGCAAACGCTCAGTGCTCGCGAACACGAACTCTCTACAGCTCCGGATATGGTGGCTATCACCATCATCACGCTCAGTATCCGGTTCATGTTCCGGTGACAGTTCATCATCCCGTTTACACTCAGACGGCGATGCTGCCTTCGATTCCGAGCTCCACAACTTTTGGATCTTACGGACATGTTGATGAACTGGCGTTTCGACTGGAAATCCTCCTGAATGAACTGTGCCTGGACCTGTATTACAACTACTCACACAACCCGGGATTTGCTGAAACCTACGCCGAAACGTTCGGTCTTTACCAGATCGCAAAATCAATTCATGCCGCTGAACACAACTACGACCGGAATGCCGTTCGTCAGCAGCTGGCCGGTGCGGATTCGCTGTTCCACCACATTCAGGGCGACGTGTCCGGATGGTCGCGAAACTCGCACGTGCAGATCGGAACTCTGGGAATCATCACCAAAATGTCCATGGCCGAAGAGACTCTGCATCACCTGATGGAAGACGTGGGCGTCTCGGTCGCAGCCAGCCTTCAGCAGCCTCCGGTTCCCAACGTTCCGCCTGCACCCACAGCAGCACCTCTGCCGTTCGCAGTGGCTCCGGCGGTCGCTCCGCAGTCCGTCGCAGTCGCTCCCGTGCCTCCGACGCTGCCGTAAGCCGTTCAGCAACGAGCAGCGCTGGCCGAATGGCCACTGCGTGAATGGCCGGTAAACGGCTTTGCCGTCGAGACTCCGAATTTGTGGAGCTCGGCCGCAAAGCCGTTTTTTCGTATTTGCCGATCGGGAAAAATCAGCTCGCCATCACAATTGAAATTCCAGTGTTTCTGCCATTTTTCTCCTGGTGACTTTCGAATCCGACAGGACCTGCTACTCTTCACTCCTGATTAAAAATGCGGGTTGTGGCGATTTTGGGGTATTTTCAGGCAAGTCTGCCAGGAACGGCGGCGAGCTCGTTCGGGGTCATTCGGTTGGACACACAAGCGGAGAATTCATTGTGAGCACAAAGTACTGCTGGATTTCTGCGGCACTCTCGTTGTTTGTGGCGTTCACCAGTGACCTCCGGGCTCAGTATCCCACCGCCTCGGCGCCCTACGGTGTCGGCGTCGGACACGGTTATCTTCCCGGATACGCGCAGCCCGGCTATGGTTATGACCAGCCGGTCTATGGTCAGCCTGGTTACCGCTGGGATTACCGCTTCGATGCTCAGTACCAGTCAACGATCAAGCCTTACCTGCGATGGTACATGAGACCGAATCCGGCCACTCGCGGTGATCGTTATCTGCCTCGCACCTATGGCCAGACAGCAGGCTACGGGACGTACGGAGCGGAGTACTTCGTTGACGATTCGAGCAACTGCTGCTCATGTGGAATGGGCTACGGCATGCCGATGTTTGGAGGCTACGGAACCTTCGGCCGTTCCATCTATTGGCAGCACCTGAGCTATCTTTATCACCTCTACGGAAACACGCCGATTGTGAGACAGGGGCTGGACACTTATCGCGCACCGGCTCCTCCGGAAACTCCGGCCATCGATCCGCCTCTGCTGCCGACGTCTGTGGCTCCTCCTCGCGACATCTGGATTTCCCGGGACAGCGCGACCGGAGCGGTCTCAATGCTGTTTGTCGAGCCGCCTGCGGCACAGGCCGAACAGTTCTTCAAAGGGACCGCCGTTCTGGACAAGCAATTCCGTATCGTCTCATTGAAGTGGTCGCGACGACCGAACTGGGCATCTGAAATCAGCGTCGCGAAGGCACCGGCAAGCGCGAAGGGCGCAAAAGGCAAGTCCTGACGTGGGTGGTGGGAAGTGTGAGGACCTCAACGTAGGTCTGGCTCCCGCCTGACAGAAGGGTCCCATTGTCAGGCGGGAGCCTGACCTACCGCGCCGAGGTGATCAGGTTTGCGTTTCCAGCTTCTGAAGCACTTCGTCACCGACAGGTCCCTGACTGCGAAAGATCAGCCGGCGCGTGACATCTCCGGTTTGAGTGATGTCGACGATCACTCGGTCGGACGGCAGAACGTCGGCGACTCGCTGGCCCCATTCGATCAGACAGATCGTATCCGGGTCCGTGACGTATTCTTCTGCTCCGATCGCGAGAAACTCGTCCGCATCGGCCAGCCGGTAAGTGTCGAAGTGGCACACATCAAAGCGGCTTCCGGAATAGATCTGCATCAGGACGAAGGTCGGGCTGTTGACCAGATCATCGCTGACACCCAGACCACTGCAGATCGCTCGGACCAGCGCCGTCTTCCCGGAACCCAGCTGTCCGTTGAGTTCAACGGTCAGCCCCCCGGTCAGACATGCAGCGAAGAACAGTCCCAGCTGTCGAGTCTGTTCTTCGCTGTCGGATTCAACGACCAGTTTCATGGAGTTCGGAATGCGTTCTGATCAGCCCGCGCGTCGCAGCTGACCGATGATCCGCTCGAAGTCGTCATTCGATCCGAAGTGGATGACAATCTGTCCGCTGTCAGCCTTCTTCAGCTTGATTTCGACCTTGGCGGCGTAGTGGTCTCGGAGATTCTCCTGCAGACCCAGCACATGAGGCGTCAGTTCCGGGCGTTCGGCTTTTTCGGATGCCGCCGGTGTGTACTGAGTTCCTTCAGATGCCGCCTTCAGCATGGCTCGAACAGCTTCCTCCGTTTTGCGAACGGACAGCTGCTGCTCTTCAACCTGCCGAGCCAGTTCGACCTGACCTTCCGGTGACAGCGCCAGGAGTGCTCGAGCATGGCCGCCGGAAATCCGATCCTGCCGGACGGCATTCTGAACCGCTTCCGGAAGTTCCAGCAGTCGCAGCATGTTGCTGACCGTCGAACGGTTCATGCTGAGTTGCCGAGCCAGGTCTTCAATAGTGCTGCCGAATTTTTCCAGGTACTCCTTGAACGCGATCGCCTTTTCGATCACGTTCAGATCTTCGCGTTTCAGGTTCTCTTCGATCGCTGCTTCACAGACAGCCTGATCTTCCAGAGTGACGACTCGGCAGGGAACTGTTTCGAGGCCCGCCTGTCGAGCTGCTCGCCAGCGGCGTTCACCAGCAATCAGTTCGTAACCGTCTCCTTTGCGACGAACCAGCAGCGGCTGAAGAACCCCGTGTTTGCGAATGCTTTCTGCCAGTTCATCAATCGCTTTCTGCTCAAATTCCCGACGCGGCTGAAACGGGTTACGTTCGATCAGTTCGGTGCTGACTTCATCCTGTTCCGGAGAATGGAGACGAATGGCAGGATCTGCCGGAGTCCCGGCGTCGGGGCTGCTGCCGAGCAGGGCGTTGAGTCCCCGGCCGAGTCGGCTCTTGATATTCGGCTGTTCAGATGACATGGCGATTGTCTGAAGTTCTTCCATGAGTCTGTCTCTGCAAAGTCCGCACGATTGATGGAACCACGATGTATCCAGTTCCGTCAGACTCATCGGCACGACTGCTACAGCTGGTTCAGTCGATACGGCTGAGTAACGGTCCGGAAGTACAGAACGGTCGGGACGACCTGGTGAACTGGGTTAATTCGACGGTCGAGGCGAAGCACGGTCAGTTCCCGGAAACGCGGGCAGCGGATTCCATCTTCCTTCTCAGAAGGTTGGAGATGACTAAACTTCCCGCTTCCATCAACTTTTCGGGATTTTCTGATGCTGGATCGAGAACTGCACGACGGACGCCGGGACGGACTGAAGCCACTGGTCAGTCTGGAACTTGACACCATTCATTCGTTTTCCGACATGCTGTCTGCCATGGCGGACACGGCGTTTTCGGGGCGATCTGCCGGCGAGGCGGCTAGAATTCTGACCAACATGTTCACGGATTCCGACTGCGGCGTGATCATGACGATTTCCGGTGCGATGACCGTTGCCAAGCAGGGACGAATTGTCTGTGATTTGATCGACCGAGGCTGCGTACAGGGAATCGTGGCCACCGGAGCTCTGATTGCTCACGGACTGACGGAATCCATCGGACTGACTCATTACCGAGTCGACCCGAATCAGTCGGATGAGGAACTGTTCGAAAAGGGCTACAACCGAATCTATGACACTCTGGAAATGGAAGCCAATCTCAACGACCTGTCAAAGATGGTGGAAGATGTCCTGCGTGAAGAACATCCGGAAGGCGGCGTCTGGTCGTCCCATTCGTTCTGCCGAGCCATCGGCAAGCGACTCAGCGAACACAACCTGGGAACAGGCATCCTGCGCAGCGCCTACGAACAGAACGTGCCGGTCTTCATTCCCGCCTTCACCGACAGTGAACTGGGGCTCGACTTTTCCACGTTTGCCATTCAGACCACCCTGAAAGGCATGTCTGCCGAACAGCGGAAAACAGTCGACCTGGCCAAAGCTCTGGAAACGGCCCCCCGATTCAATCCGTTTCTGGACCTTTTCGAGTACGCCCGACTGATCATGAGCCATTCCCGAGTCGGAATCTTTACCGTAGGAGGCGGAGTTCCCCGCAACTGGGCTCAGCAGGTCGGCCCCTTCATTGACATTACCAACGGTCGCTGCGGCACAGACTATGAAGCGCCCAGATTTCGTTACGGTGTCAGAGTCTGTCCGGAACCCGTTCACTGGGGCGGATTGTCGGGGTGTACCTACTCAGAAGGTGTTAGCTGGGGAAAATTCTTCAGCCCGGCCGACGGCGGTCAGTTCGCCGAAGTGTATTCCGACGCCACGGTGATTCTTCCGCTGCTGATCAAAGCCGTCTTCGAACGCCTCGACCAGCAAAACGCTGCTGAATGAAGGAACATCCCCGAATTCGGCAGACGATCAGATTCGATCACACACCGCAGAATCATATCAAGTTGGAAAGCCCGCCCGCGAACCTTCTTTCAGAACAAACGTCTCTGCCTCCGAAGGCCCTCGATTTCATTCTGAACGCTCAGTTCTCCGAACAACGAGCAGTCTTGGAAATCAACGCCCCAACCGATACACTCCCCTCGTCCGGAGCCCATCCGGAAGTGGCCATTTTGCCCTGATAGCTCAACTGGATAGAGCAGCCGCCTTCTAAGCGGCAGGTTGCAGGTTCGATTCCTGCTCAGGGTATTTCTGACGATCTGCGGAACGTCAGGCTTACGCATGCTTATCTACCTGTCTCGCGCTTGCTCATTGCGAGTGGCCACCCTGGACGGTCACTCCCCCCAATTCACCGTCACGTCGCCATCGGCCATCTGAATGCGGCTGCTTGGGTTGGGCCTTTCCCGTCACTCTTTATCGCGACGCCCGTGCGCGCGACGTCGACTCCCTTGCTTCCCGGGTTTCCGACTGAGATCGGCCGTGTCTTTGATTTGGAACTGACAGATCCCTGCGGTGCGGCTTGAAATCGGCGGACAACAGTTGCTGGATTCGAACTCGCTCGGCACCTGGACGTTCGTGCTGGGGGAAGTTACGATTGGTTTGCAATCAGGGGAGTGCAACCAGCATTCGGTCGTCTTAAACCAGCGGGAGAATCAGCATGTCGGTCTTTGGAAACGGCAGGTCACGAATTCTGTTTTTGGGTCTTTTTGGTCTTGTTGCCGCCAGTGCGATTGCGTGGGCCGGGCTGGGGCAGAAGGCGGCTGAGCCCGCGACGATCCATCCGCAGCGTTCGATTGTGTACGTTCACTGGGACGGCATGGATCGGCACGAAGCCGCCTATCAGGAGACGGCTCAGTACAAGGCTCTGGTGGAAAGCGGACTGCAGGACTACATCGTCAGCGTTGTCCGGAAGCTGATGTCGTCAGGGATCAGTCGGCTGGGCGGGCCGTTTCGAGGAGCTCCGAATGGAGATCAAGCCGAGAAGCTGTTTTCCGTGTTCAGCGAACTGGATCAGGTGAACCGCAACGGGTTTTCTCTGTCGATCACAGACGGTCTGGAAGATGGCCCGCCGATGCCGCTGGCCACGCTTGTTGTGAACAACATGGCGGGTTACGAGCAGCAGGTTGCCATGCTGCTGCGGGCTGCCGGGCTGCGGGCTCAGCCGGAATCCGAAACGATTCTTGGGCGGAGCGTTCAGTCGCTGGTTCTGCCGGATACTCCGGGCATGGAAATCGGATGGTGGTCCGAAGGTGGTCACCTGGTGGTCGCCTTCGGCATCTCGCCTGTGCTGCGAGTTCTGGAAACTGTCGATGGCAAGCTCCCAACGTCACCAGCAGCGAACTGTGGAAACGCTATCACGACGGGAAAGTCGATTTTCAGATGGCCAGTCTGGGCTGGCTGGATTTCGGATCGCTGAGAAAGCGGTTCGGCGACATTCCGCTGCCTGTCCCCGAAGTGCAGCCCTCACCGACGGTCAACGACTTTTCTGAAGCACTGGGCCTGACCAATCTGGGAGCCATTGCTGCGCAGTTCGGCTATCAGGGCAAAGCCTGTGTGGCTCGCACCTACATCGAAGCTCCTGGTGAACGCACAGGCCTGTTGGCACTTATCGATCAGCCTCTGATCGAGCTGGATGATCTTCCGGCTCTGCCGCCTCAGGCAACTGCGTTCGCTGCGTTTTCGCTGGATCCGGTGAAATCGTGCGACATCGTCGAAGACACGATCCAGAACGTCCTGAAGCTGCTGCCCCCCGAAGCCGCTGACCAGTATCAGCAGGTCAAGGCGATGGCTCGCGGAGTTCTGGGAATGGACCTTCGCGAAGATCTGCTGGCGGGCATGGGCAATGTTCACTGCGTCTATGCCGATCCGGCTGGCGGCCCTTTCGGACTGGGCTTTGGAGCTGCCTGCAGCGTGCGCGACGCAGCTAAGCTTCGACAGGGCACCAACGCACTCATTCAGACAATCCTGAATCAGATTCAAAATCAGGGGCTCGATTTTCCACTGGTGGTGCAGAAGGCAAAGGTCGAAGGTCGCGAAGTGACCACAGTGCCCGCGACCTTTGTCACTCCATCACTTTCCATTGACGACAAATGGATGTGTCTGTCCCCGTTTCCACAGCCGGTCAAAGCTTTTCTGATGCGTCAGGATGGAAATCTGCCCCGGTGGCAGCCGACTGCCGAACACAAGGAAGGATTCGCTCAGCTTCCGCAGAAGTTCACGGCACTCACGGTGGATGATCCTCGCAGCAGCATGGAAGCTCTGTATTCCTTTGTTCCGATGCTGAACAGCGGCATTCAGACACTGGCGCCGACGATTACCGGACCGGACTTCATCAACGCTGCGGAACTTCCCCCTTCCGAAATCGTGTGTGCTCCGCTGTTCCCGAATATCTCCGTCAGTGTTCCAGGGCGGAACGGGACCGAGTACCACACTCGGCAGTCGCTTCCCGTCACACCGATGCCGTCGGCTTCCAGCGGAGTGGCCATTCCCGTTCTGGTGGCCCTGCTGCTGCCCGCCGTTCAGTCCGCTCGCGAGGCGGCTCGTCGGACTCAGTCGATGAACAACCTGAAGATGCTGGGACTGGCCATGCACAATTACCACGATGTCTACAATCATTTTCCGGTTGGCACAGAACAGGACACAAAACTGGATCCGGATCAGCGGCTCAGTTTCCTGTATGCCGTGCTGCCGTTTATGGAGGAGGCTCCGCTGTACAATCAGATGCAGAGAAGTGCCAAACAGGCATGGGACAGCGAAGCTCTGGCGGATTGGACGAGTAACTCCATTCAGAATTATCTGAATCCCGGGCTGCCCGAGGACATGCCGGGAGTGACTCACTATGTCGGCATGGCCGGCATCGGAGAAGATGCTGCCGATTTGAAGCTGCCACATGAGCGTGCCGGCATTTTCGGCCATGACCGAAAAACTCGCATCAGAGACGTCCTGGATGGAACGTCCAACACGATCATGATGACGGAAACCTCAGAAACCGGCATTCCGTGGGCTCAGGGTTCAGTCACGCTGAAGTCTCTGACTCAGGAACCGTACATCAATGGTCCGGATGGAATTGGAGGCCCTTCTCGTGGCGGATGCAACGTTCTGTTCGCGGATGGTTCGGTAAGATTCATTTCTGAAAACATCGATCCTGAAACCATGCGTCGGTTGTCCGCGATGCAGGACGGAAAGCCAGTTGACGGATTCTGAAATGCAGCCCAACCCCGCACTTACGATTCGCTTCCTTTGCCTGACGGTGGCTCTGTCATCCGCGCTGACAAACCTCTGCGCGGATGATCGACCGTCGGTGGAACTCAGAATTCCCCAGCTGAAATCTCTGCCGGATGTGACTCAGACACTGCAGCAGCAGATTGATGCGGGGCAAGGAAATCTGAAGCTGAGCGGGGCCGAATACTTTCGGATCACACAGCCGCTGGTGTTTAACCTGGCAGCTCATGGTGCGGTTTCTGTGACGGCGGATGAAGGCGTGACACTGATCATGGACGGCCCCGGCCCTGCGATTCGCATGGTCGGTACGCACAACGGAACCGCATCGCCCAAAACCTTTGAACCTCAGACATGGAATCAGCGGATGCCGCTGGTGTCGGGTCTGGAAATTCTGGGAGCTCATCCCGAAGCCGATGGGATCGAGCTGCAGCAAACGGTCGAACCCACCATTCGAGCCGTGGCGGTTCGAGAGTGTCGTCATGGAATTCATCTGGTGACTCGCAACCGAAACGTGATCATTTCCGACTGCCATCTGTACAACAACTCCGGCTGTGGAGTTTTTCTGGACAACGTCGACCTGCACCAGATCAATGTCAGCGGTTGCCATATTTCCTACAACCGCGAAGGCGGAGTGGTGGTGCGGGACGGCAATGTCCGAAACCTGCAGGTCAGCGGCTGCGATATTGAAGGAAACATGCCACCGGACGAAACGGCCACCACAGCCGCCAACGTTCTGATTGATCTGACAGGATCTGCGGATGACCGAACGCACTCCGTTGCGGAAGTGTCCATCACGGGCTGCACCATTCAGCATGCCGCCAACTATTCCGGAAGCGAAGACAAAACGGTGGCTCCCGGAGGTGCCAATATTCGGCTGGCCGGAAAGGCACTGTACCCGATCGATTCCGTCACGATTTCGGGCAATGTTCTGAGCGACACGACCACGACGATCGATCTAAGCCATGTGCTGGATGTGACGGTCACCGCCAACAGTTTTTTTGCCCCCAAACCCAACAATCTTCGCGTGCGTGATTCGCGGCGCGTTGTGGTGACGGGCAACACCTTCAACCCTCGCCAGTTTGTGAGACCAGGCATTGTCCTCTTTCAGAACTCTCATGACTGCGTCATCTCCGCCTGCACTTTTCATGCTCTGGCGACAGAAACCGGAGGCCTGATCATCGACGGATGCTCGGGAATGATTCTGACTGCTCTGAACTTCAGCGACTGTGGTTCAGGAATCGTGATTCAAAACAGCACCGGGGTGACGATCAGTAACTGCCGAGCGACCCGGACCGCCGACAACGGCCTGTCCCTGAATGTCGACGCCGAAAGCACGGACGTCCAGCTGTTGGGCAACTCGTTCGGAACGCAGGTTCGGGTTTCGGGCTCTGCCGTTTCCGGAACGAACCAGTCACCGGCAGGCCGCGAGGCGTTACAACAGTGACTTCACTGCGCAACCTTCCGGCGATCGACGATGTTCTGCGTCTGGATTCTCTGATGGATGTGCTGCAGCGACATCCGAGATCAATGGTCGTCGACTGGATCCGTCTGGCGGTTTCCGAATGCCGTGCTCGGATTTTGTCCGGAGCTGAACTCAGCCGAACGGATGCGGAATCCTTCGTTCTTCAGTCTGTTCGGAATGCCGCACAGGCAGAATCCGGACAGCGGCTGCAGCAGGTCATCAATGCGACCGGAATTCTGCTGCATACCAATCTGGGCCGGGCTCCCCTGGCCGCCGCCGTCATGGAACGTCTGCAGCACTGCAGCGGATACACCAACGTGGAACTGGATCTGCTGACCGGCCAGCGCAGTGGGCGAGGGGTTCGAGCGTGTCGGCTGTTGAGCCAGCTGACCGGTGCCGAAGATGCACTGATCGTCAACAACTGCGCCGCAGCCACGCTGCTCACCCTTCAGACACTTGCGGCAGGGCGGGAGGTGATTGTTTCCCGAGGCCAGCTGGTGGAAATCGGTGGCGGGTATCGTCTGCCGGAAGTCTTCGCGGCGTCGGGTGCGGTGCTGAAGGAAGTCGGCACAACCAATCGAACATATCTGAACGATTACGAAGCCGCCATTGGTGAACGCACGGCCGCGATCATCCGAGTTCACCGGAGCAATTTTTCGCTGCAGGGATTTGTCACGGAGCCCGATCTGAGCAGTCTTGTCGAACTGGGGCGCCGACATCAGCTGCCCGTGATCGACGATGTCGGCAGTGGCTGCATGTCTGATCTTTCCGATCCGGGGCTGTCCGAACCGATCGTTTCCGAAAGTGTCGCTGCCGGCGCTGACCTGACGCTGTTCAGTGGTGACTAACTGTTCGGAGGTCCTCAGGCCGGGCTGATTGTGGGTCAAAGGGGCATGGTAAACGCACTCAGAAAGAGCCCGCTGATGCGAGCTCTGCGAGTCGACAAACTCACACTGGCCGCCGTCGAAGTCACTGCCGAAATTCATCTCGCCGCAGCCGCTCGACAGCATCTGCCGCTGCACCGAATGCTGGCGGTGCGTGCTGACGAACTGCGAGTTCGCTGTGAGCAGGTCGCCAGTTCACTGAGCCCGGATTGTGCTGCGTGTGTTTCGATCGAACCGTGCATTTCTCAGGTCGGAGGCGGTTCGATTCCCGGATCTGAACTGGCGGGGTTTGGCCTGGTGGTTGGCGGAATGGACTGTGATCAGCTGGCAACAACGCTCCGCAGCGAAGACCCGCCCGTGCTGGCCAGAATTCATCGTGACGAGGTCATTCTGGACCTGAGAACAGTGGCGGAGACTGAGCTTTCCGATCTGGCCGGCGTTCTCGACCGTTCACTGCGTCGCCTTCGGGAAAGCGTCCAGTGAAATCCGGCAACAGCGACGAACAGCGTCTGCCGGGTCGCCATCTCGTCCTGCTGGGCATGGGACACACCAACGCTCATATCCTGCGGATGTTCAGCATGCAGCCCATCGCAGACACTCATCTGACGTGTCTGTCGAATACACTGTTCGCGACCTATTCCGGAATGCTGCCCGCGACACTGGCGGGGCAGAATTCTCCGGAAGACATGCAGATCGACCTGGTGCGGCTGTGCGCCAAAGCCGGTGTCCGACTGATCAACAGTGAAGTCACGCAGCTTGATCCGGTCAGCCGAACGATTCGCTTTGCTGACCGACCTGACATGACATTCGATGCGCTGTCCATCGGCATCGGCAGTGTCCCGTCGACTTGTGACGTCCTTCTGAACAGTGACCGAGTCATCCGCATCAAACCGATGCAGACGTTTCTGCCGCGATTGTCCGCTGCAGTCACCGAACATCGTCCGGCGGAAGACCGCTCAATGCGGATTGTCGTCGTGGGCAGCGGAGTGGCCGGGCTGGAAGTGGCCTTCTGCCTGATTCCATTCCTGCAGCGCCACGGTGTTGTCGCTCCGGAGATTCAACTGGTGACTCGCAGCGAACAGGTGGCGGACGGGGTCACGGATTCCATGCGTCGCAGAATCATCCGCAGGCTGGAGGACCGGTCGATCGAGGTGCGAAACGGACAAACCGTGCAGTCCGTGATCGGTTCCGATGTCGTTCTGAAAGGCGGCCGGCAACTGTCTGTGGATCTGGTGATCTGGGCAACAGGAGCCAGTCCACCGCCGCTGATCGAGCAACTGAATCTGCCAACGGACGAGCGTGGATTTCTGTCCACCGATGCGACGCTCAGAAGCACATCCGGGCAGCCGATCTTCGCGGTCGGCGACTGTGGTTCCATGATGGGGCAACCGCTGCCCAAAGCCGGAGTCTACGCGGTTCGCCAGGGACCGGTTCTCTGGCACAACCTGCAGGCCACACTGAATCATCAGCCGCTGATTTCCTATCAGGCTCAGTCGACTTTTTTGAAGCTGCTGAACACCGGCGACGGTCAGGCGATTGGTGAGTGGAAGGGATTGAGTTTTTCCGGTGCGTGGGTCATGAATCTGAAGAACCGCATCGACCTCGGCTTCATTCGAAAGTTCCGGACACCGGACTCGAATCCATCAGAAACGCCGATGCAGTGTACGGGATGCGGCTGTAAGCTCAGTAGTGATGTGCTGCTGGCTTCACTGCGTTCGGGGACTGAGGAAATTGCTGTCGAAGATGCGGCCGTGATGCCCACTGACGCCGGAACGATTGTCGCGTCAACTGACTTCTTCGCGCTGCCGTTCAATGATCCCTGGCTCAACGGTCGGGTGACCGCTTTGCATTCAGCCAGTGATCTGACGGCGATGAACTGTGCTCCGAAAGCAGCTCTGGCGAATGTGGTTCTTCCCGGAGGCAGCCCGGAACATCAGCGGTCGGCACTGAAAGAGTTTCTGCAGGGAGCCTCACTGGAACTTCAGGCGATGAACGCTCGCCTTGTCGGAGGACACACGATCGTAGGGCCGAGATGGGAAGCCGGGTTCACCGTGATCGGAACCGCGTCGCCAGACGTCCGGCTGCTGCAGAAGAATCAGCTTCAGTCGGGTGACCTGCTGTTTCTGACAAAGCCACTGGGCAGCGGCATTCTCCTGGCCGCTCATCATCAGGGACAATGTCGATCGGACTGGTATGAAAGTCTGCTGAACGTCCTGCTGCAGCGTCAGGATGGATGGCGTGCGGTGATCAGTGACTGTCAGCTGCAGGCCGGAACCGACGTCACCGGATTCGGTTTGGCGGGACACCTTCTGGAAATGCTGACAGCAAGCCGAGTCCACGGAAGGATCTCCCTGAACGCCATTCCCTGTATGAATGGGGTGCAGGAGCTTGTTGAACGAGGATTCGAAAGTTCTCTGGCTCCCGACAATCGAGCTGTTCGACGGCAGATCGACGTTTCACCGGATATCGCCGATCAATGGAAATTCGCGACGATCTTTGACCCGCAAACCTGCGGTGGCCTGCTGCTGGCCGTTCGTCCCGAAGTTGCTGACCGCTTTCTGAAATCGGCCGTCGAACACCACCTGGCCACTCCTGTTCAAATCGGAGAAGTCACTCCTTACCGGACCGAAACTCCGGAGCTGAACGTCGTCTCCTGAGGCTGAACTGCAGCGGCATGGACTGAGCGGGCGGGTGTCAGTATCCCAGATTCGGAGCCAGCCAGCGTTCGATGTCTTTGACGGACATCTTCATGCGAGCTGCATAATTCTCGACCTGATCTTTCGTGATGCGATCGACGCTGAAATAACGCGATTCAGGAAGGCTGAAATACAAACCGCTGACGGATGCCGCCGGCCACATGGCGTAGGATTCGGTCAGGGTCATGCCGATGTTCTCCTGAACGTCCAGCAGCTTCCACAGATCGCCCTTGGGCAGATGATCCGGACAACTGGGATATCCGAACGCCGGGCGAATACCGAGATACTTCTCGTCAATCAGCTGTTCATTGCTGAGCGATTCGCTGGCTCCATATCCCCATTCGCGACGGACTCGAACATGCAGAGCTTCCGCGAAAGCTTCTGCAAAACGATCTGCCAGAGCCTTGACCATGATCGAGCGGTAATCATCCCCGGACTTCTCCAGCTGACGGGCAAGTTCGTCACAGCCAAAACCTGCCGTCACGGCAAATGCGCCGATGTAATCCTGATGAAGCAGTGAATCGGAAGCGTCGACCGGCTCTCCGGCTTCCGCCCGTCGATCGGCATCGGCCTTTCGGCGACGGTTGACTTCATTCGGAGCGACATAATCTGCCAGTGAACGGAAATCCTTCTGACCGACTCGTTCCCATTGCTGTCGCAGCATTGGGAAACGCATCAGTTCCTGTGTGCGAGTCTCATCGGTCCACAGAATGATGTCGTCGCCGTCTGAATTCGCCGGCCAGAACCCGTAGACGCCTCTCGCCGTCAGCAATCCCTCTTTCAGAAGGCTCGCCAGTTCACTCTGAGCATCCTGCCACAGTTTGCGGGCTTCTTCACCCACAACGGCGTCGTCCAGAATCTTCGGATATTTGCCGGTCAGCTGCCAGCTGCTGAAGAACGGTGACCAGTCGATGTACTGAGTCAGTTCATGCAGCGGCATCTCTTCAATGACTTCCACTCCCGTGAATTCCGGAATCGGCGGTTCGTATTTGTCCCAGTTGATCGTGAAACGTTTCGACAATGCTTCCTCGTACGGAACTAGCTTGACTCGCTGTCGCTGATCGAAGGACGCTTTGCTCGAGCCTGGGCTTCGACGTTCTTCGCCACGAAATCGGCTTTGCGGTCCGGGTCCAGCAATGCTTCCACGACACCCACCGACAGCGACGCATCGCCGACGTGGACAACCGGCTGGCTGTACTTCGGAGCGATCTTCACCGCCGTGTGCTTGGCACTGGTGGTGGCTCCACCGACAAGCAGAGGCACCTTGAAGCCCTGCTCTTCCATCGTCTTCGCCACAATCATCATTTCTTCCAGCGACGGTGTGATCAGACCGCTCAGGCCGATGATGTCGGCGTTGTGTTTCTTTGCCTCTTGCAGAATCGTTTCACATGGCACCATGACTCCCAGATCGATGACCTTGAAGTTGTTGCAGCGCAGAACTACGGCCACGATGTTCTTACCGATGTCATGAACGTCGCCTTTGACCGTGGCGATCAGAAACGTGCCGCGGTTGCTTTGTTCTGTCGCTTCGCCTTCAGTCTGCAGTGATTCCGCCAGAGCGACCGCTGCTTCACGAGTTCCCGTGAACAGCCCTGCTTCGTTGAAATACTGAGCCGTCGTACCGGCAGCGTCCGCGGCTTTGGCGGCTTCCATGAAGGGTTCCAGCCACGCGACGGATTTCTTCATGACTCGAGCCGACTTCACGACCTGCGGCAGAAACATCTTGCCGCTGCCGAACAGTTCGCCGACGACGTTCATCCCGTCCATCAGCGGGCCCTGAATGATGTCCAGAGGACGACCGTATTTCCGCCGAGCTTCCTCGGTGTCTTCATCAACGAATTCCGTGATGCCCTTCAGCAGAGCATGCTTGAGTCGCTCTTCGACCGTGCCGTTGCGCCATTCGTCGGTCTTCTTCTTTCCGCCATCGGCAGACGCTTTGACCTTTTCGGAATAGTCGATCAGTCGTTCGGTGGCATCCGGTCGCCGATTCAGCAGAACGTCTTCGATGTACGTCAGCAGTTCCTTATCGATCTCGTCATAGACTTCCAGTTGTTCCGGGTTGACGATGCCCATGTCCAGCCCGGCCTTGATAGCGTGATACAGGAACGCGGCGTTCATGGCTTCACGGACCGTGTTGTTGCCACGGAACGAAAACGACACGTTGCTGACTCCACCGGATGTTTTGGCTCCGGGACATTCGGCTTTGATCTGCCGCACGGCTTCGATGAATTCGACCGCGTAGTTGGCATGTTCTTCCATGCCCGTGCCGACCGTCAGAATGTTGGCGTCAAAGATAATATCCTGAGGCGGAAAGCCGACTTCTTCCGTCAGCAGCTTGTACGCTCGTTTGCAGATGCGAAGCTTGTTTTCGCAGTCAACCGCCTGACCTTCTTCATCGAATGCCATGACAATCACGGCTGCTCCGTAGCGACGAATCGTGCGAGCCTTGTCCAGAAATTCGGCTTCGCCTTCCTTCAGGCTGATACTGTTGACGATGGCCTTCCCATGAACGCACTTCAGCCCGGCCTCGATGACGTTCCAGTCTGCTGCTGTCGATCATGATGGGCACGCGGATATTTTCGTCGTGCAGCAGCCACAGGTATTTTTCCATGCAGCGAGGCCCGTCCAGCAGACCTTCGTCCATGTTGACGTCGACGACCTGTGCTCCGCCTTCCACCTGAGCTCGCGCGACTTCGATGGCTTCGTCGTACTTCTCTTCGCGAATGAGTCGCGCAAACCGGCGAGAACCGGTGACGTTGGTGCGTTCGCCGACGTTCAGGAAGTTGGATTCCGGACGCAGTTCGAGAAAATCGAATCCGGAATACGTCGACCAGCCGTTGCCCTGCGGTACTTTGCGAGGCTTGATGCCTTCCACGGCTTTTGAAACCGCTCGAATGTAATCAGGAGTCGTCCCGCAACAGCCGCCGACGACGTTGATCAGCCCTGACTTCGCCAGATCGTGAACGACGCCGGCAAATTCGTCGGCTGTGCTGTCGAAGCCACCCATTCCGTCCGGCATACCGGCATTTGGATAGCAGGATACATATCTGGTTGCTCGATCTGAAAGTGTCTGCAGATACGGCTTCATCTGAGTCGGCCCGGAGCGCGCAGTTGAAGCCGACGCTCATCGACGGAAAGTGTTCGGTCGCGGCATAGAAGGCTTCGACGTGCTGACCGAGCAAAGTCACTCCGCCAGCGAAAACGGTGCCGGAAATCATCACGGGGATTTCAACGCCTCGTTCGGCGAAGACTTTGGAAATCGCAAACAGACACGACTTCATGTTCAGCGTGTCGAAGCTGGTTTCCGGAAGCAGCAGATCCACTCCGCCGTCCAGCAGTCCTCGGATCTGTTCGGCATACGACTCGACCATGTCGTCGAAGGTGATCGGTCGAGTTCCCGGTTTGTCGGCATTCATCGACAACTGCACATTGGTCGGTCCGATCGACCCCGCCACGTAGCGCGGTTTGTTCGGATTCTTCGCGGTGAATTCATCGGCCACACGGCGAGCCAGCTCGACGCCGGTTTGGTTGATTTCCCGAGTCAGATGGGACAGTTCGAATTCCTTCAACCCGATCAGCGTAGCGTTGAAGGTATCGGTCTCGATGATGTCGGCCCCGGCTTCCAGGTACTGCCGATGGATGCCCGAAATCAGATCCGGCTTCGTCAGCACCAGCAGGTCGGTACTGTTGCGAACATCGATGTGATGATCTTTGAACCGCTCGCCGCGGTATTCTTCTTCGGTCGGATTGTTCGCCATAATCAGCGCGCCCATCGATCCGTCGATGATCAGAATGCGCTGGTCGAGAAGTTCGCGAATGTCGGGTCTGGATGTCATCAGGAGGATCTGACTGGTTCAGAGGTGGATTGATTCGTTCGGTGACTTCGATGAAAGCTGGTGTGGCTCGGTCAACGACGGGACGTCAAAAAGGCGGAACGACGGGAACTTTAACGGTTGGCCACAGTGGACCCAAGCGACATCGACAACGGGATTCACCGACGAAGCCTGCACACATTTAAGTCGGCGCCAATGTTCATGAAACCGGCGGCTGCAGAGCTCATTGATGCCATTGCAGATGGTGTCTTCACACAGAGGTCCTTGAACCGCTGGTTCCGTGATGAATTCAATCACTCGCATGCTGGTCAGGGACTTTAGGCAATCGGCGATTGGGATCGCACAACGGCACCTTCCCAGGCCCGGGAAGTCGCTGTTTTTGCACTTCCGTCTTCTGAGAAAAGAAAGGGCTGATTTTCCATCCAGCTTGCCAGTCCCGATAAGCCCATGCAGAATCCTTCGGTGCGCTTGGTGAAACCCACAGTGGACGGCTTGCCCCCTACTGTTTTTCGCTCGCTGCTCCTTTCAATTATCTCTGCTTGCCTTTGAAGAGTCGCTGAAAGTCTTCAGGTTCGCAGGTTCTCTGACCATCAGGTCTGATCCATTCGGTGGAAGCACGAATGACCGACAAGCAACCTTCGTCTGAAGATATTCTTGCACGTATTCGTGGTGCCGGGGCGAGCAAGCCGGCTCAGTCGTCGGAGTCACAACCCGCCGAAAACAAGCCTGCTGAATCATCACCCGCCACCGCCAGTCCCGCGCCTGCGGGAACGTCCGGAATTCTGGCTTCCATTCGCGGTGGCGGTGCTCCGGCTCCGGCGGCATCCGGTGATGCTCCTGCTGCTGCTCCGAAGGGCACGTCCAGCATTCTGGATTCCATTCGCGGTGGTGGAGCTCCGGCTGCCAGGCCTGCTGCTCCTGCCGGTGGCAGCATTCTGGATTCGATCCGCGGCGGAGGTGCCGCTTCTCCAGCTGCGAAGCCAGCTGCTGCCAAAACTGAATCGCCCGCAAAGGTTGATGTCAAGGCAGCGGCCGGGATGTCGGCAGCGGATATGATCCGAGCCGCTCGGCAGGGAGTTACTGCCGGACCCGGCGACTCACCGGCGGAAGAAAAGAAGGTCGCTCTGCCGGCAAAGCCTCTGGTCAAGCCAGTCGCTGTCGCGAAGCCTGTCGCTGCCGCTGACGGTGGTGATCGGCGAGGATTTCTGTCGGCCTGTTTTGCCGTGCTGGTCAGTCCACTCGTGGTTGCCTGGACTTCGCTGATTTCTGCCACCGCCGCTTCCGGACTCGCCGTCGCTCGGTTTATGATGCCGAACGTTCTGGTTGAGCCTCCTACGAAGTTCAAGATTGGTCCACCCACTGATTATGGTGCCGGGACGGTGTCAACAAAGTGGAAGGCTCAGTTCGCCATCTGGATTGTGAATGATGAGATTGATGGTCAGCAGATGATTTATGCTCTGTCCACCGTCTGTACTCATTTGGGGTGTACTCCCAACTGGCTGGAGGGAGAACAGAAGTTCAAGTGTCCGTGTCACGGGTCCGGTTTTTACAAAACCGGGATCAATTTCGAGGGTCCGGCTCCTCGTCCGCTGGAACGCTATGCGATCCGACTTGCGGAAGACGGGATGCTGGAAGTTGATAAGAGCTCGAAGTTTCAGCGGGAACTTGGTCAGTGGGAAAACGCGGCCTCGTTTGTGCCGGTCTGATTTGGGGCTCAATTCGAGCTTGATATTGCTGGCGGGGTGAGAGGTGCGGGTCGGGTTTTCTGATTCGACCTGAGTGGTTCGCGGTGGTCATTTTCAAGAGTTCAGGGGCCGGAGTAGTTTTCGGCTCGCAGAGAATGAAGGAAGCTCGGCAGTGTCCGTAGGCGATTACATTCGAAACTCGCAGATCTGGAGAAGTGTTTTTCGTCACCCCGCGCCGACGGATCGTCGTAACCGCGTTGTGGTGATGCTGACCAACTTCTTCCTGCATCTGCATCCCGTTTCTGTGAAGCAGCAGGGGATTGCTCTTTCGTACACATGGTGTATGGGGGGCATCACATTCTTTCTGTTTCTGGTTGAGTCGATCACCGGCGTGCTGCTGATGTTCTACTATCGGCCGACTCTGGAATGGGCCTTTTACGATATTCAGGCGCTGCGTGACGTGCAGACGCTGGGAATCATGCGTGAGATTCACCGCTGGGGTGCTCATGCGATGGTGATCACGGTCTGGCTGCATATGTATCGGGTCTTCCTGACGGGAAGTTACAAGCCTCCGCGGGAGTTCAACTGGGTCATTGGGGTCCTGCTGCTGGTGTTGACACTGTTGCTGTCGTTCACCGGATATCTGCTTCCCTGGGACCAACTGGCGATCTGGGCGATCACTGTGGGATCGAATATGGCTCGCGCCCATCCCTTCCTGGGTGGTGAGGGCCCCGGATTTCAGCTGTTGAACATGGGAGGCTACGACCTGATCACCAATGCCAGCGACGCAAAGTTCCTGTTGCTGGGTGGTCGGTTTGTGGGGGAAGCGACTCTGAACCGCTTCTACATTCTGCACTGTGTGGCCATTCCGGTGGTCGTTTCCGGGCTGATTGCGATTCACTTCTGGCGAGTTCGCAAAGACGGCGGCATCAGCCAGCCGCTGTAATTGGTGCCGTGTTTCTGAGCCCGAATGCGGACATTCGGGCGACTCATCTTCTATTTTCTCCGTCGCATTGAATTGGTTTGGCTGATGAATCCTCATCCCGACCTGACGTCGAGTGTTCTTCAGGGACTCGGCTGGTATTACCTGATCCTCTTCGTCATGAACCTGTTCTGGACTGTTCGCAGTTACAAGGTCGACGGGGAATTCAGTCAAGGGACTCCTCTTGTGGGAGGAATGCCCGTCGCGACGGTCTGGGCCATCCTGACCGCCGTGCTGATGATGGTGTCGGCGGCTCATTTTACCGGTGGCAGCAGCCCGGAAACCTTTCTGATTCGGCTGCCCGAGTGGTTTAAGAATCCTGTCGATCAGTATTTCGCGAATCCCGTGATCTACTTCGCAGGCTCGATGCTGCTGTTCTGGGCCATGATTCGTTACCGCGAGTGGTGGGTTAAAGACACCGTTGTGTGGGTCATGCTGCAGGGCTCGCTGATTTTCATGGGGCTGAGTTTGAGCGACTACGACTTCCGGCAGATTGTCGGAAAGCCGGACAACGTGCCCATCGTGGCGATGCTGTTCATCGTGTCGTTTCTGACATGGCTGTACTTCAAACAGGCGGTTGAGAATGACCGCCGTGTTGAAGAGGGCCGACCTCTGCTGGAACAGGAAAACAGCCAGAAGGTTCTGGTGTGGCCGGATCTGGTCTATACCGAGCTGATCTGCATGATCGTGCTGACGGCGGTTCTCGTGTTCTGGGGAATCGCCTTGAAGGCCCCGCTGGAAGAGCCGGCTTCGTCGGTCAAAACCCCCAACCCGTCGAAGGCTCCTTGGTACTTCTTGGGTCTTCAGGAAATGCTGGTGTACTTTGACCCGTGGCTGGCTGGCGTCGTTCTGCCTGGGATCATCCTCGGCGGACTGATCGCAGTGCCGTACATCGACTTCAATCGAGCCGGCAACGGATACTACTGCTTCCGCGACCGAGCCTTCGCGGTGACGACTTTCCTGTTTGGTTTCTTTCCGCTGTGGATTGCCCTGATTGTTCTGGGAACTTTCCTGCGAGGTCCCAACTGGAACTTCTACGGCATCTATGAAATGTGGGATGTCCACAAGCTGAAAGCCGCCAACAACGTCAATCTTTCTGAGTTCTTCTGGAATTCGCCACTGTTCAGCGCTTTCTTTGGGGGTCTGCCCAAAGGCAGTCAGGTTCTGGGAAGTCCGACTCTGACTTTGCTGACTCGGGAAGCGCCGGGGATCCTGCTGACCATCGGCTACTTTGCTCTGTTGCCTCCGATTCTGGGGCTGACGGTGCTGAAGAAGTTCTTCGTTCGGATGGGCATCATCAGATTTCTGGTGTTTTCCAATCTGGCGCTGTGGATGGCCGTTCTGCCGATCAAGATGGTCCTGCGGTGGATGTTCTCGCTGAAGTACATCGTGGGTATCCCCGAGTGGTTCTTCAACATCTGAAATCGGCCAATTCTCCGCAGGCTGTCAGGGTGCGACAGTCCGGAAATCTGAAGCAACACGTTCTCTCTAGACAGGGCTGGAGCCTGACCTGAAATGCCGGCAACAGAACACTTTTTCCGTGATCAGAAGAAACTGCATCTGATTTTTGCGATCAGCTGTGTGGTGATGCTGGTTTCAGTGATCCTGATGATGATTCAGGACTATTCGGATCCCTGGCGTCAATACCAGTCTCAAAACTTCCGGCTGCAGGCTGCCGCCAAGGAACGGGATATTCGTCAGATTGAAACCGACGACTTCCGGAATGCTCTGTCTGAACAGAAAGCAGAGCTGAATCGTTTTGAAGACGGCCTGAAGTCAATCGCTGACCTTCGTGAGCAGGTCGCCCGTCAGCGCGATGCTGCGGTTCGGAATGTTGAAGCCCTTGAGCTGCAGTTGAAGAATGAAAATGCAGTTCGAGATGAATACCGAGCTGATCTGGATCTGGGAATTCGTGATGGTCTGCCCCAGTCTGAGCTGGACTCCCTGAAGTCCCGTTTCGATTCCATTCAGGCCACGGCCAACCAGACTCAGTTGCTGCTGGAGGATGCTCGTCAGGTTCTGAAAGATGTGGGCAATCCTGATAAGGCCGAGAGCCCGGAACTGAAGGCTCAGCTGGTTCAGCTTCGGGATGACGAAAAGAAGATTTCCGACAAGAAGAAGGAAATTGAAAAGTCTCAGGCAGATCTGATTCTGCTTGAGAACTCGCTGAAGCAGATCAAACCGACCGATCCGTGGATGAAGGCAAAGAGAGCTTTCATGGAGCTCCCCATTGTGGACGGCTTCAATGGACCTCTGAAGGTGACACAGGACTGGTTGCCGGACCTGCACCAAACGCTGGGAATGACTGAGATCGCACGGTTCGACCGCTGCCGAACCTGTCACATGAACGTAGATCGCACGGCACCCGGCAATCTGCCGGCATTTCCACATGGACAGCCCAGTGATCCGAAGAATGAAGAATCGTGGGTCGCGGAAGGCCGATTTCCACACCCGTTTGCGACTCATCCGAATCACGACCTGTTCGTGACGGCGTCCAGTCCGCACCCGGTCGCGACTTTTGGGTGCACGGCATGCCACGACGGTCAGGGTTCGGGAACGACGTTCGGCAACGCGGAACACACCCCAAACGATCCGCATCAGTCTGAAGACTGGCATCATGAATTCGGATACCACCCCAATCATTTTTGGGAGTACCCGATGCAGCCCGCTCGATTTGCGGAATCCACCTGCATCAAGTGCCATCATGACGTGGTTGATCTGGTCAATCATCCGAAGTTCGGTGACGCAGCTCCCAAGGTGGTGAAGGGTTACAACCTGATCCGAAAGTATGGCTGTTTTGGCTGCCACGAAATGCATGGCTTCGACGGAGGCAAGGCGATTGGACCGGATCTGCGTCTGGAACCTCAGACAGCCGAGCAGCAGCAGCGGATTGCAGAAGACCCGACTCAGGTGGCTGGCAAGTTTCGCAAGGTGGGGCCAAGTCTTCGATATATTGCAGCCAAGACATCTGCGGAATTTATTGCTCACTGGACTGAGATTCCTCAGCGGTTTCGACCTTCCACAAAGATGCCTCAATTCTTCCAGCTGTCCAATCAGCAGGATGCTCAGGCTAAGGCGTATCAGCAGGCTGAACTTGCCGGCATTGCGACTGTGCTGATCAAGGATTCTGAGAAGATCGACCTGCTGAAGCCTGCGGAAGGTTACAAGCCTGACGCGGAGCGCGGTGAGCAGCTGTTCGCAGAGCGTGGCTGTCTGGCGTGCCATACTCACGGAAAATTTGAGGGTTCGACCGCCGACTTCGGCCCGAACATCAGCGATATCCATAAGAAAGTGAATCGCAACGAAGGAGATACCTCCTTCAGCGACTGGCTGTACACCTGGATTCGCGAGCCGGCTCGGCATCACAAGCGAACTCGGATGCCCAACCTGTATCTGGATTCCTATGAATCCGGTGAAGATCAAATTGACCCTGCGGCCGATATCACGGCGTTTCTGCTGAGCCAGGGTGATGCGGAACAGTTTCCGGCCATGGAACCCGCTGATACAGCCATCGACGAACTGATTGAGCTGTATCTGAAGAAGGCTCGGTTCAGCGACGAAGCGGCGAAGAATATCGTCAGCTCAGGGATCTTTCCTCTGGCTGCTGACAAAGCTTCGGGCGACGAGAAGGTGCTGGCCGGTGACGGACAGACGGCTCTCAGTTCTGACGAGTGGCATGACCGTAAGCTTGAGTACCTCGGACGCAAGACGGTTGCTCGGTATGGTTGCTATGGCTGTCACGACGTGCCGGGATACGAAGAAGCTCGTCCAATCGGAGTGGCTCTGCAGGACTGGGGCCGCAAGGATACTAGCAAGCTGGGTCTGGAACACGTTGAGGAATTCCTGCACCATCACGGTGAGACATCCTCGGCCAACTATGAAGATCCGCTGGGAACATCCACGCTGCATCGAGTCGAAGAAGCGATGGCCATGGCGGCAGACGGAACGGTTGACCATGACGTCCTGGAACCTGAACTGACTCAGGCGTACTTCTACGACAGCCTGATTCACCACGGACGGCCCGGATTCATCTGGCAAAAGCTTCGCGGACCTCGAACCTACGACTACATGAAGGTGGAAACCAAAGGTTACGACGAGCGTCTGCGGATGCCGAAGTTCCCGCTGAAGGAAGACGAAGTCGAAGCGATTGCCACATTCGTTCTGGGTCTGGTGGCTGAACCACCCGCAGAAAAGTATGTGTACACTCCGTCTGTTCGTGAACAGACGCGAATCGATGGGGAATTTCTGCTGGCGAAGTACAACTGCACCGGCTGTCATATGGTCGAGCTGCCGAAGATCACATTCGGTATTAACCTCGAAGAGGACGTCCTCGCTCCTCCGCTCACTGATGCGGATCATCCGTATGCAAAGGAACTTCTGCTGCAGATGCGACGGCCGAAGACCGCGCTGACGGGTGGCCATGGGAAGTTCATGGTTGATGGGGAAGAAGTTGAGCTGCCGGTGGCATCTTTCCATGGCATTCGCATGGTGGCTCCGGACATGGAAGAAGAAGACCCGGAACTCCGCGAGACCGGCTTTGATACTTGGGAGACTCTGGATTTCGGTCGCGAGTCAGACCCCGTCCTTCCGGCGACTCGAATCACGATTCCCGAGACCAAGCTGGTTTCATACGAGCCCGCTCGGGGCGGCGATTTCGCGGAATGGCTGGTCACCCGGCTGGCTGAGACTCGAACAGAAGGCAACGTGAATCTGGCGTGGCAGTCCTCTCCGCCGCCGCTGTATCAGGAAGGCTTCAAGGTTCAGACGTCATGGCTGTACCAGTTCCTTCTCGAACCTGAAAAGCTTCGACACACGACCGTACTGCGGATGCCTCGGTTCAACATGAGCACCGAAGAAGCTCAGACACTGGCAAACTACTTCGCCGCCGTGGACGGAGCAGAATTCCCCTATCAGGAACTGCCGCAAACCAATCCCGACTTCATTGCGGCTCAGGAGCAGCAGCTGGCTGCTGCGGGACTGATGCCGGAAGGTCACGAATACCTCGGTGATTCGTGGAAGCTGCTGAATGGCCCGCTGTGTGTGAAGTGTCACTCGCTGGGCGGTCGCAAGTTCAAGGTGTCTGATCCGAAGAAGGATATTCAGGGGCCAAACCTGAACCGAGTTCAGAGCCGACTGCGAGCCGACTGGCTGAAGATGTGGATCTACAATCCTCGCTGGATTACTCCGTATACTTCCATGCCGGTCAACTTCCCGAAAAACCAGAAGCAGTTCCCGGATCTGTTTGGCGGCGACGCTCAGCAGCAGATCGAGGCTGCAGCAGCGGGGCTGATGAACTATTCACGGCTGATGGAGGACATTGGTCCGACTGTCTACACTCCTCCGGGCGGCGACTCCGCCGCGGGGGGCGCCGGGGCAACTCCGGAAGGGAGCGCACTGGACAAATGATGTTTTCAACCACGCGAGTTCCGATGATCAATCGATTTTCTGGCGCATGTTTGCTGGCGGCTTCTCTGGTGTCTTCCGGGTGCGGAGACTTTGGCGGCGGTTCTGTCGTTGTGCCTGAGGTCGTGTTTCTCCCCGCGGATACCGGAGGTGCCGGAGATGCTGAGTCGGGGTCGGCGGAAGCGACGGCTGATACCTCGGCGTCCGGAGATACAACTCCTGGCACGTTCGTGGGGCGAGTTGTGCTGTCCGGATTTACGGGCGAGCTGCCGCTGAAGCCTCTTTTTGAAAAAGGCGCCGCGATCAAGGATGCGGAAGTCTGTGCCGAACTGGCGGTCGCCGACGAACGATTGGTGGTGGGAGAAGGCAACGGTGTTCAGAATGCGTTTGTGTTCATGAAGAAGGCTCCGAAGGGAGCTCCGAAAATGTCGCCACCCGCAGACCCGATCTTTTTCGATCAGAAACGTTGCCAGTTTACTCCTCACTGCATGATTGTCCCTGTCGGGCAGACCATGAAGGTGCTCAGCGGAGACGCGATCGCTCACAATACTCACACGAATCCTGCGAAGAACACTGCTGTGTCCAGCGTTGTTCCGGAGAACGACCGAACCGGAGTTCTGGAAATTGTGTACAGCCGAGCTGAAGACCCGTTCAGCGTGACCTGTGACTTCCACGCATGGATGAAAGCGTATCACCTGCCGCTGGATCATCCATTCGGAGCGGTGACTGACAAGGACGGCCGTTTTGAAATTCCCGGCCTTCCTCCCGGAAAGCACGAATTTGCAGTGTGGCATGAATCGGCTGATGGGAACTACATCGAACGCAAACTGGTTGTCGATGTTCCCGCCGGAAAGCCAACTGATGAGCTGGTCATTGAATTTTCGGCAGATAAGGTCAGGCTGGGCGGCTGATCGAACGGGATCGTCCATCACTTCAAATACGTCATCCTGAGAGTTTTTTGATGTTGGTACAGACAGGAAATCATCCGGCAGTTCTGCTGACAGCTTCGCTGCTTCTGCTGACTGGGTGCAGCGAGTCTGCGTTCGAGTCGCACTTCGTCTACAGTGACGCTACCGGCGAGCTGATGTCCGAAGCTCAGAACGGCGTGGGGGAGCTTCCAGGTGTGAAGGACCTCGTTGAAGAACACTTCGGCAATCCTCAGCAGCTGAAGGCATGGACAAAGCTTCCCGTGAAATTCGGAGGAGCCTCAGGAACGATCAGCGCTGAGCCCGATACGTCGGCCGCCGTGAAGGAACTGACTCTGGAACTGGACGGCGACTTCAGTGTTGCTGACGGTGACGCTCTGCAGCTGCAGTTCGTGACCGGCGACGCCGCTCCGTCGACGGTGGAAGTGGCCAGGCTGGAGAACGGCGTTGCGTCTCTGAAGGCAGCCCTTGCCGTTCATCCGAAGCAGGGCGACCAGGTTGTCATCAACGGCGGAGGAATTCTGAAGCATGGCCGAACGCTTTACATGCGGCATTGTTCACACTGTCATGGCACGAGCGGCGACGGCAACGGCCCCACGGCCCGATACCTGACACCTCGGCCTCGCGACTATCGGCACGGAGTTTTCAAGTTCACGTCCACCACGGCACTCTATAAGGCCAGCAGGGACGATTTGGAACGAGTCCTGCGAAACGGGATTCCCGGAACCTATATGCCATCCTTCGTTCCGATGCTGAATGATGAAGACCTGGTGGCTGTTGTTGAATACATTCGCTTTCTGGCCATGCGAGGCGAATATGAGCGAGCTCTGGTGGCGGAACTGGCTGGCGACTACTCGTCGTCTGCTGTTTCCAGCCGCATCAGCGGAGGTGAAAAGCGATCGGAGATTGCCGCTGAACTGAAAGACTATCTGGCCGAGGATCTGCCTGAGAACATGATTGACGGTGCCGACGCTCTGGCCAGTCGCTGGACCGATGCCGACTCTGAAGAGGCTCTGATGGTTCCGGAGGTCGGTCGAGTTGAGGATTCCGAGGATTCTCGTCGTCGAGGACGTGAGCTGTATCTCAGCAGCGCCATCAACTGCGCGGACTGTCACGGAATCAGCGGTGAAGGCAACGGGCCTCAGACGGTGATCTACGAGAAGAACCCTGTCACTCAGGAGCTCTATTCAGAGTCAGGGCTGCACGATGTTTGGGACAATGTTAACCAGCCCCGTAACCTGACTTTGGGGATTTACCGTGGAGGTCGGCGGCCGGTGGATCTGTTTCGTCGAATCCATGCGGGGATCAAGGGTTCTCGAATGCCGTCCTTCAAGAACCTGAAGCACGAAGATATCTGGCACATTGTGAATTACGTCTTGAGTCTCCCATTTGAACCGGAACCAGGTCACGGGCCTGTTCCGGAAGCTGCCGCTCCGGCCGCTTCCACGGCATCCCTGTAGGTCTGTTTCATCCCGTCGTTCCGGAGAGTGTGAACGTGAAAAAATTCTGGGCACTGTTTTTCTTTTTCTGGCCGATTGTTGCACTGTGGGTGTGCTTCAGTTCGCGAGCCTATAACTGGTGGCTGCCGGCGAACGCCATGAATCCGGAGGGACTGGCGATGTCTCCTCTGGGAGAACGCATCGACGGTCTGTTCTATTTGATTCTGGGCATTGTTACGGTGGTCTTCATCGGCACTCAGTTCGCACTGGGATACGTCCTGTGGAAAGGAGCAACCCGGAGTGAAAAAGAAGCTGCGGTCTTCAGCCACGGAAGCCACAGCCTGGAACTGATCTGGACAATTGTGCCTGCTTTTGTACTGGTGTTCATCGCTCTGTATCAGATGGACGTCTGGGCTGAATTTCGAGTTCAGTCGTATTACCCGGAAGAAACCAAAAACGGTCCGATGCTGGAAGTGACGGCTCGGCAGTTCGAGTGGCGAATTCGCTATCCGGCTCCGGGCGAGGAACTGCGGAATCAGCCTCAGCCGAATGACCTGTATGCGGTCAACGAAATTCATGTTCCAACCGGGCGTCCGGTCAAGTTCAATCTGAGAACGGATGACGTCCAGCACGCGTTCTTCGCACCTCAGCTGCGTGTCAAGCAGGACGCTGTTGGCGGTCTGATCATTCCGGTCTGGTTTGAGATTCCTCGAGCGGGCGAATATGAGCTCGTCTGTGCCGAACTCTGCGGATGGGGGCATTACAAGATGCGAGCTGTGATCGTGGCTGAACCTGAGGAGAAAGTTCAGGAATACATCGCAGATCTTCAGAAGCGACAGAACGACGACGGCGTTTCGGGCAAGTCAGAAGAGGACGAATAGGTTTCTCCTCTGACTTTTTCGAGGCGGAACAGGATCGGACGAATTCGGAACGTTTCCGGACGTCCTGCAGAATCTGGGTCAGGAGTCTGACTCCTGCGTAACTTCACAGACGAGAGGATTTGTCGATGGCGACAGTTAGCCCGGCAATCGAATCACACAGCGGTGGCCATGCCCACGACCACGGACATGCTCACCACGAACCCGGCTTCATTGGGAAGTACATCTTCTCGCTGGATCACAAGATCATCGGAATCCAGTTTCTGTTCACCACGCTGCTGATGCTGATGGTGGGCGGAGCGCTGGCACTGGCGGTTCGCTGGCAGCTGGCGTTTCCGTGGCAGAATATGCCCATCCTTGGCGGATTGTTCGCGGGCGAAGGCGGGATGATTTCCCCCGAGTTCTACACAATGCTGTTCACCATGCACGCTTCGGTGATGATCTTCCTCGTGATCATTCCGATTCTGGCCGGGGCGTTCGGGAACTTTCTGATTCCACTGCAGATTGGCGCCGACGACATGGCGTTTCCGACGCTGAATATGCTGAGCTACTGGTGCATGTGGCCGGCGATTGCCTGTTTCGGGGTCAGTTTTGTGATTGGCGGTGCCACTGCCGGTCCGGCCAACGGCTGGACTTCGTATCCCTTGCTGAGTGCCATCACGAGTGCATCGCCCAGTTCCGGTTCTGCTCAGACATGGTGGCTGTTTGGCCTGACACTTGTGGGCGTTTCGTCGATGATGGGATCGGTCAATTACATGACCACCATTATCAACATGCGGGCTCCTGGAATGACGCTGTTCCGAATGCCTCTGACGATCTGGTCGATGTTCATCACCGCTATTCTGCAGGCGTTCGCTCTGCCCGTTCTGACGGCTGCCGGTTTCATGCTGGTGGCGGACCGAATGCTGGGAACCTGCTTCTTCGTGCCATCGGGGATTGTTGTGAACAATGCCGATCCGACTGTTGGAGGCGGTCAGCCTCTGCTGTGGCAGCACCTGTTCTGGTTCTACTCTCACCCGGCGGTGTACATCATGCTGCTGCCGGCCATGGGAATGGTTTCTGACATGCTGGCCTGTATGAGCCGCAAGCCGATTTTCGGTTACAAGCCGATGGTTTATTCCATGGCCGCCATCGCCGGACTGGGATTCATCGTCTGGGGACACCACATGTTCACCAGCGGCATGAACCCGGCTCTGGGGATGACCTTCATGACCTCCACAATGATGATTGCTCTTCCATCCGCAATCAAAACGTTCAACTGGATCGGAACAATGTGGGGCGGTCAGCTGAAGTTCAATGCCGTGATGCTGAACTGTGCTGCCTTCGTGTCGATGTTCATCGTCGGGGGATTGAGCGGTATCTTCATGGCCGCGGTTCCTGTCGACATCTACTTCCACGACACCTACTTCATCGTGGCTCACTTCCACTATGTTCTGTTCGGTGCGACGCTGTTTGGCGTGTTCGCAGCCATCATCTTCTGGTACCCGAAAATGTTTGGCCGCATGATGAATGAGTCCGTCGCGAAGTGGCACTTCGCACTCACCTTCATCGGAATGAACGGGACGTTCTTCCCGATGCATCTTCTGGGGATCGCCGGCATGCCACGTCGTTACGCCGACCCGTATCTGCATCCGTATCTGGAACACCTCATGCCCATGAATCAGTTCATGACATGTTCCGCCATCCTGATGGGTTTTGCACAGTTCCTGCTGCTGGGGAACTTTGTCTACAGCATGTTCTGTGGCGAAAAGGCAGGACGAAATCCCTGGAACGCCAATGGTTTGGAGTGGACGGCTCCGTCTCCTCCGGGACACGGTAACTTCGACGAGCCGCCTGTCTGCTATCGGGGTCCGTACGAGTACTCCTCGCCGGAAGCCGCTGCTTTGGGTCAGGACTTCATTTTGCAGACGACGCCTCCGCCGAACCACAAGGCCACCTAGGCTTTACAGCAGAACCCTTCTTTCTCTGACTCAGTCGCACCGGACCCGAATCGATTTTCGTGACTGACTCATCGCCTGAAATCAGCAATACCGTGAAACGGTTTGCCGTGCTGACCTGTTTGGTCGCACTGCTTCCGATTTCGGTGGGTGCGCTGGTGACGACACTGAAGGCAGGCATGGCGTTTGCGGACTGGCCGACGTCCGATGGGCACAATATGCTGCTGTATCCGTGGCTGCGGGACCTGCGGCACACAGACAAGTTTGTGGAGCACGGCCACCGACTGGCCGGAGTTCTGATTGGACTCATCAGCATCGCGTTGGTGGCGGTTACATGGAAATGCGAAAGTCGCCGATGGGTGCGATGTATGTCCGTGGTGATCTTGCTGGCCGTCATCGGCCAGGGGCTGCTGGGTGGAATGCGGGTTCGAATGGATGCCCAGGTGATGGCGATGATTCACAGCATCACAGGTGGCCTGTTCTTCACTTTATGCTTTTCTTTCGTACGACTTCTTTCGACTCAGCAGCCATCCGTCGGCGCATCTGACCGCGATCGAACGACCTCTGCTGTAACGTTTGCTGTTGGAATGCTGCTTCCGCCGGCTGTCTTCGGACAGTATGTTCTGGGAGCCATGTTTCGTCATTTGGGCTGCATGGTGCACGAACACCTGGCGGGGCGGTTCTGGTCACTCTCCTTTCGATCTTTCTGGCAGCCGCACTTTTTCGCAGTCCGCTGGTTTCAATCAGACGCCGGTCGGTCTGGTTGGCGGCCGCGCTTGTTTTCCAGGTTGGGCTCGGTGTGGGAGCATGGGTGACTCGGATGGGTCTGCCTTCACTGGGATGGGTAGCCTCACTGAATTCTCCGGCTCAGACAGTCATCTGCAGTCTGCACACGGTCGGCGGTATGTTTCTGCTGTCGGCAGCGATGGGCGTCGCGATAGAACTGATCTGAGCGAGCTCAGGCAGGCGATTTGTTGAATCTGGCGACTGACCTTCCACTGCCTGCGACGCGAACAGGCTCAGGAACTGAAGTGCTGAGCGGGCGTCGGGAGGGAGTGGCGAGCATTGCTCCTCCGGCGACTCAGACGGCCATGCCCGTCTCGGAAACTCAAATTGCTGCCGATGGGCTCTCTGTCGCCGTGCGGCAGAAGATCTCTGATTATTCGGAGCTCTGTCGGCCTCGAATTGCAGTCATGACTCTGGTTGCCGTGGCTGTGGGGTTCACGGTCGCGTCTCCAATTGTGTTCGACGTTCGGCTGCTGGCGACATCGCTGGTGGGAATCTGTTTTTGGTGGCGGCCTCCAGCATTCTGAATCAGTGTCTGGAACGTACCACAGACCGGCGAATGTCCCGGACAAAATCGCGCCCTGTTGCGGCTGGGCGAATTTCCTGTGCTGAGGCAACGGTACTGTCGGCCGTGTTTACGCTGATGGGGTTTGCCGTTCTGGTGAACTGGGTGAATGCCACTACCGCTTGGGCAACCCTGGCAACACTGGTGATCTATGTTGCCGGGTATACAGTTCTGAAGACCCGAACTTCTCTATGCACGACTGTGGGAGCTGTTCCCGGAGCGATGCCGCCGGTTCTGGGCTGGCTGGCTGCCGGAGGACATCCTGGCTTTGAAGCTCTGGCGTTGTTTGCCGTATTTTTCGTGTGGCAGTTTCCGCATTTTCTGGCCATCGGCTGGATTCATCGAGGGGATTATCAGCGAGCCGGACTGCGCATGCTGCCATCATTTGTAGATGGTGGTCTGCTGACCGGGATTCTGGCGACAGTTTATGCGGTTGCATTTGTGCCTGTCAGTCTCCTGCCCACGTCCACCGGAGTCGCCGGAAATCTGTACCTCACTGTCGCTCTGTTTCTGTCGATCACCTACCTGGCGTATACGGTTCGTTTTCTGCTGAATCGCAGCGAACACCGAGCTCGTCAGCTTCTTTATCACTCGCTGCTGTGTCTGCCGCTGCTGCTGCTGGCACTGGTGGTTGATTTTCTGCGTTTGACGGCCATGGGGTAACAAGCTTGTTCGATTCGGACGAGTTTCACCATTTCATTTGCTGATTGAAGACATGTCACACAATCACCAGCCTTCCACTCTGAAGATGGGCATTCCCATTCCGAACTCGAAGCTCGGAATGTGGCTGTTTCTGGGTACGGAAATCATGTTTTTTACGGCCTTCATCGGGTCGTACATCGTGCTGCGAATCGGTTCTCCGGGCTGGCCGACAGATCCCGACGACACTCACATCAAAGTCTTCTGGGGTGGTCTGAATACGTTCGTCCTGATTGTCTCCAGCTATTGCGTGGTGATCGCTCACGAAGCGATGGCACAGCGTAACTTTGAGAAAGCTCGACAGTACCTGCTCTACACAATGGCTCTGGCCTTCGTGTTCCTCGGCATCAAGTCCTACGAATACTACGGGAAGTTTTCACACGATATTCTTCCGGGACACATCGCAGAAACCCCGGGACAGTCGATCGCCAAGGCTGACCGAGAGCTGGAGGGCGTTGTTCGTGAGCGGTTTAAACGCTACACGGACGCCGACGCAGTCTCGGTGCCTCAGCCGGACGATCTGGGCAACGTGAATACTCAGCTGGCGGTTTTCGCGGCAAATAAGGACGTGGATCCGGGTCTCAAGTATCTGCAGGCCACAGCATCATCGGACGTCAGACTGTACGAACGCTGGCTGAATCTGCATCAGCACGTGGTGGCCAATGCTTCCATGACAGCCGTACCTCGGGCGGCCGGAGCTGACTATCTGAAGGCTCGCACTGAACTGAAGGAAGGCGAGTCGTTTCCCGAGCGTCAGTTCAGCGAAGTTGCGGACGAAATCAAGCGTCTCAAGAGTGACGTGGACTTTGGCGGTTTCGTTTCGGCCGGAGTTTTTGAGATGCATCCGCTGCTGTACGGCAATCTGTTTGCGTCCGTGTATTTTCTGATGACCGGATTCCATGCCATTCACGTTCTGGTCGGCATGATCACAACTTTCTCTGCTTTGAAGGTTCGCATCGATTGACGCCCGGAACAACGGTCTGTTGTTGTCGCAACGAGTCGCAGGTCGTGACCTTATCAGACTCTTCGTTCCGCTGCAGAGCGTCCCGACTTCCGCATCACTTCCGGGTTTCTGGTCGATATAGTCCTGCTCGGAAAGCTGAACTGGTGTACTACATCACACTCATGGTGATCAGTCAATTACCTCTATCGGGAACGCTCTTTCACGCCTGTGATCATCCGATCTTTAACCTTTGACCTCCACGCGATGTTCAAACCACAAAGTCACCATTGCAGTTGGCGTTATCGCAGCCGTGGCCAGCGGCACCGGTTCCAGTCACGGATGTCTTCGTGAACGAAACTGAGGCAATTCCGGAACGAAGGCTGGCCCGCCTGATGATTGACTTCGCGATCAGCGCCCTCCGAATGTCTGTTGCCGGAATGAATCGTTCACCATACCCTGAGATTGCGTCGCGGTGAGATGCCCTGCAGAAGAAAATCGCAGCGCATCACCTGGTCGCAAAAATACTGAACGACCCGGTCACCAGGAGCAAACGGCGCGCCTGACGCATCAGCGCGATCCTGGTTCTGGAGTGCCGCCATGGGAAGCGGCGACTTCGCCAGCGCCCGTCAGAAACCGACCGCAGAAAACCTTTGCGTCGAACAGGTCCGCCCGGTGGCCTGGTTACCGATCTGAGCCGAATCTGACGAAGAAATCCGTTGGTTAACACGAGCTTTTTGGCAGCAAACCAGTCCGTCCTCTTCATCGCTGGCTGGCGTCTGGCAGCTGCTGACAGCTTTGACAATGCTCCGCGCGTGCAGCATTTCGTTCTGAACGAGCTGACGGGCTTTCAACCGCCCGGAGCCAGCGGCGAGCGTCATCTGTTCGAACACTCGGAAACAACTCTGTCTTTCCCGGCTCTGCTGGCCGTGCTGGTTGGCGGCGGGCTGTTTTCCGGATGGATCGTGTATACATATGCTCCGGAAGCAGAAGGGCACGGCACCGACGGCGCAATTGATGCGTTCCACCGGAAACGAGGCAACATTTCCTTCAAGGTGGCGATCGTCAAGACTCTGGCATCCGCAGTGACTCTTGGAACCGCCGGGTCCGGCGGTCGGGAAGGACCCATCGCTCAGATCGGTGCCGCGCTGGGATCTTTCCTCGGACGATATCTGAATCTGTCCGCTCGGGACCGACGCATCCTGATGGCGGCGGGAATGGGAGCCGGTGTGGGGGCCATTTTTCGAGCTCCCCTTGCCGGAGCCATCTTCGCCGGTGAGATTCTGTATCGCGATGCCGATCTGGAATCCGACGTCATTGTGCCCAGTGCGATTTCGTCGATCGTGGCGTTTTCGGTCTTCGGGATGTTCCTGCCGACGTCGCAGACCTTTGGTCATGTGTTCGGAAAGCTTCCCGCGTACCACATGCATTCGCTGAGTGAACTGCTGCCGTACGGTGTGATGTCACTGCTACTGGCTCTGGTCGGCTACGTGTATATCTACTTCTTCTACGCGGTTCACAATCTGTTCAAGAAAATGCCCGGTCCGAGACATATTCGACCGGCGATCGGTGCTCTGGCAGCCGGACTGGTCGCGATCGGACTGTACTATGTCTGTGGTCAGAAGGCTCAGCTGCTGGCCGTTCTGGCGACCGGCTACGGTGTGCTGCAGACGGGACTGGAATCGACAGCGGGCAAATCTCCGGAAGACGTCACCATTTCCGTGCTGTTGCTGGTGGGGCTGATGAAGATCGTCACTACTTCGCTGACCATCAGTTCCGGCGGCTCCGGCGGAGTCTTTGGGCCATCGATGGTGATCGGCGGCTGCATTGGCGTGGCCACCGGCAAGGCCGTGCAGCTGACGGGCTGGTGGCCCGAGGTTTCTCCGGGGGCCTTCGGGATCGTCGGAATGGCCGGCTTTTTTGCAGGCATCGCCCGAGCTCCCATTTCCACCATCATCATGGTTTCTGAAATGACGGGCAGCTATCAGCTGCTTTTGCCGACAATGTGGGTGTCAACGCTGTGCTTTCTGCTGGGCAGTCGATCGACGCTGTACCGCAGTCAGGTGCCGACTCGGCTGGAGTCTCCGGCTCATCGCGGCGACTTTCTGATTGATGTGCTGGAAGGCATCACGGTCAACGACGTGTACCGAAAGGACAGACGGATCGAAAGTGTTCCGGAAGCCATGTCGCTGGCGGAAATCGTTAAGCTGCTCAGCCGAAACACATCAGCACTATTTTCCCGTCGTGGACGATGCAGGGCAGGGCATCTTTTCGTCCGACGACGTGCGGTCATACATCTACGACGAGACCATCTGGAATCTGGCGGACGCTTCCGATGTCATGAAGGCGCCGTTTCTGAGTGTTGCACCGGACGATGACCTGAACATCGCCATCAGAAAGTTCACGGCTCTGAACATTGACGAACTGCCCGTCCTGGATCCTCATGATCCAGGCAAACTGCTGGGCATGCTGCGGCGAAAGGAAACAATCGCCGCTTACAACCGTCAGCTGGCTAAACGCCAGGAAGCCGTCCGTGAACAGAGTATCTGAGTGAGAAAACTGCCCCGGCGAAGGAACCGATGGCCGCAATGCGGCAGAACACCCGATGAGACCATTTTCATCCCGGTACTGAACTTCCCGGCTGTCGGGCTGAATTGCCGATGACTCTGAATTTCAGGGCGCAAGCGAATCATCGATCTTTACGTCAGCGATCCTGGCGCGGCTCGGGCGGCGGTCCCGGAGGCGGATCGGGACGAGGATCGAAGTCACCGCGAGCTCCGGGGCCATTGCGGAAATCAGGGCCGCCGCGGGGGCGGTCACCGTCCGGCCGTCCGCGACCATCGGGGGGCGGTCCTGGGGACAGCGGGTCGAAGGGTTCGCGGCCGTCCTGCTGAGGCCGGTCATCCGGTCCGGAAGGACGATTTCTGCCGAATCCACCGCGACCGCTGCGTCCCTGAGTTCCCCGACCATTTCGAAAGTCAGACATCACCCGAGCGAAGCGACGAAGTCGCATAAGATCCTGCTTCAATGCATCCACTTCCGGATTCACTGACTTCACCAGATCGCGAGCCGCATCGGACGGATCCTGCCTCATCAGTGCCAGCTGTTTTTCCCGATTGCACTCATCTCCGAAGATTTCCACCGCACTGGACAGGTCAGCGGTATGACGTTCATCAAAGATCGTTCCGTAGTACGTCAGCAATTGAAACAGCCATGGAGCGGCAAAGAAACCAAGCGTTCGTCTCTGGTCATCCGGCCGGCCTGTGTCGACGGAAGGTGGAAACTCTTTTCGAAGATCTTCCGGTATCAGATGATCGCGAAGCGCTGTCACCACAAGTTCGCGTCTCAGATTTCGATCTTTCTCCGGTATGCGGTTCTCCGGCAGCAGCTGACTCAGCAGCCAGATTGTCTTTGCAAGAGAGGCCTCACACTGCATTTCCGGGCCGTTGAAGACCTTCAGCCGTTCTGCCAGTTCGTCCGGGACGGGCTGCGGAACGGCAGCATCCAGGAACGCCTGCAGATGAGCATCAGTGAACTTCAGAGTTCTTTTTTCGCTGGATGAAAACGAAGGAATTTCCACCTCCAGCACACGGTCATGACTGGGCTGTCGACTGTCCAGTCGCTGAATGGTCTCGACCCAGTCATCCGCGAATGTTCCGTTGGGCCTGAGCTGAAAACGAGTTTCTTCGTCCGCATCACCGAGCAGCTCAACAATCCGATCCAGCCGGGCGTTGAGTTGAGGGTCCTGACCGACGGCGGCATGAATGGCTTCGACTCGTTGAAGAGACGCTTCCCCGGCGGGCCCCAGATAGGCAGCCGCTCTGTTTTTCAAGTCATCCTGCTGAACGGCATCCAGTTCACTGAAACGCAACTCCGCGTTCCGCAGGTCCTCTTCCGGAGCTCCCAGCTGTCCGGCAACAAGAACCGTCAGCACAACGCCCGTTCCAAAGGCTGCCAGTCCAAAGAGGGATTCCCGAACAAAACTTAACATCGGATTCAGTTCCCCTGCTTCGTCGCTGTCGAATCACTGCCCTGTGTGTTCAGCTGAACTTTCTGCAGCGAATCAACATCAGGAATGACCCGATACCGGCCATCGTTCATCAGCAGATCCAGTTTCTGCAGCACCAGTGCATCACGGACAGCGTCCGGAGACTGCTGCCGGCGTTCCTGAACTCGATGGCTGACCCATAGCCCCGCTGAGGTTCCAATCACACCGGCCAGAAAGCAGGGCAGGATTCGGTAGCGCGCCGACAATCGCGCAAGGCGCGAAAACAGATGTTCGCCCTGAGTCTGTTTCTCCACCGCCATCTGCGTGGACACAGTTGCCAGCGTCGCCTGCGTAAAACTGCGACTCACCGTCACTTCTTCGAGCTCATCCAGCATGGCCCAGGTTCGCGACAGAATGTCCGCATGGCTGCGCATCTCCGGGTCACCAATCAGAGCCCGCTCGATGGCATCCTGCTCGGTATCGTCGAGCTCTCCGTCGAGATAACTGACCAGCTGAGTCAGTCTTTCGTCGACCGGTTCATCGAATTCAGAATGGACGGCAGACTTCGACATCTCTACACATGACGCTCCAGGGCTTCCTTCAGATTCAGGCGGGCTCGAGCCAGCAGCGACTTGACGGCAACCACATTCAGCCCCATCACATCACCGATATCCTGATAACCCATGCCTTCAAACCGGTGCAGCAGGACGACCGTCTTCTGCCGCTCGCTGAGACTATCCAGAGCATTACGAACAATGTCCTGGGTCTCTCGGGAATCAATCTGTCTGGTGGGCATCAGTGCCGATTTTTCCGGAAGATTTTCCACAGTTGTGGAAGATTCGTCCTCGTCCCCACTGCTCCCCAGCGGAATTTCCCGTCTTCGAGCAAGCCCTCGACGCTGGTTGCTGGCCAGATTGTGCGCGATGTGGAATAACCAGGTCGAAAACCGGGCCGTCGGCGTGTACCGTTCCCGAGAGCGAAAGACTCGCAGAAATACCTCCTGCGTCATGTCTTCTGCCATGGCTCGATCACGAACCAGGTGGTAGAAAAAACCGATCAGACGGTTTTGGTACCGCGTGACCAGCGTTTCGAACGCATCGCTTTCCCCGGCCATGACCTGCAGCATCAGCTGAACGTCGGGATCCGCAAGATAAAGATTGGGAAGTGACTGAGAAACCAAGACGACTCCAGTCCTGCAGGCACGATCAAAGGCGATTCCGGTCGCCTCAAAGCTACTTGGTATCCGGATGGCGACACTGATCGCGACCGGCACCATGAATCTACGTCGAAAGACTTGGAAAAAACAGCCTCAAACGACTGCGCAAAAAAAAACCTTAACCGAATTCGGTTAAGGCTGAACTGACCCCAGGGGGATTTGAACCCCCGTTACCGGAATGAAAATCCGATGTCCTAGACCTGACTAGACGATGGGGCCGTTTTGTGTTGTTTCAGTCGGATCCACCGAAAGGAAAATCCTTGAGGAGACCCGGCCAGCCTCGGATATTCTGAGGCTTCTCAACCTTCTTCCTCACATGCTCGAGGGTTTTGGTGGTTTCTCGCTGAATCGCTTCAAGAACTTCCCGGCGATGGACCGGAACGTGACGGGGAGCATGGATGCTGGCGCGAACTTATCACCCCGGACCTCCACAATTGTGACAACGATGTCTCCGCTGATCACGATGCTTTCATTCTGTTTTCGACTGAGTACAAGCATCTGAGCCTCCTCGCATGATGTCCCGGCCCGATGCCGAACCACCATGTTCCTCATGCCTTCCGTTCTAAACCAGCGACCGGGCAGAACTTAGAGTCCTGCTGCTCGCCGCATTCTAGAGCCTGAAAACCCCAAGGTCAACCGCCGTGAGCAAATCTGACCGAATTCCGGACTGGAGGACAAAAAAGTCGACGGGGTTCGTCAGATGCTTCTTGTGACGACGATTTTCCGGACTCAACTTCTCAACGGGAATGCTGCCCGGGAGCCCTGACCGCCAACACGCACTCAAATCATTTCCTTCAGCTTCTTCAGCGGGCGAACCTTGACGACCTTCGCTTCCGGCTTAGCGGCAATGGTGATGGGCTCGCCAGTTGAAGGATTACGACCTTCCCGGGCCGGATGCCTTGCGGGTGCGGAACGTAGATCTTCATCAGCCGAGGAATATTGAAAACGCCGCATCCCTTGGTGAGGCTCTTTCGATCAACCCTTCCAAAGCATCCATCACTGCTCCAACTTCCTTGCGGCTCAGCTGAGTCGATTCGGCCAGTGCGTTCAGGATATCGGACTTTGAGAGCGGTTTGTCCTTTGCCATCGAGTTCAAGCTCCTTGTGGTTGTTTTGTTTGAAAGCTCGCGGCGACGGCAACCACGGCGTCGATGGCGAGTGATTTCTTTGATTGTTCGGGGCAGATTAAGGGACGTTCTGAACATGTCAATGTCCGCTCCGAGGAGAAAACCACAAATTGCTGGGTTTTTGCAGATCTGGGGGCGATATCACCCGCTTTTCCCGGACTTTTGCGTATTTTGAAGCCATTTCGACCGCCGGAACTGCCGGCAAATCCCGGGAATGAGCGAGCCACACTGCTGCTTTTCGGAAATCTCCCGGTCGCCCGCGCTTCGGAGTCATCAAAGGTCGATGTCGGCAACGATTGAAAGTGCGGTCGCACCGTGAAAAGATCTCAATGCTCCACCTGACCCCGGCTGAACAGGTTCGCACCGCAAACCATCCAACAGGCTGAACAATGACGCTCAGAATTATCGGAGGTGAATTTCGCAGACGACTTCTGAAAACACCGCCCGGCGAGACAACTCGCCCGTACACAGATCGCGTTCGACAGATGGTCTTCGATCGCATCAGTCATCTGATTGAAGAATCGCGAGTTGCTGATGTCTTTGCCGGCGTGGGAACGATGGGTCTGGAAGCACTCAGCCGGGGTGCGGAATCCTGCGTCTTCATTGAAGGTGATCCTCGAGTTCACGAGGCTCTGAAGGACAATGTCCGGCTGATTGCCTCCGATCGAGCCACGACCTGCTGGAAGACGGATATTCATCGCACCTCGTTCGTCCCGAAAGGTGTGGAAGGTCAGGTGCCGTATACGCTGATCTTTTTCGATCCGCCCTATTCCCAGTGTCCTTTGTTGGCACCTCGCGAGGTCCTTGGCAAAGCTCTCCTGCGACTGTCGAAGCCAAGATGCAGCACGGACGATGCTGTCGTCGTGCTGAGAACTCCGGAACACTGCACCTTCACGGGCTGCGATGGCTGGTTCGTACACGAACACTGGCCGGTTTCAACAATGAACCTTTGGATCCTGAAGAAATCCCAACCGGAATCGCCTGTATCCCCGCAACTGCTCGAAGGCGATTAGACACAACAGCTGAGAGTTTGACGTCGCGGCGGCCGGGGTTGGGGCGGTGATTGTGGGGTGAGGTTTGATTGGCGGAATGTAAGCTGTGCCGCCCGCGATGAGCGAGCCAAAATCCACAGCGCTTCCTGGATTGAATTCATCATCGTCCGGATCGCTGTACCACGCACCAATAGCGCCGCCAATGAACCCGACAACTCCGTCGGCGATCGCGCAAGGGACTGCAGAAACGCCGGCAGCTGTTAAACCGATTCCACCGCCAATCACAGCCCCGGTTGT
>JAWKTY010000015.1:0-188893 GCA_041398865.1 Planctomycetaceae bacterium
TACGGTGCCCCGAGGTCGATCCAATGGCGCAGTGCCTCAATGTCTGCGTCTGACAATCGATCGGCCTTGAGTGGCATGTGCGGTTCGGCGTCATGAGTCACCAGCTGCAGCAGATGGCTGTCGGCGGCCGTCTTTTCAACGAAGCCGCTTTCGAACAGTTTCTCCCGAGTCGACAGGTCGAAGTCTGCTTTGACGGATTTGCCACCGTGACAGTCCAGGCAGTGTGTGACCAGAATCGAGCGAACTTTCTGACGAAAGAGTTCGGAGCCGCGTTTCGCCTTTTCTGCGTGATCGGCGGGAACAGTCGTCACGGGACGCCGTACGACTGGTTCATCACCGGAAGCCACCGCCGTCGTGCATAAGAAAACGGTCAGAATTCTGAAGCAGAACGACATACGCTGATTCCGGAGGGATGATGAGGTCAGAGGTGGGCATTCGGGCGGCCGGAGAAGTGAAGTCTCGATCGAACGCACAGATTTCAGATTCGAACAGTCACCAGGTTCGAATCCAGAGGCCTGTCCCGGTCAGGAAAGATTGGCGAATGGCCATCACCTGTTTATGATGGCCGCGCCGGGACGACACGACAAGTCTTCTCGAAAAAAGTCCCTCGGTCCCCGGGCGTCTGCCTGAAGCATTTCCCGGTTTATCCGTCCATCACGGAGGTCTGCCTTTGCGGATTTCCGGTTTCCCGTTAGTTTCCCGCTTCCGGACTGAGATTTTTCTGTTCCCCCCAATGTGATGTCCTTTCGGAGACCTTCATGCGTTTGCTTCGAATATTTCCCGTGCTCACGATCGCGATCGCGACGATTCTGACCGCAGACTGTTCCCGGGTCTCCGCCGGGGAACCGATCAAAGCACTGATTGTTGACGGTCAGAATAATCACGGAGTCTGGCCCACCACGACAAAGATGATGAAGTCCTACCTCGAACAGACAAAGCTGTTCACGGTTGACGTCGCCACGGCGGCTCCAAAGGGGACCGATGCGAACTATCACCCGGAGTTCAGCCGCTATCAGGTTGTCATCAGCAACTTCGGTCATGGAGCAGCCCCGTGGCCGGAAGAAACTCAGAAAGCCTTCGAAAAGTTTGTTGCAGACGGCGGAGGCTTTGTTGTGGTTCACGCCGCAGACAATTCCTTTCCGGAATGGCCGGCCTACAACGAAATGATCGGGCTGGGAGGCTGGGGAGGCCGTAATGAAGCGAGCGGCCCGTATGTCTATTTCAACGAAAACGGCGACCTGGTTCGTGATACGTCGAAAGGGAAAGGTGGCAATCACGGAGCGCAGTGGGAATTTCCGGTTGTCATTCGCGACACTGAGCATCCGATTACCAAAGGAATGCCGCGGGAGTGGCTTCATGCCAAGGATGAGCTTTACGACCAGCTGCGAGGCCCCGCGGTGAATATGCAGGTTCTGGCAACCGCCGAATCTGCGGTGACTCATCGTCACGAGCCCATGATGTTCACGATTCGTTACGGCAAGGGCCGAGTGTTCCACACGCCGATGGGACATGCGGAATACTCGCAGGAATGCGTCGGCTTCATCACAACACTGCAGCGAGGGACAGAATGGGCGGCGACCGGTTTGGTGTCTCAGGACATCCCGGCTGATTTTCCCACCGCTGACGCCACCAGCAGCCGAACCTACTCGGCAGATACCGGCAATGAATAAGGCAGAAAATCAAATTCCGGCTCTACAGCTGTCTGTTCGCCCCGCAACGCGGGACGATATTCCGGCGCTGGAGAATCTCATCGATGTCTTTGTGCAGGCTAATCGGCTTCTGCCCAGAACGTACGACGAACTGCAGGACCTGATCCCCTTTGGGTTTGTGGCGTGCCATGGCGAACAGGTTGTCGGCTTCGCCGCGCTGGAGATTTACTCATCGAAACTGGCGGAAATTCGCAGTCTGGCCATCATCCCCGAAATGCAGGGGCAGGGACTGGGGCGGCAGCTGGTCGAACACTGCATCGACCTGGCCCGCAGCCGAAACATTCTGGAAGTCATGGCCATCACCTCCAGTGACGGCTTTTTTCGAGCCTGTGGATTTGACTTCACTCTGCCTGGTGAGAAGAAGGCTCTGTTCATGCAGACCCGTGAAGAATACTGAACCGTTCTGCCGTGGCCGGTGCTCTTCCCCGTCCGAACGCACACTCGCAAAGAACGTTGTCCGCAGCGTCGACGATTAGGTTCTATGAAATCCTGCTGCACTCTGATGATGGCCTTCTGGCTGGTCGGATTCTGCGGAACCGGACCAGCTCAGGATATCATTCGTCCGGCCGGAGCGGTGATCCCGCTGCATCGACAGGAAGAAATCATCGGCAGTGTCCGTCTGACCAATGGCATGATCCTGAAGGGGTTGTGTACCAATAACAGCACCATTCTTCCGGATCTGCTGGATCGGAAGCTCGAACTGCGCCAGGTGAGTGATCATATTCGGACCTGGCTGGTGTCGAATCGTCGCAGCGACCCGCCTCAGGCTGACAATCTCGCCCTGCCCGCTCACCAGTACCGCATTCGGCAGAGACGAACGAGTCAGCGGCCGCTGAACTATGAAATTGGACTGCACGAACGAGCACCATTTCAGCCGGATGGAACGTCAACGGTGACCCTGCTGGCCGAAGGCGGCCGGAAAGTGGAAATCCAGGTCGGAATCACTTCCATCGATGCCGGCCATGTTCAGGTCAGCGGCCTTTCACACCAGTGGGAGTTCGGTCTGTCGATGCTGGCCATCCCCGAAGACCTCCTGTTCACATCTGACGACACGCCGGGGCTGCTGAAGCTGATTCCCGAATACAAAGTCGGAGCAGAACGACTGGACATGGCGATGATGCTGCTGCAGGCCGAAAAATTTCATGCGTCTCGCAGTCTGCTGGAATCCATTCCGCTGCAGTTCCCGGAACTGCAGGCGCGCTGCGACACTCTGACGGAAACCTGGAATGATGTTGTGGGACGAAAGATTCTGACGGAACTTGAGCTGCTGCGACAGACAGGGAAGTTTGAAACAGCAAAAGTTTACGCTCGAGCCTGGCCGGATCGAAAACTGGCTCCTGTTGTTCGAGTCAAAGCGAAGCTGTTCCTTGATCAGCAGGAAGCCGATGATCGCCGACTGGCGTCACTGCAGGACACACTGAATCAGTTGCTGGCGGAAATTGAGAATCCGGACATTCGCCGTGAAGCCGGACGCATTTGTACCGAAGTTCGCCGGGAACTGGATCTGAATACCGTCAACCGCCTGACGGCTTTCGAACTGCTGAAAAGCGACGCAAAACTGACAGCAGAATCCCGCATCGCGCTGGCCGCGTCCGGACTGATTCTGGGTGCGGACCGGGCCATTGATAACTTTCAGGAAGCTGCCGGGCTGCTGCAGGTTCGAGCCGGAATCGAAGACTACCTGCGTTCCGCACCTGGCGAAGACACAACTCGAAATCAGAGACTGGAATTCATTCGACAGCAGGAAGGTTTCTCTGTTGAACGACTGGATCTGCTGCTGCGGAATCTGCCCCCTGTTCTGCCCATCACCATTGAAACCAGCGGCGAACGAGCCGGGCAGTTTGTTCTGGAAAGCACTTCCGGCCTGCCGAACTGCCTTGGAAAGGTTCCCGACGAATATGCGAGAACTCGCCGCTACCCGCTGCTGATCGCTCTGCCTCGCGGCGGATTATCTGCTGAAGACACACTGAACTGGTGGGCAGCCACGGCCAATCGGGAAGGATATATCGTCGTTGTTCCGGAACTGTACGAAGCGAATGAGGGAACCTATGCGGCCACGGCCGGTCAGCATCAGCAGGCCGTCAGTCTGATTCGACATCTGAAGAAAACGGTGTCCATTGATGACAATCGAGTTTTCATCGCCGGCCATGGCATCGGTGGCGAAGCAGCCATGGACATCGCCACTGCTCATCCCGATCTGTTTGCCGGGGTCCTGTCGCTGGGTGGACTGGGGCGGAATCATCTGAAATGGACAGCGCAGAATTCCACCGGGCTGCCATGGTATGTGGTGGCAGGATCTCTCCAGCCCGGCTGCTTTCCTCGACTGGCGCCGCTGATGGAGCGACTTTTCAAACGCAGTTCCAGTCGCAGCGGGTCAGAATTCTGTGACGTTCTGTTCTGTCGGTATGATCAGCGGGGATTTGAATCGTTTTCCGAAGAGCTGCCGAATCTGTTTCGCTGGATGAACCTGCAACAGCGAAACCCCTGGCCCACAAGGATTGACGCCACGACGCTGAGATCAACGGATCTGGACTGGTACTGGCTGTCGGTGAACAGCATTCCGTCCAGCTTCTCCTCGCTGGACGACGGATCAACATTCGAAACCACGCCGACAGGCAATGGACACGTCACGGCCGAACTGTCGGCCAGCAACGGCAATCTGATCCGGCTGCGAGCCGTCCCTGCGGACGCGGTGGTTTACCTTTCCCCGGAGATGCCGGACATTGATCTCCAGCAGCCGATTCGCATCATTCGAGTCAGCGGGAAGAGCATCAAAGTCGACTACGCACCTTCCAGCCGAGACCTGCTGGAACATTTCTACATTCATCGCGACCGTTCAAGAACCTGCATGATGAAGATCGATGTTCCCAAATAGTTCGGCTGTTGCCCCCGGATGATTCTTAACCCGAAGCGTCAGCGAGGAATCGGCGGCAAGTCCCTCACTGACGCCTCGGGAGAGACACTCACCGGGAATCTGAGGGCCCCAGGATCTGTTCTGCCGGGTGAACACCGGTCTGCTGCTTCCAGTAAGCCAGCAGACGCGCCCACATGGAATGTTCGCCGTTGAGCGGGAAGCGGACATCATCAACTGATCTCACGGGAAGCAGACCGACAGGTGTCGATGAAACGAACGCTTCGGTTGCCTCCGTCAGCATTCGGGGCGTCAGCCGGGTGCGTTCGAAGCCGATTTTCAGATGCTCTGCGGCTGCCTGAACCATCTCGCAGCTCAGGCTGTTCAGGACGTTCTCAGCCGGAGTCAGGATGGTTCCGTCGATCACCGCGTAGAAGCAGGCCGTGCTGGTTTCGGTCAGACACCCGGTAGAATCCAGCAGTAGAGCTCGACTTCCGGCTTCGATTTGATCCGCCTCGCGATCGGCCAGCCACCAGTGCAGTCGATTGCGGATTTTCAGGTGAACCGGAAGGCTGTTGCATTCGATTTGCCGTCTCTGAGGAATTCTTAGCCGAACACCTTCACGAACGGATTGTCGCCAGATTTCAAGCGGCAGCCGAAACGTATGGACGGCAACTGTGGGACCCGGAAGCGGACCGGCTCCCAGATAGGTTCGGTTCGCTCCGGCTGTCACAAAAACAACGATCCCCAGATCATCGTGCGCATCCAGTCGCCTGGCGTTCTCCTGAACGACGCTGCTGACCGCATCGTGCAGCGAATCTTTCGCATACGGGATGTCAAAACCAATCTCAGCACAGGACGACAGCAGTCGGTCGAGGTGACGTTCGATGCGAAACGGCTGGTGGGCATAGGTTCGGGCCATCTCGGTGATCGCTGCACCGGCCACAACGCCCAGGTCCCACACCGGAAGTCGAAGTTTCGAAAACGGCAGCAGCTGTCCGTTCAGCCAGGCAATGTCGCTCATGCGTCGCCGGCTTTGCTGAAGTCACCCGATCGAACTCGCTGCCAGTAAGCATTCAATTCCCGGGCAACGACTCCGGACAGCAGCAGGATGCCCAGAATGTTGGGCAGAGCCATTCCCAGAATCATCAGGTCGCCGAAGTCGAGCACATTCTTCGCCGAGACAATTGAGCCCAGAAACACGAACACCAGAAAGATCACTCGGTACACCATCGAAGTGCCGTCGCCGAACAGATAGGCCCAGCATCGTTCGCCGTAATACGACCACGAAATCATCGTCGAATATGCAAACAGGACGACAGAGACCGCCAGGATGTACTTGAATCCTCGGAAGTGTCGATCCATCACCATCGACGTCAGTTTGGCGCCTTTGCCGGCGATCATGGCCTGTCGCATTTCATCGACTTCAGGATCTCCCGGCTGGATGTCGTATCCCACACCGGGATCTTCCATCGCCAGTTTTGACGGGACCGGGCCTGAGTCCGTTGTCGTGAACTCACCCGCGAACGCTCCGGAAATCACAATCACCAGAGCCGTCATGGTGCAGATCACGACCGTATCGATGAATGGTTCCAGCAGAGCAACGATGCCTTCTCTGACCGGGAAATCCGTTTTGGCTGCTGAATGAGCAATCGCGGCCGATCCCACCCCGGCCTCATTGGAAAACGCTGCCCGCTTGAAGCCGGTGATCAGAACTCCAACCAGTCCGCCAAAGGCCGCCGACGGATGGAAAGCTCCGTCGATGATCTGCTGCATGGCCCAGGGAACTTTGTCGAAATTCGTCGCCAGAATCGCGACCGCAGCCAGAAGATAAACGGCACACATCGCCGGAACAATCTTCTCGGCAACGCGGGCAATCGAACGGATGCCGCCGATAATGACCACGCCCACGGCCACCGTCATCAGCAGGCCGTAAATCCAGTTGTTTTCACGCAGAAACGGAATGGTTTCGCCCACTGCCTCCAGTGACTGATTGACCTGGAATGTGCATCCACCACCGAATGATCCACCGATACACAGGATGGTAAAGACGAATGCGAGAACCTTCCCAAGTGGCTTCAGACCGATTTCAGCGAGTCCGTCGGAGAGGTAAAACATTGCGCCGCCCATCACTCGTCCGTCCGGGCGAGTCTGCCGGTATTTCTGCCCCAGAGTACACTCAACAAACTTCGACGACATTCCGAGAAAACCGGCTACGATCATCCAGAAGGTTGCTCCCGGGCCCCCCAGCGAGACCGCGATCGCGACCCCTGCAATGTTTCCCAGACCCACCGTTGCAGAGAGCGCAGCGGTCAGTGCCTGAAAGTGACTGACTTCACCTTTCGCACCGGGATCATCGAACTTCCCCAGCACCGCCTGTACCGCGTGAATGAAAGCTCGCAGATTGATGAACCGCATTCTCAGAGTGCAGAAGATGGCCCCCATGACCAGCCACACCACGGCAAACGGAGCTGTCCGCCAGCCACCGGCGTCGGGCACAATCGGAACCGGATAGAAAAATGCAAAGGCAATGACCTCGTTGACCTTTCCGAAAACAGCGTCGACCTGCTGTTCGATTGTCAGCTGTTCCTGAGCGGCGGCGGATTTCGAATCGCCTGCGCCCTGCTCCGCGGTCTCAGCCTGAACGGTGACGTTCTGAATCCCGGCCTGAGCTTCCGGAGATTCGTCGGCTGACGCAACTCCAGCGCCAAAGACCACAGCAATCAACAATGGGATCTGCCGACAGCAAAAACGAAAACAACGACCATCCGACATGTGAATTCTCCGTCTGATTCAGTTCCGAACTCGGTCTGCGGAAGATGACCAGCTCTCACCGGTTGCCTGTTTCGCAGAATAATAACTCGATGCCGCCAGCGATACTCCCGGACACCCGGTTGGCCAAAGGTCCGACCGAATGGTGACTCAGATCGACACTTCCGGCAGCTCGACGCACGCAGGCTCCATCCGGGAAGCGAACAGGAAATCCGAGCCGACGGCGCTAACCGCGGGTGCGTGATCCGGAATCACAGCACGTCTCACACCCGCGGCTGGCGGCGGCGGCTCGCAGCCTGAACACTTCAGCGTTCGCTCCCTCGGCAACCTCCGTCCACCTCAAGCGCAGGCAGGGGGCGGATGTGACAGAACAAATCGGAAAACTGTCTCTGCGGCCCCCATCGCAACAAAAACAGCCTCAGCAACTCGCGGGAGTCACTGAGGCTGAATGCTGGAGATCGCTGGCGGCCTCGAGCCGGTCAGCGGTCGGGACCGGGATTCATTCAGGCGGCTGCCTTCAGAGTTCGTGACTGCTGAGCCCATGAAATCCAGTCGGTGACTTCGCCAAGGTCGGGTTTTCGGCCGCCTCGAACAATCCGTTCACCTTCAGATGTGTCGCAGAATGGCCCGACCAGAGCCAGCAGGTCGACCGGACGTTTTGCGGCCAGCTGTTCCGGTTCGCTGATTCCGCAGGCGACCAGAATCTGAGCATCGTGGCCTCGAAGTTCGGGAACAAGGCACACCAGACGAGCCTGTCCCTGCCACTGCAGAATGACATCCGCGTTGATGCGACGATTGTTCAGTCGCTCGGCAACCTGTACCGGGTTCGCCTTCAGCAGGTCGTCCACAGTGTAGATGCCTGCTGTGGCCAGTCGCTGAGCCGTCCTGGGGCCGATTGACGGCGCGGCTTCAACATCATCCGAACGATTCAGGAAGAACCGCAGTTCGGAAACTGAAGCTTCGTCATCTTCCTGACGTTCAGGACGTCGGTAGGAAGATGAGTGATGATTCAGTCGTTCGCGGCGTCGAGCGAGACGTTCGTCGCGTTCCCGCTGTTCGTCACGGCTGAGCTGCGGACGAAGCTGACGTCGACGGGTTGTTCCGGTTTCGGCCATGCGGGCCCGACGAAAATTGACTCCGGAGGTGCCCGTCAGGGAACGCCGGACAGCATCCGCGGGCGAATTAAAAGAATCCGTCGTTCGCACAAAATAACGTGATCGGGAATCCCGAGCATCCGACAGCGATCGGGAATGCTGTGACCATCGGCTCCAGTTGATGGCCTGCTGCCGATCAATCACCCGGCCGGATCGACGATACCGAGCACCGGACTGGCTGTTCTGGAATGCGACAACTGTGTCGTAAACCGTTTCAGGTCGCATCCGGCTGAGTTCCACGGTGCTCTGAATTCCTGCCGCATACAGCAGTTCTGCATCGCTGCGTCGCAGCATGGGAACCTGAGTTGCCAGTTCCGCCTGTCCCCGCCATGCTCGAATTCGATCGCGGCTGATGGAATACCCGTGCTGATGGAAACAGGCTTCCAGTTCATCCACCGACATTGTCAGCAGCTGATCAATGGTTTCAATTCCGGACGCACGAAACGCTTCCACTTCCGCCACTGTCAGTCCGGACAGATCCTCGACGCCGTTGTCGACTTCCAGATAGAACAGCCAGTTGGTGTTCTCTACTTTCCGCGGAACCGGGGGCGGCACGGGGACGGGTGAAACCGTTGGCAGAGCCTGGATCGGCCGCGGAACCGGAATGGACATCAGCGGCAAGGGAGCCGGTTGAACGGGTGTCGGCAGCGAGACCGGGATGGCAGGCTGAGCGTCCAGTGTCAGAATGCTGGCTCGGCGACGAGCAAACAGATCACGAACGTCCTTTTGACAGGTCAGGAAAATGATCTGCTGACCGGTGGCCGCAACTTCCATCAGCAGGTCAGCCGCGGCGGCCGCTCGGTCATCGTCAGCTGTGATGAACACATCGTCCAGAAGCAGTGGACAGCGTTCCGCGTCATCAGCCCGTACCTGAATCAGTGCCAGCCGCAAAGCCAGCGCAACCTGATCCCGAGTGCCGCGGCTGAGCTGCTGAAGCGGCTGAGGCACGCTGGTCTGGCGAGTCGTGGCGACAATCCTGTGGCCGGATGCGTCCGCCGCCAGCTGATAGCAGTCGCCATCTGTCAGACGACGAATGTAGCCGGAGGCCAGTTCCAGAATCCGCGGATTGGTGAACTGTTCCAGTCGTGCAATCACTTCGCGCAGGTGGCGTTCTGTGTTGTCCAGAACCGTCCATCGAGCCTGCAGGAGAGCCAGCTGAGCGTCGGTGTCTGCTATGCCGGCTTTGACTCGGTCGATCTCTTCCAGCCTTGCCGCGGCCTGAAGCCGATTTCTGAGATCTGCCAGTTCGGCGTGCAGTCGCCGCAGTTGTTCGTCCAGACTGTGTCGCTCAGACTGAAGTTCCTGAAGTCGTCGACGCAGTCGAGCCAGCTCCGCTTCGGTTTCTTCGACGCTGCCCAGTACCGACGGCAACGCTCGTCCGCTGCGGGCGTAAGCGGCATGAGCTGACGACTGGCAGGTGCCGGTCTGATGAGCACTGCCGGTCAGAACGTCAGGACTGCGTTTCAGTTCGTCCCGCAGACCGTCCATCTGTCCCTGCAGGACAGCGTCAATGTTCTGAAGATCTTCAAGTGTTCGGCGAGTCAGCAGTGCTTCCAGTGAAGCCTCGTGTGAAGCAATCGCCGCTTCATGACGGCGAACGTAATCACACAGGGAAAACACTTCGCCACGGATATGTTCCGCAAACACGCTGCGATCCACACCGTTCAGATGTATCTCGCTGAATGTCGGATCGCGACCATCGTCAATCGCACTCACGCGCTGCTCCAGCCGACTCACAAGAGCTCGAATGGACTGCAGTGAATCATTACTTTGCGAACGCTGAGTCGCCGGGGTTCCCAGAGCTGACAGTTCGCGCTGAACGGTTTCACGGATGGACGCCCAGCGCTGCTGACGCTGACTCAGTCGAGCAATCTGTTCTTCAATTGCACGGCGATCCAGCGCCACCACATTGCGACGACGCAGCTGAGCCAGCAGGTCTTCCAGACGGCGGATCTCTGCCTGGACATCAGAAATCTTCTGATCAACGCTCGCAATGACACTCTGCAGCCGTCGGATTTCCGCTTCGACTTCCGCAATCCGGGCCGGAATGCGAGGATCGGACTGACGCAGTTGCTCCAGTTCACGCACCAGAGTTTCCCTCTGCTGTCGCAGCCGGTTCATTTCAGGCCGAAGTGCCGGCCCGTTGCCTGGCTGAGCCCACGAATCACCGGAATACGCTCGCTGAGAACTGACACCTTCCCGTTCCCATTCGATCTGCTGAATCGCCCGTTCAGCGCGGCGGATTTCTTCTTCGGACGCAGGAGTTCCGTCATCATCCAGACACAGTCGGGTCAGCAGATCAAAGCGAGCTGCTTCCTGGTCACCGACGGCAAAGATTTCCTGAAAGACAGGTTCATTCACCCAGTTGGGCAGAGTTGCCGTTGTCGTGCTGAGCGGTACGCCGGTTCCCAGATCCACCAGCGACGAATCCGAGGTGATGCCCTGTCGACGTTCACGAACCAGTCGCAGCGCGCGACCATGGGATTCCAGGGAAACACTGCCGCCATATGTTGCGTCGTCGGCCTGCAGCCCCTGATGATCCCGGGTATATCCGAACAGAACGCCCTTCAGGAAACTGACCAGTGTGGTCTTTCCGCTGCCGTTTCCACCGTAAACCACGGTCAGGCCGGGAGACAGATTCGACAGCAGTGTCTTTCGCAGAACTCCAAACCGATCAACATTGATCTCAACAAACCGCATCAGCAGACTCCCTTCCTGTTGAAGACTGATTCATCCCTGAAAAGTACCCTTTGAAGCGAACGGTCCGCCCCGGCTTCACTCCGTTCCCGATTCGACGCTGACTCTTCCGTCGGCGACTGAATCAGGCCACACGATTCAACAGCTGCAGACCGGCGATCAGTTCGGCACTGATGCCCGCTCCGCCACGCAGCACGATTCGACGATCGGCAAATGTATTCACGTCGTAGGCGTCGACCGTACCGGTCACAACGTCAAAATACTGCTCCACAGACTCGCCGCCTGAAGACGACAGCTGAAGCGTTGCCGACCGGGTAAAGGTAACGCTGGCAGGCCACACGCCTTTGTGTCCGGCCTCCAGCTGGTTTCGCAGACGCTGCAGCAGGTGCTGCTCATCCAGCCCGGCCAGTTCCTGAACATCGGCGGTCAGTCCGGTTCGGACCTGCCAGGCGGCAATCACCGTCTGACCCGAATGACGGTCCGCCTCCCGAGTGGCTCGCACGATTTCGCTCGTCAGCCTCTCGACAGTTGTGACATCAGAAAGATCCAGCTGCTCGGACGCATATCTTACCGGATTGCACAGGCTGAAGGTTGATGTGAGTTCGCGCGAGTTCAGATCCGCATCGACAACAATGCAGCCGCAGTTCCATGTTTCAGACGGACTGACGGTCTGAGCCGCTCCGGCCGACAGAGCCAGAAAGCCTCGGACCGATGTCCGGTCACAGTCAGCACTGGGCTGAACCGCAGGAACAGCCTGATACAGCAGTCTCGCAGCATCAGGCGTCACCGAGGCTCCGGCGGAAATCGTCAGTCCGGAACAACTGCCTGACAGTGCCGACATCCGTGACAGCTGCAGTCCGCTGCCGGATGGCGCCACGTGAAGGGTTTCCGATCGAGTCAGGACAACGTCGCAGACACTGCCGAGAGCCGTCGCCGTGCGGGAATCATCAGCGAAGGCCGCAATCCGCACTCCGGCCCGACGCAGCTGTGCAAACTGTTCGTTCAGCCAGCGGACCGCAGGATCCAGATCTTCCTGGGAATCACAAACAGAACCCGCAATGACCAGCAACTGAGCCTGCCGAGCCAGCGTGGTTTCGACAATGTTCCGGACGGCCGTTCGGACGCATTCCGCCGCCAGTGACTGCAGCCACGTGGGGGGCTGAGCAATTCCTGTGAGCGGGCTTCCCAGCCGCAGAAAATCCGTGTGGACAAATCGAATTCCGGACATCAATGCCTCCCTGCATTGGTGAATGTAAACACCGGTGAAACTCATTCACCGGAAGCTCAGTTCGCGGTCAGGACCTGGTGATCGACCTTGCCGACAGGGTCTGAATCCACCGGAACTGCCCGCCATGGCCTTAGCGAGCACCCTTCTCTGAAAGGCTGTTTCGCCTGCTCGAGACTGAGCCGCGGGAATGTAGCGAGAGGAGCGAACCTCTGCCTAGATCAATTCGGCAGATTTTGCCGAGCTCCCCCCAAACCGGCATCAACCGCCACTTTGCAAATTGCAATCCGCGGCAGTAACGGTCTGTATGTCGTCGATAGAAAACGGTCCCAGAACCTCAACGCCGCCATTGTGAGCATTCATCAGCACCAGTGTTCCACGCACGCTGGCTCGTGAATCGGGATAACCCTGAGCAGTGCGGCCATCTGTGAATGTGACGGTGACGGGATGAGTTTCGTTCAGGCCAGCCATTTCGGGATGAGTCAGAACGGGAAATCGTTCCCAGGCCCATGTCCACAAGGTGGCTTTCACATCGACTCGGCCGGCAAGATCCAGCCATTCAAGTTCCGCCTGTCGCAGATCCTTCTGGCAGGCCCGCTGACACCAGGGACGCAGAACTTCGTCCAGCCAGTGACGCCGCGATTCCGCCAACTGCTCGAAACTTTCCGGAAGCATTGAATCGCTCATCATTCCTCTCCTTTTCTCAGGAGGTCTGCCTGTCGGTAGGTCAGGCTCCCGCCTGACAGTGCCGATCAGATTGTGAGGCTCCGGCCTGACGGTGCCGGTTATTTTGTCAGGCGGGAGCCTGACCTACCGTGATCCTGGCCACATCACGAGGTCTGCTCAGCGGATCGTGGTTTTAAAGCAGCGACGATCAGACTGCTGAGAAGCATCAGTGAGGCGGCAGCAACATATGGAGTCGCAGGTGAAATCCCCAGCATCTGAATCCCCGCATACGGACCGGCAATTCTGGCCAGCGACGACAGACTCTGCCCGGTTCCCAGCACGGCTCCCTGTTCGTCGTCGTTCGCAGCCTGAGACAGCAGAGGGATCAGCGATGGTGTCACCGCTGAAAAGCCGATGGTGATGATCGGCAGAACAAACCAGGGCGGACGGAGGCAGAATTCCCTGACCGGTCAGGGCCAGCAGTATAAAGCCGACGGTCATCATCAGTACGCCCAGCAGTGCCATGCGAAATTCGCCCACTCGCGGCAGAAAGCGGCGAACAAGAACTCCCTGGCCGATCATCAGAATGGCGCCGATGTAGGCAAACAGCAGAAAGTTGCGTTTGGAGCTGTAGCCGAATTCCCGAGTCAGCAGCGACAGTGTGCTTTCAAACTGAGCAAACGCAAAGGTGGTCACGAAGATTGCCGCCAGAATCATAGCAAAGCGGCCTTCCGTCAGATGGCGGGCCACGTTCCCCAGCTGCATCAGTCCGCCGTGCCGCCCCACAGTCGGTCCCTGACTGGCTTTCCGAGTTTCCGGAAGCTTCCACACGGCCAGCAACAGAGCCAGTGCGGAAAGGCCGCGACGTAACCTCGGAGATGCCGATGGCGGTGTCAGCAGAGCTGTCCGGACATCTTACCGGTGCGGGTTTGAATCCATCTCTGTCAGCTGAAGAATCGCTTCTCGATCAGCGCTGGCCAGCTGGCCATCTTGTTCCAGTTCTGCGGACAGACTTTCTGCAGTCAGCACTTCAGAAGAATCAGCCCAGTTGCGGACGGCGGTATATCGAGCGTCATTCGCTGCAGGAGCCGGAATTCCGGATGTACATGCCGCGCCGATCAATGGTCCAAAGGTGAAGCCAATGCCGAAGGCTGCGCCAATCAGTGCCATTCCCTTCCACGGCCGGCAACTCCTGTGGTGTCTGCAATCACCGCCTGTGCGGTGGAAATGGTGGCACCGGCAATTCCGGCGGCAATGCGAGTCACAAACAGCCACGCCAGAGCACAAGTCCCAGTAGAGTCCCCTCACGGCCCAGGGCCGTGGCGACTCCGAACATCAGATAGGCAAAGGTTGAGCCCAACAGACCCACAATCAGTATGGGACGTCGACCGATGCGATCCGAAAGTGCTCCCCACATCGGAGCGAACAGAAACTGCATCGCAGAAAACGAGGCCATCAACAGGCCCAGCTGCATTTTCGTGGCGTTGAAATGAGCCCCGTAGCGCGGCAGCAGCGGCAGGACGATCCCGAAGCCCAGCAAATCGATAAACACCACCACAAAGACAGTCAGCAGTGCGGCTTTGTTGGCCGGTTTGGGATCGGTGGTGTCAGAAGTTTGTGAGTCGGAGGCCGGGTCGGTCACGGAAAATGTTTCTGGTCAAAGAATGGGTGTCGTTTCAGCCGCCGCATTTCACAGCCTGCGGGAAGGTCAATCCAGCCAGTCAGCTCGGAAATCGCGGTGAATCAGCAATGCGGGAAGGAACTGGCCGCAGCGTCGGGCATGCGATCATCACAAATCGGGAGGGCGGACGCTGACAACACAACCGTTCCCGGGACTCAGCCCGATGCGATCGAGCTCCGGCAATCTCCGCCTGTCAAGCTGTTCCGGTTGTTCCGATTTCGTCGGTTTTCCGGTTCGTGCAAAGTTTGACGTTTATTCTGACGATACCCGATAGGAAGAACCATTGCACTCTGTGATGGGATTGGGGGGACGTTTCGTGCATACGGCACACAAGAAATTCACTGTGGTGATGCTGCTGACGGCAATCATGCTGCAGGGCTGTGCTGTCGGTCCCTACCGCCTCCAGTACCTGTGGCGGCACGACGAAGGCCTGTCGTATTACGTCGATAAGGCATCCGCCATCGAATATCCCACAGAACCGGAATGCGTCAGAAGTGATCCGGCTCTATACGCTGCTCCGCGACGCATCGACAGCCTGGATGAGGTCGAACCTCGCGAGATTTCTCTGAACGAATGTATCCGTCTGGCGCTGGCGAAGGGAGCCATTCTGCGGGATGGAAGTTCGCTGGGGTCGCCCGGCAATCCGATTCTGGCTCGGCCCAATCAGGCTCCGTCGACTCTGGATCCCGCGATTCAGTCCACCGGATTTCTGTTTGGAAATCGTGGCTACGAAGCGGCTTTGTCTGACTTCGACGCACTGTTTACCAGCACATTGAACTGGGGCCGCAATGAAACACCTCAGAACGCTGCCAACATCGGCATCAACGCCGGGCAGACGCTGACACAGGAAACATTCCAGAATTCCAATCGCATCGAGAAGCCGTTTGCCAACGGCGGGACCTTTGCCGTTCAGGCCGACGTCAATTACGAAGGCAACAACAGAACTTCCGGTCAGCTGTTCCCCTCAGCCTACACCGGACTGTTTCAGACCGAATACCGACAGCCGCTGTGGGCCGGTGCCGGAACCGAATTTACTCGAATTGCCGGTCCGCTCAGTCAGAGCCTGCGTGGCGTGTCCGGTGTATCTCAGGGTGTGCTGATTTCACGAATCAACGGCGACATTGCACTCACGCAGTTCGAACAGTCCGTGTCGACTCTGGTCCGTGACGTCGAACGCGAATACTGGGACCTGAATCTTGCTCTAAGACTGTATGAATCCGAAAAAGATGCCTTCAACGATCTGGTCATTCTGTTCGATCGCCTGAAGGAACGCGAAGAAGCCGGCGATGCCATTCTGCAGGCTGAGTCCCGAATCTTTGAAGCGGACGCTCGTCTGCGAGGTTCACTGGCAGACGTTCTGGATAAGGAAACCCGGCTGCGGCGACTGTGCAACCTGCCGCTGAATGACGGCCAGTTCCTGTATCCGACCGATGCACCGGCAGAAGCCAAACTGGAACCCCTGTGGGAAGCCTCGCTGCAGGAAGCTCTGGCTCGACGAGTCGAACTCAGACGACAGAAATGGGAAATCAAAAGTCTGGAACTGCAGTTGAAGGCCGCCAACAGCCTGACTCATCCGCGACTGGACGGAGTCATGCAGTACCGAGTCAATGCACTGGGCGATCAGCTCGGATTTGCAGCCGATCAGAGCCTCGACACGATGCTGGACAATCTTTCCAGCGGACAGAACACGGGCTGGAACGCCGGAATTCAGATGTCACTGCCGGTCGGCCTGCGACTTGCGAGGACTCAGGTTCGAAACTACGAGCTCCGTCTTCGCAAGGCACGAGTCATGCTGCAGGCTCAGGAATGGGAAGTCGCCTACGAACTTGCCGGATCAATGCTGGAAATGCAGCGCTGGTATCAGCTGGCCGACAGCACCACCAATCGCATCGACACGGCCTCGGAATACGCAACGCTGGTTGAAGAACGAGTCAACAGTTCAGAACGCAATAATCCGGATCTGCTGAACCTGCTGCTGCAGGCCAAAATTCAGCAGCGCGATGCCGGCCAGGCGTATATGCGCAGTATCATTGAATACAACAAAGCCATTGCCGAAATGAAGTTCCGCAAAGGAACCAATCTGACGGACAACGGTGTCTATCTGGCAGAAGGCAACTGGCACCCGGCCGCAGCCCCGTTTGCGATGCAGCGAGCCGTTTCGCGAACTTATGCAAAAGACAAACACCGACTGCGAACCGAACCCATCGAATTCGTGGCCGGGGCAGCCGAAGGATCATGGGAAGCTCTGGGCACGAATACCCGCCCCAACCTGCCCGGAGCCATCAACGGCAAATATGGCGAAGAAGCGAGCAGCGGTCTGAAGCAGGTTCCCGACGTACCGATTCTGGAAGAAGGTGACCTTCCGGCCGGAAGCCCCGACCGAACTCTGGAACCGGCCCCGGTCCCGCCGGCGGACGAACCGATGACGGAACCCATGTCACCGCAACCGCCGCAGGAAGACGGACCTCTGAAACGCCCTGCCGACAGAATTACTCAGGGTCCCGCACCACTCACCATTCCCAGCCGCTCCGCCCTGGCTCCGCCAGCCGATCAAACCGACGGAACCGGCCGAGTGAAACTGTAGAGACATCCCGTCGCCGGTTCGGAGATGCCATGTGGCCCTGGCTCCGCCAGTGAATTCGTCACGGCTTCAATTCTCAGAGCCTGCAGCAGCAGTGACGATTGCAGCGGCCGCGAAAATCACAAACGGCAATGCCCTAAACGACGCAGTCGCAACAGCAGCGGTCGAAAACGCCAGGATCGACATCAGCGAGACGCGTTTGTAATCCGGCTCATTCATCACATCATTCCGTTATGGTCAGGGAACAGACAAATCAACAGCGGCGAAATGTCCGCGACTGATCCGTTCTGTGTTTTCTATCCATCGAATGGATGATTCAGGCTCGTTTCATCGTCCACATTCAGACTCTGATAAAGTTCGGGGTGGCAAACGGCAAATGTGTTCTCACCACGACAGGCAATGCCCACCCCATGCTCCGGTTCAAGCTCACAGCTGATGCAGATCAGGGAATACGGCGTGGCGAGTGATCTGATATGCGGAATCCGGACAGACCGAACATCGAACTCAAAATCTTCCGGTTCGAGGTCCGATTGAGCATCCGGTTCCCATTCGGATTCAACCCATTCCTGCAACAGTGCTTCCACGGTCTGCTGAAACTCCGGACCGAGCGATTCCAGAAGCTGAACAGCCCGCAACTGGGCTTGTGATGGTGGATCTTCGGAACCACTGGTCTGAATGTAGACCGGTGTTTCGTCAAAAAAAGCTGTTTCCAGAATTCCAATCCACGCTTGATCGTCGGCACTATACACAACGTCCGCCACGGTTCAGGTTCCAGGGTTGGGTGAGGATTGACGCTTCATGCGCTGAACGAGACGTAGATTTCACACAGCCTCCGTTCCGGTGAAAACAAAATCAACATCAATCTGCAGGACAACTTGGTTCACAGGATTATGATGTGTTGATTGCAGATTGTCATCAGAAACCATTTCGTTCGGCCAGGAGCCGTTCTATCCCGAATCTCGCACTTGTGAGTAGCGTTTTTTGTCCGAGTCTGGAGGACGGCTTGTGCGGCCCGACCCAATCTATCACGCGACCGACTGGTTTCGACCATATCCCGAAGCGGAAGACACCTTCGCTGAGGACGTGGAGAAGCATTCACGGTTTCTTCTGCCGTGTGCCGCCGTGGATCTTGCGGAACTTTCGCCACAGCTCACAGGCACGATCCATTTTATTCAACCTGTGGAGCCCTTTGACAATGTGTTTGGTGATGGCGGCGACGACTTTTTCAACTACTACTGCCGTCACAACTGGATCGCATATCAGTACCTCGAGAACGGCAGATGCTCACTGGGTTGCGACTTCAGGTTTTTCGAGTTGGCACGGCTTGAGTCGCAGCATCCCGAGTCATTCGGAGATGCGGCTCGTCTTGATGCGATTTTGAAACACTACGAAGATGTGCATTCAGGCTTCCGGGAATCGCGGGATTACTTTTTCCACCATGGGTGCCTTTACAGCCGGCCGGAGGCCGCGCCCACTCCTGATCTTCGGAAGCTCGAATTACTCATGGCGCTGGGGGGGCCGAGCGAGGAACACAGTTGTAACTGGGCGGCACTCAGTCAAACGGTCCCGTTGAATGAAGACCCCGGCAATTCGCTCCCCCTGACACCGGATGGACGGGAATTCATTTTTGTGGGTGAGCTTGTTTCGTTTCACTACGTCTGGAGCAGGCATTATGCGCTGGGCTGTAATCTGCTGCTGTTCTACGACCCGATGACGCGGACCGCGCTGACAACATTTGACTGGTCCTGAAAAATCAGACGGCGGAGGTCGAAGACTGGCTTGACTGAAGGTTCCCCGTGCGCGGCCGACGGGTCACCGGTTCCGTTCAGTGTGCCGGTCAAATGTGTCTTTGGTAACACACTTGAAAAACACTGGCTGAGCAAATGCCACACTTCTGATCTGTGCCTGTCGTTACGACGTGGGAACCTGGCTGGACCTGAAGCGGTTCCGCCGATTCTGTTTCAGGATTCGGGCAGCAGGCCGAGGATTCCGAGACCGTAGAAGGTGTATTCGACGTCGCCCTGCTGATCCCAGCTGGCACCTCGAAAGCCGCCGGTGGGAAGTTCAATGTGGCGCTGCAGCCAGTCCCGAATTCGCGGCGCGTTCAGTGATTCCGTTTTCTGCAGGTCCTGAGCAGTGAGGACGGCCGTGAATGTCGACAGGCCGTCAGCGAATGGAATTCGGGTGTTGGCCTGATATCCGCCTTCAGTACTGACCACATCCGTCAGAAAACCGGACACATCACCGGCGATGTCCGAGTCCATGGCGTTCATGCGATTCAGAAGTGCGACGGCGGCGGCCGTGGGATTGGTTCCGCTGCGGCGCATGGGAGCGATTTCCACAAACCCGCCGTCATCACGCTGGCGATCGTAAAGAAACTGAATCAGCCTGTTCGGCCGAGGTACAGTTTGTCCCAGCATGTCGTAGGTCAGCGACACCAGAAACGAATGGTAAGTGCTGCCCGCAGCTCCTTCCGGGCTCTTCGCATAACCGCCGTCTGTCGCGCGAGTCTGTTCCAGACGGGCTGACACCTGTGAGGGGAAGTCCTGCGGAGCGCTGGCGAGCAGGTCGTCGCCTCCGGACGCCTGAATCACCAGAGCACTGTACATCCAGCTCAGAAGGTCAATCACGTTCAGCTGCAGAGGGTTCCACTTCGACAGAAAACCCGCGGCAGAATCGCGAACCGGTTTGGCCAGCCCTCCGGACACAGCGAGGGCTCGAACAGCAAAGCCGGTGTAGTACAGATCGGATTCGCCCTCGCGGCCGCGAAATCCACCGTCCGGCAGCTGATGATTCTCAATAAACCGCCGATGCCGACTCAGACGCTCGGGAGCCATCTGCGCCAGCCCCCGAGCAACACGATCTGCGAGTTCAAAAAGATACACGTGAGGTGCAGAATTTCAAAAGGCCGCAGGGGGCGCCGAGCAGACGAAATCATCGGCAGGCGAGCCGACGGCGAACCCGTCGGTCCGGAAAATCACGAGCGACCTGTTCGGGTCACGCTGAAAAGCTGCTGCCGCAGCCGCAGGATTTCACGGCGTTGGGGTTGTCAAACGTGAAGCCCCGCTTATCCAGGCCCGTGTAGAAGTCGATGGTGGTGCCGTCCAGAAACAGGTCGCTCTTCTTGTCGACAACCACGCCGATGCCGTGCTGTTCGGAAACCGTGTCCACAGCGGCGTCGAACTCGTTGGTAAAGTTGAACGAATACTGGAATCCGCTGCAGCCGCCGCCAACCACGCCCACGCGAACGTATTTCAGTTCCGGACGGTTCTGTTCGGACATGACGCGACGAATTTCAGAGGCTGCGGCTTCAGTAAGACTGATACTCATCTTCGTAGTTACTCCCGACAGGGGCATGGCCCCTGAAACAATGTGAGCAAACGCTCAATAACGCGACTGTGTCGCTCAAGAAAAATGTGCGCACGGTGCACACACGTCCATGAATTCAGGCTGGGCTGCAGACGAACTGCAGATCATCAATCGAGAAGCGGAGATTCCGCGGGTTCATCGCCTTTCAGTTTATTCGACGTTCGGTATCAACTGTCAAGTACGGTCTGACAGGGACCGCCCCGTTTTCCCCGGATCCGAAAGTTTTCCGGGCGACAATGGCGGAGTTTGTCGCCTGACGAAAATCATGCCAGAGGGTCAGCGGCTGCTCCGGGGCGGAACTGACACAGCAGGATTCCGCCGAAATACAGAAAAATCAGGGGAAACATCATCAACAGCATGCTGGACGGGTCAGACGGTGTCAGCAGCATGGAAGCCACCGCGATCACCAGCACGGCAATTCGCCAGTTTTCAATGTAGCCCTTTACCGTTACGACGCCGATCCGTTCGATAAACAGCATGATCATCGGCAGCTGAAAACTGATCCCGAACATCACCGGAAGCATCAGAACCAGATTGATGTATTCGGAAAGCCGAGGCTGCAGCTCGACATGCAGCCACTTATTGAAACTGATCAGAAAGTCCAGCACGATGGGGAACACAAAGATGAAACAGAAGACTGCCCCCACTGCGAACAGCCCGATGCTCATCGGCAGATAGATGTAGATGTAACGTCGTTCGTGCTGATACAGGCCAGCCGCGACAAACTGCCAGATCTGGTAGAAGATCCAGGGAGACGCCAGAACGAAACCGGCAACAACGCTGACCTTCATGTAGGTCATGAACGCTTCCTCGACCTTGTAAGTCACCGCATGGTTGGCTCGGTCAGCCGTGATGCGGAAGATGGCAAATTCCGGAGCCTTCAGCACCAGTGGCACAACGACATCCCTGGCTTCCGCTGTTTGTTCCTCGGAAGTTTCGGTCGCTGCCGACTGCGAACCGGATTCTGATTCCTGAGGTGGTTCTCGCAGAGTTCCAGGCGCAGCTTTCTCGATGATGTGCTTCAGGCTCTTCAATGAGATTTCGACCTGCAGTTCATCTTCCGCCAGCTGTCCGGGCTCGACTTCAGGCTCGGGTTCCGGGGGAGGCTCTTCGCCGGTCCAGAAGTTCTTCAGGAACTGTCCGAAGTCAACGCCTCCGAGATCATTTTCCGACGCTGGCAGGTTGGCTCGTCTCAGAGCGTCGTCGATGGGAGTTCTCAGCACACCGATGACCTGATCACCGTAAAACAGAGCGATACAGACGCCAATCACCAGGCCCACCAGAGCTCGCCACACATGCACGCGCAGCACCTCAAGGTGTTCGCCGAACGACATTGTGGAATCATCAAAGAGATCACGATTTCGAGGCATTTTGCATTCATATTGTCAGGCGGGAGCCTGACCCACGGATTTTGATGCTGTCAGGCGTACGCCAGGAAAGAGGCTGAATATTCCCTGTGTCAGGATCGAGTCAGACGTCGGAAACGTTCCAGCAGGTCAGCTGTGATCGGGCCGGGTTTTCCCGTGCCGATGGTGCGGCCGTCCAGACTCACCACGGCAATCACTTCCGCCGCGGTCCCGGTCAGAAAACACTCATCCGCCACAAAGATATCGTGACGCAGCAACGGCACCTGCTGAACTTCGATCCCGGCTTCCTGAGCCAGGCGGATGACGGCATTTCGCGTGATGCCTTCCAGAATGCCGGCTTCGGTTGGTGGTGTCTTCAGAGTTCCGTTTTTGATGATGAAGATGTTGTCGCCGGTGCATTCGGCCACTTCACCTTTGTGATTCAGCATCAGGGCTTCTTCGGTCCCCGCGTCTGTCCCTTCGACTCGCGCCATGATGTTGTTCAGGTAGTTCAGCGACTTGATTCGAGGACTGAGTGCCGCTGAATGGTTGCGAATGGTGCTGGCGGTGATCAGTTTCAGGCCATTGTCGTACAGTTCCTGAGGATACAGGGAAATCTTATCGGCGATGATGATCGTCTGCGGGTTGCTGGTTCGACGGATATCCAGGCCCAGCGTCCCGCCGCCTCGGGTCACCACCAGCCGGACATAACCATCCTGAATTCCGTTGGCAGCAATCGTGTCTCGAACGGCCTGAGTCATTTCGGCCGGAGTCATCGGAATTTTCAGCCGGATGGCCAGCGCGCTTTCATACAGCCGATCAATGTGCTCTTTTTCCAGAAACACCTTTCCGCCGTACACGCGAATTCCTTCGAAGACTCCGTCACCGTACAGCAGGCCGTGATCAAAAACACTCACGACCGCCTCTTCCTGAGGAACCAGCCGTCCGGAAAGGTAGATTTTCAGTGACATTTCGAGATTCTCGCTGACGAAATCGGGCCTGCCTGATCACCAGACGCCCGAAAAATGCTGAATGTTCGCCGGTTTTATACCATTCACACCGCCGGGAAGCACTTGCAGGTGTTTCAATTCCTGCCGACGGGTGAACTTCCTGCCGAAATCCGCCGCGTAAGCTGCCAGCGCTGCCCGATTCCGGGGCGGATTTGTAATGCCATCGCCAGCCATCGCGGTCAGGATGGAAGTCGCTGCGAGGAGCACGCTTCGTTCAGCGATAACCGGCATCGCCGGACGTTCCGGCACCGTCGGCAGAATCCTCAGGCTCCGTGCGTTCGCTTCCGGTTTCCCCGAACCTGACCTGGGAAAAGTCCCCCCGGACAAAGCGTTGCAAAACGGCAACCTATGTTTCCAGCAGACCACAGTCCGAAAGTTCGAACATCGAGTTGCGGGAACTGTGGTCGGAAAAACCCTCCGAACAGTATCGAAGTGCGAACATGAGCAATTCCGAGCAGCAACTTCTGAAAACCGGAGCCACAACTCCGGAAGGTCTGAAGACTCAGTATCGTTTTCCACCGGCTCGGCGAACCCGACCGTCATTGGGAACGGCGTCGGCACCCGAAGCGCCTTCGGCGGCGTCCGGCAGTGCCGGTCCGTCGACAGCTCCGAAAACCCGGCCTCGGGGACGATTTCTGATCGCCGTTCTGATGTTTGCAGCCTGCAGCGGCGGCTTGATGACCGTCTGGGATTCTCTGCTGCGATACAAAGCCTACGGAGTGGTTACCGGTCGACTGATCAATGTCTCTGCTCCGATGGATGGAGTGCTGACAGCCGTGCTGGTGCGGGAAGGCGAAGATGTCCGTCAGGATACTCAGCTCGCAACAGTTCATGATCTCGAATACGAACAGCGACTGGCTCGCATCGAGGATGAAATCAAGGTCACCGAAGCAACACTGCATGCAGAGATTGCTCGTGTGCAGTGGGAGGGACAGGTTCAGGAAACTGAAATGACACGAGCTCTGGCGGAGTTCCACGAAGGCGCCGGTGCCGTTCACGCGGAATCCGGAGCATTGGGAGTCATCCGCAATGATCTCGCCAGAACTCAGGCACTGATTGAGTCCAAAGCCGCGAAGGAACAGGACCTGCTGAATCAGACAATTCAGGAAGAAGCTCAGACTGAAAAACTGGCCGCCATCCAGCAGGCGCTGAACGTTCTGAAATTCCGAGCGGAATCCGCTGCAAAGATTCCGCGGCTGGGATCCGAGCAGGTCGCGCCGCTGGCGGCAAAGATCGAAATGCTGCTGAACGAAACAGAACGCATTCGCCAATGGCTGGCTCAGGGCGATCTCAGGGCGCCTGTCAACGGGAAAGTGCTGTCACGACATCACCCGGCCGGAGAATGCATTCGTTCGCACGAACCGCTGTTCACAGTGATGGAAGAGGGATCCCTGGAGATTGAACTGTTTCTGCCACAGGACATGACGGATGACTTCGGTGTCGGAGATGAAGTTCGGCTGAAGATCGAACCCTTCTCCGAACTGGTTCCGTGCACTGTGACATTCATCGGCAGCGAACACCGCCAGCCACCGGAGAACATCGAAGTCTTCTATCGCAAGAGCGTCAAGCTGCTGCCGGTGCGAGTCCGTCCGGCAGCCGGATATGCTCAGGATCGCCGGATGTCTGTCGGGGCTGTTGCCCGATTGCCGTTCACCGGTTTCCGAGGTTAACGCCGAAACCGGTGAGTGTGGCACTGGTTCCGCCGGTGTCGCCCTGGACGGGAGCCGACAGCACACAGCAGAAGTTTGGATTCATAATGAACAGGGTGTCCGCACGGTGCGTGCATCTGAATTCTGAGCGACCACGTCGCGTTCCCGAGCGTCAGCTCGCACTGGGTCAGGGGCCTGTCCCCTGTTGAAGCCATGCCACATCAACGAGTTCTGATTCTGGACGACCAGACGTCCTCTGTTTCAACTATCACGTTTACGCTGACGGATGCCGGTCTGCCGTGGGTTGAGGCAGACAGCAATGACTCGGCGGTTCAGATTCTTGCGAAAGATTCTGAAATCAGTCTGGTCCTGGTACGAGCGACGGGAAAAAACATCTGCGCTGCAGATCTGTGTCGAATGATTCGCGGGTCAAAGTCACTTTCGGTTCTGCCGATCCTGGTGATTCTCAGCGAAACACAGCTTTCCGTCGGTGCCGAATGTCTGCTGGCAGGAGCCAACGATCTGCTGGTCGATCCCTTCGAACCTCGTGAACTGAGAATGCGGGCCGGAATTGTTCCGGATGAACAGAATCGCCGAGTCGACGCGGCCCATACCTTCGCGGAACGGTTGCCGCAGACGCTTCCCGAACCCGAGTTCTTTACTCCGGCCATTGATCCTCGCACCATGCAGTTCGGCTTCGGTCAGGATGAACACCGAATTCGCCACTGGGAACAGGATCCGGCCGTGACGCGCATCAGTCTGGACCGAGTTATCGTATGCCCGGAATGCGACGCTGTTCCGACATTCCGTCCAGGCTGTGGCAGCTGCGGAAGTGCATGGGTCGAACACGAAGTGCTCATTCATCACTACGCCTGTGCTCACGTGGGCCCGGAAGCCGAGTTTCAGACAAAGGACGGTCTGGCGTGTCCCAAATGCCGTCTGAAGAACCTGATCACGGGATCAGACTTCGAACTGATTCAGGGATGCCTGAAGTGCGCCGACTGCGACGCTCTGTTCGCTGAACCCCGCATGATCGCGCACTGCACAAACTGTCAGAACCGGTTTCCGGCATCGGAAGGACGGCTGAAGGATCTGTATGGTTATCAGGTCGGTCGATCGGCGTCGTCAGCGGTGATTCCGCAGCCAAACTGGATCACCGCTCCGGCACAGATTTCATGTGCCAGCGATTGTAGGTCAGGCTCCCGCCTGACAACCTGACCGTGTCGCTCAAAAAAAATGTACGCCCCGTGCGTGCATCTGTCTCAGAAAAGAACGAAACATTTCGATTCCCGCAACGGGATTCATACTTTCCATCTCCGGTTTTCAGCATCCAGGATTCTGCACCAGACTGATCGACTTCCATGGACTTCAACTATTCACAACTTGTTACACGATCAGCGGCGCCGCCTGAAGAGTGCAGCGTGCGTTCCAACGCCCGACTGGTCGAAGTCTTCCAGAAAACCGCGGACGGCGGACGGCCGTATCTGTTCGTTCACAACGAGCATGGTTCGCCGGTGGGCATTCTGGCTGCCGAAGAAATTCTGCGTCGAGTCTCCAACCCGCATCCGCTGGAACTGGCTCGCTGGATGAACATGCCCGCAGAAGCTGCTCTGCAAAGCCGCATCGACGTCCCGAATCTGTGTTCGAAACCGATCTCCGATCAGACTCAGCTGACGACGGTGACTCACAACGGCAGCCTGCTGGGAGTCGTGACAGACGACGACGTCCTGATCAGCTGGCGCAGCATTCAGAAGACTCTGACCAGTTCCCAGGGAGACGCCGTGACCGGACTGCCCAATCGAGCCGCGTTCGATTTTCAGCTGGAAGCCGAATGCAATCGAGCTCGTCGGTGTCAGCATTCCGTCAGCGTCATTCTGGTCGACCTGGACTATTTCAAGCAGATCAATGACGAAAACGGGCACACTGCCGGAGACGCCGCTCTGCTGACTGTCGGTTCAACTCTGCGACGCACTCTGCGGTCCTACGATATGGTGGCCCGTTTCGGCGGAGATGAATTCGCCGTCATCTGCAACGGCTGCCGCCCCGGTGAAATCGACATCGTTCTCAGACGTATTCGTGAAGAAGTCCTGAAGGTTCGGCATTCTTCTCCTGACAGTCCCGTACCAACAATTTCCGTCGGAGCCTGCACCGTTCACGATCTGAATACCGTGCGCAGCGCGACAGATCTGATTGAAGCTGCCGACGAATGCCTGTACGCCGCGAAACGAGTCGGGCGGAACTGCGCGTTTCGCAGCGAAACTCGTCGGGGAGAGCCCGCCGAACTTCCCGTTTTTGTCCCGGACAGTTTCTGTAACACCAGTCACATCATTGCTCAACTTGAACCGGCGGAAACCTCATGCTGACGGAATGGGCCTTCTGGGTTCGCAGTCTCAGACCTGATGAACTGCTGCTTGTGCTGGGAGTGCTGCTGCTGATCGACACGCCCAGATACGCCTACAGCGTCCTGGGAATGGCATTCTGGGACTGCCTGCGGTTTCCATTCACCCGTCGTCTGCCCGGACCGCATGAAGGGCCCTATCCGTATCAGCCCAGCGTGACGGTGGTGATCGCCGGCTACAATGAAGCGTCCACGATCGCGGAAACCATGCGCACGGCGTGTGATAGATACCCGAACGTTCAGATGATTGTTGTGGACGACGGCAGTACCGACGGTATGGCCGCTGCTGCCAGGGAATTTGCTCACGGACACTCGAACATCACGGTGCTGAGCCGAAAGGAACGCGGTGGGAAGTCTTCCGCCCTGAACATGGGTCTGCAGCACGCAACCGGAGAAATTCTGGTCACCATCGATGCTGATTCGAAGCTCAGTGATAACGCCATTTTCGAACTGATTCAGCCGCTGCAGGATCCTGCCGTTGCCGCCGTTTCCGCGACCGTCATGGCATGGAATCCACTCGCCAGCCTGTGCGCATGGCTGCAGGCTTATGAATACCGGCAGACAATCTTCATCAGTCGGATGGTTCGGGGACGAACCGGAGTTCTGGGAATTGTTTCCGGAGCCTTCGGAGCGTTCCGGACCAGTGTCCTGAAGCAGCTGGGCGGCTGGGATGTCGGCCCGGGAGAAGACGGCGACCTTGTTCTGCGAATTCGCAAAGCCGGTTACAGGGTGGAAGTGGCACCCTACGCGAACTGTTTCACCAACGTTCCGACCAGCTGGGTTCGGCTGTTCTGGCAGCGGTGTCGCTGGGACCGCACCGTCATCACATTTGAATGTCGCAAGCACAACGACATGGCCAACCCGTTCAGCCCGAATTTTCGGTTTTCGAATCTCCTGCTGATGGTGGAACGCTGGTTTTTCAACGTCGTCTGCGTGTACACGTTCTGGCTTTACGGACTGTGGATCATCACTGTCTATCCGGACAGCTCATGGAAACTTCTTCTTCTGCTGTACTTCTGCGGTATCTGCGTCGAAGCACTTCAGGCGATGGCTCTGCTCTTCTATTCCGATCGCCCGAAGCACGATCTGCTGCTGATCATGGTCCTGCCGCTGTATCCGCTGTATCAGGTCTATATGAAGGCCGTCAACATCTTCACGCTGACCCGTGAGATCTGCTTTCGAGAATCCGGAGACGACAACTTCGTGCCCGTTAAAGTCCGACAGGCCACCTGGCGCTGGTAGGCAGCGTACCTGAAAACCGGGACTCCGGCGGTAATCTGTCACCGGCAGAGATCCATGCGGGCGTTCAGCCCTGAAGCGGCTCAGCTTGGCTGAAATCGATCATCCGGGCAGGGACTCTGGCGGTTTCGATCGTTCGCAGATGCTGTCGACGGCATCGCGAACTGCGTATGGGCGACGCAGCTGTGTCACACAGAACGCCATTGCCCGGCGTTCTGCTTCACTGGTCGTCAGCCGGTGGAGTTGATTGCGCAGCTGTTGAGCTGCGGCGGGGTCGGTTTCGTTTACAATCACAGCAGCCTGTCTGTTCGCGAACAGCACAGCATTGGCAGTCTGGTGCCCGTCCGTCGCGGTCTTCAGCGGTATCAGAATCGCTGCGACGCCGGCCTCAGCGATTTCTGCCAGCGTCACCGCTCCACAGCGACTGATGACGATGTCTGCAGATGCCAGTTGCGCTGGAAGATCCGGCAGGAATTCTGTGACCGTTACCGGAAACGGCCAGTGGCTGGAGGCTGCAGCCACCGACTCGCGATCCGCGAGCCCCGTCTGATGAACCACCTGCCATCCGTTCTGCAGAAACTCACATTGTCCCAGAGTCTCGATGACGATTTGATTCAGTTGCGACGCTCCGAGACTTCCGCCGATGATCAGAAGTTTTCGCCCGGAACCTCCTGGTGGAACCGAACTCCCGGCAGATGAAGTTACGAAGGTTAAGCCACCGGATCGCAAAGGGACGCCAATGTCCTGAATCGGACTCTTCCACGTCCGCCGCTGATTCGGATCCATGGGCCAGCCGGAAAGTGTCTTTGCTGCCCAGCGACTGAGTAACCGGTTGGCAACCCCCGGGATGACATTGGGTTCCATCAGAACCAGAGGCCGTTTCTGCAGGACGGCTGCCACGCCGCCCGGCAGTGATGCGAAGCCGCCCAGTCCCACGACAATGTCCGGTGGTGCGGAGCGAAACTGCGACCAGCACTGCCTGAATGCACGCAGGCACTGAAATGCAAATCTCAGACGCCCTCGCGACGACACCAGCGGCTGAACAACAATTCGCACATGATCTGCGGGAAGGCCCGCACTTTCCAGAATGGTTCGATCAATGCTGCGAGCACTGACCAGAAATGTCAGCTGAATCTCCGGTTGTTGTGTCAGTAGTTCCTGAGCCAGTGCCAGTGCCGGTACCAGATGTCCTCCGGACCCGCCTCCACAGAACGCCACGTGTCGAAGAACCGTCATGGCGCGGGAGACGGAGGAGGTTCGCAGTATTCACTGACCCCGTCGGCGGAAATCACGAGCAGCCGATTTGTCAGTGGGTGATGCATGGATTGGTAATCCTGAAGCACTCGCTGGTGAACCTGTCGCACCAGATCCGGATGTTCCAGAGACACGGCGACGAAGAAGTCGCGATTGGGGACACCAATGACCAGTTCCGGTCCGAGGATTTCTCTGAGGCGGCGGTGCAGCTGCCGTCCCAGAAGCCGCACGCTGTTGTAGGCGTTCGGTTCGAGGGGAACCAGCATCCGAGTTCTGCCGGATTCACCGACGGCCGTGACTTCCAGAGGGTGCTGATCAGCGAACCGATCCAGATTTCGAATGGCAATTTCTTCGACTTCCTCGACAGTCAGCTGCCAGGTGCCCAGCATTCGACGGTGAACAAAACGGTAAGTGTCATCTTCATCAATCACAAACATGACGCTCAGTCCGCCGACCCACGGCACTTTCACAAATTCGGACAGCCCCTGTTCCGCATCCTGATCAGGATACAGCATCGGCATGATGCGGTCACAGACAGTCGACAGCGGTGGCATCAGCTGATCAGGTCCCCATTCCTGGAGACGTACCACGGTGGTCAGACCGGGCAGAACAATCCGTTTCAGGCGAGCCGGATCCTGCAGGTAGGATCGATAGAAATTCGAAAGATTGATTTCTGATTCGCCCAGCTGAACATTGAAACTGCCAGATGTGCGGACCTGCAGCAGCGGAAAATGTTTCTGAGCCAGCTGCAGAACTTCACGTCGAAAAAGTTCCGGAGGCATCGCCGGCAAATCGGAAAACTGCAGGGAGTTGAGCAGCGATTCACACAGTTCCAAAGTGTCCCGGTCCAGTCTGCACCCGGCAGCGGACTGCAGACTGGCGACCACCATGATGCGGTCATGCTCGATCACCCACAAACGCCATTCATAGGTCGACTTCAGACGCAGCAGTACCGACCACCATGCGTCAGACCGAGCCTGAACCGAACGGCCTGACCACGTCTGGCACCGCCCCGAAATCGACAGCGGTGGTTCCGTCTGACTGCGGCTGACTTTGGGGAACAGCGTCGATGGATTGAACACCGGAGGATGTGTCTGAGGTTCATCGACATCGATCCATGCGGTGTACAGTGTCATTGACCACTGTTCGCTCCGATCGGTATGAACGGATTCAGTGTGCTGAGCACGCCGATGCACTTCAATAAACGCATCTGTCTGCTTCAGTCTCAGAGCTCCCGGCACGGTCAGTGTGAACCAGTTCGCCGGGCCTCTGAAGACCGTTGACTCACGGTCGGACGAGTTTTCGAAGCGGTCAGACAAGGTGGAATATCCGAACAGCACAACTGAGCTCCACGGACATCCGCGACACCGACGCATTCCTGCGGACCCGGTTCGGCACTGGAGCGCGACTGAGTGTACCACAGCGATTCCGGAAACTCGACATGGCCGTTCGAAAATTGCCGCCGTCGCCGATGCGAGACTCAAACGCACATTCATTTACAGCGTCGGGCCGGAACCCGTCCCGTGGTTCGATTTCAGCGGAATTCGAAAATCCAGTCCCAGATCCGGACAGGTAATTTCCATGCACGCATGTCCCGCCTGGTCATTGGTTCCGGGATTTATCAGACGCATGTTCAGATTGGGCAGTCCTCCCAGTCGCGAGACGGCGTCGGCCAGACGATCAATCACTCGACTTCTCATAAACCGTTTCAGTGCAACTCCGCGAGCGATTGCGAATAACAGGTCATCCGCCTCGGAATCCTTCGAGATGAATTCCATCGCAAGCATTCGTGAACCGGATTGACACTCGCTGGAACTCGACCCGGAAAGCATGAATCGAAGTGTTTCCGGCCAGAGTTCCGCGACCTGTCCGAGAAACGAATCGCCTCGGAACCCTGGCATATTCAGATCAGAAACGACGACGTCAAACGGTTGCTCCTGCATCAGTTCCAGAGCCAGAACGGGACTGCTCGCAAATTGAACGTCCCAGCCTGGGTCACTCTTCTTCAGCCGGCGGCGCAGAGCATTGAGCCAGGCTGAATCGTCATCAACAAACAGAACCCGCAGTGCGTCATTCATGGAAGTCCCCCTTCTTTCATGGAATCCAAATCTGAAAACCGGACTTGGCTGGCCAGCGGATGCGGTGTTGTTTTTTTGAAACACCCACTTCGCATCCGTCGAACCTGGCATGCCGCGCGGGGGAAAATCACGGCTGCAGCACAATTAACCCTAGGTCGAAAAATCAGCGATGCGGGAAAAAGTTCCGTGAGTCACGAAATCCATGAAGATTCGATTTGACAGTTCAGACAGGTGAGCCAGGTTGAATGTGTCAGGCAGACTTGAGGCGGTCGGACGCCCCACAACATTAACTGCCGCTCGGAAACGCTTCGGGAACAATGCACCGCAGGTCATGCAGGAGATGCAGATGAACAGCCAGCAGGTTCTGACAAGTGGAGAAGTCGCGCGACTGTGTAACGTCAATTTTCGAACAGTTCTTCGCTGGATCGAACGTGGCGAACTGCAGGCATACAAACTTCCCGGCCGCGGTGACAACCGAATTCGTCGAGACGACTTTCTTGAATTTGTTTCGGCTCACCGAATTCCCATGCCGGAAGGTTTCCAGCCGGAGAAACCTCGAGTCCTGGTTGTTGACGATGAACCGCATATGGCCAAGAGCATTCGCCGCGTTCTGAAGAACGAAGGCTACGAAGTGAAAACAGCTGCGGATGGTTTTCGAGCCGGAACCTATCTGGGAACGTTCCAGCCCAGGGTTGTCACGCTCGACCTTCAGATTCCCGGACTATCGGGCTTTGATGTGCTGAAGTTCATTCGTGAAACCTCCGGCCTTGAGAACGTCCGAATTCTGGTCGTTTCCGGTCTGGACGAAGCTCGACTGCAGCAGGCTCTGGATCAGGGAGCTGACGCTGCTCTGGCCAAACCATTCCGCAACGAAGACCTGGTCGCCAAAGTCGGAGAACTCATGCAGCGTCGACGCGTTGCCGTTTCTGACGCCTCCTGATTTCGTCACCAATTCGCATTCGAGCAGACGCTCTGCAGGATCTTGCTCCCCTGGCGCAGAACCTTGATTCCCTCTGAATTCTCAATGGCATTTGACTGTTACTCATAAAGAAGGGTGGACGCTCGTCCTGTATCTGATCAAACGCCGTTCGATGTCACTCAAATTCAATCACAGGAGGCAGCATGAAAGGTATTGTGTTTACTGTTCTGAATGAACTTGTCGAGAATCAGTTCGGTATGGATGTCTGGGATTCACTGCTGAACCGGACCGGGCACGACGGCGCTTATACGACCGCCGCCAGTTATCCCGATGCTGAGGCCATGTCACTGGTCGCCGGTCTTTCAGCACACACCGGACTTCCCGTGAATGACCTTGTTCGAGTCTTCGGGCGTTACCTCTTCGGAGCATTTGAGCGGCAGTATCCGGTCTTCTTCCAACTGCCACAGACAGCAAAGGAATTCCTCAAATCTGTGGATGAAATCATCCACGTTGAGGTCAGGAAACTGTATCCGGATGCCGTCCTGCCGGTGTTCGAATATGAAGATCCGGCTGAGAACAGGCTGGTCATGCTTTACCGGTCCACGCGACAGCTGTGTCCGTTGGCGGAAGGTCTGCTGGAAGGAGCGGCAGCACATTTTCAGACATCAATTCAGTACGAACAGACAAAGTGTACTCACCGAGGTGATGACCACTGTCGTTTTGAACTTCTGCTTGGAGGTGAACATGACAACAACTGACCGACCCGGCACCAGCCAGAACACCGACGTGCTGCATCGGGCCATCGAACGCGAACGGAAGGCTCGTCGTATTGCCGAACAGCTTCTGGAAGACAGGTCCCGCGAGTTGTTTCTGGCAACGGAAGAGATTCAGGCCCAGTACGCGTCGCTTCAGCAGACTCAGGGCCAGCTGATCCATTCAGAAAAAATGGCATCCGTCGGACAACTGGCCGCCGGGGTTGCTCATGAAATCAACAACCCGATCGGTTTTGTCACCAGCAACGTCCAGACACTGACCGACTATGTCGAAGTCTATCACACTCTGCTGAAAGATTATGCAGCTCTGGTGCGAGCCCACGAATCCGGAGACGCCGCACAGCAGGCCGAACTGAAGCAGAGAATCACCCGTCTCGAAACTGACGAGGACATCAGTTACATCACGGAAGACACCTGTGAACTGCTCCACGAATCGTACGAGGGACTGCAGCGAGTTCGCGAAATCGTGCAGAATCTGAAGAGCTTTGTTCACCTGGACAAGACATCTCAGCAGCTTGCCAACGTGAACGACGGTATTGAAGCAACGCTGAAGGTTGTCTGGAACGAGCTGAAGTATAAGTGCGATGTTCGGAAGCAACTGGGCGATCTCCCGATGATTCCCTGCTTCGTCGGGGAACTGAATCAGGTCTTTCTGAACCTGCTGGTCAATGCCGCGCAGGCAATGGAACAGCACGGGGTGATTACGATTACAACAGGCGTGGAACTCGATCAGATCGCCGTTCGGATTTCTGATACCGGCAAAGGTATTTCGCGGGAACATCTGTCACAGCTGTTCAATCCATTTTTTACGACCAAGCCCGTCGGACAGGGCACCGGACTCGGGCTGTCAGTGTCCTACGGCATCATTCAGAAACACGGCGGAACCATTGACGTCGACAGTACCGTTGGCGAAGGAACCACCTTTACGGTACGTCTGCCGATCCGCGGAACGGAACCCCGGCGTGAGGCTGCCCTGCCTGCTGCCACCACGGCCTGTCCCGCTGGCTGAAACTGAACTCTTCAGCATCGGGCTTTCTTCCGGATACTCCATGTCGGGACCCGGGACTTCAACGAAACACTCAGGAGAACACTGATGTCAGAAAAGACCATTCTTTGTGTTGATGACGAGGAAAGCATCCTGAAATCCCTCAGAAGACTGTTCCGCAGAGAGCCCGTTCGTGTGCTGACGGCATCCTGTGGTCAGGAAGCGCTGGAACTCGTCGCTCAGCACGAAATCCATCTGATCATCTCGGACTTTCGCATGCCGGGCATGACGGGAACGGAACTGCTGTCGGTGGTTTCGGAACGGTCGCCGGAAACGGTCCGAGTTGTGCTGTCGGGATATGCAGACGCGGCGGCGATTGTCGAGGCCATTAACCGAGGTCACATTTTCCGCTTTCTGGCAAAGCCATGGAACGATGATGAACTGCGAGCCAACGTCAGGGCCTGCCTGGATCAGCAGGATCTGATTGTCAGGCACCGAAAGCTGACCGAAGAACTGGCTCAGAGAAATGCGGAACTCAGAACACTGACAGAGCGTCAGTCGGCGCTCATTGAGGAGCGGACTCAGACGCTGAGAATGGCTCAGGAAATGATTCAGGCCCTGCCGCTGCCGGTCATTGGAGTCAGCACGGACGGCACCATTGCTCTTTCCAACCATGAAGCGGAACTTCTGCACGCCGGACTCGTAGGACGTGACATCCAGGAAGTTCTTCCGGCCAATCTCTCCGATGCCGTTCGGAGGTCGCTCAGTGATCCACAGAATGGTCGGGAGGTGGCGCGAGCTCATTTTTCTGACGACCCGTTCATTGCCATGGTGGTACCGCTGATTCAGGGGCATTCCGTCCGCGGCAGTCTTGTTCTTCTGGAGGCGAGTCCATGCGTCATCTGAAAGTTGGAACACTGCTGGATTCGATCAAAAGCCTGCCTCCTCTGCCGGATGTGCATCAGCGGGTGATGGAATTCACGGCCGATGAATCCCGCAGCGCTGCCGAGATTGCGCGAATCGTCAGCACGGATGCGTCGCTGGCAGCTCGAGTGCTGCAGGTTGCCAATACGCCGTTCTACGGAATGAACGGTCGCATCGACACGATCCCGCGTGCCATTGTTGTTCTGGGAGGAAAGATCATTTGCAGCCTTGCACTCAGTTCCGCAGTCACATCCGTGTTCAGTGATTCGGAATTGAGTGATGAGTGTGGAATCGACGTCTGGAAACACAGCCTGCAGACAGCGATCGCGGCTCGTGAACTGGCCGACTATCACGGAACTCTGGATGCCGATCTGGCATTCACCGGCGGTCTGCTTCATGATATGGGCAAACTCGTTTTCGCGAGTCTTATGGCGGAAACGTATCGAATGATTCTCGATGAGCATGTCGCCACGTGTCGACCCCTGCTTGAGCTGGAAGATGCTGTTCTGGGAATGAACCATGTCACAGCCGGCAGCATCCTGTGTACGACATGGGCGCTGCCGCATTCGATTCGCACCATTGTGGAAGAACATCACCGGATCTGCGGCCCCTCCGGCCCGTCGCGGGAATGTCGGCTGATCGTGGACCGGGAGGTCGATTCCGAATCCATCACGGTTGCTCACGCCAACATTCTGGCAAGACTGCTGGCGCCTCATGCCAGCGGCGAATCACACGTCTCAATGCTCGAACTGCGATGCCTGTTCGCTCGACGACGTCGACCGGATCTCTATCGGCGTCTGGTCGTTTCGCAGTCCATGCAGCCGCCGGTGATCATCTCGACTGAGCAGTCCCCCATCGAAGTTGTGGCCGTTCAGGTGAAGAATCCGGACCTGAACGAGGCGATCTGTCTGATCGCGCTGGCCTGCGGTTACGCACCGACAACCGGTGAGGAAACATCTCTGGCCAGCTTCGTGATCACCGACTCGGAAATGCCTCATTCCAGCCTGCCGACGGTGTGGACACGGGAATTCATGACCACTTTGGATGACATGGCGTTCCTGAATGTGGCCGTCCTGCACCGCATTCTTCTGCTGTCCGTGCGCAGCCGCTCTGTTCGTCAGGTTGTCAGACAGCACACAGCGCCCTGATCAGCTTCAGGGAAGCCGAAGGTTGTCATCCGGCATAGATGCTGATTTCCCCGATACAGGAGTTTGTAACTCAGTGAAGGAATGAACGCCATGCTTCCAACTCAGATTCTGCTGGTCGATGACGACGAAAGAATTCTTCAGGCCTGTCGGCGTGTGCTGAGACGAATTGATGCGGTCATCCATACGGCGACAACTCCGGAAGACGCACTTCGGCTGGCAAAGGAACACGAATTTGCAGTTGTGGTTTCCGACCAGCGAATGCCTGCCATGATTGGTTCGATACTGCTGGACCGTATTCGAGCAATTCAGCCGCATGCGGTTCGAGTGATGATGACCGGCTGCACGGACATTTCTGCGGCCGTGGATGCCATCAATACCGGCGCCGTCTTCCGGTTTCTGACAAAGCCATGGCAGGATGATCAGCTTCGGCTGGCTATCACCCAAAGCATCGAACAGTTCCGACTGGTTGAAGAGAATCGTCTGCTGCAGGTGCTGACGGAATCCCAGAACGAACAGCTGCGTCAGCTGAACGAAGACCTGGAAGCCCGGGTCGCCGATCGAACTCGGAAAGTCAGTGCGCTGAGTCAGCGCCTTGATGAAACCCTCCGCGGTGCTTTGAAGGTGCTGGCACAGCTGATGGAGATTAACAGCACCACCATCGGCAACCATTCCCGTCGAGTCGCAGATCTGGCAGTGGCGATTGCGAAACAGCTGGGCTATTCAGATGAACCTCTTCGCCAGATTGAAGTGGCTGGTCTGCTGCATGACATCGGAAAGCTGCTGCTTCCGGAAGCCATCACGCGAAAGGAACGCCACCGTCTGACCCCGGAAGAACTCGGCATCCTTCGACAGCACGCTGCGGATGGCGAGGCGATCGTCAGGAAGATTCCGTATCTGGACGATGCCGCCGGTTACATTCGCCACCACCACGAACGCTGCAACGGGTCAGGTTACCCGGACCGTCTGTGCGGTGCTCAGATTCCGGAGGGTGCGAGAATCATTGCTGTCGCGGACGAGTTTGACCGCCAGCTGAACGGACGGCTCAGTTTCTCAGAAAGAACCGTCACATCTGTTCTTGGATCCATTCGCGAACACATTGATGACTGGTTTGATGATCGTGTTGTTGCTGCTCTGGAAGCTGTGATTGGGCAGGACCATTCCGGCAACGCCGATCTGCAGCGGATGATTGAAGTCAGCGCTGCGGATTTAGCGTCCGGAATGGTGATCGCCCGCGACCTGTACTCTGATTCGGGTGCACTGCTGGTTCGAGCGAACACCTGCATGACGGACGATACCATCCGCCGGCTGAAGAACTGTCGTTCGCTGGGAGGACATGCAGTCGTCCACGTGTACCGAACCGGCCCCAGCAGCCCGGCGCTGACCGCCGGATAGAGGAAGTCTGCTGAGTTCCCGCGTTTTCTCGAAGAACTGATTCGCTCAGGGACTGCGCACTTCTTCCGAGCGACTCGGTTACATTTGCAGGTGCCTGCTGCAATCGACGTTGGGGACGGCCTACGGGCAAAACAGTGGAATTCTGATCATCGCCGCACACCTGCGGTGGACGACCGACGGTCTGAAATGCGGCAGAACTTCCGGAAAAGTGGGGGTTCCGAGGCGTCGGTTTTGAGGAATGCCCCCGTGCCCGATACACTTCGAGGTTCACTGCTGAACGTTCTCTTTCGCCAGGCTCGTGCCGTTTATGACACTGCTCCCGATCATTGATCCCGGTTCTCCGTCTTCGGTTCCTGCTGCCGCTGACAGCACCGGTCCCAGCAAAGGGACCTACGCGTTTGTCAGCCTGGGCTGTCCCAAAAACCTGGTCGACAGCGAAAAAATGCTCGGCACGCTGGCCCTGGATGGCTATACGCTGGTTGCCGATCCCGCGGAATCGGATTTCGTCATCGTGAACACCTGTGGTTTTATTGAGAGCTCGCGACAGGAATCCCGATCTGTCATCCAGGAAATGCTCGATCTGAAAAAGGCCGGGAAGACAAAGGGTGTCATCGTTGCCGGCTGCCTTCCGCAGCGACTGGAAAATGAAGGCGGACTGCTGGCCGAAATGCCCGAAGTGGATCACGTTGTGGGGGTCTTCGGACGTGACGAAATCAGCCGGGTTGCTGACCGACTGGTCGGTGGAATCAACGAACAGCGTGAACTGTTCCGGCCCGCTCCGATCAAAGCTCTGGACGATCGAGCTCGACTGCGGATCACGCCGGCACACTTCGCGTATCTGAAGATATCGGAAGGCTGTGACCGCACGTGTACATTCTGTTCAATTCCGATGATGCGAGGCAGGCATGTCACCAAGCCGATCGAAATGGTGGTGGATGAAGCCCGCGAACTGGCCGCTGACGGAACACGCGAACTGATCCTGGTTGCTCAGGACACGACCTATTATGGCATGGACCTGTACGGCGAAGTGCGTCTGGTTGAACTGCTGCAGCAGCTTGAACAGGTTGATGGGATCGACTGGATCCGCCTGATGTACCTGTACCCGATTCACTTCACCGACCAGCTGATTGACACAATCGCCGGCGGTACAAAGATTCTTCCGTATCTGGACATGCCGCTGCAGCACATCAATTCGACCGTTTTGAAGCGAATGCAGCGCCGAGTCAGCTCGGAGCAGACACGGGAACTTGTCAGCAAACTTCGCGAGCGAATTCCCAATCTTGTTCTGCGGACAACGTTCGTCACGGGATTTCCAGGCGAGACCGACGAACAGTTTGAGGAGCTGCGTGAATTCGTTCAGCAGACTCGCTTCGAGCGGATGGGAGTCTTCACGTATTCGTATGAACCGGGAACTCCCGCCACAAAACTGGACGGCCATCTTCCGGAAGCCGTCAAAGAAGCTCGCCGGGATGAACTGATGGCAGTGCAGCAGCAGATTGCTTTCGAACATGCCGATTCGCTGATTGGCTACGAACTGGACGTGCTGATTGATGACGAAATCGAACCCGGAGTTTTCGTGGGCCGATCGTTTGCCGACGCTCCGGAGATTGACTCAAACGTGTTCGTCACCGGCCCGGGTGCGGCTCCTGGCAGCATTGTTCCCGTGGAGATCCTCCGCAGGGAAGACTATGACCTTGTCGGAGCGGTGTCCGACGACGACTCTGAATTCGATGCGACGGAAGAAACGCAAGGCACATGACCAGTCAGCCCCCCGTCGGCTCAGGACAACCGGTTCCCGCCAGACTCGGACGGGAATCGCTGAACCTGCCGAACCTCATTACAACCAGTCGGCTGATCCTGGCACTCATTCTGTTTGCCATGATCGATCACGGGCACTGGTGGCTGGCTTCGGCAGTCCTTTTCGTGGTCGCAGCGTCAACGGACTGGCTGGACGGTTATCTGGCTCGCAAATACGGGCAGGTGACAACTCTGGGACGCATCCTGGATCCCTTTGTCGACAAGATTATCGTCGGCGGCACCTTTCTGTTTCTCATTGAAAAAAACCATCCCTCATCCACCAGCAGCGGACTGACATCCGGTGTGACATCATGGATGGTCATGGCCGTCATCAGCCGCGAAATGTTCATCAGCAGCCTGCGAGGATTTCTGGAACAGCAGGGGAAGGACTTTTCCGCCAGCTTCAGTGGCAAGGCGAAGATGCTGCTGCAGTGCGTCGCCGTGACCGCCAGCCTGCTGTCGATGGTTCCCGGTCTGAACTGGACGTGGCTGGTCCCGACGCGCGATGTTCTGCTGTGGGCGGCCGTGGCCGTGACGGTGTGGAGCGGCCTGGTGTATGTGGTGCGTGCTGTCCGACTGTTGCGCGAGTAATCACTGGTGTTCTTTCATCATCCCGGTGCACTGCTGTGGGCTGCTCTGGCAATTCCCATTGCGGTTCTGTATCTGTTTCGACATCGCACTCGCCGAGTGACGGTGGCGACGATGATGTTCTGGGACCCCGTCTTCGAACAGCAGCACACTGCTCTGCTGCCTCAGCGGCTGCGTCACCTCGTGTCACTTCTGTTTCAGCTCGCCCTGCTGGCGCTGCTTGTCCTGGCACTCGCTGACCCGGAATTCAGTTCCGGAAGCCGCCATCCGCGGCAGTCGATTATCGTGCTGGACTGTTCCGCCAGCATGCAGGCCATTGATTCCGGCAGCGGACAATCCCGATTCGACATGGCCATCGACAGGATCCGCGGACAGATTCAGGGACTTCGCACCGGAGACCGCCTGGCCATCATCGCCGCCGGTGCCCAGCCTCGCATCGCCTGTGGTCTTTCCGATCATGCAGGAATTCTGATGCAGTCTCTGGCTGACATCAGGTGCCAGGACGGCCCTTCCGACATGTCGGCCGCTCTGGATTCGGCCGAAGCGATCTCCGTTGAACACCCTGCCCACGAAACCATCGTTCTGACCGACGGCTGCCTGCCGGAATCTATTCTGCCGAATCGGCAGGTCTCCTGGAAGATCATGGGATCACCGGAAACCAACGTCGCGATCACTCAGTTTCAGGTTCGCCGAAACCTGCTTGACCCCGAAAACTGCCAGCTGATGGTCACGGTCACCAATGCTTCCGACCATACGGCCGAACTGGAACTTGACCTGCTGCGAGACCAGCATGTCCAGCTGGATGTGATTCCTCTGAAGCTGCCGCCCGGTGAATCAAAAACGGAATTTCACGACCTCCGTCTTCCGGAAGGCGGGCTGCTGACCGGTCGACTGAACATGACAAAAAAAACGTTCTCGGGTCCTGGCGACTCGGCTTCCGAAGCTCCACCCCGCGATGCTCTGGAACTCGACAATCAGGCCGCGGCGTTGCTGCCTCCCCTGAGGACCGTCAATGTGCATCTTGTCACGAACGGCAACCTGTTTCTGCAGCGAGCTCTGGAAGCCGGCCCGGTCGTGCGTCTGCAGGTCTCGTCTGAACTTCCGAAACTTCCACTGCCGAAGCCTGAGATTCTGGTCCTGCATCGCCACGTACCGGACCGGATTCCCGATGGCCCGGTGATTGTCATCGATCCGGAATCTGCAACGGACCTCTGGTCGTATCAGGGGCAGCTGGAAAACCCGCTGGTCGCGGAACAGGATGCGGCCAGTGACCTGATGAAGCATGTCCATCTGCAGAATGTTCTGATGCCGGAAGCCCGCCACCTGAGTCCTCTGCAGCCATGCCGGGTCCTGGCGACTTCCTTGATTGGAGCGCCACTGTATTTTCGAGTTCCCCGAACGTCCGGTGATGTGCTGGTTCTTTCGGTCAATCTGGATCGAGGCGACCTGCCGCTGCGGACCGCCTTTCCGATTCTTCTGGCCAACGCTCTGTCATGGTTCTCGGAAGACCGAGGCCGGATATCCCCGGCCGTCGCTGCCGGAACAGCGCCCGTCATTCCGTTGATCTCCAGTCTTCGCACTGATGACGATAACAACCGCTCCCTGACACTCACATCGCCCCACGGAAGCACCAGAACGGTGGCGGTCGAACGCGGTGCAGCCGTGACGGGAGTGCTGGATCAGCAGGGCATCTGGAAATTGTCGCCGGAGGAAACCGCCGATACTGCCAATCCGACCCCGAACAGCACTGATCCCACAGCAGCTCAGATGATCGTCTGCAATGTCACAAACGCTCAGGAATCAGATCTGCGTTTTCCGATCGCACCGGAACAGGCTGCAGTCACTCAGACGGAAGCCCGAATCGGCCCGCCGCTTTGGCAATGGCTCGCGCTGGCCGGCCTCATCCTGCTGGTCACGGAATGGCTCCTCTTCCATCGCCGCTGGATCGACTGACGGCCGATTGGAGAACAGAATCTGCCCGCCTCCTTCGCCCTGCGAACCGTCGATTGTCAGAATCTGCTGAACCATCACATTGAACACTCTGAAAAAACGGAGGCGTTTCCCGGACAGGAAACGTCTCCTTCACGCTTGCGGATGTCAGTCATCTGCCGGACCTGCATCCTTGATCACGAACCGAGCTTTCAGGCGAGCGACTTCCGAAGCCAGCCCCGCTGATTTCACGGATCGCAGAACTTCGTCAAAGTCCTTGTACGCGGCCGGAGCTTCGTCACGAGGATACTGGCGACAGTTCGTCAGAATGTCGTGCTGATCGAACGATTGATCAATCGATGACTGATCGAGCTCCCGAATCGCACGTTTGCGCCCGAGTGCCCGGCCGGCTCCGTGATTGACACTGAAACAGCTGATCGCTGCTCCGGGATCCGCCACCATCACACTTGATCCTGCCTGAGGGTTTCCCGGCAGCAGAATCGGATGCCCGGTGGATTCATACCGAGTTCCCTTCAGAGAATGATGTCCTGCCGGAAACGCTCGCGTCGCTCCTTTACGATGAACCCACGCAACTCCGTTGTTGACGACTTCCTTCCGGGCAATGTTGTGACTGATGAAATACACCAGCTGTCCGGTCGTCCCGGGAATCACTTCCTGAAACGCTTCCAGAACCAGCGCATTGATCAGCAGATGGTTGACGGTCGCAAAGTTTGCTCCCAGAGCCATGTCGTCCAGATAGGCACTGGATTCATCTGTTCCCAGTGGAGCATAAACCAGCTCACGATCGTTGCCCGGCAGGGGAATGCTCCATCGCGAAAACTTAGCCTGCAGAGATTTGAACTGAGCATGAGCCAGATTGTGTCCGATCCCGCGTGACCCGCAGTGTGACAGAAACGCGGCGTGCCCATCCTGAAGTCCGAACACATCCGCCGCGCTGCGAGCTCGATCATTGTCTTCAATCTGAACAACCTCACATTCGCCGAAATGATTTCCGCCGCCGTACGAACCCAGCTGACGCATCTTTTCCGGAAATTTTTTGAAGAAGAATTCGTCCTGCAGATGCAGATCCAGCCGAGCTCCCAGAGCATCCTGAGTCTCATCATGTCCGACATGGAAAGAATCTTCGCAGCGGTCGGCCCATTCCGGTGGAATCCCCAGCTGATTGCAGACGCCTGCCGAAGCTCCTTCCAGCATCAGCTGCTTTCCCAGCACATGGTCGACTCGACGTGACTTCGGAGCACTCATCTGCCCGCGCCCGGCTCCTGTGGGAGTTCGTTCGCAGATAGCATCAATCAAAGCTCGCCGAACGCGCCGGTCAACGATCTCCTCTTCAGGTACGCTCAGCTGCAGCAGACTCATCGAACACTTGATGTCTACTCCCACCGGCCCGGGATAGATATGAGTCGGCGACACCATCACGCAGCCAACCGGCGCGCCGTATCCGCAGTGAGCATCCGGGTTCAGGACGAGATCCGTCACCCCCGGCGCCATTCGAGAATTCACGGCCTGCTGCAGACACCCGTCATCGAACGTCTGCCGAATCGCTTCCGTCCCGATCACAGTGATGGGCTTTGTTGCCGAATCCGGAGTCGGCAGAATTGCGGTTGCGTCACCGGTCTCAATCATTGCAAAAGTCATCAAAACATCTCCTGGTCAGGATGGCGTCTTCGTCGCAAATGCGACTCGCCCCTGAACTGACGTTGTTGTAAGTCAAACGGTTCACGGCAGGAACTGATGAAACGTCTCGCGCTCTGCCTGACCGAGCTACGGCCCCGCGAACGATTCGAAAAGTGATTTGTTGGCTATCACGTATTTTTTCAATGTCATCAGGTTCAGTCCGTCGAAGGTTGATGGGATTCTGACAAACCATCCCGTGTGCCGGTTCAGAAAATCTTCCGGAAGTGGCTGCTCAGAGGCGATTTGTTGATTTAGCGTCGATTGCAAGGTGGGCAGCTGTGAGCATATCTGTTGATTCAGAATGATCGTGCCTGAACCTGCCGGATAAGAATTCGCGTATCCAGCACGCGAATGAAGACTGGGGTTTCGCCTCAGGTACAGAACTGAGAAACAGAGTGGCAGACCGGCAGAATCTGCCGCAGAGAGTGGAGTTCAGTCCCGTGACGAGGTTTTGATCACTCAGATCAATTCTGCCGAAAGTCGCTGGCGGCACTCTTTGGTCGCGGGGAACTGGCCTTGCCGCTGATTTCCGATCGCGGGTAGAACTCGTCCCGTAAGCCTCTCTCTGATTCTCGGGCGTTACTGCCTTCATGTGGTGTTCTTACTGTCAAACTGAAACAGCGCCTTCCGGGCTGCTGCCAGCCGGTTCCGTGAATTGCCGATCGTGCGGTCGGGTTCTTCAGGGAAGTCCTGCGTCCACGGCATCCATTCGTCACGCTCGCGAAATTGTGGCTCGCTGGTCATCCAGTGATCTTCTGGACCGAATTGCAGCTCTGCCGGAACTGCCACCTTTCCGAACCAGCATTTCTGCCCGTAGCGGTCAGGGCGATTCGCGTGAAGTTCAGAAGGAAGAAGCGGAAACGTTTCCGTCACCAGAGCAGGATTTCGGAGCGAAGGATCAGACTGAGCTGATCGACAGCACGGCTGAAATTGATACGAGGATTCCTGGCGGAAAAAGTTCGGACAGTCCTGAATTCGCCAATCCGCTGCCTGTGGAGGCGCTCAAAACACCAACGCATCAGGATCGCCGTGACTCTGCTCAGCATCCGGCAAACCGGGATGAACCGGCTGGCAACGTCGCCCGGAAGGATCCCCTGCCCTCCAGCGGCCTGCAGCAGCACTCAGAAGCAGAGGGAAGCTCTGTCCGCGTTGCTGAATCAATCCGCGACCAGCTTGCACCTGGCGAGCCGCCTTTGAAAGCTGTGCCGGACCGAACTCAGAAACGCGACGTTGCTTCAGATCGCAATGACTTCGAACTGCAGGATCAGTTTCAACGGCCCACAAAGTCGGCCGGACCGGAATTGTCACAACGGGAAATCCGGAATGTTCCTGACAGCAGTCGTCGGCAGGGACCGGCAGTCGGCACTGAACGGTCGAAGGCTGAATCCACCGCGCCGGAACTGCCGATAAACACGCAGGCGGGGTCTGAACCTGCACCTCCCGGTTTTCGTGAGCGGCCTCGAAAAGCCGCTCAGCGCAGCAATGTTTCCCGAACACCATTCGCCAGAACAGCTCCTCAGCAAGGATCGAACACCGTGACACGAAAATTTCGAGTCGACAGCCCTGGCGATGAGTCTCAGGAACAGTCCGCGGCAGCATCCCCCGCCACTAACGTGGCTGGTGGGAAGATCCAGAGCAATTCCAAAGCGGGCGGCCGACGACATCGGATCGACGACGGGCAGGACGTGGGGGAAATGCTGCAGACCGGCGACAGCCGAACCCGCACGCAGACTCGTCCCCGCCGTCGCTACATTGACGAACCGCATGGCAACGGGGTTCGCGGGCCTCACTTTCAGGTCACAGCACCGCGTCGTTCCAACCTGACGTCGATTACCGGACAGTTTCTGGCATATGTTGGTGTGCTGGGACTGACCATCGGCACGGCGATGGTGATCTATGGTCACTTCGGCGGTTATTCGGAATACACTCCCACCGGATGGCTGGTCACAACAGTCGCTCAGATGATGTTGTTTCTGGGAGTCATCAACCTGGTCTCCGGAGGCATCGAACAGAACAACGATGACGTCTCCACCCGCATCAATACGCTCAGCGAACAGCTGATTCGCATCGAACAGGTCACCGAAGCAGCTCTCCGCGGACCCAAAATTTCAGCTCGACGATACGCCGATCCGAACGCTCTGATCGAAGAAGGCGAACACGAAAAGGTGACCGTCGGCCGGGATCAGTGATGTGAACGGATGGGATCAGTTCAGGCTGCGAGCGAACTGGATCATCTGACGTCGTTCGTCTTCCGTCAGAACCGGTCCGGGGACTCCGGTGAGTCTCAGTGTATCGGCCAGTGTCAGGTCAGAGATCGGCTCTTCCTGAAACCAGACTCCCGAATTCAGACTTCGCGTGGTCTGAGTCCGCGTGAGGTCAACCAGCGGTCCATAGATCACAATCGGAACAGTCGCTGTGCGGTAATCCGCTCGCAGATTGGCGATGGTGTGAGACAGCGTCCATCGCAGACAGTTGCTGTGGATCAGGATCAGATCGCATGACAGCATCTGCGTCGCTTTGTCGAATCCTTCCTGTCCTGTCGTGGCTGCGCTGGCTGCCATCTTCATGTCCTTCAGAACTGCAGCCGACGTGACCGCTTCGCCGAAACGTGAATCGATGGCCAGTCCCTGTGGCAGTGACGGTGACTGAACGGCAGTGGAAATAGTTTCACGAGTTCGACTGGTGGCCAGTCCCGCGGTGTGCAGCAATGCGGCGCTCAGAAGGCGAACCCGAGGATCACCACTCTTCAACAGCGCCTGAGCATCTGCGGGGTGTGCCTGAAACCAGGCCAGAGATTTGTCGGTCTGCCGCAGCAGACCCAGCACAGCCGCGGGGTTCTGAGTACCGGCGGCCATGCGAAATGCCAGCAGCGTCTGTTCATCCGGCTCAGCAGGCGGCTGCCCTGCAGCGGGAAGGTTGACATCCGCAGGCCATGCGGCAGGCCATCCCTGTTCGGCCTGTTCAACCACCAGAGTCGCAGCCAGAACCTGAGGGCTTTCCGGCTGAATTCTCTGAGCCGACTGCAGCAGTCGAGTGGCCTGTTGCAGGTAGCCCGTGCCGTATTCGAGCGATTCGTCAGCCGCGACTCGGGCGTAGCGTCGATCCTGATCAACGGCGCGGTCATCAGCCCATGGTTTTGCCGCAGTGGCCGTCAGCTCCAGAGCTTCGCGAACCAGTCCTTCAACGGCTGCATCAGGAGACTGCAGTGATGTCTGCGGAGCGACTCGCTGGATCGCAGACCGTGCTGCCGCGGCAACAGCAGAATCCTGTGCCCACGCATAGGCCAGCAGCTGAGGAGCGATTTCGGGATTTCCGCTGTCCGCGAGCAGTTCGAGAATTCTCACCTGATTGCCGGGGGATGCGTTGGGCAGAGCAGTCACAAGACCATCGCGAAGTCGGCGGACGTATTTTTTCAGCAGTTGCCCCGCCAATTCGCCCTGAGGCGTGGCAGGATCCGCCGCCAGAAGCGGTTCAACGGCTCCGGACCCTGCTGACAGGATCTTCAGCGATGCATTTAGGGTTTGTTCGGGAGACAGGCCGAGTTCCTGGACGAGGCTTTCCAGCATGACGGCATCCGGAGTCGACTGGCGGCTGGCTTCATTGATCAGCTGGAAGAGTTCCTTCGAGACCGGCTGCAGATCCACATTTGAACTGAGCTTCAAAAAGGTACCGATGCCGAATTCACTGCGAAGTTTCAGAAGCACTTCAGGCGTCGGACGCGACTGGACCAGATCCTGAAGATAGCCGGCGGCCAGACCGGGACGGTCCAGGGATTCCGCCAGAATTGCTCCTCGAACCTGCCGTTCCGGAGTGTTGGGGCGAAACAGAAACAGTTCGTCGCTGCTGTTCGCGGAATTCTCCTGACCGAAGGCACTCGGTAGGACGCAGATCGCCGGAAGCGCCGTGAGAAGGAATGCAGTGAGGTATTTCAGCATAGTTGCAGTCACGCGTACTGTTGTTTGATCTGTCAACAATTTGACCTGTCACCCCGTCGGCAGCTCGATCGTGTTTTGGCGATCGATCCGTGTCAGGTGGCACAGACATTCCTGTCTGTGGTGTTTCAGGAAAACCTGGCTTCGATGATCTGATAACTTTCCGTCCCCAAAGTCGGTGAGTCTCCTGCCTGACAAAGCCGAACGGATTGTCGGGCGGGAGCCTGACCAACGGAAGCCATCGGATTGAAGCAGGTTCTGTTCTCCTCAAAAACTCTTCGCGGTGCCGGGCACAGCGGCACCGCCCCGTCCGTCGCTCCGAGACTGTATCCTGAACGCGGGAATGTGTGATGTCCAGAAATCCAGTGGGTGTCATGTCAATTCCGTTCTGTTCTGCTGGCCGGATGCTGCCTAAACCGCCTGAGCCGCAGGTTCAGTTTTTCGGCACCCTGCATTCGATGGCTGGCGATCCGGACTTCGGTCTGGGTGGCTGGCCCGGCGGGGATCCGTTAGAATGAGGAGTAACTCCGGAACCCCTCCGGCAGCTGTTTTCATTGGTTTTTCAAAAATGTGCCGCTTCATGGCTGATCAATTTCGAACTGCTGGGCACGTCGTTTCCGGTGTGCTGGCGGCCGCGCTGCTGGCCGTTTCCGCGATGGCTGAAGACTGGCCGGGATTTCTGGGGCCTCGACATGACGGCACATCTCTGGAAACGTCGGTTCAGCTGAAGTGGCCGGAATCCGGTCCACGAGTCCTCTGGAAGCAGGCTCTGGGATCAGGCTATGCAGCTCCGTCCATTCTCGGCGATCGGCTGGTTGTCCATCATCGCGAAGGTGACGAGGAAGTGGTTTCCTGCCGTTCTGTTTCAGATGGTTCGGAATTGTGGAACCACCGGTATCCCAGCACCTACGTCGACCCATATCAGTACAGCAACGGTCCCCGCTGTGCTCCTGTGCTGCACGATAACCGCTGTCTGACTCTGGGGGCTGAAGGGCGGCTGTGCTGCGTTCAGCTGGATTCCGGAAAACTGTTGTGGGAACACGATCTGAAGAGCGAATTCAATCTGCCGGACTGGTTCTTCGGTATGGGATGCTCACCTGTGCTGGATGGTGACCGCCTGATCGTTCTGGTTGGCGGCCAGCCGAATTCCGGAGTCGTTGCTTTTCAGGTTTCGGACGGAAAAGTGCTGTGGCAGGCGGTGGGTAAAGATACCTGGAACGGGCAGACAGACATCCACACTCAGGCACCCTATGAATGGACGGGCGAGGAAATGGTAATCAGCTATTCATCGCCGATCATCGCCACCATTCACGGGCAGCGACATCTGCTGTGTCTCGTACGGCAGGGGCTGGTGTCTCTGGATCCGGAAACCGGACGACAGAATTTTGCCTACTGGTTTCGTCCAAAAGTCCATGAATCGGTCAACGCGGCCTGTCCGGTGGTCATCGGTGATCGCATCTTTCTGTCTGCTGCCTACAAACTTGGGTCGGTGCTGCTGGAGGTGGCCAAAGACGGCTGCAGCGTGACGGAAGTCTGGAAGAATGATCAGAACATGCTGGCTCACTGGTCAACTCCGATCCATGTCGACGGCTACATCTACGGATTCAGCGGGCGTCATGAAAATGAAGGCGAACTGCGTTGTGTTCGGGTGGCAGATGGCGAGGTGATGTGGTCAACCACCGGCTTCACGGGCAATCTGAGGGAACTGGCCCGTGATCGCGAAACCGGACGCATCATCAATACGGCGACAAACAAGCCGGTCCCGTTTCCGTACTATGGACGCGGCTCGCTGATTCAGGTGGGCGATCGCTTCATCGCTCTGGGTGAACGCGGAACCCTGGCGGTTGTTCGGGTCGACTCAAAAGAATTCCAGGAAGACGGGCGATGCTTCTTTGACGAGATTCATTATCCGGCCTGGGCTGCGCCGGTGCTTTCAGACGGTCGCCTGTACCTTCGCAGCGAAGACTGGCTGCTGTCGCTGGACCTGCGACCGGAATGACATGCGACACGCTGCTCTGAATGGCTCGGCCTGCTTTCAGCAGCTTGCCGAAGGCGGTTTCTTCTTTTGACACAAGATACAACGATTCCCAGATGACTGCTCATACATCCCGGCTTGAGTTCGCACTGTCTGTCGGTGAACAGGCTTCAGAACTGATCCTCAGTCATTACCGGTCGCAGACTCTGGGTGTCGAATCCAAAGCCGACGATTCGCCGGTGACGGTCGCCGACAAAGGAGCCGAACAGCTGATTCGCGGGGCTTTGGCAGAACGCTTTCCGGACGACGGAGTGCTGGGTGAAGAATTCGACGATCTGGAAAGCCGCAGCGGTTACCGCTGGATTCTGGATCCGATCGATGGCACCAAACCGTTCATTTACGGCATTCCGTTGTTCGGAAACCTGATCGGCATCGAATTCGAAGGACGCATGGTGGCCGGAGTCTGCCGCTTTCCGGCTCTGGGCGAGGTGATGTTTGCGGAAGAAGGACAGGGAGCCTGGTGGAAGATCGGAACGGCCGCTCCCGTCCGAGCCACCGTGTCTGCTCAGACCAGTCTGGCTCAAAGCCGCCTGATGTTTACGGAACCGACTCATGACCTGCGAGTCGGTCGGGGCGATGTGCTTCCGGATCTTTTGAAGCGAGTTCGGATTGCTCGCGGATGGGGCGACTGCTGCGGACACATGCTGGTGGCGACGGGCCGAGCTGATCTGGCGGTGGACCCGGAAATGTCGCCGTGGGATATCGCCGCGCTGATTCCCATCGTTCGGGAATCCGGCGGCAGCTGCACCGACTGGCAGGGACGGGAGAACATTTTCGGTGGTGATGGTGTCTCGGTGGCGCCCGGATTGAAAGACGAAGTTCTGGATCTGCTGAAACAGGCACCTTCCCTGATGAAAAAGAAAACTCCACCAACGGCATGAATACCCACTGGAAACCGGATTCCTGGCAGTCCCGAGTCGCTCAGCAGCAGCCCGTTTACGAAGATGCCCAGCATGTCGCCGCCGTGCTGAAACAGCTGGGCGAGTATCCGCCGCTGGTGACGGCATGGGAAGTGGATCGGCTGCAGAAGCAGCTGGCGGAAGCCGCTGACGGTCGAGCCTTTCTGCTGCAGGGGGGCGACTGTTCTGAAAGTTTTTCCGACTGCAACTCGGGAACCATTCTTCGAAAGCTGAAGGTGCTGATTCAGATGAGCCTTGTGCTGATCTGCGGAGCCCGGAAGAAGATCGTTCGTGTGGGCCGCATCGCCGGTCAGTACGCCAAGCCTCGCAGTGCCAGCACAGAAACCCGCAGCGGTGTGGAACTTCCCAGCTACCGCGGCGATATCATCAACCGCAGCGGGTTTACTCGCGAAGACCGCATGCCGGATCCGGACCTGATGCTGCGAGCCTACGAACGATCGGCTCTGACGATCAACTATATCCGGGCGCTCTCCGAGGGCGGCTTCGCAGATCTGCATCACCCGGAAAACTGGGACCTGGAATTCGTTCGCAATACACCGGGGTCCCGCAGATATCAGGAACTTCTGGATTCACTCAGCCAGTCCATTCGATTCATGGAAGTGGTTTCCAGTGGCGAACTGGAACAGCTGACCCGCGTTGACTTTTTCACATCGCACGAAGCATTGCATCTGCTGTACGAACAGGCTCTGACCCGAGCTGATCAGCGGCACCGAGGTTACTACAATCTGAGCACGCATTTGCCATGGATCGGTGATCGCACCCGCGACATCGAAGGGGCTCACGTGGAATACTTCCGCGGTATCCGAAATCCCATCGGAGTCAAGGTCGGCAACACTATGGCCCCGGATGAACTGGTCGATCTGGTTCGAGTTCTGAACCCGGAAAACATTCCCGGCCGAGTCACCCTGATTCACCGTTTCGGAGCGGAAAAAATTTCGTCGCGTCTACCGATGCTGGCTGACACCATGCGTCGTTCGGGAATGAGCGCCCTGTGGTGCTGTGACCCGATGCACGGGAACACTCAGTCAACCCGCAACGGCTTCAAGACTCGTTCGTTTGATGACATCACGTCAGAAATCATCACGGCGTTTCGCATTCACAATGACTGTGGAACCCGGCTGAGCGGCATTCATCTGGAACTGACCGGCGAAGATGTCACCGAATGCGTCGGGGGGCCGGCCAATCTGACGGAATCGGACCTGCCTCGGGACTACCGCAGCCCCGTCGACCCGAGACTGAACTACGAACAGGCCATGGAAGTCGCATTTCTGATTTCAGAACAGATGCGGTAGCCTGGATCACATCGCCGAACTTCAGGCCGGTCCTTACAGGTTCATCAGGCCCGGGTTGTTCTGAAAGAATTCCGCCAGACGCTGGCGTTCGGCGACTGTCATCAAAGACTGGCCGTTGCTGAGCAGCCGAGGCGTGACAAACCAGCAACCCAGCAGCTGCAGAAGAGTTGAGGCGATGGGTTCGCTGGAAGCGGCGGATTCAGAATCCAGCTGATCCGTCAGCAGGTTGCCGTCTCGCAGCAGCATGCCTCCGTCGGGTTCAAAGGGCCAGGTCACCAGCAGTGTTCTGAGCTTCGAAGCCATCCACACTGCATCCACTCGATTCATTCTGCGAGGTCCGCTGAGAATCCGATCCAGCCTTTTCGAGTCACCTCGGGTTCCCAGTTCCGCCAGTTCTCCGGCAGCGCAGTAGCACACGCAGCGGTCGACAGGATTGGGCTCGTGAGTGTTGCGTTCCAGACGATTCCAGCTCGTCAGCAGGCAATCCAGCTGAATCTGCGGTGCACAGCCCTTCAGCAACGGCAGACGTTCCAGGTAGCCCGGTTCGGCGTGGGTTTCCGCTTCCTGAGCCGGGTGCATCAACAGATCGCAGGTCGTCACGAATGCGGCTCGAAACGCAAGGTACAGCGTGTCAGCACCCAGACGTGTTTGAAGTTGTGGTCGATACATGCAGAGCGCCGTTCTGAATTGGCGAGCGAACTGAAATGGCTATTGAATGAATCCAAAACGCCGACCGGCACCCCCTGTCCGATGCCGACGAATGCCTGTTGTAGCATCAGCATCGACCGCTTTCCTACGCTTCGTTTCGGGAAATGCGGTTGGTCGCGTGTTGCAATTCCGCAACGCCTCACCTCAACCGGGCCACCTCGGGGAAAGTGCGAAAAAGCACGAACCGCAGCGGAAACCAATTCACACCTTTCATGCCTGGCCTTCCGGGTCAACGTTGAGTTCGTGCTGCTCCAGGCCACATCTGCCGAGTGCGGCAAATAGAAGTCACATTGATGTCTGCGCTGAGTCGGACTTCTGCCGCTGCAGAATCAGTCGAGTCTTGGCTTCGCGGTTCAGAGCCTTGATCTGCAGTTCGCGTCGCAGAGCTGCTCCCCTGCCGGGCTGAGCTTCCTGAAAGACCAGAGCCACCGGACGTCGTGCGCGTGTGTAGCGAGCTCCTGTTCCGGCGTTGTGCTGCCGAACTCGACGTTCAGGATCAGTCGTCACTCCCGTGTAGTAAGATTCGTCCGAACACTGAACGATGTACGTGTACCACTGCTCGGACAGGAGCTTCTGAAGTTTCAGAACCGCCAGTTCCTTCGCTTTGGCTTCGACCTCGACCGTGATATTCAGCCCTCGCCAGCACTCGGGAAAATCCTCCGGATCGATGAAGTCATGATGACGAGCCGGCTTCGACCACTCCAGCCTTCCAGAGGACTGGAAATGTGAAACATCGGTTCCCGATTCCACGTTTCGAACGCCAGAATCGTTGCCCGTTCGATACTTAACCCGTCCGGCAGACAGCGGTGATGATGGACGTCATAAACCAGAGGAATCCCGGTACTGCGGCAGATTGGAAGCAGATCTTCCGGGGTGTAGGTGACGTCATCGTTTTCGATCGTCAGTCGGGATCGGCATCGATCGGAAAGCCTGTCGAGAGTTTGTCGGAAGCGGTCCAGAGCATCTGCCTTGTTCCCGAAAGCTCCGCCTCCGTGGATGTTCACAACGTCGGCGCCAACCCATTCAGCAACTTCGGCCTGATATTCCAGTTCTGCGATCGAACGATCAACGACATCGGCGCGCAGGGAATTCAGGACCACAAACTGATCCGGATGGAAGCTCAGGCGCAGGTCATTCTCTGCCGCAAATCGTCCGCACTCCTGAAACTGCTCAACAATGACATCGCTGTCGGGAAGATCAGCGATGTTATAACCCACATCCGCATGGGTTTTGACAGGCAGAATCTGACTGTTGACTCGAAAACACCCGATGCTATTTTCGGCGCAGAACTTCAGAGCCCGCAGCAGAGCAACTGCATTGTGCAGGCAGAGTTCCGACAGTTTTACCAGAGCTGCGCTGCGGTTCATCCCGCCGATGGCTTTCACGGTTGTATTGCGGAAACGGATCGGCTGATCCTGAAACATGCAGCACAGCCCAAGCCTGATTTCGGCCGATTCCGCCATTGATTCTGTCTTCCTGAAATCGTGTTTCACGCGCTGTCCGGGGGAATGGTAGTCATGGTTTCAGAGTTGTCATCCCGGACCGGAGACAGAAGGATGTGCTCGCCGGATTCCTTCGAGCAGAAAATGCGAATCAGACAAAACCGGAGGTCTGCAAATTGGCCAACCGATGGCATGCGACCTACACTGATGGCATCATGTTCCGCGGAAACATCAGTCTCCGTCGATCCACAAATCTTTGCGAATTTCAGAAATCGTCATCCATGACTGCTCCCCGGATTCTGGCCTTTGCCGGAAGTGTTCGCATCAATTCCTTCAACGGAACTCTCGTTCGAATCGCCGCTGCAGGAGCTCGGAGAGCCGGGGCAGATGTCACTGTTCTGGATCTGAATGATTTCCCCCTGCCGATTTTCGACGAAGATTTCGAACGCGAGCAGGGGACGCCCGCAAATGCTCAAAAGCTGAAGGAGCTGTTCCTGCAACACGATGGTCTGCTGGTTTCGTCGCCGGAATACAACAGTTCGATTTCGCCGCTGCTGAAGAATACCATCGACTGGGTGTCTCGGCCGATTCCCGGTCAGCCGCGACTGGCGGCGTACCGCAATAAATTTGCCGCTCTGATGTCGGCATCTCCCGGAGCACTCGGAGGACTTCGCGGACTGGTTCATGTCCGGGCCATCCTGGGGAACATCGGAGTCACCGTCCTTGCGAACCAGGTGGCCATCGGTCATGCTGACAGCGCGTTCGACAGCTCCGGGCAACTCAGGGACGAATCGCAGCAGGTTCAGATCCTCGATCTGGGCCGCAGCCTCGCGGAAGTGCTGGCGAAGCTTCAGGGACAGCCATCGCCTGTCACGCCAGGATCTCTTTGACGACTCGACCGTGAACGTCGGTCAGCCGGTAATCGCGACCGGCGTGGCGGTAGGTCAGGCGAGTGTGATCGATGCCAAGGAGATGCAGAATGGTGGCATGGAAATCATGCACGTGAACTCCGTCATCAGCCACGGTGGCTGCGATGTCGTCCGTTGTCCCGAACGTCATACCGCCCTTCACCCCGCCGCCGGCCAGCCATGAAGAAAAGCAGGCACTGTGGTGGCCTCGGCCCTTGTCGCCATCCACACCCGGAGTTCTGCCGAATTCCGTTGTCCACACCACCAGAGTGTCGTCGAGCATGCTCCGGTTTTTCAGATCCTGCAGCAGACCGGCCAACGGCTGATCGATGTTCTTTGCATGGTCTGCGTGTTCGGCCATGTTGCCATGCTGATCCCAGTTGTGGCTGCTGCTGCCATCCACCAGTTCAATGAATCGAACGCCGCGTTCGGCCAGGCGTCGAGCCACCAGACACTGCCAGCCGAAACCTTCGCTCTGTCCTCGTTTCAGTCCGTAAAGTTCCAGAGTCCGATCGTCTTCCTGATTCAGGTCAAACGCATCCGGAGCTTCCGTCTGCATGTGAAATGCGGTTTCGAAACTGCGAATGCGTGCCGAAAGTTCCGAATCTCCGGCTCGTGGCTTCAGATGCCGGTTATTCAGCACATCGGCCAGCTTCAGTTCCATTTCCTGCAGCCCTGGGATCGTCGAACGCCGGTTGAGATTCTGAATGGGCTCCTTCCCGCCAATCACCCGCACGCCCTGATGATAGGCCGGAAGAAAATCGTTGTTGAAAATCTGAGTTCCCGCATAGGGCATCTGCGGAGCCAGCGCGATGAACGACGGCAGATTGCTGTTCTCCGTGCCCAGACCATAACTGACCCACGACCCGATGCTGGGCCGCGAAAAGAAGAATGACCCTGTGTGCATCCCCAGTGTTGCGTTGTAATGTTCGTTGTCATTCCCGTTCAGCGAGCGGATGAGGCAGATGTCATCCATGCAGTTTCGAAGATGAGGAAACAGGTCACTGACCAGAGTTCCGCAGGTACCGCCGGGTTTGAATTCCCACAAGGGCTTCAGCAGTTTGCGCTGCTGATTCGACAGGCCGCCGCCGACCCCCGTCATTTTGCCGTCTGCCTTGAACAGTTCAGGCTTGTAGTCGAATGTGTCCATATGCGACACGCCGCCATTGGAAAACACAAAGATGACGCGTTTGGCCTTCGCCGGAAAATGCGTGGGCTTCGGCTCAAGCGGGTCTGAAGGCGCAGCGGGTGCCTGAGCAGAGTCAGCCAGCAGCTCTGAAAGCAGCCCCGGCATCAGCAGCGATCCGGCCGCCAGCGACTGCAGCACGCTGCGTCGAGTTACCCGATGAATCGGAAGTGAGTTCGGCATGGTGATCTCAATCGATGTAGACGAATTCGTTCAGGCGAAACAGCGAACGCACCAATGCCGCCCAGGCCGCGCTGGTGTGATCGGACGAGGATTCCCGGGACGGTGTCAGCAGCTGTTCGGCGCTGTGAAGAAAGTCGGTTGCAGCGACAGCTTCATCGTCCGCTGCCGGTCGCCCCAGCAGAAGTTCAAACACGAACTGCAGACGAGCCTGATGGTCGTCGGCGTGTTTCAGGATCCGGTCGGCGACAAGAACAGACTGAGCGTTCACAAACGGATCGTTCAGCAGGTACAGCGCCTGCAGCGGAGTTGTTGTGGTCATCCGGACTCCGGTGCTGGTGGACGGATCAGCTCCGTCAAACACGGCCTGAAACGGATGCCGCTGAATTCGCGGAGTCATCAGGAACACGGTCCGATGATCCGTCTCGTACACAGCCTTGAATGGCTTGTGCTGAGTGAAATCCCAGGTGTTCTGATCGGGAAACGGATGGGCTCCGGCCGGTGACAGATCCAGGTTTCCGCCGACCGCCAGCAACGTGTCCCGAATGGCTTCCGCATCCAGACGACGTCGAGGAAAACGGCTGAGCCACTGGTTCGACGGATCCGTTTCCGCTCCCGATGCTGCCATTCCGCTCTGTTGATAAACCGCCGACAGAAGAATGCGACGATGCAGTGCCTTGATGGACCAGCCATGATCCCGCAGCTGCACGGCCAGATGATCCAGCAGTTCGGGATGAGTCGGTCGTCGGCCCTGCTGACCGAAATCGTTTGCCGTTGACACGATGCCTGTGCCGAAATGATGAGCCCAGATGCGATTCGCGAGAACTCGCGCCGTCAGCGGGTTGTCCTTCGACACAATCCATTCCGCCAGCTCCCGCCGGCCGCTTTCCGTAACGGAATCCGGCAACTCGCCGCCCGCAAGAACCGCGGGGAAATGTCTGCGGATGATGTCGCCTGTCTTCGCCGGGTCTCCCTTGATCTGCACGGCCGCGTCTGCTTTCGCGCCGGCATCACTGACGGCATAGGCGGTTTCGAACACCGCAGGCTGGCGACGATGATCTGCGGCTTTCCTTTCAGCAGCTTTCAGTTCGTTTTCCAGAGACGACTTTTCGTCGCCTTTGGCGGTTTTGACCGCATCCTTCAGACGTTTGACGTCTTTATCGAGTTTCTCCTGCTGTTTGCCTTGCTTCTCCTGAGCCTCGGTCATGGCTTTCAGCTGATCCGGCGCCACCAGCGGAACAAAATCGCGCTGACGTTTATCGAGCTCAATGCCGGGCCACGGATACTTCGTGCTGCTGAAAATGCCGTACAGGCCGTAGTAGTCCCGAGTTGTGAAGGGATCGAATTTGTGGTCGTGGCACCGAGCACAACTGAGCGACAGTCCCAGAAAACATTTTCCCAGGTTATCGATGGTGTCTTCGATTGTCAGATGCCACGGATAGTCGTCGACTCGCGAACCGAAGCGCCGGGAATTCGCCAGATAACCCGTCGCAATGATTCGCTGCTGACGCTCCGCTTCAGTTGATCCTCCGCGCAGGTCGCCCGCCAGCTGATCCCGAACGAATTCATCAAACGGCAGGTCACGATTGAAGGCGTCAATGACCCAGTCGCGGTATCGATGCATCTGAGGAATCGGGTAGTCGGAGTTGTCGCCGGCCGTGTCCGCATACCGTACGACATCCAGCCAGTGTCGCCCCCAGCGTTCACCGTACCGAGGCGAAGCCAGCAGACGATCGACCACATTTTCGAATGCGTTCGCTGACGAATCTGCCAGAAAATCAGCGATTTCGTCGAGTGTCGGAGGCAGCCCTGTCAGGTCATACGTCACGCGCCGCAACAGAGTTCTGCGGTCAGCCTGAGCCGACGGCTGCAACTGATGTTCGTTCAGCCGGGCCAGCACGAAATGGTCAATGTCTGTCCGGGGCCACGCGGAATCTGTTTTCGGAACCGCGGGTGCCACCAGCGGAGTCAGCGACCAGAATTTGCGAGCTTCCGCGATGTTGATTTGTTTGCCGGTATGTTTTGTGATGGTCGAACGAGGATCCGGAGCACCGATGCTGACCCAGTGTTCCAGGTCCGCGATTTCAATCTCGGAAAGCTGCTCATCCGGCGGCATCTGCATGTCTGCATTTTCGTAACGGACGGCCTCCATCAGCAGACTCTTCTGCGGATCGCCCGGCACCACCGCCGGTCCCGTCACGCCGCCGCGTCGCAGAGTCGCTCGGGAATCCACCAGCAGTTCGCCCTGCAGTTCCTTCGCTTCAGCACTGTGACATTCGTAACAGCGATTGATCAGCAGCGGTCGAATGCGTTTCTCGAAGAAGGCGAGGTCATCGGTGCTGATGGGCTGACTGAGCCCGTCGTAGCTGCCCTTCCACAGTTCGAGGCCCGAAAAGTTGGCAGCTCCGCCGCGACTGGTGATGATGATGCGCTTGTCGGAAGGAGAGACTTCCCATGGCCCAAGTTTCTCCCAGTGGCCGGTGATCCCGCTCTGGTATCCGGTCAGAACCTGGACGCCGTTGACGGCGACGGAATACGTTTCGGAATTGTTGTCTTCCCAGACATAGAGAAACAGCGAGTATCGTCCTGCCGGAATATCCGTCAGTTCAATTCGATTGCCGCCCCAGCGACTGCTGCGAATCATGCGAGCTCGACCGTCATCTGTCTCCGGAACCAGCTTCACCTGCTGATTTTCGAAAGCTTTGTCGCTGCACACATACAGCTTCGAATCCGATCCCACCCACTCCTGACCATCAATCATCACCGCCGGGCCATTCAGATTGATGCCGCGAAAGAATTCGGGATCAGGATCAGCGGCGAAGCCGCCCCGCGCGAGAAGCAGTACCAGCAGCAGAACAGAGGCCGTCAGCTGTTGCATGTTGTGTCGAGTTGCCCGAAATAGCGGCTTCATTGCTCAATCAGCGTTCTGGGAACAGGGAGACCGGATTTCAACAGTGACCATCTGCCGCAAACCTGCAACCGACGCTTCAGTGAACACGCAGGCTGGAAACTTCCGCCACCGACTTCCTGAGCGGTCCGACGCACCTGGAAATACATCCTCAGGAAACGACAACTCCGACATGATAACCAATCAGAGGAATCAGTTCACGGATACATTCACCCGACTCGATGTTCGCTGAGTTCGCAGTCCTGATTCATTTCCTCACCCGAATACTGTCCAGCGGCGTCAGGAGGGTTCTGAAAACGACTGCTGACGGCCCCCCTTTTTCTTCCGGACGGAGCTCACACGAATGTGCGAAGGCAAAAAGGAAAAATCGGCTCGAGGGACAGCAACAGGCCAGGGACATGGATCCAGCCCCCAAATCGCTCGCCTTTGCGTCTCTGCGACTTTGCGTGAGCCCAAATAGCACCGCTGTGATTTCGACCGGCAGCGACCTGGCGCCGTCACAAACCGGGCTCTGTCAGGCTACACGGCTGACCGCGACACGGTCGGACCGCGTTTGTCGAGGGCTCTCTGAATGGCGGTCAGAGTTTCGTCAGACAGGGTCAGGTTCATTGCAGCGGCGGTTTCCTGAATCTGCCAGTCTCGTTTGGCGCCGCACAGAGCTGACGTGATTCCCGGCTGCCGGATCGTCCATGCGATGACCAGCTGAGCCACCGTGGCCTGACAGGCTGTGGCGATTGTTTTCAGGTCGTCCAGAAAGTCCTGATTCTTCTGCCACTCGGCTCCCTGAAACATCGGGTATTTGGCTCGCCCATCACCGGCTTCAAACTGATGATCGCGTCTCAGCTTCCCGGCCAGCAGACCTTTCATCAGCGGCCAGTAAACACACAGCGAAACATGGTTTCGCACACACCACGGAACGATGTCGACTTCGATTTCCCGCTGCAGCATATTGTAGTGCGGCTGAACGGCGGTCAGTGGGCAGATCCCGTGAAATTCCTCCAGCTGTTCGACGGTCAGGTTGGAGGCTCCGGCTGTGAGCACCTTACCGGACTGCACCAGTTCCAGAATTGCGGCAGCGGTTTCCGAAATCGGAGTTCTCGGATCCGGAGCATGCAGGTAATACAGGTCGATGTGGTCGGTGCCCAGTCGCTGCAGCGATTCTTCGCATTCGCGATGAATGGTTTCCCGGCGACCGTCATAGTCCTGAGCTCGGCCAACTCGATGCAGCCCTCCCTTCGATGCAATCACCACCTGACTTCGACAGCTGCGAACGACTTCCCCGATCATCTGTTCGCTTTCGCCATTGATCCCGTAGGCATAGGCGGTGTCCAGAAAATTGATCCCACAGTCAATGGCAGCCCGAATGGTTTTCAGGCTTTCGGAACGAGTGGCCCCCAGAGTTGTCATGCCGGTGATCGGCCAGCAGCCCAGAGCAACCGACGACACGTTCAGGTTGGATATTCCCAGCGGACGAAGCGACATGCGGTCAGGCTTTGCGAACGAATTCAGACTTCAGTTTCATGGCGCCGATGCCGTCGATTTTGCAGTCAATATTGTGATCACCGTCCACCAGGCGAATGTTTTTGACCTTGGTGCCAACCTTCACCACTGACGACGATCCCTTGATCTTCAGATCCTTGATCACCGTGATGCTGTCGCCGTTTGTCAGCACGTTCCCGTTGGCATCCTTCACCACCAGGCCATCATCAGCAGGTTCGGGAGCGGACTCGGGTGACCATTCGTGACCGCATTCGGGACAAACCAGCAGGCTGCGGTCTTCGTACGTGAATTCGCACTGACACTGGGGACATGGCGGATAAGGATCCATCTGTTTCTGACTTCCTGAAGGATGAGTGTGAGACCAGAGAGGCGCTTAACGTGATCGGGACCGACGCTTTCCGCATCCCGACCAACCGGTGTTTGCCGAAGATCTGTGGTTCTGTTGCCGGTGAATCACCCGCCCGTGGTTTCGGCGTTCAGTTCGTCGACCAGTCGCTGGACGATGTCGGTGCTGGTGATGCCCTCGGATTCGGCGTTGAATGTCGTGAGGACTCGATGAGTCAGCACGGGTTCGGCCACGGCCAGAATGTCTTCCAGCCGAACCATGTAACTGCCGGTCAGAGCTGCTCGGGAACGAGCTCCCAGAATGAGATACTGCACGGCTCGCGGACCGGCTCCCCAAGACACCAGCGGCTTCAGCCAGTCCGGAGATTCGTCTGCGGCCGGACGAGTTCGTCGAACCAGATCGACGGCGAATTCATAGATGTGCTGCGGCACGGGAACTCGACGCACAAGGTCCTGAAAACGTCGCACGGATTCCGCATCCAGCACCTTCTGCAGAGTGGGAAGTGATGCGCCGGTTGTCGTGCGGGCAATTTCAATTTCTTCCAGCCGCGACGGATAACCCACACCGATCAGAAACATGAAGCGGTCCAGCTGAGCTTCCGGCAGCGGATAGGTGCCTTCCTGCTCGACGGGGTTCTGAGTCGCCAGAACAAAGAACGGCTGATCCAGCACGTACGGCCGGCCCACCACGGTCACGCGATGTTCCTGCATGGCTTCGAGCATGGCTGCCTGAGTCTTGCTGGGAGCTCGGTTGATTTCATCCGCCAGCACGATGTTCGCAAACACAGGCCCTTTCACAAATTCAAATTCGCGGCGGCCTTCAGCCGTTTCCTGCAGAATGTCGGTTCCCGTGATGTCCATGGGCATCAGGTCCGGAGTAAACTGTATGCGGCTGAAGGTCAGTGAAGCCGTTTCCGCCAGACGACTGACCAGCAATGTCTTGGCCAGACCCGGGACACCCATCAGCAGAGCGTGGCCTTTGGCAAACAGACAGATCGTCAGCTGCTCGATCACCGAATCCTGTCCGACGATCACTCGAGCCAGTTCGCTTCGAAGCTGCTGATAGACTTTCCCCAGCTCATCAATGGCGGTGACGTCATCGGACTGCAGTTTCGTGGTTGAATCAATCGTGCCTGACATAATAACTTTCGCAGTGACTGTGAGGTGTCGGATGTCCTGAGAAGTAATCTGATAAGGTCCGCCGACGGTGATGAATTGGTCTGGCAGAACAGTGTAAACCTGTCAGCCCCCCGAAAGTACTGCCGTCGAACGACTTTCGTGAGAGGGCTGGACTTTTTGAGAAAATATGTTCACGTTGAGTCAGGTTTTCGGTGCGACAGGGCCGCCGTTTCGAACGGAAATCGATGTGGTCTGAGGTACTGCCCAGGTGGAGTCGCGTTCAGCCCGAAAATCCTTCGGAGAGAATTCATGAATCCGGTCAGCGTTGTGCTCGCGATTATTTTTCTGTCATTCGCTTCAGCAGTCGCTCAGGATGCCGGTCAGGACGCCGTGGACCGTGGTTCCAGAACGGCAAAGGATGGGTTTCAGAATGAGGATGACATTCGCGACAGATTCAACTCGTGGCAGTCAGACTCGAATGCCCAGGCGTGGCTGAAAGCCATGGGACATGACGTCAGCCGCATCCAGTCGGTTCGTGCAGAAAAGCCTCATGGCGAAAAGGCCGATGTCGAAGTCACAGTCAAAGCTCAGACGGCCGACGGCGGTTCCGCTGAACGAGTCGAACGCATTTCGATAAAACTGGTCAGCACGGCCACCGGATTCAATCAGATCGATAAACGCTGGCTGGCGGCTTATGCTGAAAAGTGGCGGATGCCTCAGGAAGTTGTATCTGCTCTGAAATTGTTCGTTGGCGAATCGCCTCCGGTCAAAGGCAGCAGAACGGAAGGTCGGATGTATCTGAACGAGCTTCCCGAGTCGACTCAGCAGGCGGTGCTGACATTCTTCACGAAGAAGAAGGACGAAATCATTTCCGATCTGCTGGCCGGTGCCGGTGAACACAGCGCCAACTGGATGATGGTAACATTGAAGGGTGACCGGAAAGCTCGCTGGGTTATCCGGTCCATGAAAGACACCGTCCGCTGCTTCGGTGACGGACCGGTCGAAATGACAAAGGCGGGCAATTTGAAAATCGGTCACATCACCATGCAGAGAAAAGGCGGCGACAATGGTCGCGAAACAGCCAAAATGCTGCAGTTCAAAGTCAACCCCGTCCTGCTGTTCGATGCGGAATAGGTCGACGTCAGGGATCGTAGTGGCGTCAGCTTCCGGCGTGCGATTCCCCTGACACGCAACCCCGACGTTTTCGCCACGTTCACTCCGTTGCACACTGGCGTTTCTGGCCGCGTCAGTCGATTCCGTGTGACGGCAGCGGTCCGGCAGATCGGCCGTGGATGGCGTTGTTTCGCAGATCAAGTTGGCGGAGACTGGTGAGCCAGAAGCGTACGGCTCCCGAAAGACCGGCCCACTTTGCCGGAGTGATGCGGTTGTGACGCAGGATCAGAGTCTGCAGTTTTCGGAGATTCACCGGAGCCTGCCCGGCCGGAAGTTCCGTCAGCTGACAGGACGACAGATTCAGAACTTCCCAGGTGTTGGGATGGCAGGCGACCAGCTGATTCAGTCCGACATCGGTGACCGGATTCATTCGCAGATCAAGTTCTGTCAGTTGCCGAACCCAGCTCTGTCCCAGCAGAACCGACAATCCCGCGGCACTGATTCGATTGCTGCCAAGGCTGAGCGACTTCAGCGACGGCAACGTCCAACCGGCCAGCGCCGCGGCGCCGCCATCGCCGAGTCGATTCGTCTGCAGGTGCAGAACCTGAATCTGTTTCAGCCAGCGGACACTGACGGAACTGACGGCACGAATCCAGTCTTCCGTTAGTCCGTTGGCGCTGAAGTCCAGTTCTGTAATCTGTTCCGGCAGGCCGCGCGTCGCGAGTTCCGTGTCGACATCCTCAGGTCGGCGCAGGTCAAGCCGACTGAGTGCCGGGGCGATGCGGCAGAGTTCCGTTCCCGATTCCAGAAAGTCTGCGGCACTGATCCGCACCCGTTCCAGCAGACCTCGTTCAAAACTGCGAATCGTTACCCCGATGGCTCCCAGTTCCCGGACCGGTGTCAGCCATTCGTCGCCGTACAGGTTCAGAAGTTCGCCTTCCCGATTCAGCAGATCGGCCCGATGTGCACTGCCGGGGGCAGCCTCGGTCAGCTCGCACTGCACGCGAATGAATTCGCCTCGCGGATCTCCGTGGTCTTCCAGAAAGTCCGCATAGATCAGACGAGGCGTCACGTCATCGGGAGTTCGTCGGATTTCTTCCACAAAAGCATGTTCGTCGGACACATTGACTCTTTCGGTGAAGTTGCGTTTCCCGGCGGAAGACGGCAGGATACTTCGTCACGCCTGCTCGTACACGTCTGATGTCAGGCTCTGTCCGCGTTATCCCGTTCGAATCGGAGAAAAGGCCATGGTCAACGGATCGCATCTGACGGAATTCGACGGCAAGCCGGTTGTTGATTTCCGCCCCGGCATGACACTGAATCCGGAAACGACGACTTATCGTCTGCGTCGCGACTATGGCGACGAGTTCGAATTTGCAGATCTGTTCGCGGAATTCGTGTCCAGTGACGGAGCTGACCGAGTGACGGGGCTGATCACCGGAGCTTACTCAGAAGAGATGTTCGATGAATCCGAAGGCATGGGGTCGGTTGTCGAAGCCGTCGTTGCTGCGGCGCCTCAGCTGGCAAGTCTCACGGCTCTGTTTCTGGGCGACATTGTCATGGAGGAAAACGAGATTTCATGGATCTGGCAGTCAGATCTGTCACCGCTGTGGACCGCTTATCCCCGACTGCAGACTCTGATGGTGCGAGGCGGCCAGGGGCTCGATCTCGGATCAGTCGTTCACGATCAGCTCAGAACCCTGATCATTCAGACAGGCGGTCTTCCTCGTCAGGTGGTGCAGCAGGTCGCCGCCGCGAAGCTTCCGGAACTCAGACATCTGGAACTGTATCTGGGTGAAGAAAACTATGGTGGCGACAGTACCGTTGATGATCTGCGACCGTTTTTTGCGGACGTTCTGTTTCCAAAGCTGAAGTATCTGGGAATCAAGAACAGCCCTCTGCAGAATGACATCGCCGTCATGGCTGCGGAATCACCGGTGGTAAAACACCTGGAAGTTCTGGACCTGTCGCTCGGCACACTGACTGATGAAGGAGCTCAGGCACTGCTGGCTCATGCCGACCAGTTGTCCGGCCTGAAGCTGCTGAACCTGGAACACCACTTTCTGACAACCGAAGTCATGAACCAGCTGCAGGCCCTGCCCATTGAAGTGAACACAGCCGGCCAGGAACAACCCGACCGCTACGGCGACGAAATCTACCGCTACATCAGTGTGAGCGAGTGACTCTCGTTTCATACTGAAACAGACGTGCGTACCACGTTGCTGAGCGACTCAGTTGCGTGATCGAGAGTCAGCTCGAACGGAGTGTGAGCACTGCCCGCGTCAGGACAACAATAGCGCCGTGGCAAATCGTCAAGCGCAACTCCAAACGCTGGGTGTACAGACCGTGGCACCTCGCTCCGCGAGGTCAGCCCCGAGCTGCTCAGGGCGTAACGCTGACGGCCAGTTGGGACGGCTCCGAAACGAAGTGAACATGCAGCCCTTGATGAAGGTCGACGACCTGTCACTGAACCCGGAAGACCGGGATGCGGAAATGCGGGCATGCCTCACGGGGCGAGGTGCCAATGTGGACGCGTGGCATGGAACCCGATTTGTAGTGATCGGAAACCCCGACAGCCGCCGGGTGACGTATTTTCAGAATGCGCTCGAACGCCGGGGGCTGAGGCCTGCGGAGGTGATTGCGTGGTCGGAAGTTCTGACTCAGGAATCGGACTGGAGGTCCCGTGTTCCGGAAGGAGCGATTGTTCGCATTGATTCTCCCGGCGAATCTGCGGATGTGGAACGGCAATTGATCCTTCGAGGTGCCGCTGTCCGAAACTCTGCGTCTCCGTCAAGGTTTCCTGAGCATGGAGAAATTCTGCACCACGGGCTGTGGTTCGAAGGTTTCCGGAATGTTCTGGAGGAGATTTCACAGAAGCTGCCGCGGGTGCGATTCCAGAATCCGCCCGAACAGATCGCTGCGATGTTCGACAAGTTCATCACTCAGGAGCGACTTCGTTCGGCGGAAATCTCCGTGCCCCGCAGTCTGGGGATCGTGTCTGACTATGATCATCTGCGAAAACTGATGACTGAAACCGGCATTCGTCGTGTGTTTCTGAAGCTGAGATCCGGTTCGTCCGCTTCCGGAATCATCGCCCTGCAGGCTCATCGGCAGCACATCGTCGCTGTGACGTCCATCGAGCCGATTCGCCATGAAAGCGAACTTCGGCTGTTCAATTCTCTTCGCGTGAATCGCTGGACAGACGAACGGCAGATTGCCGCCGTGATTGATGCTCTGCAGCCCAACGGTCTGATTGCCGAACAGTGGGTGCCAAAAGCGGCGATGGCAGGACGAACCTTCGACCTGCGGGTGCTGGTTATCGCCGGAAGAGCCCAGCATGTGGTGATGCGAACAAGTCGCGGTCCTTTGACCAATCTGCATCTGGGAAACGAACGCGGTGACGTGAACTTTCTTCGGACATGTGTTTCTCCGCCGGTGTGGGATGCCGCGATGCGATCATGTGAATATACCGTGAACTGCTTCCCTCAGTCGCTGTCCGCGGGAGTTGACGTTGCTCTGACAGCGGGATTCACAAAGCACGTGGTGTTTGAGGTCAACGCCTTCGGAGACCTGCTTCCCAACGTGCTGCACAACGGACTTGACCCGTGCGACGCTCAGCTGGCTGCGATGATCTGAAAACCGAATCCGGCGCATCCCCGGCCCGGAAGCAGTTTCCACCCGTTGAAAGTTGATTTTTCGGCAGTTGCCAGCCTTTGGATCGCTGCCGCCTGCAGCAACTGCCGAAAGACGCGAGCTTCATGCGGCGACCTGCTAAGCGTGGGCGATTTTACGGGTTATTCCGGAAAATCCGAACGTTTGTTGTGTTATGGTTGTAGTTGTCATGTCGATCACGTCGAAAGACATGTCAGGAAATCAATCCGCGTTCAGCGGTCACTTCTGTGTTGCTGCTGTTTCTGAAAATGTAGAAGGAATACCACGATGCGTACGCACACACTCTTGACCAAAGTCGCAAGCATAGCGGTGTGCTTTGGTGTGCTCCTGTCCGGACCAGTGATGGCAGGAAGTCAGGGAGTCATCAAAGATGTGGAACTCACCACCGACGGAACGCTGTACGGCCAGGTCGTGACACCTCAGGGTCAGACCGTGACCGACGCTGTCGTTCAGCTGCGTTACAACGGTACCGCAATTGCCGCCGCCAGGAGCAACCCTGACGGCCGTTTTGCGATCTCAGGTGTTCGCGGCGGTGCTCACGAAGTTGTTGTCGGAGCTGTGCACAGCCCGGTTCGACTGTGGGCCAGCGGAGCTGCTCCGAAAGGTGCGTCGACCGGCATCGTTGTCGCTGCTGACGAAACGATCATTCGCGGTCAGGATCCGTACTGCGATACCTGTCCTCCCGGCGGTGCAGCCTGCGGCCCAACCGGCTTCGGCATGCTGGACGTCATCACTCTGGCAACCGTTGGTGCCGCAGTGGGTGCTCTGGTTGTTGGAATCGACAACAACAAGAAGCTGAAGAACATCAAGAAGCAGATCAACAACCTGCCGGTAGTTCCAGCCAGCCCATAAAACTGCAGTATCAGACAACGGACAGTCGTGCTCGTCGGCACCTGCCCGGAAGAAACAGCAACATGCCGTGACCACTGAATGGTGGTTACGGTTTTTTGCATTGATGGTCCGAATGTGAGCCGTTCGGTGCGCTGAGTTCGATAATGCTGCGACGCATTTTGAACAGAAAGGCAGCACTGAATTGCCATCAGCGTTTAGGGAGCTCACCGGTAAAAGATCGAACTCTGCTGATGTTTTCTCGCTGACGCTTCAGGTATTCAGAGAAATCATTCACGTCAGCGCAGTTCAGCAGGACGAGCGTCTCCCCGGAATCCGGAGGCGAGGACGTCCCGATCACCAGGGCGAAGGCAGCACTGGTTTTTTCGTTTGCAACAGTCAATCCAAGCCGCTTTGCCAGATAGACCGCTTCTGCGAATGGTTCCGCGGTGACGGAATGCCCGGCGGATAGCTCCGCGGCTGTGAGATTGATCGCTCAGATCATGCAGTGTTGGCATTCATCTCATCGGTGCAGGCCGAGTTCCTCACGATCAGTTGGGCAGTTTTTGCTGCAGTGCAAGCGGCGGTGATCTGAGCCGAAAACAGGTTCGGGTCGTTCCAGATGCAGCACGTTTTTTCCTGCCTGATCACCAACAGGCCCGTGCTGATGAGTGGCGGCCTGAGAGTGACACCAGCTGCGATCGAATTGCAGCCGATGTGTCGATGAGTTTCGATCATAGTGATGGTCTCCAGCCACGCCTCGTACCCGGCATGATCAGATCGGCCTTCTGGATGGCGGCGATGTCTTCGGCCGTGATGGCTTCGCTGAGTCTGCGGTTTCGATCAGCTTCGCCGAGTGTGAAGACATCCGCCTGGTCATTCAGAAGAATCTGTCGAACGGCAGCACACAGTGGCTGACGCGACAAATACCAGCAGGCGATGGTTCTGAGCTTCTGCGGCTGTATCCGTGGCCGGGAGCGAGCCGCCTTCGGAGCAGCCGACCAGCAGCAGGCTGATGATCACTGTCAGAAATCGGCAGCATCGGCGCGGACACCGGAGACCTTCATCCGGAATGCTCATGATGACTGTCCGGGTGTGGTGGTTCCCACCCAGTTCGGTGTATTGTCGCAGCAGAGCTCGGCCTTCATCCGTTCCACATCCCGTCACCACTTCGACAGGCGGCAACGGAGACCGGTCGGCGAGGATCTGTGCCAGTCTGCCAGGAAGCAGGCCTTCCCGACCGGTCAGTTCTTCGATGTCTGTCGAGCGAGCCGACACGACCAGCAGATCAGACGGACCACCAGACCATGCCGAAGCACTGAACACACGGCAGCCTGAAGCGAACAGTTCGAATCGTCCATGTTCACAGATGCGTGAGATCATGTGTCTGCAGACGCTGCTGAGCCAAAGCGATGGCGACAGCTTCTGCATGAGCCAGGCTGCAACTCAGCGAAACCACTCGATTGACCCCGATCGAAATCAACTCAGCGGTTTCCCGGCAGAAAATGGCAGCCGCAAACGGCCCGCCGGTTTTCTGAGCCACGTTCCATGCACCCAGTTTCAGCACAAACTGCATTTTCTGAGCGTCAGTCGTCAGCAGAGAATTCGGCAGCTGCGACTGCCAGCCGACAGGCAGCGTCCAGGTCGTCTGTTCCAGCAGCGGCATCACTGGTCCTTCGAGCCCAGGCAGTAGAGATATTCCTGTCGTGTGCCGTTTTCCATGAAGGCTGATCGGAGATAGATGCGACTTCCGCAGATCACGGGAGTGGAAAAAACGCTGTCGCCCAGATCATTCGTCGCCAGCAGTTCGAATTCCTTAGGGGAGGCTCGATAGACAAACGTCGTTCCGTCTTCGTTGGTGGCATAGATGCGGTCACCGACCAGAATCGGCGAACTGCTGAAGGTTCCGGCCAGGCGGCCCTTCCACACTTCATCACCGGTCGCGGCATCGAAACAGACGGCCACTCCGGCGTCCATCACTGCAAACAGATGGCCGTCGCTGGCCACCATGGATGGAACATAGGTTCGCACGTTGTTTTCCCAGGCAATCTTTTTCGTGCCGTCGGCTGCAGCTACGGTCATAGTTTTTGGGGGTATCCGCCGCCTGGTGTGATGTGCTGCCCATCGGTGACCGTGGTGGTCACTACCGGTGGTGGCTCCTTCCATTTCCCAGAAGACCATCACCGGTCAAAGGATCCGAACTGGTCACCAGATCGCAACCAGGTCATGAACAACTGATCTTTTCCGGCGACGTTCAGAACTACCGGAGAATATTCGGTTTGGCCGGACGTTCCGTTTCCAGCAGATGGCCCGTTTCCCGATCAGTCCTGCCATGGCTCACGCCGCCTTTGTTGTCGGCGGACACCAGAACCAGATCTCATAGATCGCCGGAGACGAACCATCACTGGTGGACCACATAGTCGAAATCTTCGTCTGCCACAGCCGTTCACCGTCCAGAACCAGCGCCGTCGTGAGCACGAAATTAATGAACAGTGCTGCTCCGTCACAGGCAATCGACGACGACGCCAGCTTTCTCGTTTCCGCTTTCCTGTTTGTTTTTCGGGTCAGGAAAACCACCTTCGTGGACGACCGTCTTCCAGATCTGCTGTCCGCTGTCGCGATCGAAGCACAGAACCTGCTGTTGCTGAACTTCGGGATCCGCAGCCGTCAGAAAGACGCGGTGCCCGATCTGATCCTTAACTTCACTTTCCGCAGCACGTTGTGGTCGTCCATGTGAGTGGTGGATTCTGTCCGGATTCCACAATCCCGTTGCGATGATAGCCCCCGCCACCACGGCCCAGTCGCCCGGCTGAACGGTCACCGGCTCGGCAGCACTGCGCGGCCGAACTGAAAAGAAGGATATTCGGAGATCATAAGGAGAGCTCTTCGAAGATATCCGGAACAGGGAAGGAGCTCGGATTCTAAACAAAATCCATCTCGTGTCTTCACTCACGGTTGCTCCTCCTGCCACTCGGAGACGAATCGACCTCAGCAGAGCCGGGACCGTATTGTCCGCGAATGACGTCCGGGCGAAAAGTATCCTGCTGAATCCTCAGCCGTGCTGATATCGCGAGAATTCGTTACCATCCGGACAGGTTCTCGGAACGGAATTCTCCTTCAGACGACAAAGTCCGTGCGTGTCCAAAGATTCTGATGTCCTGAAACTGGTCCTGCTGGTGTCGTGTTCGCACGCTCTGGTTCACCTGCTGGAACAGTCCATCGCCAGTGTCGAACAGGTCATTTCCGATGATCTGACTCTCAGCTTTGAGCAGTCCGGATGGCTGGGAACATCACTGCGTTTCCCTTATGGCTTTGGAGCTTTCCTTGCCGGGCTGCTGGCCGACCGCATCGGCGAGAAACGAGTTCTGGTTCTGTACCTGATTGGTTCCGGACTGGTTTGTCTGACGTTTCAGAACGCTTCCGGTGTCGGTTCCGTTTATCTGTCGCTGTTTGCTCTGGGATCTTTCGCCAGCATGTATCACCCGGCCGGGCTGGCACTGCTTGCGAACGAAACAACTCCGGAATATCGTTCCCGAGCTCTCGGCACGCATGGCGTTTTTGGTTCGCTGGGCATCGCGTCCGCACCGTTCCTGGCTGGTGCCATGCTGACGATCAGCCCGGGCAACTGGACAGGTTATTACCTGCTGCTGGGCGCCTTGAGCTCACTGCTGGGAGTGCTGATCTGGTGGCTGTTGAAACCGCAGACTCGCCGAGGTCACCGATATTCGGAACCCAGCGCCGCTCAGGTGAGCGGCAATCCGAACAGCCCGCAGCCGGGCGATGCTGCTTCCCAGAGACCTGTCACCAGCGACGACCGGCACTTCCAGCTGTGGCCGTTTTTTCTGCTGGTTGCCGGAGCGGGACTGAGCGGCATCGTGTACGGCGGCGTTCTGCATTTTCTGCCGCGATATTTAAAGGAAGCCGGATTGCTGAAAATCATCGCCGATCTGACCGGCCACACGATCACAGATGCCGCTGCAGGAAACTACGCTGCTGCACTGGCACTGATCTGTGGTGTGTTCGGCCAATGGGCGGCCGGTCGGATAGCTCAGCCCGGAAGGATGCCTGTTCAGCTGGCGATCGTGTACGCTCTGAACATTCCGTTCCTGATCTGGATGACGGTCGCCGACGGCGGACAGCGCCTGCTGGCGGCGTGTTTGTGGGCCTTCTGTCACTTCATGAATCAGCCGCTGTACAACAGTCTGCTTCCGGAATACATCCCGCGACATCGACGCAGCGCGGGATTCGGGTTCAGTAACATGATCGGTTTTGGACTGGGATCAGCGGGGCCTCCTCTGGTGGCCTTCTTCGACAGTCGATTTGGCGACTACACCCGCAGCTACGCCGCTCTGGCCGGACTGGCCGTCATTGCCGCCATTCTTCCATTGCCACTCAGATCAAAGTCGCTGCCTCGCAGCCGGTCAGGAATTTCCTGAAACCTGCGAAGGCAGCCTTTGGCGTCCGCTTCCGGTCTGTGACGAATCCAACACGTAAGCGGGAAACTGAAGCCAAGACAATCCGGGACATCATCGTCATCAGCCATGACCTCTGGACTTCCCATTCTGAATCATCGATCTCCGGAAGCGGCCCGCGGCTCGATCGCTGCGACGGCAGTTCGCTGTGGCGGAGTCCTGCTGCTGGCGATGGCGGTCCGACTGCTGAGTTCGCAAATCCCTTCGGAATTCTCCGCGATGTCCGGCACGGTTCGCCTGGCCGACGTGCAGCAACTGCTTCCGGCGGCCACTGAACTGAAACCATCCGGCGCCGCGGTCCAGGCTCTGGCAGCGGACGGAACCATTGCCGGATACGTGATCACGACTCTGCCCGCCGCAAAAGACATCACGGGTTTCCGAGGTCCCAGCAATGTAATGCTTCTGCTGAACGATGCTGGAGAAGTCCGCGGAGCCATGCTGCTGAACAGCCAGGACACTCCGGAACATGCCGACGCCATTCTGCGATCGCCCGATTTTTTCCGGCAGTTCATCGGCTGGAAAATGGGGGCCACCGAACTTCCCGCGAACATTGATGCCGTCACCGGTGCCACACTCACCAGCATGGCGATTGCGGAAGGAATTGCCGTTCGGCTGGGAGCGGAAAAATCGTCGCTGCGGTTTCCGGATGTCCTGAATGCGGATGATCTGAAGCTGATTTTTGATCAGCCGGAGCAGTTCATTGTGCAACCTGTGACGGCCGTCGAAGCCCTGGTGAAAACGCCCGATGGAGTCATCACCGGGCGACTGGTTCGAACCGGACCGCTGGTGGATTCGGTGCCCGGGTATCAGGGACCCAGTGAAGTTCTGATCTATCTGGATAGGAACAGCATCGTTCAGAAGGTGGCGTTGCGGCGGACATGGGACAACCAACCCTACGCCGGTTATCTGAACGAAGACACATGGTTCTGGAAGGTCTTTCAGAACAGGACGCTTCCCGAAATCCGGGCCCTGGATCTTGAAGCCGAACAGGTCGAAGGTGTTTCCGGTGCCACCATGACCAGTCTGGCAGTCGCCCGAACTCTGGTTGAGGCCGCTGAAAAATATGCACAACAATCTCCGCCGGGGTACGACAGTTTCGCCGCACGAACAATCCGTTTCAGTGCGAATGATGTTGGCAGCCTGCTGGTTGTTGTCGGCGGAATGACGATTGGATTCAGTCGGTTGCGAGGCCACCGAAGGCTGCATCGCATCTGGAACGTCGTTCTGGTGGTCTACTTCGGACTGGTCACCGGCAATTTTGTTTCGCTGGCGATTCTGCAGGGCTGGGCCGTGTCCGGCATCGCCTGGCATCTTGCTCCTGGACTCAGCGCTGTGGTCATTGTCAGCCTGCTGCTTCCCCCGGTAACTCGAAGAAATCTGTACTGTTCCCACCTGTGTCCTCACGGTGCCGCTCAGCAGCTGCTGAAACCGAAGGCTGCCACTGCCTGGTCGCTGTCATCGAAGGCGACATCGATCCTGAAGTTCATTCCTGGTTTCGTGCTGACGGTGGCTGCGGCGGTCACGGTTTTCGGATGGTCGGGAAGTCTTGCAGACTGGGAACCTTTCAATGGATGGATCTGGTATGTTGCCGGAATCAGCAGCCTGTTGCTGGCAGCAGGATCGCTGCTGGTGTCAGTTCGAATTCCCATGGCATGGTGTCGCTATGGCTGTGCAACCGGGCGTCTGCTGGACTTCATCCATTCCTCCCGGTCTGCCTGGTTCACTCTTGCTGACGGTGTGCTGGTGATTCTGAACGTGATCGCCTGGACACGCTGGCTGACCCAGGCTCTCACTGACGATGCCGACACCTCGCTTGATTACCTGAATCAGATTTCGCCCTCATGCAGATCTTTGTTCATCGTGCCGGAACTGTTCCTGCCGGAACAGCTGACTGACAGCGTCGCCGTCATCATTGACGTGCCGACTTCACAACCATCACTCACGCGGCTGACAGCGGTGCTCGGCCAGGTCATCCCCTGCGGCAGCATTGACGAGGCTCTGAAACTTCGCGATGGCTTTCCGGTCAACGCCTGTCTGCTGGGCGGCGAACGCGGAGGAAAGAAGATCGACGGCTTCGACTTCGGCAATTCGCCCGGCGACTACACTTCGCAGTCGGCTGCCGGAAAGATCATCGGTTTCACGACAACCAACGGAACAAAGGCTTTGCTGCGATCGAAAGCAGCCTCTGAGATCGCAGTCGCGGCCTTCGTGAATCTTTCTGAAGTCAGTGATCGACTGCAGAACCAGTCACGTCCGATTCATCTGATCTGCGCGGGAACAAACGGCCAGGTGACTTCTGAAGATGTTCTGTTTGCCGGTGCCCTGGCCGCAGACCTGCTGAAACGACAGCCGAATACGACCTTGAATGATTCGGCACAGATTGCCGTCAGCCACTGGCGTTCTGAGTGCCCGAACGGAACGGCGAACGAAGCGGAATCGTCCCTCCGGCGATCGCAGGGAGGCCGAAATCTGATCGCGCTGGGCTATGACGAGGACATCAAAACAGCCGCCGCGATTGATGCTGTTCCCGTTGTTGGCCGAGTCACCAGCGATGGCGGAATCCGCTGCTGGTAAAGTTTCTTGTCTGTAACGAGTGCATTCAATTTGCGGCTTCCAACAGTCGATGGGAAGGGTTATCCGGGGGATTCTGCGGTCAGGTTTCCGACTGAATCGGCGTCAGGACTGGCGTATTCGGCTCAGAAGTCATTCCGCGAAATCAAATCTGTCCACTGCCGGGCATTTTCGAGCTGCCTGTTCAGGTGTTGACCTACGGTTTCGGAATCTCTCTGACACAAATTCTGGAGCGTGCAATGGTGACTGCAACACTTGAACCGCAGGTCTCTGCGGAAGATGAACTGCGTCAGACACTCAACCGTCTGAAAGTCAGAACCGGCCCTGGGTTCACTCGTGAAGAATCCGTGCAGTTTCTTGAATCCGCCCGAACGCTGACTCACTGCGAACCCGGCCACGACGGCGGTCCGACAGACCAGGAAATCGAATGCCTGCGTCAGGCCACGTGGAAATTTCGAATGGAAACCGGTGACGAACGAGTTTCCGGCAAAGATCTGATTCCCGTCCTGCAGCGTCTGGGCTACGCATAACGCTGACCGCGTTCGAACGAGCTGGCTGTGAATGTAATCAGCGTGAAGTTTTCAGGTTCGTCTCGGACCTGAAACTTCCAGCCATCTCTTCAGGCAGCCGACACACGTTCTGTCAGGCCGCACTGAGTTCAATCGGACGCAGGTCGGATGTCAGCAGGCATTCGACGGTTTGCTTCAGATCCGGAGCAAAGATGTTCAGTTCGCGGCGAAGTCGGTCGCATCGAAGTGATCGTTCCGTGCACTTTGAACGTGGTTCCGGCACCAGTAGCTCGACGGGCAGATTCAGTCCTCGAGCAACCTGAGCAGCCAGATGAAATGCCGTTGTGCGTTCGCTGCCCCCGATATTCACCACTCCCGACAGCTCCGCTGCCACACACTTCAGCAGCAGGTCCGCGAAGGTCTCAGCGGCGATGGGCGTTGCGAAATCGGACGACGGCACGGTGCATGTTCTGCCGTTCTCAAGGCTGCCAATCACTGACGACAGAAAACCATTCGGGGACTGATTGATCACATTGGTGCGAACGATCAGTGAACCCGGAACGCGACTGACGGCCAGTTCCCATTTCAGCAGATCCGCGGGAATTCGGTTCAGGGGAATTGACGAAGAATCGTCGTCATGGAAAACCTGCGGACCACTGAACACGGCGTCGCTGCTGATGTACACCATCCGGCAGTTCGATTTGCGGCAGACCGCAAGGCACTCGGACAGCCACTGAGTTTCCTCATCAAAGCTGCCGAACGATTCGTCCCACGACGATCGCGCTGCCCCTCCGCAGAAGACCAGCACATCAGCCTGACTGGCCGATTCGATCAGCCGTTCAGATGTCACTGACGGACAGGCCGCGCGAGACGAGTCGGGGCGGTTCGTAAATCGAAGTCCGTTCACCCCAATTCGGCGGTCCGCTGCCGCTGCAATCGCCTGCCCCGAATCAGAATCCATTCCCAAAATCAGCACGTTCACCATGTTCTGCCTCCTGCATCCTGGGACGGGAACAATGTCCCTGTCCCAAAGCGATCCAACGCTCGGAAATGCTTCCCGCCGCTCGGACGGCTTCGACCGAACAAAGAACGCAATGCGTTCAGCGAAAAGCACCGCTGACATCAGGACGTCTGCCGGTGTCGGCAGGATACTCCTGATTCAGCACCGAGGTGAATGATAATGCCGATCCGCGAATTGGCGCAAGAGGAGTTTAGGGACGGTTTTTGCGGTCGTTTTCGTCGTCCGCCAGGGATCCGTTGGTTTCTGACAGAAATGACACTCGCATGGTGCGAGCATTTTTTCTGAGTGACGGAGTCGCGGTTCCGACCGTCAGCTCGAATGGGGCGCGGGCACTGCCCAACGCCGTGAAGATTTTTCAGGTGGGAAAGCACAGCGATTCAACCCGGAACGGGTTAAACAACAGAGCCCGGGGTCGGCGCGAAGCGGCGCACCCCGGGTTCGTGTTCATGAAGACACGAGAACCCTGAATGGGTTCAACAGAGGACGGAATTCTGCAGCAAACCTTGTTAAACCCCTTCAGGGTTTAGGTCAGTCCTTTGCCGTTTTCCCGGGGTGCGCCGTTGTCACGGCGACCCCGGGCTGTGTTGTGAAACCCCATTCGGGGTGATGTGGAGCCGAATTCCGTCTCCTCCATAAGTCCGGCGGCATTCCCCTCAGGAAATCTCTTCACGGCGTTGGACTGCCCCCTTTTTCAGATAGCCTTCTACGATTCAAAACGGCTGTTGAAAACAAAGGCATCGTTGACCGCATCGATCTGAATCGTGGCACCTTCAGCGAAATGTCCGGCCAGAATTTCGTTGGCCAGTGAATTCTGCAGACGCTGCTGGATGACTCGCTTCAGCGGGCGAGCTCCATATTTCTGATCGTAGCCTTCATCTGCCAGCAGCTGTTTCGCAGCATCGCTGATTTCCAGACGATAACCGTTGGCAATCAGCTGTTTGTTCAGCTGCTGAACCTGCAGGTCGACGATTTCGCGAATCTCGTTGCGGCCCAGCGGATGGAAGACGATTACTTCATCAATGCGGTTCAGGAATTCGGGCAGGAAGTGAGCCTGCAGAGCATCCATGCAGCGTTTGTGAATTTCCTTATTGTCCACGTCGTCCTGGCCGCTGAGTTCCATGATGGCCTGGCTGCCGATATTGGACGTCATCACGATGATGCAGTTACTGAAGTCGACCGTGCGTCCCTGGCTGTCGGTCAGGCGTCCGTCGTCGAGCAGCTGCAGCAGAATGTTGAAGACATCACGATGAGCTTTCTCGACTTCGTCCAGCAGAATCACGCAGTATGGATTTCGCCGGACCGCTTCCGTCAGTCGTCCGCCCTCTTCGTAGCCGACGTATCCCGGAGGAGCGCCGATCAGACGAGCGACCGAATGGCGTTCCATGAACTCGCTCATATCGATTCGCACCATGCTGCGTTCATCGTTGAACAGGAATTCCGCAAGGGCCTTGCACAATTCCGTTTTCCCGACGCCGGTGGGGCCCAGAAACATGAACGATCCGATGGGGCGGTGTGGATCCTGCATGCCGCTGCGAGCTCGGCGAACGGCATTCGAAACAGCTCCCACCGCTTCGGACTGGTTGATCATTCGCTTATGGATTTCCGTTTCCATTCGCAGCAGCTTGTCGCGTTCGCCCTGAAGCATGCGAGCCACGGGAACCCCGGTCCATGAGCTGACCACCTTTGCGATGTCTTCTTCGGTGACTTCTTCACGCAGCAGACGGTTGTCCGGGTTGTCGCTCAGTTCGGATGATTTCTGTTCCATGTCCTGAAGCTGCTTTTCGGCGGCCTTCAGTTTCTGGTCAGCAATGTAGGCCTCCTGATAATCCTCGTTGCTGTTGGTCTGCTGAGCTCGGGCAAAGGCCTGAGCCGATCCGGTTCGCAGTTTTTCGATTTCCTCCCGCAGCGGTTTCAGCCCGGAAATTGCGTTCTTCTCCGCTTCCCACTGAGCTTTCAGCTGGTTGGTGGATTCTTCATTCTCGGCAATCTGTCGGCGCAGTTCCGCCAGTCGCTCGCGGCTGTCTTCACTGGTTTCTCGTTCCAGAGCCGCGGCTTCGATCTGCATTCGAGTCAGCTGTCGGGTCGCTTCGTCAATTTCTGCAGGCATCGAATCGATCTCCATCCTCAGACGACTGGCCGCTTCGTCGACCAGGTCAATGGCCTTATCGGGCAGAAAGCGGTCGCTGATGTAGCGGTCCGACAATGTGGCCGCGGCAATGATTGAATCGTCTGTGATGCGAACGCCGTGATGAGTCTCATAGCGTTCCTTCAGTCCTCGCAGAATGGAAATCGTGTCTTCGACATTCGGTTCCTGAACGACGACCGGCTGAAAACGACGTTCCAGAGCCGGATCTTTTTCGATGTGCTTGCGGTATTCATCCAGAGTTGTCGCTCCCACACAGTGCAGTTCGCCTCGAGCCAGTGCCGGCTTCAGCAGGTTGGAAGCGTCCATGGCTCCTTCGCTGTTTCCCGCACCGACCACGGTGTGCAGTTCGTCGATGAACATGATGATCTGACCATTGGCCGACTGAACTTCCTTCAGCACGGCCTTCAGACGATCTTCGAATTCGCCGCGGTACTTGGCCCCGGCCACCAGAGCTCCCATGTCCAGAGCAAACACTTTTTTGTTCCTGAGGTTCTGCGGAACGTCACCAAGAACGATGCGCTGAGCCAGGCCTTCGACGATGGCGGTCTTGCCGACGCCGGGTTCGCCGATCAGCACCGGATTGTTCTTGCGACGTCGGGACAGCACCTGAATGACTCGGCGGATTTCCGAATCGCGTCCGATGACCGGATCGATCTTTCCGTCGCGAGCGGCCTGAACGAGGTCTCGGCCGTATTTTTCAAGTGCCTGGTATTTTTCTTCGGGATTCTGGTCGGTCACGGATTGGCCTCCTCGCACGTCTTTGAGTGCAGTCAGAATATCGTCCTGGTTAATTCCGTTCAGAGCCAGCAGTCGCTGAGCCTGGTCTTCAACCTGAGTCAGCGCCAGCAGCAGATGTTCGGTGGAAGTGAATTCGTCGCCCATGCCGCGAGCCTGTTTTTCGGCGGCGTTCAGCACCTTCACCGCTTCCGGACCGGCGTTCACTCCTTCGCCGCCGCCGGAGGACTGAGGCAGACGCTTCAGTTCTCCGTCGATCATCGCCGTCAGCTGCGGAATATTGACTCCCATCTTCTGCAGCAGCGGCTTCATGATGCCCTGATCTTCTTCCAGCAGTGCCTTCAGCAGATGCAGCGGTCGCAGAAACCGATGACTGTGTTCTTCGGCCAGTTCCTGTGCATTTCGAATTGCCTGGCCGGCTTTGACGGTCAGTTTTTCAGGATTGAATGCCATCTTGAAACTCCAGTGTCTTTAAGGGTCTGTCGTTGAATTCCGTTCAGCGCATACAGGGCGTTCAGTGCGATCAGCGCGCAATGGAAGCGGGGGAAAAATGTGCCGGGAACCACGGGGATGCTCAAGCCGCGGCTGACGATCTTCAGCCGGACCGATCGGATCAGATCAGATCAGATCAGATTGTCAGGCAGGAGCCTGACCTACGAACGCTGTTGATCGTTCTGAGGACGTTCTGTAGAAAGATTTACCTTTGCGTAAATCTCTTCGACTCGAACTTCACACTGCAGAGCCGGAAACGGAACGCTGTCGGATGCGGTCGAATACTCCGTCAGATGCCAGCCGTCTGCCCGGCGTCGATAGCATTCCACCTGCATACGATCCTGTGCCACCAGAACGTATTCCTGCAGTGAGGGAATACGTCGGTACTGTTCAAATTTTCGACCTCGGTCGTAGGCTTCTGTCGTCGGAGACAGCACTTCAATCAGAACGACCGGATTCAGCAGAGTGTCCTGCTGATCATCTTCCAGCTGTGGATCACCGGCCGAGACAACAATGTCAGGATAGGTATACGAATCTGCATTCGGAATCCCGACTCGCATGTCGCTCGCATATACCCGCTCCGACCGTTGTCGCAGCAGGCCGTGCAGTGCGGCCACCAGATTGCAGATCACCAGGACATGTGTTTCGCTGCCTCCGACCATTTCCGTCATGTCTCCATCAATGAGTTCATGCCGAACATCGCTGGCGCGTTCACGCTGAAGGTATTCCTTTGCGGTGACCAGAGTTGTTGCGGACATCAGAATTCTCCTTCACGACAGAGATGTCGGGATCGACGGAAGCAGGTCCTTCCGCCGATCGTTCCACCGTTTCACATTCGCGAACGGCCGTGGTGCCAGTTTACCAACACGACGGACGCTCGGAAATACCCTTGCCGATTTCCGAGCCGTCAGGTGACCAGCGCAGGATGCCGGCACACACGATCCCCGGAAGCCGTCGTTGACTAACTCTTCTTTTCAAAATCGGCATCAATAATGTCGTCATCAGCCGGACCTCCGGCGGTGGCCCCGGCCGTTTCGCCGCCTTCACCGGTCTGAGCAGCAGCGGCCATGTGCTGATACAGAGCCTGACCGGCCTGAGCCAGTTCTTCCAGAGCACTGCGGATTGCCGCAGCATCGCTGCCTTCAGCGGCCTTTTTGACCTTTTCGCAGGAGGCTTCAATCGCTGATTTAGAACCCGCGTCCAGTTTGTCGGCGTGTTCCTTCAGCGTCTTTTCGGTCTGATGAACCAGAGTCGATGCTTCATTGCGAGCTCGGGCCAGTTCTTCCTTCTTCTTGTCCTCATCGGCATGAGCTTCAGCATCTTTCCGCATACGCTGAATTTCGTCCTCAGAAAGTCCGCTGGACTGTTTGATCTGCACGCTGTGCTGCTTACCGGTGGCTTTGTCCTTCGCCGACACGCTCAGAATTCCGTTCACATCGATATCAAACTTGACCTCGATCTGAGGAACTCCGCGCGGAGCCGGTGGGATGTCGCTCAGGTCGAACTGATCCAGCAGACGGTTGTCCGCGGCCATCTTGCGTTCTCCCTGAAAGACCCGCACGGTCACTGCCGGCTGATTGTCGGACGCCGTCGAGAAGGTTTCTGACTTGGTGGTCGGAATGGTTGTGTTTCGTTCCACCAGAACCGTCAGAATTCCTCCTTCCGTTTCGATTCCCAGTGACAGCGGAGTGACGTCCAGCAGGACCACGTCCTTCACATCACCGGCGATGATTCCTCCCTGAATCGCTGCTCCCAGAGACACCACTTCATCGGGGTTCACGCCCTTGTGAGGCTCTTTGCCGCCGAACATCTCCTTAACGAAGGCCTGAACCTTGGGGACTCGAGTCGAACCGCCAACCAGAACCACCTCGCTGATGTCTTTCGGCGACAGCTTGGCGTCTTTCAGAGCGTTCTGAACGGGAGCTCGGCAGCGTTCGACCAGCGGATCGATCAGCTTCTCGAATTCGCTGCGGGAAATTGACATCTGCAAATGCTTGGCACCGCTGGAATCTGCGGTGATGAACGGCAGGTTGATGTCGGTTGACTGAGCCGTCGACAGTTCCTTCTTGGCCTTTTCAGCTGCTTCACGCAGACGCTGCAGAGCCATCGCATCCTTGCGGAGATCAATGCCGTCTGACTTCTGGAACTGCGAAGCGATATGGTCAATCAGGACTTCGTCGAAGTCGTCACCGCCCAGGTGAGTATCACCGTTGGTACTCAAAACTTCCACCAGTTCGTCGCCGACTTCCAGAATCGACACGTCGAACGTTCCACCGCCGAGGTCAAAGACGACGATCTTTTCTTCCTGCTTCTTCTCCAGGCCATAGGCAAGCGCCGCCGCAGTCGGTTCGTTGATGATTCGCGACACTTCCAGACCGGCAATCTGTCCGGCGTCCTTGGTGGCCTGTCGCTGAGCGTCGTTGAAATACGCCGGAACCGTGATCACCGCTTTGTTAACCTTGTGCCCCAGATAGTTCTCTGCCGCTTCCTTCAGCTTGCGCAGGACCAGTGCTGAGATCTCCGGAGGTGTGTGCTCCTTCCCGTTGACGTTGACTTTTACATAGTCCGCATCGGCACCGACCACGCTGTACGGAACGATCTTTTCTTCGGAATGAACTTCGCTGTGACGGCGACCCATGAAACGCTTGATCGAGTAGATCGTGTTTTTAGGATTGGTCACCGCCTGGCGTTTGGCCGGATCACCGACCAGAGTTTCGCCCTTGTCGGTGAAAGCGATCACGCTGGGAGTCGTCCGCGCGCCTTCCTGATTAGCAATTACCTTCGGCTCGCCGCCTTCCATCACCGAAACCACCGAATTCGTTGTGCCCAGGTCGATGCCGATGATTTTTTCCCCTGAAACCGCCATTGCTGTGTCTCCTCTGTCCTAAGTGTCTGCTGCTTCTTCTTAACAAAATCGCAGCGAGAGGCTGCGACAGAAACCTGATTCATTCATTTGGCAAGGAACTCGCCCCGCTCATCCCTGTAGCACAACGCGCGCCAACTGTGCAAAAACGTCGAGCCTCAATGTTTTTTAGGGTTTCCGAGGCATTCACCGATCGGTCGTCTCATCGGTAGCGTCATTTTGGCAGACCCCTGCATTCCCTGAACTTTGATTGCAAATGCCAAAGTGGCATTTTTTGATTAATGCCAAATTGGCAATCAGCGGCGAACCGGGAGATTCAGCGAACCCCTGCGGTTGTGTTTTGAGGTTTAAATCAACATTTCCGATGGTTTGAGTCGACGCCTTGAAAATGGCTTTTGACGTCAGTACAAGCCACCCGCATGATCTGATGCAGCGAATGTCACCCTCCATCGATTCGGCTGTCACTCGCCTTTCGAAGTTGCATGGACGTTGCTGCGAAGCGTCCAGTGAGGGCGTTTCTGAGCGTCAGCTCGATTCCGGTAAGGGCGTTTCTGTCCCCGGCAACTCTGTTAACTCCAGTCGATCCCACCCCATTTGGGCTGCTCGCCCGTCACTCGATTCCGCGAATAACCGAGATCACCAATGGCAAAGAAGAAATCAGCCGTACCCGTGACCAAAGCCGTGCGAAAAACGACGGCGCCCCGGACTCCGGACGAGCGGCTGCTGGCGGTGGATCAGGAACTGGTGAAGCTGCTGAATGAGCGAGTCTCGATCTACCTGGAGAAAGTCGGCAAGTCCGAGAATCCTCGCAAGGAAGCGTTTGACGTTCAGGACGATGCTCGTCTGTGGACGGTCATCGAGCAGGCGGGCCAGAACGGTCCCCTGACTCTGACGGAACTGAAGTCCGTTTTTCGGCCGGTTCTGAATGCCGGACGGCAGCGAGTTCACCAGGACCGAGTTGCCTATCTGGGCCCCGCCTACAGTTTCACTCATCTGGCGGCCATCAATCGCTTCGGAGAATCGTCTGACCTTGTGCCGGTCAGCACCATTGCGACGGTATTCGAAGAAGTGAATCGCGGCCACGTCAACTACGGACTGGTGCCGATCGAAAACAGCACCGACGGACGAATCGTCGACACACTGGACATGTTCACTCGACTTCCGCTGCGAATCTGCGGCGAAGTTCAGCTGCACGTCCATCATAACCTGCTGGCTCGATGCGAACGCAGCGAGATCACAGAAATTTACAGCAAGCCCCAGGCGCTGTCACAGTGTCGAGACTGGCTGGCTCGCAACATGCCGCATGCTCGACTGATCGAAGTCACCAGCACATCCACGGCCGCACAACTGGCTCGTGACAAACCCGGAGCCGCTGCGGTCGCCAGTCAGCAGGCTGCCAGTCAGTACGGCATTCCGGTGGTGGCGGAAAGTATCGAAGATAACCGCAATAACGTGACTCGATTCGCCATCATCGGCTCGACGATCGCTGATCCCACCGGCCGAGATCGAACGGCAATCCTGCTGCAGATTCCGCACAAGCCGGGTTCACTGGCTGACGCTCTGGAAGTTTTCAAACGCTGCAAGGTGAACCTGACCTGGATCGAAAGCTTCCCGCTGCGATCACCGGAGATCGGTTACCTGTTCTTCCTGGACTTCGAAGGTCACATGTCGGACGCGAAGATCAAGAAGACTCTGAAAGAACTGGAAGAGATGGCCGACCGCCTGGAAGTGCTCGGTTCCTACCCCCGCAGCGAACCTCTGGAATAACTGTTTATCGCTGAAGTCCAGACTTCATTATTCTGAGAGCTGCTCCAGCCAATGGAGTCCAGGGGACAGGTCTCTTTTCACTGGCTCCACCTTACCGTTCGTAGATCGGCAGGAAGCGGTAATTCAGTGCTAGGGCCAGCAATGACATGGCGGTGCCATACGGCTGGCCGTGGTTGGACGCGAAGCTGCCGTCCTGATTCTGCAGGTCTTTCAGCTGGCGGATTGTTTTCGTATTCCACTTGTTCCACGCTTCAAAGTCGCCCTGAAACAGAGCCTGAGCATTGTAGTAGCGGAAGTAACACGGGTAACTGGATTCCTGGTGTTCCAGGTTGGTGGTCAGTTGTTCCAGAACGCCCTGATATTCGGCCAGCTCGCGCCGTTTGCCGACCGCATACACCAGAGCTGCGATGGCTTTCAGATTTTGCGATCCTCCCATCCCGCCGACGCCGCCGGAATAGCCGACCCCGCCTCGACTGGACGTCATCTGCTTGAAATAGTCCAGAGCCTTGTCGATGCACTCATCAGGAACTTTCAGCCCTGCATTGCGAGCGGCCAGAAGTCCCATCAGCACGGCTCCGGAAACCGAGGTATCAGCATCACGAGCTTCCGGCGAATACCGCCAGCCACCCCACTGGTTGTTTTTCTGAGATGTGGCCGCACAGCGAATGGCCAGTTCCAGCGCTTCGCCGATGCTGCGTCGTTGGCCGGTGGCACTTTCGCCGGTCCACAGATCGTCTTCGTCCAGAACTCCGTACACTTCCGACAGCCCCAGCATACCGAAGCCATGATGATACATGCTGCCGCCGAGGTAGCCAGTGGATTCGCTCTGACCGCGAATCATGCTGGCAACGGCTTTGCGAATGTTGTCTCGGTAACGGCCGAAGTTCGGATCTTCACCGCTGGCCAGAAAAGCCATGATGCACATGCCGGTTGTTCCCGGCCCGCCCGCTCCGTGGCTGTGTCCGGCCTGCCCTTCGTTCCAGCTTCCATCCGCACCCTGATGCTGGACCAGCCACGACAGACCTCGATCGTAAATCACTTCCACTTCAGGAGGAACCTGATTCCCGAACCGCAGCTGCGGATCCTGTCCCCGAACATCTCCGGTCACGACAAACACCGACACCGCAAAAACGGTCGCCAGACGGAGTAGGTTCATCATCGAGCTCTCTGAAAGTGAAAAGTGAGGGACATGCGGCCCGCGAGTCCGTTGCCTGCTTCTCCATCTTCGAAAGTTTAGCCGTCCCGAGCATCCGAAGTCATCTCTGCGATCAGTACTGTGTCTGCGGAAAGACATTTTCAGAGAGACCGTGACCGATCGTCACCTGGACTCGGAATCGATGTTTTGCGGATTCTCGCGAACGGATGCTCGAATGAGGGAATGTCAACGCTGTGTCACAGTTGTCACCAGTTCGTCAAAAAAAGGCAGGTCGAATAGGCCCAATCCTGAATCCCGAGTACGCTCTCCCGCGATCAGGTTTTAAAAAACTGCCGAATCCGACGACTGCTGGTCTCCATTTTCCGGAGCGGCCTGTCTTCCCCGGCATACCGCACTACTCCCAGTGAAAGTCAGTCATATGTCAGCCGCGCTGATCGAATCGGAAGCCAGCGAAATGCTGGCCCCTGTTGAGACGATGCCGGAAACCAGTTCAGCGGGAAAGATGGAAGCTCCGGTCGGCGGCAATTCGGTGAAGTTCGGTCGCTCAACCGGCTTCATGCAGACGCTTCGGGAACGTGTCGATGCATGGTTTGAAGAGCATCAGCATACGAAACGCGATCATCCCCGGATGTATCTTAAAACGGTCGTCATTCTTTCATGGGCGATCCTGTCTTATGCAGGCCTTGTATTCTGGGCCGCCAGCTGGCCTCAGGCTCTGGCTCTGGCCGCATCTCTGGGAATTGCCATGGCAGCTGTGGGCTTCAATATTCAGCATGACGGCGGCCATGGAGCGTACTCCCGGTTTCCGGCTGTCAATCAGCTGATGGCATTTACTCTCGACATTCTGGGGGGGAGTTCATACATCTGGAAACGGACTCACAACATCATTCACCACTCCTACACGAACGTCACCGGAATCGACGGAGACATTGATCTGGGGGTGTTGGGACGACTGTCTCCTCATCAGCCGCGTTACGGATTCCACAGGCTGCAGCATCTGTATCTGTGGTTTCTGTATGGGTTCATTACATTCAAATGGCAGTTCCATGATGACTTTCAGGCTCTGCTTCGAGGTCGCATCGGCGAAACTCGAGTACCCCGGCCTCAGGGACTGGATCTGTTTCTGCTGATTCTGGGTAAGGCCATGTTTGTGACTCTGGCTTTCGTGATTCCGCTGTCACTGCACGCCTGGTACAACGTCCTTGGATGTTTTGTGGCGGCTTCGTTTGTGCAGGGGCTGTTGCTCAGCATCGTGTTCCAGCTGGCTCATGTTGTTGAACACGCTGACTTTCCGCTGCCTGATGCAGAGAGTCAGAAGATCGAAAACGAATGGGCCGTGCATCAGGTGGAAACGACGGTCGATTTCGCTCGTGACAGCTGGCTGGCCACATGGTTCACCGGTGGATTGAATTTCCAGATCGAACATCACCTGTTTCCTCAGATCTGCCACATCTATTACCCGGAACTGTCCCGAATTGTGGAAGCGACATCGAAGGAATTCGGAGTCAGCTACGCGGCTCACCCAACGACCCTGTCCGCCGTAAAGTCCCACTATTCACTGCTGAAAAAACTGGGCCGGCCGCACTCGGAAACCTGCCCCGCGACCTGAAACGACCGCCACTGCGCTGTCGCACCCACAGTGGCGCCTCGCGCCGCGAGGCAAGCCCCCAGTTCCGCCGCCGATCTTTGGGGCACGGAAACAGGTCGTCGACGTTGATCGTCGGTTGCATGTTCACGTCGTTCCGGAGACCTTCCGACTTGCCGTCTGCGGGACGGCTGGAACAGCAGGGGGCTGACCTCGCGGAGCGAGGTGCCACATTGGCGCCTCGCTCCGCGAGGCAAGCCCCTGACTGGCAGGGCTTCAGCCTGTGGTTGGAGCTTTCGTGAAATCTGCGGGAACAAAATCGCAGCAAACAGGACGGCCAGCCAATTTGTCGCACTGTTGTTGAGGCTCATTGGTGTGCCTGCGCTTCGCTTGTCAGCACCCTGTTACGGTTGCCGCAATTGAATAAACTGGCCAGCCGTGTTTGCGGAATGCAGTTGCCTCGTTTTTAGGCGGGCAGACGGTAATATGACGGCATGATCAAGCCACATTCCTGCCCCATTTGTGACCAGACGTTTTCCGCCGACAGCGCCGATCGAGCGGCCACTTTTCCGTTTTGCAGTGAACGGTGTCGGCAGGTGGATCTGCTGCGGTGGTGCGATGGTCGCTACGCCGTCGTGGAAGACCTTGATCCGATGGTGGCGGAATTTCTGAAGCACGATCCGGATATCGTTGTTCAGGGCGAAGGCGTTTCGAACGAATCCGGCGACGATGCATGACGGGATCGCTGATGTTCGGGGTTCGGGCAGCGGACATTTTTCTGAATCCCGCGGCACTGGCGGGGCTGGCGGGAATTCTCCTGCCGGTGATTGCTCATCTGCTGAGTCGTCGGCGATACGACGTCGTCGACTGGGCAGCGATGCAGTTTCTGGCTCCCAGTCGCCGATCACGTCGTCGGCTGCGGCTGGAAGAACTGCTGCTGCTGCTGGTTCGAATGCTGATCGTCGGTGTGATCGTCTTCGCGATGGCTCGCCCCATCATCAGCAGCGGTCGCCTGTTTGGTTTTCATTCCGGAGGCTCCCGGGATGTCGTGGTCATTATCGACGGTTCCGCGTCCATGTCACGCAGCGACGGACTGACCACGCTGCATGATCGAGCTCTCCGTTTTGCGACAGAGTTCATCACGTCACTGTCTCCCGGAGACGGCATGACGGTGATCGATGCTCGCGACCTTCCCGTGCGTACGTCCGGTTCTCTGCTGCAGGATCGCGATCAGAACCGACTGCTGCTGTCGTCGATTCCGCCGCCATCAGGTGCAGGTTCACTGCTGACGGCCTGTGAAGACGCTGTTGCCATCCTGGGCCGCAGCAGTCAGGCAGCGAGAGAAATCATCGTCTGCACCGACCGGCAGAAGGCCGGCTGGCAGATCACCGACGAAACTGCATGGGATCGCTTTCAGGATCTGCGGAATTTTCCGGCCGTGAAGCCGCAAGTCTGGGTTCATGATGTGAGCTCGGGGCTGGAACCGGTGACCCGAAACGTGTCGCTGGGACAGGTCGAAGCCGCTCGCAGCTTCACCGTTCCCGGATTTCCTCTGCAGCTGCGAGTTCCCGTTCGCAATGCTGCCGATGTCGGAATCGAGGTGCCTGTCCAGGTCAGCATCGACGGGCAGCGCATGGCAGGCCTGGATCAGACGATCAGCCTTCCTCCCGCCGGAGATTCTTCGTTTCAGACGACTGTTCAGCTTCACGATCAGGGAACTCATGTGATTTCGCTGAAGGCGGTGGCTGACGAAGATGCAATTCCGGCTGATGACGTGAGTTCCATCGCCATTCAGGTGACGTCGGCTCTGAACGTTCTGATGATCCATCAGTCCGAAGCCACCGACCCGGTCGCGCAGAACACCTTCTTCGCCGCGATGGCGCTCAGCGCGCCGGAGAACACAGCTCCCTGGATCCGAACTCGCACGATGCACATCAGTCATGTCACGGCGGCCGACCTGCAGAACGCTCAGGTCGTGATGTTGTGCGACATCACCGAAACTGATGCGCAGTTTCCGGAAGCTCTGCAGGCGGAACTGAAGAAGGGGACAGGTCTGCTGATCGAAGCGGGGCCGCAGACCACACCGGCCGCGTTTCAAAGGACCTTCGTCGATTCCGGCCTGCTGACGGGAGTGGCGCTGACCCGGCCCGAGTCTGCTCCGGAGGATGCACCGGCAACGATCGCTCCGTACAGTCTGGAAGTGCCCTGGCTGGCACGCTTTCGGGAGCGCAAGGGAACGACTCTGCTGACCGCCGCATTTCGGAACTGGTGGAAGACTCAGATCAGCGACGATGAAGAACAAACGCCCGCCGTCTGGCCCGTTGCGCGACTGACAACCGGAGATCCGCTTCTGCTTCAGACGGATCATGAAAACGGACGAATACTGCTGCTGACATCCAGCATCGATACCAGCTGGAACAGCCTGCCTTCGCAGCCGGATTACGTCCCGTTTCTGCACGAAGCCCTCTTTCATCTGGCCTCGCCCGATTCCACCCGCAACGTTCGCTTTGGTGAACTGCTGTCGATGACCCTTCCGCCGGATCTGTCGAAAGCTGACGCTGCCAGACTGGTCTTTGCAGGACCGTATCAGACCGCTGTGCCGGCCGAAATCATCACGCCCACCGACAGCAATGCCATCGCGCCCGCCGTCGAGCATCCGCGGACTGCTCAAACAAACGCCGTTCGTCTTTCCGGAATTCATGTACTGACCAAACCGGCCGACGGTTCGAATTCACGACCGGAGATTCTGGGATCGTTCGTTGTGAATTCGGACCACTCAGAAGATTCCGCCGAACTTCTGACTGCAGATGATCGGGCTCAGCTGACCGACCAGCAGCAGCTCACGTTCGTCAGTTCGCTCAGCGACCTGCAGCAGCAGATGTACACCGCCGAATCCCGAACCGAACTGTGGTCGCTGCTGATGTGGCTGTTCCTGGCATTGCTGCTGACCGAAGTCTGGCTCACCCGCCGAGCCATCCGCCAGGGCTATTCCGCCGGATGAACCTTCAGCGGAGTGATTGCGCTCGGTGCAGCAGAGCTTCACACGCGACGCGATCAGGTTGATCCGAACGCTGAAAGCCACTGCGAATGTCGAACGAAGACTTCACCGTGTCCACGGCAGACTGCACATCATTCAGCTCAAGCAGGATTGCCCCTTTCAGATCGAGCGCCTGAGCCAGGAGCAGGCTTGATGGCAGCATCACCTCTCGAATTTCCTCAACGACCTGATCGATCAGAATGAGGGCATCCGCATGGCAGCCTTTCAGGTGCAGCGCTTCGGCTTCCAGACGGCGAATTTCCAGCTGAATCATCGGCTTGGGAAACTCTGCATCGGCATAGACACTCCGGACGCGGTTGAGCATGGCATGGCCTTCTTCTTCGCCGCAGAGGATTAATTCCGTCGCCAGGAGCAGGTCAAATTCGCAGGCTCGCAGTGAGCCGACACCATGGATCACATCGCCGATCTGTTTTGCTTTTCGAAAAACATCGATGGCCGGCCGGTGACGGTTGCAGAGCATCAGACAAGAACCCTCGATCACGTGAGCATACAGCTGCAGGGTTCGGTTGGGGGATTCGTTGCCAATGCGGCTGATCTGCCGAATGATTGCTAAGGCGGCATCGGTGTCACCATATCGAACATGGTTCAGTGCAAGGGCACCCCACAAAGCCGGGTATTCACCGCACGATCGTTCGCAGGACGGAATGTCAGCTGTCAGCTGAAGCAGGAGTTCCCGGGCCGAGGCGTGGTCTCCGCGGAAGTCCAGAAACTGCGCTTTCAGCACGTTCAACTGACGTTTCCAGTGATCTGATTCGGTTTCGCTTTCGCTTGCCGCAAGCCAGTCTTGAAATCGTTTAATCGCTCGAACGGCTCCGTCCGCCTCACCCGTGTGCATGAAATGTAAAACCGAAGTCCGGCAAACGATCTCAACGGTCGCATCAGTCATCGCTTCGAGAGACGCGGCCTTCTCCAGCGCCGCCACCGCCGCACGGAAGTCACTCAATCCATCAGCCGTGAAAAACAGGTGGCAGTACCCGGTGATCAACAGTGTCCTGTCCCAGTCATCATGAAGACTTTCCAAACGGTCAATGACCATCTGCTGAAATTCATGAGCGGGTCGGTAATGACTCTCGTCGATCAGTGGGCAGATGAGGTCATTGGTGACAGCAATACAGATGGCTTCGATCTCGTGATTCTGCAATTGTTGCGGTCGCCAGTGAGTCAGTTTTTCGGATGTCGGCTCGGAATCTTCGTCCGGTACGGCTGTTTCGCCGGCAGCTCGAATCAGTTCTCGAAGTCGCTCCAATGGCACTTTGGCGGCATCGTGCTGGCCATCGGCCAGCAACGAAACGGCCAGCCCGCTCAACACTTCCACCTGATCATCCGCATTCAGTGGCAGATGATGATCAGCGAAAACCAGTGCTTCCCGGAACCTATTCGCTGCATCATGGTACTGATGCCGACGACGGGAAATAGTGGCGTTCCCCAGCAGGACAATGTACTGAAGAGACCGTGACTTCTGAGATTGGTCGCCGTTGACCCGACGTCCGATTTCTGACAGCACTCCCTCCGCTGCTTCCAGGTTATGCTGCTGGAGCAGATTCTGAAATCTTCCAACCAAGGCCGACATCGACGGCCTCACGGCGATGAGAAAACAGAGCGGAAGCACGGCAAACACGGCAAAAGCCACCACGATCAGCGATGAGACAAGTTCCATACCTCCCCTCCACTTAGCCCACCATTTGCCAGTGCCGAACACGAATCCAGCGGTGACCTCGAAATCTGCGGGTGTCTGTAGGTCAGGTTCCCGCCTGACAGTCTGATCACTGCTGTCATGCAGGAGACTGACCGACCGGGATGGCAGAAACGTCACGGTGTTGTACTCCACCCAGCCCCGGCCACAACATGTCATCGTTTGATGTGTAGTTGAGCACAGGTGGCGAGGAAAGGCCACGTACCCGCGGAACCAGGGCGATATCTCGGACGGAAGAGATTCCGTTCTGGAAACTTACGAGGGCGGACTCTGGACGGGATCTCCCAGAGTCGCAAAGGCGCAAAGGGAACGTGGGAAAATTCCAACCGAATGGGGGCAGGCTGACAGTGCGCGTTCGGCTCTTCCGCCTGCATTCAGTGAATCCACGTCGACCTTTGCGTCTTCGCGTCTTTGCGTGAGCCCGATTGGCGAGCCATTCGATCTGCCGTTTGGGTTGCTGTCGTGGGTTGCTCAGAACAGTCGCCTGCGTCCACGCGTGACAGAAGCACTTCCAGCGGCAGTCTCAGTGTCGCAGCGTTTAGCAAGGGCAGATCGGCCTCACTTCCCGCAGCGCTCGTTCGACCGAACCTCGGTAGTGACCGACAAACAGGCCGTTGCCGTGGTGGCTTTGGAAATGATCGCGGCGCAGGCGGGACCAGTCAGCGAGACTCTGGAATCCCAGTTTTTGCCCGAGCCATGTCAGGTAGCGCTGGCGGTTTTGCCGTGAACTCCAGAAGCACTGCGGAACGCTTGCAAAGCACCACGGCTGCCATTCGAAGTCCGGGCGGAAGTCGGCGAGCACCGCCTGAAGCGATCCGCGGAATTCATTGTTCAGCAGACCGCCACCCGAATTCGCGATCAGATCACTGCCCGTGACGTGATACCAGTCTTCTGTGGTGCGTAAATTCAGGCGTTCGGCCAGCCACTGCAGATACCGGCAGCGGTTGTCCCGGATCTTCCAGTACCCCTTCGGAGCTCCACCAAACAGCCATGGCTTCCAGTCGACGTCCGGCTGAAATTCCTGCATCGCCTTCAGGACCGACGAACGGTAAACATTGCGAAACAGTCCGCCACCGAAATGATTCTGAAAGTGCTGCTTGCGGAGTTCATACCAGTCTTCTGTCCGCAGAAAGCCGATCTGATTTCCGAGCCACGCAAGGTAAGAGACTCGGTGTTCTCGCAGGTCCCAATATCCGTTCGGAACTCGCCCCAGTTTCCAGGGATGGTCGTCAGTCGGAATCTGTTCACTGAGCTCACGAACACGATGCCATGTCGGCTCGGTCGGAACAATACGTCGACCCCTGAACGTCTGCTGCAGACGTCCGGGCTGCGGTGTGCGAAGCATGACTTCGATTCTCCGACGTTCTGGTGACTGGAGAGAAATTTCCGTGTGGACAGAGTCCACATCGAGTTCCGGCGATTGCGTTTGAAACGCGACGCGCTACTCGGGAAAGTCACTGCATTCAGCAGCCATCTTTCCGAGTCCTCAACCACCGGGCCAGTGCCGTCGAAAACTTCTCCCGCCAGCTTGAAATCAACCGGCGTGAAGGTCTCGGCCACATTCGACAGCACTGCACACGTATCGCTGGAGAACGTGAATTCCTGCTGAAGAAGATCTAAAGATTTCTGATTTCCTGAAGATTTCTCTGAAGTCCCTGAGTGACTCCCTGAGCGTCGGATCCCAGAGCGAACAGGCGAAACCCCATTTCGAGATGCTGCTGAACAAAGCCGGGTTTGGACAGAATCCCTGCCGATTTTCCGTGTCGCTCACAGGCCTGAACCACGGTTGTCAGGTGCTGCTGAAATGGTTCCGGCGAGAAGTCACCGGCGTGGCCCATGTTTGCCGAAAGATCCAGCGGCCCAACAAACAGGGAATCCACGCCTTCGACGGCTGCGATGTCATCCGCTGCGGCGACGGCTTCCGGAGTCTCGATCTGAACAACCACAAAGCTGTGTTCGTTGGCCTCGCGGAAATAGGTTCCCCAGTTCGCACCATAACCGGTGGCTCGAATGACTCCCGCCACACCACGACGACCCTGCGGCGGATACTTCACGCATCGGACTGCTCGTTCCGCTTCCGCCACCGAACTGACCCATGGAAACATCACGCCCGCCGCACCGCTGTCCAGCGCATACTTGGCGGCATCTTCGTTGACGGATCTGAGCCGAACGATTGGAGCCACCTGGGAACCTCGGCAGGCCATCAACAGACTGCGAAGATCACCTTCTGTGCCGGCTCCGTGTTCCAGGTCCAGCAGCAGCCAGTCAAATCCAATCGCAGCGGCGATTTCAACGGCGGCAGGTGATCCAAGATTCAGAAATGTGCCCGCAAGCACGCCGTCCGTCAGTCGAGTTCGGTTGATCCACTGCATTGATTGTCGCCTTTTTGAATATTGAGTTCCGTAGATCAGGCTCCTGCCTGACACTGCCTGTTTGAGCATCGGGCGGCAGCCTGATCGACAGAAACTGCAACGAGTTCCAGCGTTACGACCTGAGGCTGCCCTCGTGGAACGAGAGGCCACTCTGCTGGCCCGACCGCCCTGCATCCAGTTCCGGGGTTAAGGCTGGGCAGAAGCATCGACGGGCTGTTCCGCAGTTGTGCCCTCTTCTGAACCTTCAGATGCCGGCGGATCGGCCGCAACGCTGGACTCTTTCCCAGGTGGAGACACATCCCGCCGTTCACTGCATCCAGTGTGAAGAAAACTCATACTGACGACACAAAGGAACGCCGCTCGCTGTCGGATTGATTTTTTCATTGAGAGTTCTCGGGACGGTCAGGGGCAAGGTTGGCGAAGTGTAACGATTTTATGGATTTTGACTAAGAATTCGATTTCGCGGGGACGATAACGAAGAGGTCTGGGTGGTCCTGAACTGCGCAGGCGGTGGTCTTTGACAACTGAATCTGAAGACATGAAACGGGACGAAAGCGGCCTTCGGTGAGCTGGCTTTCACCCCGCGGTCGACCTCGACGGAAACACATGGCTTGACAGTAAGTCCTGTTGGGGCTTAAAGTTGAGTCATTCAGTAATCGCAGCAGGCGACACTCAAAGAACGCTTTCTCGGGAGACTTTGGTCGTGACCAAGAAAGAGATTGTGAAAGCAATTTCCGAAGAGCTGGGTCTGACTCAGCAGAAAACAAAAGAGATTGTGCAGAAAACCTTCGACGCCATTGTCGAGACGCTGGTCACGGACCATCGGATCGAACTGCGAAATTTTGGTGTGTTTGAAGTCAAAAAACGAGCCGCTCGGAAGGCCCGCAACCCCCGAACCGGGGGCCAGGTGGAGGTTCCGGCGAAATTTGTGGTGACTTTCAAGCCGGGGAAGGAAATGGAGGAGCGAGTTCTGCAGCTCGAACGGGCCGAAGAAGCTCGGGCTGCTGCAGCGGCAGCCGCCAAATCCGCAGCCGCGAATCCCGGTTACAACCGATTTCCTCAGGAAACGACCTACCGTCCTCCCGCCGGTCCGCCTCCGAATCATCAGGGGTGACGTTTTCGGACTTCCGGGAGCGACATCCGTCCAGCCAGCATGTTTTCAGATTCCGTTGTCTGCCACTACGCAGAGCAGTTCGCTCTGCTTCGAAACAGACTATTCCCGGAAACGGATTTTCAGAATCTGAAGCGGTCGGTGGTTCGAATGTTTCTGCAGCGGCGGAAACAGAATGCCGGCCGGGGTCCACGGAAGGACAGGACGATGACTGTGCGAAAACGCTTTCTTGCTGGTCTGCTGCTGGCGGCCACCTTCCTGCAGATTGGCTGTGCCACGCCGATCTGGCATCCATCGCCGGACATTCGGGCACGCCAGTTGATCTATTCTTCAGAAAGTATGCGGCACATCCCGGAAATCTGGGAACGCATCTGGGGGTTGGAACTGCCCGACCTGGCGACTCCTTACCGAGTTCACGGCGGTGTCATCTGATCGCGCTGACGGGTGTTCAGACGGGCCCTGTTCCAGACGAGACTCGCTGCAGTGGCGGGTCTCCCCACGTGTTCGAACCGTTGCTCGGAAACGCGACGCTGTCGCACATGAAATCAATGCGCACGGCAGGCAGATGCGGAACAGTCCAAATCATGCTTGCCGTCGCACCGGTCACGGCCGATCGCCATCAAGGATCACTTTCAATTGCCGCACGGCCTGAGCTGGGTCCGGCGAACCGATAACTTCCGCCGAGACGGCAATTCGTGAAGCTCCGGCTTCTGTCAGCTCGGGCAGTCTCACCGCAGAAATGCCGCCGATTGCAAACCAGGGGCGGTCTGCAAACTGAGCCGCCTCTCTCACGAACGACAGTCCTGCAAAGCTGTCGAAGTCTTTGGTCGACGAGGGAAACACCGGGCCGACGCCGAGGTAACTGACACTCGTCCGACATGCCGCCTGCAGCTGCTGGAGGTTATGAGTCGACAGGCCCAATAGCTGATCCGGCTGCAGCTGTTGCCGGGCCATTTCAGCTGAGACGTCTTCCTGCCCCAGGTGAACTCCATCGGCATTGCACGCCGCCGCGAGGTCGGGACGATCGTTCAGAATCAGTAGCGCTCCGGCGTCACGGCAGCGGTCCGCCATCCAGTCTGCTCGCTGCAACAGCTCATTATCCGGAAGATGTTTTTCCCGCAGCTGCAGCACGTCTGCTCCGCCTCGCAAAGCCTCTTCGACGACAGCCTGCCACGGCAGGCAACACCCGGCTTCGGAAATCAGGACATAAACCGTCGACAGCGTCAGACGTTCCAGTCGCGAGTGGTTCATGAATCCGCCTTCGGATCGACTGCGACGTGGTCGTCCGTCAGTTTGCTCAGGATCGACTGCTCCAGTACATACGACTGATATCGCAGCTGTTTCATCGCTGCGGAAAACTCAGAATTCAGGACCTTTCCGAATTCTTCGAGACTGCGGAGAGCCTCCTGAACTCGGCGAGCATTCGCTGTCAGCAGGCTGGAGAGTGAGTCCCGCTTCTGTTCACCGGCTGTTGTGCAGCGTGTTCCGGGATCTGCAGCCGTGTCCCGCTGACGGATGATCTGCGGGAACTGAACATTCAGCTGCTGTTCGGCCTGCACAAGATCGTGTCTCAGCTGTTTCAGTCCCGAAGTGGCGTCGTGCTGCTGCTGAATGAACCGAGCGAAATCTTCCAGAACTCGCAGCCCTTCCCGAGCTCGATTCAGGTTGGCATCAATGACGGCGAAGACTCGCTGACGGTAGTCCGCCGAACAGTCGACAGGGTCCGCGATTGATGCACGCAACGGACGCAGCGTTGCCGGCAACTCGTCACGTTGATCGGTTTCGAAGACCAGTTCGTGACCGGCGCCGGATTGCAGATCGCTGTCGGATTCGCTGCCGGTCAGATGCAGCTGAAAGTCCACGGCCACCGGTTCAGTACTGCTTTCGCCCAGAAGTTCATGTCGCACAGATGCTTCGGTCACTCCAATGGCGGACAGAAGTTCCCGAGCCAGTCCGGCCACTTCCACCATTGCCAGCAACAGGTGTTCGCTGGACAGTTCTGTCCCCGCAACGCCGCGTCGAGCAATCCAGATGGCTCGTTCCCGCACCGATCGGAACCAGTCGCACTGATCCGGACCGTCGGGCGAGGAACACGATTGTCCGGGAAACGGGACGACAGGTGATTCGGCCGTGGCATCTTCCAGCACTGCGCCAGCCGTGTCGGCGGCGATCTGACCGAAACAGCCTTCTGCAATTCCTGCGATGGAAACGCCCAGTTCTGCAAGGCAACGAGCTCCCAGAGATTCCTCTGTCAGGAGTGCCAGCACCAGGTGTCCGACGTCGGCCTCAGGGTCGCCGCAGTAAAACCGGTCAAACCGTCCCAGAATGCGTTCGAACGATGGTGTTGTGCTGAGGTGAGGAAACGAAGATTTCACGGGCGCTCCATCAGACTTCGGTCTTACGCTTTTCGCAGTTTGAAATGCAGGTGATCCCGGTCGGATTTTCTGCCGGGGAGTCTCTCAGGGAAACCGAAACTCAGATTTTTGTCAGAAATACATGAGTGAACCGGCCGTTTCTGTGGGACCGGAAGCACAGTGCGGAAATCCCCACCTCGACGGATTCTGCTGAAATCCTGTTGATGATTTCCAATTCGCACACTCTGAGACAGTCAGATTCGACATCCGGGTTTCCGGGGAAGACCCGCATCGATCGAGGGCCTGTCTTGTCGCAAATGGGGGGGCGACCTAGAATCCGGTATGAGATTCGCTGAGTCGACTTTCGGGGGCCATCACTGTCAGTGTGGCGGCTGCGGGAACCTCTCGGCAGGCCGATTGGATGTTTTTCTGCATCATCAAAAGCAGCGGTGGTGTCAGTGTTTGCTGACACATCAGCCGAGGTCATGTTGAAGACTTTGCAGAAGTCGATTTCAATCGCGTCAGGCGCGGTGTTCCTTCAGGTGGCTTTTCAGTTTCTCTTTCAGTGACGGAAATCTGGGGCGGCAGGAAGCTTTCTCAGCAGGAATTCGGTTCGACGTTCTGCGTCGGTTGTAAGAATCAGACGTTTCACTTCGTCGATGACATCGCGGCTGTCTGTCAGCTGCTGACAACGACATCAACAGGAAAGATCTTTTCAATGTACGAACGTTTTACCGACCGAGCCCGCAAGGTGATGCAGCTTGCCAACCAGGAAGCTCAGCGATTCAACCACGAATACATCGGCACCGAACACATACTTCTGGGTCTGGTGAAGGAAGGTTCCGGCGTTGCCGCCAACGTTCTGAAGAACCTGGATGTTGACCTGCGCAAGATTCGCATCGAAGTTGAGAAGATTGTGCAGACCGGACCGGACATGGTCACCATGGGCAAGCTGCCTCAGACGCCGCGCGCCAAGAAGGTGATCGAGTACGCCATGGAGGAAGCTCGTAACCTGAACCACAACTACGTCGGCACCGAACACCTGCTGCTGGGCCTGCTGCGTGAGCAGGAAGGTGTGGCGGCTCAGGTTCTGATGAATCTGAATCTGAAACTGGACGATGTCCGCGACGAAGTTCTGAACCTTCTGGGTCACGGACTGGAATCTTCTGAAGGTGGAACTCCCGGTGGCGAACGCGAAGCCAGTGGTCAGCGCAGCGGAACCCGCAGCAAAACTCCGGCACTGGACAGCTTCGGCCGTGACCTCACCGAACTGGCTCGGCAAAAGAAGCTGGATCCCGTCATTGGTCGCGAACGCGAAATTGAACGAGTGATTCAGATTCTTTGCCGTCGTCAGAAAAACAACCCTGTTCTGCTGGGTGAAGCCGGCGTGGGCAAGACCGCCATCGTTGAAGGGTTTGCTCAGATGGTCGTCGACGGGCTCGTTCCGGACCTCCTGGCCGAACGCCGCATCATCGTGCTGGACCTGGCCATGATGGTGGCCGGAACCAAGTACCGCGGTCAGTTTGAAGAACGAATCAAGGCTGTGATGAACGAAGTTCGTCGAGCTCGTAACACGATTCTGTTCATCGACGAACTGCATACTCTGGTCGGAGCCGGCGGAGCTGAAGGAGCCATCGATGCGTCCAACGTTCTGAAACCGGCACTCAGCCGAGGTGAACTGCAGGTCATCGGTGCGACAACGCTGGACGAGTACCGCAAGTACGTCGAAAAGGACAGTGCTCTGGAACGTCGCTTTCAGACGGTGGTGGTCAATCCGCCGACTCCCGCTCAGGCCGTGGAAATCCTGAAAGGTCTGCGCGAACGGTACGAAGAACATCATCGTGTGCAGATCACCGACGATGCTCTGGAAACCGCAGTTGAAATGTCCAACCGCTACATCACTTCCCGATGTCTGCCGGACAAAGCCATTGACGTGATCGACGAATCGGGGGCTCGAGTTCGCCTGAAGTCGATGGTGCGTCCGCCGGACCTGAAGGAAATCGAAGACGAAATTCAGCGACTGAATCAGGCCAAGGAAGACGCCGTCGCCGAACAGCAGTTCGAGAAAGCTGCTTCTCTTCGGGATCAGGCCGACAAGCTGCGTCGCAAAAAGGATCAGCTGACCGAAGAATGGCGCGAGAAATCACGTCAGACCGATGGCGTCGTCGATGCAGATGTTGTTGCTGAAGTGGTTGCCAAAATCACCGGCATTCCCCTGACGCGACTGTCCAGCGAAGACACCGTTCGTCTGCTGCAGATGGAAGAAGAACTGCATCGCCGAGTCATCAGTCAGGATGAAGCCATCAAGCAGGTCTGCAAGGCTGTTCGTCGCAGCCGCAGCGGCCTGAAAGATCCCAAGCGTCCCACCGGCATCTTCCTGTTCTCCGGACCGACCGGCGTCGGCAAGACTCTGCTGGCCAAAACGCTGGCGGAATTCATGTTCGGCGAAGAAGACAGCCTGATTCAGCTGGATATGTCCGAGTACATGGAGAAGCACAACGTGAGTCGACTGGTCGGAGCTCCTCCGGGATACGTCGGCTACGAAGAAGGCGGCCAGCTGACGGAAAAAATCCGTCGACGTCCGTATGCCGTTGTGCTGCTGGACGAAATCGAGAAGGCTCACCCGGACGTCTTCAACATGCTGCTGCAGATCATGGAAGAGGGACATCTGACCGACAGCTTCGGCCGCACGGTGGACTTCAAAAACGTGGTGCTGATCATGACCACCAATGCCGGTGCCAGCCGGATGGCTCATGGCGGCAGCATGGGGCTGCACACGCTGCGGGAATCCGATGACACTCGGTCCTACGACGAAATGAAGACCAATCTGATGCACGAGCTGCAGAAGCAGTTCAAGCCCGAGTTCCTGGGACGACTGGACGAAGTGGTCGTCTTCCACAAGCTGACTCGCAAGGAACTGATGAGTATCGTGGACATCGAGCTGGACAAGGTCTACCACCGCCTGAAGGAAAAGGGCCTGACAATGATCCTGTCCGACGAAGCTCGCGGCTTCATCATCGACAAAGGCGAAGCTGAAGACGGTCTGGACTACGGTGCTCGCCCGCTGCGTCGCAGTGTCGAACGCTTCGTCGAAGATCCACTGTCAGAAGAACTGCTGCGAGGCACGTTCGAAGGCAAGAACGTCATTCGAGTTGAAGTGATCGAAGTCGGCGATCAGAAGCAGCTGAAGTTCGAAAGCAGCTACGACGAAGACGCCGGCAATGCTCCGAAAGCCGAACCCGTCCCCGCGTCCGCTGAAAGCTGATTCAGACCTCAGCACAGCAAACTCAATTGAGCTGACTCAGGCCCGGCCTTCCTTCGAAGGTCGGGCCATTTTTACGTCTCGGAATGAGCAATGCCGGGCAGTCTTTTTGAATGTGAATCATTCCCAGGTCTGCAGAACGAGAATCCCTGAACCCGCCTGAACCTCGGGCAAGGGGCTGCCGGAGCAGAGACAGCGGATCTCGCGCTCCGTTAGTGATTCGGTGGAGGAAGTGGACTCGCTGCTCGGATGTGTTTCCAACATCAAACAACGGTCCTTTCTGATGACGATGCATTCGACGACTTCGTTGCTCCGCTGGATCGAAAGTCGTGGGTGACCTGCATTCAGTCACCGCCTCGGAGCTGAGGTGTTGCGGTCGACACGCACCGTTGAAATGGAATTCCCCCAGAATTGAGGGAAGCAATTGATTCGGCCTTGCCGGAGCCTGCGAGGTCGGCACTTTCGTTGCTAAACTCCCATCCATAACACCCATACCTCCCAGAATGCGAATTCTGCGCGACTGGTACAATGGGTTAGATTTGTTGGCGAGATTCGTCGACAGCAGAGATGCCGGATCATGGATTGAGGCACAGCTGCAGTGGGTCTGGGTGCAGTTCGATTTTTTACCGTTGACGGGATCAGTCATGAATTTTCGCCAGTTTTTCGCACCGCGTCAGAATCGTCGATTTCGAGCTCAGAAGTCCGGAAAGCCGGTCGCAGCCGGGATTCGGGCAGAGCGGCTTGAGGACAGAACTCTGCTGGCAGGCGACGTGACGGCTCAGCTGATCGGCAGCAGCGCGTTTCTGACCGGTGATGCGGCCGACAACACCGTCGAGATTCTGATTGTGAACGGAAATGTGGTTGTCCGCGGCAGCGACAGTACGACCGTGAACGGGAGCACCAGCGACTTCGTGCTGGCAACCGGGACAACTCAGATCGGGCGCGATCTGTTCGTGAATCTGACAGCCGGCGGAACCAATCAGGTGGGCGTCAGTGGCATTCAGATCGGCCGGGATGTGGTCATCCGCGGTGGTGCCGGAGCGGATCAGGTGTCACTGCTGGCCAGTGGCAGCGTTGGTCGTCACGTGATCGCCGACGGCGGAGCGGGGAACGATACGTTCACACTGGAAGAAATGAGCGTTGGCCGCAACGTCGCGATGTCCGGAGACTCGGGCGATGACCTGATGGTTCTGAAGACGACCACCGTTGCTCACAACGTGTCATTGATTGGGGGCAAAGGCAACGACGGGTTCGTGATTGATCAGTCGACCATCTCCGGCAACCTGTCCATCTCCGGACGACGCGGCAACGACAACATTGCCATCCGGACGTCTCAGATTCAGCGAAATCTGTCTATTGCGGGCAATTCCGGCGCCGACGTTATCCTGCTGGACGGAACGACGGCTCTGCGCCGCACTACCATTACCGGCGGTGGTGGAGTTGACAACATTGTGATGAGGGGCACCAGCAGCTTTTCCAATCCGACCGTGGTCCGAGGCGGAGCTCGCAAAGACAATTTCGAAGTGGCATCCGGAGTTTCCTTTGGGAAGCTGAGGTTCAGCAGTTTTTCGGGATTCACGGCAGATGCGACAGCCGTCGACAGTCGAATCACCAGTACCACGACCGGAGTTCTCGCCGCAGCTGAGTCCGCACTGAAGCAGTTCAATTCCGGCCTGACAGTGTCTCTCTCGGCAGCGACAATTTCCGAAGGCGACGGAGCAGCCGCGTCAACACTGACGGTGACTCGCAGCGGTGACCTGACATCTGCACTGGCAGTGACTCTCACGACAAATCCCGCCACGCAAAACTGAGTCAATCTGTCATCGACTTCCGTGACGATTCCGGCAAACGCGGCGTCTGCCACCATCACCATCGCGGCAGTCGAAAACACCGCTGTGGACGGCAATCAGACCATCACGATCACCGCGGCTGCCACAGATTTTCAAAACGGAACAGCCAGCATCACCGTCACCGACAATGACACGGCAGCACTAACACTGACACCTTCCGTCACTCAGATTTTCGAAGACACGGGCAGCCCAACCACAACCGGGAACGCCAATTCGTTTACGGTGACTGTGGAGCGAAACGGGGATACCACGGCTGCGCTGCCCGTGACGCTCAGTACGTCAAATTCAGGAGCAATTACCGTTCCGGGCTCGGTGACGATTCCCGCCGGAGCGACGTCGGCACAGGCGACAATTCAGACCATTCCGAACGTGCAGGTCAACACCGGAAACACGTTGGTCACAATCACGGCGACTGCATCAGGCTTCCCGACTCAGCAGACTCAGGTCACGCTGGTGGATACGGATGCACCGACTCTGCTTGTCGGATTCAGCGAAAGCTCTGTGTCTGAAAATCCCGATGATCCTACCGGAACGGTCACCTACACGGTGACTCGTAACACCGACACCACCAGCGCACTGTCGGTGAATATCGCCGCTTCTCCGGCAGGTCTTGTCTCGTTGTCATCGCCGACATTGACAATTCCCGTTGGTGCCGCCTCCGGTTCGATTACTGTTTCGGGCGTAAACAATAATCTTGTCAATAATCCGAGGTCAGTGGCACTCACCGCGACGGCAACGGGCTTCGCAGCCGGAGCAGAAACAGTGATCGTTACGGACGATGACACTCCCCAACTGAGTATTGCTCTGCCGAACGGCAGTACCGTGGCGGAGAATGCAGCGGCTGGAAGTTTCACTGCGACGGTGATTCGCAACGACCCTGATTCCACATCCGATCTGACGGCCACGCTGACCTATGTGGGCGATTCCCGACTGACCGGGCCCGCAACGGTGACGATTCCGGCGGGACAGACTTCAGCAACAATCACACTTCAGACCATCGACAACAACATCGCTGAAGCCACTAACGGCACAAACACGATTTCAGCGATTGCCACCGGATACAGCACGGGCACGGCTGCAGTCACGATCACGAACGACGACCTGGCAACAATGACGCTGACGCCGGCGGCGTTCGACGTCAATGAAACGGCGGGAGTCGGCGGAGCAACGCTCACGCTCACACGCGATTCGTCGGATACTGCTGAAACGGTCACGATTGCCTATTCCGACACATCACTGCTGAACGGTGACACCTCCGTGTCGTTTGCGGCGGGGGAAACCCAGAAACTTGTCACCGTTAATGTGATTAATAACAGTTCGTTTCTGGAGAATCCGGACGTGACGGTCACGGCATCGTCACCGATCCGTTCCACGGTCACGGCAACCATCGGCATCATCAACGACGACGTGCTGACACTGACGACCGACACTTCGTCCAACGTTGCTGTGCCATCTGTGGAGGCTTTGGTCACCAAAGACAACACGTTCACGATCACAGGCCAGACCGCTCCAGGGATCACCGTCCAGATCGAAAGTACCGGGAATAACGCCTTCGACGACCACATTACGGTCGCTGACAGCAGCGGACACTACTCGATCGATGTCCCGCTCACGCACACCACAGCGAATGGCGGCGACAACCAGATTCTGGTTCGAGCTGTCTCCCCTACGGAAAGCGTAGAAAAAATCTCAAACCCGATTAACGTCCATCTGGCGGTCGCTCCGGTCGTTCGATTTCAGACGAATCAGGATCTGAACAACGATGGCACGGATGATTTCTATGACATCGAACTCGTTGCGACGTCGACTGACCGAGCGACCGAAAAAACGCTCGTCGATAATTTCATGAGTTACGTCGCGGATGGAAGCTATAACGGCACGATCATCCATCGAGCACCCACCGGGTTTGTGATTCAGGGGGGATCATTCCTCCCACTGGCCGCCGGAAGTAATTCACTGACGGAAATTGCATCGAAAGGAACGGTCACCGATGCAAACACTTCGCCCAATTCGAATATTCGCGGGTCACTGGCTGTTGCTCATGCGGGCGGCAATGCGGCAACCGGAGGATGGTTTATCAACACCGTCGATAACAGTTCCAATCTGGATGCCGCCGGGCATGGCGTTCTGGGGAATGTCATCGCCGGAGGTATGACGGTCGTTGACGCGATCCAGAACCTGCAGAAGATCGATCTCCAGGCCATCGTTGGCGCGTCGGCGGTGTTTTCCACCTTCCCGGTGAATCCCAACCTTCGGACGCCCTTCACAGGGTCAGTGTCAATTACTACGGACAGCGCTATCGTAACGGGAACAGGCACGAAGTTCACGACAGAGTTCCACGTCGGGGACATCGCTCAAATCAGTGGGACTCAGCTGATTGTGGTTTCGATCGAATCCGACACTCAGATGACCGTTGATGTCCAGGCGAGCACAACGACATCGGGACTGACCGGAGATGTTGTCCATCGGCCGACAGAAGACGAGTTTGTGGTCTTCAGCAATATCGGAGAAATTCTGAACAGCATTTGATTCGGAAACTGAGATCCTGGTTCGCTCGTGAAGCCAGCTCCTTCGGCCTGCCGTTTCAAAAACCGGGCTCATTCGGGTGGACTGGATTCTGAGGCTGGCTTCCGGCTAATATGCCGCGCATGAGTGAGCAGCAGAAAAACCAGATTCGAGTGATTCCCCGGGTTCAGCGGCGGGTTCTGGGCGTGATGATGGAGAAAGCCTTCACCACGCCCGAACAGTATCCGCTGACACTGAAAGCCGCCACCACCGGCTGCAACCAGAAAAGCAATCGGGACCCCGTGGTGGATTACAGTGAAGATCAGGTCCAACAGGCTCTGGACGAACTTCGCGACAGTATGCTGGCCGCCGAGGTCTATTCTGATGGCGGTCGAGCGGCTCGGTATCGCCACTACATGCGGCACAATTTTGAGTTTTCGGAAGCTCAGTTCGCCATCATTGCGGAACTGCTGCTGCGAGGTCGACAGCAGCTGGGAGAACTGAGAACCCGGGCCAGCCGGATGGTGCGAATCGACAGTCAGGACCAGCTGAAGGAAGCTCTGGCCGGCCTGAAGGAGATGGGATACCTGCAGACCAGCGGGCCGCTCGACCGGCGCGGAGTCGAAGTTGATCACACCTTCTATCTGCCATCCGAAAACATGGCACTGTCCGAGAAGGATGATGCCCCGGAAGTAGCACGGCAACCGGCCGCTGCTGCATCTTCTGCACCGGAAGTGTCTTCGTCATCTCCCGTTGCGACGTCGGAAATCCCGAGCGGCCTTCTGAAGCAGCTGGAACAGACTCTGCAGGAACAGTCCGCGGTGATCAGCAGTCTGCAGGCCATGGTGTCTGATATGGAAGACCGCCTGCAGCGTCTGGAACGTGATCTTGGCGTGTGAGAGGGGCCTATTCGCGTGGCTTTGTCTTCCACAGCTGAATGCCGTTCACGTCGTTTGAGGAATCGGGACCGTCGGTGCTGCGGCCTCGGCGAACGTCGCTGGTGAGCTGAGTGAGCAGTTGTTCGACGATTTCCGGATGCTGTTCGGCAAGGCTGGTGGTTTCTGCGGGATCCGTCTGCATGTTGTACAGCTGAACTTTGGGAAGTTTCGCAGCCTGTTTTTCCGTCGGCGACGACCAGCCTCCGGACCCTTTGGCCAGCAGCAGTTTCCACGGACCCAGCCGGTAGGCAAAATGTCCGCTGATGGAATGGTGGATGACACCCTTTCGAGTCGTCTGAATCGGTTCACCTCGGAATGCCGGCAGATAACTGACGCTGTCTTCGGCACTGTCGGCCGGAAGGGGGCGCCCGATGATGTCTGCCATTGTGGCGAACAGATCGACATGGCAGATCAGTTGATCGCTGTGCGAACTCGGGGCAATTCTGCCCGGCCACTTCGCAATGAAGGGAACTCGGTGACCACCGTCCCACAGGTCTGCCTTTGAACCTCGGTACGGTCCGCTGACGATGTGTCCCAGTTTTGCCAGCTGCTGTATATCAGCTGCTTTGGAACAGCCGTTGTCGCTGGTGAGGATAACCAGAGTGTTTTCGTCCAGATGCCGTTCCTTCAGAACATCACAGACAGCTCCGACGACCGCATCGGTTTCCATCACAAAGTCGCCGTATGGTCCCAGTCGGCTGCGACCCTGCCATGCGGCTGACGGAACGATGGGCGTGTGAGGTGAACCGAGTGGAATGTAGAGAAAGAACGGCGGGTCGGACGCTGATCGCTGACGAATATAACGCTCGGACTCCCGAGTCAGTCGGGGCAGCATGTTGATTTCGTCATCGTGCTGAATGACGGTTTGATTTTCGATGACCGCCTTCATTTCCCGAGCATGATGAAAACCGTGATAGAAATCGAAGCCTCGGGAGATCGGCCCATCGGTGATTCTGCTGCCGATCGGAGGCAGTTTGTGATCTTTCCGTTTCAGGATTTCCTGAGTCTTCGGGTGGGTGTAATTGAAGTTCAGATGCCACTTGCCAATGATGGCCGTGTCATAGCCGGCGGCTTTCAGAAATGAGGCAACAGTGGGACGATCTTCGGCAATCAGCGAAGGTTCGTAGCCGGTGACAACTCCGTGCTGCAGCGTCGTTCGCCAGCTGTATCGTCCGGTCAGCAGGCCGTATCGCGTCGGTGTACACACGGATGAACCGGAATGCGCGTCCGTGAAAATCATGCCTTCTGCCGCCAGCTGATCGGCACACGGTGTTGCGATGCGGCAGGTGCCCGGAACAAGGCAGTGAACGTCTCCGTACCCCAGATCATCGCACAGAATCACGACAATATTCGGTCGTGATTCGTCTGCAGACACAATCGACGGGCAGCCGAAGAACATCCGGACAATCACCAGCGACGTTACGAATGCTGTTCGCATGATTATGTTTCCTTCGCTGCTGCTCAGATGCAGCTCAGATGCAGGTCAGCCAGTCCACCACATCTTCGAAATCTGCATCCAGCAGTGCTGCTTCGTCCGCATCGGCCTGAACGGCAGCCAGCGAAAATTCCTGATGTCTGCGAAGGTCTTCCGAAGACTGATCGAACAATGACGCGGCAGTCTGCGAAGTCGACGACTGGAGCACCGCCAGCTGAACGGGTGCCTTCTGAACAGCCGACAGGACAGGTTCAACATCGGCAGCAACAGACAGCAACAGCGGCGGGGAATCGGATCGAGTCGTCAGCGGGCCGGCGTCGGCCAGAACGGGCGCGGCTATTTGCGGCATCCTGACCATCATCTGCCGAACATCGCTCAGCTGAGGCAGTTCAACGGTACTGAATTCCGGGCCGGCGGCCGGAGCAGATGGCGGAGGATCGGAGGACCCGCTGGCGTTGCGAACATATCCGATCCGCTGAATCGAACTGAGTGCTTCCAGTGGCGTGACAACTCCGTCACCGTCAAAGTCGGAAGCAGCATCGCTGGAGGCAATGGACTGAATGACCGGCAGAGCGTCAAGCGGCTGGACGACCCCGTCTCCGTTTCTGTCCCACGGAAAGTAGGTGACATCGTCAGAATCCTTGTGCAGCCCCTGCCCCGAATTATTACTTTCGTCGGTTTCGGCCACCTGACCGGTGACATCCAGGACCAGAAACAGGTAACTGACCGATGCAGACAGTGTGTTCACCGGAAGGCCTGGAGCATCAGCGGCGATGGCATTGGCGAAGAGCAGAACTCGATCCAGCTGCAGGCTGAGCGTTCTGTTGACGGAAGCTCCGGCGTTCAGTCCTGCCACTGTATCGGCCGATCCGGCGACCACCACATCGTCGCTGTCTCCGACGATCGCGTTGGGTGACCAGACGACATGAGTCTGAAAACTCCCGGCGTTCTGAATTCCAGCATTGCTGATCGTGTAGGTCACATCGGTCTGTCCCAGCAGAACATGATCCGACAGAGCATCGAAGGAAATCGCCACCAGGTCAGCTCCGCCTTCAGGGACCACATTCAGGCGGTACTCGCCCTGACCGGCCTGAGCCTGAATGCGGATGAAGTGGGTTCCCGCCTGAGTCGCCGTGTAGCTGATGCGGGCATTTCTTCCGTTCAGAGAATCCTGATCGCCGGCAAGAATGGTGACTCCGTCGGCCCCGAGAATCTGCAGTTGAGGATCCAGCAGATTCGGACTTTGCTGTCCCGCTTCGTCGAGCGGTGTGGATGTCGACACGACGATGGTCTGCCCGACAGACAGACTGATGACATACAGGTCTGATGCATCCGTTGACGCATCCAGAAATCCCTGACCAGCCGTGTTCAGCGTCAGGCTTCGGAGAGGGGCAGTGGCCGCCGAATTGGGTTCCGTGTCGAATACCGTGTCGGCCAGCACAGCCAGAGTGTATTCGCCGCGAACGTCCGTCGAGGTGACTCGAAGAAAATAGACACCGTCCTGTGGAACTTCAAAATCCAGGATTCCCTGTCCGTAACTGGTCACGGTTGTTCCCGCCTGAACGGGCTGACGACTGCCGGTTGCCAGAACTGTTGTTCCGTTTACGTCGAGCAGTTCCAGTGTCTGAGCGGCGGGATTCAGGCCGTTCAGTCCGGACAGCAGAATATCGATCTGCTGACCGCGATGGCCCGACAGATCCAGCTGATAGAGATCCGAGTCGGTTCCCTGCGGCTGACGAACCAGGTCGATGACGTCGTTGTTGGCGACCGAGCTTGTGTTGAAGCTGTACTGAAGAGCCGACGCAGAATTCTCCTGATAGCCGATGGTGGTGCTCAGGCCGCCGTTGAACAGCGGTTCACCGAAATCGACGTCCGGATAAAGGAACCTGGCCATCCACGGCCCGGATGCCGGCAACTGCAGCTGAAACGTCGCATCGCCCACCTGATCATAATGCGGCCGCTGGTCCCACTGGACGATCAGAGTCGGCACGCCGTTGACGTCACGTTCTTCCCAGTACACATTTCCGCCGCTGGCATCGATGTCTGTCCAGTAGGGCAGCAGCGCCGTTGACAGGCTGGTTGTCGGCAGCGCTTCGTTGGTGTAATCGATCAGCACGTCAGCGCCGACCGCTATGCCTCCGTTGTTATTGATGCTCACCGGTCCGGCCGGAAAACCGGAATTGCCAACGGTGGTTACCACGTTGGCAAGCCCGTCATCTGACAAGTTCAGCGCGATTCCGGTGCCGGAGATATCAATGAACAGATCGTTGAATGATGCGGGGTTGTTCGATGTGACAAAGGTGAGAGGTCCGGTCAGCGGTACGTCCGCCGTTCCGATGACGGACCACATTTCTCCGGCTGCCGTGGAATGCGACGTCTGGAGACTCACCGGATTCCCGACGCCTGAATCGCCGAATTGGAGTTCAGCAATCGCATTGCGAAGGACGTTGAGCCGATATCCGGCGCCAATGTCCGCGGAGACTCGAAAAGTGTAGTGCCCAGCTGTCGGAGCAGAAAAGTTCAGCAGGGCGCTCTGACCCGGCAGCGGGCTGGCGGATGTCTGGCCGGACGGCAGAACTTCCAGAGTCATCGTGGCGGCGGCATCGGGGGTCAGCACGGCTGAAATCGATTCCCCGGCGCTCAGGAAAACTCCGAAGTCGTCCCGGTCGGTGGCAGCATGCAGCACTCCTGTGTTGTCGCCACCGGCCAGAATCAGACTTCCCAGCGGTGCCAGCCGCGAAAAGGCGACGTCCGTTTCTGCAGGCCGATCGACGTTAAAGCTGACGACATAGTCACCACCGGGAGTTCCATCACCGGTCGGAGTCCCGTCGTCGCCGCCTCCGAGCGCTTCTCCGTCCAGATCGTTGCCGATCGCGTCTTCGAAGGCACCGTCTCCGGATATCAGCCGCAACTGATAATGACCTTCAGGCAGATCCGGAAAGTCGGCGCTGAAGTTGGTTCTGGCGAGATTCGAATTCACGGCAATCGCCGGATAGACGGTGCCCGTGGTCAGATTGATGAGCTCAACATCAGCTGCGGTCGGTGTTCTCAGCCCGCCTCGGCCACGGAAGTAAACCTTCAGCGCTTCATCGAAGGTGGCTGTGAAGTGCAGCGGGCCGGGTGTCAGTGAGATTCCGGCCACCAGCGGATTTCCATTGAAGGTTGTGCCTGTGACGATGGGACCGGAACTGTCCAGAACAAACGTTCCCAGAAACAGCGGATTGCCGCTTCCCTGCAGATCGCTCACGGCATTGGCGGCGATCTGAACGGTGTAGGTGCCGTCGCCGACATTGGCAGCCGGGTTCAGCGTGAATGCGAAGGTGTCTCCGTCAATCTGAGTGAGGCTGGTGGCAGCAAATCCGCCGACCAGCAGATCGTTGGCGGTCAGCGTTCCGACATTGATAACTTCTGAAAAATCAACGACGTACTGCGCTGGAAACGCGGCTCCAGGTTCGCCTTCCAGAGGAGTCGTGGACGTCACGGTCGGGCCCGCTCCGACCGGAGTATTCCCGCTGATTCGCAGAACATAGGTTCCTTCCGTGCCGCCCGTCCCGGAAACGCGAACTCGGTAGGTCCCCGCCACCGCAGCGGTATGAGCAATCCGAGCATTCAGGCCATCGGCTGCCGAACCGGAATCGATCGCGATGCTGTTTCCGGCAGGATCAAAGAATTCGATTTCGGGCAGCAGCGAATTGTCCGGCTGGCCGAAGTCATGGAACGGAGTTGAGGTTTCGACGACCAGCGGATCGCCGATGGCCGCTTCGAAGCTGACGTAGTCTGTGTCACTGGGAGGCTGCAGAACGAAGGCGCCGATCCGAGTATTCCAGCCGCCGCTGGTGGAGTCGACGTATTCTCCGGTGAACCAGAACGTCTGATCGTCCACCGGGTCGACGCTCATCGCTGCATAGTCGCCCCAGCGAGTTGAACCGGTCTGAGCTCCGATGCCGGCGACCAGCACATGTTCTCCCTGCGGCATGGTGCCCAGCGGATCGCTCGCCAGCCGACCGGTGTACTGAATGCCGATTGATTGAGTGGAACTTCCCGCATTATAGGCCACGGCAATGTTGCCGCTGCCGTCCATGGAGATTGCTCCCAGCCAGCGGTTGTGCTCATCCGGCGCGATCGTGCCTTCCTGGTGCAGCACCCAGGTTCCGGAAATTCCTCCGGTCCGTCGCAGTTCAAACCAGCGAACTCCGCCATGATCGGTGCCGTCGACATCCGTTGTCAGATTTCCGACCAGAGTTTCATAGGCGCCGAAGTTACGATACTGCAGCCGCCACATGATGACTTCTCGAATCGGATCCAGCCGAGTTGCCGTGCCGGGCTGAGGAAACGCTTCGAACGCCGTTAGTCCGTTCAGGTCGGAATCGATTTCTGCGATGGGAATATCAGCGATCTTCGCGAATGTGGAATTCGCAGGATTGCTGAAGTCTGTGTGGAACTGCCAGATTTCCAGAAAGTCCTGACTCGGGTTGGCGGTTGCCGGGTTGTGGACTTCGTCATCACGATGCCGCATGAAGATGGCTGGAGCATCTGCGGGCGGGGCGGGTCCGTCCAGGTCGGCAGGTGTCAGCGCCTGAAAACCGAATCCTGCCAGGTCCGGAGCTGTGAATCGCTGCATCGGGCGAACGGTATTTCCCAGAAGCATGTTTTCGCGATCCAGCACGTACACCGGCGAACCGGGATCTTCGTTGGTCGAAAGATAGTAGCCGTCGGCCCACACAGCCAGCTTTGGGTAATCCGGAAAATCCGGAGTGCCGAAAAAGTAATGATTCCATGTACCCGCCGTCGGATCTCCGGTCTGAGACACAAACACGGACAGTCCGTTCGCTGACCCTGAGAATTCCGCCAGGACCCACCGCCCGGCCAGATGATCGAACAGCACAATCGGGTCACCGGCTCCATCTGTTCCCGGACCGGATGCCGCCAGCGTGTCCATCAGAAAAGGTCCGTGAGCCACACTGCCATCGGACTTGTTATAGATGGTGACGACAGAACCATTCGGATGATTGATGGCCTGAATGTAGTAGTTGATGCCGACATCACCGACCGTATCCGGCGGGACGACGCCGTTGCTTCCCTGTCCATTTCGATTGATCAGCGGGGTGTCAAACTGACCGACAGCTCCGACATCCTTGACGTACCCCAGAATTGAACCGCTGTCGGAAATGTCCCGAGCCAGGTCCAGGCTGCTGTTGTTTTCCTGATCAAAATTTGCATTGACGGTTGCCAGCAGCTGATAGATGGCATCTTCCGTTGCCCCAATAATTCGAGCGTAATACGTGCCGGCTGACGGAGCGACAAAACTGCTGACCAGCTGACTGACATTTCCTGCCGTAATACCCCGAGCAATCAGTGCCGCGGCGGGACTCAGCAGGCTCAAAGTCACATCACCCACCGAAGCCAGCGTCAGCAGGTCGCCCGTCTGCAGATCAATCCGGTAGACATCGGGCGTCGCTGTCTGAGCGATCCCGGCGACAGCGGTCTGCATTTCCGGGCCGCCGGTGAGGTTGATCAATCCCGGATTCAGCGATTCCGCCGCACTGGTTGAGTCATTCGCGGGGCCCCCGACCTGTTCGACTTCGAAAACACTGTTCAGCAGGACTCGCAGATTAAAAAGACCCGTCGAACCGCTCTGCCCCCGCACCTTGATTTCATATGTCCCCGCGGCTGTGACCGGGAGGCTGTTCATCAGCAGAATCTCGCCTCCGGCCGTGGCGGTCTGAACACTGACCTGCTTTCCACCGGGATCAAGAACTTCCAGCTCAGCGACCAGACCAGGGCCTGCCTCCAGCCCGACGGACATCGTCTGCCCCGCTTCCAGGCTCAGCAGATAACTGCTGACTTCGCCCGCAGCGGCGATCAGACCGAGTTCATTGCCTTCATGAATCAGCGAACCCAGCGGTTCAACGGGAGTGATGTCGAGAAAGACAGACCGGCGGTCGAGAACTCGGACATCGGCGGTCGCGGACAGCAGTCCCGCAGACGCAGCCGACAGAGCAACATTGCTGTCGCCGTCGATGATGGCGTCCTGCACTGCGTCGATGAAGAAAATCGCTCGGTCACTGCCGGCAGGAATCACCACTGACGCAGGGAAACTGACTTCCGAAGCTCCGCTGACTGCCGACAGATCAACTGTCAGCGGCAGCGAAGTCGACCCCGAACGCCGAACGTTAGCAACCGTGCGTCCGCCTTCGGTCAGTTGTCGCTCACTGATTCCCAGCGTCAGAACATCGGACGCGACCGCCGTCTGGACAATGCCTTCCACGGAAAAGACGTAATCACCTTCGTCGCTGTCATCATTAGCGACGTGAATCTGGCCCGCAAAATTTCCGGCAGTCGCCGTGTTCATCACCACTGTGAACGAATCGGTGACTCCCGGGGCAATGCTGGCCGGCAAACCTTCAGAAACGGAGAAGCCCGCGGGTACATCAATGGTCCCGAGATTCAGTGCGGCCGTTCCATGATTGGTGACGTTGAAGGTCATGGACGGAGCGACACTGCCCTGAGTGACAGTCGGAAAGGCAATCGGAGTATGCCGTTCGTCAAGAATGATGCTGGAGTCGAGAAACTGAATCGCGATTTCCGGCGCACCTGTGGCAGTGACATCGAATGTCGTTGTTCCCAAACTGACGCTGTTAATTCGAAAATCGATCGTCCATGTGCCAAGGTCAGGAACCGTGGGCAAAGTGCGTGACCACCACCACCACGACGAGCCATAGTTTCCCGTTGAGGTATGACTGGTTGTCAGCCACGTTGTGCCATCAGGCTTTTTCCAGACGTACTCGATCAGGTCACCGACCTGAATTCCGGAAAAATCGCCGATCACATACACCGTGGTCCCGGACTGCTGTTTGAAGTTGCGAACTTCCGAAGGATGCTCCTGATGGTGCGGGCCAGGGTTGTAATTGGTGACTGTGGCCTGCATCAGAGCTCGCTGATCCCCAACATACCCAACCGGGCTGGCCATGTACGTGCTTTCATCGAACATCGGTTCGACCGTGAAGCCGTAATGCTGCAGAGTGAAATGAACGTGAGTTCCGGTTGAGATTCCGGAACTGCCCATGTAACCGATGACGTCACCAGCCTGAACGATGTCGCCGACGTTCACGGTCACACTGTCTTCCCGCATGTGCCAGTACAGTGTTCGCCATCCGTCGCCGTGATCGATGATGACATAATTTGCCGCCGGTGCCGGATCCAGCCAGGCGGTCTGGCGGTCGTACTCGCCGTCATGAGCACTCACCACCACTCCATCGGCTGCCGCATACAGTTCCAGACCTTCATCCTGCTGCAGAAATCCCGGAGGCCCGATGTCCCAGGCATCATGCCCGTTGTAGGAAAGGGCACCGCCGTGATAGTCGCCGATTCCTGACAATGGGTTGGTGTCGACATAGTTGGCAACGGTGGTTGTGACGAACGGAGTTCCTTCGATCGGCCAGACCAGCTTCTGAGGAATCACCGCCTGCACGGGACTGAAGGAAAATGAGGCCGTGTTGTCGGATTCGTTGACTTCCGAAACCGTTCCCAGAGCATCCAGCGTCACCTGAACGGTATGACTTCCCGGAGACGCCAGCCATCCGCTCCGCCACCAGTACCACGAACCGGATGCGGAGCCTGCGCCAGCTGTGACCGTCGAGGAACTCAGCACGACACCATCCACCGAGAAGTAGATTTCGTAACTGGCGTTTGACGGAAGGTCGGCGGTGGAATAATTCACCTGAACGGCGACCCGCTCACCGATCACCGGCGCCGTGATTGAATTGCCCTGGCCGTCACGCAGATGCACGCTGTTGAGCTGCAGGTTGGGGCCAGGAGCCTTCGTCGCCGGCGATGATCCATCGGTGATCGATCCAAACCCGGATTTCTGCTCGACGAATTCCGCAGGCAGATCGTCGGTATGAAGGTCACCGGCAGCATGCAGGATGCCATCGTCCAGCCCGAAGAAGCCCATGTCCTGATCAGCCGTCAACAGGACTCGATCTTCCAGACATTCCAGTCGCCCGATCGCGGCAGAAGCTCGGGGACTTCCGTGAAACGGAGCCCGCTGAGTTCGCCGAACAGACGTCCCCGACCATCTCAAGGCGCGGACCGCCGCCAGGAGACTCTGAACTGTACGATTGCCGTGGCCCTGAATGCATGTGAACTCCTGTTCCAGCTCATGGAGTCTGACCGACACGTTCGCGTTTGCCCGCCCGAAACCGGGACAGGGAAATGTCACCAGACGCACACCACGGGCGATCAACCAAACAGGCCGAGTATACCCACGCCCTCAGAAATCACCACAAAAAGCACCACGGTCCTGCACGGCGTAACATTTTGTCGTTTGGTGACTTCTGCAGGGTGGACAAACGTCAGCGGAACCTCATCAATCGCCTGCAAAAGCGGTGGCCGGTTCGGTTTGTCGGCGATCAGTCCCTCATTCACCGGTGCAGGCATTGCTCTGGGGCTACGGCTTCAGCCTCGATGTCTGCAAAGTCCATCCAGGCGTTCCAGTCAAAGTCTGTGACGTCGTGGCCACCGGTTCGGATGTGGTAGGCGACGTCGGTCTGAATGGGTTCATTCACCGGAGGCATCCTGTCGCTCGGCAGACCTTTCTTTCCAAAGAGTTCGTACACCGGGCCGGCATGAAACAGGGACAGGAATTCGCCTCGTGGATCAGCCCACTTGTCATCTTCAGCACTGGCCACATACAGCGGACGAGGAGCGGACAGTGCCAGCAGCATGTGATGATCGACGGGCATGGCGGCTTCGTTGTCGTTGTAGTCGCGGTGCTTCAGACAGAACCAGTGAGGAAACGAAGTGTTGATGCGTTTGACCGTTTCTCCAAACTGTCGTCGCGACAACGCAGCTCCGCCACAACCGGAATCGTTCGAAATGACCATGGCAAATCGCGGATCGCAGGCTCCGGCCCACAGAGATGTTTTCCCGAGCCGCGAATGTCCCATGACGGCAACCTTCTTTCCGTCCACCAGACTGTCGGTCTGCAGAACGTCCAAAGCATGCATCAGCCCCCAGGTCCACGCGCTGATGGATCCGCCGGCATTGCTTTCCCGAGCTCGATCGCCTCGATCCGCTTCCACCAGCGAGTGAATCCCGTTGCGGAAGTCGTCGTCAAAATCCGGATCGATGTCGCCGTAGTAGATCGTGGCAACACCGTAGCCTCGTGCCAGAATCATCTTCAGTGGCCAGCGGCTGCTGCTGGTCCCTCGCGACGCTTCCGATGCTCTGTTGTCGCTGTTGGCATGAGCCTTGTCGTTGCGAACCCATGACTCACTGAGCCGGATCGAAGGATCGGCTTCGATCGTGTGATTGCCATGGAAATTCAGGCCCAGAAAACAGGGAACCGGGCCATCCGCCGTCGCCGGAGTGTACACCATCAGGTCCATGAACGGTCCGTCATCGGCATCGGAAAAGAAGACGCGGATTTCGCGACGAACTGCCGTTCCCTCCACCGCGTCTGTCTTCCGTGAGAACTCCCGAATTCGCAGCGACCGGGCTTTGGGAGGCAGTTTTCCAAACACATGATCTTCGAACAGGGCGAGCACTTCCGGGCGACGTTGCTGACTCCATTGGTCCGCCGTCGTCACGCTGACTCCGTCGGTGGTCGTCAGCAGTTCGGGGAGTGTATAGTTCGGAACCTTGTCTTCATCGTAATTGAAGCCGGCAGGCTGAGCGTTCGCGGGCACCGTGGCAAAGAACGTCGCCACCACGGCCAGGCTGACAAGAACCGAATCATGACCGAAAATCAGTGACATCAGAACCTCTCCTCACGTGATGAATGAACTCAGGTCGGCAGGACGGCGCCCGATGCAGTGAAGGGTTTTGAAACGTTGGCTGCGGATCCTGTTCTGCCCGAAGCGGAAGTCTAATGAACGGCCCTGACAACCGAAAGCAGACGCGTCGCCTTCGCCGCCCCACGCCCGCCGGAGTTGCTCTGGCCGTCTGTGTTCTGCTGATCACGGTGCGTCTGTTGACCAATCGCGAGCGGCCTTCTGCAAAACCGGATCCGTCTTCGGGCCGATCAGTTCTGGTCAGTCGAGTTCTGGATGGAGACACTCTGGAAACATCCGCCGGGGAAAGAATTCGCCTGCTGGGCATCAACGCGCCGGAAGTCGCTCATCACGATCAGCAGGGAGAACCCTACGGCGCAGAAGCGACGGACTGGCTGCAGGAGCGACTTCAGGGAAAACGGGTCGTGTTGGTCACTGAAGAACGCGAATTCGATATGTACGGCCGAACGCTGGCATGGGTTTATGATGGCCAGGGAAAGCTGATCAACGAGGAACTGCTGGAAACCGGAAATGCTCGACTTCTGCCCGATTTCGGCCTGCCCGCCGGACTGGAAGTGCAGCTGTACCAGGCCGAAGCCCGAGCTTCCGTCGCGCGATTGGGGATCTGGAAGAAGTGAGCATTCGGACGTGAGATTTCGAAAGTGACGATTGCGGGTGAGCCCACAACGTGAGCCGTGCCTGCGACTTGCCAACGAAGCGTTGGGGAAGATGTCAGACGCGAACGCTAAAATCCGTTCGCCGCTGGATGTCGGAAAGGGCTCCCGTTTGAGTTCACCCGGCACCACGTTTGGATGTCCCCGATCCCTTTCTTTGAAAACTCTGCCGATCAGCTTGTCATCTGATGAATGACGAAAGTGATCGGGGTTTTCGGGGAGGCCAGAGGACTTCGCGTTCGAGTTGCCGACGCAAAAATCTTGCAAACTGATCCGATTTGTTGTCACGTTATGAAGAATCGGCCGTAACAGCGATGGCCGGTGCGGCAGGGCTGATCAGGGGATCACGCCAGTCCGGGCGGCCCATCCCTCTGTTTGGAGAACGCTCATGACGCTTCGACGATGCCGCATTGCTGCGATGTTGGCTCTGATTCCCTTGCTGCTTTCCGAGAGTCGGGCTGCCGATCATCTGGATTCACCGTCGGTCGGAAGCGATGGGCGAGTCGACATTAACGATCTATATGCATTTCAGTCGCCCGCCAATCCCAACATGACGGTCCTGATGATGACCGTGAATCCGTTGGCGGGTGTTCTGAGTGAAACGTCATTCCATCCGAGTGCAACCTATGAGTTTCACATCGACAACAACGGCGATGCGGTTTCAGACCTGAGCTACACCGTCTACTTTTCATCACTGCGGCGAGGGTCGCAGAACGTCATTCTGCTGAAACAAAACGGAAGCATCGCGGCATCGGGAAAAACCGGGATGACTCTGAACGTGAGTGGTGGAGGCAAGCTGAGGGCCGGGTTGTATGAAGACCCATTCTTCTTTGATCTGAACGGCTTCAACGACGGATTCAGCTTCGATGGCACTGATTTCTTCGCCGGAATGAACGTCAACGCGATCATTCTGGAAGTTCCCAGCAGCGCATTGGCGGGTCCCAATCTGGCGGTCTGGGCTCGAACCACAGTTGGCGGAAATCAATTTGATCGCATGGGACGTCCGGCCATCAATACCGTGTTGATTCCGTCCGGACGCAAGGACGAATTCAATACGGCCAACCCTGTGTTCGACTACGCTGATTTTCATGTCGATGTTGAGGCCGCGATTACATCTCTGGGCAATGGAGCAAATGCTGCCGGCCTGGCTTCCGTGCTGCTGCCGGACGTGTTGACTGTCGACGTTTCGAGTTCGGCGGGCTTTCTGAACGGTCGGAAGCCGGCTGACGACGTGATCGATGCCGAACTGAATTTGCTTTCCAACGGTGCGGTCACAACCGATCTGGTCAACGCCAACGACAAGCCCTTTCCGGCCGTGTTTCCATATCTGGCTGCTCCTAACTGAAGGCCGGTTCGGAACAGGTGTGATTCCCGTCGAGAATCTCGTGCGGCATGGTCGGGCATGAGCATCGCCTTTGATCGGCTTGCGAGTTTGCGCTCGCTTGCGAATCGACGGTCGGCCGCTCTCTGACATGTACGCGATGTGTTCACGGTGAGAACACTGCAGGACGGTACTGTTCCTGCGGAGCCTTGAACTCGCTGGCCCTTCGCATTGGCCCATCCGAATGGCGTCTCGGGAGTTCGAGGTTCCGCTTTTCGTCAGCTGATTGATTTTCGGGACAGAGCAATGACATCACATCACTTTCATATCATTCTGCTGGTCATCTGCGGCGTCATGACGTGTCAGGGACATGTTCCCGCAGCGGTTGCCGACGACGATTCATCAGCAACAGCGGACGTCCATCTGAGTCGATCAGGGTCTCTGGGACAGATGATCCCTGTCGTGGAGGCCATCGCGACATTTCAGGAACGCGTTCGAAAAAAGCCACAGGACCAGCGCAGCCGCATGGTGCTGGGACAATTGTACGTCCGACTGGCAAAGGAAACGGGAAGACACTCAGCCTACGCTTCCGCTGAGAAAGTGTTCCGGCAGGCACTCGTCGAACTTCCGGAATCATCGACCGTCAAAACACATCTTGCAGCAGTCCTTGAAGCTCAGCATCAGTTCGAAGAAGCACTGCAGCTCAGTGAATCTGCCTGTCTCAGTCACCCCTCGAATACGTCCGCTCTGGCCACTGCCTTCGACTGCCAAATGGCACTTGGCAGGTATGCCGCCGCTGACACATCCCTGCAGAAACTGAAGGCAGCAGAGGGAAGCATTCCTCCGGTTCAGGCTCGACAGGCACAGCTTGCTGAAATTCAGGGGAAGCCACGGGAAGCGATTGTCCTTCTGGAGGCAGCGCTGGCCACTTCGATTGAACACGGGACGTCGACTGTGTCGTGGTATCAGTTCCGGCTGGGAACACTGTTTGACGGTCAGGGAGAACTGAATCGGGCTGCCGAACACTATCAAAAGGCGATGACGGCTGATTCTTCATTTCTGCCGGCGAAGATTTCACTGGCACGGGTTACGGCGCTTCAGGGGCAACTGATGCTGGCGGAAGACCTGTATCGGGAGGTCCTTGCTTTTCGGCCGTCGGCTGCGGCTTACATCGGTCTAAGCGACGTGCTCAGCATCGCCGGGCAAAAACAGCAGGCGGAAAACTGTCTGGATCGGGCTGAGCAACTGATGGACGAAGAATATCAGGCTTTGCCCGATTGCCATTCACGACAGCTGAGTCGGTTCCACAGTGATTATCAACGGGACACGGCTCTTTCACTTCAGCTGGCCGAACAGGACCTGAAGATCAGGCAGGACATCTACGCCTACGACACGCTGGCATGGGCGTTGTTGAAATGTGACCGAGCGAAGGACGCCGAGATCCAGATTCAGAAAGCTCTGAGCACGAATACGCAGGACGCCCACCTGCATTTCCACGCAGGAATGATCTACGTCGCCTGCGGAGATCCCCAGCAGGCAATCCGTTCTTTTGAAACTGCTTTGGCAATCAATGGGCACTTTGACCTTCGGCAGGCCGAGATGGCTCGTCGGCAGCTCAGCACACTGGCTGGGCTCACGAAGTTTTGAACTCGTGCCGCTGTGCTGCTGTTCGGTCGTTCATTCGCGATGAACGCCGGACAGCAGCCGCGGTTTTCTCCGTTTCCTTCACTGTAGGTCGCGCAGATCAGCAGATCATGAATCCTGCTGATGCGGCCTCTCACGGCAATCCCAAATTTCAACCAGCGGCACGAACCCTGGTTGCTGACCTGAAAGTAGCACAATGATCCGGAACCTCTTCAAAAAACTGACTGCAGAATCCTTGTTCAGATCCAACGCTGTATCTCGCCGTCGTCAGCGCAGAAATCGTGTTCGGGGGGCGGTGACTTCCGGAGAATATCTGGAGGCAAGAACTCTGCTGACGGCTTACGTCGTGAATACCATCGAAGATGGCAGTCTGGTCAGTGACGGCTTTGTCAGCCTGCGGGAAGCGATTGAAGCTGCCAACACGAATGCCGCCTTTCTGGATGCGGCCGCCGGAGAAGCCGGTCCCGGAGCCACGGACACGATTGTCTTCGATCCGATCCTCAACGGCCAGACGATCACTCTGGGCGGCACTTCACTGGTGATCAGCGATTCACTGATGATCAGCGACAACAATGCACTGCCCGTCAGCATTGACGCTGCGGGCAACAGTCGAGTTTTTGACGTGGTCTCCGGATCAGGTTTGGTCTCCATCGCGAACGTCACCATCGCCGGCGGTTCGGACGTTGTGGGTGGTGGAATTCGGGTTGCCGGTGGTGAGAGTCTGGTTCTGGATGCTGTGACCGTGCGTGGCAATACTGCGACGGGGAATTCATCGACGGAAGGTGGCGGAGGCCTCTTCAATGACGGTGGTGATGTGACCATCACGAATTCGACCATCACTGCGAATTCAGCCAGCGGTACGTCCGGCAGCGGTGGCGGAATCTTCAGTACCTCGGGCTCTGTCAGCATCGCCGGTTCCACCATCAGCCTGAATTCCGCGACTCGCGCGGGAGGTGGTATCGAGCTGATTTCCGGCGATGCATTATTGACGACTGTGAATCTGATCAACAACGATGTGGACGGCACAGCGGGTGCAGCCAATCCGGGCAACGGGGGAGGTGTTCACATCAGCGGCGCGGCAGCGTTCACGATGGATGGCGGCAGTGGTTTGGGAACCGAGCGGCTCGGGAAGGCGGCGGTCTGTGGAATGGTTCAGGACTCATGACCATTCAGAACGGGACTTTGATTCAGGCCAATGAAGCGGGCGGCGATGCAGCGGATGATGGCGGTGGCGGCATCTTTAACAACGGTGGAACGGTGGTCATTGACGGATCGGCCGCGTCGGTGCAGATCATCAACAACGTGGCCTACGGTGTTCTGGGCAGTGGTGGGGGCATCTTCAACGCAGGCGGCGGTGTCGTCAGCGTCAATGATGCTGAAATCAGCGGGAACGAAGCGGAACGGGCCGGTGGAGGAATCGAAGATGCTTCGGCGGTGGCTGGTGTCACGGGGCTGACGCTGACGAACGTCGTTCTGGACAACAACACCGCATACGGCACGGACAGCAGCTCACCCGGAAACGGCGGTGGTCTGCACATCACCGGAGCCGGCAATGTCAGCATCACGGGGGGAACTGTCAGCGGAAATGTTGCCGCAGCGGAAGGCGGCGGTCTGTGGAATGGAACAGGTGTGATGACCATCACTGGCGGCACCGTGATTGAAAATAACGACGCCGCGGGTGATCTGGACTTTGCCGGAGTCACCACAGACTTGCAGGGTGGCGGCGGCATCTTCAACGCCGGAGGAACTCTGACAATCACAGACACAGGAGGTGCGGTCGTAATCTCCGCAAACTCCGCCAGTGGGAGCAATCGCGGGAGTGGCGGCGGCATTCTGTCGACTGGAGGAACTGTTTCCGTGACCGGTGCAGAAATCGCGGGAAATGAAGCGGTTCGTGCCGGAGGAGGGATTGAAATTGTTACAGGGATGGCCAGCTTCACAAATGTTGACATCGTTGGCAACGATGTGTCCGCTGCCGACCTTCTGGGTCAGGGACTGCTCGCCAATCCGGGCAACGGTGGCGGTCTTCACGTGACTGGTGATGGCGGAGCAACGGCGACAACAGTCATGATCGACGGCGGAACCGTGAGCGATAACGTGGCTGGTCGCGAAGGCGGCGGCCTGTGGAATCAATCCGGCGCGACGTTGACGGTTCAGAACGGCACCGTGATCAACGGCAATTCCGCAGAAGGTTCCGGCTCTGATGACGGTGGAGGTGGAATCTTCAACAACGGCGGAACACTGATTGTCGATGGATCGACGACCCTTGTGACGATCAGCAACAACGTGGCCCCCGGAACGTCCGGAAGTGGCGGTGGAATATTCAGTACCGCCGGAAGCGTCATGATTTCTTCTGCGAACATTCAGTTCAATTCCGCGACTCGCGCGGGAGGTGGTATCGAGCTGATTTCCGGTGACGCATTGTTGACGGCTGTGAATCTGATCAACAACGACGTGGACGGCACAGCGGGAGCAGCCAATCCGGGCAACGGGGGAGGCCTTCACATCAGCGGCGCGGCAGCGTTCACGATGGATGGCGGCAGTGTGTTTGGGAATCGAGCGGCTCGGGAAGGCGGCGGTCTGTGGAATGGTTCAGGACTCATGACCATTCAGAACGGGACTTTGATTCAGGCCAATGAAGCGGGCGGCGATGCAGCGGATGATGGCGGTGGCGGCATCTTCAACAACGGTGGAACGGTGGTCATTGACGGATCGGCCGCGTCGGTGCAGATCATCAACAACGTGGCCTACGGTGTTCTGGGCAGCGGTGGGGGCATCTTCAACGCAGGCGGCGGTGTCGTCAGCGTCAATGATGCTGAAATCAGCGGGAACGAAGCGGAGCGCGCCGGTGGAGGAATCGAAGATGCTTCGGCGGTGGCTGGTGTCACGGGGCTGACGCTGACGAATGTCATTCTGGACAACAACACCGCATACGGCACGGACAGCAGCTCACCCGGAAACGGCGGTGGTCTGCACATCACCGGAGCCGGCAATGTCAGCATCACCGGGGGAACTGTCAGCGGAAATGTTGCCGCAGCGGAAGGCGGTGGGCTGTGGAACCATTCTCTTTCGAACCTGACTGTTGACGGAGTCACGATTACAGGCAATTCAGCTGTGGAAGGCGCCGGGATTTTTAACAGCGATGGCGGCGGTTCTGCCGTATCGGTGTTTCATTCCGATCTGATTGCTCTGAACAGCAGTGGTGTCAGCGGCACGGTGACGGTGACTCTGGACGAAACCGATGCTCTGAATCCGATCCTGACTGTCAGTATTCAGGCCTCCGGACTGGAAGCCGACGTTCCTCATATCCAGCACATCCATGGTCGTTTCGTGGAGAGCCTCATTGACTCAGGGACAACTTCGGGGGCATTCTTCGAAGGGGCGGGCGGTGTTGCCGTGGACTCGGTTGCCCCGGTTGCGGCGTCGTTTGATACCAACAATGACGGATTTCTTTCACTGAGTGAAGGGCTGGTCGGTTACGGACCGGTGCTGCTGAATCTCAGCAGTCCTCAGACAGCGGCTCCTCCGTCAGGAGAATCACCGCTGGCCAATTTTGACATCGCAGACTTCCCGACGGCCCCGGGTGGAGTCATCAATTTCAGTCAGGCCTATCAGTTCGATCTGACTAACGCCGATCAGGCTCGTCAGTTCCATAACCTGAATCCGCTGAGTCTGCGGGAGATCGTGCTGCATGGCTTGACAGTGAACGGAACCTACGACGCAACAGCGCCGATTGCGTCGACGGAACTGAGTCCCGTCAGTGGATCTGTTTCCGTGATGAATTCAACGATTCAGCAAAACGTGGCCTCAGGAGATGGAGGAGGGGTCTACAACGGCAGCGGCGAAATCACCGTGACTGATTCCACGATTGACGGCAACTCAACGGGCAGCGATCTGCCGGGCACGGGCGGTGGAGGCATTCTGAACGAAGGAGTGCTGTTGCTCGACAATGTTGATGTCACGAACAATACCGCAACTATTGGATTGGGCAACGGTGGAGGCATTCTGAATGCTGTCGGTGGTGTTCTGCAGATCAATGGCGGCAGCGTGTCCGGGAACTCAGCAGCTCGAGCCGGAGGCGGCATCGAGAATAACACCGGGACGGTCGTTCTGAATGCTGTGACAATTGCGAGTAATGCAGCCGGGATCAACGGTGGTGGAATTCATGTCAGTTCCACAGGTACGACGGCCGTTGTGGGCGGCTCTGTCCTGGGCAACACTGCTGCGGCCGAAGGTGGCGGTTTATGGAACGGCTCCGGAGTGATGACCATCGGCGGCGGAACCGTCATTTCCGGAAACGGTGCTTTTGGCATCGATGCTGATCAGGGCGGTGGAGGCGTCTTTAATGCGGGGGGCACCGTGCAGATTGATGGCGCCTCAATCACGGACAATACGGTTCTGGGTTCAACCAGCGTGACGCTCAGCGGCGATCAACAGGTCCCCGCCGTGACAACAACGGCGACCGGCTCGGCAGATTTCGCCCTGAATGCCGCCATGGATGCGTTCCGTTTGAACCTGTTCGTCACCGGCATTGAACTGACGGACACAACAGCTCTGCCGGAACTGATTGGGGCTCATATTCACACCGGTGCCGCTGGTACCAACGGCGATGTCATCGTGAACCTGCTGGACTTCGGAAGTTTTGTCGAAGACGGTGGCGGATTGCGACTTATTCTGGAAGACGTTGCGTTTCCGGCAGAACAACTGCAGGCATTGTTGAGTGGCGGGGCGTACATCAACGTCCACAGTTCGGCAAACATGGGCGGGGAAGTCCGCGGACAGATTGAATTTGCGGCCACCTCGGGTTCAGGAGGCGGCATTCTGAACGATCAGGGTACGCTGATCGTTTCGAACGCCTCAGTTTCGGGCAACAGCGCCAGCCGAGCAGGTGGGGGCATCGAATCCAATTTCGGCAGCGTATCTCTGGACAACGTCGTGCTGAACAACAACACCGCTGGTGTTCCCGGGGCAGCCACTCCCGGCAATGGAGGTGGTCTGCACGTCACCGGCGCTGGCACGGTTGAAATCGTTGGTGGCACGGTGAGCGGAAACGTTGCCGCTCGTGAAGGCGGTGGTTTGTGGAACAGCGTCAGCACGATGACCATCACCGGCGGCACCGTGATCACCGGAAACATGGCTCACGGAGCGGCCGCTGACGACGGGGGTGGAGGCATCTTCAACAACGGCGGCGTGCTGTCGATTGACGGAAGCAACGGCATGGTGTTGATCGATGGAAACATCGCCGACGGTGCGTCCGGCAGCGGTGGAGGCATTCTGAATTTGGGAGGAACGGTCTCGCTGGACTCCGTCACGTTCTCCAGCAACACGGCTTCACGAGCTGGAGGAGCTTTTGAAGACAGTGCCGGAGTCGTCACGATTGTCAATTCCACGCTGTCCGCGAATTCCACAGGTGCGGCTCCCGGAAACGGAGGAGCCGTCCACATGACCGGAGCGGGTAACGTCCGCATCGATAACTCGACCGTCAGCGGCAACACCGCTCAGAATGAAGGAGGTGGTCTGTGGAATTCCGGCGTCGGAACATTGACGCTGAGGAATGTTACCATCACGGGGAATCATGCGGTCGGCGACATGAAGGGCGGAGGAATTTTCACCGTTGCCGGGGGCGTCACTGTGGCCTTGAACACCATTGTGGCCGGCAACCAATCGGGTTCCGGAAGTCTGCATGATGATGTTGCCGGAAGTCTGGGTTCGACCAGTGCCAACAATCTCATTGGTGATGCTGCAACTTCCGGAGGACTGATGCATGGGGTTTCCGGGAATATCGTTGGCGTCGCCGGGTCGGGCACGATTGACGTGACAACTGTGCTGAACCCGGTCCTGTCCGACAACGGCGGCCCGACAATGACCCACGCTCTGGTCTCCGGAAGTCCGGCGATTGATACGGGCCTTGATCTGACAGCCGTTGGCATCACTGTCGATCAAACCGGCCGCGCGCGGCCTCAGGGATTCACGTTTGACATTGGAGCGATCGAATCTCTCCTTCCCGCCGCTCCATCGACCATCACGGGGCAGAAGTGGCACGATATCAACGGCGACGGTGCTCGGCTGCCTCAGGCGGTGATCGATCTGGGCCTGTTCGCTGTTAACGGAAAGTATTTCACCAATGCCTACGGTGGTCAGGAACACTGGTACAAGTCGGCGACGGACAACGCGTTCTATTTTGTTCTGCCGGACGGTTCGCTGACTCGCTGGGACGGAACGGCTCGAATGCTGACCGGAACGGTTGTTGCTCAACTGGATCCTCGTTTTCATCGCGACGAATTCCTTCTGCCGGAAGCTCAGCCTGAGCCCAACCTGAATGGCGTCGTCTTTGAACTTCTCGACGCGACGGGCATGGTCGTCGCCACGACAACGACGGCGGAGATCGACCTGAACGGAGACAGCAGCATCGACCCGGCGACAGAAACGGGCATCTATCAGTTCACCGGAGTCATGCCGGGGAACTACACTGTTCGAGAGGTCCCTGTGACGGGGCAGGTCCAAAGTGCGGGGCCCGCGCCGATGGATGCGGACATGGCGTGGCAGTTGAATCAGTCGCTCAATCTGGACTACACCGGAAACTACTTCACGAATTTCGGAAATTTGGGTGAGCACTGGCTGAAGCAAACTTCGGGATGGATTACATCACGCCGGATGGAGGCGTTTACAGCTGGATTGGCGGAACCGGCGGCAACAATGGTCCTCTGCGTGGAACCCTGCTGGCTCAGTTGAATCCGCTGTATCACGCCAGTCCGCAGTTGCTGTTCAACGCGGCTGATCCGGTGATTCCCGTCGCACCCGGCAGCCGGTTATCCGGTCCGGATTTCGCGAACTACACGGCAGTGACGATCTCCGGTCAGGTTTTCTCTGACGTCAATCAGAATGGTGTGCGTGACGCGTCGGAAAACTACAAAACCGGACAGCAGATTCAGCTGATTGACCGCGACGGCAATCTGGTGATGACTGTTCTGTCCGCGACAGTTGACCGCAACGGCAACAGCATGATCGAACCCGAAACCGAAGCCGGTTCGTATCTGTTTTCCGGTGTGGCTCCGGGCCGATACACCGTTCGAACGCAGTTGGGAACCAATCAGATTCAGACAGCTCCGTTCCCGGATCGCTTCACGGAATTCGCATTCCAGCTTGATCAGCGGCTGCAACTGGAATCGACGGGGAATCTGTTTGAGAACTTTGGAGCCAATCAGGAACGCTGGATCTATTCAAAAGCTCTGGCGGAATGGACGTACATCAATCAGGCCGGTGAACTCTACAAATGGGACGGAGTCAGTTCAGGTGCAGGTTTGTCGGGAACTCTGATCACCAGACTGAACCGAACCTACTACGACAATCCGGAACTGCTGTACAACGCTCAGACCACGCGAGTTGACCTGCAGAGCGGCGATGTGTTCGCACGAGATTTTGGAGTGCTTGACCTGGACGAACTCTTCACCAGCATTGGTGATCTGCTTTGATGTGCGGTTGTCGCCGGGCCTGCTGAAGCTATTCTTCGCAGTATTTCAGCAGGCCCAGTTCGGCAAGTTCATTGTCAATCGCTTCTTTGGACAAATCTCCGACAGTCCGAGCAACCTCGTCGCGCAGGAGCTGGCTGAATTTCTTTCGAGCACGATGCAGAGTCTGACGAACCCATTGTTCATTCGGCGAACAGTCCGGCAGCAGCGTTCTCAGAGCTTCGGCCATTTCCGTCGCAGACAGGTCCGGCTTTTCAGAACGGAGTCGTAACACAACATACATGACCGAACCGGATTCCTCGTCGGTGCCTTTCAGACCCTGCCATGCGAGGGTCAGAATTTCCTGACGCCACAGATCTTCGAATACCGCGCCCGTGGGTTCGTGTTCCTGTGGCTGAGTGTTCTGAGACAGCTTTTCCAGATTGCGCCGTTCCTTTGACTGTCGACGAAAGTAGTCGGTGGACAGATTGCTGAGCGACCGCTTCAGGAAGTCGCGAAACCGGCCACGGGAACGATCCGCATTTTCAAAACGCCCGGAAAGAAATCGCACGGCGAAATCCTGAGCCAGGTCGCCGGCAACGTCTTCGTTCTTCACACAGGCCAGCAAATACTGATAAACCGGAGCAGCATATCGATCCAGAAATGCTTTCGCGCTCCACAATTTCAGCAGACGTACGGTCGACGGAATCGTGCGCGACTCCCAGCTGAGTCCAGTTGGTATTCATGTTGCTCAGGCGACCGGTCGAGTCCTGAACTGCCTGAGTTTTCTCCGGATGAATGTCCATACTCCGAACGATCGCCGATGGGTTTGAAGTCAACAGAAGGTTGTGTGCGTTACCAAACTGCACCAGGAACAGTTCCAAACATCACTCGATGCAGCATACGATGTCAGTCTCGGGAATGATTATGCTAACACAGCCGAGACGGTTGAGCGACTGGTCCGGTGCCTGCGGGGAGATGCAACCGCTGATTTGGACGGCAGGTCGTGGACGAGCCCACGAGTCCTTGTTCACGATTCCTGACCTGTCCACGACGGAATCTCCAGTGTATTGTCTCACTCAGATGGGCTAAGGTTATTGACCGCAGTGTTCTGTCTCCGTTTAACCCGTGGCCGAAAGGCCACGCGTTCTCGGTTCCGCCTGTCGGCCACGGGTTAACGGAGGGACTTGAGAGGCACGACACTCGAGTGGCCAGTAACCCTGCGGCGATCACCATATTCGATCGAGACGAAGATGTCTGCTTCGACTAACAACGACCACGAATCCGGTTCGGGACCGCTGCCGCCGCCTGTTCCGCTGGAGTTCTTCGATCGTCCGCAGTCGGATGCGGGGGTGCGTCGTTTTCGAGAACGGCTGCGGGGCAAGACGGCGAATTCTTTGATGTCCGGGAGTCGGTTCGGCGACTATCAACTGGAAGAACTGATCGGTTCCGGAGCGATGGGGAAGGTCTACAAGGCTCGACACATCGAATCAGGCCGGATCTTCGCCGTCAAAGTCATGGCCTCTGAGTTTCTGCAGAATTCGGAGGCTGTTCAAAGATTCCACAAAGAAGCTCGGCTGCTGTCCGACGTTGACAGTCAGCACATTACTCGAATGTACGACGTCAGTTCGCACGAAGACGCGATCTACATCGTGATGGAATTCGTCAATGGAATCACGGTCGCGGATTTGCTCAGCCGAGAAGTCCGTCTGAGCGAACAACGAGCCCTGCAGATCGCCATCGATCTGGCTCAGGCGCTGGTGGACATCGGCAAAAAGGGCATCATTCACCGCGACATCAAGCCGGAAAATATTCTGCTGGAATCTCGTTCGTCAGAAGACGCAGCCTCTGCCCGCCACGAATCTGCCTGGACCGTCAAACTGTCTGACTTCGGTCTGGCCCGCCACACTCAGCAGTCTCAGTCTCTTGCGATGACTCGGGAGCATGCGGTGCTGGGCACGCCGATGTACATGGCCCCCGAACAGTTCTCCGATCAGTCGGAAACGGATGCTCGATCCGATATCTATTCCTTCGGTGCCACTCTGTATCACATGTTGGCGGGGCGCGGACCGTTTCGGGGAACAGATCTGCTGGAACTGGCAGAACAGCACCGGCATTCGCCTCCACCGCCGCTTCAGCAACTGCGTTCGGATGCCAGCGATGGAATGAGTCAGGTCGTTGCCCGCTGCCTGCAGAAACGTCCGGAACTGCGATATCCGTCGGCGGCAGATCTGCTGGAAGACCTGAAGCGACTTCAGCGAGGTGAAGCGACCGGAATTCTGGTGCACCCGGTTGTTCCGGACATCAATGATTCAGACAACCTGCTGCAATATCGCTTTGAATGGACTCTCAGGTCGTCTCCGAATCAGTTGTGGCCGTTCGTTTCCAATACCGAACGCCTGAATCAGGCCATTGGTCTACCCGCCGTCCAGTACAGCACTCAGCGGCTGCCGGATGGCCAGCTGGCGATCTTTGCTGATATCCGAGTCGCCGGCGTTTCGCTGAAGTGGAGGGAACACCAGTTTGAATGGATTGAACAGCGACGCATGGGGGTTCTGCGAGAGTTTATCAAAGGCCCGCTGAAATGGTTCACAAGTGTGGTGGAATTCTTTCCGCTGCTGGATGGCGGCACTCGACTTGTTCACAGTTTTCAGATCGCTCCTCAGGGCTGGTTCGGGAACGCGTTTGCCAGGTTCAACTTTGGTGTGGACGCGCGGCGTTCTTTGGCGCGAGTCTATCAGCGGATCGATGGCGTTCTGGCGGCCACTCAGGGAGCAGAATATTCCGTCGATGCATTCCGGAATCCGGAGACCATCAGTCTGCGCGGGCAGCAGCGACTGAACCAGCTGATCAGTCAGCTGCAGACTTCCGAGACTGATCGGGAAACGCTGCTGGCCGTGTCAGACTTCATCTGCGTCGCTCCGGCTCAGGACATCGGTCGCATCCAGCCATTGCGTCTCGCATCCCGACTGAACCTGAATCAGGAACACGTGCTGTTCATCCTCTTGCGCGGTGTCGGCGCTGGATTGTTTCAGTTGGCGTGGGATGTCATCTGCCCGTCTTGCCGAATCGCAACCAGGACAGTTGACGCTCTGGAACTGCTGCAGGCACACGAACACTGCGAAGCCTGTCAGCTGGATTTCGAGACCGACCTGATGACGCGAATTGAAGCCATCTTTCGAGTTCATCCGCAGATCAGGCATGCGGATACCGGAACCTACTGCATCGGAGGCCCCGCTCATTCGCCGCATGTGGCCGCTCAGACTCGACTGCATCCTCAGGAAACGCTCAGCCTTGGACTGGCTCTGCCTTCCGGACACTATTGTCTTCGAGGTCCTCAGTTGCCCTATTCGCTGAACTTTAAAGTCGCAGAGGGTGATCGAAATTCGCAGGCGCTGCAGGCAGGTTTCCAGCTGAATGTGGGACTGGCGGAAGACTGGCAGCAGCCGGCGGTGCTGCTGAAATCAAACAGCCAATGGCTCATTCTGCACAACCCGTTCGATCGCGAGGTCACGGTACGAGTTGAACGAATGGCCGATCAACAGGATCGCCTGTCTGCCGCTCGGCTGATTGGCGTGCCGGCCTTTCGAGAACTCATGCAGGGAGACGCATGGCTGCCGCAACACCTGACAGCCATCGGGCAGATCACACTTCTGAAAACCGCCATCCCCGAACTGCGGTCATCGGCCTCCGACTCTAGTGGCGATGCTCGCCGCCAATGTCTGTTTCAGCAGCATCTGCAAAAACTGAGTGACCTGTGTCGGCAGTGCGGAGGCAACTGGGTCAAAATCACCGACGTCGGTGCTCTGATGGCATTCTCCGATGCGGAAGCCGCCAGCCAGTGCGCGCGGCAGCCGAGTCGACCATTCCACCCGACGAGGAAGCAGCCCACTGGACGTTGAAAACATCCATCGCCAGCGGCGCGGCTTCCGTCACGACAATCGCCGGACAAATCGACTATCTGGGCCCCGTCGTACGACAACTTGCCGAACTGCAGTGACTCACAGAACCACGCTCCCTTTGTTCGCTGCTGAACCTGTCGGGAAAGGTTTGTGATCACGTTCTGTGACTTGTCCTGCCTCCTGACGGGCCTCGCGATGGCGATCAACCCCTCTTACGCTCGGGGCGAGCCGGTTTCAGGCGGTCTTCTGGTCCGGGTATTTGATGCGGCCGTGGTGAGCGGCCAGCAGTGACTTCACGAGCGATTCTTCCACGGTCCGAATCTCGCACATTGTCAGGCCGCACTGGTCGAACTGGCCATCCAGAACTCGTTTCAAAGTAATCTCGTGTACGAGCGACTGGATTCGTTTGGGGGTGGGTTCGCTGAGCGTGCGGCTGGCACTTTCGACGGCGTCGGCCAGCATCATGACGCCCGTTTCCTTGCTCTGAGGCTTCGGGCCGGGATAACGAAACGATGACTCTTCGGCATCGGTACGGTGATCTCCGTCCGCTCGGCTGGCTGCTTCCCGAAAGAAGTATTCCACCAGAGTTGTCCCGTGGTGCTGCTCGATGAAGTTGATCAGTTTTCGGGGCAGGTTGTGCTGCTCTGCCATTTCGGCTCCGTCCTTCACGTGCCCGATGATGATCAGAGCACTCATCGCCGGGGCCAGTGAATCATGAGGATTCTTCTGACCATGGCCGATGTTCTCGATGAAGTATTCGGGCTTCAGGCTCTTGCCGATGTCATGAAAATACGCGCCGACGCGCAGCAGCAGACCGTTGGCGCCGATCGATTCCGCAGCGGCTTCGCCGATGGAGGCAACGGTGATGGAATGGTTGTAAGTTCCGGGAGCTCGGCGAGCCAATTCCTGCAGCAGCGGATGTGACACGTCGGTCAGTTCCAGAAGGCTGATATCCGTCAGAACTCCGAACGCACTTTCGATGAACGGCAGACAGTTACTGACAACGGAACAGCACAGCAGCGACCATCCGGCAAATTTCAATGCCTTCATCAGCATGGCTTCATTTCGCCAGGCTTCGGAATAGTTGTGAGAACTGATCAGCGTGATGCTCCACACGGTCACGAAGGCCGCACACGCCAGCACGAAACCGATCTTGATGAGCGTCGACCGGGAAGAAATGCGCCGGAGCGGAACAATCACGGTGAGGCACAGCACCATCAACGTTGCAAAGTGGCCGAGATCACCGACGGTTGTCAGAGAAATCAGCAGCGACATGCAGAACCCCAGCAGTGTTGCCAGCACCTGATTGTGAACGATTGAAATCACAATCACTGCGGCCAGCAGCGGCAGCACCTCGGCTCGCCACGGATCGCGGCTCAGCAGACAGCTCAGGAAAACGGCCACGACGCAGATCAGGATCAGAGCCAGCAGCTGACCAACGTCTTCCAGCAGGGTGGGTTCAGAGTGAGCCAGGTAGATCCCCAGCAGCACGACCATCATGGTCACGATCAGCGACATCCCGGCGACTCGAGCCAGCCGCTGAGAAAATGTGACGGCCATTTCGTGAGCTCGGTATTCTTCATTCAGGACCTGCAGCTGCAGAGCTTCCAGCGGAGTTCCGGCGGTAATCAGCGTCCGCCCGGCCGGATACAGGTCGTACTGCACTTCAACGGCGTCAACGGCTTCACGGCGTTTCAGTCGAGTGGCGTTGTCGTTGTAGTTCAGCTGTCCGTTCAGGTTCGCTGTCAGCCACTGTTCGACGGCGGGCCGAAGCTGCTGCAGGTTGGGCAGAGACACCCAGGCTCGACCAATGGTGCCCGTTTCCAGCAGCTGATACTTCAGCAGGACGTCCGACAGAGTGTTGTAGCTGACAATGATGCCGTCGCTGTCCTGAATTTCGATCGCTCGCAGCGGATCCGGCTCGCGGCCATCGGCAGGAATCTGAGCCAGGCTCGCTTCGTCCAGAATCCCGCGTCCCCGAGCTCCGCTGAGGAGCTGCGAGAACTCGATCTCCATCTGGGCCAAGCGGTCACCGATCGCCATGTTCGATTCCGCCAGAGCCCGCTTCACCTGAGTGAACCGAGTGGTCGGCGCCGTGCCCTTTTCGACTTCGCCCGGAATCTCAAGGTTCAGTCGAAACCCGGCAATGACTTCGGGGGCCAGCTGTTCCAGAGTTTCCGCGTTGGCAATATCCGTCAGTTCCTTGCGGAAACGCGATTCGAATTCTGTCCAGAAAGCATTGTTCTGAACAAAGACCAGTCGTACCTGTTCTTCGGCACGCAGACGAGCCTGGTCGGTGGCCCGAACGTCCTCGACCTTGAAGTCATTGCGCGACTGAACGCCAACGACCGCAATCTGACCTTCGCGCCAGGGAAATCGTGACTGCCATGAAGTCATGGCAACCTGCATCATCCCGATTGCAAAGATCGCCACCAGCAACCGTGTCAGGATGCGATAATCCTGAAGGGCGGAACCGACTTTGTCGCGAATGGACGGATTCGGCCGATAGACTCGGGTCTGTCGGGTCCGGCGAGCACCGAAAAATGACATGTGACTGCTGCCGACGAAGAAACGTTCGTCGCGATGGGCGGTGCAGGAATCAGGATTCGTTCGTTGAGTCGCTCGAATCGGGAGTTTCGTACGCCGAAACAATTTCCCGCACCAACCGGTGTCGCACAATATCGTCGCCGCTCAGCTTCACAATGGCAACCCCACGAATCCGATGCAGCCGCCGAATTCCGTCGACGAGACCGCTGGTTGTGCCTTTCGGAAGGTCGTTTTGAGTCGAATCGCCCGTAACGACAATGCGGGAATTGATGCCCATTCGCGTCAGAAACATCTTCATCTGCGTAATTGTCGTATTTTGCCCTTCATCCAGAATCATGAAGGTGTCATTCAGCGTCCGACCTCGCATGAAGGCCAGCGGAGCGATCTCAATCACGTCGTTGGCCATGTATCGCCGCACCTGGTCGTAGTCCAGCATGTCGTTCATGGCATCCAGCAGGGGACGGACGAAGGGATTCACCTTGGCAAACATATCCCCCGGCAGAAAGCCCAGTTTTTCGCCAGCTTCCACAGCCGGCCTCACCAGCACAATCTTCCGAACTTCTTCATCTCGCAGAGCCTGCAGAGCCATCGCGACGGCCAGATAAGTCTTCCCGCAGCCGGCCGGGCCTTCGCAGAACACCAGCGGGTTCTTCTGCATTGCCTCCATATAGCCAGCCTGTCCGTCAGTCTTGGCTCGAATCGCGGCGACCTTGTCCCGGCCCCCCCGAGCGGCTCGGATGTCACGGCTTTTCGGAGGAACCGCGGCGGTCAGTGGTTCAGAGCGGCTGTGTGTCCCTTCGTCGGAAAACGAACCCGTGATCGATCGTCCGTTGCCGGAACCTGTGATGTCGTTTTGCAGAGCGTCTCCCTCCAGATTGGAATCCAGTGACCGAATGACATCGCTTTCCAGAAGTTCCCCGTTGCTGCGCAGGATGGTCTGCCACAGCTTCAGGATATTCTCGCACAGTTCGACATTCTGTTCATCGCCGGTGACGGAAATCAGATTCCCGCGCAGCACGATCTGAGTACTGGTCCGCTGCCGGACTCGTCGCAGATAGTCATCACACGGCCCGACAATGGCCTGAGCTTCGTCCTGATCACGAAGTGGAATAGTTGCTTCGGCCATCACAACAACAGACAACTCAATTCAGAAAGCGGAAATGACATACGGAGATTATGACCAGAGCCGTATTCTGAATCGATCGCCACCCAATGAACAGTGTCTCCCCGACGATTCCGGCCCCTTCACAGCATTTGCCGGAAACAACGCGACTCGGACCTGAACCAGACCGGACACATTGAACAGCGCTCGGGTTCACGTTCCGGAAGACCACAAAACCCTGATTCAGGGTTGCTGCGATTCCGCCTGTTCACGAGCCGTGCGGAAGGCAATTTCCACCATCAGGTGCCGCATGCTGAAGCCATGAGCTTCGAAGAAGTCAGCCAGCTCCTGAATGGTGTCGGGTCCGTAAGCCAGGATGGGCTGCTGAATCATGTGGTGAAACAGCTGACGGGAAAACGATCGATGAGTTTCCTGACTGTTCAGCAGAAAATCGGCCAGCTGGTTGGCTCCCTGAAATTCAGCCAGGGTCCCATCCCGCATCAGATAGTGCCCCGAAGAATCCACAGGGCGATCCTTTTCCGTTGAACGCAGGCGACCGACGGCATCGAATTCTTCCAGAGCAAACCCCAGCGAATTGATCATCCGGTGACAGTTGGCACACATCGCCGGGCTGGTTTGCCGAGCGACACGTTCCCGAGTATTCAGAGTGGGCTCCAGATCCGGCGGCAGCGGCGCCACGGAATCCGGCGGTGCCTTCAGGGCTCGCCCCAGAATGCCTCGTGACAGAAACACGCCCCGATGAATCGGCGAACTGCTGTCGTGATAGGCAAACCCGGCCATCAGAAACGGATGCGAAATAATTCCGGCTCGATGTTCCGGTTCAAACAGCACCCTGACAAAATCGCCGGACGATGTCGCTGCGGAAGAGATGCCTTCGACGGATTCGCCGTTCTGAGTGACATGGTAGAACGCTGCCAGGTGGTCATTCATCCACACCTGATCACCGGTCAGCAGATTGCGAAAGGCTCCGTCATCCGTGGACACGGTTTCCTGCAGCAGCAATTCCAGCGATGTCCGCAGGTCAGCCACCAGACGCGGATTGAAGTCGGGATAGTGTTCGGGATTGCGGTCGATCTGTTCCAGCCGTTCAACATTCATCCAGACTCGCAGAAATTCCAGCAGCCGTGTTCGCCCGCGATAAGTGTTCAGCAGAGCCCACGCCTGGTCGCGCAGTGCCTTGTCAGGTTTCACCCATTCCTTCTCGGCCGCCTGCAGCAGATTCGGGGTGGGAATGGAATCCCGCAGCGCAAACGACAGGCGTTCCACTTCGGTGTACAGATCCTGCTGTCCGTCAACTTCCCGATACAGAAACCGCGGTGACTTCAGCACCGCCAGCACACAGCGTTTGACGGCATCTTCGTCGGAAACACCGTCGGCAAAATGAGCCAGCACGTAAGTCTGTTTCTGCTGATCATCCAGCGGTCGGCGAAACGCTCGATAAGCAAATGTCAGACAGAAATCCTTCAGCTTCTGACGTCGCTGTTCGTCGTTGTCTTCGCGTTTGACCTTCGCCAGTTCCCGCAGATACGGAACCAGCTGGTCTGCGGTTTCAATGGCCGCAAAGGTCGTTGCTTCATCCCATTCCTTTGAAACCGATGTGCCTCGAATATATCCGTCGCTGCGATCATCGGGAGGAAACGGAGTTTCGACGACCAGCACCTGCGGCGAATTCTGAGTCGTGAGGTGTCGAGCAGGAATCGGTTCGGCCACTCCATGCGGCGGAACCCACCACAGTCCGATGGACGCGGTTTTCTCTTTGAACGTAAACCACTCCAGATTGACCGGATACAGTCGGCCCGCCAGCAGAAATCGCCGTCCCTGATATTCGGTGTCGAATCCGGACTTCACCCACTGGTCGATCAGAGGTTCCCGGCGATCGTTGACATACAGCCGAACTCCGTTTTCGGTCCTGACGATGAAGTCATACCATCCGGTTTCCGTCACCATCAGCGAACCTTCCCAGCGAATTGAGAACTGTTCATTGTTGGGGATCTTTTCAGAATCCGGAGTGCCTTCGCCGAAGTTGAAGTCAATGCGAGCGTCCGTGCGCTCAATAACTTTGTCCTTGTCGCGGAAATTTCGAGACGAATAGTAGCGAGCCGTCAGACCTCGCTGATCGTTCGGTTCAGCCGTCCACTGAAAGCCTTCAATCAGGTCAGCGACAGCATTGCGATACTGAGACACCGTCAGGCGACTGAGCGACTTTCGAGGCGGGTGCAGCCGGGCCTGAGCTTCCGGAGAATAAAACGCCGTCTGCATCCATTCCGCGACGGCTTTGGCATCGTCGCCGACGCACAGATCGGCTTCATCTTTCGGCATCGTCTGCGAAATGGTTTCCGCCAGATCAAAGGTGGGCTGATCTCCGAACAGTGGTTCCGGATAATTGTCCGGAGTCCCTTCGCCGGCAGCTCCGTGACACGAGGCGCACGCCTGACGGTAGATCGCTTCCCCCTTCGAAGCGGCATCGTCGGCAACAGACACGTGTCCGCAGGACAGAGCGAACACGACAGCAGATATCAGCAGAAGAGACTTCAACATGAGGAGCGGCGTTTGATGAGGCGGGAGAACAGAGGCGAGATCCCCATTGTATCCACAGCAGAGTGCCGAAAAAGCGATTTTCGCAGACCGCACTCAGCGTTCTCACCGTTCAGGAAACAGCCACCGGCATCAGGCGTGGATGTCACCAGTCATCGGGACTTTGGAGGCATCCCTCGCGGAGCGAGGGGCCACTTTTTGCGGAGCTACGGGTTCAGAAAACCTTCCAGAGCATTCAGACCTTCTTCCAGAATGTCCATACTGGTGGCGAAGGACAAGCGGACATAACCGGGAGCTCCGAAGGCATCGCCGGTGACGGTGGCCACGTGAGCCTGTTCCAGCAAAGCCGTGCAGAAGTCCGTTGCATTGTTCACTTTGACGCCTCCCTGAAGTGCTTTGCCAAAGTAACTGCTGACATTGAAAAAGGCGTAGAACGCACCGCCTGGATCGACGAATGTCAGGCCCGGAATGGCTCGCAGACGGCCCAGAACATAGTCCCGACGCTTTTGAAACTGAACCAGCATGTCGGCGACGCACTGCTGAGGTCCGTTCAGAGCAGCGATCGCGGCGTGCTGGCTGATGCTGCACGGATTCGACGTCTGCTGACTCTGCAGGTCATCAATTCGTTTGCTGACATTCACGGGTGCCAGAGTCCAGCCGATGCGCCAGCCGGTCATCGCATAGGCCTTGCTGACGCCGTTGACAATGATCGTTCGCTGCCGGACTTCGTCGCCGAATGATGCGAAGGATCGGAACTCGTGCCCGCTGTAGATCAGTTTGTCGTAGATCTCATCCGACAGCACGATGATATCCTTCTCAACCGCAACGTCGGCCAGAGCTCTCAGGGACTCGATCGGATAAACTCCTCCTGTCGGATTGCTGGGACTGTTCAGCATCAGCATCCGGGTTTTAGGGGTGACCGCGTTGCGGAACTGTTCAGCCGTCAGGCAGAACCCGCTTTCTTCTGTGGTCTCCACAAGAACCGGAATTGCTCCGACCAGTTCCACCAGAGCGCTGTAACTGACCCAGTACGGAGTCGGAATGATGACTTCGTCACCGGGGTCACAGCAGGCGACCAGCACGTTGTGGATCGCATGCTTGGCTCCATTGCTGACCGTCACTTCCGCAGGTGTGTATTTCACAGAAGTGTCGCGTTCAAAAGCTTCGCAGATGGCCTGTTTCAGCGCCGGCAGGCCGGTCGCCGGGGTGTATTTTGTATGCCCGGCATCCATGGCGGCTTTGGCCGCATCACAGATGTGTTTCGGAGTTGAAAAGTCGGGTTCGCCCAGTGTGAATTCCAGAACTTTGACCCCCTTGGCACGCAGTTCCCGAGCCTTGGCGGCGGCGGCGATGGTTGCGGACGGGGCAAGCTGATTGACGAGTCTCGACGTGTGCATAACAGGTGGATTTCAACAGGTCCTGAAAGATTGGTGACGACAAGTTCGGCACGCAGCGGCGATTCTGCGTTGGCTGTGTCCGGCGGTCAACCGACAGATTCATGTGGTGTGAAACTTCCCAAACTCGTCGATTCGCGAGTCTGCAGATTCCGGAAAGAAAATCAGAATTCCGGCTTGAACCCGTCGTGCGTGCCTGCAAAACTTTCGCAAACGAAATGAGACTGAATCTCAGTCGCAGCAGTTCCAGCGGCGATCGGTCTGGAGAAATCACCGGCCGAGCCAGAAACACACAGATGTCGCGGCTGCGACTGAAATGACCCCACTCGCCTTCCAATGTCGAATTGCCCCCCAAAGCAGGATTTTTCCACGATGTCTCGTATTCCCACCAACCCTCGACGCCCCGGTTTCACTCTGATTGAGCTCCTTGTCGTGATTGCCATCATTGCGATCCTCATTGCGCTGCTGCTTCCCGCGGTTCAGCAGGCTCGTGAGGCTGCTCGGCGGACTCAGTGCAAGAACAATCTGAAACAGATCGGACTGGCTCTGCACAATTACCTGGACGTGCACTCAAAGTTTCCTCCAGCTTTCGTTTCTGACATCAGTACGCTGAACACCACAGGCGGAGAATGGTCCGTTCATGCTCGAATCCTGCCCTATGTGGAGAATGCCAATCTTTACAATCGAGCTGACCTGAGTCTGGCTTACGACGATCCCAGCGGAGTGAATGCCGGCATCGCGACTCAGCGAGTCGCCACGTGGCTCTGCCCGAGTGAGGTCAACGATCGTCAGCGGCTGGATGCGACCGGCGCTGCCGAACATTACCCGATCACATATGGATACAACGGCGGGACATGGCGAGTCTGGACCAATTCGACTCGGCAGGGCGGTGATGGTGCGTTTCATCCGAACTCGAACTTCAGCACCCGCGACTTCACCGACGGCACCACAAACACGCTTTGCTTCGCTGAAGTCAAGGCGTTTTCGCCGTACAACCGTGACGGCGACACCGGAACCGCAACCGTACCGCAGTTCTCAAACGACGTGGACCTGCTTGTTTCCGCGGGCGGCAGCAACAAGCCGGACAGCGGCCATACGGAATGGGTGGATGGGCGAGTTCATCAGACCGGCTTCACCACAACTCTGCCCCCGAACGGCGAAGTGCTTGTTCCCGGCGGCATTCGACCTCTGGAAGGCGACTACACGTCGTGTCGCGAAGATAAGTCATGCACAACTCCGACCTACGCAGCGGTCACCGCTCGCAGCTGGCACACCGGAATTGTCAACGTCACGCTGATGGATGGATCCGTTCGCAGCATCAGTGAAAACATTGATCTGGGAACGTGGCGAAATCTGGGTGCGCGAAACGACGGAAACGTGATCGGAGAATTCTGAGAACGTTCCCGAGCGATTCTGAGTTTGGCGGGCTCAGCGACTCGTCATGGATGATGATCGGACCTGCAGGAGCTGCTGCATTTGTTTCAGCAGAGCCAGGTCGGCGGAATTCAGATCGCCGACCAGTCGACGGTCGCTGAGTTTCCGGATCAGGACGGTGGCTTCGTGCTGCTGTCCGGCCAGAGCGTGAGCTCGGGCTTCGTAAAGATACGAGGCCACGGGACGGTCTTCGTCCGGAATGGATGTCAGCACATCCAGGGCCGGCTGCAACTGGTTGTTTTCAGCCAGTGCAAGACCTCGAATGCTGCGGACTTCGACATCGCCGGGTGACAGCTGAGTCGCGTTTTCTGACAGCTGAAGTGCCTTGCGCGGGTCGCGCTGAATCATCAGGGCCAGCCATGCCAGCCGCCCGAGTGCTCGGCCACTGTGGCGATCAAACGATGCCAGCTGATTCAGGAGAACTTCGGCCTGCTGATAGTCGGACTGCAGAATGCGGCTGTCGGCGTAGAGAAGCCGAAGCGTTGCATTGCGAGGTTCCTGTCGAATAAGCGTGACCAGAGCCAGGTCGACTCGACGTCGAACGGCGGAATCGGTTGAGGCATGTCGCAGGCATTCCAGCCAGCAGGCTCCGGCCAGTTCGGGGTTGAGATTTTTTTCAGCGGCTTCGGCGGCATTCAGTGCTTCGCTCGGGAACTGGTGCATCGCCAGGAATCGAATGTAGTCAAACGTGCCGCGAGGACTGGCTGCCGCCAGTCGACGGTAGGCTTCGCCACCGAATTTCAGCAGGGCCTCGGTGGCGGCGGTGGATCCATGAGCTGACAGTTCGCTCTCTGCCACACTGGTGGCCGCCTGCGACAGAATCGTCAGTCGACGGCTTTCGTCCAGGACCTCATGGCCGTTTCCATTCAGCAGCCCCTGCAGCCATTCGGTCAGTTGCCCGGCGTCGGGCTGACTGGCCAGCAGTCGCAGGATACTGAGATGAGCTTCCGGATTCGCAGGATCGTTCTTCAGAACTCCGCGGACTCGTTCCAGCAGCTGATCACCGTGAACGGCGGCCAGTCGCTGCTGAGCTCGCTGAATCTGAGGGCTGTCCGGCATCTGTCGGGCGGCGTCGTCCAGCAGATCCATGGCCTGAGCCGGGAAGCCTTTTGCAAACAGCAGGTCAGCCTTCAGCAGAATTCTCTGAGTCACATCTCTGATCAGAGGCCGGTCGTCCCGCAGCAGGTTTTCAATTTCTGACCAGTCGTGTCCCTGTCGCGGCTGCTGAAGATTTCTGCGAATCATCAGGTTCGCCAGGAACTCGGGAACGCCTTCGACGTGCAGCAGCTGTCGGTATTCGGCGATGGCCAGGTCAATCTGGTCAGCTCGCAGATACGCCGATGCCATGCCCAGTCGTCCGCCTTCGAATTCGGGGTTGTTCTGAATCAGTGCCCGATAGGTTTCCATCGCGGCCATGTTGTCACCGGTTTCACGACGGCACAATGCCAGGCACACTCGAGCCCGTGAGGCCATGTCCTTGTCCTGATGAGCGTACCCCATGGCAACTTCGAAGGCTTCAATCGCACTTTCCCAGTTCTTCTGCGACATCAGCAGACGCCCGCGCATGAATTCCCTTCGCCCTCGATTTACGGCGCGTTCCGGAATTCGGGTGAAAACTGCCTGAGCCTGGTCGTAGCGTTTTTCACTGACCAGGTAGTCGACGAGAACCTCGTACATTTCGAACTCCCGGGGATCACGAGCGATTCCCTGTTCGAGGGTCTGAATGGCGGCATCCCGACGTCCCGTCGACCACAGTGCGGATGACAGGTACATTCGCAGACGAACGCGGTCGGGAAACTCGTTCAGCAGCTGTCCCAGATGATTGATGAACGACTGGTACGCCGCATCGCGATTCACATCGGATGACTTTTCCGGAAGCTCTCGCAATGCTTTCAGCATCATCGCCAGAGTCTGTTCGTGGTCGGGCTCAAAGCGCAGGGCCTCTGCCAGGTCGCCGATGGCTGCCTGAGGTCGGTGCTGTTCCAGCATCCACCTGGCTCGAATTCGGCGGGTTTCTGCGGAGTTGCGGCTGTTGACCAGCTGTTGCAGCAGATCTTCGGCAGCCTGAGTATTGCCGGTTTCTGATGTCAGCAGTCTGGCCAGGTGTTCGTAGGTCTCGGCCGACGGATTTTCGAGCGCCACGGCGGTCTGATAGTACTGAATGGCGCTGCGTCGATCACCGGTTTCCTCAGCCACCAGGCCGCTGTAATACCAGACGTCTGCAAGGTCAGATCGCTGTTCCCGCAGAATTCCCAGGTGCACCGCCACGTCTGCATGCTGACCAAGCCGGTCGGCGAGGCGAATCTGTCGCAGCCGAACGTCGTCTCGGGTTCGGTCCTTGCGCAGGATCTTTTCATTGATCTGGAAGGCTCGCTGCAGTTCCTTGTTGGATGTTCCGTGCTCTTCCAGAAGCTGCGAAATCTTCTCTTCGGCCTCGGCATTGCCAGGCGAAAGTCCCAGAAACTGTTCCAGCAGATCGAAGGCACGCTGATGGTTTTCTTCAGCGAGTGCCTGATCGGCATTGGCCTTCAGCAGGTCGCGGGTGCGAGCCATCTGAGAATCGTGCAGATACCCCAGCGCCGTTCTGGCACCCAGTCCGGCTGCCAGAAGAATTCCCAGCGCCTTCAGGTTCAGCACCCGGCGAGCCACAGGTTCTTTGGACAGTGAGGAATGAGCCATGAGCAGAGTTTCTGAGAACAGCGGAAGGTGACGTGGACCGCCTGATCCGGTGCGGGCAGAGTCCGAATCAGGAGGTTGGGGTCAAAGCCCGGGAAATGATGGGCAGAGCGTCGTGAAGGAATTTTTCGATCTGAGGCAGAGCATTCTTTCCGGGGTTCTCCAGGCCTCGGTCCGTGACATAGATCTTGTACAGATACGAGTCACCTCGAAACGCAATGCGCGGGTTCGACGGAGCCTGCCAGTGACCGTCTGTGGACCAGCCCCAGAAGACTCGAACGATTTCCGGAACAGACGCATCGATCTGTCGAAACGACGACTTGTTGAAGTCGCAGGCCTGATCAGAACCTTCCGATGTCACGGTGGCGATCACCGGCCCCGAAGCCAGTGTGTAACCGACACCCTCAAAACAGGCCGTGGGCGGATGGACGGCCATCGGTCCGGCATGCCCGCACAGAATGGTGAGATGAACTTCATAGCCCAGCGCAGGATTGCGGTACTGGCGCCGGACATAGCTGCGAATCTCTGCAACCTCGACTTCCCGTTCACTGAGTTCCTCGTCCACCGACGTCCAGTTGCCGAAGACGGAAGGCAGATTCGCCAGACGATCGCAGGCCAGCTGAATTGTCTGCTCGTCCTCGACACCGACTCCGTTAATGGCGCTGTCGGCCAGCTTGCCGAGACACAGCGCAGCAAGGCCGGAACCGATCAGCAGCATTTCGCGGCGACTGATTTTCTGATCATCCATCAGAACGAGCTTTCGACTTCAGAAAGAATACTGAGTGAACCATGCGTCCGGTGAGGGACTCCTCTGGGACATCGGTTTCGTTAATTTCGGGAACGTGACACAGAAGGCACACTGGCCAGTGAAGGGTATTTCACCGGACGCAGCTGTGTGTCGCCTTCCGGAGCGGAGATGAAGAGCCAGTCGAGGGTCTTCAGCAGCAGGTACAGCAGCAGCATGGCCCCGGGCATCATCAGCCAGCCGCTCAGGTCATGGAACACAAGGTCCGCCAGATCGGGACCGGCCATTTGGTAAGCCAGAGCGGTCGCCACAATGCGAGTGATATTGCAGATCAGTGCGATGGGAACGGCGCTGAACAGGATGACCAGCTTCTCCCACAGTGTCCGTCGGGAAATGATCATTGTGGCGACGGAAATCGCGATGAAGACGGTCAGCATTCGCATTCCGCTGCAGGCTTCAGCGACACCCAGTTTGTGTTCGCCCATCAGAATCATGCTGCCCTGAGCCACAGCCGGAATCCCGCAGACTCGGATATACCACGCCGCCTGTTCAGCTCCGTACAGCTGCAGCGGCCCCGACAGCAGTCGCTCGATCCGAAACGGCAGCGGAAACATGAACACCAGAAACAGAATCGCCGGCCAGATGGCCAGAGTCAGTCGCTGCCCCCAGATCAGAATGATTCCGCCCGCGATACAGCACAGCAGACCCAGGCTGTCTGCGAATTCGATAAACACATACACGCCGATGATGTGCAGCAGCACACCGCCGGAAATCCAGGCCAGTCCCCAGGGATTGGATGTGGCTTTTCCCGCCGTGACACGATCGAACAGAAACCAGCCCAGACCGCATGCCATCAGCGGAATGGCGAAGCCATGTGAGTACTGCGGTTCTGTGGCCCAGCGATTGATGAACGATGCCATCAGGTCTCCGAACAGCAGCCACAGGCCCGCGCAGAACGCGGCCGTCCATGCAGCTCGAGCTCGCCAGTCGGGACACGCCCAGCTGGTCGGCTCATGACTCGTCAGGATAGACCTCGTCTCCATTCGTCAACCTTCGCCGGAAAAAATCGCACTCAGTGCCCAGGACTCTCATCTGAATGCCCCGAGTTTCCATGGCCTGCGGCAACGATTGTTGCGGCTGGCGCTGCGAAAAGGTTACTTCCGGCCACCGACCCGTGAAGGGGTTATCCATCTCAGGGTACCGGGAAAATGCGAGTTGTGTGGAATTTGTGCGGACGGTGACGATTACAACGTTGCGTTTCGACAACGTCAAAATCGTTACAACCGTCAAAGTCAGAAGTCCGGTTAGGCAAAGTGGGCAAAAAGAATCGTCTGTTTGTGATGAATCTGGTGAGGTTGGCCACACCGGATATGTTAGTACGCGGCTATCCGGATGATGGCCGGAATTCATCAATTCAAGTTCTCCCCAACCGAACTTTCAGTCTCATCTCTGGATCAGGACTCACTCCACTTTGCGAGGCACAGGAAACATGTTGACAGGCAAGATTTCTCGATGGTTCAAGGAAGCATCGGCGGTTGGGATGGCAGTCCTTTTCACAGCTGCTCCGGTTCTGAGTTCCGGAATTCGTCCTCATTCCCGATTCGTCTACGCTCAGCCGTGTTCCGTCTGCAGCCAGACATTCGCCTATCAGGCATCAGCGGCCCTGCCAGGGTATCCGTCGGTCATGCTGACGATGCCTCACGCGGCACAGATCGTGGCTGATAACTCCTGTGGCTGCGGGACCGGTGTGCCTTCAACATCTCCTCAGTACCTGCAGCGTTATGAATCTCAGTTCGGTCCCGGGTTCGCTCAGAGCTCACTGGTGCCGGACGTGCCGGTCTATGAAGATCGCGTTTTCAGTGCGACTCCGATGGTCGAAGAGGATGTCAACGCGTTGACGGGTGCCGCCTACACAGGACTGGTTCCCGGCCAGGAAGCCTACGGAGTTCCAGGCGTTCCTGACGGATCCATCTACGCCGGAGACGCTCTGGTTCCGGGTGGAGCCATTGCGGCTGGTCCGGTTGCCGCGGGAGCAGGCGGTGTTGGTGGCGCTGGTTCAACAGGTAACGTCGGCGGCTTCGGTGGAGGCAGCTCAGGCGGGTTCAGTGGCGGAGGCGGTGGCTTCAGCGGCGGCGGAGGCGGAGGCTTCGGCGGACTGGGAGCACTCGCAGGTCTGGCAGCTCTCAGCAACCGCAATAACAACAATGGTGGTGGCGGTGCCAACAACAACAATAACAACAACAATGGCAACAACGGAGACGGAAACGGAAACGGAGGCGGCGGCGTCACCGTGAATGTGAACGGCAGCACAGCGACCGCCACCGCGAACGGCAATGGCGGGAATGCAACCGGAGGTCAGGGCGGAAACGCGACGGGCGGCCAGGGCGGCAACGCGACGGGCGGAACTGCTAACGGAGCTACAGCGAACGGCAACGGTGGGAACGCGACCGGCGGATCGGGCTTTGGTGGGAATGCCACCGGGACCGGCACCGGAACGGGCGGAACCGCCAACGGAGCAACAGCCAATGGAAATGGCGGCAACGCCACCGGAACGGGCGGCAACGCGACGGGCACTGGTGGCTCCGGCTTTGGTGGGAATGCCACAGGAACCGGAGGCAGCGGCTTCGGCGGCAACGCGACCGGAGGGAACGGGACAGGGTCCGGCACCGGCACGGGCGGAGCGGGCGGCAACGGCACCGGAACGGGTGGCGCGGGCGGCAATGCGACCGGTAACGGAGGAAACGGCACGGGCTTCGGAGGAAACGGAACCGGAACAGGAACCGGCGGCAACGGCACCGGCACCGGATTCGGCGGTAATGGAACGGGAACTGGAACCGGCACCGGATTCGGCGGTAATGGAACGGGAACAGGAACCGGCACCGGATTCGGTGGTAACGGAACGGGAACAGGGACTGGCACCGGATTCGGGAATGGCAATGGAAACGGAAATGGGAATGGGAATGGAAACGGAAATGGCGGCGGAGCTAACGGAAAGGTAAACGGGACTTCGGGCTTCGGTGCTGACAACTTCCCATTCTCTGTCCTCCCGAATCAGAACGGCAGCGGATTCGGGGGTGGTGCGATCGGAAGTGGATTTGGAGACGGGAGCGGATCCGGCTTCGGTGGCAGTGGATCAGGAACCGGCAGTGGTTTGGTGGCGGCAGTGGTTCCGGCACTGGAGGCGGGTCTGGTTCAGGAAGTGGCTTCGGCAATAATGGCAGCGGCTTCGGAGGCTCAGGTTCAGGTTCAGGCTTCGGTGGTGGACTGGGTTCCGGGTTTGGCGGTGGTTCCGGCAGCGGAACAGGTTCCGGCTTCGGCTCAGGAACCAGCACCGGAACGGGAACTGGTTCAGGCTTCGGCACAGGAACCAGCACCGGAACGGGAACTGGTTCAGGCTTCGGCTCAGGAACCAGCACCGGAACGGGAACTGGTTCGGGCTTCGGCTCAGGAACCAGCACCGGAACGGGAACTGGTTCAGGCTTCGGCACAGGAACCAGCAACGGAACGGGAACTGGTTCAGGCTACGGCTCAGGAACCAGCACCGGAACGGGAACTGGTTCAGGCTTCGGCACAGGAACCAGCAACGGAACGGGAACTGGTTCGGGCTTCGGTTCAGGAACCAGCAACGGAACGGGAACAGGTTCAGGCTTCGGCACAGGAACCAGCAACGGAACGGGAACTGGTTCGGGCTTCGGTTCGTCGTCGACTGACTGGCAAACCAGCGGTTCGTCCGGCAACTCCGGATCATCAAATGGCACCGGCTTCGGTTCTTCTTCAGGCGACTGGGAAACGAGCAGCTCATCAAACAGCACTGGTTCGTCTTCCAGCAACAGCGGCTTTGGTTCTTCTTCGTCATCAGGCGACTGGGAAACCAGCAGTTCATCAGGCGGCACCGGCTCGTCTTCAGGCACTGACTCGTCTTCCAGCAGCAGTGGTTTTGGCTCTTCTTCGTCAAGCACTGACGCTTCATCCGGCAGCAGTTCGTCGAGCTCATCTGGTGGTTCTGTCTCTTCCAGCGGAACGACATCTTCGGACGGCAACTCGACATCGGGTGGCTCCGGATTTGATGGTTCCAGCGGGACCAGCAGCGGCAGCACTGGCGACGGAATGTTCAGTAATCCATCTGAACCAGGAGTCGAAATTCCAGTGACGCAGCCTTCGGGCTCAACGGATTCCAGCAGCCAGACTGGCAGCAGCTCAAATTCATCCGGTGGTTCCGGAAACGGATCAACATTTGAAACGACATCCGCCAACTCAGAGGGCGCACCCGTGGTTCCGGAACCAGGCAGCCTGCTGATGCTGGCCATTGGATCCGGAATGAGCGGTGCAGCATGGTTCCGACGACGCCGTCGTTCAGAAAACGCTGAATCGTAACACGGGACTCAACGCCCGAGTCACACAACTCAGAACCTGCAGCCGCTGATCATCTCCGGATGGTCAGCGGCTTTTTCTGTCAGGCTGCTCGACAGTTCGACGCCCCGCACGCATCGTTCAGCACAGCCGCCAGAGCTTCGGTCAGGGTTTCGCTGCGGAAGTATCGGTCGTAGCTCCTGCGAGCTGCCCTGCTCATCTCCGGCAGCTGCGATCGCCGCTCGTCCAGTCGGCGAATGGCGGCGACCAGAGCGTCCGGATCGCCCGAAGGAATCATCTCCAGCCCCGAAGACACCGGTTCTTCGCGACGCAGTGCTTCCGGATAGGCAGCGGATGTCTGAGTCACCACCGGACGACCACAGGCCAGCGACTGGTACACTTTGTTCGGGATAACTCGCCCTGCCTTCTCCGATTCTCCGAAGACACCCATCAGGACATCGGCACTTCCGATCTGCGCCGGCAGAGTTTCATACGGTACGCGACCTGTCAGAGTCACGTGATCGCAGTTGCCGAGAATCTTTCGGCAGTCTTCAAGCAGTGGCCCGGTGCCGATGAATGTCCAGCGAACCTCACGCATTTTCGTGGCAGCTTCGGCGATCACCTGCGGGCCCTGCAGCCCGATGAAGCTGCCGTAGAACATCACGTGCAGACGTTCATCGCCGGATCTGAAGACAGGCTGCGGCACAAAGATTTCCTCTTCCGCTCCCACCGGGATGACTCGTACGTGGCCTGCCGGGGCACTCAGAGTCTGCTGAAAGAATTCAGCGTGGCAGACCGTATCAGCAATCACGAAGGAACAGTCTGTCAGAAGTCGGCTTTCCCATTTCAGCAGACGACGAGCAGCCGCAGAATCGATCGGGAACTTCCCATGTTCGAACACCTGCTTGTCATAGGCGCTGATCAGAGGATCGAACACCAGAGGAACCTGTCGACGACGCGCCCAGCGCTGAGCTGCAGCGACGTCGCGCTGTCGGAAGCAGGGGACCCAGACCAGATCAGGAACCGGCATTCGTCTCAGAACCGCTTCGACATCACCGCACCGGCTGATCAGCGGATGAAAATCGACAATGTTCCAGCCCAGCGAAACAAAAGCCTGCCGCAGAATTCTGTCTCGGGAATAATCCCGATTGCCTCGGCCCCACCACAGCACAGTCCGTCGTTTCAGGTCCGGGCGTGAAGCCGATTCGAATGGAAGCGTCTGATTCGCCATGAAGCTTCTGCCTTCCGCAATCAGGCCGCTCGACGCTGTTGTTGCCGGCCGGCAAGTGCGGGCGAGTTCGTTTGGCAGTCGTTCACGATCTGCTGAACAAAGCGTTTGGCCTGCAGATGTTCCTGAGCATATCCGGCCACCTTGGATGCCCGGTCGGTCACGTAGCGCCACCGCAGGTGATATGGCAGCAAGTCCGCTCGGTTCAGGTCGGCCATGGTTCGCTGGTAGTTGGCGGCATCAATGGTCAGCTGTCGCTGTCCGGTGTGCTGAAACAGCATCTGCAGATTGGGATCACGATCGTCGCCGAAGCGTTTTCGCAGTCGGAACCCACACGATTCCGCCAGCATCTGCAGAGTTGCGGGAACGTAGTTGTGAATATGAGCGGTATGGAACAGCTTGCTGCGGCGAGCAAACGGAGCCTGCAGATTCGGGCACTCGACATAGAACATGCCGCCCGGCTGAAGCAGTCCGGCGATGTGCTGGAAGGCCAGCTTCGGCGATCGCAGATGTTCAATCACATGCACCAGCAGGACGGCATCATAGTTGTGCTGAGTCGGCAGGTCGTACAGACTGGTGACTCGCACACTGGCATGCAGCTGATCTCGGGCGTACGACAGAAATTCACCGCCGGGGTCAATGCCTTCGGCCTGAAATCCGGCCTGTTCGAACACCTTCACTGTACATCCGATGCCCGCTCCGACTTCCAGCACTCGGCAGTGCTGCTTCAACAGGGGAGCCACCTGAGCACAGATTCGCTGACCGTTGTTCCAGGCTCGCATGATTCGCCGAGCTCCCGGAACACGTTCGCCGTTGTAATCCTGTCGATAAGTTGTCGAATAGAACTGCTGCAGTTCTTCTTCATCGGGAACAGTCGCGTGCCGCACCAGCCCACAGCGAGTGCAGATGGCCGTCTTCAACGGCTGATTGTGACGATCCTTATCAGCGATGATTTCAAATTCTGTGGACTCACACAGATCACAGGCGGCGAATTTCATGCTGACGTTCCCTCGTCCGGTCCTTCGAAAAAATATCTTCACGGGCCGGCTTTTCCGGAATCCTGCAGCCGAGATCGAACCTGGCTGGCATTTCGGTAATCTACGCCGTGAAGAGTTGCAAAGTTCCACGGGTCAGGCTCCTGCCTGACAGCTCCGATCGCGCTGTCAGACGGGAGCCGGACCTGCAGACTGCCCACTGCCGGAATTAGAGCACGTTTCGGCGAAATGTGTCCACAGCGTTTTTTGGTCTCTCTCTGGAATCCAGATCCTGATGTCGTCTCAAATGAGTCAGCCGGAAACGCCTCGCGAATTTGCTGTTGCCGTCGTCGAAATGCTCAGAAATGCCGGTTTTGAGGCTCTGTGGGCCGGTGGCTGTGTCCGCGACGCGCTGATGAACCGACTTCCAAAGGACTATGACGTTGCCACAACTGCTACACCGCAGCAGGTGATCGAGCTGTTCGGCAAACGAAAAACCGTACCGGTCGGAGTCAGTTTCGGGGTCGTTATGGTCCTGGGCCCGAACAAAGCCTGCGGGCAGATTGAGGTCGCCACCTTTCGGACCGACGGAACCTATATCGACGGTCGGCGGCCCGAATCCGTGCGGTTCTGTTCCGCGGAAGAGGATGCTCGACGACGCGACTTCACCATCAACGGCATGTTCTACGATCCGGTCGCCGATCAGGTGATCGACTACGTCGGTGGTCAGCAGGATCTGGCCGCCGGAATTGTGCGTGCAATCGGAGATCCTCACGCTCGGTTCACCGAAGACAAACTGCGAATGCTGCGAGCTGTCCGGTTTGCGGCGACGTTTCACTTTCAGCTGGATGGTCAGACGGCGGATGCCATTCGCGGCCAGCACCGGGAACTGAAACAGGTCAGCGTCGAACGCATTGCTCAGGAACTGCGACGCATGCTGGCTCATGAAACTCGCAGCGTTTCTTTCCGTCAGCTGGCCGAAGTCCGTTTGCTGCCGGAAGTCATCGCCGGCTGTGGACAGCTGACGTCACCCGATCATCCAATGGTGCAGACCATCTGCCGCGTTCTTGATCGGCTGCAGCAGCCTGACTTTCTGCCTTCCCTGGTCACCATTTTGGCACTGGCTTCCGGAACGACGGACGTCGCTGTTCTGTCATCGATCATTCGTTGCGAATGCCGCCGCCTGGCCATGTCCAATGACGAAACCGGTGCGGCGACGTGGATCGCAGAATCAGCGGCTCGCTGCCAGGATGCTGCCGCTCTGCCGCTGCACGTGATCAAGCCGATTCTGGCCGATCACCGCAGCGACCTGCTGCTGGATTACCTGGAAGCGATGAGTCACGGGACCAATGCCCCCACTGACGACATCGAGTTTCTGAAAAGCTATCGAGTTCAGACACCCGTCGAGGAGCTGAATCCAAAGCCACTGATTTCCGGAGCCGATCTGCAGCAGCTGAAAATCGCCCCAGGACCCGTCTTCAAACGCCTGCTGACCATCATCCGCCACGAACAGCTCGACGAACTGCTGGCCGACCGTCAGGAAGCTCTGCAGCGTCTGAACGTCCTGGTTCAAACCGAGCCATCAGCCGAGTCGTCATGAAAAAACTGTTCAGCGGGCGACGAAAACTGTCCGGCTGAATTCTTCGGCTCGCTGCTTCCTTGCGTCGGGAAGCGAATCCCGTGACAATCGCCGACAGGCTGATACAGAGGCTCTCCACACATTCCGCGAACCACCGTCTGCAGGCCACTTGGCACAGACATTCCCGTCTGCAGCTCAGGTGGCACAGACATTCCTGTCTGTGGAGTTTCGTGGGCAATGCCCACACCCGATACGAGCGAACGCTCGGAAACGCGACTTCGTCGCTCAGAAAAGATGCGTGCACCGGGCACGCATGTTTTTCAGTAACAACCTGATTCTCTCCCTTAGCAAACAACTCATCGAAAACAGAAAGGTGCGGCAGTGCTGCGACTTTGTTTCCTGTTCCTGGCTCTGGCGTCCGTCGCGTCGGCCGAAGACGGTTTTCGTTCTCTGTTCAACGGAAAAGATCTGACCGGCTGGCAGGGCGATCCGGAACTGTGGTCGGTCGAAGACGGTTGCATCACCGGCACGACCAAAGGAAAGGATCATCTGCCGTATAACAAGTTTCTGATCTGGGACGGCACCGCCTCTGACTTTGAATTTCGCTGTGAGTTCCGTCTGGAAGGTGACAACAACAGCGGAGTTCAGTACCGCAGCGTTCACGACAAGGACAAGGGAGAATTTGTCTGCGTCGGTTATCAGGCCGACATCCACGCCAAACCCGAGTACACCGGAATGCTGTATGACGAAAAAGGTCGAGGCATTCTGGCTCAGCGAGGTCAGAAGGTGGTCGTTGCAGCCGACGGCACCAAACAGGTCGCAGCTCTGGATGGCGAAGTCACTCCGCTGGACCTGACACAGTGGCATCAGCTGACGATCATCGCCAAAGGCAACCACATCATTCACAAAGTGGATGGCGTCGTGACCGTCGAAATCACGGACAACCAGAAGGAACATGCAGAACTGTCCGGCGTGTTTGCTCTGCAGGTTCACCGGGGCAACGCCATGAAGGCACAGTTCCGCAATGTGCAGCTGAAGGATCTTTCCGAAAACGGTGCCCAGGTCGATGGCCCGCCGGCAAAACGCAAACGTCCTGCCAAAGCCGCTGCTGCAAAGAAGAAGAAACCTGCCGATGCCCCCGTCGCTCAGTGGATCTGGCTGAATCGCGACGACAAACCCGAAAGTACCGTGTACTTTCGCAAGGAACTGGACAGCAGCGGAGTCGGAGCAGCTCGACTGGTCGCCGTGTGCGATGACCACATGAAGATCTTCGTCGACGGCAAACAGGTCGGCGAAGGCAGCAGCTGGGAACGCCCCGTCTTCGTCGAACTGACCAAACATCTGGATCTGGATGATCCTCAGAAGAAGCACGTGCTGGCCATCGAAGCCAGCAACGGAAACGGCTCGGCCGGATTTCTGGCGGAACTGAATCTGGAATCCGGCTGGCGGGATGCGTGGAGCATCGTGACGGACGATTCCTGGCAGGCCTCAACTCAGGCTCAGGACGGCTGGATGACTCGTGACTTCAAACCGGGCGAAAGCTGGACGAAACCCGTCGTCGTGGCGGCTCTGGGAGCTGGTCCGTGGGCGAAAAAAATCGACGCCGCCGCGCTGGCCGCTGCCGCTCCGCTGAAGGAACCGGAAGCCACTCCGATCGATCAGCTGAAAGTAGCCAAAGGCTTCAATGTCGAACTCCTGTATTCCGTTCCCAAGGATGAACAGGGTTCGTGGGTCAACATGTGCGTCGATCCCAAAGGACGCCTGATTGTTTCTGACCAGTACGGTTCGCTGTACCGAGTCATCCCGCCCGGCATTCTGGGAGCCACGGAACTGTCGGTTGAAAAAATCAACGTGGACATCGGTGAAGCTCAGGGGCTTCTCTGGGCGTTCGACAGTCTGTACGTCAGCGTCAACAAGGGGCAGAAGTATGACGGCGGTCTGTACCGAGTTCGCGATACCGACGGCGATGATCAGCTGGACAGCGTGGAAACTCTGCGAGCTCTCAACGGCAGCGGCGAACACGGTCCGCATGCCGTGCTGCCTCATCCGGACGGAAAAAACCTGGTCATTGTCTGCGGCAACCGCACAGACCTGACGAAGATTGACGGCAGTCGAGTCGCTTCATGGGACGAAGATCTGCTGCTGCCCCGAGTTTACGGGAAATTCATGCTGGGCACCCGAGCACCCGGCGGAGTCATGTACAAGATCGATCCAGACGGCAAAACATGGGAAGTTCTGGCCAGCGGATTTCGTAACCAGTTCGATGCAGCCTTCGACAAAGAAGGCGAACTGTTCACGTACGACGCCGACATGGAATGGGACATCAACGCTCCCTGGTACCGGCCGACTCGCATCTGCCACGTGGTCAGCGGAGCCGACTTCGGCTGGCGCAGTACCGGCGGCAAATGGCCGGTCTATTATCCGGACAGCGTTGGCCCCGTTGTGAACGTTGGCCCCGGATCACCGACAGGTGTGTGCTTCGGTTACGGAGCCAAATTCCCACAGAAGTATCAGGACGCTCTGTTCGCGTGTGACTGGAGCTACGGCAAACTGTATGCCTGCCATCTGACACCGGACGGCGGCACCTTCACCGGACAGCTGGAAGAATTCATCACCGGAACACCGCTGCCTCTGACCGATGTGGTGATCAATTCCCACGACGGAGCCATGTACTTCGCCATCGGCGGACGCAAGGTGCAGTCGGGGCTGTATCGGGTGACCCATGACGGCAGTCCATCCGAAGGTTCGGACATTGATTCTGCCGAAGGAGCAGTCGCTCGGGAGGAGCGACGTCATCTGGAACAGTATCACACTCGAACGGATGCCCCCCTGAACGAGTTCTGGTCTGCACTTGGTTCCGCCGATCGATCTCTGCGCTACGCGGCGCGAGTCGCCCTGGAACATCAGCCGGTGGCCTCATGGCGAGACCGGGTTCTGACGGAGTCGAACGTCGATGCTCGACTGACCGGGCTGCTGGCGCTGGCTCGATCTTATGAACGAGTCAACAAAGGGAAGGAACCGGACATCGATTCACCGATTCCCAACTGGAACAATCCTCAGCTGGATTCCGAACGTCACGCGATGACTCGGCGAATTCTGGAATCGCTGGGATCGATCGATCTTCAGGGACTGAACGAAGAACAAAAGCTGCTGGTTCTGCGAGTTCTCACACTGACCTTTGTTCGTGTCAGCCCGCCGGATCTGGAAGAACGAGCCCGACTGCTGGAACATCTGGAATCGTTGCTGCCTCAGGAATCGCAGCCGCTGAATTCCGAAATTGCTCAGCTGATGGTCTACCTCCAGGCTCCGTACGCCGCCGCAAAACTGGTGCCGATGCTGGAGGCCGCTCCAACTCAGGAAGAACAGATCGACTATGCCAGAACTCTGCGACATCAAACCGTCGGCTGGACCCCCGATCTGCAGGAACGCTACTTCAAGTGGTTTACTCGAGCTGCAAGTTACGAAGGCGGCAGCAGTTTCAAGCTGTTCGTTGACAACATCAAAGGCGGAGCTGTCTCGCGGTTGAATGACGAGGAAATGGCTCGGCTGAAACCCATTCTGGATGCAAAGCCGGAAGGCAACACTCCCGTCTTCAGCGCTGTGCCTCGAAAGTTCGTGAAGGAATGGACCATGGAAGAACTGGTGCCGCTGATTCAGAACGGTCTGACCGGCCGCAGCTTCGAACACGGCCGTCAGATGTTCGGAGCGGCGTCGTGCTTCGCCTGCCATCGCTTCGATCATCAGGGCGGATCCGTCGGCCCGGACCTGACAATTCTGTCCGGCCGTTTCAGCCCTCGGGACATTCTGGAATCGGTGCTGGAACCCAGCAAACAGATCAGCGATCAGTACGGCAGCGTGCAGATCGTCACCACCGACGGCAAGGTCATCAACGGCCGCATCATCAACCTTGCGGGCGACAGTTTCCGAGTTCAGACCGACATGCTGAAACCCGGCGAACTGACCGGCGTCGACCGAAAACAGATCGAGGAAATTGTGGAATCCAAAATCTCCATGATGCCCAAAGGCCTGCTGAACACTCTGAACCAGGAAGAGGTCCTGGACCTGATGGCCTACCTCCTGAGCCGAGGCGACCGCAAACACGCGATGTTCAGCAAATAGCAGCTGAGCCTCCAGGCTGCTGCCCACAGAGATCCCGACCGGACGTGCTGTCCGGCCGGGATTCCCCACCGCCTGGACGATTGCCGCTGCCGCTTTCATTCTGCCAGCGTGTTTAGCTCCGGGTCGAGTGCACATCATGCAGATCCAACGCACAATGCGGCAGACGGCCATCTATTTTGCAGGTGTCGTCACGACGATTGCGGCCGGGTTTCTGGCCCCGGTGCCGCTTCGAGTTGCTGCAACGGCAATCTGCTTTCTGGTGTGGTTTTCCGTCTGCTGTCTGACCGGTCCGCGGCGTGACGCGATGGCCGCAGGAATTGCTGCGGCTGTCTACATACTGACAATCCTTGCTTCATGGATTTGGGTCGGAAAGCTGTCACATGCAGGCTACAGAGAACTGCGTTCAGCACAATATGGTCTGTACCAACTGCGGGAAGACATCGAGCAGTATCGGAGTGAAAACGAGAGACTTCCCGAGTCTCTCAACGATGTATTCGGCGACGAGCATCGTGAGCACCGGATCGCTCGGTGCCCCTGGGAACATCCGCCCGATTATCGAATCACAGATCGCTCCGACGAGACGTATGAACTGGTGATCCTCGGACGCGACGGCAGGCCGGGCGGCGACGGAATTGACTCGGACTTCGTTTGGCGAAGTGACGCCCCTGATGCTTTTAATCAATTTTATGACGACATGGGACGCCGCCGCATCCCGCTGTGGCAGTATCTGTTTGAAACCGATTCGACAGTGGCCTTGGTGTTTCCGCTGCTGGTCGTTGCACTCGTCACACAACACACCCTGCGGCACGACGATGTTCTGAAAACTGATGGCAAGCACGGAGTTGCAGCATCGATTGGATTTGTGCTTGTGCTGACTGCTGTCTGTACGTTTCTCGGCCTGTTTCATGTGGCCGCAGTTCAGTCAGGACACTGACGCGATGGCGTTTCGACATCTTCAGGACAGGCTGTTTCTGCTGTCGCTTTTGCTGTGGGTGGGTGGTCGGCTTCTGAAGGAATTCTGCGTTTCGCCTCCGTTCGTACGCTGTTATCTGAATGATCTGATCTGCATTCCGTTCTGGCTGCCCATCATGACCTTCGTGTTGTCTCGGATCGGTCTGCGTTTGGCAGACCGTTGTCCTGCGCCGATGGAAATCGCGCTGACACTGGTCACCTTCGCGATCGTGTTTGAGTTTCTCATGCCTGCCATGGATGCCTTCCGTGGCCAGGCCATCCATGATCCGAACGACATTCTGTGTTACGCCGTCGGTGCATTTGTGGCTGATGAGTACTGGCGCCGCACTTACCGACAGATGCCGGATTCGGGCTGAGCAATCAGACGGATGGCACGGCCACGCCGATGGCGGTGGCTGTTGCGTACAGTTTGGCGTGAGAGATGGTGATCAGCACCGAGCCGATGCCCATGCTGAGTGCAATGTCGCCGGCGCCGCCGCTGAGCTGGATGCGGGGCTGTCCGGAATCCATGGGCAGCACTTCGATGTCGTGAAAGGTGATGCCTTTGACGAAGCCGGTTCCCAGGACCTTCACGACCGCTTCCTTCGCCGCCCAGCGTCCGGCGAAGCGAACAGCCGAGTCCCGATGTCGATCGGCGTATTCGATTTCGCGGTTCGTAAAACACCGTTTCAGAAACGAGTCGCCGTGGCGTTCGATCATGTCTCGAACGCGTTCGATTTCCACGATGTCTGTACCCAGTCCAACAATCATCTGTCTCTGCCGCGAATTGATCCGATTTCACAGCGCCCGCTGCGAACTCACGACACCTGCGAGCTCACCTGTGGAACTCGCCCGGGAACGATGCCGGTCGGTCGTTTTCGGCACTATAGCAGGTCAATCGGCAGAATCTGCACGACGGCACCGCAATTGGCCGCTTCCGACCGACGACCGCCGGGATCGGGCCGCAAATCGCCCTATTGGCAGCCACCAACTGTCCATACGATTCTGTGGACTCATGGAAAGTCGTGATGGTCCCGAATCTCAACCACAATCCGCAGCTCAATCGACGACGGCTTCCCGTCGCGTCGACGATCGGCCGCTTTGGACTGACCGCGTGCCTGCTGACGTCGGCATCCGGCTGCCTCCATGCGCTGGGGATTGCTCGATCATCTCTGACACCTCGAACCGCATCACTGACGGTTGACGATTCCACGTTTCGAGCTCAGGACGAATTCCCCCAGACCTTTCCAAATGAATCGCGTCCGTTGGGCTCTGGAGAAGCTGAAACGGTCGCTGCACCGTTGCCAAAACGTCCGCAGGCGCGACTTCTGAAGCCATCGTTTCTGTCCGGTCACAGTGTCAGTCCGCCAGGATCACCGCCGGTGGCCGGTCCGGTCGAGACGATCGAACATCAACTTCCTGCGGGGACTTCCTCCACGACCGCGAATCAGAATTCACTGGGATTCACCGCCGAACAGCTTCGAGCTCACCTGAATCAACAGTCGGCCAGTGAGATGGCCAGCGGACAGGTACTCAGCGAACAGCCGGTTCAGTGGCGAGTCCATTCTTCGAACGGCCCCGGTGCTGGTTTCGCAGTCCCGCTGCCGGAAGGCCTGCCAGGCAATTCCGGATCAACCGGCGCCCCGATGACCGGAGATCCGAGAACTCAGCCGTCGGCATTTCAGACCGCCGAGCTCTCTGAGACGATCGTGGACGGCGCATCCGGTGAACTTCCGTCAGATGCTGGCGGCATTCCCGCTCAGGAAGCCGCGTTCGAAGGAGCTCCGGAACCATCGATGCTGGATCGACTGAAGGGGTTGTATCCCAATGGGAATTCCAGCCCCGGCAACCTGCTGAAAAGACAGTTTCAGAAGCTCCAGAATCCGTGGAATGTGTTTCGAGAACGCCAGGAATCTGACCCCGTCGCAGCGGCACCGTCTCAGCCCATTCCCGAACGGGCCACGACTGTTGGCCCAACCGAGCCGGTTGAAGAAGCGCCCAGTCGCAGCGATCTGGTGGAACAGCTGATTCTGGCAACAGTGGAAGAACTTCGAGCGTGGCCGAAGGGGCCAGGTGGTCAGCCGAACCGTCCCGAAGAATATCTGAAACGCCAGCAGGATCTGCGTCTGCTGAGTCTGATCGCGGATCGCCCGGGTGCGGCTGCGATGGCGATCGAGGACCTGCCGCCGGGTGAACAGGACTTCTGGCAGGATGTCATGCTGGCTCTGGCACAGTACCGAGCTCCCGGCGGTGATGTTTCCCACAGCGAACACCTGAGCGTGGCTGCGGACCAGCTGAGATCGGCCGTGCGACATCTGGCTCCGCTGGCACGGCTGACCATCCAGCGGTTCGAAATCTGCAGCCGTATTCGAAGCTATGGACGCATCGACAGTTTCCCGGTCAATGAATTCGACCCCGGCAGCCCGCTGCTTCTGTACGTGGAACTGCAGAATTTCTCGACCGAACGCACCTCGGCGGGCACTCAGAAAACTCAGTTCGACGCTCTGCTGCAGATCTTCGAGGAAGGTAATGATGACCCGAAGGAAACCATCGACCTTGTCGGAATTTCAGACGAAGCCACGTCCGACCGCTGGGACTATTATCAGAGCTTCGAACTGAATCTGCCGTCGCATCTCAGAAGCGGCCAGTACAAAATCCGCATTCGCCTGCAGGATCGAATCAGCGGACAGACAGCGGAAAGCTTCGTGGAATTCCGAATTCGCTGAACACTGGCGGCGAGGCCTGCCGGGAGCGAATGAAACATCGGCGGGCAGGGATGACCCGAAAAAGAACGCACACATCCCGGACGCCCGATCCTCGCACGAATCCATGTGGTCAAAAGACCGAGCGTCCGATTGGCCGGCCCTGACAGACCGGCCGTGTGCCCGGACTGCGGCATCCATTCCGCAATCCAATCTCTGCGAAGCCCGGTGAGGCTGTGGCAGGACTCGTCAAATCCCCTGGTTCGCAGACCTGCCTTCCATGGCAACCCGCAAACCGGCGATCACTGAAGGCCCGGCAGAAAACTGTCGAGCGCTTCGGTGGTGAGGTCGTCGTACTGAGCCGATGTGGAATCAAGAAAGGTCTCCCAGACCGATTTGTCCCAGATCTCAGCATGATCGCTGACTCCCACCACCACAACGTCCTTCTGTAAACCTGCCAGCTTGATGAGTCGTTCCGGAATGAGAATTCGTGACTGTTTGTCAGGAACCACACGCTCGGCCCGAGCATAAAACAGACGCAGGAAACTTCGGACGTTGGCTCGACCGGGCGACACATTGGCCAGCCGGCGAGCAAAGTTTTCAAACCCCTCCGTTGAGTAAAGTGTGAGGCACCCTTCATTGCCTGGTGCCAGAAACAGCTGGTCAGATTCGCCCGGCCCCAGGGCCTCCTTCAGAGGCTTGGGAACAGCCAGACGCTGCTTGTCGTCGATCGTCCGCTCGAATGTGCCGGTGAGAGGCGTCACAGCTCAAATCCCGAGACATCCGCTGTCGTAACCTGTTGAATTGAAACATGTTAGAGATCTGTGTCTTTGTCCCCACTTCTCCCCACATGTCACCACTCGGGACACTTTATCGGACTGACCGGAATCGTCAACCCGACCCATTGAGCCGCCCGGTCAGAATCGCCATGCCAAAGCGCGCAGGTCGTTACTGCGTAAGGTCATGGGTGAATTTCACGATTTTGAAATTCACGTTATCAGCCGGATCTCTTCGAGGAATTCGCGAGCAGATTTTTCAGCAGGCGGTCGTATTCCGTGATCGCGGATTCCCACGTAAAGTCTTTAGCAGACTTTGTTGCGCGTTTGTGGAGACGGATTTCCGAGCCTCAGCAGACTGCAGAGCGGCACTCAGCTGGTCGGCCAGAGCCTGTGGATTGCCGGATGGAAACAGCCAGCCGGTGTTTTCGTGCTGAATCAGTTCCCGCACACCATCGACATCACTGGCCACCACCGGCAGGCCGCTGACCATCGCTTCCAGAACCACGTTGGGAAGACCCTCCCAGCGAGACGGCAGGACCAGCAGCGTGGCTTCGTTCATCACGCGGGTGACGTCGTCGCTGCGACCGGCCAGCTGAATACGCCCGGCCAGTTCCGGATCTGACTTTGCCAGCTCCTGAATTCCTCTCTGCAGTTCGGGCCGCAGTTCTCCTTCCCCGACAATTCGGACCGAAACACGTCGCTTCACGTCGGAAGAAAGCAGCTGGACAGCGGTCAGCAGGCACCCTGGATCCTTTTGCTGTGTCAGGCGGCCAACAAACAGCAGGACACTCTCCGGACGCTGCTGAAATTCGATCATGGGCCTGTCGGCAGCGACGTCGATACCGTTGGGAATGGCGGTCATACGTTCCGGAGGAATCCGGCATAGCTGGGCGTGAGTCTGTCCGACGGCCTGGCTGACGGCGACGTAATGGCTGACCAGTTTATGAGTCCACCGGTCCGGCAGAACGACGGATCGACGTCGATCGGCGACCCGAATGCCTGACACCGAGATGGGAACACCGGCGGCAGCCGCGGCCAGCCTTCCATAAAGATTCGCCTGATGCAGAAAACTGAGCAGAATGTTCGGTCGATGGCGTCTGAGTTCGCCGGTCAGCCGCCACAGGCATCTCAGATCCGCCATGCCGCCGCAGTTCAGCGCAGTGACGGGAATTTCTGATGCTGTCAGATCGCCAGCCAGTGGGCCGGCGTCTCGCAGGCTGATGGCGCGAACGTTCCAGCCAAGCTCCTGCAGTCCCCGAGCAACTCGGACGAAAGCCCGTTCTGCTCCACCGACATCAAGTTCGGTGATGCACATCGAGAGATCGCGGCAGTCCGGAGATGTCGGCACAGATTTGATTTTCTGAATGAAAGAAGTTTTCCGGATCACCGTTCCGCGGCCCGACTCAGGCTGCAGCGTTGCTTATCATGTCGGGAAACAGAGATCAGGGACAGACCGGCCGCCCTGGTCCGGAAATTCCGCCGGGCGGAAAGCCGCACGGCCGCTGCCGACGCTGTCAATGCCGCCGCCGGAAAGAAGCAGGATGGAACAACCCGATCTGAATGACATCACTGCCTGGCAGTACGATCTGCCTCCCGAACTGATTGCGGAACGCCCCGCCGTTCGCCGGGACGATTCGCGGCTGATGGTGGTGGATCGGGCCCGCCAGTCAATTCGCCACGCTCAAATGCGCGATATCGTTCACCTGCTGGATCCTTCCGATCGGCTGGTGTTTAATAATACGAAGGTTCTGCCCGCGCGTTTGTTCGGATTTCGAACTTCGACAAAAGGACGCTGGGAAGGTCTGTTTCTGGGCGAAACTCAGGACGGCCGCTGGAAAATCACGGGACAGTGTCGCGGACGACTGCAACCCGGCGAAACGCTGACACTGATTCCGGCATCGGCCCTGCAAACCGGCGGTGGATGCGGGTCGGAGAATTCAGACGAGACCGGCGACGAGGCTGTTCGTCTTCTGCTTGAGTCAAAGTGCGAGGATGGTTCATGGCTGGTACAGCCGTCTCTGAAGTCTTCCACCGTGGCTCTGCTGGATCAGTTCGGCACGCTGCCGCTGCCGCCGTACATGGGACGCAAAGTCGCGGACGATGACGACCGCCGGCGGTATCAGACTGTATTCGCCACCGAACCCGGTGCCATCGCGGCTCCCACGGCCGGACTGCATTTCACTGAAGAACTGCTGCAGGAGTGTCGGAACCAGAACATTTCCTCCAGTCAGGTGACGCTGCATGTGGGAATCGGAACCTTTCGCCCCGTGAACACCGATCGCCTGTCTGATCACCAGATGCACGAGGAATGGTGTCGACTTTCAGAAGACACGGCCGCGGAAATTCAGTCAACACGTGATGCGGGACATCGAATTGTGGCGGTCGGCACGACTACGGTGAGAACCCTGGAAGCAGCGGCCCTGGCCATCGGCACCAACCGGCCACTGGCCGCATGGGAGGGAGAAACCCGGCTGTTTATTCAACCCGGTTTCCGTTTTCAGATCGTTGATCGGCTGCTGACCAACTTTCACCTTCCCGGATCAACTCTGATTGTTCTGGTCGCCGCTCTGGCAGGATATGAGCTGATCATGGAGGCGTATCGACAGGCTGTTGCCGAACGTTACCGCTTCTACAGCTATGGCGACGCAATGCTGATTCTGTAAACTCGTCAGCACCGCCTGGTGATTTCAAAAACCGACTGTCGAACTCGCTTCGGAATGGATTCTCTGATGATTGCTCTGATTGCACATGATGCTCAAAAAGACAGCCTGCTGGCGTTTGTGAGCGCTCACCTGGATTTCTTTCGGCGTCAGAAGATGGTGGCAACGGCATCAACCGGAAAACTGCTGCGAGAACAGCTGCATCTGGAGGTCGAATGTGTGGCTCACGGACCGCACGGGGGCGACCTGATTATCGGCGGACGAGTCGCGGAAGGAATTGTGACCGCGATCCTGTTCTTTCGTGACCCGCTGACGGCTCAGCCTCACGAACCCGATGTTTCCGCACTGATGCGGGTTTGCGACGTGCACGTCATTCCGCTGGCCACCAACCGAGCCACCGCCGACGCGATCATCGACTGGCTGAAACAGGGACGCCGCTGATCTCGCTGACGCAAAGCATGCGATTCAAATCTGTAGGTCAGGCTCCCGCCTGACACCGCGGTGCGAACTCTCGGGCGGGAGCCTGACTTACAGAGTACGCTGTTTCAGGGTGCGCAATTCAGTTCTTCATTCCGAAGCGTGAATCCACGCTATTCGCATTCAATCCCCAGCATGACGGAATTCAGGCCGCTGCCGATTCCCAGCAGAGCCATTCGTGTTCCGGGCGGAGGCGGATCCTGTTCCAGACCCATGGCCAGAGCCCTCGGCTGCGCGACGGCTCCTGTGTTCCCGAACCATTCCACCGTGGGGAAATCCAGGTGAGGATCCAGATCCAGAGTTTCCAGCAGCAGAGTTCGATGCTGTTTGCCCACCTGGTGCGTGAAGACTCGATCCACATCGGCGTTGTTCCAGCCCAGAACCTTTTTCGTTTTCTGCCAGGTTCTTTCGGCCAGAGCAATCCCGGCGTGCAGCAGAGCTTCGGAATTGGTTTCCATCCGAGGACGGCTGTCGCCGTGAACTTCCGCTTCCACGCCGCCGGCACACAGGTCGTGGTGAGCTGTGTCTGACATGCATGCACCGCCCTGCAGTCGAAACCCTGTTCGGCTCAGGCTGTCCCTGCACAGAACAATCGCCGCGCTGCCCGAACCAATTGTCAGCGAAGCGAAGGCTGACTTGATCGATTTTCGGGTCAGCTGAGGATCGTGCAGCAGGCTGTCGATGGTGCCTTCCACCAGGCCTCGGCCGGTTTCCGTGCCCACCACAATTCCGGCACTGATGCGGCCCAGTTCAATCAGATCGGCCACGACCAGCATGCCGTTCAGCAGGCCGAGGCAGGCATTGCTGACATCCATCACGACGCAGTCGTCCGGAAGACCGACTCCGGAGTGTACCCCGGCCGCCGTGGCGGGTTCCATCTGATCACGACAGACGGAACCGTGAATTAGTGCTCCGACCAGCTGAGCATCCAGACCGGACTTCTGCAGAGCCTGGGTCGCGGTCTGAACGCTGATCTGGCCGGGCAGAGTTCCAGGAGAATAAAACCGTCGCTGCTGAATTCCGGTCATCAGTTCCAGACGACCAAACGGCAGGTTCAGGCGTTCATAGACCGGAGCCAGCCGGCGTTCCAGTTCGTCGGATGTCACCACGTGAGGCGGTGGATTGTGAACAACCGCTTCAACGCAAACATGCTGGTATCTCATGGAAGGTATCTGGAAACGTGAATGCGGGCTGAGACCAACGAGGTGAAGAGATTGAAAAAAGACGGGTCTCGATTTGCCGACATCTGCGGGTAAGACTCTGGCGCGAGAATACGATAAGAGCTGTCAGTCGCGAGCCTGACCGACTGCCTGGGGTTGCGATCAGGCCGGGCCGGACAGGGCTGTCCTCGCGGAGCGAGGAGCCACAGTGGCACATTGCTCCGCGAGGTCGGCCCGTCACCCCGATCATCATCTCCCGACGATCAGGGAGCACAGCCGCATCAGGGAGCACAGCCGTATCAGGGAGCACAGCCGTATCAGGGAGCACAGACATTCCTGTCTGTGGACTTTCAGCACAGACTGACGTTCGGAAACTCGATTATGCGACTCTTCTGTAAAGTTCGAAATCAGAGTTCGGCGGTGGCGAGCGGATCCGTGGATTCCAGACGCTGCGACAGAATCTGCAGACCATCCAGCAGGCGACTGCGGCGATCTTCGTCATCGGGGTTCGGATCACGTGTTTCCAGCATGGTGGCTCGGCGAACGTATCGGAGTCCGCGCAGCAGCACGTCTCGTTCCTGTGTTGTCAGTTCAATTTGGAGGACGTTTTCCATCGCGTTTCATTTCCTGTGAGGGTCACGAAGACGCATAAACGCGGTCACGTCCTGTTTCCGGATTCATGCACTGATTCATCGGGGGCGATCGTCCGGAACGCTGATCGACAGCGTCAGGCGCAGGCCGCGCCGAAATCCGGGTGACGGAAGTCTACGCGGCAAATTCGCAGTGCTCAAGCAGTTCATGGTTCAACACCGGAAACTCGTCCCGCCAGTCGCCGATCGCAGCGTTTCCGGAGACTGTCGCTTCCCGAAAAGAATTTCTCAAGTCCCGAAAAACCGTTCAGCTTTGACTGGTCTGCCCGGATTGCCCGTTGAGCCAGGTCAGCAGAGCCGCGTCGAGCGCCCCGATGTCTGTCCTGAGCTGATCCAGCTGCCGTTCGGCCTGATCGAGCTGTTGGTTTCGGCACGCTGTTTCGATGGAGGTCGCCGTTTTGACCGCTGCCGCTGCTTCAAAATTCGCACACAGCCCTTTCAGACTGTGGGCCAGCCGAGTCGCTTCGACATCTTCTCCGGAACGGATTGCGACCGGAAGCTGGTTCAGCAGCGCTGGGCTGTCTTCTCGAAAATATCGCACCATGCTGACCAGAAGGGCGTGGTCGTCTCCCATCCGCTTCAATGCAACTTCGGGACGCCAGACTTCTGTGTCCTGAGATTCTCGTTTGGAGTCCGTCGGTTCGGGCGGCTGCCGGAAACGCCAGATGCCGGATCGAGTCACCAGTGAAGCGAGGTTTGTTTTCGAAGCTGGCTGACGCTGCGCCAGGCTTTCCAGTGTCTGCAGCAGCAGGGCCGAATTCAGAGGTTTGGAAATGTACGCGTCCATCCCGGCGCTCAGACAGGCTTCCCGATCACCCCGCATGGCGTGAGCTGTCATCGCAATGATGGGAATATGAGTTCCGGAAGGTTCTGAATCCCGGATGGCACGCACAGCCTGCATGCCGTCCATGATGGGCATCTGCACGTCCATCAGAATCGCGTCGAATGTTTCGCTCTGATGTCGCTCAATAGCGTCCCGGCCGTTCTGAGCTGTTGTCACGGAATGTCCTCGCCGAGTCAGGATGGCTTCGACGACCTTCCGATTGGCGGCGATGTCTTCAGCGACCAGGACCTTCAGTGGTTGCGAGGTGATTTCAATGACCTGCTCAGGCGAATCCAGAACCGGACCTCCGCCGAACACAGTGCAGATGGCATCCAGCAGGCCTGACTGAGAAACAGGTTTTGCCAGAAGCGTGCTGATGTTGACCTCAAGAGCCCGGTTGGCAAACAGCCTTTGATCTGCCGGCGAAAGCATGAGAATCGTTGCTCCGCTGCTTTCCGTCGATTGCTGAATTTCCTTCACCAGATCAATTCCGTCGATGTTGGGCATGACGGCATCCACCAGCAGCAGTGGAAAAGACATTCCCGCATTCGTGGCTTCCTGAATTCGAGCCAGCGCATCTTCAGCTCCGTGTGCGACCACGGCGCGCATGCCCCAGGACTCCAGCATCTCTCTCAGAAATCGACAGGTCGTATCGTTGTCATCCACAATCAGGACCGGAGTCTTTGCAAGCTGAGCCGTATCAAACGTCAGCCCTTCGGCTTCCAGGTCGAGTTCAGCGGGTAGAGCGGCGGCAAATGTCGCTGTGAAATAAAACCGGCTGCCGACACCGGCTTCACTTTCCACACGAACACCACCTCCCATCAGTTCCGCCAGCTCGCGGCAGATCGACAGCCCCAGTCCTGTGCCGGTGTAGGTTCGGGTTGTGGATGCATCCACCTGAGTGAAGGGCTGAAAGATGCGTTCATGATCTTCCGGACGGATGCCGATCCCGGTATCCGCAATGCAGAAAACGATGGTCACGTCGTCTCGGTCGTTCCCGGTCGAGTCCTCCTTCTGAGTTCCTTCCGCGTGCTGATCGTCGCCAACGACGCGATCGCCTGGACGGGAATTGTCCGGCACCGATGACCAGGACACACCTGACGGAACCCACGCATGTTGCTGCAGCTGAGAAAACACATCCGGCTGGCGGGGGTCAGGAGCGTTCTGCCGCAGGGCGACGGTCACTACAACTTCCCCGGATTCGGTGAACTTGATGGCGTTGCTGATGAGATTGGTCAGCACCTGTCGTATTCGCTTGGCGTCACCGACGACTCGGGACGGCACCTGCGGATGGACCTGAGCCACCAGTTCCAGTCCCTTCTCATGAGCTCGCAGAGACAACAGCGCCATGAGATCATCCAGCGTGCGACGGATATCAAACGGTGCCGGATCAAGTTCCAGCCGGCTGGCTTCCAGTCGCGAAAAATCCAGAATGTCATTGATCAGCAGCAGCATGACATCGGCGGAATCTCTGGCGGTCGTCAGATAGTCCCGCACAACATCCGGAAGTTTTTCCTGCAGCGCCAGCCTTGTCATCCCCAGAATTGCGTTCATGGGAGTGCGCAGTTCGTGGCTGATGTTTGCCAGGAATTCGCTCTTGGTGCGGTTCGCCTCTTCAGCCGCGACGATCGCCTCCTGCAGGCGGCACTGAGCTTCCTTGCGTCGAGTGATATCGCGTTCAATGGACGCCGCTCCAACCGTATGGCCGACCGCGTTCTTCAACGGCGAAATTGTCAGGGCGATGTTGACGACTTCACCGTTTTTGCGACGACGGCGAGTCTCGAACTGCTCCAGCCGCTGCCCGGAATCGACGGCGGCCCGTACTTCCGGCTCTTCCCGAGTCATTCCTTCCGGGAGAATGATCTGAATAGACTCACCGATCACTTCCTCAGCCTGATACCCATACAGCCGTTCCGCACCGACGTTCCAGCTGGTGATGACTCCATTGATGTTCTTGCTGATGATTGCGTCATAAGACGATTCGACAATCGCCGCCATTCGCTGACGTTCTTCCTGCCATTCACGACGTTCGATGATGTGACCCAGTGTGCGACTGAGTTTGCGGATGAGTGTTTCCAGACCCACGTGCGGTGGATGGCTGTCCGTACTGAAGAATTCCAGCACGGCAATCACCTCGTTCCGCATTCTGATCGGCAGGCAGTACATCGCCACGATGCCGTCGGGCAGTCGATTCAGCCCGAATTCTTCACCTGACAGGTCCAGCAGGTGCCAGCGAGCTCGACCGGACTGCCAGGCCTGACCGGCAATTCCCTCGCCCGGTCGAAACGACTGAATACTGCGAGCCGCTTTCAGAGCCGGGCAGTCTGTGTCGGTGGTGACCCAGACCGGAGATGACAGGAGTTCGGCTTCATCATCAGACGGAAGAAGTGCATGCCCAACCGTCCATCCCGTGACTTCGCATAACGTATCGAGTGCTCTGCGCAGAGCATTTTCGAAGGATTCCTCGTCTGTTGAGAACAGACCCGGTTCATCCAGCATTTTGGACTCGAGACTCAGTCGCGCGAGACGAGTTTCCAGAAAATCGCGATGAGTCTGATCGCGAAAAAAGCCCAGAACCGACAGCTGATCGGAAACACCAATTGTTCGAAACCAGAATTCCACGGCTCGCCGCTGGCCGTCCCGAGTCATCACTGTCATCGATCGCTGGCCGGCTTCCGGCAACTGACGCCGGACCATTCTCTCCATGACAGCGGAATACTGAGCCTTGATCTCAGGCGGAACAAACAACTGATCCGGTGTGAGTCCAATGGCTTCGTCCGCCTGCCAGCCCAGCAGTCGAGTCGCACCGGCGTTCCAGGCTGTGATGATTCCCTCCTGATTGCAGACGACAATGGCATCCGGAGATGCATCGATCACTGATTCGGCTGTGAGGAACTCCGGCATGACCGTTCATTGTCCCATGAGTGCGGTGACGTGTGTTGTCAAGTCACGTGCGGCGGCGCGGGATTGCTCGTTCGCTGTCTGAGCACCTTTGAGTACTGACGAGTGGTGACTGCGGTCATTGTTCTCCGTCAGTCATCCAGAGTCACCTTCTTATCCAGAGAGATGCCAAACTGCCGGACGCGATCCCGAACCTTCCCCCGAGTAATCCCCAGGATCTCGGCAGCACGAGTCTGATTTCCTTCCGCAAACTGGAGGACGTGAGTCATCAGAAAGCGTTCCATTTGTTCAAGGGTTTCGGCGTACAGATCCGTGCTGTCCGCTTCAAGTCGTTCTGCGACAAAGGGAGCGAGATCTGAGGGCACTCCGGTCGTGTTGTGCGATGCGGGCGTGTCCGAAACTGTTCGTGATGGAGTTCCGGTGATCTCTGACGGCAGAAACGACGGGACAATGACCGGCCCGGTGGAGTTCAGCAGCGACTGACGCACCACGCTCTGCAACTGCCGAACGTTTCCTGGCCAATGGTAGGACCGAAGGATTTCCAGCGCATCCGGAGAAATGCCTTCGATGTCATTTCGGTTCATCTGTCGTGACCAGACCTGCAGGTAGTGGTCCAGCAGTACCACAATGTCGTCACCCCGTTCGCGCAGCGGGGGCAGCCAGATCGTCAGCCCGTTCAGGCGGTAGAACAGGTCTTCACGAAATTCTCCGTCCCGCACCATCTGATCCAGATCCAGATTTGTTGCGGTAATCACACGGACGTCGGTCTGAATTGTGACGTTTCCACCGACACGTTCGAAACGCTGCTGCTGCAGCAGTCGCAGCACTTTGCTCTGAACAAGCGGCGACATATCACCGATTTCGTCCAGAAAGATGGTTCCTCCGCTGCAGGCTTCGAACTTTCCGATTCGCTGTCGGTCCGCTCCGGTAAACGCCCCCTTTTCGTGCCCGAACAGTTCACTTTCCAGCAGTGCGTCAGGCAGTGCCGCACAGTTCACAGCGACAAACGGTTCTTCAGAACGGTTGCTGTTCTGATAGATGGCTCGAGCGACCAGTTCCTTGCCCGTGCCGCTCTCACCCTGAATCAGGACAGGCACATTCTGCGCGGCAACTCGACCGATCGATTTGAAAACATCCATCATGGCTGCACTGCGCCCGACGAAGGCTTCCGCATCGGCGTTTCCTCCGGAACTCATCCGCAGCGCGACCGGAGTATTCATCATGCGTCGCGTGTCCAAAGCCTGCTCGACCAGATCATTCAGAGCGGGGAGGTCCAGCGGCTTGGTGATATAGTCAAATCCTCCCAACTGCATCGCTCGGATCGCCGTTGTGCTGTCGGTGCCCGACGTGATGAAAATGATCGGAAGCTTCCGGTCAAGTTCACGGACCTGCTGAAAAACATCCAGACCCGAAACGTTTGGAAGCATAATGTCCAACAGCACGACATCCGGGGCGTGCTTCCGAACATCACTCACGCCCTGTTCGGCGCTGGAAGCACTAATCACCTCAATCTGCTGTTTCTCCAGGCTGCGACGAACCATTTCGCAGACGCTTCGATCGTCATCAATCACGACAACAAGTGGCATACGTACCGCAATTCCGTGTGGTTGACTGTGTTCCGACTCAGCTGACAGATCTCGAGCGACTGCGATGCCTGCCGAGGTTCGCCAGACACAGAGCAGATCCATCCCGGGCGGAGGTTTGCCCGAACGGACTGTTTCCAATTCCAATTCCAAAGAGTGTTCATGACTGGCTCTGGCAGCCCTCAGCAGACAGTCTAACGCTCCCGGTTTCGTCAGCAATCGACCCTGGTGGACGGTCCTGTTTTTCCGTGAACCCGCGAAACATCCGCCGCGCTCACGAAACGGCGTTGCATTCGCTCCAGATGCTTCTGCCGATTCCGATCACACGACGACTTTCCTTCGCAATCCGTTATCATGGCGAGGCTCGTCGTGAATTGACTGTTTCCGTGGTGAAACAAACGGCGCGCGGAAGATTTGTGAAGTTCAGCCATTGATGTCATCCCGACGCGTTCTGCTTCTTCCCCTGGCGGCTGTGATCATTCTGGGGCTGTGTGTGTGGAAAGTCCGTCAGCCTCGGAGAACGTCCCTGGGTGGCGAACTGCCCGAAGTACGGCGACCGGCACCTGCATTTCAGCTGTATGATCAGGATTCGCATCTTGTGAACCTGGAATCGTTCCTGCACCGGCATCAGATCGTGCTGGTGTTTTTTGACGGGGCGCAGGGACCGGCGGCCAGCCCGGTCCTGAATCAGCTGAAGCAGTTTCATCCGGCTCTGAAACGCGAGGGAGTGATTGTTCTGGGGATCAGCACGGCCCTGCCTCAGGACATTCGCAACAGTCCGGGCCAGCCATGGCCGTTTCCGCTGCTGTCCGATGTGGCTGCCACCGATGAACGATCAGTCCATCGAACATGGGGCTGTTTTCTTCCGCCACCATCGCTGGACCGCCCCGCAGGAACTCGCCCTGCCGTTTTTGTCATCGATCGGTCCGGTCTGGTTTCATGGAAAAATGAACGTCCGCAGGAAGAACCGCATCCGGAACAGCTGGTGCGTTCTGTGCTGAATCCCTGAAGATCAGTCGCGATACTGGCGACAGCCGAAATCTGTTCGGCAGACAGATTGTTGGTGGCGACCGGTGATTCTGGTAATCTGTTTGCGGACAAAATTCGCCTGCCAAACGTGGATTCCCGCCTTCTGATCCGGAGATTTGAATGACGCTGCGATTTCCTGATCGACGTGACATGCTGGCTCGCTGCGGGCTGGGGCTGGGCAGTCTGGGCCTGGCAGGTCTGCTGGCGGATCCGACTCAGCTGAAGGCATCCGAAGGCAGCCCGACTCAGGCAACTCAGTTGCCTCACTTCCCCGGGCGAGCCAAACGGGTGATCCACTTCTTTCTGAACGGCGGGCCGTCGCATGTGGATACCTTCGATCCCAAACCGGCACTCAGCCGTTTTTCCGGACGAACCGTTGCGGACAACCTGCTGACCGAACGCAAGACGGGGGCAGCTCTGCCGTCGCCGTTTCGGTTTCGCCGTTACGGGCAGAGCGGCATCGAAGTGAGTGAAATCTTCGAACGCACGGCTCAGCACATCGACGACATCGCTGTGATTCGTTCGATGTATGCTCAGGTTCCCAACCATGAACCATCGCTGATGCTGATGAACTGTGGCGATTCCGTGCAGCCTCGGCCCAGTATGGGATCCTGGGTGATGTATGGTCTGGGTTCGGAAAACCGCAATCTGCCCGGCTTCATCGCCATGTGCCCGGGCGGACTGCCGATCAAGGATTCAGAAAACTGGCAGTCAGCATTTCTTCCCGGTGCTTACCAGGGAACGTACATCGATTCGCAGCACCGTGAACTGAGTCGGCTGATTGAAAACATCGAACACCCTCAGATTGCAACGGACGCTCAGCGGCGACAGCTGAACCTGCTGGCTCGTATGAACGCCCGTCATGCTCAGGACCGTCTGGATTCGCGTCTGGAAGCCAGAATTCAGTCCTTTGAACTGGCGTTTCGCATGCAGAAGGACGCTGCCGAAGCGTTTGATGTTTCCGACGAGCCCGCCCATATTCAGCAGATGTACGGTGACGGTGTGCACGGTCGCCAGACACTGATCGCTCGTCGTCTGCTGGAACGCGGTGTTCGTTATGTTCAGTTGTGGCACGGAGCCGGCCAGCCGTGGGATAATCATTCCGGAATCGCGGCTGCTCACCGATCACTGGCCGGTCAGATCGACGGCCCGATTGCCGCTCTGCTGAGCGACCTGAAACAGCGAGGTCTGTTTGAGGACACACTGGTGCTGTGGGGCGGCGAATTCGGAAGAACACCGACCGTGGAACTGTCCGGGGACGGCAAGCCTCAGGACGGCCGCGACCACAACCACTGGGGATTTTCCGTCTGGCTGGCCGGAGGCGGAATTAGAGGCGGCACGATCTACGGCTCGACCGATGAAATCGGTTTCCGAGCTGCTGACAATCCCGTCAGCGTTCATGATCTTCACGCAACCATGCTGCACTGCCTGGGATTCGATCACCGCCACCTGACCTACCGCTACGCCGGTCGGGATTTCCGACTGACCGACGTCCACGGCAACGTGCTGCACGACATTCTGGCCTGACGTGGAAAGAGCCCACACTCGATACGAGCTCACGCTCGGAAACGCGCCTCCGTCATTCAGAAAAAATGCGGTCACCGTGCGCGCATGTTTTTCAGTCAGAAACTGACGACCTCAGACACTGCCTCAGGACGGCAGCTCAAAACCAATGGCTTTCAGGTCGGATTTCAGGGACTGGATTTCCTCCGCTGTCAGGCTTCTCTGAGGCAGGCGACAGGTGCCGACCGGGAAGCCCTGCATATTGAGGATTTCCTTCATGGCCGAATGGAACGGATAGCGGTAAACCGTCCGAATGAACTCGATGGATTTCAGCTGCTGTCGTCGAGCTTCCGGAAGGTCGCCCTGTTCAAAAGCAGCCATGAGTCGATGATAGATTTCGGGAATCACGTTGTAGGTGCTGCCGATGGCGGCCTGAGCTCCGGTGGCGAGTGCTCCCAGAAGCATTTCGTCACTGCCGAAGACGATATCCAGTGCCCCGCCGGCCGCAGCCTGGCACGTCTGGTATTCAAACAGCTTCGTGTCGGTGTACTTCAGCCCCACCAGATTGGGGATCTGATTTCGCCCGAGTTCCAGAAACTGGACAATGTCGATGGTCGAACCGGTCAGAGACGGAATGTGGTAATAGTAAAACGGCTTGTCAGGAGCGGCAGCGGCGATTTCGGCAATGCACTTTACCAGAGTCTGCGTGTCCGACGGTTTGAAGTACGACGGACACGTGGCAGAAATCACATCCGCTCCTGCCGACGCAGCATGGCTGGCCAGCTGACAGGCATCTGCGGTACTGTTGTGTCCCACCTGCACAATGACCGGCACTCGACCGTCCGTCGCCGAGACAAACGCTTCTGTGACCGCCTGTCGTTCGGCGGTTGTCATGGACATCCCTTCCCCTGTACTGCCGCACACATACAGGCCGGAAATCTTCTGGCCGATCAGATGATCAACCATGGGGCGGATCACGTCAGTCCGAACCTGGCCGGCAGCATCAAATGGTGTATATGTCGCCGCCAGCAGACCACTCAAACGGTTGGAATTCATCAGTCGTTTATTAAAAAGAAGGAAAGATCATTCAAGACAATCGGCGATTCGCAGCAGATGCCGGTTTCGGCTGTCAGTTGCCGTAAGGATTATCACGAGTCATCTGCGGAACTCGTCCTGCGTCTTCGTCCCGGAATCCGGACGGCGCGGTTTCTTCACAAAGAGCAGCTTTGATCAGCAGGACTAAAGCAAAGGCAGACAGAACAAAAGAGATCAGAGACCGGATGATGATCACTCCTTGCACATCCGCCATCCCCGCAAATCTCAGGAGAATCGGAAAAAGGAACTGCGAAATCACCTGAGACGCCAGCATCACGGCAAATGCAATGATTGCCAGCCGCCGCGCCCGTTTTCTCGGCGATTTGCTGGACAGCAGATACGCCAGAGCACTGACATACACCACTGCATATCCCACGCTGAACAGCATGAAGAAGATGCTCCAGTCGCTCGCCATCAAAGGTCCTCACAAGTTGGCGTTCACGAAGTCCGAAACGTAGAAACCGGACACTCGGCGTTTTAGCCTGAAACAAACGGAATAACAAAGCGCCGAATCGACTCAATGCACGCCGCCCGGAATCGGGAATCGGAAAAACGAGAGGAACTCGTCATTCCTGGTCTTCGTCGTCCTCTTCGAAACGGTCTTCGTCCTCACCGGCGTCATAGTTTTCGAAATAGATCTCGTAGTATTCCTGCGCCTCGTCGGACGGCAGGTAACCCTCACACCAGGGTTCAGCCTTGTCCATTGCCAGAAGCTTGAGGCGCTGTCCCAGTGGTGAGGATGCGACAGCTTCGTAGCCGATTCTGGGATTGTCTCCGATTCGCAGGATCAACAGGTCACGCAGGTTTTCGGTCGCGCCGAGCGACTTCGTGGCGGCGGAAGTCAGAGCGTTCTCGCCCAGGTCGAGTTCCAGCAGCGCATTCGACGCCGGCGATTCGGCCAGCAGTGCGGCTCCTGTGTTCATCAGCGAGTTGTTGCGCAGGCCAAGCGTGTGCAGCGTTGTGGATGATCGTTCCAGAAGTGCGTTCAGCCCGGCAGTGCCGAAGTGATTGTGGCCAGCCTCAAGAATCCGAAGGCCTTCGAGAAATGCCGCCGTGTTCGCAAAAGTGACGGCTGCTGCTTCGGGGATTTCGCAACGATCCACACGAAGCTCCTTGAGTTCGCTCAGGCACTTTGCCGCAGCGAGGTTTGCCACGCCTGCACCCCTCATGACGTTTTCGCCCAGATTGAGCGTCTCAAGTTTCAGGTTCGTATTCGCATCATTGAACTCGGCCATGGCGGCGTCATCGAGTCGGCCGCTGCGGAGCGACAGCGATTTCAGCCCGGTCGCATGCGGCGACTGCAGCAGCCGACGAAGGCCTGCCGACCGCACGTCGCTGCCGGAAAGCGAAAGCGAGCGGACATTCTGCAATCCCGGCCAATCCGCCAGCGCTTCCATGCCGTTGAGATCGATGAGCGGATCGTCGTAATAGGACTCATAGTATCCCGGTCCGGTCAGATCCAGCGTTTCCAGCTTTGTCATTGTGGCGGCATTCGTCAGGCTTAGGACACCGTCCGTGCCAACGCCGTTCGAAACCAGACACAGTGTTCGCAGGTTCGTGAGGTGAGGCGATGCCGCCAGCCGGCTCAGGTCCCGGGCATCCAGACCGAGCGCCTTCAAAACGTGCAGCGTCGCAAGTTGCGGCGAGTTGGCCAGGCGGCTGGTTTCGCTGCCAAACGGCCGTCCCGTCAGGGTGAGTTCTCGCAGTTCGGCGATCTGCGGGAAGTTCTCAGCAGCCTCGCGGCGCCGGGGCCATGAAACTCGCACAGCCTCGATCGGTGCGATCGCGCGGCAGAGATGAGCGGACATCCGCAGAGCGTCGAAACTGGCGAACGACACCACCGCAACGATGCCGCGACGAAAACCTTCCCACCGCATTCCCGGGATTTCCGGCATTTCGCTGAGCCAGGTTTCACCGTGCTGCGCGAGCAACTGCTGTTCGCGGATTCTCAGCCCGACCTGAGCCGCATCCCATGGCGGCAGACTTGCTCGCTGCACCTGAACGCGAATGAACTCCGCACGATCGAACTCGCCGTGTTCCTCCAGCCAGTCAGAAAACACCAGTCGCGTGGCGTCATCGTCGGCATCGGCGGTGATCTGTTGAAGAAATTCCTCGCCCATTCGGCCGCTCATGGCGGATCCTCCAGAATTGGTTTGAGCCGCGCCGCCACTTTGGCAACCACGACCGACAGGTTTCGGACTTCGGGACGGTCGGCAACCGCAATATAGTCGCTCCATCGTGCTGACGCGTGTTTCATCTGCCACCAGGAATCCGGCGCAAAGAGCCTCCGTGCGTCGCGACCTGTGCCACCCAACTCCGCGAAAGCGGCACGGATTGCGTCGATCATTGCGGTCTCGTCCATGGGCATGCGGTCCAGCAGCAAACGAAGGTCGTCAAGATCTTTGGGACGCCAGCCCTGCATGCCAAGATGCCACAGTGCCTGAAGCTTCTGCCCGACGACGGATTCCGGCCGACAGGTCCACAGCCGGACAACACCGCACGAGGTCGGCAATTCGGTCATGACCGCGGCCGGGGTCGGAGGCGGTCCACCGGTGACGTCGACCTGGATCTCGTCTTCGCTGCCTTCACAGGTTCCTCGGACATGCAGGCGGATGCCGGGGTGATCGGACTGCAGCCAGATGCCTTCGACCTCGATACCGTCAACGTCGAACGTCACGCCGTCAGCCACGGTGTTCGAAAACATTGCCCGGAAACGCATCGCATCCGCAACTGCCAAAGGTGAGTTCGCCACCAGATCCAGATCGAGAACTCTTCGAGACGTTGGACGAAACCAGTGTCGCAACAGCATCCCTCCGCGCAGCACAACTCCGCCCGCGTCCGGAAGTCTGTCCAGACGAAGCAAGACGGCTTCAAGCAATCGGTGGCGAATGGCAGCAGCAGTCATGCGACTGTTATAGAGGATCTCCCGTTGTTTACACCAGTTCTCGCTCGCCATAAACTGCGGGTTCGCCAACATCTTGCGGAGGTCGCCGTGCAGATCCAGACGTCATCCGAATTCACTGCCCACGTCAGCCGCCAGGATGCGTCCGTCAACTGGGACCGCGTCGTTGATGTCGGCCGTCTCGAAGCACGCTACGTTCGCCGCTGTCCGGATTATTTCGTGGTCTATCTTTCGTCACAGACAGGATGCGTTCAGGCGTGTCGGATGTGTCACCTGACGGCTTCGGGACAAACACGCAGTCGCGACGCCGGCTTTGACGAAATCATTGATCAGGCATCAACGGTGCTCGATTACTATCACCGCGAAGCGCCGCCGGCGCGCATTGTTCATTTCAATTTCATGGCCCGCGGCGAACCGCTCACAAATCGCGCGCTTGTCGCGGACGGAGACAGCCTTCTGGGCGAACTGTCGCGCCGCGCGGCAGAACTGGGACTGCGTCCTCGTCATCTGATCTCGACGATTTATCCAAGACAACTCGACCGGCCGCTCGACGACATTTTTGTGACACACCACCCCGATCTGCATTACTCGATCTACAGCATGAGCCCCCGATTCCGCCACCGCTGGCTGCCGAAGGCCATGCCGGCCGAGATCGCACTGGATCGACTGACGCAATGGCAGCGAAGCAGTCACAAGATCGTTACTCTGCATCACGCCTACATCGCGGGGGAAAACGATTCGGAAGTTGACGTGCATCAGATCTGCGATGCCGTTGAAGAACGCGGCCTGCGAGTTGACGTCAATATCGTGCGTTACAACTCGGCCGACCCGTCGCGCTGTGGGGTCGAATCCGACGAAGCGATCATTCGACGCAATGCCGACATCTACCGCTCCCGCTTCCCCCAATTACGCGTGACCATCATTTCCCGCGTCGGCTTCGATGTCGCCGCGTCGTGCGGAATGTTTCTGGGACCGAATTGAAGCCCCATCGTCTTCAGGTAAATTTCGAGTGATTGGCAGCCCCATCCCCTGTCCAGGGACTGCGTCACCACCACTGCTCGTGACTCCGCCGTCGCTGCCTGAACCCCGGAATCCCAACCAGCAGAAAGGTGGCACCTGCCGGCGTTGTCAGCCGGGAGCCTGACCTGCGAAGCAACATTTTCACCAAACCAACAGATTGGCCCGCCATCGCGATTCTCCGGATTCTCAGCCAGCCACTACACGCTTCGACTTGACTGCGTTAACATTCCGCCGTTCAGATCCGTGCGATTTCTCCGCGCGATCATTTCAACGTGACAACGACCAAAGGAAGGATTCTCATGACCACTCTTCACCGCTTTCTGGTTTGTGTTGCTGCTTTAGCGGCTTTGGGCTCTGCAGACCTACGGGCTCAGGAAAAGGCGCCCGAGAAGTTCCAGGTTCAGTTCGAAACCACTCAGGGCAACTTCACAATTGAAGTGACTCGAGCCTGGTCACCCAACGGGGCGGATCGGTTCTACGAACTGGTGCAGAAGGACTTCTATAAGGACTGCCGATTCTTCCGGGTTGTGCCGGGATTCATGGTGCAGTTCGGGATCAATGGCAATCCTGAAATTCAGAAGAACTGGCGAACCGCGACCATCAAGGACGACCCACTGGTGGCGTCCAACCTGCGAGGTTTTGTGACGTATGCCAAGACCGGAGCTCCCAATTCACGATCAACTCAGCTGTTCATCAACTTCGGCGACAATTCATTTCTGGACGGCCAGGGATTTTCTCCATTCGGGCGTGTGACCGAAGGCATGGAAGTGGTGGACAGGATCAATTCAAAGCACGGCGAGAAGCCCGATCAGGGGCAGATTCAGGCTAAGGGCAATGAGTACCTGAAGGCGGCCTTTCCCGATCTGGATTCCATCGTCTCCGTCAAGCTGCTGAAGTAGTGGTTCAGTCGGCGTGTCGAGCCTGTCGCGATGGCAGGCTTGACGCGTGAGACGCCACTTCATGAGCCGGAGGCAACGTGAATTTCTGCAGGAACTTCGGCTTGTCCCGACGACCGTTTCGAGCGTAATCTGTCCAGATAGTGCCGGCGACGACGTCTGAGTCGATCCCCTCGCACGTCGTCAGAAACACAAACAGCGCCTCGGCCAGAGCGGGCAGGGGAATTCCGTGTGTCTGTCCGCGAGCTTCATACAGCCAGTCTGAGAAACTCAGAAAACGCTCAAATGCAGATCCCGCCTCGCTGCGCAGCAGTCGGACGGTTTGCCGAAAGTTGCCGCTGTTGGCGACCAGATCCCAGTACCGGGCAAACCGGCGGAGACGGTGCATCAGCTGGAAGCTGATCATGCGATTGCTGAGAATTTCGAAGGGTGGATGCCGGCTGTAGACCATCTGCCATTCGGCATCGTGTCGAATGATCGGTGTGCCTTTCAGCCTCTTCAAAATGCCGACCTGAATCTCCTGGGGATCCAGTTCCAGAAGCTGATCAAACCCGGCGGCAAAACTTTCCAGTGATTCGCCCGGCAGCCCGACAATCAGATCGGCATGAATATGAACGCCGGTCTGCTTCCGCAGAAAACGAAAGTTGTCCTTCAACGCCGCGACGTCCTGCCGGCGGCTGATGAGTGTTCCGACATCGTCGTTGAACGTCTGGACTCCGATTTCAAACTGCAGAACACCGTCAGGAAACTTCGTAATCAGATTCCGCAGACTCTCCGGCAGTCGGTCCGGAATCATTTCAAAGTGAAGAAACAGTTCCGGCTGCAGACGTTCCAGAAAGAATTCCAGAATCGCCGCGCTCACCCGCAGGTTCAGATTGAACGTCCTGTCCACAAACTTGAACTGCCGAGCTCCGCGATCCAGCAGCTTCTGCATCGCCTGCAGAAACTGATCGACGTCAAACAGCCGCACGGGAATGTCCAGGGCCGACAGACAGAATTCACACGTAAACGGACACCCGCGCGAAACTTCCACGTAGATGACTCGGTGAGCCAGATCTTCTTCACTGTAGTAATCGTACGGCAGGCGAACTTCGCTCAACTGCGGCACACCCGCGTGAATGATGGTCGGACCGGAACAACTGTTTGACGTCTGGGGAGACTTCAGCAGGCGATGGCACAGTTCCGGAAACGCCAGATCGGCTTCTCCGGTGATGACATAGTCGGCAAAGCCGGTCACTGTCTGAGATTCGGTTTCGTAGCTGACTTCCGGCCCGCCTAAAACCAGAATGATGTCCGGTCGGAGCTGTTTCAGGTCGGCGACCAAACGCGTTACCTGGTCCACATTCCAGATGTAAACTCCGATACCCACGATGGCTGGCTGGTGCGACAGAATGGCAGACAGCACATCGACGGTGCGATCGCCGATTCCGAATTCCAGCAGAGTTGTTTCGTTCTGAAGGCTGCCCATGTTGGCCAGCAGATATCGCAGACCAAAAGACGAGTGCCAGTAGCGGGCATTGAGCGTGGTCAGAACGATGCTCGACATTCAGGCACGGTCCTGTTTGACTCGAAGGACCACCGCTGACCGAGCCGGCAGATTCAGACGCAGATCGCCGCGATTTGATTCAACAACGCGACAGGTTTCCGACTGCAGCACGATATCCGGATCGGCAAACGACAGGTGGTGTCCTTCACTGCTGATGTCCATCACGGTTTCCTGGCAGGCCACATTCCATGCTGCCAGAAATGTGTGACTGTGTCCCTGCACTTTCAGAGCCAGCACATCGCCGTCGGCTTTCAGAGTTTCCGGAAGGCCGTGTTGTCCCAGTTCCTCGGTCTGCCGCAGCCGGATGCTGCTGCGATACCAGTCCAGCATGGCCGTGTCCCAGTTGGATTTGTTCTCCGGAAATCCTTTGCGGCAGTCGGGGTCATGCCGCCCGTCAACTCCGACTTCGTCACCGTAGTACACACAGGGAGGTCCGGGCAGCAGACACAGATACAGCCACGCCATTTTCTGAGCTCGGCGGTCACCTCCGCAGCAGGTCACAAAGCGGGGCATGTCGTGGCTGTCGAGCAGATTCAACTGCGAAGCGACCACTTCCGGTGGATACATCGAATTCACGCGAGCGGTTTCCGCAGCAAACTCGCCCGCCCGCATCTGACGAACGTGACCAAAACTGCTGGGCCGCCGGGTTTCCGAAAGATCCAGCCGCGGACCTCCGAAAAATCCCAGACAGGCCGCAGTGATCTGGTAATTCATCACCGCATCCCACATGTCGCCCTGCAGCCAGCGGCTGGCTTCGCCCCAGATTTCGCCGACGATGTACGCGTCCGGATTGATGGCTCGAACTCGACTTCGGAATTCCCGCCAGAAGCCGTCGTCGTCGATTTCATTCGGCACGTCCAGACGCCAGCCATCGATGCCGAATTCCACCCAGTGCGTGGCGACGTTCAGCAGGTACTCACGCACGGCCGGACAACTCACGTTCAGCTTGGGCAGAGCCGGCAGATTCCACCAGGCTCCGTAGCCAATGGCGTCATAGCTGCCCTGTCCGCCCTGCAGTGCCGCTGCCGTCTGAGGCCCGGGATAAGGTTCGAAACGGCGCTGACCGCTGAGATACCGGGGGTTGAAATAGAACCAGTCCCGATACGGCGACGCGGCTCCGTTTTCCATCACATGATGAAACGGCCAGAAGCCTCGGCTGGCATGATTGAACACACCGTCCAGCACAATGCGGATGTCGGCTGCATGAGCCGCATCCAGCAGAGCTCGCAGAGCTTCGTTGCCTCCCAGCAGCGGATCGACATTGAAGTAATCATAAGTGTGGTAACGATGATTGGCCGCCGATGAAAAAACCGGACAGAAGTAAATCGCCGTGATGCCCAGATCGCGAAGATAGACCAGCCGTTCGATCACGCCATACAGATCGCCGCCCTTGAAGCCATAAGGCGTCGGAGCCGCATCCCACGCTTCCAGTTCCGCATCGGCAGACACACGTCCACTGCGTCGAAAACGATCCGGAAAGATCTGATAAAAAACAGCCTTGTGAACCCAGGCAGGTGTCTGAATCGCCATTCCCATCCTTCATGTGGGCAGGACCCACGCGGGACATGAGTCCTGATGTGTGCCTCTGGCTCTGCCAGTGCCCATCTGCAAAAAACAACCTCTCAGGATTCGTGTGGAACCGGATCCTGAAGAGCTGCGGAAGGATAAAGGATATTCGATCCTCCGAAATCAGAATACGGATCAGTCTGCGGGGCGAAGTCGATTCGGCCGCAGAGGCCAATGACTAGGCAATCTGCGTCAGAACTGAGACATGCGTGATTCTCAGTTCTGCAATTGCTGCCGGAACTGATCGGCATACTGATCCCAGATCGCTTCCAGCTGACGAACCCGGTCCGGCTGAGCTTTCGCCAGATTCTTCTGTTCCGCGCGGTCCTTTGCCAGGTTGTACAGTTCCCAGGGGTCATTCTTCGAACTGACCAGCTTCCAGTCACCATCCCGGACGGCTCGGTGTCCGTCATGAAACCACCACAGTGGTGCGTGAGGCTGAGTCTCTCGGTTTTCCAGCACAGGCAGCAGGCTTGTGCCCGGAGCTTCCGGAACGGCGACATCCTTCCACATGTTCGGCTTCTGAACTCCACACACGTCCAGAATCGTGGGTACCAGATCGATCACGTGTCCGGTCTGGTGTCGTATCTGATTTCCCTGCCGAAGTCGATTCGGCCAGTGAACGATCAGCGGAGTCGCAATTCCCCCTTCGTGGACCCAGGTCTTGTGACGACGGAAGGGAGTATTGCAGACGGTTGACCAGCCTGGCCCGAGACACAGATGAGTCGCGGCAGATCCCGGAGTTGCCATCGGATCATGACCATCGCCGCGAACCATGATTTCAGCGCTGGCTCCGTTGTCGGACAGGAAGAAGATCACCGTGTTGTCCATGGCCTGCATGTCACGCAGCTGCTGCAGAATGCGACCGATCTCCTGATCAATACGGTCCACCATTGCCGCGTGAATGGCCATCTTTTCGGCCTGAAACTTCTGCTGCCGGGGCGTCAGTTTCTTCCATGGAATCGGATGATTGACCTCACCGTCGCCCAGAATCTTCAGCTGGTCCGGAAAGTCATAGGGCGGCCCCAGCTTTCGTTCAACGGCCGACAGCTGATACTCATGAAGCCCCAATGCTTTCTGCTTTTCAAAACGCTGCTGCCGAATCACATCCCAGCCTTCCGAATAGCGATCGCGATACTTCGCAATGTCTTCAGGCATGGCGTGCAGCGGAAAATGCGGTGCCGTGAAAGCGACGTAGTGAAAAAACGGCTCATCGGAATGCTCCTGACCATGCTGCTTCAGACACTTCAGAGCATGGTCGGCGATCGCGACCGTCCCATAAAATCCGGAGTCACGCTGAATGGCGGGCAGAGCTTTGTCGTCTTCGAAGTGGGACTTCGGACTGAAGAAACGGCTCTGATCATTCAGCAGATACGAATGATCGAACCCGCCCTCCAGCGGCTTGCCGTCGATGTGCCATTTGCCGGAATGATAACTGCGATAACCCGCAGACTTCAGCAGATCGGGCAGCAGCGGAGCCCACACTGGACGTTCGCCCTTGTTTCCGCCACCGATCCCAGGCAGAAAATCGCGACGAACCTGTTGAGCATAATACCCGGTCAGCAGTGCCGCCCGAGTCGGCCAGCAGCGAGCCGTATTGTAAAACTGACTCAGCCGAAGCCCGCCTGCCGCCAGAGCATCCAGATTCGGAGTCTGAATTTCGCTCCCATAACACCCCGCATCCGAATAGCCCATGTCATCCGCCATGATAAGGACGATGTTTGGACGCCGCGGTTGATCGGCATGAAGTGGTTGCCCATAACAGAGTTGCACAGTGGCTACTGCGAGCAGCAAGAAGGCTTGTGTAGTTATTCTGTGTTGCAAATGACGCGGGAATAATCGGCGGCAACCGGCCTGCGTTTTGGTGAGGAACTGAAACATAGTAAGTCCATATCTGAGTAGCGCGTGCTGCGCTGAGGTTCTGCTGGTTCTCCACCCCGGGATTTCTGCGTGCAGAAAAGAAAACCAAAGGACCACAGCCGACAACCCATATTCTTTGGTCCCTTGGCGGCCAGGAACCAAATCAAGGTTCCCGCAGTGATTGTCCTTCTTCAACCCACTCAGGTCAATTCCCAGCAGCAACCGGGCCGCCATCACTGGCAACGCACTCGGTGTCCGGCTGTTTCAGGGCATCGCAGTTGTGAAACCAGAATGGTTCTCCGTCTCCGGCCTCAACGATCAACAGCGCGCCGAACTCAGACTAACCCACAGCAGTGTCCTCGCCATTCACCGGAAAACGGTTCACAGTCTTCCGGCCAATGCCTTCACGGGACACGGTTATGAACAAGTCGCAAACCGCTTCTACCTGCGACAGCGATTGAGTTCGAGAAAAACTTTCTGGGGACAGCAACTGTGCCCGCAATCCGGCTGGACGGGACACAAAGATCGGCGGAAAACCTTGCAGTTTGAGTGCAACATCCGTTCAAAACAGATAACGTCGTCGCATCGCTGTGAGTCTCCATGTGAACTGACCGCAGGCTGCACGTCTTTGCACAACAGCTGCAGATTCCTGCAGCCTCATTTCTCAGCTGCGGCAACCTGTCCGAAAAGGCATTCTGATGATCGAGGCCTCGTCTCCCTTTTCATTCGGCCTGTGGCGAGTCTCGATCGGGGTGCTGGCTGCTCTGAGTATCAGCTCCTTTGCGCTGTCGGCTTGGCTGCTGTCGGATCTTCCGCGAGAGCAGGAGATTCTTGAGCGAATCGCGAAGCATTTGCCTGCGGAGGATCTGCCTCAGGTCAGAGAACTGACCAGCGAAATGCAGCTGCAGTCGCGTTTATTGCTGCTGCTGGTGGTCAACCTGTCCGGTTCGGCCATTGCTCTGACGCTGCTGGCTCGAGGCTATGTGCGAAGTGAACGTCATCTGAGGCAGGTGCATGTGCAGGCGGAAGACATTCTGGCCAGCCTGAACCAAGGCGTGATTACCACCGATCTGGACGGCCGGATTCTGAACATCAACCCCAAGGCACAGGAATTGATCGACGAGCCGGAAATTGGAACTGCATTTGCATTGAAAAACCTCCAGCCGGCTCACCGGCCGCTCGACGAATTGCGAACAGCATTGCTGCACGGACAGGCGGTTGAAGAACAGCAGTACTGTGCGGAACAGAAGCACCACCTTCGTTACCTGCGTGCGGGATGCAGTGTTTTGCGGGATCACAACAGGCAACCGGCGGGCGTCGTCATTCATCTTCGAGATGTGACGGACAAGACATTGTTGCAGCAGAGGATTCTTCGAATGGAACGCTACATGGGTCTCGACTCGCTGGCGGCAGGTCTGCAGCATGAAATCAAAAACCCGCTCAGCGCTTTGGCTTTGCACGTTCAGCTACTGAAGGAAAGTCTTTCCAAAAACAGCGGCGACAAAGAAGCCATCAGTGAAAGCATGGAAGTTTTGGGAACAGAGGTCCATCGAATCACGCGAGTCCTGGAGAGCTTTCGGGACTTTGCTTCCGTTCGAGATCTGAACCTGGTGCTGACCGATGTGCGTCTGGTGATCGAACGGATTCTGAAACTGACCAATGTGGAAGCCGACAGCCTTGGCATTCAGGTGAAGTTCAACTTCGACCGCGAGACGGATTTCTCTGTACGAATCGATACAACTCGGCTGGAACAGGTCCTGCTGAATCTGATCGTCAATGCGTTCGCCGCGATGCCGGATGGCGGCGAACTGACGGTTGAGCTGTCGAAGGACGATGAATGGCTGACCATCAGCGTCGGCGACACGGGCTGTGGAATTCCCGAGGAATTTCAGGACAAAGTCTTCGATCCCTATTTCACGACCAAAGCCACCGGAACCGGAATGGGGCTTGCACTGTGCCACAAGGTCGTGCGCCAGCATTCCGGAACCATCGATTTTGTTACCAGCCCGCAGGGAACCGTCTTCACCATTCAACTTCCATCAAACGGCTGACGGTACGGAAGAGCAGACAAAGCATGACCAATGATCCCTTTGCGATTTTGATCGTCGATGACGAACCGAACATTCAGTCGGGACTAAGACGAGGTTTGGCGGAGGAAGCCGATGTGATCGATACCGCCGGCAACGCGGAAGACGCGATCACAAAGTTTCGCACAACCGCGTATTCACTGGTGATCGCAGATGTCCGTCTGCCCAGTGCCATCAGCGGTCTGGAACTGATTGAGCAGATGCTGCGTCTGCGACCTCAAACGACCGCCATCGTCATTACGGCTCATGGAACGGTGGAGACCGCCGTCGAAGCCATGCGGCTGGGAGCGTTCGATTTTATCACCAAGCCAATCGATCTGGATCTGATCCGACAGCAGGTCAGAAAAGCGCGTGAACATCATGCTCTGCTGCGAGAGAATCGTCGACTGAGGAATCAGTTGGCCAATGCCGGTGAAGTTTCCGGCATCATTGGCAACTGCAGTTCGATGCAAAGCCTGCTGCATCAGATTCGACAGGTCGCCGCCACGGACGCGACCGTGATGATTCAGGGGGAAAGCGGCACAGGCAAGGAACTGGTGGCTCGCGCGATCCATGACTTGAGTCACCGATCGGATTGTCCGTTCGTTGCCGTCAACCTGGGAGCACTCCCGGAAACGCTGCTGGAAAGCGAACTGTTCGGACACGAGAAAGGAGCTTTCACGGGGGCATCTCGACAGAAACCCGGCTGTTTTGAACAGGCCGCCGGAGGGTCATTGTTTCTGGATGAAATCACGGAGATCCCGGCGAAGTGTCAGGTGGACCTGCTGCGAGTTCTGGAATCCGGTCAGTACTATCGCGTCGGCGGTGAGACTCAACTGCAGACAAACGTTCGACTGATTTCCGCCACCAACAAGAATTCTCGAACAGAAATCGACGACGGCAACTTCCGCGAAGATTTGTATTACCGGCTGAATGTCGTCCCCATCGAAATCCCGCCCCTGCGCCAGCGCCGGGATGACATCCCGCTGCTGGTGGAACATTTCATGGAACACTTTTGTAAGCGACATCACCGCGAACACAAACTGGTCTCGCCGAATGCGATGCAGATTCTTGTTTCCGCTCGCTGGCCGGGCAACGTTCGCCAGTTGCGAAACGTGGTGGAGCGCCTGGTTGTGACCGTCAACGGAGACGCGGTTCACGCCGATGACGTTCCGTCCGAAGTCGCCGACGCAGCAACTCGCACCGTTTCAGGAACTGTCCCCACAACACTCGCAGACGCTGTGGAAGAAGCAGAACGAGCCTGCATCAGTGCGGCTCTGACGTCATGCGAATACCACCGCGAAAAAACGGCCAAGATGCTGGGTATCAGCATCCGCACCCTGCACTACAAAATGAACCGCTACGAACTGCACTGATGCGATTCAATCGATTGCCGCGGCGAATCTCCGTTCAGTCCCCCATCTCTAATAGAACATCACTTCG
>JAWKTY010000016.1:0-187596 GCA_041398865.1 Planctomycetaceae bacterium
CGTTCTGAACATTGCCATTCAGGTCATAGTCGTAGGTCCTTCGGCGCGACTGATCAACAATCGAGAAGTGGATGTCTCCGGAGGACACAGGAAGATCAGCGACCGGTTCGGTCGAAAGGCTGACCAGAGGGCCTTCGGTCGTGCCATGCCCGTCGATGTAGCTGACCTGAACACTGATTCGAGCACCAACGTCTGTTCCGCTCAAAGTCAGAGATATTCCTGTTGCCCCGGCGATGGCGACGCCGTCTCGCAGCCACTGAATGCTGAACGCTCCCAAACCATCAGCGTCCCGAATCCCGGAAGTCACTGCGGTCAGAACCTGTCCATTGCGAGCGGCTCCGGTGATCACCACATCGCCGGTGGGAGTTGCGTTCACATTCGCGACCGGACCGACAGGGGCACTGGTGAGCGATTCTGCGGTGCCATGAACGTCGGTGTAGGTGACCGTCACTGTGATGTTGCTGCCGACATCGGCGTCAGTGAGAGTGATGGAAGCTGATGTGGCTCCGGTGCTCCACAGATAGCTGAAAGGTCCCAGCCCGTCGGCGTCCGCAATGCTGCTGACATCTGCGGTCAGCACTTCGCCTTCTGTCGCGACGCCGACGATCACCACGCTGCCGGTCGGTGCGTCATTCACCGGAGCAATGTCGATCGTGAACGTCTGAGAAACGCTGGTGTCGACGCCGCCCATTGCCGTGCCGCCGTTGTCGTGGATCTGAACGGTAACAATTGCGGTTCCAAAAGCGTTGGCCGCTGGTGTGTAGGTGAGAGTGCCGTCCGGGGAGACTGCTGGCTGAACGGAAAACAGGGCCGGACTGTCGCTGCTGACAATGAAGTCCACAACCTGAGCTGATTCGCTTGCCGGGCCGGCGATAATTCCTGTTGCCCAGTTGGCGACGGTTTGGCTGCCGGAATCTTCTGCCACCAGCTGGTTCGGTCCGACAACGAAACCGGGAGCAACATTGGGCACGAACCCATCAATTCTCTGATTGCCAAAGTCGATGCCTGTGCTGTATTCGCCGTCTTCACAGTCTTCGTACTCGTAGCCCTCACCCACAATCGGAGTTCCAAGAACGACCGGGATTGATCCCAGAACCACGTCGGTGCCTTCTCTCACGAACTGAAGATCAAACCGCTCAGGTCGACCATCGCCCGTGAATGTCACGGCGAAGTCGGCTCGCTGACCGGCTGACAGATTCGGAATCACCCCTGGACTGAAGGCGATGTGAACTCGGGGATCAGACGCTCGCAGCGTGACATTCACGCTGACAGAAGTGACCGCTCCGTCGATGGCGGCCACGATTCCGTCCGCAATATTTCCGACCAGAGGGTCACCACCGGATCCGATTTTGAAGTAGAACGGATCACCCGGATCAATCGGGTCGGCGGTTCCGTTGGCGATGGAAGTCGTTGTCTGATTGACGGCTCCGGTGACCGTGGCCAGAGCTTCCAGTCCGGATCGCGGCGCGGCGGAGGCGGCGTCTGCGGTGCCCAGTCCGATCACCAGAGCTCCCAGAGCATTCAGACCGGTCACCGTTTCCTGAATTCCCGCACCGGCGCCGAAAGGAGTTGTTCCTCTGGACGTACCGGTGAACGCCGACACAGGAAGCGTTGTTCCGTTGCCTGTGATACTGGTTTCTCCCTTGGGCTGATACGCGAAACCCGTGTCGGTGGCCGTGATGATGATTGGCAGGGCTCCGGACCGAAAGCCAGCTCCGCCGATGGTGCCGGAGGCATCCAGTCCGCCATGAGCCGTGTCGGCTGTAAACGATGAAAAGGCAGGGACGTCGCCGCTGGTGCCGGGACTGACCTGAGTGGAATATCCGCCGGCGGGACCACTGTCGGTGGTGTCGCAGTCGTTGTTGCCGTCAAAGCCTGCACCCGTCACCATCTGATACAGAGCCTCGATCACGGTCTCCGGCTGATCGCCGCCGTAGCCCGGAGCAACATGATCCAGTGCGGCCTGGATTGATGCCTGAACCTCGGCATCCGTATATCCGGTGGGGCTGGAACTGATGATGGGCTGATTCAGAGTGAACGGGCGTCCGGTCGCATACTCGGCGGCAAAATTCCCGTACTCTTCGAGTCTGCCCACACCAAACCCCAGATCAATTCCCGGAAGTCTGGTCTGCAGCTGAGTAATAATGTTGGGGAATGCCGCTCGGACAATCGGGCTGTTGGAAGTGAAGCTGCCGGTATCGTCGAACAGCAGGAAGACGTCGACCATGTTGGTGATGGCGCCTGTATTCGGCAGAGTCAGACTCACGGATGTTGTGTAGGTTTCGCCTTCCGCAAGTGAAACTCGGATTTCACCGGGAGTGACATTGCCCACTGCTGGATGACTGACGCCTCCCGGCCAAAGGATGCCGTCGACAGAAGATGTTCCGGGAGACGTCTGTATCCAGCCGGAGGGAACAATTTCTCGAACCACATAGGCACCGGCGTCAAGGCCGGTGAACTGATAGGAACCGTCAGCGAGCGTCAGTGTTGATGGTTCGATGCCTTCATCAAAGACATCATCGCGGTTCAGGTCGATGAAGATCGTGACGCCTTCCACACCGGGTTCACCCGCGTCGCGGATTCCGTTACCGTTCAGATCTTCATACTTCACTCCATGAATTTCACTGGGGCGGTAACGATCGCCGCCGTCGATGTCACTGCGATCATCGGCTGGTCCGACTGTGACCACAATCGCGCTTGCTGTCGCCGGCGTGGCACTCAGAATGTCGGGAACTTCCTGGCGAACGACATAAGTGCCGCCGGGCAAACCTTCAAAACGGTAGTGCCCGGCTTCGTCGACGTCCGGCGTAAAACAGGTCACTTTCTGCTCTTACGCTGGGCTCACCGGCACCTCGAACACCGTCATTGTTCAGGTCGAGATACACGACGATGCCGGACAGTCCTTCTTCACCAGGGTCACGAACACCGTTTTTGTCGCGGTCGACATAGATGACTCCGCCGATGGCCGCATCAGTCCGCAGCTGGTTGCCGAAGTTCGCGGTGCTGGTGGCTCCTACGAGTGTCGACGTTTCGAAAGCCCGAGGCAGTGAAGTCGGCCGGAAGTCGACGTGCTGCACTTCAGCGATGCGCACCGTCCCTGCCTCGACACCGACAACGGAATAGTTGCCCGTTACTGAAGTCGTCCCGAAGGGTTCTCCTGTGTCGAACGTGTTGTTCAGATTCAGATCCGCAAAGACCCGCCAGCCCGAAAGTCCACTTTCTCCGGCATCCTGAATTCCATTGCCGTTCACATCATTGAAGACACGACCACTGACGGACGTCAGCTGCTCCGGATCGGGCCAGTTGGAAAAGTCGGGCATGACAACCGTCTCGCCGTCAACGACCTCAGCAGAAATATTGATGTCCCTGGGTTCCCAGCCGGTGGGAACAATTTCCGTCACTTCGTAACCGATGGCATTTCCGGGGGCCCCGCCGAGGACTCCGGTGAAGGTATAGTCCCCATTCCCATCGGTCAGCACATATGGTTCATCCGGATCCAGCGTTCCGTCTTTGTTCAGGTCCAGAAAGATGGTCCAGTTGGCCAGTGGAGTGTCTTCCGGATCTTTCACGGTATCGTTGTTGACATCTCGCCAGACATTTCCGGTGATCGTTGACGTGCCCGCAGTGCCTTCATTCAGAAAATTGACCTGTTCATCCTGTCCTGCCGTGATGGTGACGTCCGTAAAACCGGAGGCCGGATTGGTGGCGGTCCAGTCAGGCTTGATAATTTCCGCAACTCGGTAATTACCGTCCGGCAAGCCTGTGAATCTGTACTGTCCGTCCGCGTCGCTCTGAGTTGACGCTTCACCGACATCCAGTGAACCGTTCTGGTTCTGGTCGAGAAACACTGTCCAGTTGGGCAGGCCGTCTTCCGTCTGTTGCCGCACACCATCAGCATTTACGTCATGGTAAACGGTTCCCTGAATCTGAGCGGCCAGCAGCACACGAGACTCAAGAGATTCCAGACGGCTTTCCGTCCGAACAGAACCGGTCGTGCGCCGTCGCACGGGTCGAGAAAGTCGCTCCCTGCGAAGACGACGAGCAAGACGGGACAGCAACATGGGAAAACTCCTGAATGATCGAGACGGGGAAACAGCCTGTCAGTTGTGGATGAGTCTGCCGGGTGAGCCGGATCCTCAATTGAACACGGCGATTGCGGCACGACCCGCACTGCGAAGCAGAACTGCTTCCTTCGACCCGCCACAAAAAGATCACATTCGAGCTCGGTTTTCTGAACCCCGGCGTTTGAACTGCTGGCCGTGACCACAACGTGCCTGTCGTCTGATCGATCACTCACCGTGACTCGGGCGACACGTTGCCGACCATCAAAGGTCCGGAATGCACAGGCTGGTTGGAAAATGCAGTGCGAGTCCGGCAAAACAGGCAAGCCGGACGGGCGTTCGGATTTTCGGCACATGCATTGCGGCATCAACCGATATCACGGAAGTCTGCAGGCAGAACGGTCTGCAGTCGACAAAGCACGGATGACTTTTCAGGAAACCCTTCGGGAGCGAGAAGTCACAATGAATCTGAAACGAATGATCCCTGGCAGTCTGGCGATTGTTTTTGTTCTCACATTTGCAGCTCGGCACCATGTTGTTCGAGCCGACGGAGGTGTGCTGGTTCTGCCCAAGCAGCACCCATCGCTGCATGACACATTCGTTGATGTTCGCCAGTGGACCGACCGGGACTGGCAGCAGCATGCCGAACTGTTGGAATCAACCTTTGCAGCTCGAGATGCCGACGTTGCTGTTTTCATCGCAGAAGAAGGCAGCGAGGCGATCTTGTCCGAGTAACGGCGTAGGCAGTGTGGAGCCCGTGGTTTTGAGATCGAATGGAGACGCCAGAGCCGGTGGAGGGGTCACTGCACACCGAAAATGTCATCGCTCAGCTCTGTTAGTTTTCTCTCATGAGAATTGCCGTGTCGTCAGAGTCTTTGGCTTGTCCCCGACATGCCGGCTTGAAGGTCGTCTGAGCAGCGAGCTCGGAGAAACGGCCTTTTGAGTTTCTGCAAAGAAAAGAAAGAATCACGCGCAAGTTCTCTGCAGAACTTTTGTATCACTCATGCAGACATCCTTCCCGGATGTCGACATGCGCGGGCGGAACGGAAGTCAAACTCTGGTTAAGGCCTGGGCGGACGTCAATTCTCCAATCTTTGTGCTCTTCAGCAGATTTCGTGGCGGTCGCCACACTCCGAATCGACTGATCAATGATGAATCGCCACACAAATTCCGGTGTGCCAGGCGACAACGATTCTTCGTTGCTGCATCAATTCTGTGAAGGCAGCGAAGACGCGGCGGAGCGTTTGTACTCGCGTTATGGTGAGAGACTGCGTCGGCTGGCGGATCATCGGCTGGGTGGCGATCTGCGTCAGCGTGTTGACGCAGATGATATCGTTCAGTCCGTTTTTCGTACCTTTTTTCGGCGGGCTGTTCAGGGTGACTATGAACTGCCTGACGGCGAAGAACTTTGGAGTCTGCTTGTGGTCATCGGCCTGAACAAGGTGCGCGGCCAGGCAGTTCGCCATCGTGCTCAGCGTCGGGATGTTTCGCGGACAACACATACGGGAGATGTGGAAGTTGATGACTCGGGGCTGATGGTTCTGAGACTTGCGATTGATGACCTGTTAATGACGTTGCCCGCTTCGCATCGGGAAATCATCGAACTGCGCATTGACCGGTACGAAGTCGGCGAGATTGCCGAAGTCACGAAGCGGTCACGTCGCACGGTCGAACGAGTCCTCCAGCAGTTCCGCGAGCACCTTCGGGAAATTCTCTGGCCGGAACATGACGACGCACCGAACTGATCAGCAGAATCTGCTGGATGCTGCTGTCGATGCGTTTGAAGCGTCGCTGGCATCGGGGCGGTTGTCTCCAATTCGCAATTTTCTTCCCGAAAGAAACGCCCCGGCCTACGAAGCCATCCTGCTCGAGCTGATTCGCGTCGATCTTGAGCGTTCCTGGAACTGCGGCGAATGTCGGAACACGGAGGACTACTGCCTGGATTTCCCCGACGTGCTGACCGATGCCGATTATCGGTCGCTGGTGGCTTACGAAGAGTTTCGCGTGCGAAAACACGCCGGAATGCCGATCGAGCCCGCTGTTCTTGAGGCTCGCCTCGCCATTTCGCCGAAACTGGCCGCGAGAACTGAACGACAACGGATCCGGCACAGGCAGCAGTTCCTCGCGAATGCGGGCGAGACTGCTTCCTGCCGAGGTGATGCTGAACCGGGCGGCCGACGTTTCCGGAATTTCGCGTGATTGAAGAACTCGGCCACGGAGCGTTTGGCCGCGTCTATCTGGCTCAACAGCGAGGTCTTTCCAATCGTCTTGTTGCGATCAAGGTGACTGCAGACACGACTCTGGAACCGGAGCGTCTGGCCAGTCTTCAGCACTCATCAATTGTGCCCGTCTATTCTGTTCATCGAGCGGAATCGTGGCAGGCGATGTGCATGCCGTACTTCGGTCGCCAAACTCTGGCCTCGGCCATTTCAGCGATGCAGTTGCGAGACCGACTGCCGCACAGTGGCGCGGAATTGACCGAATGGATGTCGAACAAGCTGGCGGAATCATATCAACATCGTCTGTCTGAGTTGATGATTCCGTCGGCTGAGGATGATTCTGCACCCGCCGCGCGATTCGGCTTCGCTCACCCCGAGACACGTTCCAACTATGTGAAGTCGTGCTGTAACGTGATCCTTGAAGTTGCCCGAGGTCTGCATCACGCTCATGAACGAGGAATTCTGCACCGCGACATTAAGCCTGCAAACATTCTGATTGCGGACGACGGTCGGCCCATGCTGCTGGACTTCAATCTGTCGTCTGACGCATCAAATCATCTGTCGGGCAGTCTGGTGATCGGGGGCACTCTGCCGTATCTGGCTCCGGAACAGCTGGAATCACTGGAAAACGGGTCGGCGGTCGGCGTTCAGGCGGATCTGTTTTCGCTGGGAGTCATTCTGTTCGAGCTGTTGACCGGTAGGCTGCCCTATCCGATTCCCGATGATCACCGCGACCGCTTGCAGCTTATTCCCGACCTTGTGCAGCAGCGTCGATCCGGCGTCCCCGGTGTTCGCGATTTCAATCACATGGTGCCACCGGCAGTGGCCGCCATTGTCAGCCGTTGTCTGAATCCCGATCCGGCACTTCGTTACCAGAGTTCGCGCGATCTGAGCGAAGACCTCGACTGCGAACTGCGCGATCTTCCGCTTCGCAACACACCGAATCCTTCGTGGCGGGAACTGATTTCCAAATGGCGTCGGCGACATCCGCGAGTTCTTTCGCTGAGTTCTCTTCTGTTTTTGGCCGGTGTTGCAACAGTGCTGTCGTTCCTTGTCTGGACGGCTCGTGAGCGTCATGTCAAACATTTGGAAGGTCGTGTGGCGTGGCAGAAGTTTCTGGAAGACTCGGCGGAAACCCGAACTCTGCTTTCTGTGGTCGATGGTTCCCCGGCCGTCCTGGCAGAAGGCACTCAGCTGGCAATGGATGTGCTGAATCGATTTGGTGAAACACGGAATCATCGGGCCGATCAGCTTCCGGCGGGCGAACTGCTGGATGCCCGGGAACTCAAACAATGGCATCAGGCGAAGGGCGAGCTGTGTTATCTGCTGGCTTCGGCTCGGCTGGCCCAAAGCATGGCCGAAGATTCCATTGATGCCCGAATGTCACTTCAGCGTCAGGCCATTCAATACAATTCGGAGGCGTCGGATCTGTTGGCTCAGGGGACATCTACTGTGGCTCTGCGGATGCAGCGAACGGCAATTCTGCGGGCCATGGGGCAGAAAACGGAAGCCGATGATTTCACCGCAGAGATGATCAGCGGAGCTTCGACGGCCGCCGATTCCTTCGTAACGGCAGCCCAGGCTGTCGCGGCAGGAAAAGCAAGGCAGGTCCTGGAACTTCTGGACGCATTGGTAATTGACAATCCCACGGACTATTCCATCTGGTTTCTGAACGGGAAAGCTCTGGCTCAGGCCGGACGACCGGAGGCCGCCGAGGCCGCATTCACCTCGTGCATTGCCTTCCATCCTGATTGCTGGCGAGCATGGCTGGAACGTGGCATCGTCCGACAGCAGCTGTCGAGACCGGAGCTGGCGGAACGCGATTTCTCGCATGTGATCGCCGTCCGTCCTGATGTCGCGGCCGCATGGGTCAATCGAGCACTGGTTCGCATCGAAAGAAACGAATTCCTCAAGGCCATCGCGGATCTGGATCAGGCTCTCGCACTGGACGGACCGACGCGATGCTGGTTTCTGCGAGCTCACTGTCATCGGGCGCTGGGAGACTTCGAGTCCGCCGCCGCAGACACGCGATTTGGTCTGCAGGCTCGTCCTCATGATGAAACCAGCTGGGTCGCTCGGGGTGTCGCCCGACTTCCCGCATCTCCGAACGACGCTGTCTCTGACTTTCAGCAGGCACTGCAGATTAATCCTCGTTCTACTGCTGCCTGGCAGAACATCGCTCACGTCCAATCGGCTTACCTGCAACAGCTGCAGCCGGCCATCGACAGCCTGAGCATCCTCATTGATGCCTGGCCGGAGAATACTCAGGCGATTGCAGGTCGAGCTGTTCTGTACGCGCGGCAGCAGGATGCCGAGTCTGCTTTGCGGGACATTGATCGAGCCTCAAAGCTGAAGTGCCAACCGCTGGAGACGTATCAGTTCGCTTGCGTCTATGCTCTGCTGTCCGCCGACAACAGTCAGCCCAAACAATCCGAATTCAGATCGCAGGCGATCAGCTGGCTGAAAAAATCTCTACTGCAGGACCCGGCACTGGCCAGGATCGCGGCGACTGACAGCGACATGGATGATCTGAAGCCGACAGAAGAATTTCAGAACATCGTTTCAGCAATCACAGTCCTCAACGGGCCAAAACAGGATTGACGACATGACCAGCATGACAATGCTCCGCAAAGTTCGCAGACGGCAAATGGGGCGAAGGTTTGTTTCCCCGGAACCTCTGGAATCCCGACAGCTGCTCACGGCCATGGTCCGGGACAATGTGGCTCAGCTGACAATGAGCTTCGTTCCTGACGGAACCAGGACCGGTGGCCAGCCGAGCTCTTTGTTTGACAGTTTCTCCGGACTTGCCGACGAAAATGTCTGGCAGAACACACTGAGTTCGGCGCTTGACACCTGGTTGCGGGAACTGGGTTCTTTGTCCACGGTGGTCCCGGATCAGGGCCTTCCGCTCGGCACGTCAGGTGACGACTTCGGAGATTCCCGATTCGGTGATATCCGAGTGGCAGCGACGGAACTCGACTCATCAGTGGCCGCATTTGCCATTCCCTGCAACGACACCGTTTCCGGAACATGGGCAGGCGATGTACTGTTCAATTCGGACTACAGCTGGCAGTCTCTGGACGAAGTTTTCAGTATTGCTCTGCATGAATTCGGCCATGTCCTGGGACTGGACCACAGCAGCGACCCGGAATCCGTCATGTTTGCTCATACCGGCAATCAGGTGATGGCTCCTTCAGCTCAGGATATCGCTGATCTGCACCAGCTGTTTGGTATCGGGCAGACCGGATCAGTCGAACAGGAGACGGGAAACTCCCACAACATCCAGCGCCTGGCCCCGCTCGAAACGACGGCCACAGATCTGAATCAGCGTCTGCGGGCGACAGCCACCCTTGGAGCGGGAGACGTGGATCTCTTTGAATTCACTTCTCCCCAAGGCGTTCGTGGAGCAACAATTGAGCTGAAGTACGAGGGAAGTGCAAAACCCCGCGTGACGCTGCAGAGTAAAGACGGGATCAAAATCGACGCTCAGGTCATCGTTGACCAGAACGGCCGCTTCGTGCTTGAATCAATGGAAATCGAAGGCGGGAAAAAATACCGCGTGGTGGTAGAAGACACCGGCGACAATTCGATTCCGATCAGGACTCAGCTGACGGTGTCGTTTTCGAGCAGCCCGGCGAAAGCAGATCGAATCGTCAAAGGTCAGGTCAACCGAGAACGGACTCAGCAGCTGACGCAACTGGAAATCGTCGTTCCCCAGCTGTTCACCTTTCACCTGGATGTGACCGCTTCAAAGAAGCGGACAAACGCAGCGGTCGTGCTGTCTGTCTATGATGCCGAAGGAACACTTTGCCAGCAACTGGCCGTTCTGTCCGGAGGATTTGCCACCGGAAACACAGTTCTGCTTCAGCCAGGAACGTACATGGTGGCAGTTGATGCAGTTGCAGCCGACACAGCGAAAATTCCGGAAATGGAATTTGTGCTCAGCGGTTCATCATCCAGCCTTCCCATTGGCCCGGGACTGACGGATCCAACGTTCACCCCGGCAACAACGGACCCAAGTCTGATGCTGCAGCCTTATATCGTTATTCTGCCAATCTCTCCGTATTACCTGCCGCCATATATTCCACCACTGACACCGGCTTCCACGACGATGATCTCACCGTGGATGATGCTGTTTGGCGGTGGCACGGGAACATCCGGTGGTCTGTTTCCCTGATCGACTGCCACCATTCGCCGCCTGGTGCAAGACGTCGCCCGGTTCTGCGGACGAACATTGAGCATTCCGCCGATTCGAGGCTCAGAAGATCAGTTTTCGGGCCTGGAGCGTCACCTGGATGCTGCCGAGCTGGTTGCCTCGGTAGACGTCCAGAGTAACTCGGTCGCCGGGTGAGTACTTGTCGAGTTCTCGTTTGAGGTCATCGGCTGTGGTGACGGGTGATCCATTGATGGCGGCCAGCTGATCTCCGAGATAGATGACGTAGCCGACCTGTCGCGTCGGCCGAAGGTCGGTATTGGCGACGGGGCCGGTAGGGTCAACGTCCTTGATGAACAGCCCGCGCTTCAGAACCTGATCGGGCAGCTGCAGACGATCGGCATCTTCGGCGGTCAGTGACAGCAGAGTAATGCCCAGCACGGGCTGCTGTTTTCCGGCGGTTCCCTGCAAAACCGTCTGAACAGACGACATGATGCTGCTGACCGGGACCGCAAAACCCAGCCCGGAATAGGCTCCGGTCGGCGACACGATCGCCGTGTTCACACCGATCATCCGGCCGGAACTGTCCAGCAGCGGCCCACCGGAATTTCCGGGATTGATGGCCGCGTCTGTCTGAATGAGTCCTTCCAGAATGCCTTCGCTCTCTTCACGCGCGATGCTGCGGTTCAGACCGCCGATGACTCCGGTTGAGAGTGTCTGCCCGAAGCCGAACGGGTTGCCGATGGCCAGGACGGTCTGCCCGACTTCCAGATCGTCGGACGTGCCGAGTGTAATCGGGTGCAGAGTTTCAACGCCGGGATCAATGCGGATCACCGCGATGTCGTGCTCGCGAACACCTCCCAGCACCTGAGCATCGGCGACGGTGCCATCTTCGAATTCGACTTCCAGAGCCGAGTTCGTGTTCTGCAGCGAGTCCAGGACGACGTGCAGATTGGTCACGATGTGGCCCTGAGTATCCCATACAAACCCCGTGCCGGAGGACAGTTCCTTTTCCTGGACTCGGCCAAAGTAATACGGCTGGTATCCTTTGGTACGAATGAAGACGACCGACGGTGAGGCTCGTCGGAAGACGGAAATTGTCGCCTGCTCGTCCGCTCCCGGTTCACCTTTCGGAGTCACTTCACGCACGGGAACGGATTCGGGGCGAGTCCGAAAACTTCGTGGAGAAACAAATTGAAAAATCACCAGCCCGGTCAGGACGGCAACGCAGCCGACCAGGAGATAATTGACGGAACTTCCCGACGTTCGCGGTGACAGTTCATCCGGACGGCGTGACATCAGGCTTCTCCCCCTTCTGAACCTCGCGACAATGTCCGGATCCGCAAACAGTGCACGACGCCATCCGAGGCCGGTTCACTTCGCAGGTCCGGCCTCGCGCCGTCGGTTCAGTTTCTCAGACAGCGGCTACATCAGCCCGGACAGCTTTTCCTGAAGTTCCGCAAAGGCGTTGGCCAGACGGTGCTGAACCTTTTCGGACTGCTTTTCGTAACTTTTCAGAGTCTTCGTATTCAGGCTGGCGTTGATACGTTCCAGCATGGTGACGGTCCGCTTCCACACCTGTTCGACTGTGGGTTCCGGACGGTCCAGCACAGCGACTTCCGCAGCCTGCTCAGCCGGCGCTGGTGAGGCTGCACCGGATCGGAACGGAGCGTATTCGGCGGATTCACGAGCTGCAGAAGCCATGGTTTCCGCAGCGCCTCGGTCGTACGGCATGCCGGCTCGCGGACCTTCACCCGCCGGGACGAATCCGGAGGGGTCCTGAACAACGCTGTATGGCATTCCGTCGGTGTTCACCACCAGCGGAGCGGCCCATTCGGAATAGGCTTCTTCCGGTTCGGCAAACAGGTCTTCGCCGTTCTGAGCTCGACGCCATGCTCGCATTTCCGCAACGGTGGCTTCGTTTTCGTCGGCCCAGTTCAGGCAGCGAGTTGCGTCTTCCCAGTTCAGGGCGACATAGAAGAACGACCACTTCAGGTTCGTGAACTTGTCGAAGGTCGTTCCAAACGCCTCCCAGACTCGCCGACGCTGATAAATCTGGTCGCCGCTGAGCCCCACCATCTGACCGAAATCCGCATCTGTGCGGCCACGGGCATACTTCTTTGTCCATTTCGACGCACACTCGCCGACGACCCAGTTGCACTGACTGACGGCATCCCGAGCAACAGAAATCAGACCTTCTTCAGACTCAGTAACCACGTTCGACTCCGCTCAGACATTCAATTTCAGGGGGACCAGCAAAGCTGTCAACAGCCCGCGGCCATCCTATCCATCGCAAATCCGGCGATCTACCAAAGGGTCATCGAACCTGAAAAAACTGAGGCGGTCTCGGCGAAGAAAAACCGATTACGGTCTTTGCGCAAGAAATTGCAAGGAAACGTGATCGGCCCGAAGTCGTATTTTCAGGAGGCAGGTTGAGAAGACGGGTGCCCCGGGAGCTTCCTGGAAATGATTGTCCGAATTGATGAGGCCGGAATCACTCCATCTCATCGCTGCAGAGTCAACTCGAGGCCCGATCAAATACTGTGACTCCACCAGAGGAACGGGTGGCCAACAGGGAAAAGAAACCGTACGCTAAAGAAAAAAACGAACCCTGCTCACCCCGAGCTGCTGATCGGGCGTTTCGACAATGGAAATCCTCTCGCCGCGACCGAGTGATTTTTGGGCGCTCGCTGGCAGGACATGCTGAGAGATCACGGAATGTTGTATTCCTCAATTCTCCACGACATCCTGAAGCCCGGGCAGGCTTGGGCATGCCGTTCAGAAGTCAGTGCTTCACGAGTCATTATCGTTGCGGTCGATTCGTACCCCGGAGGAATCGCAGTCAATGTGGACACCGAATCGTTGGTTCCCGGATGGAAGATCCGTTCGATTTGTTAGGACAGATCGAACGTCAGTGTGGAAAAGGGGGCCAGACCGAATTCGGCTGGCCTCGTTTTGCACGGTTTTCTCGTCGGCCGGACGGGCTGGAAACAGCTTCCTGCCAATGCGACCGAATCAGGCTGCTCGACGCATGACGGCTGACATCGGGATGACGTCGACGTTCAGGCGGCGGCCTGAGGCGGCGATGAAGGATTCGAAGACCTGAATGTCCAGAGCTGACGCAGTGTTGTTTTCGGGATGCCACTGAACTCCCAGGCAGTACCAGTCATCGCTGACAGATTCGTAGGCTTCGATAATGCCGTCCGGGCATGTCGCGGAAACTCGGAAATGACGAGCCAGTTCGTTCACAGCCATGTGATGGTGACTGTTGACTCGAACTTCGCCAGGACCAAAGATGTCGTCCAGATGAGTTCCCGGAACGATCTCCAGAACGTGTCGCAGGTTCTTTTCGACTTCATCGCGATGGTGGAGAGCTCGGGGACATTCTTCCGGAATATCCTGATACAGACTGCCACCGCACAGGACATTCACCAGCTGCATGCCCGACCCGATCGCCAGAATCGGCAGTCGCATTTCGATGGCCATCTTTGCGATGCGACGGTCGAAGTCTTCTCGTCGCTTCGGCATGACTCGAATGGCCGGGCTGGGATGCAGTCCCATGCGAACAGGGTCAAGGTCCAGATTGCAGCCTGCCAGAACGACGCCTCCCAGAGTTTCCAGAACCTGTCGCAGATCGTCATCGTTGTCAAAAGGCGGCAGCATGACGGGAACACCACCCGCGGCGATGACGCTGTCGTAGTAGCCAGCGTTGAACCAGCTGAGAGCGGCCCCGTTGTAACGTTCGGGGCGAAAATCTCCGGTGATCCCAACGATTGGTTTGCTCGAACTCATGATCAATCCCTCCCTGGAAAAGTGCCCACGGATCATCCGCTGGCGGTCGTGGTGATCTGAGATCAGTTGTTGAAGACGGCCGGAAAAGGCCACCTTCAACCTGCGAAGGATAAGAGCAGCTCGAAAGCTGCATTTGCCGGATCCTTCCAGCAAAGAATGCGGTCAGCATTCTTCTGTTGATCGCAGAATGAATTTGAGTCCTGAATCCCATTCAGGCTCAACGGAGGCGGACAATAAAGCGGCAAAATCTGCCTGTAAAGCAAATCGCTGATTTTGTAGGCATTTGCAGACGTGGGCACCAGATGTGGTGTTTTCGGACCACTGGCAGCGTAACACGGCAACTGGGAGCGGAGATTCTGAGGTCCTGAAACGCTGCGAGTAAATTGCCGTTTTGTCAGGACCTTGTGCGTACAGCATTGATGCGAAAGCCGCTGAGCAGTTCGGGAAGTTGAGCCGGCTCAATTTCGATCGATTCCCGCTGCCACCAAAACCACGGTTTCGGCCGGTCGAGTTTGATTCTGATCTCCGACAGATCCAGAAGTTTGGCGACTTCACTGGCCACGGCCAGCTGGAAACGGTCTTCCGGGTAGATGGGGCTGCCGGTGGTTTCCAGCGACCAGCGATCCAGCCGCAGCGGCCGCCACGGATCCAGAGGAGCGGGCTGACCGCAATGTCGTGCGATTTGCCGAGGCAGCAGTTGAGCTCCTCGTTCCGAGACAAACACCTGCACGACTTCGGGCCGCGGAGAATACAACTGCCACGATAGCCAGTTGTCCCAAAAGCCCAGCAGACCAAGCAACGGAAGCCCGAAGACAACGGCATTCAGGCATGTCATCGACCATGCGGGATCAGCTTCCAGTGCAACGGTTTCGCAAGGGCGTTGCTTTAAAAACAACGCCGGGACGCTCAGGGCGAGAACAACATTCCAAAGCAGCACTCCCGGATGATGATGCAGCCCGAAAGGTGACAGTACACAGATCAGCACAAGGTGCATTCCGACCGCGCCGACGGCTGCGATGGTCTGAAACCTTCGAAACAGAAGGCCGATTCCGATCAACAGCTCAGCGGCAGACATTCCCGTGCACAGCGTCATGATCAGCGTGTGATCGCGCAGCAGATGGCCAAGATCGAGTGCTGTGAGGATGACCGTCAGCACGGGAAGGCTCATTCCCTGGTCGATTTCAGGACTCAGGCGAGACAGACCGGCGAAAATATAGACCGCGGCAACGGAACGGCGAAAGGCAGCGTCATGCAGACTGGAAGGCAGCAGCCACGCTTCAGTACTGATGAGCAGAAACAGCCAGTGCCACGCCTGCAGTCGATGCTGATTGAGCAGGACGAGTGCGATGCCGCAGACCAATGCCGGCAAAGGTGACCTCCACGCCGACCGATTCCCCGATGCTTCGGAACCACGCCCGAGCACCAGGCTTGTTGATAACGCCAGGCAGCAGCCGATGAGTGCAACCGTGAGGAATCGATCCACGGCAACCGGAACGGAAGCCAGCCAACTGAACATCGGCAGAGCCGGAAAGCCGTCGACGTTAAACCATAGACGCGACGTCGCGGCAATCAGAAGACATTCGCCCAGCGCAATCAGAACGAGGAATCGCTGAGCGTTCGTCATGAGCGAGACGGAGATCAGTTCGCCGGAGCAGGAGTTCGCTGGCCTCGAACCGTCACAGTTTCAGTCGCCGCAGGAGCAGGATCTTCGCCTCGCTCACGAATTCGAGCCACGGCAGTGGAAGAAATCAGCTGTGCTCTACGCAGGTCAGCGGAGGTAAAATAGGGCACCTTGTTGCCGAGCACACCGTAGGAAACCTTTGACGCCAGATCCTGCCAGCTCATGTTGTCCGTTCGGTTCCAGACAGCTGCCTGAGCCGCCGGTGGTGCCAGTTTGCCCGTTCCGACCATGGTGATCAGTTCCTTCAGGACCACATCCTGAGTGTATGAATCGACCGGAACCATCTGGTAATTGGCCTGAGGTGTCGGATCAGCTTTGCCGTGGTTCAGGCACACAGAAACGAACGGCACTCGAACAGTCTTTTCCGGCGGAATTGAGAAGAATCCGCCGCCCTGTCCGCCGCCGCCCATGCCCCCCATACCTCCGCCGCCCATGCCTCCCATTCCACCCATGCCGCCGCCACCCATGCCGCCGCCGATGTTTTGCTGGCCTCCCATTCCTCCGCCCATGCCACCCATTCCACCACCCATGCCGCCCATTCCTCCGCCCATGCCACCCATTCCACCGCCCATGCCGCCGAACTGCTTCAGCACTTTTACGGCAACGAACGCTTCAGGGAGTTCGACGGTCAGTGTTTCGTCGGTGGTGTTGGTAATGAGGACGGAACCGTGTTCGGCGTTTTGAGCGATGACTTTGGTTTCGAGCCGTCCATCTTTCATGCCGTCAAACAGTTTGACCCGTTCCGCTGTTTCGTCGAACTTTGGATTGGTGATTGGACGAGTACCGGCAGACTTGCGTGACAGGTCAGCAGCACTAGCTGAAACCTGAAGAGCGGCACACAACAGCATTGCAACACATGGAAGGAGACGCGGGCGACAAGGCATAGCTAGAAAACTCCTGAATGAGGGCTGTTGATTGCCGGGGTAACCGGCCAGCGAACCTGTCTGCAGCTAAATGTAGGCAATGCCCACACCCAAATCGAGCCGGAGCCCGAAAACGAGACGTCGTCTTCCTGCAAAGCTGTACGCACCGTGCGTAGAACAACGACTATGGTCACTGTGAACGCGTTTTCAGCGAGCACTACGGGAGTTTATCGCCGATTTTCGACGATTCGCAACAAAATTCCCGCAATTCTGAGCCCACCGGTGACCAGAAATCGTTGGAGCGGGCGATGGAATCGTTCGCCAAGGTCCGGCAGACTTTTCGGAGGGCGGAGTTTCGGAGGTTTGATCGGTGCCAACGTCCGCCGAACGCCTGTGGCTGAATTCCTCGCGTTTCCACGGTCGCACATCATTGGCACAGGAGAATCCGCAACCGGGTCGACTGCAATTGTTCATTGGATTGCAGCGATCCTGCTGACTTCGTTGACTTTCCGCCTAGGTGCGGGTGAGAATGGGGGGGATGCGATGTGACGCGTCGCACTCCTCATTCCCGCGCATTCGTCGCGCCCGCTTCTGTTAACCTGCTGAGGATTCTCGCTCATGCCACGACTGTCTTCTTTTCTGCGCCAGTTTGCTCTGCGTTCATCCGGATTGCGTCAGCTGCCAACATCCGCTCGTCGCGCAGCTCGGCAGCGCCGATCCCGTTCGTCCGGCGAAACTGCGCGGCTGGTGGAAGCGATGGAAGCGAGAGCTCTGCTGGCAGCCGATTTCACGTTTCAGCTTTCTGAACTGAATGCGGGCCAGGCTGACAATACGATCACCGTGAACGTTCCCGATGCGCCGGCCAGCGGTGGAATCATTGATGGCTGGATCGATGTCGACGGTGACGGCCAGTACCTGAGTCAGGGGGAACATGTGCTCAGTCACCGATCCGTCGGTCGGGGAATAACGACTGTGGCATTTGAGATTCCGGCAACGGCCATCGCGGGAAGCCATGCGGCTCGGTTCACAGTGACGACCAGTGATCCTGACGTCCATACTCTGAACCAGGGCGTCGTAATCCAGCGGTGGACCGGAAGTCCTCAGTTTGCCGTCGCGGCTGAGGTGGACTACGAGCCCTTTCTGAACTATTCGACCGTGGGCGATCTTGATGGCGACGGCGATATGGACGTTGTGGCCTCATGGATCACCGGAGCCCATTTCTACTGGCTGGAAAACGATGGCAGCGGCAATTTTACAGAACATGTGGTCAGCACGGACAACTTCGCCGGAGTGCTGCAGACGCTGCATCTGGCTGACATGGACAACGACGGCCTGATGGACATCGTGACCGGGCGATCGGTCTCGGATACCATGGAAATTTACTATCAGACTGCGCCGGGCGTCTTCTATCGTGTCACTACGACCACCGGAGAAGATTCGGACTTTCTGAAGCTTGCCGACTTTAACGGTGACGGCCTGCTGGACATTCTGATCGCCAACGATTCCGTTCGGGTCCTGATGAATGACGGGCACCGAGGATTTACGGAAGTCGTGCTGGATAATGTCAACCGGTTTCCTCGGGGAGTCGCAGTTGGTGACATCGACGGGGACGGAGACATTGACGCGATTTCGAACGAGACCAGAAGCATACACCTCTACCGGAATGACGGCAGCGGTCAATTCACCACAGTCAGTGACTTCATTACGGTGAGCCAATCGATTGATATTTCTCAGATCGTGGATGTGGACGGCGATGGACGTGCTGATATTCTGGCATCCGGCTTCCTGTCGCAAAACGTTCGCTGGTTCCGTAACACCGACACAGGGTTTGTTGAAACCGCAACAGATATCCCCGGGCATTCGGTCGAGTTTCATGTCCTCGATTTTGATGGCGACGGAGACAATGATTATCTGTCAGCGACGAACCTTAGGGGAGCGGAACTCTTTCTGAACTCCGGTGATAACGCTTCGTTCTCGCCGATCGCAATTCACAACTCCGGCGCGCCGAACGGTATTTCCGTGGCCGACATGAATGGCGACGGAGCTCCGGATGTTGTCAGTGACATTCTGGATGGCATCGCATGGTTCCGAAACACAGGAGTGTCCGCGACTACAGGAACCATTCGGCTGACGACGGCAACAACGACGGTGGCGGAAAACATCGGAAGTGTCATTGTGGAAGTTTCCCGACCGCCCGGAGCTTCGACGGCGGCCGATCTGTCGGTCACTCTGTCCAGCAGCAGCCCGACGGTGGCCACTGTTCCCGGGACGGTCACGATTCCCGCGGGGCAGGCATCAGTGATGGCCAGCGTCAGCATTGTGGACGACACCATTCAGGACGGTGATCAGACGGTGGTGATCACGGCGTCCGCTGTCGGTGCCGGGGCAAAACAACTGACACTGACCGTCACGGACGATGAATCGGGAAGTTCTGCAAGTTCGGGAACGCTGCGGGGCCGAGTCTGGAACGACCTGAACTTCAACGGTACGGACGACGCGGGTGAACCGGCATTGTCCGGAATTCAGGTCTACCTTGATCAGAACGGCAACGGCAGCCTGGATGCTCAGGAAGTCTCTGTACAAACCAATTCCGCCGGCGAATATGTGTTTCAGAATGTCGCCCCTGGACAGTATCTGGTTCGGCAGGTGCTGGCGAGTGCTCAGGATCAGACGGCTCCGTCGACGTATGTGGGATTGAAGTCCGTCGACAATGCCACAGAACTGTTCTACATGACGCCGCAGGGCATCGTGTTCGCCGCAGGCCAGCCAACCGGTGTCTACCTGTACAGCCTGATTCAGACGAATGACGGCCGCCTGTTTGCAACAAGTTTCGACACGGATTCACTGTACGAAATCGATCCGGTCACCGGACAGGAAACTCTGATCGGCCAGGCTGATGCCGATCTGGTCGGAGGCCTTGCCTATGATTCCGCCACCGACACCATTTATACGCTCGGTCGCCCTTCGACGGATCAGTCCGGGAATCGACTGCTGACCATCGATCGGCAGACCGGTGCTGTCACTGCTGTGGGCGGTTCGGTTTCAGGACTGACGGGCACCAGCTCGCTGGCCTTCGATGCATCCAGTCAGCGAATTATCGCTTTTGATAATGCCGACGATGAATTTTATGCGTTTGACCTTTCCGGGCAGGGAACTCTGCTGTCGACGGCAGCATCCCCGATCGATAGCTGGGGCATGACCTACCGCGGCGATACGCTGATCATGCAGCAGCTGAATGTCAGCAGCAATCAGCAGCTGATCAGCATGAATCCCGATACCGGACAGTTTCAGCCGGCGTTTCAGGCGTCGCAGAGCATTCCCGCCGAAGCACTGGATTATGTGAGCCGCGGTAACACCCCTTATCGAGTCACGGTCACGGCTGGCGCAACCGCAGCGGGGCTGAATTTCGGCCAGTATACCGGCCCGCTGGTGCTGCCGGCCGGGTTCACGGTGACTGAGTCCGACGGCTCGACCGAAGTGACCGAAGGCGGCTCCTCGGATTCCGTTTCTGTCCGACTGTCGCGTGAACCCGCATCGTCTGTGGTGATCAACGTGACTCTGGAAGATGCCGCCGGGCAGGCTCGTACAAGTCTCAGCAGACTGGTGTTCAACCCGACCAACTGGAACGTTGCTCAGAACCTGTCCGTCAATGCCATCGAAGATGTGTTCGCTGACGGAAACCAGACTCTGAACCTGACGTTCGAAGTGAACGCCGGTCTGTCAGACGACGACTTCGACAGCCTGACTCCCAAAACGATTTCTGTCGATGTGATTGACAACGACGTCGCCGGAATTCAGCTCAGTCAGCAATCGATCACCGTGACGGAACCCGGAACTCAGGCAGATCTCACGGCCGTGCTGACCGCGGCACCACTGACCGACGTGGTCGTACGAGTTCGACTTGCGGACGCATCGGAAGCCACGGCTTCGCCGGAAACCCTGACGTTCACATCGGCGAACTGGAATACGCCTCAGAAGATCACGGTCACCGCGGTGGATGACCATCTGGCGGATGGCCCGATTTCGCAGAATCTCACAGTCTCCGTCAACACAGATCTGTCTGATGCCGCCTTCGATCAGGTTGCTGCTCAGACTGTGGAAGTGACAACTCAGGACAACGATGTTACGGAAATCGTCGTCAGTGATTCTCAGCTGGTTGTTTCCGAATCCGGAACTGCGGCAACCTTCACCGTCAGCCTGGCATCGCGTCCCGCGGGCGACGTTGTGCTGAATCTGACACCTTCCCCGCTGGAGCTGATTTCCCTGGATCAGTCTGTCCTGACGTTCTCTGCCGACCACTGGGACGACCCGCAGACCGTCACCGTCACCGGGCTGGACAATCATCGCATTGGTGTAAACCCCGAGGCCGTCATTCGAATTCAGGTTGATCCGGATAACACCAGCGATGACTTTGACTCGGCGAGCGTGCGGGAGGTCCGGGTTCAGCTGACCGATGACGAAACCGCATCGATCGTGGTAAATCATGACTCGATTTCAGTTTCCGAAGACGGGACTCACGAAGGTCTGCAGGTCACATTGTCAGCTCGGCCTGAGATGCCCGTGACAATTCACGTTGAACGGACGGATTCGACGGAAGTCGACATCGCTCCGGAGCTGCTGACGTTTTCTCCCGAAACATGGAACCAGCCGCAGGTGGTCACAGTCACAGGCCGGGATGATCAGGTGATCGACGGGAATATTTCCAGCACGGTGCGACTGTCCGTCGTCACGGCCGACAGCGATCCCGAGTTCGCAGATGCCCCGGCCAGAGAAGTCTCCGTGCTGACCAGAGACAACGACGTTGCCGGATTCTCCGTTTCACCTCACGAACTGACGGTTTCCGAAAGCGGAACTCAGAGCACGTTTCAGGTCGTCCTGAACGCTCCGCCGTCGACTCCTGTGGTGCTGTCGATTATTCGGCGGACGGTGGGTGAAGTTCGAGTTGATCCGAACTTTTTGACGTTTACTCCGGAGAACTGGTCGGTACCGCAGACAGTGATCGTGACCGGAGTTGATGATTTCATCCATGACGGCGATCAGTTCACCGAGATCGATGTTCGCGTTGTCCCGGAAGACAGCAATACCGCGTTTGAATCTCTGACCGTCAGCACGGTTCGAGTTCGCACGGAAGACAACGACCAGATCAGAGCCCACCCGTCATTCTGACGCCGGATGAGCTGACAGAAGATCCTTTGCCGCTGCTGAGCTGGACCGCTGTTCCGGCGGCTCTGTCCTACGAAGTGTGGCTGAACCGGACGGGCGAAGAACGATCAGTTCTGCACACCACGGTTTCAGACACCACGCTGCAGCTGACGACGCCGCTGCCGATCGGTCGCTATCGGCTTTGGGTTCGAGCCAACATGCCGGGTGGCGACGTTTCTGACTGGGGAACTCGAACCTTCCGCACCGCTGCGCCGCCGACTGTTCTGCGGCCCGCAGGATCACCGGACGAACTGCGGCCGGAATTCCGATGGTCTGCTGTTGAAGGCGCAAGCGGTTACCGAGTGTTCATCACGAATCTGACCACCCAGGAAGGCGGCGTCATCGTGAAAGATGTCACTGATGCATCGCTGATTCCCGACGCAGACCTTCCCTTCGGACGATATCGAATCTGGGTGCGGGCTCTCACCAGCGACGGCGTCGTCAGTCGCTGGTCCGAACACTTCGATACCTATGTTGGCCCGGCTCCAATCGGACCGACCGGAGCTCTGATCAGCGGCAGCCAGACATTCACATGGACCGAATTCCCCGGCGTGACTTCTTATCAGCTTTACGTCGTTCGCAACGGGTCGGTGGTGATCAACGAAACGGGACTCACCGGCAACTCCCGAGCCGCCAGTCTGCAGCCGGGCGACTATCGCTGGTGGATTCGCGGCTTTACGGACAGCGGCGACAGTGCATGGAGTGAACCGGTGGAATTCAGCATCGGTGGTCGAACCAGCCTGTCTTCTCCTCGCGGAACCAGCGGAAGCATCCCGACACTGGAATGGCCGGCCGTTCCCGGAGCGACATCATACGAGCTTTACATCGCCAACGATGCGGGAGTGGTTTATCGCCGGGCAAACATCACGGAAACCTCATTTCCTTCGCCCGTGCTGCCGCCAGGAGTTCACCGAATCTGGATTCGAACTCGTCTTGAATCCGGTGAAAACTCCTGGGGCCGTCCGGTTGAGATCAATGTCGCCGCGGCTGTTGCTGAAGTCACCAGCATTCCGCTGTCGCCAATCCAGCCGACTCTGGCCGTCAGTCCCGCCTTCGAGTTTTCAGCAGACGAAGCCGCTTCCGGCTACGACATTTATCTGCACAACGGCAGCCGAGCCATCCTTGTTGAAAACCTGGACACTCCTCGATGGGCACCGAATGCCGCTGTGGAGATCGGACCGTGGACATGGTGGGTGCGAGCTCGGGACGCTGCAGGACGCCCTGGCCCGTGGAGCGAACCGGCGTCCACTGAACTGGGCGGTCGACCTCAGCTGCTCACTCTGTCCGGAACGCTCATCACCTGGACGCCGGTCAGTCAGGCTTCCCGGTACGCGATTCAGGTCGACGATCTGACGCGTGGCCAGACGTCGCTGATTCGCCAGGACAACATCTCCACGTCCCAGCTGGCCGTGGAACTGCAAACGGGAAGCTATCGAGTCTGGGTCCAGGCGATCAGCCCAGGCGGCCGCCGCAGTCCGTGGAGCCTGCCAAAACTGCTGACCGTCACCGCGGTCACTCAGAATATTCCAGACGCGGACAGCACTCTTCTGCAGAATCTGCAGCCGGACGCTGTGCTGGCCGTTCAATCGTCTGTATTCAACTTCAGCACACCATCACCGGCGACGAAAGGTATCCCCGATGGCCATTCTGTGTCCACAAAGACTCAGCCGACAACCTCCGGCGAAACAACTTCACCTGTGGACGAAGTGGAGACTGTCGACAAGGCAATCCTGCAGTTGATGCTGGACGGCACATGGCTGTCACTGAACGCCTCTGCGGGTGTGATCTGAGCTTACGAATCGGGAAACAGGATGCACGTGCGAAACGTGCATCCTGCCCTGGTCATGACGATCGAGCAGCGAACCATTCGATGGTGGCGGACAATGTCTGCTGGTTGAGTTCATCGACGACATCAACCGAAACTCTGATGACACACCGGCCTCGACGGGCGAGCTGTTCCAGAGCGTCGGCGACGGCTGGTTCGACGGCGGTGACCTTCGCCGTCAGTCGACCGCTGGCCGCTTTTCGAAACTTCGCTTCCACTCGACGCACCACCGGAACGATGTCGGAGATCCCTGAAACCGATCGCAGCAGGAACTCGCCGGAACAGGCTTCCGCCAGAGTCAGCTGAGCCCCCGCGTGCACGGTGCCAATGTGGTTCAGAAACTGTTCACCGGAAGGCAGCTCCAGCAGCCCGTCACCGCTCAAACACAGCTGAATGCCGACATGGCGATTGAACGGCAGCGTCGTGACGGATTCAGTCATGGTTCACAGGTCCGGAAATGAAGGAACAGAGGTGACACGAAATTGGTGGATCACAGATTGTCAGGCGGGATCCTGACCTGCCGATGATGACAGACCTGTGTGGCCACGCAAAGATCGTAAGAAATTCGCGCCGCTGGTGCATCGACGCTGTTTTCTGATCGAGGTTCCTCGTGCAGGAAACAGATCTCCCCTCCGCATGTCTTCTGAGATGCCTATCGGAACTCTGTGCCGGATCCTATACTCGGTTCACTACGCGGCACACGATCTTTCGCCCCAGAAGCAGAAACGATTTCCGGAAAGTCACCGAATGACATGGTTCAATGAGCTCACAGGGTGTCCGGAAGAATCACTCGCCGAAGTTCGCACTCAGCTGTTTGTCGAAGGCCCGCTCCTTCATTCACGCCGGAATGGCGGTTCGTGGCAATGCGGAGAACTGGAAACTCCGACACTGGCCGAACTGCGTGAACGAGTCGCCGGAATTTCGTTGCCACCGAAGCGAGTGACCGTTCGCGAAGTCGTTGGAGACGTGAGGAAGCTGCACGTCGATCCGAACAACGCGAATGCTTTTTTTCAGGTAGCATCTCAGTTCAATCTGTTGGAGATGACCGGCCCGGAAGTGACGCCCGAACGAGGCGTCGGAATCTACGAATGGGACGGGACACAGGGACCGACGTGTGCCATCGCCGCCGGCGCCGGGACAATTTTTCGGAACTACTTTGCACCGGTGAACGGCCGGATCGGTCAGACGGCGGACAATCAGATCGACTGTCTGGCAGGTATCGGTCAGCTGCTGGGAAACACAAATCAGCGGCTGTGGAAAATGTCGAACGGCTACGCCCTGCCGTCCGCGGATGGACTGGCAGAAATCAACAGCATTCTGCAAGGCAGGACCGAATCCGAAATCGATCAGCTCAGGCAGGCTCTGCAGATCGGTCTGCAGTGGAATGCTCAGGTCACGGCAGACAACTGTTCGCACTCGGTGTCGCAGGCCTACTGTTCTGCTCTGCCCGTTGCCTATGGTCGCCATCCCGTCCCGCAGTGGACTCGATTCGCCGAACTGATTCTTGAAGCGTCCTACGAAGCGACTTTCTGTGCAGCCATCATCAACGCCCATCGAACGGGCAATCCCACCGTGTACCTGACAATGATCGGCGGCGGAGTCTTTGGGAACGATCTGAATTGGATCATGACTGCCATCCGACGGTCCCTTGCTCTGTATCCGACCTGCGGCCTGGACATCGCGATGGTCAGCTACGGAAAACCTCGACCCGTCGTGCAGCAGCTTGTTTCGGAAGCTGCCGGCTGATCCTGCCTGACTGTCTTCCGCGAGGACACTGCGAATCACCTGCTCAGCACCCGGCACGACAATTTCTGTTTTTCGACCGTCTTCCAACTGATGGAATCAAAACACCGGAGCCCCAGAATGAGCACCACAGACCAGCATGATGAGCGAATTCGAACGATGACCTTCGCGTCTGTGTATCCCCATTACCTCACGAAAGTAACAAAGAAGGGCAGAACCCAGGAAGAACTCAACACTGTCATTCACTGGCTGACCGGCTACACGCCGGATGTGATCGAAACCCTGATCGGCAACAAGATCACATTCGAACAGTTCTTTCAGCAGGCCACCCTGTACCCCAGCGCTCATCTCATCACCGGAGTCATCTGCGGCTATCGCATCGAAGACATCAGGACTCCGTTGACTCAGCAGGTCCGCTACCTCGACAAACTCGTCGACGAACTCGCGAAGGGCCGAAAAATGGAAAAGATTCTCCGCGAGGGATAGCCGACCGCCCGGACCAGAAACTCAGCCCACGACATAAGCAGAACGCAGGGCAGAAACGCGTGGCGGGGCGGCATGTTCAGATCACGTTGATTGCGCGTCCCATGCCTGGATCGCGCAGCAGGGCAGGCATGTCAGTTTGTCACAGCCCATTGGCCATTGGACGAGCTTTTGAAGATGTCTCCCGTGTTGGTGATGACGGTCATCGAGGTTCCGTCGTCGCGGAGGTCGATGACTGTCCGGGAGACGGAATCGGGGGAAGGCAGGTGAACGGCTTCCCAGTCGGCCCAGTCTTTTGAGCGATAGCGGAGGCGATACAGTGCTCCGTCTTTTGTCAGAGCGTGCAGGTCGCTGCCGGGGACGGCGGACATCATGACCACATCCTGGTTCTGCAGCGGGCCGCGATCCAGATGGCTCCAGCTGATGGTTTCACCACCCGTTGCCGGGTTCAGCTTCATGGCCTTGTGATCATTTCGCAGAATGTACAGCGATTCCCCGGCCACCACGAGTTCCTCGACAGACCATGCCTCGGGCGACAATCGGTCGTTTTCTTCGTAGACACGATTGTCTGACCTCAGCTGATATCGTTTCATGGTCGTGCGGCCAAAGATGGTTCTGCGTGTCGTGTCCTTCATCTGGACAGTGATCGGCGGAATCCGACGAACTTCAAGCACATAGGCTTCGGAACACCAGTGCTGATCGTTGATCATGTCAAACTCCTTGTCGCTGACCTTGCAGAAGCCGCCGTCCTTCCAGTCGGTTCCGTAGGAGTTCATGATCAGCACCGTTCCACTCTTTCGATCGTAGCCGACGGCACAGACAGCGTGTCGATACTGCTGACCGCCGGGTGTCCAGCGATATGGCTCGGTGCCGGACGCTTTTGAATGGAATGTGTCATCGACATAAACGGCCAAAATGACCGGATAACCGTCCGCCAGAAACTGCTGGATGTCGTTCAGGTTTTCAGCACGCGTCAGAGAAACGGCTCGCAGCGTATCTGCTTCCCTGTCGGCTCGTTTTGATCGCTGAGCAGACTTCCATGGCATCGTTGCCAGGGAAGCACAACCGTTCAGGATGACATGACGAGCTGCCCGAAAAACGTTCATCGGCTTCCCGTCCGGCGACAGCTCTGAATAAATGTAGTCCGGATTGAACGTGTCAGCGTCGCGGCCTGTGTAGCGATCGTACCCCCGTTCCTGACAGATCTGACATGAATATGATGCATACGCAATGGCCCAGGCAACGCAGTCGTTCTTTTCCTGTTTGCCTGGAGGCGGCAGAAATGGTCTCAGATCAATCGACTCGGGAAGATCTGCTGATACCGCCGCCGGATCTTCGTTCTGATCCGTCACCGGGGGTGCCGATGAGAAAGGTGGTGACTGAACGATCGCGTCAGACATCACCGGCGGCCGGACAGGCACGTTCGGGTCGGTGGGCCCCGGAGCCTGGGGTGGCGCAGGACTGCTGACGGCTCCGTCAGGCTTTCCTGTGACCGCCGAAACCGCCTCATCCGTGGAGGACGTCCGTCTGTTACGAACAATTTCCGCTCGCGAGGGAATGCTTTCGTACAGATCCCGATCAGTGGGCAGCAGTCCCTGAGCGTGGACCTGATCGAGACTCAGGCAGAAGATCAGCAGGCTCGCAGAGATTCTAAGAGCGCTGAGCAGAGCAGTTCGCCTGTACATCGGAATATCTTTCGCAGAGAGAAACGGCTGCGGCTGAATTCGCTGCATTCGATTTGTAAATCGAGGAGTGGGAGCCGCAGCCGCCAATTTCGGGAGGCACCGCCGGAACTGTGCTAACGGCAACCCTGCTGGTGGACAAAGGTTCGGTTCCTGGAAGCTTCGTTATTAAATGTGACCCGACTTCCCCGGAGAAGGTAATTGCTTTGATGTGTTTCTGAGAGTACCGTGGGCCTGCAAACTTTCAGAATTTCACGACTTATCAACTGAAGTCGATCTCAACCCAGCGAGGCCAACTGTGAGTACAAGCGAAGAACGACTGCGAATCATGCTGCTGTCGGGAACAGTCACCATCCCTCCGCGACTTCCCGATCTGGCAGACATCTCCTTCAAGTCACTGGGGTCGAGAATCGTTGTCGAGGCGACTCAGGTTGTCTCACCCAGAACGACCATTCGACGCACCTTCTTTCCTGAAGACGTGATGGCAGTGTTCGTTCCCGATGACTCAACGGCAGTCGATCTGACCCAGGGAGAATTTCTGACCGGAGACAAACTGGACAGCAAGGCTCTGAGCCTGCTGGATAAGTGCTCCATTCAGGGAATTGTTTACGTTCGCGAACATGCTCAATCCCTTCTGGAACTTTCTGCCGGACTGACGGCTGCGGAAAGTGCCGAATTCTATCCGCCGCTGCCGACGGATCGTTCCGTCAATCATTACGACATGAATCCCGGGGGATCTCGACTGGGTGACGTGGGCTGCCCGTGGTAAGGACTGTCGAGAACGGAAGCTGACCGATCCGAAACGGCACAGACAGGAATGTCTGTGCCACCTGACGCTGATCAACGTGGATTATGAACAACCTTCCCACAGAGATCGATCTGGCCATTCTGTCGCGTGATGAGTCACCGCTGCGCCATGACGTTCTGGCGGCGGTTCGTGGACAGAGAAATGTGCGCGTGCGGATTCATCGCGTGATCGGACGGCGGTTAGCTCAGGATGTCAATCGCTGGCAGACGATTGTTCGAGCTCGTAATGAAGCTCTCCGGAAAGCTCAGTCTCCGTGGCTGATGTTTCTGGATGACGATGTGGTCCTGGCCCGGGACTGCGTCGCGCGGCTGCAGCACGCTCTGGAAGCTCGACCGGAATATGCCGGACTGGCAGCAGACTACAACGGTGAACAGTCGTTGCGACGATTCACGCCTCACGTTGGCATGGGCGCGACGTTGTTTCGGCGATCTGTTCTGCAGCGGACCGGATTTCGATGGGAAGCGGGTCGGTGCGAATGTCTCTGCTGCTGCGATGACCTGCGAAGACAGGGATTTCGGATTGAATACCTGCCCGGCGCGCGAGCTCAGCATTTGCGGGTTCGAAACGGTCACGGCGGTCCTGCTGCCTCAGGGCCGCCTTCTGCGTTCTGCGGCTGTGAATGCGACAGCAACCTGAGTCGGACGATGCTGAAAAGTCCCGCTGCGGTGCCGCAGACGGAACTGTCAGCGGTCGGAAAGCCAGCCGTCGCCGCCGATGCGTCCGGACAAAAGGATGAAGATCCTCGGTCACTGGCGGCTCGCGCCAGAATCATGGTGGCGTTCGACCGTCGTGACGTTGGCCGGTTTCGAAAAGCCTTTCTGGCATCCCTGCGAAACTTTTCCAACGTGTCGCAGGTGATTGTTGTCGGGTATGGTCTGTATCCCAGCGAATCGCGGTTGCTGTCCGGCTTGCCGGGTGTGCATGTCGTCAATCGACCGGCCAATGGTCAGATGGCTCCGGTGCGACGGCTGGCCGACTTCGGTCAGATTGTCAGTCAGATGGAACCGGACACTCCGGTGGCTTATTGGGACGCAGCGGACGTGATCTTTCAGGGAAGCCTGAATCCGCTGTGGGAACTGACGCAGCAGTATCCGGATCGACTGCTGGCGGTCCGAGAACCTCGCGGATATCCCGGCAATGCGGCCATCACCGGTTGGACTCGCACTATCTCCGACCGCCGAATGGCATCGAAGGCGTTCCATTTGTTTGCGTCCAATCCCTTCCTGAACAGCGGCTTCGCTGCGGGAACAGCGGCGGTGATGGCCCGCTACTTTCGGGAAGCAGGCAGACTGCGTCATTCGCCGGAACTGAAGGGAACGAGTGACTGGGGAGACCAGTCGGCATTGAATCTGTACTGCCACTCGGATCCGAATCGGTGGATTGAAGTTTCGGAAGCATGGAATTTCTGCGTTCACGATCGCCCGGTGGGCAGTGTGTTTCTCACACCGGACGGATTTGTGCGCACGCACCAGGGAACGCCCATTCGAGTTGTTCACGGCAACGCTCGGTCTTTGACGAAGTTGGCCATAATTCGCTGACTCGCTTTTCAAAGTCGACGTCAGATGAGAAGTTATCCTGCGTGGGCCGTGCCCATACCCGTGACTGTGGTCTGCATGACAGGCTCGCGCCTGACGCAATCGTCGGAAGTGGCGAACCGGAGCCAGAGCTGCGAAGTGACGTGTGCTGTTATGCAGGAAGAGCCCTTTTCGAAACCTGAACTGTCTGCGGTTCGGAAACCGAGATGACAAACTTTGACCCCGGAGAAAAAACCAGGCTGGCGGAAAGCAGTCAAGATCTCTCTGCCGATCCCAACATCGACGTTGGGTTGAGCTTTCCCGCAGATGAGCCTCTGCCGACGACGGTCGGACGTTATTCCATCGTGAAACCTCTGGGGCGCGGCGGCTTTGGTGCCGTTTATCTGGCCAGAGATGCCGAACTGGATCGGCTGGTGGCCATCAAAGTGCCTCACGGAGATCTTTCGGCCGAAACTCTGCGTCAGTATCGTGACGAAGCGCGGCTGGTGGCCAGTCTTGACCACGAACACATTGTTCCTGTCTTCGACGTCGGTCAGTGCGATCAAATCCCGATCTACATTGTTTCGAAGTACATCGACGGCGCCACTCTTCGACAGCGGATTCAGGACCGCCCCTTTGACCAGTGGGAATCCGCTCGGCTGATCGCGATCATCGCGTCGGCCCTGCATTACGCTCACACAAAAGGTGTCATTCATCGCGATGTGAAACCCGGCAACATCATGCTGGGTGTCGATGACAAACCGTTTCTGCTGGACTTCGGTCTGGCTCTGCGCGACGGTGCGGTTTCGGAAGCCATCCTTCTGGCGGGAACGCCTGCTTATATGAGTCCCGAGCAGGCTCGAGGTGAAGGACATCGCGTGGATGGCCGCAGCGATATCTTCAGCCTGAGTGTCGTTCTATACCTGATGCTGACCGGACAGAAGCCGTTTCAGGGGCAGAACAAAACGGAAGTTCTGGAACAGATCATTCGTCGCGATGCCCGGCCGCTGAGGCAGATCAATGACCGGGTCTCACGCGAACTCGAACGCATCTGCATGAGAGCCATGGAGAAGCGAGCGTCTGATCGCTACTCAACGGCGAAGGACTTTGCGGACGACCTGGAATACTTTCTGAGCAGAAACCAGTCCGCCGGTCAGCGTCCGGAGATGGAAGAATCTTTTGTCTCCACCGATGTCGGGCCCGATTTCCGCAGCGGTGCCGGTGGACGATCATCACCCAGCGCGGGAACGGAAACCGCAACAGCAACAGAAACCGCCCCCATCGTTCCTCGCGGGCTGCGTTCTTTTGGCCCGGATGACGCGGACTTTTTCCTGAGTCTGCTCCCTGGGCCGCGTGACCGCGACGGGCTTCCCGACAGCATTCGATTCTGGAAGTCGCGCATTGAAGATTTCAACAGTGAGGCGACGTTTTCAGTGGGTCTGCTGTGTGGTCCGTCCGGCTGTGGAAAATCCAGTCTGGTGAAGGCCGGGCTGCTGCCGCAACTGGCGCGACACGTGAAGTCTGTGTACGTGGAATCAACGCGAGAAGGCACGGAAGCCCGCCTGCTGGCGGCGCTGAAACGCCAGTACCCCGATCTGGGTGAACGAGACCTTGTTGGTTCGCTCACCGCAATCCGGCAGGGATCAATCACAGACTGTGACGAAAAACTTCTGATCGTGCTGGACCAGTTTGAACAATGGCTGCATGGTCCGCAAAACTCGGAGGAGGCGGAACTGATTCGAGCCCTTCGACAGTGCGAAGGCAGTCGGGTTCAGTGTCTGCTGCTGGTTCGAGACGACTTCTGGATGTCCATGACCCGCTTCATGAAAGCACTGGAAATCCGTATCGTCGAAGGACGCAATTCCGCGACTGTTGACCTGTTCGACAGATACCACGCCGAAAAAATTCTGAAGGCTTTCGGACAGGCCTTCGGCAGGCTGCCGACAACATCCAGCCAGATCACACCCGATCAGCAACTGTTCCTTCAGCATTCCGTCGAATCGCTCAGCGAAGACGGACGCGTCATCTGTGTTCATCTGGCCGTATTCGCGGAAATGATGAAGAGCCGCCCGTGGGCCGTTTCAACGCTGCGCAGTGTTGGTGGCTCGAAGGGGCTGGGAGTGACGTTTCTGGAAGACACTTTCAACGGGGCGTCCACCTCTCCGGAGCGTCGATTCCATCAGCAATCTGCACGAGCCATTCTGCAGTGTCTGCTGCCGGAAACGGGTTCCAATCTGAAGGGAGCTCGACGGTCGGAAGACGAACTGCTGAAAGCCTGCGGCTATGAACACCGCCGGAACGACTTTGAAGATGTCATCAACATTCTGGATACATCGCTCAAACTGATTTCCCCCACAGACTCACCCGACAACGATGGCGCCTTTGAGCCCGCAGCGACGGAAACCGAAGCGACGAAGAATGAGTCCCGAGCTCGTTATTATCAACTGGCTCACGATTATCTTGTGCCTTCGATTCGCGATTGGCTCAATCAGAAGCAGCAGGAAACGCGACGCGGGCGAGCACAACTGGTGTTGTCGCGTCGTGCTGAACTCTGGAAGGCTCGTCCGGAAAGTCGGCAGCTTCCCAGTCTCATTGAATGGATCCGCATTTCGGTACTCACCGACCGTCCTGACTGGTCCGACAGTCAACGTCAGATGATGTCAGCGGCGTCCGTGGTTCACGGTCGCAATCTGGCTCTGGCAGCCGTGCTGCTGGCCGCCGTTCTGGGAGTCCTGCAGTTCGGCCGAACGCTCACCGCTCAGCGCCACCGGTATGAACTCGCTCAGGCCGGCGTCACCGCGCTGTTGTCGGCGGACGTTGGTGAAGTTCCACAGATGATCACGGATCTGAATCGAATGAGCGTCGATTCGACCCCGCTGCTCAAAGACCGGTTTCGCGAAGCCTCCGACGGAAGTCGGGAACAACTACTGTCTTCACTGGCGCTGCTTCCCGAAGATTCGTCTCAAACAGAATTTCTGCTGGAACAGGTTGAACACAAATCGCCGTCCGAAGTGCGACTGATTGGAGACTGCCTCGCCGAATACAATTCCACCTGCGCTGCAGTGCTGTGGGAGCGAGCAGATGATTCCCGGCAATCCGACAATGCACGTTTTCGAACGCTCGCAGTGCTTGGGCGAATTGATTCGGGAAACTCTCAATGGTCCCGCAAGGCTGAATTTGTTGCCGATCAGCTGACAAACATCTCGCCGCTTTCGGTGGCTCTGGAATGGGCGAATACGCTGAAACCTGTGAAGGCCGAGCTGATCGATCCACTGTCGAGGTGCTTTCGGGATTTGTCGGAAACTCCGCATCACCGAAACGTCGCCATCAACCTGCTGGCCGACTACGCCGGCGACGACCCACTGGAACTTGTTGAACTGATCGCAGCAAGTGATGCAGAACACTTCGCGGTACTGTTGCCGATCCTGCAGCCGTTCCGCGAAACGGTAATCGATGAAGTCCGCCAAAGAATGACGCGGTCTTTCGTGGGATCGTGGCCGGAATCTGTCATTGAACAGGCACAAATGCCGGAAGAATTCAGGCAGACAATCGAGGCGGCCGGAGGATTTCTCGCACAGCATTCAGCAATGGTGCAGACACTGCCGCTGAGTCAGTTTCATGAACTGGCAAAGCAGATCCGGTCGGCCGGATATCGTCCAGTGCGGCTTCGCCCGTTCGTTCAGGGGCAGAACATTCTTGTCGCCTGTGTCTGGACTCGCGACGGACTGAACTGGGAAATCGAAGACGGCACAACCGCAGAAGCTCTGCGAGATCAAGACGCTCAGCATCGCACTCAGCAGATGCTTCCCGTGGATGTCAGCCACTATCGAGTAACGTCTGCAGACGGAGCCGTGTCTGACCGGTATGCCGCTGTCTGGTGTGAACGCCGGGACGACATCAACGACGCGGGCATGTACGTTCATGTGACAGAAGATCAGCACATCGCTGCCTGGCAACCGTTCATCAGCGACAACTTTTCCGTCCAGACCAACCTGAAGATTCAGGATGCCGCGGGTGTCGATCGATACAGTTCCGTCCGATGGAAGCTGTGGCACCAACCGCGGGTGACCGATGTCTGGGCCGACCATTTAAACGACTATGAACTGAAGCTCACTGTGTCGGGTACGCAGCGGGATGTCCGAGTCACCCCGCAGTTTGCCGGCGCTTCTCAGATGTCGGTCTACGCGGCTGTCTGGTGGGATGGAACGGAGTTTGAAACTCAGGAGCTTCACGGCCTGACGCCTGCCGAACAACTGACGCAGGGCAACGAACTGCTGCGCAACGGCTATCGGCCATGGTCAGTTTCTGTGCTGGAAGTGAACGACGCTCTGCAGGCCGCCTCCGTGTGGGCTCGCCCGCTGGATGAAGCTGGTCATGACCGGTTTGCCTCTGAACAGGCCAACCTGGCACTGACTCAGTTCATGCTTTCCGCAGAAGATGGTCTCTGGCCGCTGCTTCAACACACCGACGACAATCGACTTCGCAGCCTGCTGATCGATCAGCTGTCCGAATACAACTGTCCGTCCGGTCCTCTGCTGGATCGTCTTTCACAGGAAACGGAGACGTCTGTTCGCCGAGCACTCCTGTTGGCGCTGGCGGAATATGACTCGGTACAATTCACAGCGGCGGACCGCGACGAACTTTTCAGCGCGGTGAGTGTGCTGATGCATGATGCGGATCCGGGAGTTCGTTCGGCCTGTGAACTGATCGTCCAACGCCATCTGCCAGGAAGATCTTTTGAAGCATCAGCCCAGCCAGCCGATGCCTCTTCTGCCGGTTGGTATGTTCAGGAAGAGGGACACACGTTGGCTCTGATTCACGGGCCGGTGGAGTTTTCCATGGGCTCAGTTCCGCAAACTCAGGGCCGAGACAACTTTCGGGAAACACGACACCGTGTGCGAATTCCTCGCAGCTTTGCCGTGGCGACTCGAGAAGTCAGCATCGAACAGTTTCAGAGATTTCAACCCGACTTCGACTTCGCCGATGATCTCAGCCGCCACCGAGACTGTCCGGTGAACTGCACATCCTGGTACGATGCTGCTCGGTACTGCCGCTGGCTCAGCGAACAGGAAGGCATCCCTGAAGAACAAATGTGCTTTCCCGAAATCGCCGACATCCGTCCCGGGATGACTTTGCCGAAAGATTATCTGTCTCGAACAGGATACAGGCTGCCCACCGAAGCCGAATGGGAATATGCATGTCGAGCAGGTGCGACCACGGAACGTTCCTTCGGCCAGACAGAACTGCTGATCGACCGCTACGCATGGACAAATCGAAACTCACGCCGGAACGGTGTTTACCAGCTGATGCCGGTGGGCACGCTGCTGCCCAATGATCTTGGAATGTTTGACATGCTGGGCAACGTCATGGAATGGTGCATCGATCCGGAATCCAGCTACCCGGATCCCGGAACTCAGCAGATCGTCACTGATGCGGAAACTGATCTGCCGGTCAACGACAGCCGACACCGGCCCGCCCGAGGCGGCGCGTTCCTCTATCAGCCCGGCGATGCTCGAGCCTCTCACCGCAACAACTCGGCCCCCCCATCATTCGGCAACACCCCTCCAGCCCCCTACCGAGGCTTCCGAATCGCCAGAACTCTGCCCAGCGACGGGTGATAAGGACGCAATGGGCTGAATGGTTGGCATCAGACCAGAGACTGCATCAGGACGGTGAGGTCGCATTTGGCGGCGGCGCATTCGATTGAGCGGATATGTCGCCACACGGGGCGCTGCTCGGTCGGCGTCGCAGCGATGGATTCTTTCGTCAACTGAGCCGGAATTTCCTCGAGCTGCGGTTCCGGATGGTCGCTGTAGAAGGCCAGCAATCCGGCACCGTGATTTTCGCGAAGGTCACGGCACGTCAGGCGATCCCATTCCTGAGATGTCCGATAACCCAGCTGATTTCCCAGCCATTTCAGGTAACTGAGTCGATGCTGGGGATTCTGCCAGAACTGCTGAGGCACCGACCGAAACAGCCACGGCTTCCAGTCGATGTCCGGCAGATACTCGCGCACCGCAGCCTGTGGCGAATCACCATAGTACGAACGAAGCAGCCCACGACCACAGTTCTTCAGGAAGGCATCCTTGGAAATCTGATACCAGTCTTCCGGCTTCTGAAATCCCAGCTGCTCGCCAAGCCACGTCATGTACTTGCGTCGGTTCTCAATCGAATGCCAGTACCGCAATGGAGTATTGCTGAACCGCCAGGGTTCCCAGTTGTAATGTGGCAGATAATCCTGAAGTGCCGCCAGCACGGAATCGTTGAAGCGACCATGCAGCATTCCACTGCCGCAGTGTCGCGAAAATGTATCTTTGGTTGCGTAGTACCAGTCGTCCGGATTGACGTATCCGCATTCAGCGGCCAGCCAGTTCATGTACAGCAGGCGGTTTTCGCGGTAGTCCCAAAATCCGTTGGGGACGCGTCCATGGAGCCATGGATACGCGATTGGGTCGTGGTGGGTCATAAAGGCGGGTGAATACAACTTCGAAGAATTGCAGGCTTCGATGAAGTGACGCAGCGGGGAATGAGTCCGAATGGGACAGACTTCCCCTCACCCGTAACCCGCAATTTCGCTGCCGGTGTCGAAGAATTTTTCGCGATTCTGAAACGGCGGTTTTCCCGGCCAAATTCGCAGAATCCAGTCGCAGACATCGCGATTCAGAATCGATTCTCCGGTGAGGCGGTGGACAGATTTCATTCAGTCTGAGCAGCGGCAGACCAGCATTTGTGGCGACAGCTCCACGATGATTCAGCGGCGTCCGAACGACCGATTGTCCGGCGGAAAACACGCGTCAGGCCGCCAGCCTTGCGAAACCGCCGACTCCCTGTATTCTCTGACCGCACAACACCTTGTTTTCCACCTGCCAGCCAGACCTGATGGTCGGGATCCCCCCCACCCGGAGAATGTCGGAATGGTTCGTTTGCCCCTGAATGCCCTCCTTTGCCTGCTGCTGTTGTCGACCTCGGTGTCGGCGGCGGAAAAAAGTCGAGTTCTGATGCTGACTCAAAGCGTCGGATTCAAACACGGTTCTGTCACTCGATCTGAACAGAAACTGGCGCCTGCCGAAGTCGCCATGATTCAGCTGGGGCAGACGTCCGGGCTGTTTTCCGTCGACTGTACTCAGGACGCAGCCTCCGACGTCACCAAAGACAATCTGCAGAACTATGACATCGTGATGTTCTACACCACCGGCAGGCTTCCCATTGCCGACGGTGATCTGGACTACTTCATGAACACCTGGCTGAAGCAAAAAGGTCATGGCTTCATGGGCTTCCATTCAGCCACAGACACTTTTCACGACTATCAGCCGTATTGGGACATGATCGGGGGAACCTTCAACGGACATCCGTGGAATGCGGGCAACACCGTGACAATCAGCGTTCACGAACCGGACCATCCGCTGATGAAACCGTTCGGCAGCGAATTTCAGATTCAGGATGAAATCTATCGGTACAAGAACTGGCAGCCGGAAAAGGTGCGGGTGCTGATGAGCCTGAACATGGCGAAATGCAAACCGTCTGATCCGTATCACGTGCCCGTTGCCTGGGTGAAGTCGTACGGCGAAGGCAAAGTGTACGTCAACAATCTTGGCCACAACCCGTCCAGCTGGACGGATGAGCGTTACCTGAAGTCGATCACAGCCGCCGTTCAGTGGATGCGAGGCGACATCGAAGCTGCATCGGAACCGAATCCCGATCTGTCTGCAGCTCAGGAACAGCTGGCAAAGGAAGCGTCTGCCGCTGCGAACTGATTCCGCCGCTGCCGCCTGAACCCGATGTTCCGGAAACAGGTGGCGTTATGTCCGGCCTGTGACTCAGGTCAGGGCCGGAAGCGGACGTTACGAACTCTTCGAAAGCTGTCTTCGATGGATTCATGGAGTCGCCGGATCCCGTTCAAGGTGGATATTGCCGGCATCATCGAGATCATGGGGACGTCTCTGTACAGCCGACTGGATACACCGGTTCGCGAGCTGATACAGAACGCATCCGACGCCATCATGCGGCGCCGCAGATCGGACCTGAGCTTTCAGGGGCGTATCGATGTCACTCAAAACAGCGCTGCGGGAACGTTTTCCGTCGAAGATGACGGAATCGGCCTGTCTCCGGACGACGCCGAAAAGTACCTGGGAACACTGGGGATCGGCATCACCGGCCTGATCAAACGCGGTCAGCCGCCGGAGACGGCTCGGTCAGCCGCCGGAGCCGCCGCGGATCTGATCGGTCAGTTCGGCATCGGGCTGTTCAGTGGCTTCATGCTGGCGGACAGAATCGTTGTGGAAAGTCGCCGAGCCGACTGTGATACGGCGGTCCACTGGGAAGCCGGCAGCTGGAACGGACATCACCATTTCTTCCGGAACCCGCACTGAATCCGGAACCAAAGTCACGCTGTCTCTGAAACCTGCGTTTCAGTTTCTGGCCGACAGCGAAGACAGTCTGGAATCGGTGATTCACGAATACGCCGACTTTCTGCCTGTTCCCATTCATCTGAACGGGAAAACTCAGCGAGTCAACGTGATCAACGCGGCGTGGCTGGATGCAACACCCGATCCCGAAGCCGTCGAACTGGAACTGGAAAGCCGTTTCGGGGAAACGCCGCTGGATATCATCCCCATCCGCTGCGAGAAGCCGGTTTCCGTCGCCGGAGTTCTGAGCATCAGTCCTCAGCGTGTTCCCGGATTCAGCGAAACAGGCACCGTGATGGTGACAGTTCGCCGAATGGTGATTTCACGAAGGATTCAGGACCTGCTGCCGGAATGGGCCTCGTTTCTTCGAGGCGTGCTGGAACTTCACGATTGTGCTCCAACGGCCAGCCGTGAAGATCTTGTTCGCAACGAAACGTTCTCCCGCGTCCGCGATGTGCTGACCGGGCGACTGTACGAGCACCTGGAATCGCTGGCGGAAAACGATCCTCATCGGCTGGCATCGATCATTGCCTGGCACCGCTATACCTTCGCCGGAGCCGCTCTGCAGGATGCTCGTCTGCGTCAGCTGCTGCGACGGGTGTATCAGCTGCCGACAACCAAAGGCCAGCTGTCCATCGATGAAATCCTTCGCAGCAGTCCGGCGGATCCGCTGACGGAAAACGAAGCCGATCGAGTTGTCTGGTACAACACTGACCGGCGGCAGGAGCAGTGGATCAATCAGCTGTTCGCCGATCACGATGTCCCCTGCGTGCATACCTTCCGCAGCTTTGAGGAATCTCTGCTGGCTCAGGTGATCGCTGATGACATCGCCGAAGGTTCTGCCACAGATCTTCGCCCCGCCAGCGCTGCATCTCAGAATTTCGCCAGCCAGATCCTGGGAATGCAGGACCTGGCACCGGCTGACAGCGAATGGCAGGAATTCTTCGACAGCACGGGAGCTCGCGTGATGACCGCCACCTACAGCGCTCGGCAGCCCGTGATGGCCTTTCTGAATGAACGGTACGAGCTGTCTCGAACGTTTGCCGACCTGAAGAAGACAGGAAATATCCCCAGCGGATTTCAGCGACTGATCGATCATCAGCTGCGAGGTGACAACGAAGATGTTCGCAACGAAGTGATTCTGAATACCGGTCACCCGCTGGTCCGCCGAGCTCTTTCGCAGCGAACCGGCACGCCTTTGGCCAGCGTCCTGAGGCTGCTCGTCGTCAACGCTCTCAGTTCCGCCGGAGCATCCATCGAAGCAGCCGCACGAAACAAACAGGTCGAAGATCTGGACTGGATCGCAGAAGCTCTGTGGGGCAGAAACTCCTGAATCTCCCCGGCCGATTCAGATGCCGACTGAGAAACGCGGACGTACATCCTACCCCGTAGGTCAGGCTCCCGCCTGACAGCCACCCCCGGCGAACATTAACACGCAGGTCAGGCTCCCGCCTGACAGCTTTGATGAAATTGTCAGGCGGGAGCCTGACCTACAGATACTGACGTCCACCCCCGGAGAACCTCAACACGACAGTCAGGCCCCCGCCTCACAGCTTCAGTGGAATTGTCAGGCAGGAGCCTGACCTACGGATGCTGAAAAACATGCGCCACGTCAGGCCAGGATCGGTTCCACAACCTGACCATGCACATCGGTCAGGCGGTAGTCGCGACCGGCGTGCCGGAAGGTGAGCTGCTGGTGGTCCAGCCCCAGCAGGTGAAGAATGGTGGCGTGAAAATCATGAACGTGCACACCGTTTTCTGCGACAGCAATTCCCAGTTCATCGCTGCTGCCGTGAACCATCCCCGGACGGATTCCGCCCCCCGCCATCCATGACGAAAACACCTGGTGATGATGTTCACGACCGGCGTGTCCCGCATGTTCGTGATATGGAGTTCGTCCGAATTCCGTGGTCCACACAACCAGCGTGTCATCCAGCATGCCTCGCTGCTTCAGGTCACGAATCAAAGCTGCAATCGGGCGATCGACATTTGCAGCCAGCGGTCCGTGAGTGGCCATGTCTCCGTGAGCATCCCAGTTTCCGGATGACCCGACGTCAATCAGTTCAATAAATCGAACTCCGCGTTCCGCAAGACGTCGAGCGACAAGACACTGCCATCCGAATCCTGACGTCTGGCCCGGCTGAAGCCCGTATTCCTGCAGAGTTGCGGCCGTTTCCTGTCCCAGATCCAGAGCATCAGGAACATCCCGCTGCATGCCGAACGCGGTTTCAAACGATTTCATCACCGCTGCGGCTGCTGAATTCGCCGGATGCTGCTGTAAATAGCGTTCGTTGGCCTGTCGAATGAACCTGCAGTTCCAGCTCCTGAAGCCTGGACGCCGGCGACCGGCGGCTGAACGTCGGCTACGGGAGTCGGGCCGGGAATGAATTGAGTTCCCTGATGACAGCCGGGCAGAAAATCACTGCCCCATGTCTGAGCTCCGGCATACGGAGCGTGCGGAGCCACCACAACAAACGACGGCAGATTCGGATTGTCCGTTCCCAGCCCGTAGCTCACCCACGCACCCAGACTGGGGCGAGCAAACGTCCAGCTGCCGCAGTGCATTCCCAGAGTGCTTTCATAGTGGTTGGTGTGATCGGTGGTCATCGATCGAATCACACACAGGTCATCGACGACAGTCCGCACGTAGGGAAACAGATCGCTGACTTCCGTTCCACACTGACCACCGGGACGAAATGTCCAGTTCGGTCGTTTCAGAAATCGAGTGAACTGGCCGAGTTTCCTGCCAGTTGTCGACTGTGATCTGCTGACCGTGACGAGCAAACAGTTCCGGACGCGGATCGAACGAATCCACGTGTGAAACGCCGCCCGTCATGTACAGAAAGATGACTCGTTTGGCTCGTGCCGGACGATGGCATGACTTTGCCGTCAGAGGATCGCTGTCCGGTGCACGGAATTCCTCCGCACTCAGGCGCGGCGAAGCGTCGGCCAGAAGCGTGCCGCCCAAAACACAGGCCGTCTGATTCAGAAAAGCTCGTCGCTGGATTTCGGCAGTCATATCGGGCTTCAATCCAGAAAGAGGAATTCGTTGCGAGTCAGCAGGCTGCGACACAGACTGCTCAGCGCCAGCAGAGGAATCCGGTCGTCGGAAATTCCTTCGGCCTGTGCAGCTTCACGTGACTGAGTCAGGAATTCAAGGCATTCGTGCAGTTCGTCTTCCCAGGGCGGACGGACAAGAGTCTGTTCAAAGGCAGACGCAATTCGCTGCCGTTCGTCATTGGTGGACTCAACCAGTTTCCGAGCAAAGAATTCGCTCTGCTGATGAACGAATTCGCTGTTCATCAGAAACAGGGCCTGAGTCGGCACGGTGGTCAGATCCCGTCGCGCTGTGCTGACGTTCGTATCGGCCCCGTCAAACAGTCCCAGAAACGGATGCCGCTTCAGACGCTGCTGCATCAGATAAACACTGCGGCGATTTGTCGGGTACACCGCATAGAACGGCGTGTGCTGAGTAAAGCCCCATGAATCGACCGGAGGAAACGGATGTTCAGCTCCCATGGAACGGTCCAGCTGCCCGCTGATCGCCAGCAGACTGTCACGAAGCTCATCCGCATTCAGTCGGCGAGATGAAAACCGCCAGTGCAGTCGGTTTTCCGGATCCGCTTCCGCCGCTGTCGGTTGAAAGGTACTCGAGCGTCGGTAGGCATCCGTCTTCATGATCAGGCGATGCATCTGCTTCACGGAATACCCGGATTTACGAAAGTGAAACGCCAGCCAGTCGAGCAGTTCCGGGTGACTGGGACGTTCACCACGAACTCCGAAATCATTCTCCGTGCCCACCAGGCCTCGACCAAAATGCTGCTGCCAGATGCGATTCACCATCACACGCGCGAACAGTGGATTCTCGTCCGACGTCAGCCAGCTCGCCAGCTGCAGTCGACCGCTGCCTGCGGTGTCCGGAACCGGCTGGCCACCCAGAAGCTGCAGGTTGCGCCGCGGCACAACGTCCCCCTTTTGACTCGGTTCGCCTCGCAGCTGAACACTGGCATTGGTGGCCGAATCCCGATCCGTTGCCCCGTAAATCTGTTCGGTCGAAGGATTCTGTTCATCTTTCGTCAGGACGTCCGGCAGTGACGAAAATAAATCGTAGGGACGCTTCTTTTCTTCTGACCCTGGAAACGAATAGCGAGTACTGTCGAAGATCCCGTACCACGCGTAGTAGTCTTCCATGCTGACCGGATCGTATTTGTGATCGTGGCAGCGAGCACACCCCAGAGTCAGCCCCAGCACCGACTGCCCTGTCACATCGATCGTGTCCTGAATGGTCAGGTGATGGTAGTTTTCGACATCGAAACCAAAACGCCGTGACACCGCAATAAAGCCGGTTGCCGTCCGCATATCACGGCAACGATCCCGAAACTCGTGACGGCTTCGTTCCTCATCAGAAGCCGATTCCGCAAGTTCGTCGGCCAGCAGGTCGCCCGCCAGCTGCTGCCGCACGAATTCGTCGTACGCCATGTCACGGTTGAAGGCTTCAATCACCCAGTTGCGATACCGATAACTGAGCGGGGTCGGATAGTCGGCAGTTTCGCCGGCGGTGTCCGCATATCGCACCAGATCCAGCCAGTGCCGTCCCCAGCGTTCGCCATACGCCGAAGACTGCAGCAGGCGTTCGATGACGGACGCTTCCGCATCGGCGGATTCGTCTTCCAGAAAACGCCGCACGTCTTCGATGTCCGGCGGGAGTCCGGTCAGATCATAGGTTGCTCGCCGAATCCACGTCCGCCGATCAGTCGGTGGATTCGGTGTCAGTCCGGCTTCGCGCAGATTCGCGTTCAGAAACCGGTCAATTTCACTGACATCGGCAGTGACATCCGGCGGGACTTCGGAAACTCGAATTGGCTGAAACGCCCAGAACTGTCGTTCAGCATCAGTCACGGGACCTGACCTCAGAGCAGCTCGGCCGGAGTCCACAACAACACCGTCCGGCCAGGACGCTCCGGAGGCCATCCAGCGTTCGACCGCCTGAATCTCAACATCGGAAAGTCGCCCCGAAGGCGGCATCTGAAGGTCGTCAGTATGCCGAAGAGCTTTCAGCAACAAACTGCCCGCAGGATCTTCAGTCGAGATCACGGAACCGCGATCACCACCGTTTACCAGGAACTCCCGACGATCCAGCCGCAACCCGCCTTCCGACTTCTGAGCTCCATGACAGCCAACACAGTGCCGAGCCAGCAGCGGACGAATCCGGTTCTCGAACTCATCACTCGCGTCAGCCCACTGACTCAACAATGCCGTACAGATCAACAACAGTCGCAGCACGACGGCCCGGAAAATTCCTGCCATGCTCACGAGGTCGAATTTCCGAATCCAATGCTGCGTCATTAAATCCGCCACTGATTTTTCACACAGAAAAACTTTTCGCTGCCGGAAACAGTCTGACGCACAAACGAGGGAACAGCAACCGGTTTCGATTTCGTCGCTCCGACTCATCGCCCTGATGTTCGACTGCGCGGACACGACAAGGGAGAATATGACGTCCACCGGGAGAGGCCGCGATCTGCAAGTGGTTTGATTTCTCCTGTTCCGACGGACACAATCGCCGGACGAGTTGGAGATCTGTCCCTGAAATTCCGGAAGGTGTTGTCCATGTTGTGTGTGCATTCCATCCACGGTGCGGTGGTGAAGTCGGCGGTTCGTTTGACCCAGGCAGCTCTGTTGCTGTGGGTGTCGCTGTCACTCCAGCAGACAGGCGCCGCGGAACCGACGGTTCATCCGAACATCGTGTTTATTCTGGCGGACGATCTGGGGTATCGGGAACTGGGGTCATTCGGACAGGAACGCATTCGAACTCCGCATCTGGATCAGCTGGCGGCTCAGGGAATGCGGCTGACTCAGCATTACTGCGGCAATGCCGTGTGTGCTCCGTCCCGCTGCGTGCTGATGACCGGAAAGCATCCCGGACACGCGTTTGTTCGTGACAACCGGGCGACTCCGCCGGAAGGCCAGCAGCCGATTCCCGATCAGGAAGTGACTCTGGCGGAACTGCTGCAACAGGCTGGCTACGTCACCGGCGGATTCGGCAAATGGGGACTGGGTGGTCCCGACAGCGAAGGACATCCGAACCGTCAGGGATTCGATCGCTTCTTTGGCTATCTGTGCCAGAGCCACGCTCACAGCTATTACCCGTCCTATCTGCGCAGCGATGGCGGTGTTGTTGAACTGAACAATGACCCGGCGATCGATGGTCACGCGAATTTTCAGGAGGGTGACGATAAGACTCAGGCCGCCAGTTACGACCAGTTCAAGGGAACCGACTACGCTCCGGATCACATCAATGCTCAGGTTCTGCAGTTCATTCGACAGCACCGGGACGAGCCCTTCTTCTGCTATTACCCGACCGTGATTCCTCACGTTGCGCTGCACGTTCCGGATGAAGATCTGAAGCCTTATCAGCAGCTGGGCTGGACAGATCCTCCCTTCACCAAGGAAGCCGGCTACGGATACACGCCTCATTTCACACCGCGGGCCGCCTATGCCGCGATGATTTCCCGAATGGATCGCTACATCGGCAACATCCTGGCTCTGCTGGACGAACTGAAGCTTTCCGAAAACACGATTGTCGTGTTCTCATCCGACAACGGCACAACTCATCTGGATCAGGAAGTCGATTTTACGTTTTTCAAAAGCGTGGGGGAACTTCGCGGACTGAAGGGTTCGCTGTATGAAGGCGGTGTCCGAGTGCCCACTCTGGTGCGCTGGCCGGGCCACGTTGCCGCCGGTTCCTCCAGCGATTTTGTCAGCGGGTTCGAAGACTGGCTGCCGACGTTTCTTTCTGCCGTGGGGGCGGCTGACAGCATTCCCGGCGACTGCGATGGCATCAACCTGCTCCCGATGCTGGAAGGAAAATCTCAGCAGGCTCGCCCGTTTCTGTACCGTGAATTCGGTGGATACGGCGGCCAGCAGTCAGTACGAAAAGGCGACTGGAAAGCCGTTCGGCAGAACCTTCAGAAGGGCGGCATCAAAACGGAACTGTACAACATTGCCGATGACGTCAGCGAAACAACAGATGTCGCTCAGCAGCACCCCGACATCGTGAAGGAACTGGAGCAGCTGATGGCCGAACAGCACGTGAAGTCGGATCTCTTTCAGCTGCGAGCCATCGACGGGCCTCGGGCAAAGTGAAGAAGCGGGAACTGCGGCCGATCACCCCATTGGAAAACTCTTTGCTTTGGAATTCGTTGGGGCGCTGCCCGAACAGCTGAGCTCAGCACTCAGTCCCGATAAGGTTATTCCAGGCCATCCGAACTCGGTTCCCAGGCTCATCGCGACCAGAAATCGACAGAACTCGTTGCTGAAAGCCGTCTGACGGTTTGATCTTATCGGACTTCCGGCACTGCCGAGCTACTCGGACTTTGGTGGCTGGTTTGGCTGAGGTCTGTTCGGGGTGTGGCTGCGGTCGCGGGCCAGCGGCAGCAGGAACTGAGCTAACAGGAACAGGACGACGGGAGCGATCCACAGGATGCGAGCAATGTGCAATACGATTGGCGGCAGGTTCAGCAGTTGAGCCACCACCAGATACGCGACCAGTCCGAACAGGACCCAGGACAGCACGCCGCAGCCAATGGCTGTCATCTGGGTTTTGAAGGCACTGCGTTCGGAAACTCCGTCAAAGTAGACATCAACCGTGCGACGCCGACGCAGTGATTTCTGCAGACCTTCCATCAGTTCGAGCGTATTCGAAAACTGCTCCATTTCCCGCTGACAGGCATCGCGATCTTTCAGACAGCTCACAATTCCGGTCAGCGTGTCGGCGGGAAGATCGGCGTCCTGGAACGCCAGCCGGACCTGCGCGGGATTACTGCCTGCCTGGCCGGAACGCAGCTGGATGACGCTGGGCAGCGTTTCCGAAACTTCCTGACCGAAGTGAATGACCGCCGGAGCAGATTTCCGTCCGGCTTCCGCCGACGATGCCAGCGTGATCGTGCGTGACAACAGACGTCCGTCAGCCCCGGGAACGTCCAGAGCGGTGACCTGGCTGAACGGAAGTCCCAGACCGCAGACAGCATCCACTGCCAGCAACTGCATTCGATCGAGGCGATGTTCCACGAGCGGCAGGGAAAGGCTGATCTGCTGAAGATCGTGGCAGGATTCCGGTGGGGGGGCAGGAACGCGCCAGCGACCGGTCAGAGACACGATGCCTCGCCGACTTTCGTCCAGCAACAGGTGAGCCTCGAAACTAAAGGCCGTCGAAACGTCATCCGGCGGAATCACAACCACGTGACAGTCGGCCTGAGATGCCTGACGGACCAGAGCAATGCTGGTTTCAGACCGCCGGAAACCAATGACAGCAACGTCTGCGTCCGGATGTGAAACCGCCTCTTCCGGGGAACCCACCTGGACTGCGTCGACGCCCTGCCGAGCGATCTGAACGGCAACATCTCCGGAACAACAGCAGCACACCATCCGGTGATCAGGCGCCGACTGAATGGCAGCAGCCATCGCCGACAGTTCGGGATGATCACCCGTCAGAACAAACCGCATCTATTCTCCGTCACCCTGAGGTCTGCCGTTGGGCTGAGGTCCGCCCATGGGGTTGTCTTTGTTTTCCTGGTTCTTCTTTGGTCGTCCGTCGCCGGATGTTCCCAGAGCTTTGCTGAGCCGTTCCTGAATCAGTGCAATGTCCACCGTGGGGTCGACTTTCAGCACATGCAGCTTTGTTGAACGTTCGCCGGCCTTGTCCAGTTCCTGAATCAGTTCGCCCACGGTTTCCATCAGCGAAGCCGTGGACGACACAACCAGAGTATCAGAATTCGGATCGATTCCGATCGACAGCAGCCCCTTGAACCGAATCGGAGATTCCTCGTCACCGTCTTCCTCGCCGCCGCCGAAGTAGGAATAGACCCGTGTCTGCTGCTTCTCGCCGTCTTTCTTCTCCAGTGCCTTGTCATTGGCGCTCAGCAGATCCCGGAAGACGTCCTTGACGGCCTGAGCCACCACTTCCGCTTTGGAATTTTCAAGGCGAAAGATCTTGGTGACACGCATCGACCGAGTGTCGGCCGGTTCCGGGACGTCGTAGACAGCGATCAGGTCTTCGATGATTTTCAGCTGCCGTCGATCCGCATCGCGAACCAGAATGGTGCTGGTGAAGTTGTCGTAGATGAACGTCGGAATGCGATGTCGCCCCAGCGACGGGCTGCCGGATTTCTTTTTGGTCGTCGGCCGCATTCCCCAGTACCAGTCGTATTCCATACCGGATTCGGTTTCTTCCTCGGCCTTGAAATAGTCTTTCAGGTTCAGTGTGACCCACGACGGAGTGGCATACTTCAGCTCGAACACTTTGTAGTTGGGAAGTGGCGGCACCAGGCTGCGCATGAGGTCCTCGATTTCCGCCAGAGCCTGTTTGTCGTCGCTGGTGACGATCAGCTGTCCGGCAGAATTCAGCGAGAACTTCACAGGTGGTCGTTTGGATGCGCCCCCGAAATTCGGCGTCGGAGGCGACGGACGCCGAGGAACCTCATCCGCAAAGGCCAGCTGAGTTTTCGGACGTTCCTGCGATTTGGCTGCGATCGAAGCTGAATCCGCTGCAGACGAAACCGTCGCCGAATGTCGTTCTGCGGCTTCCTTCCGCAACAGTGCGAAGAATTCATCGGCGGTCAGAGACGTCACTTCGCCGTCGGCTGCCCCCGGACGAGCTCGCCGTTCCTGTTCAGGTTCCGGCTGAGCATCCTGGTCGGAATCACCTGACGGCGCGGGGGTTTCGGTTTCGGGCAGATCGAACTGCAGTTCGTTGTCACCGCGCCACAGTTCCTGAACTCGCCGCAGGATTTCCCGGGGATCGTCGGACGTCGGAAGGTCGAAGACTCGAATGCCATCGTCCACAGCATCGGGATCCGGGATTTCGCCCAGCTTCTGCAGCAGCAGCATGATTTCGTCCATCTCAACCTTGTTGGCGTAAACCAGCAGACGGTTATTTTCGATGTCCGGTTCAACCTTGAACTCTTTCTCTTCCGCCTTGTTCTGAGGTTCCGAATAGCGGCTGTAGTAGCTGTATCGCGAGCTGTTATCTTCCTTCGGAGGCGGCGCCATCAGCGCTCGGATCGTGCCGGCGACGTATTCCGCATCCAGCCGCTTCAGCTGAATGACTTCGACGTTTCGGCCGGACTGATCCAGCCGTTCCACCAGAGTCGTGATTGTGAGATGATCGACAATGCCGGCGAAAGCCACGATCGACTTCTTGTCGTTGTCGACCTTCAGAACTGTTCCGGGAGCCAGATCACCCAGTTCCTGCAGCAGATCAACCAGTGTCTGAGGATCGACCGTTTCCAGACGGTAAATCTTCATCTTGTTCATGTTCTGCAGCAGCGAATCTGAATTCGCCAGGGGAATGTCGATTTCGCGAATGGCTTTTTCGATGATGGCCATCTGATCCGGCATCGCCGTGGCCACAATCATGTTTTCCCGCTGATTCAGGACCAGACGAGTTTTGGTGTCTTCACGCTTGCTGCCTCCGCCACCGCCCTTGCCGCCGCTGTTCCCCATTTGCTGCAGCTGCTGCTGCATCTGCCGCATCATGTTGGTGATCTGGCCAACGTCTCCCATACCGCCACCGCCACGACCGCCACCGCCGTCGTTCTCAAGGCCCAGCAGACTCCGCAGCAGCTCAAGGACCTCGCCGGCGCGACGATGTTCCAGCCGAAACATCTTCACCAGCTGTTCCTGCCCTGTGTCGGACTGTTCCTTCTGCAGAATGTCGTAGATGTCGCGGAGGCTTCCGGCCGTGTCCATGATTTCCAGCCGGTTCGTGCGACTCAGCTTGCTGATTTTTCCGGCCTTACTAAGCAGCGGGGCCAGTTCTTCTACCGCTTCATCGGCCAGCAGCCACTTCAGATCGAACGACACCTTGCACAGAGTATGTTCCGGAAGTGTTGCCAGCTGTTCCGGTTCGACTCGCGGCACCAGCGACGACTTCACATCAGCCAGATTCAGCACTGACATCAGTTCACCGTCGACGACGATACTGTAGCCACGAGCCAACAGGTGTCGATTGATCACATCCCGAGCTTCCTCAAGTGTGTAGGCGCGAGTGGTCGTGAGGTTCAGCGTGTCTCCGGGCAGTTCCTGCCAGTCCAGAGACAGCTTCGATGCGTCGGCCAGCCACTGCAGGACGCTGTCCCATGACTGTCCCTTCAGGTCGAAGGTCACGCCGCCGTTGTCGTCCTGCACAATTTCTTCGGCAATCGGCTTGGCAGATTCGTCCGCCTTCTTCAGAGGCCGCTTGATTGGGCCGCCCTCGGGCTTGCCATCTTTCTTTTCGCCGGACTCACCGTCTTTTTTCTCGTCACCGCTTTTCGGTTTGCCGTCTTCTCCGGGTTTGCTTTCTCCTTCTGCCCCCGGTTTTCCTTCACCCCTGGCTTTTGCGGCGGATCCAGAATCCTGAACCGGAGTCTCAACGACCACGGCTTCCCCCGATTCGTTGACCCGGACAGACCTCACCTGCTGAGCCGCTGCGGTGCCCCGAGCTGTCATGGTGCCAGCGACAATCACCAGCAACGTCAGCGCCGTCAGGATGTCTGACAGATGGGGAATCCGCGATCTCGCCTTCATGGATGAACCTTCTCGCCGTCTGCGTGCCATGACCAATTTGTCAGCCGGAATCAAACCCGCGGTCTGCCTGTCGCACTGACCCAGGTTCAAGTCGAGTTTTGTCTGGCTTCCACGCAAATCTTCTCATGAATTCAGTGAAAGCGGAACTGTTGAGTGGTGATCGGGAAGTCTTTTGACTCAGAATGCCGCCATTCACCGGTCTATTGTCACAGGCACCGAGGCACCAATGAACCTGGAAACTGCAAAAATCGGATTTATCGGCACAGGCCGAATGGCCACTGCTCTGGCAACCGGCTTTCTGCGACACCTGATTTCGGCCGACCGAATTCGGGGATGCGACCCTGTTCCCGCAGCTCGCCAGCAGTTTCAGAACACAGTCGGTTCCGAATGCCAGGTTTTCGCTCAGGCCTCAGAATGTCTGGCGGGCACGGATGTGGTGTTTCTGAGCGTGAAGCCTCAGACGATGGCGGAAGTTCTGCAGGAAATCAAATCGGTGCTGACGGCCGATCAGCTGATTGTTTCCATCGCCGCCGGACTCACGATTGCTCAGCTGGAAAGCTGGCTTCCCGAAGGCAGTCGGCTGGTTCGAGTCATGCCGAACACCCCCTGCCTGGTGGGTTCCGGAGCCAGCGGAATTTCCCGCGGATCAGCAGCAACTCAGGACGACATGGCTCTGGTCACAGAACTGCTGTCCACGGTGGGCATTGTGGAAACCGTTCCGGAGAAACTTCTGGATGCCGTCACCGGGCTTTCCGGCAGTGGTCCGGCTTACGTCTTCCAGATGATCGAAGCGGCGAGCGACGGTGGAGTCAAAGCCGGACTGCCACGAGACATCGCGACTCGGCTGGCCGCTCAAACTCTGCTGGGATCCGCTCAGATGGTGCTGACCACCGGACAGCACCCGGCCGCTCTGAAGGATGCCGTCACCAGTCCGGGAGGCACGACCATCGCCGGCCTGCACCAGATGGAACTGGGCGGCGTCCGAGCAGCTCTGATCAGCGCTGTCGAAGCAGCCACGCGCCGCAGCCTGGAACTTGGTTCAAAATAGTTTCTGATCGATCAGGCAGCACAGACATTCCCGCAGGCAGCACAGGCATACCAGCAGGTGGCACAGACATTCCAGCAGATCACACAGGCATACCTGGAGGTGGCACAGACATTCCTGTCTGTGGAGTTCCGAGCGTCAGCTCAAAATGAAATATGGGCATTTGCCCACATGAGGAATCATTCATGACACTGGACGAACTTCAGACACTCATCGACCGCATGTACTCCCGCAAGGACGAAGCTCGCGGAGTTGAAGGGACCTTCATGTGGCTGATGGAAGAAATCGGCGAACTGGCGGCGGCTCTGCGAGAATCTCCCAAAGAGGAGATCGCAAAAGAATTCGCTGATGTTCTGGCCTGGCTGGCCACCATCGCCAACGTTGCGGGCATCAATCTGACCGAAGCCGTCCGCATGAAATACGGCAACGGTTGTCCCGGCTGCGGCCAGATGATCTGCGTCTGTTCCGACACCGAAAAGCCATAACGCGATCCGGGACAATCGATCATCGGGAGTCATCCGCAGGTCAGGCTCCCGCCTGACAATTCGATCGGAGCTGTCAGGCAGGAACCTGACCGGCCTCAGATGCCCACACTGAACCTGAAAAGCGAATCCAATGTCTGAACGTACAATTGTTCTTTCCAGCCGAAACAAAAAAAAGACTCAGGAAGTCGCTGACCTGCTGGCCACGGTTGGTTTTACAGTCATCCCTGTCATTAAATTTCCGGATGTCGGTGAAGTCGACGAAGACGGACAGACGTTCGCCGAAAACGCCGCGAAGAAAGCCGTTCACGTGGCTCGACAGATCGGCCGCTGGGTCATCGGGGAAGACAGCGGTTTGCTGGTGGACGCTCTGAACGGAGCTCCCGGCATCTATTCAGCTCGATATGCCGGCCCGAACGCCACCGACGAACAGAACAACGCGAAACTGCTGACGGATTTGAAGGACATTCCCGAACACAGTCGAGGTGCCGGGTATGTGTGCAGCGTGGCTTTGTCGGATCCCGCCGGCAACGTCCGAATTGCCGTCGAGGGCACATGTCGAGGTCGCATTCTGACGGAAGCCAGCGGCAGCGGAGGCTTCGGATATGACCCCTACTTCCTGATCCCGGAATATCACCGGACCTTCGGAATGCTCAGCCCACTGGTCAAACGCCAGCTCAGCCACCGAGCCCGCGCGTTCGCCCGGTTCATCCCCCGCCTGCAGAAGCTCAAATCCGACTTCTGAACGGGTCCCTGCATCCGTCGAAACACGGGAACTTGCTTCAGGTGAACGGAACCGCGGTAGCGACGGGAAGATCGCGGACAGGAAATCCGTTCCTGGCCGATGAGTTTTCCCGATCGACCAGCGATCAGGATCCACCAAATCCCAGGCGATTCACGAAGATGTCGAGGTACAGCACGAACACAAACAGCGAGATGATGAAGATCAGGCCGATGCCGTGAGCGTACCCGATGACTGTCGGGCTGGGTTTCTTTCTGGCGACAGCTTCCCAGATCAAAAAGACCATGTGGCCACCGTCCAGAACGGGGATCGGCAGGAAGTTCAGAACTGCCAGATTGATACTTAGAAAGCCCAGAAACTTCAGCAACTGAGTCATCCCGCTGTCAGCAACGAGCAGGCCGATTCGAAGAATTCCCAGAGGGCCGCTGAATGATCGGGCTGACAGCTTTCGTTTGAACAGAGACCGCAGTGTCATGTAGATCGTGAATCCGGTATTCCGAGTCTGATACACGCCCAGAGCAGCGGCGTCTGCGAGCGATTCGGCCTTTCTGACATGAACATAGCGTTCGAAATACGGGATGCCTCGCAGCGGCAGAAACCAGCCTTCCACCGGTTCACGTTTTTCCAGCAGCGTGGCGAAACCGTCTGTGCCCTCTGTGCCCGGAGCGATGAACAGACGTACCTGGCGATTGGGAGTCTGCTGGATCTGAAGGAAGATCCACGCCCAGTTGATACCGGCAACAGTCCCGAGTTCCTGTTCCGCCAGCAGCTTTTCAAAGTCAATGACATACGGCGTCCCGAGCTCGCCGAATGCATCCCTGACGATGTTGGTCACGTCCGGATGTTGCAGTTCCACCTTCGAAATCTTCTGTCCCTCGACAATGCGAGGTTCCTTCTGTGCCAATTCGCTGCCTTCGATGACTTTGGCAATTCGATCCTGAATGTGGAAGCCCGCTCCGATGGACGAAATCACCAGCGGGTCGGCGATTGTGAGCGGACGTTCCATCCATGCCGGTGAATCGTCCGGAGTCATCGTCAGCTCGATATCGGCCTTACCGTTGTCAGTCTGTCGTTTGACGGTGACCTTCACCGCCTGACCGGCATGTTCTGTGAAGTAGTTCGGACGTCTCAGCGGATCAAGATCCCTGCCCACGGTAAGCTCGTCCACCATGGTGATCTGGTCGCCCAGCTTCAACCCGGCTTTTTCGGCGATTGAATCTTTCTGAAGAGCCGTGATTTCACCGATGGCCATCCAGACTCCAACCGATCGAAAGTTCATCGGCGGGACCGTGATCTCCAGAGTGTCATGGGACGACGCCGTGCTGCCCGGCGGCGTGGGGCGTTCGACGGTATAGGCGATTTCCTGGTCTGCCATCGCGGCGGTCAGCCTCAGCATGTCGTGGAAGAACTCAATCTTCTGGCCGTTCATCGCGGTGATATGATCGCCGGGCAGGAATGGCTGAGATGCCTTTTCGGATGGCATGCCGGGCATACTAATGGATTCGCCTTCCGGCAGTTCACTGGCCAGCTTCGACGTTGATGCCGGACCGATACCGACAAACTGAGTATCCTTACCCTGGCGAGGCGTCACGACGGTTGAAAACTCACTGCCATCGGAGTGCTTTCCAGCGATGGTCACCGGACCGTCGGCCAGAACGATGGCCTGATTGATGTCGGTGAAGTCACGAATTTTGCCGCCATCAATCGATTCAATGGTGTCCCCTTCGCGAATTCCCAGCTGCCACGCCGGCGACCCGGGGTGGACACTTCCGACCATCGGGACCGTTTCGACAACTCCGAAGGCATAGGCCAGCGAGAAAAACAGGCAGCCGGTGATCACATTCATGATCACTCCGGCCGAAATGATGGCCATTCGCTGCCAGACTTTCTTCGCCGAATACGAACGAGGGTTCTCGGCGATTTCGTCGCTGGTCATCTGGTTGGGGTCCATGTCATCCTGCCCCAGCATCTTGACGTAGCCTCCAAACGGAAGCGCGGACAGAGCGTATTCTGTTTCGCCTTTCTGGCGACTCCAGATGATCGGGCCGATGCCGATGCTGAAGCGCTCCACATGCACGCCGCACCATTTGGCGACCGCAAAGTGTCCCAGTTCATGAAAAAAGATCACCATCCCCAGACCCAGTCCGACAGACAGGACGTTGGTCAGAGTTCCCAGCATGCTGCCGGCAGCCAGGGTGATCAGTGAATCGAAGGCGATGAGTTCCACCGAAGTGATTCCTCCCGAGCCCAGTGGTCTGCCAGAAACAGCTGTTCCAGCGTTGGCTGAGCCTCGAATGTGTGGTGGTAAAGGATGTCCTGAGAAAGCTGTGTGATTTGGTCAAAGCGGATGTCACCGTTCAGAAAACGAGCAACCGCCACTTCGTTGGCCGCATTCAGGATGGCTCCTGATGTGCCTCCGGTTCGAGCAACCTCGAAACCGAGTTTCAATGCCGGAAAAGCGTCAAAGTCCGGCGGGAACAGTTCCATGACCGTCGGGACCGTCCAGTCGGTGTCCGGTGCCGGACAGTCAATTCGCTCCGGATATGTCAAAGCATACTGAATCGGCAGCCTCATGTCGGGGGGACATCTGCGAAATCACGGATCCGTCGCGATATTCCACAAACGAGTGAATGAGAGACTGCGGATGAATAACCACGGAAATCTGTTCGACTGAGAGTCCGAACAGCCATCTCGCTTCAATGATTTCCAGCCGTTGTTCATCATTGTCGCTGAATCAATGGTAATCTTTGGCCCCATTTCCCGAGGTCGGATGCCTGAGTGCCATGTCCGGCGTGACGGCTTTCAGCTGTTCACGTGTGTAGCCTCGAAACGGCCCCCCGCTGGCCGTCAGAATGATTCTTCGCAAATCGGATGTTCGGCCAGCCTGCATAGCCTGAAAGATGGCACTGTGTTCACTGTCTACCGGTAACAGCTCAGCCCCCGTTTCCGCTGCTCGTGCCGTCATCAGACTTCCGGCGACAATCAAGCTTTCCTTATTTGCCAGAGCAACCCGTTTCCCCGAGTCCACGGCCGACCATGTCGATTTCAGCCCGGCGGCTCCGACCACAGCTGACACCACTGTGTTGACGTCGGCTGACCGAATCAGCTGATCGAGCTGCTCGTCGCCACGGTGAAAGACGGTTTCCTGAGGAAGCGGCGGAACAGGTTCAGACGGTGCTGTCGCTGAATCGCTGAGCAGAATCCACGAGGGACGGAATTCCCGAGCCTGCTCCGCAAGTCTGTTAAAACTGCGGTTTGCTGTGGCCCCGACAAGCCTCATCCGCTGCGGGTGGTGCCGGATCACATCCAGACAGCTGGTGCCAATCGAACCTGTCGATCCGAGAACAACGATGGATTGGGGCGCAGTCACGGAATACGAGCGAAAGGTGGATGTGGCTCAGACAAACAGGGATTCTAGGAGGCCGTGTCGATCTTCACAAGATGGCGCACCAGCCCGGTTTTCCAGCGACTTCCATCCGGAAACAATGAGGAAACTGCTCAGGCGTCTTTCTGATCGAGTATTGCCGGGACCTGAAAGAATCGGCCGTCGGTTTTCGGAGCGTTTGCCAGAGCTTCTGTGCGATCCAGCGAGTCGCGTCGGACGTCATCGCGGAAGACATTCTGCAGCTCAATTGCATGAGGCATCGGCTCGGCATTTTCCACGTCAACCTCCTTCAGCACCTCCACATAACTCAGAATCTGAGTCAGCTGATCACCGTACGTCTGAAGTTCCTCGGGAGAAAGCTCAAGCCGCGCCAGGGAGGCGACTTTGCGAACGTCTTCGAGATCCATAATCGCAATCACAATTCAACGGTAATGGGGAGAGCACCTGATCGTCATCGGCATGGAACATAACAGATTGAGAGGGGGTAGACGAACGACCGTGATGTCAGTCCGTCAGTGATGCATTTCGAAACGCTGGAAACTGTCACCTGAGGCAATCTGCGAAGCTGTGAACTGATTCGAACTGCAGTGAACCGGAGATCCTTAAAATCAGTTGGCAGCCCCTGAGCCGCGCTGGCATGTCAGCGACCAGCCATTTTCAGGAATTCTCCCCTTTTCTGACTCCCAGCGTCCGGCACGCACACTCAAACCGGCAGTTCCTGCAGAAGCTTACTGATCGGCATGGAATGTGCTCCTCCGATCTTGCCGCTGGGACGGGGTATCCGAGCACATTTGAGTGGTCATTCGGGGCCGTGGAAATCAGGGAGGATCATGATGCTGGTTTTAACTCGAAAAAGTGGTGAAGAAATCGTCATCGGAGAAAACATCACCGTGCGGATTGTGCAGTGTGGAAACGGCCGAGCCAGCCTGGCTGTCGATGCTCCACGTGATGTGAGCATTCTGCGAGCGGAATTGTCCGACCAGCAGCTTGCGGACTCGATTGGCCACCCGATTGCTGCGGTTGCCCGCCGGTGATTTGCCCGCCAGCTCAGAGACACCGTTCGCTTTCAATCTGTCCGGCCCCGTCTGTCGGAACGCGGAATTGGCGGAAAACATCGAATTGACTTCGTCGTGCTCGACGATATGCTACCCGTCCTGCGAACACTTCGGCTGACCGCTGATCCCGCAGGTGTTGGGAGATTCGGAAGTCTCCTTCAGCCAAAATCAATCGCGTACTGAAAGAACAGAAGAGCACATGGGACGAGTTGAGCGACAACGGGAAATTGCACGCCGCCGAAAACGCCGAGTTCAGCTGCCGAAGCTGCGAGCAAAGTTTGCAGCGGCCACCTCTGAGTCCCAAAAGGCAGAGATTCTGGAGAAAGCTCGTCGGATGAGCCCTTTCATCCAGCTGGACGCTGTTGAATAGGTTCGAGTTTCGCTCGGACTGCGTTCGGAGTTCCACCTGATCGCGGAATGCGTATTCGGGAAACCTCGAGAAGACATCAACGAGCGCCGCTGCGCTCGTTTTTTCTTGCGCTCCGCAGAATTGAAACAATGCGCTGTCGAGACGTCGAGCCCCTGGAATTCGTGCTGAACCGGACTCGTTGATTCGTCCGCAGCGGAAGTGCCCGGCACGCAATCCAGATTGACGCGTTCGCCTCAGCGGAATTTCCGCAAACATTGAACTCCTATCAATTGACCGGACCTTTCTGTCATGAAATTTGAGACCCGCGCCATTCATACGGGCGTGCACAAAGATCAGCAGTACAACAGCGTCACGACTCCGATTTACCCGACGTCGACGTTCTCCTGGAACGATCTGCACAGCACCAGCGGCTATGACTACACGCGTTCCGGCAATCCGACTCGAGACGCGCTTTGCACGAAAATCTGGCATCGCTGGAAGGGGGTGTCGGCTGCGTGGCCACATCCACCGGCATGTCGGCGACTCACTGCGGATGGCACTTTTCAATCCCGGTGACCATCTTGTGGTGCCCGCTGATGTGTACGGCGGCAGCTTCCGACTGTTTACTCAGTTTCTCTCAGAGAAGGGCCTGCAGTTCACCTTCGTCGATATGACTCATGCTGCTGCGGTGCGTTCGGCAATCCGGCCGGAAACCAAAGGACTGTGGATTGAAACTCCCAGCAACCCGCTGATGAAGGTCATCGACCTGGCGGAAATGGTGCAGATCGCTCGAGAGCATCAGCTGCTGACAATCTGCGACAACACGTTCCTGTCTCCCTATCTGCAGCGCCCGCTGGAGTTCGGAGTCGATGTTGTCATGCATTCCACGACCAAATACATCAACGGACATTCAGACGTCGTGGGCGGCGCTTTGATTTCACGCGAGAAGCCTATCGCCGATCGGCTGGCATGGCTCAGTAATGCTCTGGGACTGGCCTGTTCGCCGTTTGATGCGTGGCTGGTGCTGCGAGGCGTGAAGACGCTGGGCTGCCGGATGGAAGCTCAGCAGGCCAGTGCCATGAAGATCGCCCGGTTTCTGGACCAGCATCCTCTGGTTGAACGAGTCTACTATCCGGGGCTGGAAAGTCATCCTCAGCATGAACTGGCAACGCGTCAGCAGAAGGGTTTCGGAGCCATGCTGAGCTTCGATGTGAAGGACGGATTTCCCGTGGCGGAACGTGTCTGTCTGCAGACAAAGCTGTTCGACGTGGGAGTATCGCTGGGCGGCATCGAGAGCCTGATTTCGTTCCGGCCACAATGAGTCACGCGTCGATGAGTCCCGAAGGCTTGCGGCGGCGGGCATCACCGACAAAACCGTTCGCGTGTCCGTGGGACTCGAACACACGGACGATCTGATCGCCGATCTGGCTCAGGCGCTGAACGGCTGATGCGATGGGGCTGACACTTGCTGACTATGCCGATTCGCTGGACGAGCGGGATCTGATCTGGCCGCAGGTGCCGGCCGCAGAACCCGTGCGAGCTCGTCCATCCACCGCGCCGCTGCCCGGAATTCGAATCGTGCTGTGGGACGTGTACGGAACACTGCTGCGAATTCCGGATGAAGGGTTCACTCTGTTTCCCGAACCGGAAATTCGACTGCAGGTGGCTCTGGAAAAGACCATCCACGAATTCAACATGTGGAACAGCATGTACCGCAAACCCGGCCCGCCGTGGCAGTCCATGATTCATCAGTACCGCGACTACGCCGAACGTCTGGCCATGCTGGGAACCAAACGCCGTGGCGACTTTACGGCCGTGAACGCGGTGCACGTCTGGCGAGCCATCATTGACCGGCTGTTCGACAAGGAATATCACTACGACGAAGACGTTTACGGTGACGTGGATGCACTGAGCGAAAAGGTGGCGTACTTCTTTCAGTCGTGCCTGCAGGCCACGGAAGCACGGGCAGACGCTCTGCGGATCATGACCCACCTCTCAGAAATCGGGCTGCGGCAGGGACTGCTGGGGGACGGGCAGATTTTCACGCCGATTCAGCTGCTGAGATCACTGCGGAAACAGGGCGAGGTCCCGCCGCTGCGTCAATGGCTTCCTCCCGAGCAGCAGTTTCTGTCGTATCAGATGGGAATTCGAGCCCCTTCCAGGTCGCTGTTTGAATTTCCCGTCGCCAGACTCCGCCAGATCGGCATCGCCCCGGATGAAATCCTGTACGTCAGCTCACACCTGAAAACCAACCTCGCTCCGGCTCGATCTGCGGGAATGCGGACAGCGCTGCTGGCCGCGGAAAAAAACGGACTTGAGGCTCCCGCAGATTTTATCAAAGATTCGCACACCCGCCCCGATCGCCTGCTCACCGGTATTGACCAGATCACCTCGATCGTGGGTGAACGATAAGAAACCAGGGTTTATTCTGCATTCAAAAGTTCTCTCTCATGCCTTCTGAAGCCATCGTTGATCTCAGTCAGTTTGATTTCTCCCGACCTTTGTTCAACATCGATGATATTCGCCGAGTCAATCCGCAGCGCCATGAAATGGAACAGCTGACGGCGATCATTCACGTCGATCCACCCACGCATACGATCATCGGATATAAGGACATCACAGAGAAGGAATTCTGGACCACCGGACACATGCCGGGGTTTCCCTTGATGCCGGGTGTCGTGCAGTGCGAAGCCGCCGCGCAACTCGGAGGATTTTACGCTCGCAAATATGATCTCATCGGTGGTGATTACCTGGGATTCGGTGGAATGGATTCAGTGCGATTCCGCAAGCCCATCTTCCCGGGAACTCGACTGGATCTGATCGCTCAGGTCACTCGTGTCCGAGCTCGCAAGCTGGCTCAGTTCCGCTTTCAGGGCTTCGTCGCCGGGCAATTGATGTTCGAAGGCGAAATGCTGGGCGTGACAGTCAATCGCGATCACCAGCTGGATAAGTGACGGCGAGCGGAACATCCTCTGACATCGCGGAACGCAATGTTCCGCACGGATTGATTGCTCTTTCAAATACCGTGGCAGCCACCGTCTCGAACTTCCTTCCGAGACGGCATTTTTGCTGAATGACAACGCCGCGTTTCCGAGCGTTGGGGGCGTATCAGGTTAAGGTCGAAGCCTTCAGGTGTGGTCGTCGGCCCAGCGTTGTGTCAGGCCCTGATAGGCGTCGATTCGGCGATCGCGGAAGAACGGCCAGTGGGTGCGGGCGGTGTTGATCAGCGACAGATCGCAGTCCACCTGAAGCGTTTGTTCATCGTCGTGAACGGCCTGTGCCAGCAGCTTGCCATACGGGTTTGCCAGAAACGAACCGCCCCAGAATTCGATTTCGCCTTCCGGTCCGACTCGGTTGGGAGCTCCCACGAACAGCCCGTTGGCCACCGCGTGACTGCGAATGATTGTCTGCCACGCAGCGTACTGGTCAGCTCCGTAGATGTCTTTTTCCCCCGGAATCCAGCCGATGGCGGTGGGATAGAACAGAAGTTCCGCACCCTGCATCGCGGTCAGTCGAGCTGCTTCCGGAAACCACTGGTCCCAGCAGATGCAGACGCCGACCTTCGCGAAACGAGTTCGGAAGGCCTTGAAGCCCAGGTCGCCGGGAGTGAAATAGAATTTCTCGTAGTACAGCGGATCGTCGGGAATGTGCATCTTGCGATACAGTCCCGCGGTGCTGCCGTCGGCGTCGATACGGCAGGGGTTGGCGATCACAGTCCGTGGCTCGTCGTTCAAAAATCGGAACAACGATGACGACTTTCAGTTCCGCCGCCAGCCTGCTGAGCGTTCCGGTGGTTGGCCCGGAATCCCGATTCCGCCAGCTCGAAGTTGACGTGATCTTCGGTCTGACAGGGATACTGAAGTATTGAAAACTTCCTGCAGACAGATCACCTGTCCTCCGTCCGCGGCTGCAGACCGAATCCGCTGCACGGCGGTTTCCAGTTGGTGGACGGATCCAGGAACACAGCGAGCCTGAATGGAGCGGCTCGAGGCAGATTTGGAAGACATTTCGGTGTTTCGATTCCTTGAATCAGACCGGTGCCTGCAGTGGGCAACCAGGAATGGCATTCAGCGCGACATGACTACTTCGGGCAGCTCCGCAGGCTGCCGCCCTGGTAGGCATCGGCCATCGACTTCGGAATTTCGGCCTCGGCAGAACGACCCCGGCCTTGTGTTCCTGAGTCAGAGCTTTCATTTCCTGCTCACGGGCGACCGCCTGAGCTCGACGTTCTTCGCTTTGGCTCAGGCAATTCGCACATCTGCTTCCGCCTGGTCGGCCTGCAGTCGGCTCCCACGTTGTCGCCCACGTCAATGTCGGCGATGTCAATCAGCCGTTTCGTAAGCCCGTCACGAATCCAGACCTTTGTTCAGCACAGTGCGGGCAATCAGCATCGGATTGGCCAGAACTGTTATGAGTTTCGCCAGACCAATGTGGCTGATCCCTTCACCGACTCGGGCAATCACGGTTTCTTCATGGCCCCGCCAATCAGCTGACTCAGGTTGGTTCGCACGGTGACTCGAGCGGCACGAGCCTTCGGCTGGATGCCGTCGCGAGCCACTCCGTCCAGTGTAATGGACCGGCCGTGGCGAGACGGATCGGGCAGTCAATGACTTTGGTTTTTCACGCTGGTCTGAACAGCTTCCATCACGTTTCGACGGCCAGATCAGTCGCGGCTGCGGTATCCCAGTCCAGAGCAATGTTGGCTCGATGCGCAGCCACCAGTGATCGCACCACGATCGGAACGTTGCCTCCGGCGGTAGTGCGATTCCATCGCGTTGGTCGTGATCTTCTCCAGCCCGGCCTGCACGGCCATGATGCGGGAATCAACAATGACCGTGGGGTTCACCTTCTTCAGCTTCATGACCACCATCTGCAGCGGTCCGACGCCTGCCGACGACATGAAGGCTCGAAACCACAGCGACGCCACAGACGCGAACATGCCCGGAGGAAGACCAGCAGGATCAGCTTGAACAGTCCGGCAAACCAATCAGCAGCCAGACGGCAAACCCGTTTCAGCCAACAGTGTTCCGTTGATAAGATCCATGTCAGCTTCCTGAAGTCCGGAGAACGCCGGCCAGCAGATCAATCACTGTGATGATGCAGTGTGCCGCCTCTCCCGGAATTTAACTCGATCGGACGCTCCGAGGCAACTGAACGGAATCAATGCCGGAAGTGTCGGCGCCCCGTGAAGATCATCGCCATCCCGTGTTCCGTACATGCCGCGATGACTTCGTCGTCATTGCGGGAACCTCCGGGCTGAATGACGGCTCGAATTCCTGCCTTTGCAGCTTCATCAATTCCATCGCGGAATGGAAAGAAGGCATCGCTGGCGACAACTCCGCCCTGGCTGCGATCACCGGCTTTCATGGCTGCGATGAACGAGCTGTCCAGTCGGCTCATCTGACCGGCTCCGGCTCCCAGCAGCATGCCGTGTTTCGCAAAGACGATAGCGTTGGACTTCACATGCCGGCACACCTTCCACGCAAACCGCAGGTCGGCCATTTCCTCGTCGGTCGGTGTTCGCGGAGTCACAACTTTCCAGTCTTCTTCCGTCTGCAGAAGGTCATCACGATCCTGAACCAGCAGACCTCCGGACACCCGACGATACTCCGGAGCTCCCCGACCGACATCCGAAAACACGGCCGTCATCAGCCGGACATTGTTCTTCCATTTGGGCTTCGTGGTCAGCAGTGCGAAAGCGTCACTGTCGTATCCCGGAGCAATCACAGCTTCAATGAAACGCCCCGGTTCACACAGCCTTTCAGCGGTCGCAAGGTCAACGTTGCGGTTCAGGCCGATGATGGAACCAAACGCACTGACGGGATCTCCGGCGTGAGCGTTTTCGAACGCGTCCGCCAGATTTTCAGCGACGGCACAGCCACACGGATTGTTGTGCTTGATGACGCAGGCAGCCGGCTGATCGAATTCTGAAACAATGGATTTGGCAGAATCCAGATCCATCAGATTATTGTAAGACAGCTCTTTGCCGTTCAGCTGCTGAGCATGAGCCAGTGATGTGATCGGGGCCGATGCTTCCACATAGAACGCCGCTTTCTGATGGGGATTTTCTCCGTACCGCAACGTCGCCTGGCGTCGAAACGACAGGTTCAGTTCTGCCGGAAACTCCTCACCGGAATCGGTGCTTTCCGGCTGGCTGATTCTGGCCAGATAGTCGGCGATGGCTCGGTCGTAAACGGCTGTCATTTCGAATGCGGCACCGGCCAACTGGCGGCGGAATGCTTCATCCAGAGTGTCGTCATGCAGACGTTTCAGGACGTCGGAATACTGACCGGCCGATGTGACGATGGCGACATGAGCGTGATTCTTGGCAGCGGATCGCACCATTGATGGACCGCCGATGTCGATCTGTTCGATGGCTTCGGGAATCGTCACGTCCGGTCGAGCAATCGTTTGCCGAAACGGATACAGATTCACCACGACAACCTGAAATGGCTGAATTCCGTGTTCCGCCATGGAAGCCGCGTCCGAAGGCAGAGTCGGTCGCCCCAGCAAACCGCCGTGAACTTTGGGATGCAGCGTCTTCAGACGACCGTCCATCATTTCCGGGAAGCCGGTGTAGCTGCTCACATCCGTCACGGGCAGGCCAGCCTCTTCCAGGAATTTCCGAGTGCCCCCGGTGGAAAGAATCTCGAAGCCCAGTGCGACAAGGCCTGCGGCAAATTCGGCAAGCCCGGTCTTGTCACTGACACTGATCAGAGCTCGACGGGAAACATCAGTCTTCATGGAACGAAATCACAAATTCGACGTGTTTGGAAACAAAAAGACCGCAGACAGCCATTGTCTGCGGCCGCCCGCCACTCTATCCACGCCTGATGTCGCGGTCAACCTTTGACGAGCTTCTGTTCGGTCGATAGAACGTCTCTCAGCACCGCCCGCACTTCAACAACTCACAAACAGAATTCACTCCTTCCCGGATTCCATTCTTCCTGGAAATCTCAACTGATGGCTCTTCCGACTGATCCCGCTGACCTTGCGAAATTCGGCAACCTGGAACTGGTGGCTCGGCAGCTGGTGGAAGGTCTGATGATGGGGCGTCACCGCAGTCCGTTCAAAGGGGCCAGCGTTGAGTTCGTGGAACATCGCGAGTATTCGCCGGGAGACGAAATTCGCCACATTGACTGGCGAGCCTACGGAAAAACAGGGCGATACCATGTGAAGGAATTCGAAGACGAGACCAACCTGCGCTGCCATCTGCTGGTTGACGCCAGCGGCAGCATGGCTTATGCCGGAGCGTCTGTCAGCAAGTTTCGTTATGCCGCGCTGCTGGCGTCGTCACTGGCGTGGCTGCTGCTGCGACAGCGCGATTCGGTTGGTCTGCTGACGTTTGATGCCGCCATTCGGGACCAGTTGCGGCCTTCCAGCAGCCGTGACATGTTTCAGCGAATCACTCGAGTTCTCGAACAGACCCGTCCCGGCACTGAAACCGGGCTGGCTGCAGTCATCGAATCCGTTCTGCCATCGATCGCGCGCCGCAGCCTGCTGATTCTCATCAGTGACTGCTTCGATTCGCCAGATGCCCTGGAACGCAGCCTGCAGCGGTGCCGACATGCCGGGCACGAAGTCATCGTATTCAGAATTGCGGCTGCCGAAGAAACCACGTTTGACTTTCAGCGTCCGACTCAGTTCCGCGACATGGAAGACAGTGATCACCGAATGCTGGTCGATCCTGTCCGTCTGCGCCACGATTACCTCAGTCAGTACAACCAGTTCTTTCAGAAACTGGAAAACGTCTGCACGGGTTCCGGAATCGATTATCGAACGCTGCTGACGTCCGATCCTCTGCAGGATTCCCTCGGCCACTGGCTCGCCGAACGCCAAAGCCGCCGAACCGGATTCCGCTGACGGAAATCCCGTCATCGTCGGACAACCAGCATCCGGCCATGCAGGCAACGCCTTCCCATCAGTCACGTCGATTTCGGAGGAAGTGGTCCGGTTGGGCAGAGATCGCGAAACTGCAGGCGAAACACCGAGCAGCCAATGACTGCCAGCGACATCAGCAGTGTGCCGGAGACTTTGATCGTTGTTGCCAGGACAAGATCGTAGGATGGTTCTGTCGCCAAAGCCCTGATGGCAACCACGAGCGGGATCGTCGGGACCACAGAAGCCGTCAGTATTTTCCAGCGGAATGGCACTTTCCGTTCAATGGGGCTGTCCGCCGGTGAACGAAGCAGCTCCCAGGTTGCCAGGCACATCAGCAACGGGAGTCCGACCAGTGTGCTTCCGTATTGAAACAACTTGTAGCCCGGAATCTGAATGCCGGCGAGCAAGATCTCTGAATCCAGTTCAGGGACCAGCAGTGTTCCCCATCGACCTCGGTGCGTGAATGCGTCCCAGATCTGATGTGTCGCGGCACCGATGGCGATCGCCACTGAGACCCCGATGAAGAAGACGAGCTGCGTCGCCACTCGATCAGAATTCGGCAGGCATGCAGTCGGATCGATTCGCCGCTGGATCCATTCGGGCAGCAACGCTCGCAGAGGCCGCCGCATGACGAGATCGAACAGCAGAAACGCAATCAGTCCCATGGGCAGGCACGCGGTGAAGATGCCGACAGGAGAATGAGTCAGTCCGTAACGAGCAATCGGAAAGAACAGGCCAACGTCCGGAATCATCGATCCGATTGCCAGTGCCGAAAACGGCAACCAGCGATTCAGCACTCGAAACGGCAGGATGGCAACGATATGAGTCGGTGTAAACGGCACGTCTTCGCCAGCCCTCACAACGCAAACCGCGATCCCGCCCCGCCGTCACGCAACCCCTTAAAGCCGCAACTTCAGCGGTGCGCGCACGCTGAAAGGGAACTGAGACTGTCACATCTGCAGGGAATCCCCAAGCCTGCGCGCAACACAACACTGATCGCGTTGGCTGAACAACCGGAGGTCCCGGTTTGCAGTGCTGTTCGCGTCCGGGCTGAATTCGGCAGCGTCGGGAAATCGCCGGAGTCAGCGATTCAGGCCGCAGAATGTCAGACCAGAACGGGTTCCTGGTTCATGCTGACTGATGGAGCACATCGAACGACTTCGATCTGAGTTTCGCCGCCTGGACCTTCGATTTCCAGGACAACCTCTTCGCTGTCGACTTCCAGAACGGTCACTCTGAATTGACCAAGGCGAAGGGACTCACCAGTCCGCAGATCGAAGTGAAGGTGTTGCATGAGCCTTACCATTTGGGGAATGAGTGCCCGAAGAAGGGAATTGCAGAGAATTCTTTGTTCAGGCAGCGAGAACTTCGCAGACGAACTGAGAGAGGAACGCGGAAATGCGTTGAGTCGAGACTCCTTTTCGACTCACAGCGTCGAACGATGTTGACGGGATTTATAGTTCCTGTTTCTTCACTCGACAATCGCGAAATTGCGTCATGTGTGAACTTCCACCGACCTTTTTGTGATTCCGTTTTTTTTGCAGGATTGACTTGCAACATCAAGTACCGGCGCGCTCAGCCGACTTCATGTCCCGCTGAACAGCGATGTACTCGAACAGAACAGGCAGAAGCTGTACAACTCGTCGCAACACCATACTTCACAACTCAGAATCACAGCAAGACTTCTTTCACGTACAGATCACATCATGACAACCGATACGAATCCTCTGCTGATCACAACAGGACTGCCGGCCTACGATTCCATTCGTCCTCAGCACGTTGAACCTGCTGTTCGGGAATTGCTGACATCCTGTCGAAGTCTGCTGAATGAAATCGAACATGCCGAACCCGGAAACTGGGACGCCCTGATGGTTCCCTTCGAAAAGATCGATCTTTTCTTTGAATACGGCTGGTCGCCGGTCGGACATCTGCTGGGAGTGGCCAACAGCGACGAACTGCGTGCGGCTCATGAAACCGTGCTGCCGGAGATCATCGAATTCGGTCTGGCGACTCGACAAAGTCCACCGGTGTACGCACGATTCTGTGCTCTGCGGGATTCGCCGGAATGGAGTCACATGCCCAGTGCCCGCCGTCGAATTGTTGAGCAGTCCATTCTCAGTGCTCAACAGGCCGGGATTGCTCTGGAAGGGGAACAGCGGGAACGATTCAACATGATTGCTCAGCGTCTGTCGCAGCTGAGAACAGACTTCGCCAACCATGTGCTGGACGCAACCAAAGCCTGGCATCTGGATGTGACGTCTCCGGAAGACGCCGCAGGTTTACCGCTCAGCTTTCGGCGCATGGCGGCCGCTGCATGGTCACAGGCCACTCAGAATTCAGATGCGCCTCCGGCAACAGCCGAAAGTGGTCCGTGGCGAATCAAGCTGGATGCACCCAGCTTTGTGCCGTTCATGGAACACTGTCGCAATCGTGCTTTAAGAGAAAAGGTGTATCGAGCCTACATCACTCGAGCTTCCACCGGCGATCTGGATAACTCGGGGCTGATTCAGGAAATTCTGCAATTGCGACGCGAGCAGGCTCAGCTGCTGGGCTATCCGGACTACGCAGCACTCAGTCTGTCGCGAAAGATGGCCGCTGCGGTTCCTGCCGTTCAGGCTATGTTTGATCAGCTGCTGTCGGTTTCGCAGTCGGCCGGCAAACGCGAACTGCAGGAGGTCACTGAGTTTGCTGAACGGAACGGGCATGTCGGTCCACTGTGTCACTGGGATGTTGCCTTCTGGTCTGAACGACTGCGCGAAGATCGATATGCGTTTACGGATGAAGAGCTGCGTCCGTATTTTTCGCTGGATCGAGTTCTGGACGGACTGTTCGGTGTGTGTCATCGCCTGTTTGGAATTCGGATGGAACGAGCCGACGATGAAGCTCCGGTCTGGCATCCGGATGTGCGATTTTACCGAGTCTTCAGCGAAGCGGGCGAACGGATCGCCGGCTTCTATCTGGATCCGTTTTCCCGGCCGGAGAACAAGCGCGGCGGAGCATGGATGGCCGACTGTGTGGCTCGCAGCGTTTCGTCACTGGGAACACGTCTTCCCGTCGCACATCTGATCTGCAACGGAACTCCGCCCGTGGGTGACACGCCGTCGCTGATGACTTTTCGGGAAGTTGAAACACTGTTTCACGAATTCGGTCACGGGCTGCAGCACATGCTGACAACCGTGAATGAACGCGACGCTTCAGGCATCACCGGAGTGGAATGGGATGCGGTTGAGCTTCCCAGTCAGTTCATGGAGAACTGGTGCTATCATCGTCCGACACTGATGGGCATGGCGATGCACTACGAAACCGGCGAACCACTTCCCGAAGAACTGTTCGAAAAGATCTGTCGAGCTCGAACCTACGGAGCGGCCACGCAGATGCTCCGTCAGCTGCAGTTCGGAATGACGGATATGGAACTGCACGCCGCCTTCGATCCGAATGGTTCCGAATCCGCTTTTCATGTGCATGCCCGCATCGCTCAGCAGACGTCACCCCTGCCGCCACTTCCTGAAAACCGCTTCCTGTGTTCGTTTCAGCACATCTTCTCCGGAGGCTATGCAGCGGGTTACTACAGTTACAAGTGGGCAGAAGTGCTGAGCGCCGATGCATTTTCAGCGTTCGAGGAAGCCGGTCTGGATAACGATGCGGCAGTCGCTGAAGTCGGCCGTCGTTTTCGCGATACGATACTGGCGGAAGGCGGCAGCCGTCATCCGATGGACATCTATCGCGACTTCCGGGGACGTGAACCCGATCCTGCGGCCCTGCTGCGCCATCATGGACTGACAGACGTCTGAAACACCGTCGACAGACTTGCGACTCTCGTCCGCTCCTGTCATCATCGCCGCCCTGCCTTCACGTCTTTTTCCCCAAGGAACCGCCATCCATGGCAGCCACTGCACCCGATTCGTCCTCCTCGACGTCCGTTCAGGCCACACGTCCCGGAGTCGTGCCCCGCCTGTCGATCATGATGTTCCTGCAGTTCTTTGTGTGGGGCGCGTGGTATGTGGCGATGTATGGTTTTCTGAAGGAAAAGGGAATGACGGCCGCCGGTGCCGGCGGGTCCTACGATGCCGCAGCCTATACCGTCGCTCCGCTGGCTGCGATTCTGGCACCGCTGACTCTGGGGCTGATCGCTGACCGGCTGATGAATACCGAGAAGGTTCTGGCCATTCTGAACCTCATCGGTGCAGCCCTGCTGTGGTGGGCTCCGACGCTCGCCAGCGCTGGTGCTCCGGAAACGCTGCTGGCTCAGTTCACTCATCCCATGATCCTGTGCCTGCTGTGCTACATGGTCTGCTTCATGCCGACGCTGGGGCTGACAGCCAGTCTGTCCTTCAAGCATCTGGCGAATGGCGAGAAAGAGTTTCCTGTTGTTCGAGTTCTGGGGACGATCGGATGGATCGTCGGCAACTGGGTGATGTGGGGGTGTCGATCTCTGGGAGCCTCTGCAGAACAGTTCTCCGATAACTCGCCTCACATCTTTCATGCAGCCGCCATTGCGTCGGCCATTCTGGGCGTCTACTGCCTGACACTTCCCAGAACTGAACCGCCGGGCCGCGGCGAACCGATTTCCATCGGCAAGGTTCTGGGGGTGGATGCATGGTCCATGCTGCTGAATCCGTCGTTTCTGGTGTTTGCTCTGGCTTCGTTCCTGATCTGTATTCCGCTGGCCGGGTATTACGCCAAAGGTTACGGATATGTTGCGGACATGGGCGTCACGTTTCTGGGATCCACAACCGGAGCGATGAGCACCGGGCAGATGAGCGAAATCTTTTTCATGCTGGTGATGCCGCTGTGTTTTGCCCGTCTGGGCGTCAAATGGATGCTGGGCGTCGGAATGCTGGCCTGGGTTCTGAGATACGCGCTGTGGGGCTGGGCATTCGGACAGACCGGAATCATGCTGACCGCGCCGATCTTTCTGGGAATTCTGCTCCACGGAATCTGTTACGATTTCTTCTTCGTGACGGGAATGATCTACACAGACCAGAAGGCCAGACCGGAAGTTCGCGGACAGGCTCAGTCTCTGATCGTGATGCTCACTCAGGGATTCGGGCTGGGCCTGGGAGCTCAGGCGTTTGGCCGCTGGACAGCCAGCTGCACAGACGAAGCCGGCAAGGTCGATTTCGCTCGCTTCTGGTACGCTCCGGCGGCGTTCGCTCTGGCGGTGATGGTGATCTTTCTGCTGGCCTTCTGGGATCGTTCCCGAGCCGTGGAGACACCTGCGGAAGGATAAGATTAAAGGGAAGGGTGATCGGATGAAGTCACAGACTGCGGGCTATCAGCGGTGGTCTCAGCTGCTGTTTCTTCACTGGCGGATCGACCCGGACGTCATTCAGGAACAGCTCCCGTCCGGACTGTCTGTCGAAACTTTCGACGACAGCGCGTGGCTGGCGCTGGTGCCGTTTTCGATGGAACGGGTTCGGCCCTGGTGGTCGCCTCCTGTTCCCGGAATCTCGTGGTTTCTGGAAACCAACGTTCGCACCTATGTAAAGCACGTCAGCGGTCAGACCGGAGTCTGGTTTTTCAGTCTGGATGCCAACAGCCGACTGGCCGTCGCTGTGGCTCGAAAGTTCTGGCACCTGAACTATCAGTCGTCCGACATGCACCTGCACGCCGATGCCGACATGCGTCGATACGGCGGAAAGCGTATCGGCCATGCAAAGACGTCCTACGCGATTGTGGCTCAGCTTGATTCACAGTCAGACCCGACCCGCGCGGCAGACGGTACGCTGGAGCATTTTCTGCTCGAACGCTACCACCTGATCGCTCAGCGCCCGGATCTGCGTTTCGTCTGTGGTCAGGTTCACCATGAACCCTACCGCTGCCGGCCACTCAGCCATCTGACCGTCCGACAGACCATGGCCGCAGCCGCCGGCATCCAGCTTCCCGAAGACCAGCCCCCCGACCACATGACCTGGTGCCCCGGCGTCGACGTCCGCATCTCGCCCCTGAAAGTCCTGCCCGGCTGAGCTCGTTCGATGCAGATCCCCTGCAATTCCTGTGAATGGACGTTCAGCGGCAGCTCACAGCAGGGTGTTATTGCAGAGGACCAATGTATTCTGTCGCGACCACAACGTCATCGAACCAGACTCGGTTGATGTGTCCCTGAGTTCCTTTGGTGATGTAGACGTACAACCACAGGAAATTCACGTTCAACGCTTCTGCCGTGCGAAATCGAAAACCTTCGAACGGATCTCCGCCTCTCGCAGTTTCAAAATACTCGCGGTCACCTTTCTCTGCATTCCACCGCACTCCGCCACCGTCCTGACCGGGCAGGAACTTATCGAACGTCCACTTGCCTCGAGGAAACCCTTTTCCAAGGTGACTGACTTTGCGCCCATCGATCCAGAGAGCCAGTTCGCCATCAGAGTCGCCGACTTTGTTCATGCGGATCATGACTTCGATGCACGTCCACTGGCCTTTGCGAACTCTGAGCGATTCGTCGTGGATGAAGGAATTGCCCCATGTCTGGCCACGCGGAGGACTGCCCTGCATTTCGCACCAGTACGTGTAATAGTCCCACTGCCAAATCTTTCCGAAGGGTTCGATGCCGACCCAGAAAGATTTGTCCCCCAGAGTCGGCTGGCCCGCACGAACAGATGGCCAGCGTGTTGCCGGATTGTTGCCGCCAACGCAGGTTCCGAAATGATGCACGGGTTCACAATCATCAGCGAACCTGACGTACATTCGCGTGTAGAGTTTTTCGTACCCCTCTCCGAGTCGACGATACAGATCCGCGCCGGTCCCTTTCTCTGCAAGTTGCGAAATCAGAAAGGACTGTTTCCCGCCGCTGCCTTCCGGAACATCGCTCGACAGTGAAGTCACTTCGCTGTCACGAACCGTGTCCCACCGTTTTGCGATGACTTCGAGACTGGCTGCTTCAAAGTCCTCCGCAAACACGACAGCAGGGTCATTCGTGATGCCGCGATCTTTCGGATAGCGACTGGCAATGCCCTGCGCAGGAGGTTCTGCGGCAATTCCGTCTGCAAACAGACAGACCCACAAAACAGACAGCAGTGAGACTTGAGCGAATGACAGTCCGAACAGCTTCATGGCAGATTCCGCTCCTGAGGAGGATTGAGCGATTCAAAGGCTCAGGACGCAGATCTTACTCCGGTGAAACGTTAGCTCCAAATGCGTGATCTCCCCCGCTGCAGCGGTTGATCCGTTTCCTGAATGACCCGCCTGAGATCGGACGCGATTGCTGCGAAATTTTTTCGTTGAACCGCGTCGTGCGGTCACGCTGCTGTTCAGGATTCCGGTGGAGCGATCATCGTGCTGCCGAAATCGGGGTCAGACGGTGGCAGTGGCGGGGTTGCCTGAGTTCCGGGGGTTGTACGGGCTGAGGCGGGCGTTTGGGTTTTTGCCCCTCCGGATTTTGAGCCGCCCGACTTTGATTCATCCCCGGCAAATCGGCCGGTGGCACCGGATTGCCCGACCATTGAGGACGTTCCGGCGCTGAGCTGGCCGCGGTCATATCGGCCCCACCACGCATCACCGTCTTCGACGGTCCATTTGCCGAAGGCCGGGCATTTTCGGAGCAGATTGGCCAGGTCCCGCGCGGTTTGCGGTCGGTTGGCGGGGCTTTTTTCCAGGCACGCCAGCAGAGCCGCTTCCAGTTCCGGCGAAACCTCGCGTCCGGTGCGTTCCGATGGAGGCAGCGGAGGTTCCATGACATGCATTCTCAGCAGCTCGACGAGGTTTTCCGACATGAACGGCGGCATTCCGGTCAGCAGAAAATAGCCCACAGCTCCGACAGCGTACAGGTCGCTGCGAGCGTCCACCAGTGCCGGGGAATTGACTCCTTCCGGAGAAATATACAGCGGTGTTCCCGTCAGAGAATTGGCGGCCGTCATTGAGGCCTGTTTCTTCGAATCCAGCGCCTTCACCAGACCGAAGTCCAGAACCTTGATCACATCCGGAAGTCCGCCGCGGCGATTCAGCATAATGTTGGCCGGCTTGATGTCCCGGTGTACCAGACCCAGAGAATGAGCTTCATATAGTGACCCGCAGATCTGCAGCAGCAGATGGATGACTCGGGCTTCCGGCTGCGGCCCGGCTTTCCTGCACAAAGATTCCAGATCGATGCCGTCCAGATATTCCATTGCGTAGTAGAAGACACCTTCGGGCGTGCGTCCATAGTCGTAGATGGCGATGGTGTTCGGGTTGTTCAGCTGACAGGTAATCTGCACTTCGCGTTCGAACCGGGAAATGGAATCGTCGTTGATTTTGTCCAGGTCCAGCATCTTGATGGCGGTCGGCCGTCGCAGCATCGCGTGCTGACCTTTGTACACTACGCCCATGGCTCCCTGACCCAGTTTTTCCTGCAGTTCGTACTGCCCGACCTGCCGAGCATCAATGGCGGCCTTCTGAGCTTCCCGCTGCAGGCGAGCGACAATGATGGTGAAGATAAAGATGGCGACGGAACTGGCGATCAGCAGAGTAAACAGGCCCCAGAAGGTCCACTGCAGAATTGTCAGGGGGCGGTAGGCTTCGGCAAAATCGATTTCAGTGGCCACGCCGATGTCGTAATCAGCCAGCCACGACCATGCCCCCACCACGGGAACACCCCGGTAGTCTCGATATCCTTCCACGTCTGTGGAACTTTCGTGCGAAATGGCACTCAGCGCCATGCGAGTCGGCTGCATTTCGGCTCTTAAGTTCGTGGGACGGAAACCTTCCACCATATTGCCGCCCGGATCTCGAACCTGGATCGACAGCATGGATCGCGAATCATTGTCCTGCGGAATCAGTCCCAGCAGCATCAGATCCGTGTCGAAGCGGCTGTTGGAGACCATCACTGCATGCGAATCGAAGGCGTAGGTCTCGCCGGATTCCCCGATTCGTCCCAGCTGCAGGATTTCCGTGAACTCTTCTTCGGGTCGAATCTGAAAGGCCAGGGTCGCCATGACCTGAAAATTGTCGTCACGAATCGGAGCTGCCACGTACATGGTCGGCAGTCCCGTGCGGTAGCTGCCGTTTCCGGATTTCAGCATCGACACACTCCGAAACGGCGGTGACACCGTGCAGATGCCGTCCAGCGAACGACTCAGGAGGCGGTCATACTGAGGAATCTCCTTGCGACCGATCAGAGTCGGGTCTGAGGCCGAAAGGATCGTGCGGGATTTGTCGGCGATGAAGTAGCCCACATAACGATGAGACGACATCGTGGCACCCAGCTGCAGCTGCAGTTCGCGATGCAGAGTTTCCACAGACGTCTCGTCGTCGGGGGCTGCCGTCTTTTCAGCCAGCGCCAGCAGCTTGCGAGTGATGGCTCGGGTCTCTGTGGAATTGGCTTCGGTTTCCGCACTTGACTGCTGAACCTCGAACCAGGTTCGCAGCATGGCCACTTCGACATCCAGCAGAGTCGTCAGCTGTGACCGGAGGTTGCCTTTCATTGTGCTTTCGATGGCGGATCTCACAGTGAAACCCACCAGCCCCAGCAGCACCACAGCAATGATGGGCCACAGCCACAGGTTGCGTTTCAGCAACAGTCGGGTCGATCGCAGCGATCGGCTCATCGTCTGAGCGGCCCAGGTCATGTGTCGCTGATCGCCGCCGCGCGCGGACGCGGTGTTTCTGCGGGAACGGAAAAGATCGCGTGGATTCACAGAATCAGCTCCAATGGGCGGAATGCCCCTGAACCAGCGTGAGCTCAACGGCGGGAACGCCCCGCAGCCGCTCAATCAGAGTTCTCGTGGCGGTCGGCCCCTGAAACCGGCAATGCGAGAATCAGGACTGTCACGAATTTCCATCATGAACGATAATCCAGGGAAGTCGCGTCGTCAGGTCCGGAAGGGCATTCTCCCCCATGTGAACGAATGTCAGTCTGCCGGAGTAATCGACACGACCTGACCGTTTTTCGCGATCTTCACCGTTCCGCATCCCTGTTCCACAACTTCGGGAGCCGTTTCCAGATGTCTGCACGTTACCCGGTTTCCGCTGATGGCCATGCCGTGATACATCGCAGCGACACCGATGCCGCGCTGTCTTTTGACGCGCAAATGGTCAACAACACCCGGTACCTGTATTTCAAGAAAATTGCACTGGGGGGAAAGTGCCTGATTCAGTCCTGTCGTGATCTGCATCTGGGCCGAGTCATCTGCTACAAGACCCTGCGACCCGAATTCGCCGACGATCCCCACGAACAGACAATGTTTCTGAGAGAAGCTCGAGTCACGGCGATGCTGCAGCATCCCAATACGGCACCGGTTTACGAGGTGGGGTTCGACAACAAGCGACACTACTACTTCACGATGAAACTGGTGTCCGGAGCCACTCTGAGGGAAGTGCTGGATCTGCTGAAGGACGGTGATCCGAAGACCACAGCCGCGTGGGATCTGGAGCGACTGATTGATGTCATCATTCAGGTCGGGCAGGTGCTGTATTACGCTCACACTCACGGAGTCGTGCACTGTGATGTGAAGCCGGAAAATATCGTGGTCGGCGACTACGGCGAAGTCCTGCTGCTGGACTGGGGACTGGCTCTGGTGAAGGATCGAGAAGATGTCTCCCGTTCTGACGATCAGAATCAGGATGATCGCAACGTGCTGTCGTCGCGAACAGCTCATCAGGGAACACCTCTGTACATGTCTCCGGAACAGTTTTCCGGCGCGGACATCGATCACCGGACCGACATTTACAGCATGGGTGCCATTCTGTTTGAAGTGCTGACTCTGCAGCAGCTGGCATGGGGCGAAGACATGGACGAAATTCAGCACAACATGAACAGCAATCCACCGCCGACTCCCAGCATGATCGCCCCCAATCGCGCCATTCCCCGAGCTCTGGAAACGCTGTACCTGAGATGCGTCCAAAGAGACCCGGGTCACCGAATCCAGACGTCTCTGGAATTCATCCACGAACTGCTGTACTGGCTGCGAGTCGACAAACATCACCGCCCGGTCTGATTCGGTTCCGGGCATGCATTGCGTCGTGAAGAGTTCTGATAAAGAAAAACATGGGCTACGATCCTGCGGCGACTGCGATTGGCTCACCTGAGTGAAAATCGGGGAATCGGAGAAGACAATTGCCTCAGGGCGAATAGAATGCCGCCGAAAGCGGGTCGCTTGAGGGGAAGTGGTTCCGAGCTGTCATCGGGACCGGAAGGCATCATCCGGAGTTGAGAATATGCGCTGGCGCGGACGTGAACGAAGTGAGAATGTGGAAGATCGTCGAGGCATGTCGCCTCGGATGGCCATGGGGGGTGGCGGCAGTATTCTGGTCGTGCTTGTGATGCTGGCGCTGAAGTTCTTCGGAGCTCCACCGGCGGCTCAGCAGATGGCCGGGCAGGTCATGAACCAGATGCAGCAGCGTCAGGCTCAGGCGCCCCAGGCCGGACAGGGAGTCGACGACGACAACCGCGAATTCTGCGAAGTTGTTCTGCATGATACCGAACAGGTCGGGAAGGAACTGGTGCCGCTGTTCGATTCGTCACTGCGTTACGTTCCGCCGCGGCTGGTCATGTTCACAGGCCAGGAACAGACCGGGTGCGGCATTGGGCAGGCAGCCATGGGCCCGTTCTACTGCCCCGCCGATCAGAAGATCTACATTGACCCCAGCTTCTTTGACGATCTGGCTCAGCGACATCATGCCCCCGGTGACTTCGCCAACGCCTACGTGATCGCTCACGAGGTCGCTCATCACGTTCAGAATCTTGTCGGGTTCAGTGACATCGTGAATCAGGTGCGAGCTCAGGGCGACGAACTGATGACCAATCAGTTTTCCGTTCGACTGGAACTCCAGGCCGACTTTCTGGCGGGAGTCTGGGCTCATTACGCTCACAAGGCCTACGACATTCTGGAAGAAGGCGACATGGAAGAAGCCATCAACGCGGCCAACCAGATCGGCGATGACACGCTGCAGAAACAGGCAACCGGCTACGTGGTTCCGGAACGGTTCACTCACGGCACGTCGGCTCAGCGAGTTCGCTGGTTCAAACGTGGACTGCTGAGCGGCAAGCTGAGCGATGCGAATCAGCTGTTCAAAGTTCAATACGAAGAACTGTGAACGAATCAAGTCTCCTGTTGAAGAATTCTCTGACTCTTTCGATTCGCTGAGTTCCTTCACAGTGACCTTGCCGAGACCGAAACTGCGAGGTATGCTCGCGGAAGTACAAAACTGCTTCGGCACTTTGGACCTGCCTCTGCCAGGCACGCATCCGTCATTTGAATTGACCCTACAGATTTTACCCACAGGGAACCTGTCTGCTTCCGGCCGACTGTCACGCCGACCATGATCGGATCACATGACCCGGACGACTGGTGCCCACCTTATCTGACATTGGGTGTCAATCAGAAATGACTTGGCGAACTGGCCAGAGGTTTTTTCATGCGCTCTGACGGGAATCCGGACTGTGTTGAGATCTGCTGAGATCGTCGGCTGACGCTGGCGACACAGGGTTTCGTCGCGGCGCCTCCGGAAGGTGAAGAATATCATGAGCTGGTTGCTCAGACTGACGAAAACGGCCTTTCAGAACGCGGAACCTTCTGAACGCCGACCGATGACTCTGTCGGCGCTGTGGTTTGCGACACTGCTGGGCGGCTATTACATGGTGCGTCCCGTCCGCGATGCCCTGGGATCGGAAGGCAACGTCAATGATCTGAAAAACAACTTCCTGGTTGTGTTTCTGGTGATGCTGGTCGCCGTGCCGGTGTATTCGCAGCTGGTGTCCCGATTTCGTCGCGGTCTGGTCGTGCCGCTGGTGTACCGGTTTCTGATTCTGAACCTTTTGCTGTTCAGCGCAGCCTTGAAATGGCTGCCGCCGGATCAGCGCATCTGGGCGGCTCGGACATTTTTTGTGTGGGTCAGTGTTTACGTCCTGTTTGCAATGTCGCTGTTCTGGAGCGTCATGGCCGACACCTTCAGCAGCGATCAGGGACGACGCCTGTTCGGAACCATCGCCGGATGCGGCACAGTGGGAGCGTTGATCGGATCTGCGGCGGCTTCCGAACTGGTGAAAGCGACGGGAACCGCCGGACTGCTGCTGCTGCCAGCGGTCCTGATGGAATTCGGCCTGTGGCTGTACCGGCGACTGGATGCGGCATCTCCGGCAGTTCGGAATGCGGCCAGCGAACCCACCGGCGGAAACCCGTTTGCCGGATTTCTGCGGGTGCTGGAGTCGCCGTATCTGCTGGGCATCTGCTGGTACATTCTGGTCACGGCGTTGTGCGGAACTTCGCTGTATCTCAGTCAGTCGGAAATCGTTAAGGCTGCCTATCCGGTTGTCGAAGACCGCGTGGTCGTGTTTGCTCGAGTTGATCTGGCGACGCAGATTCTGACCGCTGTCCTGCAACTGGCGGTGGTGGGGCGTTTAATGAAGTTCAGTCTTCCTCTGGCGCTCAGCATTTTGCCGCTGGCCTATCTGGCAGGCTTTACCGTTCTGGGATTTCGCCCCGTGCTGCCGGTGCTGATCGCGGTTGTGGTGGTGACTCGAAGTGTGGTGTATGGCCTGACGGTTCCCAGTCAGGGAGTTCTGTTTACGGTGGTCAGCCGCGAGGACAAGTACAAATCCAAGAACGTGATCGACACGCTGGTGACTCGAGGCGGAGATACCGCAGCCAGCGAGGTCGGCTCACGACTGCGGGAATTCAACCTGGGCATCCCGATGCTGTCGTGGATGATGATTCCACTGACGATTCTGTGGGGAATCCTGGCATGGCAACTGGGCCGCAACAGCCTGAAACGAGCCGCCCTGATCGAAACAGGACAGCTGTCGGTGAAGTGAAATCCGAAATGCCGTCTTCCTGGAACAGCCGATTCAGTCGATCGTTGCGCCGATAAAACACCAACCCGCCGGGACGTCAGCCGCGAAAATGCGGAGGCACACGCCGTGAGCTCGGTGCATGTCTGGCCACATGACTTCGACCACAGTCGGGATGTCCGCGACCTGAGGGAAGTCGGTGCCGCACAGCTCCCAAATCTCCGGTTCTGTCAGCAGTCGAAAGCAGAACTCCTGTTCATCATCAGTGACGCCGCGAAAGTCAAAGATATTTCCACAGCCTTCCCCTGAACTGCGGCCCACAGCTGCGGCGAAGATCTCCAGCTGTTCCTCAGCCGAATCCGGAAGCTTTGACATTGACAGCCTGCGGAAGTGTTTGGCCTCGGTCGCGTAGTGATCCGCAAGACCGTATTCGTCGCCGGCTTTGCGACAGGCTTCAAGAGCGTTCTCCTGACTCTCTGCCAGACGACACAACGTAGCCCGGAGATCAAGCTGAAGCGATTGGAAGTGGTCCACGCGGCATTGCTGCAGAGCCACCGCCGGGTCGGATTCGTCCGTTTCAAAGTATTCCTGAACTAACCGACTTCCCATGCGACGACTACTCTCCTTTTCAGCTCCGGCCTGCCGTTGGTTTCAATCGCATGGTGAAGCTGCGCTTCCACTTGTCGCACGTGACAAACTCTGGACTTTGGTCTCTAAACTCTGGGCTCTGCCACGCGTCCGGGCCGGCCTCGCGGAGCGAGGCGCCACTTTTGTGCTCTGCGCTCTCTCACTCCTGCAGTTCAATGTATAGCGGGAGGTGCCGGTAGTAGACTTCCAGCATCAGCAGGTTCAGGCAGGTGACATAGTGCCGTCCGCCGCTGTTGCCCCATTTGTCTTTGGTTGGCACTTGTGGTGACCAGCTGCCTCGAACTGCGCCGGCTTTTTCCTGATCATCCACCAGCATGTCTCGCAGAGCCGCATTCCATTCAGTCCAGTCCGGGCCCTGCATGTGGAACATCACCTGAGTTCCATAGTACCAGTAGTAGACATCGCGATCGTCCGGTCGAGGAAGACGGGATCTCAGGTACGCGGCTCCGGCCTGAAGATGAGCATCATTTCGTCCGGCTCCCAGATATTCCCGCATCAGCAGTCCTTCGGCGGTCATGGAATCCGTCACGGGTTTCGTCGGATGGTAACGAAAGCGTCCGGGGGCATCGGCGTCTTCGACGGCATTCAGCCACTGAGTCACTCCGGCGTAGGATGTCTTTTTCACCTGAAGTCCTGACATCTCGCCGCTTTTCAGAGCCATCATCTGCCAGCCGGAGACCGAGGTGTCTGATTCGAACTGAGCCTGATAACGCCAGCCTCCGAATTCCGCATGCTGCGAGGCCATAATGAAGTCAATCGCCTTCTGAGCCGGCTGCTTCAGACGTTCATCGCGAGTCATCCCGTAGGCTTCACACAGTGCAATCGCCGCCATGCCGTGACTGTAGAACCGGGCAAATTCATGGTCGGCGTTGAACAGGTCTCCGTCACTGGCCTGATTCTGAATCAGCCAGTTCAGACCGCGACCGACTTCCTGCTGATAGTCGCCGCTGCGATGAGTATGTCCGGCTCCGAGAAACGCCAGGAGCGCCAGACCGGTGGCAGCGGGATCGGATTCATAAGTCGCGTAGTCGGAACACCTGTGATCTTTGCAGTTGGGATCGTGCATGCTCCAGTTGCCGGCGGCGTACTGATGAGCGGCCAGATATTCCAGTCCTCGATCCACAGCGGCTTCCGACGCATCGCTGCCTCCGAGTTTCTGAACGGCTTCCCGTCGGGCTTCCGGAGTTCTCATCGAAAACGCTTCACTGATGCGTTCGGTGGCAACGCTGCTGATCCCCGGTACCGACCGACGAATCATGGCGGCCACTTCACCTTCGCCCGCAATCACCGGCGTGGCGGCCGCTGACGATGGCCTTCGACCGGACAGTCCTCGAGGCCCGGAAACAGACGTCAGACTGGATCCCGCTGTCCCGCTGCCGCCGGGCAGACCGGAACGTCCCGAACCCGGAAGTCCGCTCGAACGTCGCGTCACGGAACTCATTCGGGGACCATCAAGAATACTGCCGGAGGATGACCGCTGACCACTGCCGCTGTCTCCGCCGCGTTCAGCCTGTGGTCCGACCATCACAAGAGCGCCAGCCGCTTCGGCTCGCAATGCTTCTCCGGACAGTGTGACGTCGGCCGACCGACGTCCGGTGCCGGACGTCAGACCATCAGCAACGGAACCACCAGGAAGACGACTTCCGGCTCGAAACCCATTCGTGCTGCCTCCGCCGGAAAGGTCTCCTGTTCGCATCGACAGATTCATGTTCTGCCCATTCCCATCGGTCGCCGACGGACCAACGGCTGAGCTGCCTCGCCCCGTGGACGAAGGCAAACCCGTTGCACTGCGGTCGGCTCCGGATGCCGCGGCGGAAGGACCTCCGGCCATCAGCTGACGGCCCAGATCGGTTCCTGATGCTGCTCCTGAAACGGCCACCTGTTCGGCTCGACTTCCGGCCGCCGAAGCGGACGCCGCACTGGCCTGACTTCGTCCACCGGCTCCATCGGAAAAATTGGCGGCCACGTCTCCCAGTTCCATGCCGGGCTGCCGCCCGGATGCTCGACCAATCGTTCCGGCCTGCAGCGTGCTGGCTCCGAACGGACTGGACTGAATCGCGGGAGCTCCACCGCCTCCGCCCTGTCCGGCGGTGCCTGCCGGAAGGTCTGTACGACTGCGGTTGACCTGTGAGGCCGACGCCGACGCGTTCAGTTCTCTGTTCGCTGCGCTGGCGGCAGCGGAGACATTCACCGCTTCGGCCGACGCATTGCCCGCTGCCGCGCTGGCGGAATTCGCCGACGCCTGTCTCTGCATCGCGGCTGAAACCTGGTCGGTGAACGCCAGGTTGGCGTTGTTTGAAGCGGACGACTGACTGCGGGCCACGTCACGGCGCTGAACCTGAAGCGACTGTTCGCTGCGAGCGTTGCTGTCCTGAGCTCGGCGGTCAGAATTCAGCTCGGCCTGCTGCTGACGTGCTGCCTGCAGCTGTCGAGCTTCCGCAGACATCCGGGCCGCATCGGCTGCACGAGCAGCTTCCACGGACTGAGCCGCTGCATCGGCGACTGCGGCTTCAGCCATTTGGCGTTCTGACAGTTCAGGATTGACGTCAAGTTCGTTGCGGGCCTGAGCTGTTTCGCGGGCGGCAATTTCGGAAGCGCGAACCTGCATTTCGTTGTGACTCTGAAGTTCCTCGGCCTGACGCTGGGCATTGCTGCGACTGGTTTCGGATCGATCCAGTTGCCGCGCCTGCACGTCAGTCTGCTGAACACTGCTGGTCTGCACCTGCGGAACTTCCAGCTGCTGCATGGCGTCCGCTTCTGCCTGCCGCTGCTGCTTCTGCAGATCGGCCTGCTGGTCCGGGACTTCGACATCCATCTGCTGCTGACGTCGTTCGGGAGCGTTGGCGGCGGCGATTCTCTGCTGCTGAGCTTCCACCGGATCCAGCTGAGCATCGAATTCGATGTCCGACTGCTGGCGGTCGATCTGATGTCGCTGCGATTCTGTCAGCTCGGCTTCGCGGACCCGGTCCCATTCCTGCTGCTGCTGACTGGGAGCTTCCATGCCGCCATAATCGGGAAGGGCGAGACTGTGATCGGGATGGTGAATGTCGCCGACATCGGCCGCCAGTGCGACGGGGACGTGCACGGTTGTGATCTTCAGTGCTACACACAGGCAAACGTGGATCAGCAGGCTGATCAGCACCGCCCACTGCAGTCGCTTCATCATGACTCCGCGAATCAGCCATGCCGCGGCCAGCATGCCGGTTCCCAGACCGGTCGCAATGGTCAGCTGACCGGAAAGCGTATCCATGCCCGCGATCGGAACATCATCACCGGGGGAAAACTGCAGCATCATCGCGGCCATCGACAGCACGGTCGATCCGGCCGCGACGCCCAGAGCAGTGCCCGGTTGAAATCCATGGCCGGCTTCTTCCAAAGCCAGCTCGTCTTCGCTCATTCGCAGCAGGCTTTTCATTCGGCATCCTCGGGAATGACGGCCACTCGGTAATCTTCAATCTGAGCCTGATTGCAGAGACTCATCACGCGCGCAACAAACTTCCAGTCGGCTCCTTCGCTGCCGCGAATTACCACCGACTGCTGGCCGGGATTGTCGACCTGAGAACGTCGAAAGCGATCCGCCAACTGAGCTTCCGTGAACAGTTCTCCGTCCAGATAGATGTCCCCGTTGGTTTCGACGTTGACGATCATTTCCCGCGGACGAATGACCATCGGCATCGCGGCCGCAACCGAAGGCAGGTTGGCTCCCAGTTCGCCTTCTCCGGTGACACGAGCCTGTTCCTGAAAATTGCTGGCGACCAGAAAGAACAGCAGCAGCTGAAAAACGCAGTCAATCATCGGAGTCATGTCAACTCGACGTTGATCACTGGTTCTTTTCAGATGAAATTTCATGGATCACCAGGTGTTTCGAATTCCGCAACGGATTGAACTTCGACTGCGACGGAGTGCCGGTCAGCTGTCAAAATGTGATCTCAGACTGCGCACCGCACCGGGGGAAACCGGTCGAGCGGCGTGATCTGCATCTGTTTCCGGGAGCGCCGATGCGGTGGATTCAGCAACCGGCGGTTCATCTTTGGGACGAATGGGCGGGCCCGGTCGTCCTTTGCGCGACAATGCCGAATCAGGTTTCGTTGCGGGACGCTGCGCCGGAACGGGAGGTGCCGAAGCGGACGTCGGCGCGGCAGTCGTTGTTCGCACCTTGATACCCTCTTCCTCAGCCGATGATTCCGCAATGCGGACTTTGCCTTCATAACGCTCCAGCTGAGGCAGCAGGTCCAGAAACAATGCTTCCATCTGCAGCAGCAGCCGTTCAATGCGACCTTCCAGCCAGTTCGCCAGCACCACCGAAACGACCGCCACGCACAGGCCGGCGAAAGTGGTCACTAGAGCTGTGTAGATTCCGTGAGCCAGTTCCTGAGCCTTCGCAGTGCCGGTGCTGGTTGTTGTGCTGGTGACCATGAAGGCCAGAATCATGCCCTGAACCGTTCCCAGCAGACCCAGCAGAGGTGAGATGCTGGCCACAACGTTAATCGGGCGCAGGTTCCGAGTCATCTCGCCGGTTTCACGTTCGACAGCGTCTTCTACGGCTTTTTCCACTTCGGCGTGAGGCCGTCCGGTTTTCAAAACAGCGGCGCGAACGACGTTTGCCAGTGGTGATGGATATTTGTCCGTCAGTTCCCACAGGCGGCGGGGATCCAGAGCCGGTTCGGACATCAGCTCCCGCATTTTCCGAATGAGATTCCGCGGCAGAATGCGGCCTCGGCGAAGTCCGTACATGCGTTCCAGCGTAAAGGCAATCGTGACGACGGATGCGATTCCGATGGGAATCATGAACCAGCCGCCCTGAATTGCCAGATCCCATAGACTGGGCATCGCGGGTCCCGAAGCAGCAGCTGCAGCTTCAGCAACGTCCCCCGCCGGTCCGACATCCGCAGGCGGCTGAGCCGGAGCGATGGTCGGCAACAGCGTCCAGCTCATCGCCAGAACGGTCAGAACGAATCGTTTCAGGGAAAGTTGTTGTTTCATAAGTTGCATCATATCACTGATAGATGTGCCGAAGGTCGCGGCAGCGGGTGTCGACATGTGGCACTGGCTGTTTTATACCACTGGCTCTGCCGGTGGATCGCCTGAGCACACGCCGGTTGTGCCGGTGACACACAGGGCATCAATTCGGTTTTCAGATTGCTTCTAACCTTTTCCGAGAGCTTCAAGGCGGCGCCGGGCGTCCGGAACTTTGGCGTGCTGAGGAAACTGCTGGATCAGGTCATTGTAACAGGAGCGAGCCTGGTCGATGTCTTTCAGAACTTCAAAGCAGCGAGCCGCTTCGAAGTACGCCATGGGAGACCATTCCGGACGCTGATACTTCAGCACGGTCTTCAGAAAGTGCCGCGTTGCCTGCTGATGATCTTTCAGCGCGAAGCAGCATTCACCCAGCATGAACTCCGCATTGGCGGCGGTTTCTGTGTCGGTGATTTCCGTGACCTGAGTGTACTGTTCCATGGCCTGCTGAAACTGTCCCTGGTTCTGCAGTGCCCAGCCGACTCCGTAGATCGCTTCCGGCCGCATTTCGAAGTTCGGGTAATCCGTCAAAACTCGACGATACCACTGCAGGCAGTCCGCCCACTGTTCCTGTTCCGACGCACATTTGCCGCAGCGAAACATCGCCAGAGCTCGGTAATCACTGTCACCGGTCGCAATCATCTGCTCATAGGCGGTTGCCGCTTTCGCCCATTCGGACGTCCGAAAGTGGCATTCCCCCAACATGAATCTCGCGTCTGTGGCAAGGCTGCCGTTGGGGAATCGTGTCAGCTGAGCACTGAAAGCCTGAGCTGCAGCCGGAACGTGATCGGCCTTCAGCTGACTCCAGCCCAGCTTATGGAGACTTTTCTCCGCAACCTCGCCGTCTTTCAGTTTGTCCGCTGACGTCTGATACGCTTTGGCCGCATCATCAAATCGCTCTGCCTGGTAATAGGCTTCCCCGACCTGAAACAGGCTGTCACCGGCCAGCGGACTGTCCGGAAAATCCCGAGCCAGTTGCCCGAAGGCGGCCACGGCCTGTTCATGCTGATCAAGATCCAGCAATGTCCAGCCAAGTTCAAACGCAGCTTTGTCTCCTCCGGCGTAGTCCTTGCTGTCGGCCAGAATGCTGCGATAGGTGGCTGCAGCCTCATTCAGTTTTTTCTGTCCGGCCTGAGCCAGACCTTTCACAAAGAGTGCATCCAGACGATCAGTCTTCTCCGGCTTTGTCTGCAGATACTGATCAGCATCCCGAATGGCGGCATCGAATTCTGAAAGTTCGTAGTCGGCCATCGCTCGCACATAAAACGACCGAGGTGGCATGCGTTTGGCATCCTGCTTCTGCAGATCATTGATCGTCCGCACCGCATCCGCGAACTCGCCCAGATGAAAGCTGCACCAGGCCAGAGCCAGTCGAGCGTGTGGTGCAAATTCGCTCTGAGGCCACTTGCTGACGACCTCGCGATACTGAGCCATCGCATCCTGATAACGTTCGGCGTCATAGTCTGTATTGCCCAGCCGATATCGCCCTTCGGCCGCCAAAGCACTGTCCGGATAACGCTGAATCAGCTGCTTCAGTTCAGCATCAGCATCGGCCGCGCGGCCCTGTTTCCGCAAAGCGTCAGAAAGGGTCAGCAGAGTGCCATCGTGCTTCTGATCAGGATTTTCCGCGATCGCTTTCCGCAGATTGTCGACCGCGGCAGCGTGATTCCCGCGAGCCAGTTCACTGCGGCCCATCACCGTCAGTGCCTCGCTGCGCAGAGCTTTGTCGGAGATTTTGTCCATTGCAGTGGCCAGCAGCCCCGGCACTTCGTTGTGCTCACCTGCCAGATGCAGAGCGGTCGCGAGTCGAACATTGGCCAGAGGCCGGTTGGCATGCTCGGTGCCGACATTCAGGAACTCACGATAGCGAGCGGCAGCTTCCCGGTACTGCTGACTCACGAGATAACTTTCGGCCAGCACGAACAGCACATCGGCTTTTTGTTCGGCAGACGGAAACTGCTTCAGAAACTGCTCGCCGTATTTTCGAGCCGCATCAAACTGTTCCACTTCCAGTGCCGTCAGAGCTGCCAGGTACAGGGATTCCGCGGCCAGTTTGTGCTGAGGGTGTGCCGCCGCAAATGCCGCGTATTCCTGAGCCGCTTTGGCTTTTTGTGCCGGGATTTCACGAAGAGCATCAATGCGGACAAAGTCGATTTCCGGTCGAGCCTGATCGCCGGTGAACCGACGGCGCCCGGCATCTGCGATTTCAGCCGCTTTGGCCGGGTTGCCGGTTTTCAGCCATGATCGAGCCAGCCATTCGGTCGCTTCGGCCGCCTGCGGAACATTTCGAGCCGCAACCTGCTCGAGGCCGGATCGAGCCAGGTCATACTTTTCGTCTTCGATGTAACACAGCGCTCCAGCCAGAATGGCGGCATCGTAATGAGTCGTGTTTTTGAACTCTCTGGGAATGTTCCAGTACATGCGAGCCGCTTCAACTCGCTGACCCTGTTCGTAAAGACATCGAGCCTGACGCAGCATGGCGACGTCTGCCTTTTCGAACTGTCGATTGGCGGCCACCTGTTCATACAGCGGCATGGCCTGAGCATACTTTCCGCCATCGTACAGCAGATTTGCCTGCCGCATGCGAACTTCCGTGACCAGCTTGCTGTTCGGATACTTCGAACTGAATTCCGCAAACGTCGCCGTGGCAGCCGCGTCCTGTTTCAGCGACTGCTGGATGGTGCCTAAAGCATACATGGCATCGGGACGATAATCGCTTTCCGGCTGAGCTTTCAGAAAGGCCTGATACTCTGCGGCCGCGGCTTCCATCTGCTGAAGCTGATACAGCGATTCTGCTCGGAAGAACTGAGCTCGTCCGACATCTTCACCCTGAGGATACTTCTTCAGATAAGCAGCAAACGCCTGTTCGGCTTTGGCGAATTCCGGCTTCTGCTGCAGCTTTCCGGCCTGAGAATACAGGGCCAGCCCCAGATTCATCATGGATCGTTCGAGGTATTCGCTGTTCGGCGATTTCGTAATCACGGCCGTGAACGCAGCGATGGCTTCGGGAAATCGCTGAGTCTGCAGACAGCAGGTACCCAGATAATGCTGAGCCCGGTCGACTCGTGGATCCGTCGGGTACTTCTTCAGAAACAGCTGCCACTCGTCGATGGCGGCATCAAACAGTTCCTTATTCTGAAAACCTGCTGCGACAGCATATTGCCGAGTCGCCGCCTCGGTTTCCTGAGCCTGCAGCGATTGCGGGCGTCCCCACGGCATCAAAACCGTGACCGCCACCAGAAGTAGGAATGCCCGTTGATTCATCTGCCGTCGTCCTCACTCGGGTTCGTCCGCCGTACAGGGCAGACCCAACAGAAGCAGCCGTCACAGACCTGACTGCACCGCCGGATTTTCGTGTTTGCCCATAGTATTTGAACCCGCCATGGCAACGGCAAGTCACAACTCCCCGAAAACCCGCCCGAAACGCTCTTCACAGGTTCACGGAATCGATTCGGCGGACGGATCGGCGATCGCAGAAGGGATTGAACCGTCGACCGTCGTGGACGAAGCATCCAGTCCAACGCCGTGAAGAGATTTCCTGAGGGGGGGGAATGCGGACTTATGAAAGCCGGAATCGATCACCGGGCCGGACAGGGCTGACCTCGCGTAGCGTTGAGGCATCCTGCAAAACACGCATCCCGATTCCTCAGAACGATGCTCTCCCGCAGGTCCGGCAGCATTCCTGGTCCCGATCAGCTGCTCACTGGGCACAGAATCGTTTCAGGATTATTGTTCGCAGCAGGGCGTTCGTCGGTAAGCGTTGTTCAACAGAGCGAAGGAAGCGGCATGTCAGGTCCGAATTACAGTGGTCGGCGTTCGAAGCTGGTAAAAGCGCTGAAGTCAGTCGGAGCAGATTCGATACTCGTCACGGGGCTCGCGAACGTCCGTTATCTCACTGGATTCACGGGCGATTCGTCGTGGCTGTTTCTCAGCCGAACAGATTCCATCCTGATCAGTGACAGCCGATACACGACGCAGATTTCTTCCGAGTGTCCGGACCTGGACGTAGACATTCGGGATGCTCGAAAAACGATGACGGCAGCCGTCGCGGATGTCGTCACCAAAGCTGCTGCAAAACGAATCGCATTCGAAGCCGATCAGCTGACGGTTGTTCAGCACCAACAGCTGGCTGGAGCGATTGAATCCGTCGAACTGGTCGCCAGTACCGGCCTGACGGCTCGGCTGCGAGAAGTGAAGGACAAGTGGGAACTGAATGAAATCCGGCAGGCGGTCTACATGGCCGAGCGGGGGATTGGCGTGGTTCGCAGCAGTCTGTCTCGACAGCAGACAGAACAGGACATCCGGTATCTGCTGGAAGCTGCGATGCGAAGTTTCGGAGCGGCCGGGCCCGGGTTTGAACCGATCGTCGGAGTCGGCCCCACGGCAGCTCTGCCTCATGCTCACGCCGGGCACCTGACGGTCGGTGAATCACCCGTTCTGCTGATCGATTGGGGTGCCGCGACCCATTCCGGTTATCGCAGCGATCTGACGCGTGTCTTCTTTACAGGAAAAGTCACGAAGGAAATGAGAACGGTTTACGAGACCGTTTTGAGGGCTCAACAGCAGGCGATTGCCGCGATTCGTCCAGGAGCTCAGTGCCGGGACGTCGATTCCATTGCTCGAAAAATCATTGCGGACGCCGGTTACGAAAAATTCTTTGGGCACGGCCTGGGACACGGATTTGGCCTGGAAATTCACGAATCCGTCCGCATGAGTCCTCTGGCGGAACAGGTGCTGGAACCCGGCATGGTTGTGACCGTCGAGCCCGGAATTTACCTGCCTGGTCGTTTCGGAGTTCGTATTGAGGACGATATTCTGGTGACCACTGACGGTTACGAAGTTTTGTCCTCCGTTCCTCGCGAATTCGACGATGCCGTGGTCGGTTTCCTTGCATAACAGGCTGATCTTCAGGACATTGTGCCGCTTTGACACAGCTGCGAAGTTTCGGATACTCGGAGTGAGGATATGGGTAAACCCGCAAACCATGGTGATGGCACGTTCGATCTGGTTCAGTTCCGTCGGTTTCTGCGTCTGATGGAGAAATACGGGGTCACGGAAGCCAGCCTGACAAAGAACGGCGAAGCGTGGAAAGTTCGCCGCGGTCCTCGGCAGGTCGCCGTGATGCCGGAAATGCAGATGCCTCAGTCGATGGTGCCTGCCGCGGCACCGACAGCGGCGGCCGCTGCACCTGTTGCTGCTCCGGCGGCAAAGGGAATCACGATCGATTCGCCGACTGTGGGCACGTTTTACACGGCACCCACGCCTGAGGATCCCGCATTCGTTTCCGTCGGTTCGGTCGTTGGTCCGGAAACCATCGTCTGCATCATCGAAGCCATGAAGGTCTTCAATCAGATTCCGGCGGAGAAAAGCGGTCGCATCGTGGAGATTCTGGTTGAGAACGGCGATGCCGTGGAATTCGGACAGCCTCTGTTTCGAATTGAACAGGCCTGATGTTCGGACGGCCTGACAAGCATGGCCGGTCGATCGTGTGGTTCGTTTTCTGACGGATACCTGCATTCATGTTTCAACGCATTCTGATCGCCAATCGCGGCGAAATTGCTCTGCGAATTATTCGCGCCTGCCGGGAACTGGGGATCGAATCGGTCGCCGTGTTCAGCGAAGCCGATCGAGGAGCTCATTATCTGGAACTTGCCAACGAGGCCTACTGTATCGGTCCCGCGGCCGCGTCGGAAAGTTACCTGCTGATCAAGCATCTGATCAGCGTTGCGGAAATCGGTAACGTTCAGGCCGTTCACCCAGGCTACGGGTTTCTCGCAGAGAATGCTCACTTCGCCAAAGTCTGTCGAGACTGCAACATTGAATTCATCGGTCCTCCGCACGATGCGATGTCGATGCTGGGTGACAAAGTCAGTGCTCGAAAAATCGCTATGGCGGCCGGCGTGCCCTGCGTGCCCGGAAGCGATGGCCTGGTCTCTGATGTGAACGAAGCGGTTCGCATTGCTTCGGAAATCGGCTACCCCGTTCTCATCAAGGCGACAGCCGGAGGCGGTGGCAAAGGCATGCGCGTTGCCGGGAACGAAGTCTCTCTTCGAGCCGGACTTCAGGCCGCGGCCGCCGAGGCAGAGAAAGCCTTCAGTAATGCCGGCGTTTATCTGGAGAAATACGTCGAACGTCCACGGCATGTCGAGGTGCAGATTCTGGCAGATGCCCACGGCAACGTCGTGCATCTGTGGGAGCGCGACTGCTCGATGCAGCGAAAGCACCAGAAGCTGATCGAAGAAAGTCCGGCACCCAATCTGCCTCAGGAAGTCCGCGAAAATATCTGCAACTGTGCTGTTCGCCTCGTGAAGGAAGCCGGGTATCAGAATGCCGGAACGGTGGAATTCATCGTTGATAAGAATTTCAACTTCTACTTCATTGAAGTGAATGCCCGGATTCAGGTTGAGCATCCCGTCACGGAAATGGTCACCGGAATCGATCTGATCAAGCAGCAGATTCTGGTTGCCGCCGGAGAAAAACTTCCGTTTACTCAGGCAGACATTCCCTGCAACGGTTCGGCGATTGAACTGCGAGTCAACGCAGAAGACCCTGAGAACGATTTCCGAGGTAGCCCCGGCACGATCTCAAAACTGCGGCTTCCCGGAGGTCCGGGCGTTCGCTTTGATTCTCATGTGTACGAAGGGTACAAAATTAGCCCGTATTATGATTCCATGATCGGGAAGCTGATCGTTCACCGTGCGACTCGGGAGGATTCCATCGCCTGCATGAAACGCTGTCTGCGTGAATTCTCGGTGGAAGGCATCAAAACAACGCTGCCTCTGGCCCAGAAAATGTTCAACCATGCCGCATTTGCGGAGGGAACAGTGGACACCACCTTCGTCGAACGCACGTGGTAGCGAACACACTTTCGGCGCCGCTTCCGAAAACATTCTGCTGTCCGGTCGCCAACAACGGGATGTCCTGATCCCCGGCAGTTCAGCACAGAGGGTTCAGTCGTCCGGCGGCCGATTCGGTCACTCAGAACACAGTTCTCACTTCTTATCAGAAAAGTCTCGTCAACCATGGCTCACAACATCAAAAAAGTTGCCCTTCTGTTTTCAGGCGGTCCTGCACCGGCAGCGAACGCGGTGATCTCGACCTGCGCCATCAGCTGTATCAACAACGGCATCGAAGTGGTGGGAATCAAGCACGGTTATTCCAGCCTGTGTGACTATTCTGCGGACAAGCCTCTGCAGGAAGGCAAAGGCTACATACAGCTGACGGAACCGCTGCTGCGTCGATCACGCAGCCGCCAGGGGATTATCATCGGAACAGCTCGAGCCAATCCCGGCAAGCACGTGAACGGGCCCGAAGATCTGAAGGATCCGCAGAAGACCGACATGCTGAAGCGGACCTACGAAGGTCTGTGCTCACTGGGCGTCGACGCGCTGGTTTCCATCGGCGGCGATGATACTCTCAAGACGGCCAACAAGATCAAGCTGTTTCAGGACAGCCTGCCCGCCGGAAGCAAGCGGATTCCCGTCGTTCACGTGCCGAAAACCATCGACAACGATTACATGGGAATCGACTTCACGTTCGGTTACTTCACCGCGGTGGAAACTCTGGGAACGGAAATCCGTAACCTGCACGCCGATGCGGAAGCCGGGTCTGCGTACTTCATCGTGGAATCCATGGGACGCAGTGCCGGCTGGCTGGCCTACGGTGCCGCGATTGCCGGTGAAGCGAACATGGTGATCAGTGTGGAAGACATCACGGACGACCTGCTGTCACCGGATTCAACGCCTCAGCGAAAGGTCATGGATCTGGACAAAGTCGTCGCAAAAATCGTCCGCATGATGCGATATCGTCAGGATCGTCAGGGCAAGGAATACGGAGTCGTGGTGCTGGCGGAAGGGCTGGCCGAATTCCTCTCGGATGCTGTGCTGAAGGATATTCCCCGCGACGACCATGGTCACATTTCTGTGGCTCATGTGGACCTTGGAAAGATGTTCGCCAAACGTGTCGCTGCAGAATTCCTGCGGCAGACAGGCAGCAAGAAAAAGGTGACCGGCCTGCAACTGGGATACGAATGTCGTTGTGCTCGTCCGGTGGCGTTCGACGTCATGCTGGGCAGCCAGCTGGGTGTCGGTGCGTACCGAGCTCTTTGTGAAAAGGAACACGACGGCGTGATGGTTTCCGTTTCGGGCCAGCTGGACCTTCACTACGTTCCTTTCGAAAAGCTGGTAGATCCGTCCAACCTGGTCACCGTGGTCCGGTTCATCAACCGGGAAAGCGACTTCCACAAACTCGCTCGATTTCTGGAAACTCGTGTCAACGATTGAATCCCGTGACTTGCGTTCAGCCTGGCGCCGCTAAAAGTTGAAAGGTTCCGCAGCAACCTGGTCGACTGCCCTGGCAGGGCCGGCCCAGGGTTCGGCGCGGCGGTTCCGTTTTGGAACTGACTGCTTACAATCGGGGCAATGCCATCTGAACGCTGCTGAATTGTGTTCTGCGGGCAGTTCCCCGACGGAGCCGCCCGCCATAAGGCCGGCGACTCTCCATTTCGGAGCCGTTCACGTCGTTTTTGAGAGCGTCTGTCGATAAGAAAGACGGTGAGATGAATCCTGCGTCTGTGCTGTTGCTGGCGTTTGCTGCTGACGTTTATTGCGGCCAGGGAGAACTTTCCGGGGAACCCACTCAGACCACAGTCCTGCTGCAGACCCGACTGACGGCGATCCCGGGGCCACAGTTGTCCTCGGAAGGTGATGTGCCCGGAGCGGCTGGCGTCGTGTGCTTCGAATGGGGAACGACGGAACAGCTGACCGAGGCTTTTCGAACGGACTGGCAGAACGCCACTGCCGATCATGACTTTATTGTGCGCACGAAGCTAAGTGGACTGATTCCGGGGACCGAATACTTCTACCGCTGCGTGCATGGTTTGTCGCAGGACGTCGTTCAGACCGGTCCGGTCCGCCGCTTTCGAACTCTGCCTGCGAACGATTCCCGTCGGTCAGTTTCATTCTGCATGGGCAGCTGCATGAATTATCACTCATTCATGCACGGCAAGCCCAACGGAGGCGGACCGGTGACGGCCACGGAAGAAGACAAGGCTCTGGGCTATCCGTCTTTCGCTGCCATGACGGCGCTGCGCCCCGACTTCTTCATTGGAACCGGCGACATCGTGTACTACGACCATCCCCCGCGCGAGGCTGCTCAGACGGTTCCTGAACTTCGGCGAAAATGGCATGAACAGTTTCGATTTCCTCGACTGATCGATTTCTTCTCCCGTACACCGGCGTACTGGTCCAAGGATGATCATGATTTCCGCTTCAATGACGCCGATACTCATGGAGCTCGACTGCCATCAACCAGTACCGGCATCGGCCTGTTTCGAGAACAGCTGCCGATCGTGGAAGCTGGCGACGCGGATTCGCCGACCTATCGAACCCATCGCATTCACCGAGACGTGCAGCTGTGGTTTCTGGAAGGGCGAGACTATCGGTCGGACAATCGCCAGCCGGACGGCCCGGAGAAAACCATCTGGGGCAAGGAGCAGAAGCAATGGCTGCAGCAGACATTGCTGGCCAGTGATGCCACCTGGAAGATTCTGATTTCTCCCACACCGATGGTCGGCCCGGATCGCAACAGCAAGACTGACAACCACGCCAACCTGGCCGGATTTCGCTACGAAGCCGACTCCTTTTTTCAATGGTTGAAAGATCATCATCAGGACCGGGTTTTGTGTTTCTGCGGCGATCGGCATTGGCAGTATCACAGCATTCATCCCATGGGAGTCGAAGAATTCTGCACCGGTGCTCTGAACGACGAAAACGCCATCCGAGGAGAAAAACCCGGCGGCAAAAAGACCACAGACCCTGAAGGCCTGATCCGCCAGCCGTACATCTACAAGGATCCGACCGGCGGATTTCTGCATGTGAAGATCTCGTCACCGACGGATCAGTCAGCGGAGTTGATTATCTCTCATTACGACGACACCGGCCGGATTCTGAACTCGGTCACCAAAACGGCGGCGGAGTAAGGCAAACCCGTCAAATCAGCTGAAACCGTCGGGCCGTGTTTTCGATTTCCATCGAATGGATTGAGCGGCCATCGGCGTTTGTCCAGTTGGGGAAAAAGTCACCAAACGCATTCAGTTCCAGAAGGTACGGCTGGCAGGTGTCCCGATGAAACGCCAGATCCACACCTACAGCAGGCAGTTTGAACAGCCGAGCAGCCTCGACACAGTGATCCATGGCGTCCAGCCAGTGACGAGTCGGAATCATGCGACGACACAGGTCGGCGTCTCCTCGCGCCCCGCCCAGATGCAGATTCGTCATGGGATGACTGCTGACTCGAAACACGGTCGCGACAACGTCACCACCAATCACAACCGCCCGGATATCAAAATTTCGCCCGGCCACCTGAGTCTTGGGAATGGCCTGCTGCACCGTGGCCGATTCCTGGATGATGAATTCCAGAATCTTTGTCAGATGTCTGCCGGACGCTTCATAAACGGCGCTGGTGTTGAAGAAGTCTCCATCAGACTGTGTCACCGTTGTGATCGCGGTCGGAGGTGCTTCCGTCGACACCACTGCGATTCCGGAAGCACATGATCCGTGCGAAAGTTTGACATACGCCTTCTGCCAGCCTCGCCGATGCAGTTCGTCGAGAAGTTCATCCGCATTCCCGGTCGGAGCGAATGTTTCCGGGCACGGCAACCCTGCCGCCAGCAGTCGCCGAGTGGTTTCGTTTTTGTCAAACAGAACAGCGATGTCTGCGGGACTGGCGGCTGACTGAATCTGAGGACTGGCCTGAAGTGTTTCGGACAGCCCGTTCAGACACAAACACAGACCGGCATACAGTAAGGCGGGCGAAGCAATCCAGCCGTGCTGAGGGTTCTTCGCAGCGGGCGCCGACAATGCTTTGGCACGCTGCCCGGCGTCCAGCAGAGTTTCAATGACACCGGGGTCGCGTGCCGGCGATTCCACTCGCAGCAGCGACCTTCCCGAAGGCAGAAGGGGACCGATTCGTCCGTCACGCTGAGCGACATCTCGCCAGTCAACGATGTGAATCTCCGGCGTGACACCTCTGGCTTTCCAGAAATTCAGCAGTTCCCGGTGATAGAACTCGAACCGCATGCTTCCGGGATCGGCGATAAGAACGTAGCCAGGAACGACGGGCATCGCTTATTCGATATCGCCATGAAACAGATGTTCGCGCTCATCGGCGGGGTTTCCGGTATGTTGTTCTCCGGCTTTCACCTTCGGAAAGGCCTTCTTGATCAGAGCGACTCCCGTTCGAGTGAGGTAATTGCCGCTGACGTCCAGTTCTTCAAGTCCGCTCAGATCTGCTTCGCTCAGCAGCCTGGCACCTTCGTCTGAGATCGCTCCATTGGCCAGCGACAGCGACTTCAGTCGCGGCAGCAGTTCAGAATTCACCAGTTCGGTCACTCCCTGATCGCCGAAATCCGTCAGGAACAGATGCACGTGCTTCAGGCTGGGAAGATTCTTCGACCGACACAGCGCTCGAAAGCCTTCCAGATTGATGTACGCCCCGTCATCCTCGTCGTCATAATCCAGGGCATGCGGCCAAAGATACAGGCTTTCCAGTTTCCCCATCGACTCATTTTTCGCGAGGACTTCCAATGGATAGCGGCGCGCCGTGTGCTGCAGTTTCAGCGAGCGGAGTTCGGGAAGCTGCAGACGAAAAATGGCCTGAATATTCAGTTCATGAGCATCCAGATGCAGAGTCTCAAGGCGGGGCATCTGTTTCACAAGGTTGTGAACGCTCGGCGCGCTGCAATGGCAATTGAAAGCTTCTTCTTCACTGACCTCGAAGTGTCGCATGTTGCCGAATTTTGTTCCGTTCAGCATTTTCAGAGCGGGAGCGTCGTCTTCGTCCCATTCCTTATCAGCGTATGCTTCAATATCCTCCAGTGAGTAGGCATTCGAAGGATCCCTGATCACAAGGCGTCTGAGCGTCGCGGCAGCAGGAGACTTCCTGAGCAGGGCAGAGAATTCAGGCAGAAGATACGTCACATGGAGGCTGTCGAGCAGACCGCGAGCAAATTCCCACCGGTAGAACTTTTTCTCGTTACCCCACAGAAGGTCTTCGGGCCCCTTCTGATTGATCAGATCATCGGACAGATCTTCCAGCCAGTCTGCCTGATGAGCCTTCAGCAATGCCTGCTCACGAGTCTGCAGCTTTTTGCGTTCCACCGCTTTGATGGATTCGTCTTCCAGCTGCCACTGGATGCGAATCAGTTCACCGCGAGCATCGCCGTTGTCTTCCAGCCAGTCGGCGTAGACCAGATACGGAGCCGGATCATCGGGCGTTTCCAGAATCGATTTGATGAACGGCTCGCGTTCTTTGGCTGTGGCCCGCGATGTCTGAATTCTGACAGCTCGCGAATCCGACTGACCGGTGACTTCGGCGTAGCCTTTGCCCGTTTTCTGCTTGATGAGTTTTTCATAGTCAGCCAGAGCCTTCGCTTCGGTCCCGAAGTCTTTGGTGCCTGACTGTCCGTCCGTGCCGATTCGTCCGTAGCGAACCGTGTGAGATGTTCCGGAAAGAGTGATCTCCCAGAACTTGTCAGAGGTCCCCTCGTGAAATTCAAACATCCGGGCTGTCGATGCCGAGTCAGAGGAAGCTGCCTTTTTCGCCATGAAAGGTGATCCTTGAATGCCAGAGGGAAGGACGACTGCTAAGGTGGATGAGGCCGCACGTCGGGTCCATCAAAGATGGCGACAGTGGAGGACTCGTCACTTTTTGTCCACGACTGAGACACCTCATCCGGCTCACGGTTTTAAGAAAATCCGAAGTCCACGGCAAGCAGGTTCACAGCCTGTCAGCCCGCTGTGATATTTTGATCTGGATCGGAATGGAATTCTTCCCACCGACACCAGGCATAATTCCATTCCATCCACATGCGCATTACGGACCACAGCAGCCGCATCTGTTCCAGTTGCTGAGCGGGAAGTTTTGTCTGCTGTGCAGCAGAATCCCGCGCCGCCATGTCCAGTCCCCAGCGACGAGCCAGCAGACGGCAGACGCCATCCGCCGAAAGGTTGGTTTCTGCCGCATCGTGATCTTCACCGGTTGCAGATGACTGCCGCTCATCCCCCACAAGACCAGCGCCATCTGCGGTCACAAACAATTCGAACAACCGACTTCGATACGGATCAACTTCCAGCGGGCGAGTTGCCGCCTGAGCTTCCCGAATGAGCGTCTCGATGCTGTCCAGGATTGTCCGGGCAACTTTCTGTTGCACTTCGGGCGAGATGGGGGCGTGTGAATCTGACATGCTGATGAATTTCGCTGAATTCGACGTTGGAAGCGATCTGAGAACGGGATCCGGCGGCGCGAGCCGTGGAATTTCCCTTTGGAAAACCAGCCTTTTGAGCTCCTGGAACTCAACCACAGACGGGCCGGGGATTCTACCGACTGGTCGGTCACGGTCCACCGATCGCCGACCAGTTCAATTGGGGTGATTGTTTGCCGTGAGACTGGTGCCGGGCGCAGTCAGCTGAGCACACAACCGCACACGCCGGCCGCACGGGCTTCAGAAAATGCGAATCGTGGATGACCTTGCCGCCATCTCCGAATGTGCTCAAGTAAACGGTTGTAGTCGTTCGATGTTCCCGACGTCACCGCTCATTCAGCAACAGCGCCCCGATGGGGCTGCGGCTGAGGAAAACCGGCAGGGATTGCCGAAGTTTCAGGCTCAAGGACGAGAAATCGCATGTACGAAAAACGCTTCGGCCTGCATCGGAAGCCTTTTCAATCTGTTCTGACGGACCGCGACTTCTATCAGTCAGAAGGCTGGCGTGACTGCCGTCAGACGGTTCTGCATGCGCTGCGGTCAGACCTGGGGGTCGCCGTGCTGACCGGCGTTTCCGGAGTCGGCAAGTCTGTCACTCTGGAAGCGTTTCGGCGGCTGCTGGAAGTTGACAGCCGCACTCTGCTGGTTCGAGGCAGAACGGTTCGCTCAACATCTGAACTCTTCTATCTGCTGCATCGAAAGCTGCTGAAACTGCAGCCTCCCTCAACTCCTCAGAATCCGAATGCATCGGAAACAATTCGCCGGTGGGAACTGATCGAACGCCTGGAACGCGTTGCCGATTTCTGGGGACCGCTCATTCTGCTGCTCGACGATGCTCATCTGCTGCAGCCGGAAGTTTTCGCGGAACTGCGAGCACTGCTTGAGGAAGATGTTGACGGTCGCAGGCTGATGCGGCTGATGATCGCCGGTCCGCTGGCTCTGGAAGAACGTCTCGCCGAACAGCGGTGCAGTGATTTTTCCCACAGCATTCGAACTCATGTCGTTCTGCAGCCACTCAGGCCCCGGGAATCCGTTGAGTACCTGAATCATCAGCTCGACAATGCAGGCGGAAAGCTGGCAAACGTGATGCAGCCGGAAGCAATTGAACTGATGATCACAGCTGCTGACGGAATTCCACGCTGCCTGAATCTTCTGGCCGACGAAAGCCTGATGCTGTGCGCCGAAGAAGATTCAACCATGGTAACAAGGCCCGTTGTGCTGCGAGCACTCGAACGTCTGCAGCATCTGCCGTATCCATGGAATGTCTCGCTGGTGCCCGATGGTGCTGACGTCGATGAATCAGACTTTGCCGATGTGACGGCCGGTTCGGAGGGAGGCGTCCCTGAGCTCGCTGTGGAAACCACTGCTCATCAGTTTGTGGAATTCGGAGCTGATCCAGACAATGACCTCGCAGATCCGACTGACAAATGGGATCAGCAGCCGGTCGCTCCTGAAAACAGTGTTCGGTCGTCCCCGACTGTGTTTGAATTCGGAGGATCCGAATCGGCGATGCTGCTTTCTCCGGAAGCGGAATCCGATGCTGATTCAGATGGACTGGATCAACTGGATACGATGGCTGCTGACCTGTTCGACGAGAGTGGACTGAATTCGGCGATTCCCGTTGATGCATCTGAAGCCGCTGAATGGACCGCTTCCGGGTTCGTGGATTCCGCTGAAGTTCCGGACGCTGATACTCAGATCGACACACCGCAGGAAACAACGCCAGCCCTCGAGATCGACTTCGCTGAAGAAGCTGACGAATCCGCAGCCGCTGAAACACTCGACGTGGCTCAGCCACAGAGCAATCTTTCGCTCGAAGACGTTCACGCGGATCGGCCGGAAATGATGACGGTATCCGACGAAGATGATGTTCCGTCTGATGCTCCTTCTCCGGATCTCGTTGAGGAAACAGAACCACCAGCCGCTGCCAATTCTGCCGAGGCTGACACTGATTCTGCCGATTCAGCACCAACAGCGACGACCCAGGTCGAAGAGCATTCTGGTCACCCGCCCGTGATTCAGCAGACAGAGATTCCAATGGTTGCTGCGATGGAACTTCCATCGACGAATACGAATCTCAGCGACCTGTTTGAAGACGCGGATGGATTTGTTGAGATCTCTGAAGACGTCGCCGAAATGGTCGAGAATGCCGCTCGCACTTCCGGACCAGCTCCGGAACGACTGCAGTCGCTGTTTCAGAATGTTCGCTTCGAACACGGAACGCTGCATGTTCAGCCGGCGGACACGCCGGTCAGTTCGACTTCTGAAAATCAGTCTGCTACATCGTCGAGATCAGAAACCACCGTTGAGAACACTCCGGCTGCAGCACCGGAGAAGCCGCCAGCTTCTCCACCCGTGAAGCTCAACAGGTTTTCTCGCTGGAATCCTCCCGGCATCTGGCCGGTGTCTCAGTCGCTGACAGGGTCCCCGGAAGGAATCGCCTCCGAAATTGATTCCGACACCGATGGCACCAGTGTGGTTGCCGCGGCTCCTTCGGCAACACATCCGGCGACCACAGAACTCAGTCCGCGCCGTGAGATCGACGCACCGTGTCGGCCGGACAGCAAACCGGTCTTCGATCGCTATACGTGGTGCGAGCTGGGGCGCACCGTGATGGCAGATCTCACACAGCGCACTCATCTGGTGTATTCACCGTCGCTGATTTCTGAATGGCCTCCCGTGACGGATGGGGTCGCACCGATTGACGCCATTCCTGTGATGCCGCTTGATCAGGAATACACTGACCTGCTGACCAGCCTCGGCCAGCTGATTGATGCCACAGAATCCTGCACCGCCGGTCAGGAATCTGTGGCCGTGCTGGAAGCTGAACGAGCTCTTGCAGATGCATCCGCTGACACCAGGTCCGGCAACTCAGCTTCCACAGCATTCGACGAATCATCACAGGACGACAACGGCGCGGAAGCCGCCATCGAACGCATTCAGTCACTGATTGATGCAGATGCTCCGACACAGGCCGGGACCGATCCGCTCAACGATGATCGATCACTGTCTGACGGCACGGATCCCGATGGTCTTCGAGCTGAACGAAATGAATCCGCGACCGCCGACTGGCAATCTGACTCGGACGAATGCCGCTCTGAATTGGTCGAAAGCGATTTGAAGCAGTCTCGTTCGACCGGAATCTTCACCGTGATCGCTCACGACGTGACCGAGTCCGAAGACAGTGAACAGCAGGTCCGGACCTATGCACCTCAGCTGCTGCGAGAAGCTCGGCAGCGAGTCGCAGGTCGAAGTTCCGGTGGCCTGCGCCGAGCTGCGGGTGCGGAACTGCTGAGCGACACGGACGATTCACGGTCGACGGCGCCTGCACGGCCCGAATTGTGTATTTCCGAAGGCACTCATCCCGCCCACAACCAGGACCCGGGACGGAGCTCATCTGACGCTTCCGTCGAAAACTCAGGAACACGATTCCGCAATCTGTTTACTCGCCTCCGCCAGCCGTTTCGCCGAAGCTGATGCATCTCCGAGCGAACTCTGCTACGCTGCAGCTGTTGCGGAGGCAGCTGTTCGTTACCGGCGGTGCCGCGGGTCAAAATTGAGGTCGCCCACCGTCATTGAGTCGACCTGCTGCTTCCGTTTGCACATTGAACGGGATCTCGTCGCGCTGGATCGAATCGCACTGTCAGCTGTCAGGGACTGATTGTCAGGCTCCTGCCTGACAATCAGATCTACCACGCTACAGAGATTCATAACTTTTCACGGCGCTGAGCGACACCCACTCTTCGGAGATGACTGTTATGCCATGGAAACCGAGAAACTGTGTTGTTGTGCCTGTCGATTTTTCAGAATCCTCTGCGCCTGCCGTGCGTGAAGCGATGTCAATGGCTGCCGCGCCCTCCGGTGTTCATGTGGTGCATGTCATCCCGGATATCGAAACGGTTTCACCCGGAGCACTGTTCGGAAACGTCAGCGAAGCTTCACTGCTTGAGAACGCCGAAAAGCATCTCCAGAAGTTTCTCAGCAGCCAGAACATCGATGGTGTGAAGACACACACGATGATCGGCGATCCGGGAACTCAGATCGTTGATTACGCTCTGCAGAAGAAAGCCGACCTGATTGTGATTCCGTCGCATGGATATCACGGAATGAAGCATCTTCTGCTGGGCTCTGTTGCCGAACGAGTCATTCGGCATGCCGAATGTCCCGTCTTCGTGCTGCGTCGGCTGGACGCAGAATAGCCGCTCACTTCAACCTGCCCTGGTCACGGGGCTGGTTGCAGTTGTCTGCCGCGTCGCCCACGCTGCCAGCAGAGCTCCGGCGGTAATGCCTGTCAGATTGGCGAGGGCATCGCGAGCGTCACAGGTGCGCGTCGGGATCAATCCCTGCAGCAGTTCCGTTCCCACGCCGTGCAGGATCAGCAGAAACAAAATCGTGCGGCGAACGGGACTGTCGGAACTTCTGCGAGTCAGCGAGAGGCAGCACAGGGAAAAAACGCTGTAGACCCCGAAGTGCAGAATCACGTCGCTGATTGTCTGCACAAAAGACAGCCGACTGCCTCGAACCAGAGCCATCGGATCGCGGGACAACAGTGCCCACGAAACCAGCAGCAGGCACAGGCCGCAGAGAATGATGTGAACCTGTCGGGAAATGGAGAATGAAGACCGCTGGCGCATCGGTTGTCGTCTGAATGTCCGGAGCCGATGAATGTCTCTGATGGTCCTGAGCATCATCAGCCTGTCAAAAGTCTGCGTCGTGCCAACTCGGAAAGTTGTTTCTGACTGAGCGGGAAGCGTGCCGGGAGCAAGCGCCTCCGTGAGCAGCACCGTCGGGTTTCCGACCATCAGCTCACCTCAGGCCTGGTCACAGTTCAAGTATAGAACGGAGACCTTCGGAACGTTAGGTCGCAATCTTCAGGACTCAAATCGATTCCGGACACATCTCAGGAAATCCTCAGATCAATTCGCTGAAGATCGGCAGGTTTCTGCAGTCGGCACGGTTGAGTTGTCAGATTGATCACGACATTTCTCCCGATCGTTGCATTCGGGAAGATCGTCACCCAATCCCTCGCGACCGACTCTGCATGCAGGGCAGGGCAGCCAGGCTGCACAGACGTTAACGCCCGCAACAATGGAGCAGACATTCCCGAAAGCGCCGTCGTCAGACCGGGAAGTCCCTCATGCACTGGATTTATGGTGTATGAAGCTCACAGGTTGAGAAATGTCGACACCTGAAGTTGTTCGGCGTATTTGACCCAATCGGAATGATCGAACCGTCTTCCCCGACGGCGCAGCCCTGCGGAGTTTGTGATGTCCCTGAAATCAACGCCTGAAACTCGCAGTCCGGAGATGTTCCTGACGGCACTTGTGCCTGTCTGGGACTCCGGTGCGGAATCTCTGATCTTCTGATCAACGGGCCGTTACGTGCTTGGCAGTTCGCCGGACGCCAGCCCGTGTCTTTTGATGGACGGCGTTGCTGACAGGCACTGCCGGATTGACTGCGAGAACGGGCGCACCGTCGTGCGCCCTCTGAACGGCAACCCGGTAACAGTCAACGATTTTCCAATTTCGTCTGCTGAACAGCTCAGGAAGGGCGATCTGGTCACCTTCGGACGGGCCGCCTTCACTGTTGAACATCGGCGTTCGTCTCGATTCTGTCGTCCGAATGTTGCGCTCATTCCACCCGCTGAGCCTGCAGATGCCCAGCAAACGTCAGGACCGCGCCTTCGTGCCGATACCGCAGAATCACCGGCATCTGAACCTCCCACCAGTTCAGATCGAAACGTCAGTCTGGCTCAGCTGCTGGACGCTCTGCAGAACACTCTGGCAAAGTCACCGATCTCTGCCGAACCTGCTGCCGTCGTGACACCGGACACTGCAGAAGGCCGTCGCCGAGCTCTGGACAATCGCGAAGCTCAGCTGGTCGAATGGCAGTCCGTTCTGGAACGACGCGGCGAAGAACTTGACGTGCGATCAACCAGCCTGTCGCGTCAGCAGGCTCGACTGGCAGAGCGTCAGAATGAACTTGAACGTCGAGCCGGTGAACTGGAAGAGGCACTGGCGGGCATTCAGCAGACTCGACTGGAGAATCAGCAGTCTGCGGCTCGCGAACGCCGGGAACTGGAAGCGATTCGTCGTGATCTTCAGGTGCGCGATGCTGAACTTCAGAAGGAACGTCGGCAGCTGGATGCTCAGGCCGAACGCGTTCAGGAATCCCGTCGCCGGGTTGCTGAAGAACTTCAGCAGCTTCAGGTGGCTCGAAAGGAACTGCAGAAGGAACGGCGACAGCACCAGCAGGAACAGGCAGACGCTTCGGGTCGCCTTGACGCCCGTGAACTGCGAGTCCAGCAGCTTGATGCTGAACTGACGCAGCAGAAGGCCGTCATCGAGAAACAGGCAGCCGACCTGTCGCACCTGGAAGCGCTGCGAACGGAACTTGAAGAACGCGAAGCAGCTCTGGAAGCTCGGCGCGAGCAGCTGGACCGGTTATCGGCCGAGCTTCAGCACGTGACCGCTCAGCGCGACGACGTGGCCGCTCGTGAAGCCGCTCTCCGTCAGCAGGCTGAACAGCTGACAGCCTCCACTGAAGAGCTGTCAGAGCTGAAGGCTCTGCGCGAAACAATCGCCGATCGGGAAGCCGCCATCTCCGCGCAGCAGGCGGAACTTGAGGCTCGGATCGCCGAGCTTCAGCACCTCGATCAGCTGAAGCAGGAACTCGAAGAACGCGAAGCAGCTCTCGAACAGGCTCAGAGCGACTTCGAAGCTCAGGCCACACGACTGTCGGCCAGTGCGGAACAGATTCAGGAAGAATGGAATCGTCTGGAAGAGTCCCGCAGGAACCTGTCGGCGACCAGTGAGACTGCAGCATCACTGGCAACGATGGAACAGGCACTCACCGAACGCCGAGGTGAAATCAATCGACTGACCGAGGAACTGAAGCAGAAACAGCAGCAGGCCACTCGTGACGCAGCTCTGCTGGCCGATCAGCAGATGGACATTCAGCAGCAGCAGGACGTGCTTCAGCATGACCGAGCTGAACTGGAACAGCTGCGCGCAGAACTGACGGAACGCGAACAGCAGATTTCAGAGACTCAGTCCGAACTGCAGCAGACCGCGATGGCCACCGAAGAACACATGGCCGAGCGGACGTCACTGCAGCAGCGAATTGACGAACTGGAAGCTGCCCGGGCTGAACTGGAAGCTCAGCTTTCCGCCGGCTCCGCCGACAGCGATGAATCCGGTCAGCAGCTGGCGGAACTGCAGCAGCAGATCGCCGACACAACTGCCGAACGTGATGATCTGGCCACGGCTCTTGAAGAACTGCGGGCGGCTTTCGAGAATGCCCGCGACGAACTTCTGGCGGCTCGCGAACAGGCACAGCAGCTTTCTGTCCGCGAAGATGACGGCGAAAAAGAGGCTCAGCTTCTGGCTGAAATCGAAGAGATGCGAGCTGAGATCGCCACGCTTCGTGAAAGCTCAGCAGCAGTTCCGGAAGCAGATGATGACACCATCAGTCAATATCGGTCCATGATTGAGCAGCTGACGGAACGAGTCGAAGAGCAGAATCTGGAGCTGGCGTCGCTGCGAGAATCCACCGGTAGTCATTCCGAGACCGGTTCTTCGGAATCAGCAGACGAACTGAAGACGCTGCACCGCGAACTTGATGAACGCACTGTTGTTCTCGACCAGCGCGAAGAGACACTGCGCGAACGGGACCGCATGCTCCGACAGCAGGAAGAAGAACTGGAAACTCAGCGACGGGAAATGCGGGAGGCTCGGCAGCAGCTCGAACAGGCTCGCGCTGAAATTCACACCTCCATTCCACAGGCAAACGAGCTGTCCGCGCCGTCGCAGCGGATTTCTCAGCCCAGTGCCTCGATTGATCCCGCAGAAATTCTGAAGTCCCTCGAAACTCCCAGTCAGCCCAAAGTTCGCAATGAAATCGCGGAGTTGTTTGGTCTGGGGTCTGATCGAATTTCACAGCCATCAGAGCCGAATACGCCGGCGCTCGCTGCTGAACTGATGTCGGCCGTCGACGATTACAGTCAGGAATCCGCTGCAGCCGTGTCCATGAAGTTCACCGAAGCCAGCAACATGTTGCTGCAAAGCGAGCCGTCCGGCCAGGAAGAGGAAGAACAGGTTGAGGATGGCGATGACTTTGTGGCTCAGTATATGGAACAGCTGTTGGCCAGAAATCGACAGTCTGCCGGCGGGAGTCTGCCCGCCGAGCTGACAAAATCATCAAGCAAGAAAGAACCAGCCGCAAAGAAGCCGACTGAATCGAAACCAGCCGAGCCGCCCAAAAAGACAGGCCCTGTGTCGTTTATTGATAAATATATGTCCGGTGAGTTCGGCAGTCAGCCGGAACCGGAACCAGCGTCGTCAACTCCGTCGCATAACGTGTCGTCACCTGCCGCACCGCAGAAGCCCCGGCAGAAGATCGATCTCAATGCACTCCGGAACGACATGAATTCGTTCCGGGAGATCTCGACCCGATCTGTTGAACAGGCTCTGGCGACTCATGCCCGCCAGCAGCAGAAAGGCGGCCTGACAGCTCGGCTGACACTGTTCGGAGCTCTCGTGCTGGTCTGTGTGTTGATGGTTTCGGCAGCGCTGATGAATGTCATTTCCTTCGGTGTCTTCCCGATTCTCTCCATCGTGGCCGCGGCAGTTTCCGGATTCGATATTCTGCGAAGAATGAAGCGTCCGGAAATCCCTTCCCTCACAGCGACGGAATCTGCTTCAAAACCAAAGCGACTGTCTGAACCGACTGCCGACGATGAACCGTCGACAGGGTCTCATTTGAAGATTGCCGCCACGGAAGGTCCGGAAGTTGCCACCGGTGCCGACCGCAGTTCGGAGACTCAGGCATCTGCCGATGCCGGTCCGAATTCAGATTCGGACGGCGACACCTTCTCGCGAGCAACGGCATTGCTTCAGGAGATCGCTGACGGCGAACCGTTGATGATGAGCGACGTCGAATCGGAGGACAAGTATTTCGAACTGTAGATGGTGCTCGGAGTACGTTTCGAGGTGGCTGACCCGCTGTTTTGTCAGCCACCTGTTCCGATAACCTCCATCGACAGGAACAAACCTCCTGCAGCCCTCGAACGATCACTTTGTTCGAGGGCTTTTTGCACCGACGTATCGTCGCGTTGGGCAACAAAAAGCAATCGGCTCGCTTCAGGATGTGGCCGAAGTTCACCCGTCCACTCTTCCGGAGTGGACAAAGCAACGAGTCCGGCTCACGTCAGAAATCCTGGGAACTCGTGACTTCCTCCGTAAAAAGGTGCGGGAGGAACTCATCTGCCGCTCACCTGACCGAAAAGCCGGACGTTTCGTCGATGTTCAATGGTTTTGTCGCCCCCGGTGTTCACTCTCATCCTTCGAAACGCCTCCGATGCTGGAGTCCGCCTGAATCCTGATCTATGCTGGTAGCCGACGACCAAAATGATTTTGCGCGGCTGACCTATTAACGAGCGGGCTGATGGTTCAGAACTCTTTGACGCTATTGAATGGAGCGACGTCAGCCTGGCGGCGCTTGATCATCCTGCTGTTTCTGGTTTCGCCCTCGCTGCTGGACGCTCAGGATCTGCCACCAGAATGGCAGCAATGGACAGCGGAAGCTTCCAATCCGGTCTTCGTCGGTGAAGAAGGTCACTGGGACGCATGGATCCGTGAGCGTGGCTGGATTCTGAAAGAAGGCGACATCTGGAAGCTCTGGTACACGGGCTATGATTCGCCTGAAAAAACCATGATGAAGCTCGGTTACGCGACATCGGTCGATGGCATTCACTGGAAACGATCGGAAAGGAACCCCATCTACGACGATCACTGGGTTGAAGACATGATGATCGTCCGGCATTCCGGGACGTATTACATGTTTGCAGAAGGAGCCCAGGATCAGGCTCAGCTGCTGACATCCGCAGACGGGATGACATGGCAGCGAGTCGGAACACTGGACGTTCGGCTCGTCAACGGGCAACCTATTCCCCCGGGCCCGTTTGGAACGCCGACCGCCATTCTGAAAGACGGCGTGTGGCACCTGTTTTATGAACGCCAGGACGCCGGAGTGTGGCTGGCGACATCCAGCGACATGAAAACCTGGACCAATGTCGCCGATGAACCGCTGATTGTCCCTGGCCCCGAACCGTTTGACCGGCTGATGATTGCGATGAATCAGATCGTCGAACATCACGGACGATATTACGCGGTCATGCATGGCACGGGATCTGAAGAAAAGCCTCGCGACTGGTGCACATGGTTTGCCGTGTCGGATGACCTGCGAACATGGAAGAAGTGTGATCCCGGTCCGGTGATTCCCATCCGGGAAAATCGTTCCAGCGGCGTTCTGGTAGAAGATGGCGGAGACTTTCGGCTGTACACCATGCATGGGCGAGTCGACCTGTACCGGCCATCTCTTCTGTCGGCGGGTGCCAGCGAAAAATGACGCTCGGTATCGCGTGGGGCCTGCCAACGTTTGGTTTCCGACCGTGGATTCGATGAGTTTGACTTCGTGGAAACAGTTGGTCACCATGTGCCCGGCTGATGCTGAAAGGCAGAATTGAATCGCCTGTCGAGCGAACTGTGTTCGGCGCGATTGCTGAATTGGCTGATCAGCCCGACCGATTTACGAGTCTCGAACAGTACGGCCCGTGAAGCTGCTTCGGGTCAAACCTTGTCTTGTTTCAGGGGAACTGCTCCTGTGAGGATTGAGAAGATGTCTTGCCGGATGTTTGTGTGGGGACTGTTGAGTCTGATGTGCGCCGTGACCTGTGCGAACGCCGGGTCGCTCGAGCTGAAGAAGGGCGACCACATCTGCCTGGTTGGGAATGAACTGGGCGAACGGATGCAGCACCATAATCACTGGGAAACACTGCTGCATCAGTCCTATCCGGATTTGGAACTCACGGTTCGCAACCTGTGCTTTCCCGGAGATGAACCCACGGAACGCATTCGTTCGCTGGACTTCGGAGATCCGGACAGCCATCTGAAGCACAGCGGTGCCGATGTCATTCTGTACTTCTTCGGATTCAACGAGTCCTTCGACGGCGAAGAAGGGCTCAGTGAGTTCGCTCAGCAGATGGCTCAGCTGGTGGAGGAAACCAAAGGTAAAGACTACAACGGTCATGGGAGGCCCCGCATTGTGCTGGTTTCTCCGATTGCCTTTGAGAATATCGGAGACCCCAATGTTACCGACGGAACTCAGCAGAACATCAATCTGGCCAGCTACACTCAGGCACTTCAGAAGGTTGCGGAAGACACTCAGGTGGTCTTCGCAGATCTGTTCACACCAACAAAGGCTCTGTTCGAGAAATCAGACCGGCAGCTGACACTGAATGGTTCACATCTGAACGATGCCGGCTATCAGGCACTGGCACCGATTCTGATGAAGGCTCTGGGACTGACGACCAAAGATTCCGACCGTCACGCAGCGATCCGCAGTCAGATTCATGACAAGAATTTTCACTGGTGGCATCGTTACCGAGCTGTCAATGGGTATTCCATTTACGGCAAGCGAGGTCTGGCCGGGGAAGACGGCACATACAACAATCGCGACGTCATGGAACGTGAGCGGGTGATTCTGGATCAGATGACGGCCAATCGGGATCAGCGAATCTGGGCCGTTGCTCAGGGAAAATCGATTCCTGAAGCCTGTGATGACAGCAATACGCTGCCCTTCTACGAAGTCCGAACCAACGTCGGCGGCGAAGACGACAAGAATGCAAAAGCCGGAAAGCTGGGCTCACTGGAATACCTGTCCGGAGCGGAACAGCAGAAGCTGTTCAGGATGGCTCCGGGATACGAAATTCAGCTGGTGGCTTCTGAAGAAGATTTCCCCGAACTGGCGAACCCGGTGTCGCTGAACTTCGACAATCGGGGCCGCTTGTGGGTGACAACCATGCCGTCCTATCCGCACTGGAAACCCAAGACGAAGCTGGAAGACAAAGTGCTGATTCTGGAAGACGCCAACGGCGATGGGAAAGCCGATTCGTGCAAAGTTTTCGCTGACGGGCTGCATCAGCCCACCGGTTTTGAACTGGGGTTCGGTGGTGCATGGGTCGCTCAGCAGCCGGACGTGCTGTTCATGAAAGACACAGACGGCGACGATGTGGCCGATGTCACGATTCGGAAGCTGGTTGGCTTCGATACCGCCGACTCCCATCATGGCATTTCCGCGTTTGAATGGAGTCCCGGCGGAACTCTGCACTTCAACGAAGGAACGTTCAAGTATTCCCAGGTCGAAAGTCCCTACGGTCTGACTCGTATGCACGAAGCCGGCGTCTGGCGATACAATCCCCGAACGGAGGAATTCGGAACTCATGTTTCGCTGCCGTTCGCGAACCCCTGGGGACACGTTTACGACTTCTGGGGACAGGATTTCATTTCGGACGCTTCTCCGGGCTTTAATTTCTGGGCGACACCGATCAGTGGTCGCGTCGAGTATCCGGCCAAGCACGCCGGTGGTTCCTTCAACGACACGGTCAACAACTTCAAGGACACTGCGCATGCGGGGTTCCGGCGTCTACCCGACGTTCATTACCAAGAGGACTCGGCCGTCGGCGGGCAGCGAACTGGTTTCCAGCCGTCACTTCAAACCCGAAGATCAGGGCGATTTTCTGCTGTGCAACGTCATCGGAGATCGTTCCATCCTGCAGTATTCGATGAAGGAAGTCGGCAGCGGATTTGAAGGCACAGAGAAAACACCGCTGGTCTTCTGTGAAGACGGCAACTTCCGTCCCATCGATCTGCAGTTCGCACCGGATGGAACGCTTTACATCTGTGACTGGCACAATGCCCTGATCGGTCACCTGCAGCACAATCTACGGGAACCAAACCGAGATCATCAGCATGGACGAATCTGGCGAGTCATCTGCACCGGCCGGGACCTGGTCAAGGCTCCTCCGGTCGCCGGGATGCCGATTCCCGCCGTGTTGGACGCATTGAAGGAATATGAAGATCGCACTCGGTATCGAGCTCGTCGCGAACTGGCAGAACGCAAATCTGCTGACGTCGTACCGGCGGTGCGAGCATGGGTGTCAGCGCTGAACAAATCGGATGATCAGTACATCCACCAGCTTCTCGAAGCCTGCTGGGTTCTGCAGTCACACAACACCGTCGACATGGATCTCCTGAACGAACTGCTCGCATCCACGGACTATCACGCACGCGCAGCCGCGACTCGAATTGTGTGTGATCTTCGAACAAAGATCCCCAACGCCCTGGAACTGATCTCCGAACGCATCAGCGACGAACATCCCCGAGTCCGACTGGAAGCGGTGCGAGCCTGCAGTTTCTTTCCGGCCGACGAAGCCATCGAGGTGGTCCTGAACGTGCTCGAACAGGAAACCGACCGATATCTCAAGTACACACTGGATGAAACCATGCGTCACCTTGAAACGTCTGAATGACAAACCGCTCCTGCTTCGCTGCACAAAGGTAAAGCTTGAAGAATCCTGTGACGGACTCTGATAATATCTGCCCGTTGATCTGAAGTTCTCGGGGTCCGGATTGCGGGCGGCAGGTCAATCGATTTTCAGGTGCTGCGGACGTGGCTCACCGAAGTCCTGATACCTTCCGAGATCCCTTTTTGCTGCATTGAGGTCCGGGTTGTGCATCCTCACAATGCTCCACGGAAATCATTTGGAAACGTCACGTTCAGTTTCGTGAGCGGTTGCCTGCAGATTGATCGAGTGGAAGAGGCTGACGCTGATTCCGATGCTGATCTGTCCATTCCCGCAGAACGGGTTCCCGATCTGATCCATTTTCTGCTGCGAATTTCCACGGGAAAGGTTCGACGGGCTTTTCGGGTGCCGGTGACTGAAGGGGCTCTGGATGTCTGGGTCATGGCCGGCTCGGATCGAGTTTCACTCAGACCGCTGCATATCAGTCTGGTGGGTATCGGGCTGGCTGTGACCGGTGACGTTCCGTTTATTGTCGGTGACGCGGTTGCGGTCGAGATGAAATCATCCGGAAAGTCCGCAGTGATCACCGGCATCGTCCGAAGACGTGAGGAAACCGAACTGGGGATTGAATTCAATGACTGCTATCGCGACGGCAACCTCGCGCCGCCTGAGGCACTGCGTCAGATCATCGCTCCACTGGAAATGCAGTGGCTGCGAGCTCGCCGGGAGAACAGCTGACAATCACGTTTGCAAAGGTACGGAGTGTTGTGAGCAGAAAGTGAAATCAATCATCGCCGGTCTGCCGGAAGCTGGCGATGGTCGACAAGGTGAGGTGTCAGGTACAGCGGGACATCATGCCCCTCCGTGATCTGATCCAGCTGTTCGTCGACTCGCTGACACAACCTGTCCAGGCCGAAGGCGCTGGACCGGCTGTCCGCTTCCAGCAGACGGTTCATGCCATCGGGAACCTGATTCAACTGGTCGGGCAGCAGTGCCGCCAGCGTGCATGGCAGGATCAGAAATCGCTGTTCCTCAGGCAGGCGACCGGAAACTTCCATGCGATGATGCAGCAGAATCGTGCACAACAGGTCGTCCGGCATATGCCATTTTTCGAGCAACAAACGTGGCCGCCGTGGCATGATCCCATCCGAATGTTTCCGTCTCCCACTTTGACAGCGTGACATTATTCGGAGCAACTTCCCGCACGGAACCGAATATATTCCTTGTCGAACTGATTGGTCAGCACCGGAAGCATAAAGTCCTGGATGAGTCCGCTGATAAACGCCAGGTTCTGATCAACGCCCATATTGGCCGCACATTCCCGAGCAAAGAGAGCTCGTCGCACGGATTCGTTCCAGAAGCTGCGGTGATTCATCAGCCGAGATTCATACGCCAGCATGGCACCCTTGATTCCGGCCGCCATCAGGTAGCTGCGAGCCTGCGGAACACCCAGACGGACCAGCGCTTCGAACGGGGTCTTGACGGGACGAGTCCCGCTGGACGCAACGTTGACACATTTGAGCAGGTCAACGGTCATCCCGGGGTCATGTTCAACGATGTCCGCCAGCCGCCGCACATCAAAGTTCGGATCGGCCGAGGCGTCCAGAAAATCATTCAGTGCGGCGGGCAGACTGGGGATCTGCAGGTCGTCGGGAAGCTCAATGCTTTTCAGAGCGCCGATGGTGCTGTCACACAACTGCCGCCACTGAAATCCGGATGTCTGAGACTGAGAGGTTGCTTCTGAGGTGTTCATGAGTCTGTGGGATACTTACAGAAAAATCTGCCCGTAGTTCGTCTGTTGTCCTTTACATGGCGATCCATGCCAGGTGGCACAGACATTCCTGTCTGTAAAGTCGTCTGTAGGTCAGGCTCCCGCCTGACAGTATGATGAAGTCTGTCAGGCAGAAGCCAGACCTGTGAAGTTCCCCACATTGAGAGATGAATCGCGAATTGACGACCGGAGTGACCGTTTCCGCCTGCGGAACTCCAGGGAACGACGCGGCGGCCTACCCTGACCGACGGGCCAGCGGGACGGCATGCTTCTGAAAACCCATGGCCATGAATCGTTCCGGTTCGATTGAATTGGCAATTCGTATCCCTACGACATCAGCGACTTTCATGATCACTCGGCGGGTTCCCATCCCGTCCGGCTGCGGACGCAGCAGCAGTACAAGCTCGTTGGTCAGCATGAAGTCTTCAAAGGGAATCGTTTCCCCAAAGGCTGTCACGACAGAGCCTTCGCGGGGAATTGCCGTCGGCCACTGAGCGAAAAGTCGATTCATGTCATTCATGAGTGTCTGCTCCGTAAAAGACGCGGCTCGTCAGCGTACGAAGCTGGAGAAGTTCGTTGGGTGTCGCTGAATTCGAGGAACGACCGCAGCCTACACTAGGTCGAGATGACAGGTTGAGCCGACGATTCCGCGTTCGAACCTGGCCAAACATGCTGCGTGCAGAGTCCGTCCCGACACAAGCGGAACAGATGGCCCATTGATTCGGGATTTCCCCCGGCAGAAAACGCCCGCTGAAAAACCCGTCGGAACGACCGCTATTCGCTGAGATTCAGTCCGCCCAGTCCGGCAGCGTTCAGCTGATTGGTCCGGCGATAATACTCGAAGCGTTTGCCCTTCAGCTGATCGAAACGAGCTCCCGTCCCCGAACGGTGATTGACAATGACCGTCCCATCCCCTTCAGCTCGGATAATGAACTGCTGCTTCTGGTGATCGTACGTAATCACGTCGGCGCTCGCAGACAGGCTGCGGGATTCCAGCCGCGAATTTCCTCGGGCAACGACGGCAAAGCCGGCAGAGATTGGTGTTGACTTTGATTCATCAGTAACGGAGTGTCCCGGAACAGAGCTGATTGTCAGCAGTTCGGCCTGCAGAATGCCGGCTCGTTCCGGAAGCTGATCTGTCGGCATTTCCTGAAGGCTGATCCGCTCATCAACTCGGCGAGCCGGAGCGACGACAGCCACGACGTTCTGTGTCAGAGTTGCATCCCGTCGATGAATGTTGCCTTTCAGCTCACCGATAAATGTGGTTTTCATACACACGAATGCTGTTTCGGTCGTCTGCGAGGGCGTGTTTGCTCGTGCCGTCGCAGGAACCGGCCCCTGAAGCTGGCCGCCTTCGTCGGGTGTGACGGAATCCAGATCGCCCGGACCAAAGGCAGTGAAATCTCCGTTTTGCAGATTCAGTTTCAGGTCAGCAAACGTCGCACGATGTCGGCCTGTCTGCTCGCCATCGGCAAACTGATCAATGCTGACCGTCACTCGATTATGGCATTCGATGCGTTCGATCGCCCCGGTTTCACCGGAACTGTCTGGAATCGGCTTGAATTCGTTGTCGGCTCCGGACGGCCCCAGACGAACGTCCTGGCTGAAGTGGACCGTCAGGCCCGAGCACTGCAGCTCGACGTTCTGAGTCGCAGCATCCCGCATGACAATCCGAATATTGCCAACGAAACTGGCCGAGCGCCCCTGAAAATACATGTGGTCGCTCCAGTAAATATCCAGCGGCATGGGTTCGGGCAGAACGCTGCCGTCGAACCCTTTCTCTGTCAGAAAGCTCATCCGCCCACTGCCCTGAACCTGCACTTCACTGGTTTGCTGAATCAGATCCAGCCGGGGCCCTTCCACCTTTCCCGTGTCCCGAGTCACGACGGCCGGGTCGCCGAACAGCTTGACCTCCATCGCTGACGGATCCGTGCCGGCCGCATACAGCTGGTTCCCCGTCGCTCGAAAACTACCCGAGGAATCCGCCGCCTGACGAACCAGCTCAACCCCGCCCTTCAGCCACATGTTTCTGAATTCGGCCTGTCGATTCTTCGGATCAGATGTGATCCCAACCACAGCGTCCAGTGAATCCGACGTAAATGAAATTTTCTCGCCTGGCGGTGGTTCCCACGCACTGCCCTGTTTTTCATCCTTTGAACTGCCTTCGGTCTCCGTTCGGGTCAGCGATGCCTGCCTGATCGGACCGGCGGCCAGCATGGTTTCAAATCGAACCGTCAGGTCATTCCGCAGGACACCGCCGCCGAACGGTGAATCCACGACAACGTTGCCTTCCGCTTTCAGAATTTCCGGCTGCAGATCCGCCAGGCCAACCGGGGGCTGAGCTCCATCGGCCGATTCCATCGTCGAACGGGACGGCCCGCCGACAGGAGGAACCAGTTTCAATCCGATCTTCTGAGCACTCAGCCGAAAATCCCGAGTGGACTCTGAAACGCTGGCCTGACCCTCCATCGTGATGAGACGAGTCTTCAGATCCGGAGCGACCTGCATCACCAGCGACTTCAGCCAGGACGCGGCAAACTTCATCGGCGGTTCGTTGTTGAATTTGCCGTCAGGAGTTCCGTGGTCTTCATCTGATCCTTCCGGCGACTCGGGCATCGTTCCCGAAATCTGACCTTCGCCGTTACATTCGACACGCTGAACGCTGCCGTCCGCGGCATGCAGAATTCGGATGTGCGGCACTCGCAGGACGTTGTCCGCCTGAGTCAGCTGGACGAATTTCTTTTCCGCCGAACCCTCCAGATTGTTGTGGCGAATGTCCAGACGCCGCTGATCCATCGCGTAACGGATTTCATTTGCCTGCAGCAGAACGCCATTGGCTTTTGAATGAAACACAACCTGTCGGCCCCAGGCGACAACGTGTTCGAGCTTCATCCGTCCACCGGTATCATCGTCTGCGGTGGCATCATCCCCATTGCGAAACTGAAACTCCAGTTCCGGACACACCAGTTGATCAATCGACTGATCCGCATTGATGCGACGAACCCAGACTTCATTTCGAGGGTCCTTCAGCTTTGTTTCGCCCGCTCGAGGCAACAGTCCGGCAAAGGTGCCGGTTTTGGTCAGCACATCGAACGAGAATCCTCCCGCGGCCTGCACATCCAGTTTCATGTCGTCCTGCCCGGCTCGTTCCGCCGGCATCAGAAAATGACAGACGACCTTTCCGTTCAGTCGCACTCGACGAATATCCGTCACGCTGGTCAAACCGTCCCGAGTTCCCGGCATTCCGTTCAGAAAAATTTCCACTCCGCCGGCAGCGCTTCCGGAATGTGTTTCCCACGCAAATCGGACCGGGTCGTTGCTCCACAGCTTCATGGAATCCGACGACAGATGAAACGTGCAGCCCTCGATTTTCAGTCCATCGGGACCATCGATCCGCACACTTCCGGAAATAAAGCCGCTGGCTATCTGGCCCAGTTCGGTTGAATTCATCGAAATGGGACGAGTGCTGTCCAGCTGAGCGGAATCGGCGACCAGGGTGACGGGGGTGTCGTCGGGTCGACTGTGCCAGATCATGGCCAGCGGCCGGACTTCAAACGAATGGTCTCCCGGAAGCAGTCCGAAGTCCTGACAATACAGATAACGTCCGCGATCGTGAAAGTATTTGGTGGCCTCAGCAACCCATGGCTGAGTCGGAAGCCAGCGTCGAGCCTGATCCAGGTACTCGGTGGACACCGGTGCGACAGCACTCTGACTGCCGGGAACATGCGTCACATGGTCCACATCCAGAAACGGAGAAGTCAGCGACCGGAACACAACATAGACTCCTGCCAGCGTGATGGTGGCCATCACACTTTTCAGAAATCTGCGTTGTGAATTGTAGATGCTCATCCGGAGACGGACCTGACGTCGTGCTCACTGCGCCTCATCACGCAGCTCGGCGAATTCCCTGAGAAAGATCATGCTTTGCTGCAGAAGTTCCTGCCGCATCGTCTGTTGCTGAAGCGGCGGCCTGGCACATCCAGCAGATCGGTCACGTCAACCAGTCCCAATGGGATTCCATTGACATCAACGACCGGCAGTTCGCTGAGCTTTCGTTCTGACATCAGCTGCAGAGCTGCCGGCAGCAATACGTGCGGCTTGACGGTCACGGGATTCACCGTCATCACTTCAGAAATCGGCTGATCGATCATGTGCTCGCGACGCTGCTCGAACAGCCGAGCCAGATCGCTGTCCGTGAAAATTCCACAGATCCGTCCGTCGGTTCGTGTCAGAACAATGGCTCCGGTCCGACGCCCCGGCCGTCCCAGCCCAATCATCACGCTGCGAACCGTGTCCGTTTCCCGGGCGACTCGGAAATCCGATCCTGTGCGCATCACTTCGCTGACCGGCTGAAGGCGTCGGCCCAGTGCTCCGGCAGGATGAAACAATGCAAAGTCGTTCGCGGTAAATCCCTTCGCCCGGCTCAGAACCAGCGACAAAGCATCCCCCATGGCCAGCATGGCAGTGGTACTGACCGTCGGAGCCAGCTGAAGTTCCCCGGCCTCCTGATGCCGTCCGATCGCCAGAACAACGGCTGCGGCCTGAGCCAGAGGATTTCGATGGTCACGGGTGATGGCGATCACCGGAATCTGCAGTCGGGAAAGCACTGGAAGAAGCCGAAGAACTTCTTCCGATCCTCCGCTGTTGGACAGAGCCAGAATGATGTCATCGGAACACACGCAGCCCAGATCGCCGTGAACCGCCTCCGTCGGATGCAGAAACCGAGCTCGAGTTCCCGTGCTGGCCAGCGTCGCGACAATCTTCCGGCCGATCAGTCCGGCTTTCCCAACCCCCGTCACCACGACGGTACCTGTCGAACGGTGAATCAGTTCGACGGCTTCACAAAACGCCACATCCAGTTCATCGGCCAGCGTGGTCAGAGCCCGAGCTTCACTGCGAATGATCGAACGAGCCTCCCGCAGCTGTTCCGACAGCTCAAAAGGAACGGCTCCGCCGTCGTCGGTTGGACCAGACATCGATTCTTCCCTGAATCAGGTGACTGTGAATGTATTGTCACACAAAACCAGTCGGCTCCTTCCATGGGAGCCGGATTCACCACACGAACGCAACCCCTCGCAGAGCACGAAAAACAACGTCCCCTGCATCAGCCTCAGAATCGCGAGTCCGTGCTTTCCGTGGCAAAACGCCGAAGGAATCACTCCGAAGTCTATCAGCCAGCGGAAAAATCGGTCAATCCGAGTCCGACGGAGAAGACAGGGAGGCTGAGAGCTCGTGGAGAATCAGGGGGATTCGGGAAATGCAAATTTTTCAGCGAACATCTCGCCCCGGGCAGAATCGCAACGCACGACGCAGCCAGGGGCGAAGAAGTCGCAAGGAATCAACAGATTGCCAGCCACCAATTCTGCCGCGCACTTATTCGCCATCTTCGCCATTTCGCACTAATGCTTTATTCACGAATTACTAGTGCTTTGTCAGTCCTGAAATGATGGATAGAGTCGCTTGAGTTTGATGCGGGCGTTCGCCGTGGTGAATTGCCAATTGATTTTGCATTTGCGAGAGTTGCGTTCCTGTTCCCATGCGGCGACTTCGGTCGTCAGGAGTTCTTTTGAATCGATGCGTCGATCAAGGCATTGCCGCGACAGGATGCTTAACTCTGTCTCTGCCATGTTCAACCAGCTGCCGTGTTTTGGTGTGTTGTGGATTTCCAGACGAGAAGCCAGTGCTCGCGCTGTCGCGGGATCGAAGGCTTCGTACAGGCTCCCAATGCAGTGAGTGTTCAGATTGTCCATCACCAGCACAACCACAGCGGCCTCCGGATAAACCGTTAGTAACAGGAACTTGATGAACAGTGCCCAGTCAACTTTGGTACGTCGGTCGGTAATCTGCACCGTTCGTTTGCCTGCGAGCGGTTCGACCGCCATGAACACATTGGCCGTTCCTCGCCGTTCGTACTCACTGTCCTGCTTGGCAACACTTCCCGGTCGCGCTGGCAAGGGCTCTCGGACTTCCGCAATCAGTTGTTTGCTTGCCTCGTCCATGCAGACCATGGGACGTTGTGGATCAAATGGCCTGTGATAAACCTCAAGCACATCTTCCATCGCAGCCACAAAATCAGACGATGGGCATTCCGGAAGACACCAACCTTTCTTCAACCACGGCTTAAGGTCGTTTTTTTCAGCGTCTGACGCACGGTTTCATGTGACACGGAATCGACATGTCCGAGTGCCACCAGTCGATCACTCAGCAAACGCAGAGTCCAGCCGCTGCGTCCTTCAGGCGGCGAACCACAGGCGAGTGCCACCAGATGGGCTTCGATCCTGCCGTCGAGTTTCCTTTCGTAAATGCGTGTTGATGGAGATGGCTCCAGAGTTTCTTCCAGCCCTTCTTCGACGAACGACCGACGAACTCGCTCCACAGTCGCCCGCCCGCATCCCAATGCCTCGACAATCTCTGGATCTGATTTCGCGGGCCCTCCTTCAGCCTGATCCGCCAGCAGCAGAATCCTCGCCCGAACAAGCTTTCTGGCGTTTGACTTGCCCTTGGAAACCATTGAACTCAATTCTGCACGCTCCTCATCCATGAGCGTGACCCGGTATCGTTTCTCCATGATTTCCTCCTTGAATTTTCGGTCTTCCATGAACGATCGACTCAAGGATAACATCCATCATGGCATCACTGACAGAGCACTAGGGGGTTATTGAAAAACGTCCCTCAGTTCTGTAAATTCGTGCGGCAGCCGGGTTCTCCGGTTTCATTTTCCCTTCTCCATCTCTTATCAACAGGAGCTGTCAGTATGCCCAAAAACCGTAAAGCGTTTACGCTCATCGAACTCCTTGTGGTCATCGCCATCATTGCCATTCTCATCGCACTGCTGCTGCCGGCCGTGCAGCAGGCTCGTGAGGCCGCCCGCAGAACTCAGTGCAAGAACAATCTGAAGCAGCTGGGCCTGGCGATGCACAACTATCACGACGTATACCAGACATTTCCTCCCGGCTTTGTTAACACTCAAAAATGTGCGGTCGCGGTCAGTTCGGATCGCTGGGGAACATGTACGTTTCTGCTTCCCTACATTGATCAGGCACCGCTTTACAATACTTTGAATCCCGACGGCGGCTGCAACATGCCTGCGGCCAATGCCGCGATCGGCGGTGGCACTCCGCTGCAGGATCCCTACCCGGCTTTCATCTGTCCTTCAGATACTGGTGCCAACGTCAACGCCTATTACAAGGGATATTCAAAGAGCAATTATGTCGTCAGCGAGCAGGTTGGAACTGCCGATTCGAAGGTCGGTATCCGAGACATCACTGATGGCACCAGCAACACACTGCTGTTTGCCGAGCGTGCTCTGAAGCGGGAACCGGCCGGAAAACGCTACACCGGGGCCATCATCTGGGGGCGTACAACAGTGTCCGACGCGGGCAATAAGTTCCGGGTAAACTTTCCGATCAATACCTACAACCCAACAACTTCGAACGGCGGAAACTCCGTCGCCGGCGACGGTGGGTGCGTTAGGCATCAGGCGAGCAGCCTGCACGAAGGCGGAGCTCAATTCCTGATGTGCGACGGGGCCGTGCGGTTCATTAGCGAAAACATTGCCCACAATCCTGCCGCAGGCAGCACGTCGACATGCCTTGGAATGAACACCAATATGGCAGGTCCGGCATTTGTCTACCAGAATCTGTTCTTCATTAACGACGAGAACACCGTCGGTGAGTTCTAGGAACTCTGAAAACGCCCCGGATTGGTCTCCGATTTCTGCAGAGTCGGAGACCATCTTTGTTTCTCCCGGGCGTGCTCGGCTGTGGACAACTGCTGCTGAGGCTCAAACCAGGATCGCCGTGCAGCCACCAGAACAGAACAGCACAGCGCCACAGCCCTGTTTTCTCGTCTTTGAACTCTTTCCCTTTGCGTTGACGGTGTTTTGACATGTCTAGAATTCTTCTCAGCTGTTCCGCTTTCGTTGTCACTGTGGTCCTGTCCACACTGGCCGGGTGCGGACAGTCTCCGTATTCCGGTGAGACTCGCTACCCGCTGAAAGGCACCGTCACACTGGACGGAACTCCCATTGACGGGGGCTCGATTTCTTTCATGCCACTGGATGACAAGCACAAGGTCGCTGGCGGAGCGATCACCAACGGCACATATTCAGTGCCCGAGAACCAGGGGGCCAACGCCGGGGCGTATCGAGTGGAAGTTCACTGGATGAAGCCAACCGGAAAAAAGATTCCGGACTCAGATCTGGGTGGCACCATGGACGAAGTGAAGGAAGTGATCCCTCCGAAGTACTCAACATTCAACAGTGAGCTGACAGCGAATGTCGACGGCAGCAACACTGAGTTCAACTTTGAACTGTTGTCAAAATGAAGCCGGGCCTGACTGCCGGACACCCGCCCCGTCCTTAGACGGTCAGGGCTTCCGACACGCTCGCATCTTCCAGCGGATCACAGCCTGCATTATGGAATCATGTGAACATCAGTGGCGTCGTCCGGCAGCGTGATGACTGTCCCGGGTTTCAGGCGGTTGGGGTCTCGCAGAGCGACGGGGTTGGCTCGCTGAATTTCGATCCAGCGGGAAGCTCGTCCGAGGTGCTTCTGGGAAATCTCAGACAGAGTTTCCCGTTCACCAATTCGGTAGGCCGGGCTTCCGTTTGGCTGTAGAAAGAAGCCTCTGGGGAGGCTGGCCTGAGACCGAGCGAGATCGGTGTAGAGTTCCGGATACTGACTTTCCAGAACATCCGGAGCCGGGATCAGCACCTTCATGCCCGTTCGCAGCTTCTTTGGATCCGGAATCCGGTGCTGATTATACAGAGCCAAGCCCGAAAAATATCTGGCCGTTCCATAGACACGCTTGGAAATCGTCCAGTAGGTGTCATCCGGTTGCACATCAACAACGTCGACATCTCCGGACATTGCCACCGGCTGAATGACATGGCTTCGTGCCACACTGCGAACCGGCTGTTCAGTTCCGATTATTCGTTCTGACTGATCCAAAGTCGTGGTCGGCACCGACAGGCGATAAGGCGATGGTTCCGGTTCGCGCGGCGGCGCAGGACGGCGGGCCGCGGCGGCCGGAGGCGGAAACGAATCTTCAAAAGCATCAACGTCGGGCACGGGAGCAGACATCGCCACCGTATTTTCGGGACGCTTCATTCGATTTGAACGGCCGGAAACTGGTGAACCAAAGTCGTCGCCTGGCAGAATTTCCGCAGGCTGCGCGTCAGGAACAGCCGAAGCAGGAGTTCGTTCGCGGTCGGCGAATTCAGGGAAGGGTGTAGACTCGAATGGACTCGGCTCTGATGCAGCTGCAGCGTGCTTCTCGGGCGCTGAACCTTTGTCATCGAAGTCTCCGAATGGCCGGTCATCAAACTGCACAATCGCCGCAGGCGCCGGAGCGGCGGACTCGACGGGTTTTGCTTGAGGTTCGCCGAACGCGGAGAGGAGGTCATCCGTGCGAGTCTCTGGCGGATTTTCACCCGCAGAAGCCACTTCAACCTCTGGTGTTTCAAACGGAGCTGTGAACGCTTCGACGGGCGGCAGCAGTTCCGCCTGTGGCGCATCCGCGGCAGCGATCTCTCCACCGGCGACTTCTTTCTTCGGAAAAAGACCTTCAGGTTTGCTGGTCGCAGCGAACGGATTCTCAGAACCTGGGTTGTCGATTTCACGACCGTCGAATTTCGGAATTGGCTGAGTCGTCTTCGCGGGTTCTTCGAATGGCCACTGTTCCTGAGCCCTGTCGGCCTGAGCCAGACTGGCCGATGCACTGGCGGCCGGAAAGTCTTCAAACTGATCAGGCTGTTGCTGAGTCAATGCGGGTTTGTTCGCGTCAGCAGGCTTGTCTGAGAACGCCTGATCAAATGCTGCAAAGCCGGGTGATTCCTTCGGAGCCGGAGCTGAGTTCGCTGGCACTTCCGGTTCGGACAGCGTGAACGCCGGCTCTTTCGCAGGTGCCGTTTCGGACACAGCTTCTTCGCCGAATGATCGAACCTGGCGGTCTGATGTGTGAGTCAGAACGGCAAATTCGTCTGTCTTCGAAACCGGAGTTGGTGTCTGCCGCGCAGCAGCCACCTGAGGTTCCGCGTCAGCAAAGGCGGGCGACTGATCGCCCGTTTGAGAACGTTCCGCAGCCGTGGCAACTGCTGACGGGAAATCATAACCGAAGCTGGTGTCTGCCTGGGGATCGGAGGATTCGATATGACCAGAGTCATCCGTGGCCAGTGAAGTCCCGGGTTCTGAATTCTGTGCGGCGATGGCGGCGGCTTTCAGAGCCTGCTGTTTCAGATCGAACTTGTGATAGACCAGAAACGCAAACGCGCAGACCAGAATGACGACCACTGCCATGCCCATCCTGGCTTCAGTGGCCATCCCGGACTTCGACGGTTCGAATCCCCACTCAGCATCCCGCTGCTTTAGGGATTGCGCCGGGCTGCTCGCAGCTTTGCTGAACGACTGCGAGGGTTCAGCCGAACTTCCGCCGGTGTCGGTTCGATGGGTGACCTGGTCAGAACCTGCCATGACTGCTTTCCTTTGAATGCGGATTTCACAATCCGATCTTCCAGCGAATGAAAAGTGATGATCACGGCAATGCCGCCTGGTTTCAGAATGCCGGGCAGCACGTCGTTCATCATTCGCTGAACATGCTCCAGTTCATTGTTGACGGCAATGCGCAGAGCCTGAAAAACTCGCGTTGCCGGATTCTTTCCTGTTGCCTGTCGCCCCGACGGCACCGCCATCCGAACGCACGACTCAAGCTGATCGGCTCGATCAATTCGAACCGTTTTTCGTTCCTGACAGATGCGGGCTGCGATCTGTCCGGCAAAGGGTTCTTCTCCGAACTCTTCGAAGATGGTTTTCAGTTCTTCTTCGCCGGCCGTCATCAGCAGATCAGCGGCAGCCCGGCCTCGCGATGTATCGAATCGCATATCCAGGGGCCCGCCGGCATCAAATCCAAAACCGCGTTCACGGTCGGACAACTGATCCGATGACAGGCCCAGATCCAGCAGGACTCGATCCACCTGCGGCTGTCCGCATTCCATCAGATACTCCGGCGCGTCGGCGTAGCTGGCGTGGAACAGAAATGAGTGGAACCCCTCCAGACGCTGCTCTGCAAAATTCAGCATCATGGGGTCTCGATCGAACCCGATCAGCCGACCAGTGCCAATACGTTCAGCGATCAGACGGCTGTGTCCACCGGCACCCACAGTTCCGTCCATGACCGTCAGGCCCTCAGACAGGTCCAGCGCGTGCAGCACCTCGCGATGCATCACCGGAATGTGAATGGAATCAGTGGTCATCAGCCAACGACACAGTGGAGAGCAGATAGCGGAAAGATGAAAGCCGCGCGACAGATCAAGTCAAAGACAGGACCGTCGGGCAGCATGCCGGAAAGGAGAGGGAGACGGGCAGCCAACTGCAGGAATTGCCGTCGGCCGACCGGAAGCGTACGCGCAGACGGAATTCCCGGGAAGATCACTTTGCCATCTGCGATGGTTCGAACAAAACAGCGAAAACATGTTCAAGTCACCCCCAGCGGCAGATTCTGCCGCCCGCCATACTCGCAACCACAGCCGCGACAGCGTTCGCCCAGCATCGTCTTTCAGGTTTCACTGATCCGGAACCTGCCAACAGTGATCGGAAACGATTACTGCCCGGACATTTTCGCATTATCTCAAGAGTTCAGAGAATTGAGGGGACACAGTGCCGACGCCCCCACTCCTGTTTCGGTGAGTAGAAACGCCGTAAGGGGTTTGTTATCCTGCCAAGCGTTTGACTCGGGACTCTGAAAGTCGCCTATCTTTCCGGGTGAATTGACGTGGTTCCACCGAAGCGAAGACTCCCCCTGAATCCATCGATGGAAGATGCGTCTCCTGAGCGGTCGCAGGCACACCGCGTTCCTCGACCAGCAAACGCTGATACATCAGTGACCGGTGGCGAGAAGGTTTCAACTCAGCCGGAATCAATGGTGAATGCATCGTCGCCTCTCAAGACGATTGGCCGATACTCCATATTGAAGGAGCTCGGCCGCGGTGGAATGGGAGCGGTCTATCTTGCGGAAGATAACGTTCTGAAGCGGCAGGTAGCTTTGAAGATTCCGCAATTTGAGCCGCAAAAGGCGGAACAGATGCTGGCTCGATTTGTTCGCGAAGCTCAGATCGCGAGTTCGCTGTCGCACCCAAACATCTGTCAGATCTTCGATGTTGTCGAGACCGACGGTCAGCACATGATGGCGATGGAGTACATTGATGGAAAAACTTTGACGACATTCTGCCGAGTGGATGAAGAAGCTGAACCTGCCACATTGGTGACCTGTCTGAAAAGATCGTCTCGCCGCTGGAACTGCTGGTGCCGCTGAATAAGTCACCGGCCAGGTGACCAAAGCGGCAACAGACCCGTTTCGAACTCGGAATCCTGCAAATCCAGAATCCCAACCGATCCTTCATGCGGCGAATGGACAGCTTCCCGCAACATGCTCTTCGCCGGGCACTTACGGTTATGGTGTCCAGATCGCATGACTGCACTGCTCGCGGTCCTGAGCGGAACGCTTTCGACGACGAGCTTTCATGCGAACGTACGGGGGAATATATCTGCCTCGGTAGCCGTAGTGTTCGACGCCGACCTTGTAGTCAGCACGAACCGGTTCACGCAGGTCTTCGAGCATCAAATTGCTGCGACACAGACCGCCAACAAGATCCTCCAGCCGATGCAGATATTCGGAAGCTCCTGTTTCGCGATAGGATTCATCCAGCTGACGCGGCAGCGGCCCCTTGTGATAATACTCGACGCCGATCACAAACTGATGACGTTCGTTGCGATGACTGATCTGCAGACTGACCGGCTGCTTGTGCTGGCTGATGTAGATCCCGTCGTCCTTTGAACGCGGGCTACTTCCGCGTACATCGGCACCAGATCAGGGATGTAGCAGCTGCTGACGGGTTGGTGGACAATATCAGATGACTCATCAGACAACTGCCGCAGATCATCCATTGATGCCTGAAGTGTGCGAATGTTCAGACCGCGCCGCTGAGCCTCGCGGGTATCAGAGCCAACATGGATTCACTAAGATCGACAGTCACACAGGCACCGGCGACGGCATATAGCACTGACTGCCACCCGCCTCCCGAAGCCAGACACAGCACTTCCAGACCGCGGACACTTTCGGAAAGCCAGCCCCGACCATCAAGCACCCGCAACGGATCCCGACACTCCTCGTCCGTGGCCACCCGAGCAAACAGGCTGCCATTGTCCGCAAGCTGATTCCAGGTGCGGCGATTCATCGCCCGATAGTCTGAATTACCGGTCGTCTTTGCCATCTGAATTTCAGGCCTGCACTTTTATGGAGGAACGGCGCAGCCATTCCTCCACGCCTCAAGGAGCCGACGCTCTACAACTTCAGCCTGTCTCTACTCCTTCTTTGACTGAAACTGATACAGCTGACCAAACGGCGTTGTGAAGTAGACTTCGCCGGATTCATCTTCCCCGAAGGACATGATCGGCAGTTTGTCTTCCGGCATCGAAATTGAATAGTTCGCGACGGTCTGTTTGCCATCGTGTTCCAGAGCCCACATGAGGCCCGACACGTAATCACCGTAGACATATTTGCCCACCAGTTCGGGAACTTTGCTGCCTCGATATACGCAGCCTCCGGTGATCGACTTGCCGATGTCGTGATGATACTCCCAGATCGGGTCGATCAGTTTGGGATTCGGCGCATCGTTGCCGTCAGGGCGAAACCAGTGTTTGGCTTCCCGAATGTTCCATCCGTAGTTTCCGCCTTTTTCGATGAGATTGATTTCTTCCCACAGGTTCTGACCGACATCGGCGGCCCACAGTTTTCCGGTTTTTCCCGATCAGAAAGCCATTCTCAGATGTTTCTGACACCGTAGGCGTAGATTTCCGGGGCGAGCCGGTTTTGTTTCTCCACGGCGCCCCACAGGGACTTCGGTGTCGACAAATGGATTATCTTTCGGAATGGAATACTTTCGGTCACCATCAGCGTGATCCACGTCGATCCGCAGAATTGAGCCCAGCAGCGTTGTCAGGTTTTGACCATTGCCGTCCGGGTCATTTCCGCTGCCGCCGTCTCCCAGAGCAATGTACAGGAAGCCGTCCGGGCCGAATGCCAGAGTTCCGCCGTTGTGATTCCAGAACGGTTGTAGAATCTTCATCAGCTGGACTTCCGAATCCGGGTCAGCTCGACTGGGATCGTCTTTCGACACAGTAAAACGCGATACGATCGAGGTGTTCGCATCGTCGTTGGCGGTGTAGTACACGAAAAGCTGTCCGTTTTCTTTGTACTTCGGATGAAAAGGCGAAGCCCAGCAGACCCTCTTCGTTCTGATTGTCGCGATACCGGCAACGAGCATCGATATCCAGAAATACACCGGCTTCTTCGACATCGGCATCGTTCGGGAAGACCCTGATGATTCCTTCCTGTTCGGCCACAAATACTCGACCGCTTCCGTCGCCGGCATGAGTCACCACGATGGGTCGATTGAAAATCAGGTTCTCAAAGGCTCGAACAATTCCAACCGGCAGTGCTTCCTGCTTTACATCCGCTGCCGATGCGGCAGGAACATGGAGCAGCAGAATGGCAGACAGAAGAACGGAAAACAGCAGTCGTCGAATCACAGTTGGCTCCGGGAAAGGCGGCTGGAAATCGGGCAGATTCAAAAACAGGGACGAACGATTCCCATCGGCCGACCAGTATAGCCCTCCGGATGCCGATTGAAAGCGATCCCCATCGCAGCTGTTCCGCGGATGAGATTGTTCGGCAGGCACCGAATTCAGCGGTCCTCAAACATCCGGCGAAACCAGTCTTCCTGTGAAATATCCGGAGCAGCCGTATCGGCATACATCCCGGCGGATTCCGGGTTCAGCAGACCCGCACGGTTCCACGGGCGAATCGCACCTGCCAGCCACGATTCGAATTCCGCGCAGGCTTCCGGTGAAGCCCGCTGCTCTTTCGCAATCTGCAGCCGAACCCGAGCTTCATTCAGCACGGAACAAAACTGCACGTCGTCGGCCAAAAGCAAAGTTCGAGACAATGCGGTCTGATCTGATCGCTCCATGGACGTAACCGCGGCGAAGTACAGCATGCACCAGTCGCTCCAAAGCCGAAAACTCGGTAACGCCTCATAGCATCCAGCGACCAGTCGATCGATCTGATGCAGTTCGCCGATGACACACTGCGAGTACTCCTCCAAAGCACTGCCAACGACACTGCCGATCAGACTCTTCCGTCCTTCCGAAGGACATTCATTCGCAGAAAGCAGAATGTCGGCCAGCCGACGAAGTCCGGTGATTGTGTGAGCCAGCCCAGTGCTGTGCAGCGGATCAATGAAGCCAATCGTATTCGGCAAAGCCGCCCAGTTTGTGCCGGCCCCGCGGGCCGCAAGTCTCTGCAGACGTCCGGTCGCGATCAACTCGTTGCCGGGGCGAATGACTCGAGCATCCGCAAACTGTTCGGCCAGAAGCGGGTACTTCTTCAGCTGCCGCTCCCATCGTTCCTCAGGTGAAAGGTTCTCGACCTGACCCGAGTCCCGCAGTACGATCCCGGCACTGACGGAATTATCGTCGAATCGCAGCTGCCACATCCATCCGTCTTCCAGAACCTGATGTAGCGCCCCAGCGTCGCACGGGAATGGGTGTCGCTGAGTCGAAATTCCATGGCGGGTCAGAATGGTCTGCATGGGGACAACGTTCTGAAAATGTGCGTACACGGCGGATGAATGAGTCAGCAGTTCGGACGTTGCATCCGGAATGTTCAACACCGAAAGCACGGCGTTTCGCCCACCGGTGGCATCAACGACGAAGTCGGCCGGTACCAGGACTTCCGCTCCGGAGTCGTCTGCTGCCAGCAGCTGCCAACCGGTCTGAGTCTGCGTGAGTTGCGAGGCTCCGCTCACCAGACTTCTTACCCCGTTCCTGACGGCAAGTTCAAAAACAAACTGATCAACATCGCTCCGCAGCCATTGAGTATCGGACACATCGTCGCTTAAGCTGGCCGCCGCCAGCAGCTGATCTTCGGGGTGAAAGGGTCGATCAGAGCGGTGTCCGAAGTAGCTGAAACCTCGCTTCCTTCCGCACGTCAGGTTTGGCAGGCATCGCTTCCAAAGCCCCCAGGCGGTGAGAGGAATTAGTTCGGGGAGATCGTAATCCGCCGCCAAACGTCGCAACTCTGCATCGGCCAGCGGAGTTGACGATTCGCCGATCGTGAACCGAGGATGAGCCTGTCGGTCGACCATCACGACGGTGAACCCCCGTTTCGCCAGCACAAGGCTCAGCAGACTGCCACCGAATCCTGATCCCATCACCAGGACATCAGCCTGCAGTCGCCCGTTCCGGAAACTGCTGTCGAAGCGTTTGCCGAGGATGCTTCCGGCCTGCGACGGATCTGAGCCGCAGACCGGAAACTGAAGCTGCTGATTTCCGGATCTGTTCTTAGCCATCCGGGAACTCCGATAAAGTCGAACATCGATCACACCGGACCGGCGGGGGCAGCGTCTGTGTCAGGTTCATGTGATGAATGCGGTCAAGACGAGTTGCTCGGCAATGCGAACAGGCGGGAAACAGATCCATGTCCCAGACATCTCCGAAGACTCGACCCCGCCGCCAGCTGATTGCTTCTTCCAGAACCGTTTCCAGGGACGCCACTTCGGGCATCGAAAACCGCCCGAATTTCTGCAACTGGTCCATCAGTCCGTTTCCCGAACGCGTCGGAATGACGGTGCAGCAGCTAACTCCCAGATCGAACGCAAAGCGGAGGGAATCGAGTGCTCGTCGAATGCCATCCGCCTCTGACGTATCCGGCGGTCGCAGCAGGACAAACGTCCTCACTCGAATATCGTGAGCCATCAGAAACTCACACGCCCTGGAAAAGTCCTGCAGCGTCATGCGCTTATTCAGCCAGCGCAGAGTCGGTTCGTGGGACGTTTCCAGTCCCATCGCGACCTCCAGCTGTCCGTCATATTCACCGGCAAATCGAACGCACGCATCGCCGCACATTCGAGGATGATTCTCTACGATGACCGTGCGGAATCCGTTCACCATGTCCGCAATACGGGACAGATCCGCCGGCGGAATGGCCTGTGGATCGAAAAAGTTGCCGCTGTTGTACAGCTTCAGATGTTTCGCCGTTTTCAGCTGGGGCAGGGCAAACGAAATCTGAGCAGGAATTGCTCCGGCCGGGACGATTTCCGCTGTCGTGTTCTTCCACAGGTCACACATCACGCAGCGAATCGGGCATTCGCGGTTGGTGAGGAAGATCGTCCCGACGTCTTCCAGAGTGCCGTCCGCCGTGAGTTCCGGTTCGATCAGCACGTGCCAGGGCTGCATGGGGTCCACGGTGTTCTTTGCGCCCCGAGCGGCCAGAACGGCAGCATCGTCAAACTCCGGTCTGTCGGTCATGATGTTCACGCTGTCGCCGGAAGCGGTCGGTCAGGGTCTTGGCTGACAAACTGACTGCTCACGTCACGCGAAGACTTCGCGAAATGCGTCACGGTATGCCTGTTCGTCGCCAGGAAACAGTTCGGAGAAGGTGTCATCGACGGTTGCACCCTGTTGAAATCGCCGTTTTTCAAAGACAGGCATGGTCAGTCCGGTGACCTGTTCAACTCCACGACGAACGATTTCACCCTTCAGACCATACAGGCGATCATGCTGCCAGTCTGTCAGCTCAATAAACGGAATTCCTTCCGAGACTTCGATCACGTTCGGCAGAGCAAACGGACTGAGTCCTCGGAAGCCGCACATTCGAACCGGAGCCCAACTGCGAACGTGTCCGCGACTTTGTCCGCCGGAATACGTCAGTGAATGCTTGATGGCATTCACTCCCCAGCCTTCGTGATAAAGCATCAGGTTATTCAGCACACTGCGAATGGTCAGTTCGCTGTTTTCTTCAATCGGGTAGTCTTTCAGATTTTCGTCACCACCATCGCCGTCCAGCAGCCAGACCCAGTCCGGATACCGTTTCCGAATCGCCCGACACAGCGCCAGTCCCACAGCCGCGGCCTGGACGTCCAGCGGCTTGTAGTCTTCAATCACCCGCACGGCTTCGCGATAGTCAATGGCACTGCGAGGGACATCGACAACTTCCAGAAACAGCCCCAGATCCAGGTCGGCAAGGAACTGCGCCGCCTGAACCGCATCGCGCCCCTGCTCATCGACAGACAGCGTGAATGCCTTCAGTCGAGCCGGTGACTGTCCTCGCTGCAGCAGGCAGTGATAGGTCACGCAAAAGACAGCGCCGCTGTCGATGCCGCCGCTGAACAGGACTCCGATCGGTTCGCTTGCAGGAATTCGATCGACCCACGCATCGATTTCCTTTCGCAGAGCTCCGATGTATTTCTCGCCGATGATGTCCAGATCCGTCGGCAATGAGTTTCGCTGGGGACTGAAAAATCGAGTGTACGTGGGGTTGGGATCCGGGCAGCCCAGCAGAGCGATCTCCACGATATGATGAGCCGGCACCATCCGCGTGTAGGAAGGATGAAACTGATCACCCAGCCCTTCCTGATTCAGCCAGTCGCGAATCTCCTCCATGCGTTCGGCAACCACAAGACACGGCCCCGCGATCTGTTTTGCCAGAAAATATCGCATCGGGCGACCGATGGAACGCGCCATCCGCACCTGATTTCCCCGACGATGAACCAGAGCAAACTGACCGTCGATCTCCCGCAGACGTTTGGAATCGCCGCTCCCCAGAATTTCCACCGCCTCGTCCGAAGTCATGTTCAGCAGGCAGTTGTCATCCGGCGACAACAGATTCACAAATCGCTCAATGTACTGATGGCTCATTTCGCTGCTCCGGACTTCCTGAAACGAGAAGTTGAATATGCAGGGCGTGCCTGAATGTGGCCGCTGACGGTCGGAATGTGGCCCGCTGACTGCTCAGAAAACGACGTCAACGCTGTGGGGACGCGTTGCAGAGGTAAGATAGTAACGTCCGGTGAAACCACCAGCGACCGGGAGATCGCCCGTGAATCGGGTGCAGGACACGAAATTGTAGTCACCATCCGGGAACGAGTCGGCTGTCTTCGCTGAGGGAGGCGGCTTTAACGGCGAGAATCCCGTTGGCTCCTTCCGGGTTGTTCCAGAATTTTTCGGTGCCTTTGACTCGATAGTTGATCTCCTTGATCAGCGATTCGACGAGTGTGCTGGTCAGCGGAAGTTGCCGGACCGCTACGCCCACATTCGTGAATGAACGGCCGGTCCGACATACCGTGAAGGGCACCGGCTTTGCCATTCACAGCCAGAATCCGCTTCCCAAAAACAGTCCACTGGTTCGCGAACTGGAATCGCTGCGAGCGGAACTGCAGACGACACTGAAACTGCCCCGTCAGCGTGATTCAGTTTCGGTGTACCTGTTTCCCGGTCAGGAAGCGTACCGACGTTACATGGGCAGCACCTGGCCGAATCTTCCGCCGCGTCGAGCTTATTTTGTGGGAACCAGCCGTGAACTGGCTGTGTACTCCTACCAGAGCTCCAGAGTCCAGGAGGACCTGCGTCACGAATTCACTCACGGACTGCTGCATGCGTCGCTGAACACTGTGCCATTGTGGCTGGATGAAGGCCTTGCGGAATACTTCGAAGTCAAAAGTGAACACTCGCAGCGACCTCATCAGCTCCATCTGCAGATGCTGCAGAAATGCCGAGCAGAAGGATGGGCACCGAATCTGGAAACTCTGGAACAGCTGACAGACTTTCGGAAAATGACACTGCGAGACTATGCGGAATCCTGGGGCTGGGTGCATTACATGCTGCAGTCCGACACACGAGCTCAACAGGTTCTCATCAGCTATCTGCATGACCTGCAAAACAAATCCACCGCACCTCTGCTCCAGCCAAAGCTGCGACAGGCCGCACCGGGTTGCGATACCGGCATGCTGAGCCACATCACGGATCTGTCAAAAACCGTTTCAGTCGTCAAGTACGAAAAGTAGCAGACAGGGGCGAGTTGGAGTTCAGGCTTCAGCCTGAACCTGCGGGTTCAACAGTCAGTCGCGGCACTGAGTGGTCAAGTCGAACCGGGTTTTCCCAGCGATCGAACGACGTCCTGGTATTCGTCGTCATCCTGTCCGCTGTGTTCCTCGCGTCCAAGGCTGGACAGGATGGGATTAGGCAGGCGTCGCAGAATCAGGATTCCAGCGGCCGGTACAGCAGCGTTCAGGACCAGCCTTGCCACCGGCGGTGAAAGCAGCCACGTCAGTCCGGCTGCTGCCAGCAACGCCAGCGCCGCTGCGAACGCAGACGTCCCGACCACCCGGCTGCGGATGGGATTCGATGAGCAATCGGCGAACAGCTCTCCACACATCGCACTCAGCGCGCAGCTGACGGCACCTCCGCAGACGCCGACCAGAAAGACCATGACGCGGACGATTCCGGATTCTTCCGACGCGCAGAACTGAATTCCGTGCACGATCAGGCCTGAGAGACAGAATAACATCGCCAGAACGACATATCCGACTCGCGGCGCTGCACTCATCACCAGGGCAAAACCAGTGATGAGTCCGCTCGCAAAGACGACAGCCGTTCCCTCGCCGGAGTGAGTTTGAAACGAAGCCGGCCACACGGTCAGAGGCATCCAGAAACTCAGGAAGGCCAGTGTGCTGAGGGCGACCCCGACTCCGAACGATGTGGGTCGAAAGGTCCGTGTACCGCCGCAACATTCCACCGAATCACAGTCGCCATCGAGGGAGTGACTTGCCGATGGTGTTTCCGATGATTCGGTCAAGGACACGGAAATCCCTGTCGCAGCGGCCGATGTTTTCTCCCTGGCCGCGAGTTCGCACGGTCGCAGCAGCGGCTGAGTGTCTGAATCCGGCGGAATGGAACCGGCGGGGCGCGAACCGAGTGACTTCAGCAGACACAGGCAGATCACTCCTGCGGCCAGGCTTCCGATTGACAGCTGGACGACCAGAGAGTTTTCGCACCAGAACGCAACAACGTACGCCAGCGGTGCCACGCACTGCCAGAAATTCATCCCAAGCCAGCGCTGAGTTGGAGGGAGGCTGCTGCGAGCGGCTTCGGAAACAGAATTCCAGTCCGTCCCCGTTGCCATGCCTGCACAGAAGGCAGCCAGCCACAGCATCGACTGAACCGCTTCGATCGAAAAGTCCTGACTCACGGACATCAGCCCGGCCACGCAGAGGCTCAGCAGTGCCGCCGGAATGACAAGCAGAAATCCGGCCCTTCCCAGAGCAGTTCCGCGCAGTCTGCCGTCGATGCCGACATGGACGCCGACCCCGGTCAGGATGGCGGCAACAACTGAGAACGGAAGGAGATTCGAAAACTGCTGCCACGGGAACCGATGTGTCAGCACGAGAGCCACCGCAGCTGCGAATGCTCCCAGAAACCTGGCGAGGCTGGACGCACAGAATCCAAAGCGATCAATCGCCACAACCCGGCTGTTGGTCGGACCAAACGTCGAAGCACCATCCGCTTCGGTCACGGCCTTCACTGTCTCACCACGGTGCGTCACAGCGCTGTCGATCGCTGCCTTGTCGATCACAGACCCAGTACGTCTTTCATGCTGTACATTCCAGCCTGCTGAGCGGCGACGTATTTGGCCGCCGCCAGTGCTCCGTAGGCATAGCTGTCCCGAGTATGGCCGCGAACTGTCAGATCGATGGTTTCGCCCATCATGCCAAAGACAATCGTGTGCTCGCCGACGTTGTCGCCGGTTCGGAGAGCATGGTAACCGATCTCATTGTGAGGGCGTTTTCCCGGACGACCATGACGGCCGTGGACATGGTTTTCCTGCCCCATCACGTCGGCGACAATTCGGCCGAAGTGCAGAGCTGTCCCGCTGGGAGCATCTTCCTTGAATCGATGATGTCGCTCGACAATTTCCACGTCAACACCGGCCGCATTGTCCTTCAGAACCCGGGCTGCATCTTCCACCAGCTTCATCACCAGATTCACCGCGGTGCTCATACTGGGAGCCATCAGAACCGGAGTACTTTGAGCTGCGGTGGCAATTTTCTTTCGCTACTCTTCGCTGAACCCGGTTGTGGCGATGACCAGAGGAATGCGGCGATCCTCACAAACCGCCAGGATGCCGTCGATGGCTTCGGGCATCGAGAAATCGAAGACGGCAACGACCCGTTCCACAATTTCAGATGTGATCGAGACACCGCATTCACCGGCACCGCAGACCGTTCCGGCATCCTGCCCCAGCCGAGGACTGGCGGCGTGTTCCAGGGCCGTCGTGAGCTGCAGTTCCGGATCCGCCAGCGTCAGCGCCACAACCCGCTGGCCCATACGACCGGCAGCACCATTGACGGCTATTTTCAGGCGATCTGTCATTTCAGCGTTCACTCAGCGGGACAAAGTTTCGTTCGGTTGCCCCGGTGTAGATCTGGCGAGGCCGATAAATGCGGGAATCCTCATCGCGCAGTTCCTTCCAGTGAGCCAGCCAGCCGGGAAGGCGGCCAATGGAGAACATGACGGTGAACATGTTGGTGGGAATTCCCATAGCGCGATACAGAATACCGCTGTAAAAATCGACGTTCGGATACAGCTTGCGACTGACGAAGTATTCGTCTTCCAGAGCCACCCGTTCCAGGTTGATGGCGATATCAAGCAGCGGATCCTCGACACCAAGTTCGGTCAGAACTTCGTCCGTCATCTTCTTCAGAATCGTGGCTCGGGGATCGAAGTTCTTGTACACGCGATGCCCAAAGCCCATCAGCCGAAATCCATCATCCTTATCCTTGGCCTTCATGACCCACTTCTTGTAGTCACCTCCGTCGTTCTGGATCATTTCCAGCATTTCCAGAACGGCCTGGTTGGCACCACCATGCAGCGGCCCCCACAACGCGCAGATCCCGGCGGAGATTGAGGCGAAAATGTTCGCTCGACTGCTGCCAACCATCCGGACCGTGGACGTGCTGCAGTTCTGCTCATGATCTGCGTGCAGAATCAGCAGAGCATTCAGCGCCCGAGCCATCACGGGATTGACTTTGTAATCTTCGCAGGGCACAGCAAACATCATCTGCAGAAAGTTCTCACAGTATCGCAGACGATTTTGAGGATACATCATCGGCTGCCCGATGGACTTCTTGTATGCATAGGTCGCCAGAGTCCGGATTTTGGCAATCAGGCGAACGATGTTCTCATCGTGATCCTCCTCGCGTTCCGTTTCCGGATAATAGGTCGACAGCGACGCCACCATGGCTGACAGGATGGCCATGGGATGAGCGTTATTGGGAAAACCCTCGAAGAACTTTTTCATGTCTTCGTGGATCATGCTGTGATAAGTCAGCTGACCTCGGAATTTCTTCAGCTGTTCAGCATTAGGCAGTTCGCCATACAGCAGCAGCCATGCGACTTCCACAAAGTCTGAGTGCTCAGCGAGCTGTTCAATGGGATATCCGCGATACCGCAGTATTCCCCGATCGCCATCAATGAAGGTGATTGCACTGCGGCAGGCACCGGTGCTGGTAAAACCAGGATCCACCGTGATGGCCCCCGACTCGCCTCTCAGGCGGCCGATATCGACTCCAACTTCACCCTCGCTGCCGACAACAACCGGCAATTCGTATGTTTTTCCGTCCAGAGAAAGACTGGCCGTGGACATTGATGTTCTTCCCAAACTTACGCGGCAGAGCCGCAACCAAGGTGAAGCAATCGCTCAGAACAGCTCCGTTGTCGCACACTTCGCGATGGACCCGCGGTCCGAATCCCCCAACTCCCGCAGTCCGGACCCGCTGAAGCTGAATTCAGCTGGTACGCTCCGAAGAACAGTTGTCGGTTTTCTTCAGGGACTATCCCCCCGAATTGCTTGTCGCTGGCAGCGGTTTTCCGGCCAGTTTCAGAAGTTCGGCACCACGTCGCCTGTGGCGATAACGGTATCACGAGCCGGGAAAAAGTAAACTCATCCAGAGAACGGAACGGCCCCTCTCTTCGGATTGAGTGAAGCGCTGGAGATTTTTTTTCTCCGAGTGATCAGAAATGATGCAGACATCGGCGAAGGAACTCATTGAAGAATCCGACTGCTGGGGGAAAAACCCGAGATTTTCGTATGTGCGGACCAGGCTCACCTCCAAAAACTCCCGGTCTCGCCCCGCACACTCCACTTACTGCATGTTCACGATCAGCCGGATGCGTGGTGAGCGAGCGAAATTTCCCGTAAACGAAAGACAAAACTTCAGCGGAATCTGATCTTGATTGCCTATCCTGTCCGTTCAATGGCTTTCGCGGACGAACTTCGATCGACGATCATCCTGGCATTCAGTGGGCCCGTTTCTGCGAAAGCGGCCCCTGTTTCATCATTCCGCACGATCCTCAGTAGCACCGCCAGCTCGCCCCGTCTCAACTCCCAGGATTTTTCCGATGACCCCTCCCCCGATTGTTCCTGTGCCTCGGCTCTGTTCTCAACGAAGTCTGTTCAGGTGTCTTTGTTCGGTGTTCCTGCTGGCTGCAATTGGTCAGTCGGGCACCGCGTTCGGTCAGTTAGAGGGGCGAATTGCAGAAAAGCCACTGGGATCAGGCTTCGTCCGCGACGTTAATCAGAAAACATCGACCGACTACATTGTGAAATTAGCCGAGCGTCTCGCGATTGCAGAGGACTTCCGCAAACAGATCGGTAACACCGATCTGCAGGAGATGGTTCCTCAGGTGCAGCAGCCCATCAGCGGAGTCATCTACTACCTGGTTCAGGGGCTGATTCCCTCATGGGAGACCGTTTATTTTCAGCAGGTCGCCGATGAAGCGGATGCAAAGCGGTTGCTGGAAAAACGCCGACAGATGTTCGGAGCCAACAGCAGCATCGATCCTCAGGATAATCACTGCTTTCTGTTTCGAAATCAAAACAGCTGGACCACTGCCATTCCTGAAGGAATGGACCCGAAAGAGTTTGTTGAACAACAGCAGGCGGCATTCAGCAGCTCAACCAACCGCAGTTTCACACGATCTGTGGAACTGGTGGAGGAAGACGGAAAGCCCAAAGCAAAACACACGTTTTCGCAGACGGAATACTTTCGAATTCAGGACGATCTGATGTTCAGTTCCGGCTTTGAAGAACTGTGGACGATGTCGCTGCCCGACGAAGAAGCTCTGACTCGCGCCGGTCGCGGTGAAAACGACATGGGCATCGAAGTCTTCTTTGAACGAGTTCCGGAAGGGATCAAACAGCTCGGCTGGGGAATGCTGAGCGGTGCGGCGGGAGTTCAGATGCAGCAGCGCGATGGCGAAGAAGCAGCCATTGCCGAACTGCGCAGTACATCCATTCAGGCCGGACTCGACCTGGTCAAATCCACCATGTTCGATCTGGACGAACTGAAGGGCTGGCTGCGATTTGCGAACGACAGCGACTTCTCCATCCGAGCTCAGCTGACTCTGGCAGCACGGCGAAACAGCCCGCTCAGCAGCACGCTGGAAACGTTTTCTGAAGCTCACAGTCGGTTTGCCCCTGTTCTCAATGATGGCGCTCCGGGAACGCTGCATGTGTGCCTAAGACCCTTTCAGGAAAACGACCCGATGCTGTTGGCAGCCGGACAGTGGCTGCAGTACGCCGTTACCCACATGCCCGGCCATCGCAGCGAAACAGACCAGGCCGCGATCGAGTTCACTCGGACTCTGGAATCCGCGGCTCAGCATCGAACACTTGAGCTGCTGCTCAAGGCGGGCTGGTCAGAAGCCAGTGAAGGCGTCATCTACGGAGGCATTCAGCTGGACAGCAACCCCGCGCTGCTGCCGTCGCTGTATGAGCTCGCCGTGGCAGCCGGCGCTCCGGACGATGTGCTGACTCTGTCCGAATTCGACGGACATCCGGCAATTCACATCACGTTCCCGGAAGAATTCACAGCAGAAATTGCACGAAACACCGGACTTCAGCTCACTCATGCATGGATCGCCCACAGCGGTGCGTGCCTGTGGTTCTGCGCTGGAGGTGAAAACTGTTCCGCCATGCTGACAGACTGCATGACTCGGTGCGCCGAAACAGGTCTCGCTGCCAGAACTCCGCTGTGTACGGCCAAACTGAACGTCGATCACTGGCTGGAACTGCCTCAGGATGATCCGATCGGAGTCGGCGGACTGCTCACATGGCTGGACGCTCACCAGCCGGCCTTCCCGCCATCGCCGGTGATGTTTTCGTTCAGGCCGGACGAACCACCGACTCCTCTTCTGCAGAGCTGTCTGGATCTGGGAGGTGACCGGGATGTGTCATTCACCGTGATTTCAGACAGCAGCGGCCTGCAGGCCGACATCATTCTGGGAGAAGCCATCGGCAATTACATGCTGGCCCGAATGTTTGACAGCCAGGATCGCATGATGCGTCGTTCGCGAGAACAACAGAAGGAGGCTCAGGAGGCCGCCAGGAAAGCTGCTGAGAAGGCACAACAAACTGCATCCGAAAAGTGAGGCTGGCAGCCTCGAATCACTCGCCCCTTCTGATCAGCCGAATGCTGCGCAGATCAATCAGAGCAGACGTCGGCTTTTCAGGCGCGGTGACAATCAGCTGCCGACGTCCCCGGCCAAGATCGATTTCTCCGGCGGTCCAGCTGCGGTAGTCATCCCACGTCCCGGTACCGGGTATGCGGACGCTCAGCAGCCGGGTTCCCGTCGACAATTTCAGGACATTGCCGGCCGTGTTGTTGTCACACGCATAGTCCAGTTCGACAGACCAGAATCCTGATTCCGGAACGTCGATATTCCACACCGCGTAGTCGTCCGTCGATGACCACCAGCCGAGGTTGCCGTATTTCTGTTCGAACACCAGGTTCGGCCCGTAGATTTCCGCGGCACCTGCGGGAAGAGTGATGGAGCCGTCGGCGCTGGGAGTGATCAGGCGAGGTTCGTTGCCGTCGAAACGTTTGAATGTGATGCCGAAGGACTGCACAAACGCGATGACGCCGGCAAGGTCTTCGACGGACAGGTCTTTCTCCAGACCTTCGGGCATCAGCGACCGATTGCTGCACACCAGTTCTTCGAGATCGGCTCGTGCAACCACCTGTTCTTTGCCGTCCGTGCCCAGCAGAGTCAGGCTGTTGCCTGTTTCATTCAGCAACATCCCGCTGAAGGTGCGACCGTCAGTGGTGACTGCGGTGTAGCTGAGAAACCTTGCTTCCACCGCTTTGTTGGGATCCAGAATGGCTGTCAGCAGAGCATCAGTGGAACGGTCTTTCAACGCGGCCAGGTCAGCTCCGATTTGTTTGCCGATGTCGCCGATCCTGTGACATGTCGCGCAGCGTTTTTCGAAGACCGCTTTTCCGGCGGACGCTCCAGACTTTGGATCTGAGATTTCAGATTTCAGATTTGAAATCTGAAATCTGAAATTCTCAACCACTTCGCTGCGAGCCGTCGTCGAGGGCTGTCCCAGCGCAGCGACCGCTTTGATACGTACATCGTTGTCACGATGGTTCAGTAATTGCTCGCGTACGACAGCGTCCAGGTCCGACGGTGTGATCTGATGCTGTTGAACTGCGTCGAGCAGTTGATGCGCCTGCTCACGGTTCTCCAGCAGCACGCTGACAACACGACTGCGAATGGCGGGTGTCAGTTGCTTCCATGTTTTCAGCAGATGCTGTCGTCCAGTCTCTGATCGAGCCACCACACTCACCGCTGCTGTCTGCACAACGTTCGGAGTGGCAGGCCTCAGCAGTTCGGTGATTTTCTCTCGTAATTCATCATCCCCGCTGCCGGACGATGCGACAAACTGCAGAGCCGCCGCTCGCAGAGTCGGATCGTATTTTTCTGAAACAGCCACCATGATTGCTCGCTCATGCGCTCCAGGGAGAGCCTGTTTCAGAGCGTTCGGAGCACTTGTCCCCAGTGATCGATTCAGCACGGACCATGAATCGGCGGCCGCAGTCCACGACTCCGCGGGCGATGTTCCTGAAAGGTTCTGCAGCAACAGAGCGATGATGTCGCCGGCCACGTCCGGCTTCTTCATGGACACTGCCTGCGATGCCAGCTGCCACAGCAGGTGATCCGCCGCATGGCTTTGGCGATGTGCCATCACGCCTTCAATTACCAGTCGGATATTCTGTGGAGACAGCGATGTCCGGACGGCCTCCAGTTCGTCAGTTGCGGGCTCAGAGCGAAGCATCAGTTTCACTAGAAGCTGAGCCGCTGCGGGATGCGGAGATGCCCCAAGTGACAGGGCCAGTTGTCGCCGGACGAAAGCCGACGGATCCTGTGTCAGCTTTTCGAACGCCGGAGGAATGTTCTTATGCGGATCAGCAATCCAGGGTTCCAGCAGCTCGATGGCCGCTCGCCGAACTTCCGGATGTTCGTCCTGCAGCGCATTGGCGAACAGTGACGCATTGAAGTCCGGGCGATCTCCCACCTGCGACAACGTCCACATCGCGTGAACTCGCACCGCCGGATTTTTGTGCGACATCATCGTTTCAATCAGTCGATTCACCGCGAAGTCTTCTCGATGGTGATGCAGCAGTAACCGCTGAGCCGTATCTCGCCACCAGCCGTTGGGACTGGCAAGACGTTCGACGAGAGTTTCCGGTAGAACGGCCGAGGCCGGTTTCTGGTACCAGTCGTGTTGTCTGCCTGCCGCCGGGGTGATCTGCTGTTCATTGCGCACGACGCGATAGATCCGGCCCATGGCATTGCCGGCGTACAGATCGAGCTTGCGTTGGTATTCGGCGGGAATCCATTGAGGATGCTCGATCACCTGTCGGTACATGTCGGCGATCCAGATCGCGCCGTCCGGTCCGGTGCGGACCATCACCGGGCGAGTCCAGTTGTCGGCGCTCGCGAAGAATTCTGACTGCTTTTCGTCGAGGCCTCGACGGCCTTTGAAAGTGATTCCATCGCGTTCAAGCACCAGACGCGACACCAGATTATGCACCGGTTCGCAGGTGAAGGCGTTGCCGTAAAACTCATCGCCCAGCAAGTGGTCTCGGTAAATCGACGTGCTGCAGGCGGACGTGAAACGGTTGGCCGCGCCGAAGTCGTTGAAGCGAGACAGCGTTTTGCTGGTCGGAAATACCGGAGCCGCACCGGGGATTTCGGCGACCTGAGCCTTCGTTTCCAGACCGGTGGCGAACGGGTTGCGTTTCAGATATCGCTCTTCCAGCACATAGTGCCAGATCGGATTGCTGTTGTTGTTACCGAACCAGTTGCCGAAGTCGTCGCGTTCGCGGCCGAATTGAGTCTGCCCACTGAGCGTTTCGATGGCACCGGTGTCGGGCTGAATGCGAAGGTCGCGGCCTCGACTACTGATGGGTTCACTGGAAATCTCAGATTCCAGATCTGAAACCGAATGCACCGCACGCACATCACCACCGCTGTCGCCGTTGGCCAGATACAGCCAGCCGTCCAGCCCCCACCGCATCCCGTTGACTCGATGCTGCTGGTTGCCTTCCGTGAAACCCGTGTACAACACGGTTTGCTGATCGGCGACGAAATCGCCATCGGTGTCTTCGGCGTAGATGATGTCCGGAGCACACGTGATCAGCCAGCCGTGTCGCCACGGATGAATGCCGCTGGGGAAACTCAGCCCGTCCAGAAACGTTGTCGCCCTGTCGTACTGACCGTCACCGTCGGTGTCTTCGAGAACACGAACGCGGCCTGTTCTTCCGTCGCCGACCGGATAGCCGCCCATTTCCGCGACCCACAGTCGGCCGCTGACGTCCCAGTCGAAGGCGACGGGATCAGTGATCAGCGGTTCGGCGGCGACAAGTTCGACTCTCAGGCCCGGTCGGACGGTGATGGCGGCGAGACTTTCTTCGGGCGATTTCGGTGCGGGAAAGTCGGCTCGCAGTTGTTCCGAATAAAATTCGTGAGGCAGCAGTTTCTGAACGGTGTCGCAGATGATGTCCTCGGCTTCGGGAGCCAGTCGAGTTGGCCGGCGATAATAGCGCATCGAGGAATCCGCTTCGTAACCGCCTTCCCGCAGAACGCGTTTCGACGCAATGTAACACGGAACGTCGTTGCTGTACGCGTTGATCCAGAGGCGATCACCGTCGAACATGTCGTTCATGCGAATGGAATAATCGACGACCACTTCGCCGCCCAGAAACACCATCGCCAGGTCTTTGCCGAAACACCAGGTCTGCACGGGATAATCGGGCACTGTTGTGGGAATGGGTTTGCCATCGTCAAGCAGCTTCAGAAAGTAGCGGGCTCGCGAACCATCGACGCCTGGGCCATCCTTCAGTGCTTCGAGATCTTCCCGGGACGGTACCGGCCCGAGCGGCAAATCAACCTTCAGCATGCTGCACGTGATCATTGGGTCGATCCGATCAAAGTAGCCATCACGCTCCGCGTGATGAGCCATCGCGGTAGTCAGCGTTGCAGTCGCTCTTGAAGGGTCGTCATCAGAACCCTCGGATGAATCGAGGTTTTCGGGGGTTGCTTCCGAGGAAGACGCGGGGGCGTTGTTGGGTGTGCCGTCCGAGGGGCTCGTCACGCGGAGTGTGACGGCGACTTTGGCGTTTTCCAAATTCAGCAGACGTTTGACTTCATCCGCGACGCTGCGGCCGTGTTGCTGACCCTGTTCGTGAGTTCCTCGGGGCGACGGGTTCGCGTCGGCTCCGCAACCGATGGCGATCAGGGCGACCGCGTTTTTGTTTCCGGCTTCATGCAGATCCGCTTCGATCATATCGGCGGCGAAGCCGGGCCAGTCGCCGCTGATCTGGTTGAAACTTCCTGTCTCCGTGGTGGCGTGGCAGGCGTAGTTGGCCAGCACGGCGATGAGTTTACCGTCCGTGTCATGAGCCGCCAGCACCGGGAACCGTTTGTCGGTCGGGCCGTCGGGAACTTCGCCGAATCCGGTCCACTGGCCGTTGTTGAGGACTCGCCGATTCATCGCAAAGCCGAGTTCTCCGAAGGCCAGAGACAGATTTCCTGGTCGGCGTGCGGTAATTGCCTGGTCGGCAACTTCGACAAGCTGGTCGATCAGTTTCGCTTCGTACTGCTTCAGATGTTCCGCGTGATCTTCGGGGATTTCAGCGAAGATATTCGGAGCGAAATCTCTCAGCCAGGGGCCGGAATGGGTGTGAGTGGAACTGATGGCAAAGCGTTCGCGCGGGATGTTGTGTTTGGCTGCGACTTTGGCGAAGACCTGTTCGGTGATGGATGCCGGGACGCCGCAGTTGTCGACGGTGATGAGGACGGCGAGGGGTTGTTCAACGTAGCCATCATGCTCCGCGTGATGAGCCTTCACGGCAGTCGAGATCGCTGCATCGTGATCAGGATGTTCGGGGGAATGGCAACAATCGAAGGTGGCTTCTGCGGACGATGCGGGAGCGTTGTTGGTGCTGTCTGCGGGGCTCGTCACGCGGAGCGTGACGGCGACGGTGGGGGACGGGCCGCCGATGGCCAGGGCACGCGAGTGAATGCGGACGGCGATGCCTTCGGATTCGGTCATGCGATTGCCGTAGCCGGTGAGTCGCACCGGGTGATCGGGCGTGATGTCGACAATGGCGGCACCGATCGGAACGGGTGGCTGATTCCGGCGAGCGTCTTCCTTAGCGGCGGCCTTGTTCAGGTCATCGAAGGAAACTCGGTGAATCAAATCCGGCAGGTGAGCCGTGTCTTCATTCATCCAGCAGACGTGACTGTCGCGGACGAAGACGCCGTTGTGGCTTCCGTCATCGCGACGCAGCGGCAGCACCGACTTCGATCGAGCATTCAAGAGAGCATCGCGAACAGCATCGGGAAGCGATGCGATGTCAGTGTCCGCAGTTGTGTTGGCGCGATACTCACGCTGAATCACCTTTACCACGACATCATCAGCAGCGTCTCGCAGCGACGTGTTTCCGAAAGCTGCGTTCAGGCGATCAGCCGCTTCGCGGAAGTTCAGGAACTTCACTTTCTTCCCGTGTTTCGCGACCGCGTAGTCGATGAAGTCGTTTACCTGTTCGGCGGTGATCCAGCCGTGAGGGTGGAAGATCAGGTTGAAGGTGCCCTGCTTCAGGACGCAGATGTCCAGGTACCGCTTCCAGTCTTCAATCGTTTTCGGGTTGTTGATTCCGTGCAGGTGCTGAGCCGACCAGTCGCTGGGAGCAACGCAGGGAAGCTGCCAGCAGCAGTTGTTGATCACGTACGGATACGGATAGTTGGTGATGTAGTTCACAAAATTGTTGTGAACTGTTTCGCCTCGCTTCAGGCCCTTGACTTGTATTTCCAAAAAAGGTTCGGTGCCATCCTCTTCCAGCACCAGCTCGCGAGGAATGGATTGACCGTCAGATGTGAAGAAGTTCATCACGGAAGAACGGATCTGTAGGTAGTGCCTGCCTTCCATCGTGCCGAAAGCGATTTCAAATAGAAACGCGGGCTGACGGTGCTGAGTGAATCGCACGGCGTGCGGAAGGCCACGGGTTTGTTGCCGGGAATCTGGCTCAGCAGCATCAATGCAGCGTTCGTAGGTGGATCTGGCTTTGTCGAAATCACCGCCCCTGCAGCAGCGGGCACGGGTGATCGACGGTGTGGCATCTGATGCTGAGCTCTTCGTCCAGCCAGCCTGCAGTTGCGGATCATCCGGATTGACGTCATACCGCGATGCTGACGGGTGCTCGGCCGTCAATCTGTTTCAGTCGATTCAGAATCGGTCGCAGATACTGCCTGTACTTCGCCAGATCCCCTGTCGTCGATTGCCAGCACGACAACACATTCGACGCCGTCTTCACCGACCCACTGCGGAGTTGCAGCTTCGGAAAGTCCTTGTCCGGGTACCAGGGTTGGGAAGCATCGAGGCGGTGTTGAAGTCGGCTGATCGCAGAGAGCCGACGTCAAGAGAACAACAGGCAACACAGGAGGACTGGCGCAGCATCAGACACCTCGGTTGAATGACTTTCCTGAGTCAGATGCGCATTTGCGAGCATCCTGACTGAACGACAACAATTCGATTTCGAACGTCAGTCTGAATCGGCACCTGAGTATCCTGCCCCCAGCGCGATGAGCGGATCGAAAGTAGCGTTTGATTCCTGTTGATTCGGCGGTTCGACGCGCGGGCCATGCGGACCAGCAGGCTGACAAAGTATCTGCCAGGTTGGAATGACGTACTGTCTTCGCTTTTCCAGAGCGTCATTGCTGCCTTGACGACTCGAAACGGAGTTTGCGAGCTGTGCTTTTCCAGCCAGCCGAAGTTCTGCGGTTGAAGAATTCCGTCTGAGTCACTCCGGGGCAAAGTGCCATCACGGTGACTCCCGGCTGCGGGCTTTGCCCACAGTGCTTCGCTGAAGTGCAGCACATACGACTTACTGGCAGCGCGCCAGTGTACGCAACGGGCTGAAACGCCGCAACTGACGCCACATTGATGATGGCTCCGTGGCCGCGTTCGAGCATGCCCGGCAGCAGTCGATAGGTGAGATCGGTCAGTGTGCTGATATTCAGAGCCAGCATTTTCTGAACATCCTCGGGAGAAGTGGTTTCGATCGCGCCAATCATGCCCACTCCTGCATTATTGACAAGCAGTTCGACGCGGACTCCCTGCCGTTCAACTTCTTCCGCCAGCTTCTTCGCGGCATCCGGTGCTGACAGATCAATGGCGACGATATGACACTTCGTTCCGTGTTTGGTGACCAGATCTTCCGCCAGCGCGTTCATCCGGTCAGCTCGTCGAGCTGCCAGAATCAGGTGCATTCCGCGACCGGCAAGTCGCGCAGCAAATTCAGCTCCGATTCCGGAGGAAGCTCCGGTGACAAGAGCCCAGCGATTGTCATAGCCGTCCAGCAATGGCCTGAAACTTTCTTGCAGCGGCGGGAGGAAAATACCATCAGGCTGTCTACGATACGTGCGTCTGCAAATCGCCGCGGTCAATGGGTTCCGAAGTCCGGAAGCATTCCCGCCGGAGGTTTTGCGCGAAGCGACGTCAAGACGAAAAAATCGAGCCAACGTGCCCGGGTTTTCCGTTCCCGAAAGTTTAATGCATTTTCCTGCGAAATGCCCGTGACCCGGATCAACACCTTGTGTTTCCTGAAAAATCCGCCGTCGAAACGTCCTGAAGAAACAACAGCCATGCTGACACTTTCACGCCGGGAAGTGCGTGCCATCGACCAGGCAGCCGTGGATCAGCTCGGGATTTCCGGGCTGACGCTCATGGAGAATGCCGCCCGAGGAGCAAGTGACGTCCTGAAGCAGCACTTCCGGACGAATGTCGCCGGACAGGGGCGAATTCTGGTTCAGGATCAGGCGAACAACGGCGGCGACGGTTTTGCTCTGGTAGAGGCAACTGGCCGCCGATGGAATTGTCAGCGAATGTGTGTGGATTCCGTCCGGAAGCGGCTTGGCACCTGACGCGGAAACGAACTTCCGGATTCTGCAGTCCGCGGGAATGGCAGCAACCGAGTTGACGTCGCAGAGTGAACTCAGGCAGCTGATCGCGTCCCTGTCACAGCAGGATCTGATCGTGGACGGACTGCTGGGGACAGGGTTTCGAGGTATTCTTCGCGCGCCGCTGATGTCGGTCGTGGCGTGGATCAACGAGTCTCCCGCCGCCGTGCTGGCTTTGGACATTCCGTCGGGGCTCGACTGCGATCTTGGACCGACCGCACAGCTCTGTGTTCGAGCTCAGCACACCGTGACCTTTGTCGGTCGCAAGCAGTGTTTCGATCTTCCGGAATCACGCAATTTGACCGGCGAGATCACCGTGGCTCATATCGGCCTTCCCGAGAAGTGGGTCCGGCAGTGGCTGCGTGACTTCAGAGCAACATCGGAATCGAGCAACCATGGTTGACATCAGATGGTGCGACACAACACGTGGATGGCTGCTCACAGCCGAACAGGAGCTCCCCGTCAGGCGGTCGGTTCTGTTCGAATTCTTCAGCGACGCCTTTCAGCTTGAACAACTGACGCCGCCCTGGCTGAATTTTCGAGTCCTTACGAAGGCACCGATCAAAATTCAGTCAGGAACGCTGATTGACTATCGACTGAAACTGCACGGAATTCCCATCCGCTGGCGGACGGAGATCTCGGCATGGAATCCACCGGAAAGCTTCACGGATCGTCAGCTGCGCGGCCCCTATCTTCTATGGGAACACCTGCATACGTTCACCGAAACTGCTTCTGGAACGATCGTTCGAGATCAGGTGCGTTATCAGGTACCGGGAGGGGCGCTGGTCAATTGGCTGTTTGTGCAGCGGGACGTGGTGCGTATCTTCCGGTTTCGCCAGCAGCGGATGCGGGACCTGTTCGCCGCCGGATCCTGATTTCGGAAGGCACAGCGCTGCGGCGCACACTGCTGGTTGTGGTTATGGAGGAGATGCTGCACACGCAACGCGAACAAATCTTCCCAGCGAAGCAGTCGCGTTTCCGAACGTCAGCTTGATGGAGTGCGGCCACTGCCCACGTCAGGCCGCTCGTCGCAGAAACTGACTGGTGGCGGGCATGTCCGAATCGGACCGTTCCGGGAATTTCAGTGCCTGGAGCCCGGATTGTTTCATCTGCAGCTGGTTGCTGTAGATGGGGTCACGCCAGTCGCTGATCCGTCCATCGCGGACGGCTTCGATCATTTCCAGCACGCCTTCCCGCAGGTCAATGCCGGCGCGGAAGCCCAGAGCGTTGCGAATCTTGTCAAAGGAGACTCGATAGCTGCGAGGATCACTGTTGTCCTGTTGTTCCTTCACTCGAGTCCCGGGGATGTGTTCGGCGACGAACTGACCGAGTTCACTGATGGTATAGTTCTGGCTTTCATCGCCGACATTGAAGATTTCCGAACCCACCAGGTGCAGCGGAGATTCGAGGCACAGATGACAGGCGCGGGCCATATCTCGGACATGAATGAACGGTCGAGCATAGTGGCCGTTGAAAACTGAGATCTCCCCGTCCGTCACAGCCATCGCGCTGAACAGATTGGCAACCAGGTCGAACCTTGGTCGGTGAGAAAGACCATAGGCGGTGCCGAATCTCAGGATGGTCGGGTGAAACGAATCGTCAGCGGTTTCCAGCAGCGCCTTTTCGGCGTCGATTTTTGTTGTGGCGTACAGAGAAACAGGATTCAGTGTTCCGTTTTCGCTGATCTGTCCTTTGCCGTCTGATGCTCCATACACGCTGCAGGTTGAAGCAAATACGAAGCGTGAAATCCCGTTGGCTCGGGCCATCTGCGCCATCATTTTCGCGGCCTGGTAATTGACGGCAATGGTCGTTTCCGCGTCGATTGCGCAGGCGGGGTCGCCAACGATCGCGGCCAGGTGAACGACGGCGTCCATATTTCTGAGAGCTCGGGTGACATCTTCAATATTGCGGAAGTCGCCCTTTTGAACCTGCAGGCGTTTGTTCGACAGGACGCTCTGCAGCGGCTCCAGCCCAAACAGCTGCAGATCGAGGACTCGAACCTGATATCCGGAATTCAAAAGCTGCCGCACAAGCTCGGAACCCACGTAACCAGCGCCGCCAACCACCAGAACGGATTCAATGTGCGAGACGCCTCGGACTTCCGTCCCGGGAATCAGCTGCAGCCAGGATGACAATGACCTGCGAGAGACTCGGCTGAGTGCCAGCAGCATGAAGAACAGGCTCCATGCCGGAATGCCGAGTTCCAGAGCCGTCAGAGTGCGATCAAACACAATGGTGCCGAAAGCGACCTGCAGAGCAAGTCCCGCAATGCATGTCCGTGCGGCGCTCATCAGGCGGTCACCCATGCGGCCGCTGGGAAGTGGTCGATAAAAGCCGGTCAGCGCCAGCAGTACGACTCCTGTGAGACTGAACCAGACGGCGTGAGCAAAGAATGTGGGGTTGATTCGTTCGATCACAGAGTTGATCGGATCTGAACCACTCAGTTTCCGCGTCGTAATCTGTCGGCACAGGCACGCTGCAATCAGCGCGATGTTGGCGATCACCAGATCCACCGACATTCGCGAAGCAATTGACTTCAGATCAGCCGAACCAAACAGGCGAAAACGCAGTGAACGGCCCAGCTGAGTTCTGCCGGAGGTGGAGGATGCAGCCACAGAAGAAATCCTTTTGCAACGAATGGCGTCTGCTGAAAGTCGCAGATTTCACACCGCGCACGATATCGGAGATCCGCTTTCAGATGGCAGGGCAGTTGCGGCCGTCTGCATGGTTTTCCATGCAGGTTTTCAGTGTTCCTGCCGGATTCGCCGGTCGACCTTCCGGAGATCGGCGATTTCTGCCGCTGCGGCAATTCTGCCGCAGACTGAGCCGACTGTGGTTGCCGGGTTCTCACGATGGGACGTGGAATTCCAGTCGACGGCGCCGGTCAATGTACTCAGGAAGCACACTGATCGCCGTGGTGAACCCGGATGTGAGTGGCGAGATTTGTGCCTGCCCGGGGCGCCTGCATTTCGACGGGATCTGCTGACTGATCACCGAGGGCTGATTTTCAAAAGAAGCCGCGTTGCTTCACCACAGTTTCGCTCGCAGGACTTTCAACACCAGACTTCTGTTGTCGAAGTCCAGGAAGCCCGGAATGGATCCGGCAACTGACGGAGTTTCCTGGTGAGCTTTTTTCAGCAGTGATGTGATGTGGGCGACCGGGTAGACCAGGGCAATCTCTCGGAACGGAATCGCAGTGAGCGGAATGCTGCTGCCCGACCGCTCGGAATCCGGAAGAGACCTTTCGTCAGTTTGGCGATAGTGTGTCTTGACAACGTCTTCGATGAAATCGTTGAAGTCACTGACACGAGTTCGGCTGGTGTCATCGCTCTGAAGTTCAACCAGGCGTGCATTCAGAAGCAGGCATGTTTCTTCAAGCCCATCGTTGGCCAGGCTGCTGTAGTAGCCAACACATCCGTATCCGCTGGACAGCAGACACGCCACAGGCAGATACTCCTCTTCTCGGGAACTCGCCCCGATTAATCGCCGAAAATCACCACGATTCATTGTTCAGCCCTTCTCATTTCGATCACGCCATCGACACAGCAGACTGATATAACATCAGTCCGATCAGCCTCAGGCCGTGAATCTAGCGGTCACGAATGCAGCAATGAGGAAGACCGCGGGGGGCTCACAGAAAATTCATCAGAAAACGGGCTCACTGGCCCGCGGCAAGTGAGATGCGGCGAATCTCTGAATCGTTGCGAATGATGATGTGCCGGTTGGCGTATGCGGGATGCACCCAGTTGACCAGAGCGTCCGCGAAACGACGGGGACCGAAACCGCAGTGTGTGTCCGGTTCGATCAGCTGAGTTCTGTCGATCACCTGCGGGCCATCGGGAGTGAACTTCATGATGACCAGTTCGCCCAGGTCGGTGTTCACGAAATAACGATCACGGTGTCGGACCCAAAAAAATGATCCCCAGCGCCCCTGACGCGTGATGTTGCCATCTTCCCACAGTCGTTCGCCGTTGTTCAGGTCCAGCCCTCGCAACTGACCGTAACTGCAGGTGCCGTAAAAGAAATCACCTTCCACGATTGGAGTCGTCATCACCGCGTGCAGGCTTTTGGTCTGATTGGGGTTCTCGCCATCGCCACCGTTTTTCCAGATGGCTGTGGCTCCGTCAGCGTTGACCTCGACCAGCATTGAGCCGTTGTAGAAGCAGCTGGTGAGCAGCCGATCGTTACCGATTCGGACCGGGCGACCGATGCCCATGTTGGACCGACAGGTGAACGGAACCTGCCACAGAACTTCGCCGGTGTCCGGATTCAGCCCGTTGAGTGATTCCTGAGTCCACTGAACCAGCTGATTTCGTCCGGCCAGTTCCATGATTTCCGGAGACGAATAGGGAGCTTCGTATTCTGCAGGAATTGCCTTCCAGACATCCTGTCCTGTCCTGAGGTCCAGAGCTCGCAGCAGCCCGGTCGGTCCACCGCAGGCAAAAATCACAGTCTGTTTGTGAACAATCGGCGACGCAGAAAATCCCCAGACGGGAACCTGAGCTTCAAAATCCTTCAGAGCATCGCGTTCCCAGCGAAGCTTCCCGGAAACAGCGTCGAGACACACAATCCGGCCGGTTGAGCCCATCGCAAGAACGGCCCCGTCGGCCACCACCGGAGTTGCTCTCGGACCGGTTGCATAGGAAAACATCTGAGACCGGTAATCAGTCTGCCATTCGTGTCGCCAGAGGATTTCTCCCGTCGCTTCGTCCAGACAGTTCAGCCGCTCGATGGCTTCCAGCGTCTTTGTTTCCGGTTTGGGAATGTAATCCGCAACGTAGATTCGACCTTCCGAAACGACCGGGCCGGAATATCCCGAACCGATCTTCACAGTCCAGACGGGGTGAAGTCCCTGTTCAGGAAACCGGTCGAGGATGCCTTCTTCTCGCCAAATGTCGTTACGGTCGGGGCCTGACCACTGTGGCCAGTCATCAGCAGATGCCGTGCAGCAGGTGACAGAGGCAGCGATCAGAACGCATCGAGCAGTGATGAGTTTCATTTATGACTTCCAGTAGGTCAGCTTCAGCACACCGGCAGCGCTGCCGGCGACGGCCAGAGCAGTGAGCATCATCGGGCCGAATCCCATCAGTTCTGTGAACTTGATCGTCATCACTGTACCGATCAGTGACCAGCAGATGATGATCAGACTGATCTGTTTGCGTTTTTCCTTTTCTTCCGCTGTCAGTGGTCCGGCAGTTTTCGGTGCCGTTTTCGGTTTTGCAGCTGCGGACTTTGTGGCGGAACCGGATGTCGCCGGAGCATCCGTGACCGCCTCGTCTCGCATTCCCGGAGCATAATTCTTTGCGATCGCCTGCTGAATGCTGCGAGGAACAGCCAGAACTGCTCGCATCGGCATGCCGTACCGCAGGCGGATTTCGTCTTCCAGATCGTGCGACGGTTCGTCGGCGCAGGCGACCATCATATGGCCTCGATCCTCGAAGAGAGGCAGGCAGGTATGGCGTTTGACGACCTGTCGTGGAAGTCGATCGAGCGCATCGTCTTCGGGAAGCATGTCATCCAGATCAATGAACGGAATCCTGAGCTCGCACGCAAGAGCTCGGGCCGCCTGCACAGGATCCGCCAGTTTCATCTGAATCACGGCATCGCGATGCGAAAGACCTCGTGCTTCGGCAAACCGCTCGATTTCAGGAACCTGGCCGCGATTGATCACACTTTTGGAAACCAGATAATCCAGAACAGTTCGGGGCTCGTCACCTTCGGACTTTTGAGGAGCTCGTCCCTGACTTTCGTCGTATTCCTGCTTGGACGCGGGATCAGTGAGCGCCAGCATCGCTTTGGCCAGCTCGTTCAGCAGATCCTGAGACTGCTTCAGATACTGACCCGTCGCATACTTGCGAACATGAGCATTCAGTTTGCGATAATTGTTCTGAATTTTGTCCGTGTCGTCTTCGAATTTCACCAGCCGCAGCAGAGTGTAGAAATCCGGCGGACGATCACCTTCCGGAATTCCCAGCCACTCTTTGTAGACATCTATCTCAGCCACTCAAGACTCCTTCAAAAGGTCGCGCCACATCGATTGCGGCGCGACCTGAACGGATTTCTGCGAATCAAACCTGATCTGCCTTTGGGCAGATGTAGGGAGCTCGGTACTCACGCGTCAGGTAGCTGTTGGCAGCATCGTTGTTCGTGAACACTTCGCGTTCGGGATCGAACTTCAGCAGGGCTCCCAGCGACATCGGATATCGATCCAGGTCGACTCCGTTTTTGACGAGATGCTTGATGGTTCGATCGAGAGTTGCATCATTGTCGTCCCTGCTGCTGATGTCTTTCAGAGCGGCCGCAATCGCCGATCGGTCCACTCGGTTGTTTTCGTTCAGGTAATACGAAATGTTTCCGAGATGACTGACGGCGGCCGACAAATGGCCTTCGCGGACGTCGGCATTCAGGTCTTCCACCTTTCGACTCTGGCAGGCGTCCAGGAAGTTTCGGAAGTGGTCGTCTCCGCCGGTAAACTTTTTGATTTCGTTCATGTCCTTATCGTAGGCGACGCATTCGTGATATGTCTTCTGCACGACGTAGCCTTCGCTGCCATAAAAGACGACTCCGATCTTGTTGCCTTCACGGCTCTGAAACAGTTTATTCAGCTCTTCGTCGTCGGAATCGTTGACTCCCAGGCCTCGGGTTTCGAAGACCATGCACTTGTTTCCATAGTCGTAAATCGAAACCAGAGTGTTTCCGGTGTCGCCGGCATCGATGTAACCGTCGTCCTTACGTTCGGCCTGATATCCCAGACGGCCACCATAGGTCAGGATGGTCTGTGGATGCGTGTCGACTCCCAGCCCCCAGCGAGCGATATCCGTCTGGTGCGGTCCCTGATTTCCCAGGTCACCGTTTCCGTACATTCGCTGCCAGTGCCAGTCGTAGTGAAACTTCTGGCGTGTAAGTCGCGGGTCGGTGAACTGAGCCGGGCCGCTCCAGAGTTCGAAGTCCACGTGCGCCGGGATGGGGTAATCTCCCAGAGCTCCGATCGACGCACGCCGCTTGTAGCACAGTCCGCGAGCGAAATTGCATTCCCCGATTCCGCCTTCCTGAATGAACTTCACTGCTGCCTGGCAGGCCTTGCTGCTGCGGGACTGAGTCCCAACCTGACAGATTCGCTCGTACTTCCGGGCAGCGGCAATCAATGCCGTGCCTTCATGGACATTGTGACAGACGGGCTTTTCAACATAAGCATCCTTACCGGCCTGCATCGCCCAGATGCCTGTCAGTGCGTGCCAGTGGTTGGGAGTTGCGGTACTGATAAAATCGACATCCGCGCTTTCAAATGCCTTGCGCATGTCAGTGTAAAACTGCGGACGAACTCCCTGTTTCTTCTCGATGTCGTCGCACCGCTTATTGCCGATTTCTTCGTCCACATCGACGATCGCTCGAATTTCTGCCCGGCTGTCCTTTAACCATTCACCAATGTGACTTCCGCCTCGTCCGCCGGCACCGACAACACATGCGCCCATCTTGTCATTGGCGGACGTCCCTGCTCGGCCAATCGCCGGAGCGGCGAAAGCAGCGGCTCCGACGGCTGTCGTCTTCACGAATGTTCGTCGACTGAGTTGATTCATGTCAGATTCTCTTTTTGTTTGAGGCAGGATGGAGGTGGGATTTCCTGATGAATTGCCCGGCTTCCCGGACGAACCAGCTGAAAGCGGCGCAGGGGCACGCCAGCGACGCAATTGACCGGAAAAGCGACGCGATTTCAAGCGACTCGCGTTCGGCAACTCTGTTGGGTCAGTTTGTTCAGGTGGAAAGCTTGCCGGTCGCGGCAATCGCCAGCGCAGGCCAGGGAATCGCGGGAAAAACACATCGCGATGGCGCGACTGGACAGCAGAGTGGCGTGGCGGACACGCGGCGCCGTCGAGCGAAGAATTCAGCCACAGATCGGCGTTCAGACGGTGAGGAACGGATTTCTACAGTCCGTGCGTGGCTTCACTGCGAAGCGAACGTCCGCGTTCGATGACGTCCGAAGTGACGTCCGGCTGTTTCGGTCTCATCTGCAGGTCGTACCGCCGATGATCCCTGACATGAGTTCCCAGGAAGTTGTCACTGACGAAATCCAGTGGAAATCTTTGATACCACGGCGGAGTCAGTTCAATCATCTGAGTCTGTGTTTCGTAGCCGTCTTTGACCAGCTGAACTTCTCGAGTTCCGTACCAGGTGTAGTCAACGGAGGCCGGTGTGTACCCGATTTCCTGTCCATCAATTCTCACCAGCGCGCCCTGCGGATTGGAATTGATCGTGACTCGCCGATGTACGCACCCCGCCTGCAGCAAAACCGCTGCCAGGAGTGTCGGATAAGTGAGGAAACGGAGACCAGACATTTTCTTAGCACATCCTGCGCGATTCAGGCAAATTCCGTTGCGATAGGGGAATGTCGGCTTTCAGCTTTGGACTTGGGAGACCTGGAATTCTCGTCGAACAGATCGCAGGAGCCGTGATATTCAAACGGATGTTTGAATGGGATCAAAAGTCATCCACCAGCGGCTGCAGCGTAACCGAAGAGTCAGGTTTGCCCCAAGATCAGTTGACAGCGAACGATGTCGTCGATGCCGGGTTGAGTTGAATTACCCTAAGATTCGGTCGTAACATGTTTTCCTGAATCAGGTTGCGTCAGCTACTTCATGAATCCGCGAGAGTTGACCGGGGTTGGATCGACGGGAAGCCGCAGATGTGCAAAGTCCTCCGTCGACTTGATTTGCGTTGCCGGCAGCCACCGGTACACTCAGCGCCTTTCACCATCGTCACGTGGGGTCAATCCTGATCAGTGCGCAGGGGCGAATTGAATTTGCTTGTTTGCGGCCTGTCGGCGAAATCGATCGCCCCCGATCTGAAATCAGCTCATGAGTGGTCAGCCTGTGGTTCAGTATGCGTCACGTACCGATGTGGGCATGCGCCGTTCCGCCAATCAGGACAGTCTGGCTGTTCGCCTGTGTCGGGCGAGCCCCGAATGGGAAGAATGCGGACACCTGTTCGTGGTGGCGGACGGAATGGGAGGTCACTCAGTCGGCGACCTTGCCAGCCGAATCACCGTTGAAACCCTTCCGCTGGCATATTTCAAGATTGAGTCTGATTCGGTTCCGGATCGACTGCTGACCGCAGTTACAACGGCGAATCGTGCCATCCACGACAAAGCTCGGGAGAATCCTGAATTTGCCGACATGGGGACAACCTGTTCTGCGCTGGTGCTGTCGCCTCACGGAGCCTACGTCGGACATGTTGGTGACAGTCGCGTTTACCGAATTCGTTCCGGTGAAATCCAGCAGCTCACGTTTGATCACAGTCTCCAGTGGGAGATGGTGCGACTGGGCCGAGCAACTCTGACCAACGTCGACACCCTGCATCCTCGAAACGTGATTACCAGGTGCCTTGGCCCCGACCAGGATGTCACGATTGATGTCGAAGGTCCGTTTCACGTTCAGACCGGTGATCATTTTGTCCTGTGTTCCGATGGCCTGACGAATCACGTTAAGGACAGCGAGATTGGCGCCATTGCGTCCGGGCTGGGTCCGGCGGAAGCGTCGCGTCTGCTGGTCGACATTGCGAACTGCCGTGGGGGCTCAGACAACACGACTGTGGTCGTGGTTCGTGTGGACGATTTTCCTCAGCTGACCGGAGAATTTGTCGATGCCCCGCTTCCCGTCGCGAATCAGAAGAAGGTGGATCCGAATCAGAAGTCAGGTTTCCGGGAAATCCTGAGCCGGATTTCGCTGTATGTCTTTCTGCTTCTGGGAGTTTCCGGGCTTGGGTGTCTTGCACTGAAACAAGTAACACCGGGACTTCTCCTGATCTGCCCTGCGCTGATCCTTGGTTTTCTGCGATTCATTGCCCTGCAGAATCGACCGTCCGGACCGGAGGCGGGGGACACTTCTGAACCGGCTGTCAATTCCTCCGCGACGGTTCCGGAGGAATCCGGAATTGCTGCAGCGTCGCCCTATCGCCGAACTTCCGCCAAACCCACGCAGGAGTTTCTTGGGTTCCTCTCAGCAGCTCAAAGTGAACTGGTTCAGGCCGCCAGAGACAACGGCTGGGAGGTGGATTTCGACACCCTGTCTCGGCAGGATGTGGATTCTGTGCAGGCACTTCGGGAAGGAAAACTCCGGCAGTTTCTGAGCCTGCGAGCATCGGCGATCGATTCTCTGATGAAGGAATTTTACGCCCGCGCTCGGCGCTGACCGCGAGTTCACCCGGCAGTTTCTGCCGCTTTCATCTTTCCGGGTTGTCGGCAGATCGCCTACACTCCCCCCGCCGCGTCTCCGAGGCGGACACCCGGGATCGTCAGGGAAAAGGCTGTCCCGCTGGTGGTCACGAGAATCCGCTGTGGATTCTGCCCATGTCGGGCGACGAAACCATTCGAGTTCTCCCCGAAGCAAACAGGAGGTTTGCGTGTTTCTGGTTCGTAGTATTCGACGCCGACTGGTGACCGGTTTTACGGTCGGCCTAGCTTTGATGCTCGCAATGTCGGCGGCAGCCATCTGGGGCCTGCTGCAGCATCAGGCGGCCCTGGCGCACCTGGACGAACTCGTCAACAACAGTCCGGACAAGGGCCTGTTGCTGCAGAAAATCAATCTCATCTTTCTGCCTCTGACGGATCACGTGAATCTGGAACGCCGGGATGCGATTCTGAGTCTGCGGCGCCGCTATCTCGATGCTGTGATCGTTGCCCGAACTGAGGCGGAAAACTTCTATAAGCGCTGCGATCAGGCGGGGGATTCTTCAGCAAACGGTTCCGGCGGTTTCGTGCCGCGCCGGGAACTTCTGCATGTGAATATGTCGACGGTCATGAAGCGGCTGGACGAACTTCAGCGTCTGGGAAGCGAAATTGATTCCTTCGTCAACACCACCTCGAACCAGCGAACGGGCCATCTTCACTGGCTGAATCTTGAGGTGATGGGGCATATCGCACAGGTCAACAATCTGATTCGATCTCTGCCTTCTCACAGCAACGAACTGCACCTGGGAAAGCCGCTTCAGCAGGAAAGCCGCTCAGTCAGCTCGTCTGTTACGAATTGTGCTGACACTGACAGGGATCGCACTGCTGTGTTATGCCGGAACTCTGTATTTCGGGTTTCGCTGGATTTCCATTCCACTGCGCACAATCGCTGCAGGTGCGTCCAGAATTGCAAACGGCGACACCGATTATCGTCTGCGTCGTGTGACGGCATGGAATGACGAGTTTGCTGAGCTGATTGGAAACTTCAATCGGATGGCGGATCGATTTCCAGGAAGCGGAAGAGGATCTGAACGCCAAAGTTGAAGAACGCAGCCGTCAGCTGGTGCGGTCGGAGCGACTGGCTCATGTTGGTTTTCTGGCCGCCGGTCTGGCACACGAGGTGAACAATCCTCTGCAGTCGATCACGATTGCGGCAGAATCCATTCAACTGCGTCTTCACGATCTGCTGGATCCGGAGAACCAGGACGCTCAGGAAGCGATGGACCGCCTTGGCATGATTCAGCGTGAATCGCGGCGCTGTGGTGAGATCACTCGTCGCCTGCTTGATTTCGCCCGAAGTGACAACCCCGAAGGCATTCCACGGCCAGTCACGATGGCGGTGGATGACCTGACAAGGATTGTCAGGAGGTGATCGCGATGGTCAGACCAATGAGCCAGTACCGGGATCGGGCGATCGAATTTGAGCATACAGAGCCTCTGTTTCTGGAGATGAATGCTTCTCAGATCAAACAGGTGCTGCTGAACCTGGTGGCCAATGGCCTTCAGGCCACACCTTCCGGCGGCCAGGTGCAGGTGATTCTTCGAGATCAGACAGACTGGGTCGTGATTGAGGTGCGGGACACGGGGCAGGGCATGACGCCGGAAAACATCCAGCACCTCTTCGAACCGTTTTACTCAACCAAGGAAACAGGGAAAGGAACCGGGCTGGGCCTGAGCATCACCCACCGCATCATCGAGAATCACCACGGGACGATCGAACCGTACAGCGAAGGCTCGGGAAAAGGCAGTGTTTTCATTGTTCGACTTCCCCGCCGACAGCCTCAGCGCCGCGCCGCGTGATCTGAAGCGAGCCTTTCAGCCACTTGTCCTGGGGGGCAGCCTGCTTTTTGTGCGGGCTGTTGATTTTTGTCAACACCGTCTGGTGTTGCTGCCCGCGGGTTTTGAGTTTTTTGTTTGGGAGGTATTTTGGTGAAGAATCTAACTGTCAGGAAACGCGGATTTACTCTGATCGAACTGCTCGTGGTGATTGCGATCATTGCCATTCTCATCGCGTTGCTTCTGCCCGCAGTTCAACAGGCCCGCGAAGCTGCCCGCCGGACTCAGTGTAAGAACAATCTGAAACAGATCGGTCTGGCGATGCACAACTATCATGATGTTTACAACATGTTCCCGGTTGGGGCGTGTGGCGTTCCTGATGCAAACTATGCAGGGTTGAAAGTTACCATCGGTGCGTTCGCTTCAATTCTGCCGTACCTGGAAGAGGCAAACATCAAGAACATTTACGATGATAATCGATCATGGTCAGCGCAGACCCCTGCTGTCGCGGCGACAATCATCGAAGCCTACCTGTGCCCGTCCGCAACCGGCGCCGAAGTGATTCAGGTTCCGCCGGGTTTTGGATCTGCCTACAGCGGTGCCGGGGGTGTGAACTTTACGGAAGCAGCCGCCTGCCAGTACCTGCTCAGCAAAGGTGCAACGGATGCATGGTGCCTGAACGCCGCCAGCGACAATAACATCGGAATGTTCGGGATCAATCTCAAGACCAGGTTCCGGGATATGACGGACGGGTCGAGCAACATCCTGTGTGTCGGTGAAGGTGCTTCGGGTAATCCGTATACCAACGTCGTGGATCAGCTGTATGCCAGCGCGACCGGTTCAGTCGGTCAGGCGTGGATCATTCCGATCCCTCAGCCCAACGGGTCCGTCGCCGGCGGCGCCATGACCACAAGCAACTTCGGAACCACTATTCATCAGATGAATCGCAATCCGGTTGTCCAGTCCGTCTATGATGAGACCGGTAACAACATTCAGACAAACTGTATTGGAGGCACAGGAAATATTGACAGTGCTTCCAACTTTCGAAGTCTGCACGAAGGCGGTTCTCAGTTCCTGCTGGGCGACGGTTCAACTCGGTTTGTCTCTGAAAATATCGACCAGGGCGTCTTCAATGCTGTCGGCACACGAGGCAAGGGAGAAGTTGTTGGCGAGTGGTAGTGACTGAAACCATCTGCCTGCACCTCGGAATCTGCAGCCACCCGCCTTTTCGGGTGGCTGTTTTTTTTGTGTGGGGCTGCCTGCAGGCCATGTGTCCGGAATTGAGGACATGTTTAAAATCGTGTTAAGATGATTCCGCGATGTCGCTTTGAATCTGTCAGCGCGTAACATCCGCACCAGTTCACCACCTGATTGCGGAACGCAGAACTCATGCAGAATCAGACAATCCTCGTCGTCGAAGACGAGAAGTCAATTGCTGACATCGTGGTCTACAACCTGGAGAAGGAAGGTTTCACCGTGCAATGGGAACGTGATGGTCGGGATGGGCTGCGTCGAGCTCAGACACTGATGCCGGATCTGCTGGTGCTGGACCTGATGCTGCCCGGAATGGACGGCCTGCAGATCTGTCGTCATCTGCGTGAAGATGCAAGGACACAACAAATCCGCATTCTGATGCTGACCGCCCGCGCCGAGGAAACAGACGAGATTGTTGGCTTCAATCTGGGCGCCGATGACTATGTCACCAAGCCTTTCAAAGTTCGCCCGCTGATTCACCGAGTCAAGGCTTTGCTGAGGCGAAATGATTCAGCGGCCGCCGGTCGGGAGAAACTGGTGCTGCATGGAATTGAGATTGATCGCCTGCTCCACACCGCAACTCTGGAAGGCACTGACCTGGATCTCACGCCGACAGAGTTCCGGCTTCTGTGGACTCTGGCCAGCCAGCCCGGTCGGCCGTTTTCCCGCAATGAGCTGATGGACACGGCTCGGGGAGAAGATGCCAATGCACTCGAACGCACGATCGACGTGCATGTACGTTCGCTTAGAAAAAAACTGGGCACGGCTGCCGACATGATCGAGACAGTTCGAGGTGTCGGTTACCGTCTGCAGCGACGCTGAAGTCAGATCGTTTTGTCACGCGGGAGCCTGACCTGCTGTTTTGGCACCTAAAAATTTTCAGGTCAACCTGACCAGGTTTTCCTGAGTCTCCGCAGACAGGAATGTCTGTGCCACCTGACACTCATCCTTATTCGATTGTGACGGGAGTGTCATAGTAGACAGCGCAGTCACCGGCGTCGGTGAGTTCTCCGAAGATCAGACTGTTGGCACTGCGACCGGCAAAGTGCCAACCGCCTTTCTTCATCAGCATGACGTCGGCCCGCTGATTCGGGTCGAACTTCAGCCGAGCTTTCAGTGATGATCGATGACTTCGGACTGTGATCACAGATCCGTCGGCATGACCTCCGCTGACGGACGGATGGATCACCACCTCAACGGGGCCGACCTGTGATTCCGGTTCCCACTGAGATGCCTGTGATTCCGCCGTGGAAACAGCTGTCAGACGAAGATCTTCCGTCACGGCCCACATCGCTTCCGGCAGTTCGTGGATCAGATTGATCCGCCCCGACTGTGTGGGAAACTGACGGTCGGCGAACAGAACTTCCGGGGTGAATGGATTTCTGACATAGCCGTCGCGAATCTGACTCCGGCTGATCCCATGATCGGTCAGACGTTTGAGGAGACGTTCCTTCCAAACAGATACATCCACATCGAATTCATCAGCCATGCCCGTTCTTTTCGCGATCTCACGAAAGATTTCGTAGTCGCTCAGCACTCCCGCCGGAGGTGTCGTGACGGGGCTGACTTCGCAGCAAAGTGATGGCCGAATGAGCCTAAGGTCGTCTTCTTCGAGAAAAGTCGTGGTGGGCAGGACGAGGTTGGCACACCGGGCGGTATCGGTCAGAAACGGGTCAACCACGACTGTGAATTCTCGGGTTCGGAACGCTTCGGCAACCGTCGCAGAATCCGGCAGCATTGCAACGGGATTCGCTCCCCAGACCCAGGCCATTCTGATGGGTGGGTCTGATGCCTTCTGCAGTTCTTCACCCAGCAGCGGTTCTGCAATTGTCCGCGCCGAAGATTCCGTCGGCAGGCTGCTGAAATCAAATGCTCCCCGGCGAACATAGTAAAACGAAGCTCCGCCACCCGGTCTTCCAATGTTACCTGAAACAGCCGCCAGTGCATCAATCGTTCTGACGGTGGTCGCTCCGAAACGTCTTCGCTGCAGACCCCAGCCAATCAGGCTGCAGGTCGGACCGCCGGCATATGCCGCTGCGATCATTTCAAACTGCCCGAGCGGAATATCGGCAAGCTGTGCCCATTCGGAAACGGTCCGACCTGTGACCATCCGAAGGAATTCCGGCAGGTGATCACAATACTTCCCGGCGGTTTCGTCGATCTGCCGGTGATCGATCAGCCAGCGACAGATTCCCAGAGCAATTGCGGCGTCAGTCCCCGGGCGGGGCTGGACAGTCAGGTCGGCGATGGATGCCGTTCGATGATGGACCGGGTCGATCAGGACGATCGTGGCCCCGTTTTTTCGGGCGTTTTTGAGTTCCGGAATCAGATGAATGCTGCTGGCGAAAACATTCTTTCCCCAGAGGAAAACTGTTCTGGAGTGACGGATGTCGAAAAAGTCGTTGCAGTTGCATTCGCCAAAGTCCATGACCTGGGCAGCTTCACCGGCTCCCGAACAGATGTCGCCGTGTCGTGTCGTGACAGGGCCGAAACGGTGAAAGAAATAGTCTCCTACGTGTTTCACGATCCCCAGAGACCCACCGCAGCGGTACTGGAAGATCGATTCTCCACCCGATTCGGCACGACAGGCCGTCAGTCGTTCGGCAGCGATGTCCAGAGCAGCCTGCCACGAAATCGGTTCGAGCTCCGCCGACTGATGGCGTCGATACAGCGGTGTGGTCAGTCGATGTTTGGATGTCTGCCGTTCAACGAATCGACTGGTGCGTTCGCAGATGAATCCGCGAGTGACAGGATGCGCCGGGTCTCCCTGAATTCGAGTGACATGGTCATTCTCCAGAGTCACAAGCAGGCCGCATGCGTCGGGACAATCCCGAGGACAGGCCGTTTTCCGAATGGTGATGTCAGTCATCGAAGCACGACTTTTCTGGCCGACCGGAAGACCTTCGTCCACCCGCGTCGGATTGCGTTTGCTGGTTTCCGTTCTGATCTACGAACGGCTTCGTCGAAATCGGATGGCGCAGCCTCGAGCTCCCGCTTTGGTGACCGTCGGCAATCGACCGGCCAGTGCGGCATCGACCGCAGCTTCGACGTATCGCTCTGAGACTTTGGTGGCGTCGGTGTTGTCATCCATCGCACCTTTGTAGATGACGCGGCGGTCTTGATTCAGAACATAGAATTCCGGTGTGTAAATGGCGCCGAAGTTTCGGGCGACTTCCTGAGTTTCATCTCTCAGGTAGTCAAATCGAAAGGATTGCTCCTGAGCTCGCTTCTTCATGTTTTCCAGATTGTCAGCGGCGATTCCGTTGGAGTTGATGGCGACCAGTTTCACTGAAGCGGAGGCATCATGGTATTTCTTCTGCAGCGCGTTCAGACGGCTTTCGTAATCAATTGAGTACGGGCAGGTGTTGCACGTGAAGCAGATGACAATGACCTGAAATTCGGCCAGATCTTTTATTGAATGCTGCCGTCCATCCACACCGGCAAGACCCGTCCATTCGGGAGCTGGTTCACCGATTTCCGGGCCGTGTTCCGTCGCTGCGGCACAAACCACCATTCCGCAGGACAATGCAATCAAAAGAAAGGCTTTCATCAGTTCAAATCCTCAGGGTTCGAGGGCGACGTGTTTCACCGCAGGTTCAGAATCCGAAGGAGATTGCCGGATGAGTTCCTGCAGAATCGGAGTAACCACGGATGCTGACGATTCGGCAAGATTGTGATGAGTCATCCCTTCAATCGTCAGCCATTGTTTTTGAATTCCATTCCGCGCTGCTTCGGGAGCAGCATCAAACAGCTTTCTGCCCAGGGAATGCCTGACCAGCGCATCCTGATCTCCATGAACAAGTACAATTGGGCAGTCGATGACGCCGATTCGCTGCTCGGATGGATATCGATCCACAAGAATGGATCGGACAGGCAGCCAGGGGTATAAACCCGCAGCCACGTCCGTCATCGATGAAAACGTGGCAATAGCAAAAAGTGCCCGAGGCCGAGCCTGATTCCGGCACGCTTTGGCGGCGGTGAAGACGGCTGCGGCACCTCCGAGTGACGTGCCGGCGATCAGCAGGTCGGAAGGCTGATAGCCCAGAGATTCTGTCGCATAATTCCACGCCGCATCACAGTCTGCCTCCAGTGCCTGTTCTGACATTTCTCCTTCGGAATCTCCATAGCCATGATAATCGATGGCCAGAACATCGGCGCCGGCGTTGAAAAAGATTCGGTACCACTCTCCCCGACTGCCCCGGTGTCCGGCGTTCCCGTGGAAGTAGAGAACCAGGGGACGCACGGGTGGGTTCTGAACCGGAAGACTGTTCTGCTGCAGCAGCCAGCCTCCGATCCGAACTCCGTCTGCCGTGGTCAGCCGAACGTCTCGTGCTGCGGGAAACAGCTGCCTCAGATCCGGCCGGTCGACAATAGACAACGATTGTTCGCGGTGTGGACGATACAGCAGGGATCGTTGAATGAATCCGAACACAATGACGATCACCAGGTAGGTCGCAATCAGAATTCTCAGCATTCTGCGAACGACATCTCCGACTTTTCGTCGTTTCTGGGGGACGACATCGGTCATGATCCGCAGGCTCGCCGTGAGTGTCGGTCGGTTGCCGGTTCCGTTGTACGCGTCACAACCGGCCTGCAACAGGATAGCACGGAACCGTTCGGCTGTCAGGCGGCGATGCGCGAAGACTCATCGGCAGCCGGGACCGACCGCAGTCGGCGCTGTTTGCGTGTTGCTCCAAAAGCCAGAAAGGCGGGCAACAGCAGCAAATCGCCCAGAAGTGCCGTGTTCAGCAGAGCAAACATCAACAGTCCGAATCGCATTGTGGGTTTGAAGGGTGACAGTCCCAGTGCCAGAAGCCCGCAACCGCAGATGACTGCCGACGAGATGATGGGCATCCCCGTCTGCAACAAAGCGCGTCGGACGGCTCGGTACCGACAGCCCGAGGCCAGCTGTTCGTCGCGATAGCTGAACAGAAAATGGAAGGTTCCATCCACCGCAAGGCCCAGAGCGATGCTGGCTGTCATCATAATGCCGATGTCGATGGGATAGCGGCACCATCCGAGGATTCCGAACACGATCACAATCGGAGTCAGATTGGGAATCATTGCAATCAGCCCCGCCCCCAGTGAACGCAGAGCAATCATCATCACAACCGTGATCAGCAGAAAGGCGGATGTGAAGCTGCGCCAGAAACCGTCAAAGATCTGGGTCTGAGCGTATTCCAGCAGCGGACCGATCCCGGTAAACACGACGGGCTCGCCCTGGGTTTGCTGCTTCAGCAAATCAATCGTCCGATGGATGGCAGCCGGACTGTCATCCCGCAGCCTCATGGAGACTCGCCACAATCGCGATCCATCCGCCAGCATGCCATTGACTCCCTGAGCAGCTGATGCAGATGCGAGCCGCGAAAGTGACAGATGACGTTCGCTCAGTTCATCCGGAAAGAAATCCGCCAATGACAGTGTGTGACAGATGTTGTCAATTTTCCCGAACTGCCCCTCGATTTGGCGAACGTATCTCAGGCGTTCGATGAAGGATGATGGCTGGCTGCCGAAATCAATCACGGCCTCAATCGATGTGGGGCTGGTCAGCTTTTCGTTAATCAGCACGGTGTCTCTCAGCACGGGATCATTGGACGGCAGAAAATCCAGAGGGCTGATGAGAGACGTCAGCGAGAACATTCCGACAAAACACAATGCCGTCATGGCCATGCCGGCGGCCAGGACGGGCCCGGGCCGATTGACAATCCCCATTGCCGTTCGTTCAAGCTGCAGCTGACTGATGCCTGGAGGGGACGGTCTGTACTGCAGCACAATCAGAACAGCCGGAGTCAGCAGGATCCCCACGAGAAAACTCCACGCAGTTCCGATGGCTCCTGCCATTCCAAAAGCCGGAATCGGACCGACATCAGAGACGACAAGGCTGACCAGTCCGATGATCGTCGTGACAGCTGCAAAAAGACTCGGGCGAATCACGGCTCGAATGGCGGCAACTGCCGCAGCCACATGGTCCTGTCGGCGGGAAAACAGGCTGCTGAAATGGCCAATGAAGTGGATCGATGCGGCCGTCGTGAACACCATGACCATCACGGGAAGAGACGACATGATGAAATTCATTTCGCCGCCGATCGCCCACAGAGTGGCCGTCGTGAGGTGGATGCTGAGCAGGTTGGCCAGCATCAGAGCGGCGGAAGTCTTCCAGCAACCGATGCTGAACTGCAGCAGAGCCATGCAGATGATAAGCGTCAGGCAGAACAGCGCGGTGGCTTCCTTCGGACTGCCCAGCAGATCCAGTTGATTGGCCACGACCGAACCGCCGGCTACGATGGCGCTGCTCATTCCGCAGTAGCTCAGCTGAGAACGGATTTCCTTCAGCGTACCGGCTCGGTCGGCGATTCCGTGCTGGTTGATCGTGACCAGCATTGTTTCGAGTTCATTGCGGCGGGCCGTCAGCAGATTGACGAGTCGCTCTCGGGCAATATGGGGCTCAACCTCGTTCGCCGCCATTGTGTCCAGCACCTGCTTCCGGCTCCAGCACGAGGCGACGCCGTCCAGCCCAGCCAGTCGCCGTGCTGTCGCTTCGATCTGCGCTGAGTCGGGAAACGGTCTGGGAAACGCAATGAGTATGGTTTCGTCGGCACCGAATGTTCGGCAGAACTGGTTGTAATCCTCGCGAATCTGACTGTTGCGAGGCAGCCAGGCTTCGATGTCGTTGTTGACAGGAATCTGCTCGCCCAGCATGAACAGGAACGGCAGGGCGATCAGTCCGATGATGAGCAGCGTTCCGGAATGTCGTTGGTAGAAACCCGTCGTCATGGAATGGTGCTCGGCTGAAGTAACTCGGTGCGGTTGTCCTCCAGACCTATCGATTGACCGGCAGGACCTGCGTGAGTCTCTTCGATGTCAACCGGAGATATTGGCAATTCCACGGGACGAAAGGCAGAATCCGCACTATGGCCGTCAGTTTTCAACTTTCACGGTGATACGGTCGAATCCTGAAGTTTGTACCAGTCCACAGAATCAAACTTCACACCCCCGTATCCGCGACTGCACTCGGAGTTCCCCAATGCCTGCCAGCAGTGACAGTTTTACTCAACAGGTTCTGTCCGTCGCCCGACAAGGCCAGCTGCGCGAAGTTCAGGTTGAATTCGGAGATCCTGACCAATGTCGACAGGCAGGCGGCAAAGCGGACAGGTCGGAATCAAACGGACCAGAATTCCTGCCTGAAAGTCTCCCTGATCGGTGTTTCCTGACGGCGTCCCTTACGAAGCCGATTGTCGCGATGGCTCTGCTGAAACTGGCCGGGGACGGCGAAGTCTCTCTGACCGAACGCCTGGGTGACGTTCTTCCGGACTTCCACAAAGCAGCGTTTCGACGCATCACCTTGCGGCATCTGCTCACGCATACGTCCGGATTTGCGGACATGCTGCCACAGAATGCGGAACTTCGGGCAGCTCAGGCGCCACTGTCCGAGTTCCTGAAGTGTGCTCGCGATGCCGAACCGGAATTTGCCCCGGACAGTGACTGTCGATACTCCAGCATTGGGTTTCTGCTGATTGGAGCGGTGATCGAGCAGATTTCCGGCACCAGTCTGTCGGAGTTTCTCGACCAGATGTTCTTTCAGCCGCTGCAGATGCAGTCGACTCGGCTCGGGTCAGGTGCAGATTTCGGTGCAGGCTGCTGTTCTGAAGTCGCTAAGTGTGAATTGCCGGTGTGGCAGGCGAATGCCGGAAACTGGGGTTGGAACAGCTCGTATTGGCAGAATCTGGGAGCTCCATGGGGCGGACTGATTTCCAGCGCTGCCGACCTGGGAATTTACTGTCGGATGCTGCTGAACGATGGCCGCACCTCCGGCGGGCACCGAATTCTGAGTCCGGCTGTGATCCGAGCCGCATTCAGCGATCAGACTCGGGAAGTCTTTGGCGCGGCAGGTTATCAGGGAAGTCGACGAGGCTGGGGTCTGGGATGGCGGCTGCAGTGGCCGGGACATCAGGCGTCATTCGGGGACTTTGTGTCGTCGAAAACGGTGGGACACTGGGGAGCAACCGGGACTCTGTTCTGGATTGATCCGGAAGTTCGGAGATATGCCGTGATTCTGACCACAACTCCATACGAAGTGAGTGGATCGGCGATTCAGCGAATCTCCAATGCTGCTGTGGCCAGCTGAACGTCAGCCTGAGCGCGGTCTGCGAACGTTGGCCGTGTCGGGCTGTCGAATAACAGGCGAAAGCCCGAACTCCAGCGTCGGCGCATAAAAAAGGTCACCACGAAACCCGCATTTCGTGGTGACCGGACCCCATAACTGCCGTCTTGTGCCGCACGGCAGTCAGGAACGACTCGAAAAATCAACACCTGCGATCAGCCGCACCCGCACGGCGGACTGATCAGTGCTTTCAACTCAGAGCCCTGCATTCCCCAGGATCACTTCTTCTTCTTCTTCGTGGATGATGATTCGCGGAGTCACCATCAGCATCAGGCTTTCTGTTTCACGGCCAACCCCGCTGTTCTTGAACAGTCGGCTGACGTAAGGAATCTTGTTCAGAATCGGCACACCGGCCATGTTTCGACCTTCTCTCAGACGCTTGATACCGCCCAGAAGAACGGTTCCACCGTCAGGAACGCTGACTGTTGTCGAAACGTTGACCTGTTCCAGCACCGGCTGCTGCACAGTCAGTGATCCGCCAGCCGCACCCTGCTGTGCCTGCTGACCTCGCTGACCACCACCGCCACCGCCGAAGCCACCACCGCCGCCGCCGATCCCGCCGAAGCCAAACTGGCCACCGCCACCACCGCCAAAGCCACCACCGCCACCGAAGCCACCGCCGCCAAAGCCACCACCGCCCCCGAACTGGCCGCCACCGGCAACGCCACCACCGATCGCTCCACCGCCGGCACCGCCGGTCGCGAACGAAAAGGTAAAGACGTCAGTAATGTTGGAGAAGATCGGAGACAGCGACAGACGGACGAATCGTCGGTCGGCAGAGATGACTGCGATTACAGTCAGCTGAATCCCTTCCGGAATGGCCTGGACCAGAGGCTGGAAGCCCACTGATCCGTTGGAGACGACCGGCTGCAGCCCCAGAACGAACGGCCGTGAGGACGTGTCACTGATGGTTGCGACCTGTCCGTTGAACAGCGTCACCTTCGGGGCAAACATGATGTTCGATCGTTCATCAGCCTGAGCCGCCTGAATGAAGAAGAATGCTTCAATGTCGCTCAGGATGGCCATGCCGACCTGAATGCCCGCATCCGGGTTAAAGTTACCGAAGTCCGGCACACCCAGTTCGAAGGATCCCTGTCGGAACTGGATGTCGTAGTCCTGAGTAAACTGGCCCGGGTTTGACAGACCGACCACCGTGTTCGAAAAGTCGTCCCGCGGAGCATTCACACGATTGACTCGGTCAAACAGGCCTGTTCCGCCCTGCTGACCCTGCTGACCTCCGTTGTTATTGCCGTTCTGGTTACCTCGCAGGTCACCGCCGTTATTGTTGCCGCCGCCCGTTGCACCGGGGAACTGCAGCTGTCGAGAACCGAAGGCCGGTGTTCCCGGAGCATCGCCCAGCGTGTCCTGCACATTGAAGTCGAAGTCCACACCGATTCGTTCGAAGAAGCGGTCTGTGACACTGATGAATCGAACTTCCACAGTGACCTGCAGGTCCTGAAGTTTTCGCAGCTGTCCCAGCAGGTCCACAATCTGCTCATGAACCGCCGGTGTCTGCCGAATCACGAGACTCAGCGTGTTTTCTTCGCCATGCAGTCGACCAGCTCCACCGTCCAGATCCCAGGTTCCTGGTTCAACGGTTGTGGAAATCAGGTCGATCAGGCCTGAAAAGTCAACGCCATCATTCGCTCCGTGACGTCCGGCACCCCTGCGAGGTGAACCGTTCGGGCCGATCCCGACACTCAGATCGTCATCGACCTGAAACAGTCCGGCACCGCCGTATGAGTTTCCGTTCAGTCCTTCAAACGGTTTTTTGTCCTGAGTCAGCCCCAGTGGGACCACCAGGTCAGCAACGTTGTAGACTCGCTGTTCAAACCGTGTCTCCTGTTCCAGACGATTCGTGATCATCAGAACTTCGTTGTCGATGTTGTAAACCAGGCCACCGGCCTGATCCAGCAGCAGATTCAAAGCACTTCGCAGTGTGATGTCATCCACGTCGATGCTCACAGACTGGTCAACCATCAGGCCGTCCGTTTCGATGGCTCGGGTATCCAGAGCAATGTTGATGCCATGAGTCATGGCAATGTGTCGGATAATGTCCGTCAGCGGAACGTCATGGAAGTGCAGAGAAATGGTTTCTCCCAGGCTCTTCTCGATCCGCAGTTCGCTTTCTGTGCGGTTGCGAGCGTCAGCTCGCCCGTACTTTTCACGTCGCGAGGTCATGTCGGCCCAGGTCTTCGCGTCGGGCAGACCGTAGTCGACCACTCCCTTCGCAAATGTCTCTTCAATGTCATTGAACATCCCCAGGGCAACGTCTGCCTTCTTTTCCTTGAACTCTTCGATCTTGGAAATCTGCCGCTGCAGCTTCACTTTTTCCACCATGATGGTGGCGTGCGGCAGGTTCGGATTCAGATCCTTGGCCTTGCGTGCAATCAGTTCTGCTTCGGCGTAACGCTTCTGACGCATCAGGTCGTTGTACTGTTCGGTCAGGTCCGCCATTTCCTGCTCGATGCGGATCTGATTCTTGAGCTCCGCTTCGCGGATTTCGGCGACCTGCTGGTTGCGAGCTTCCAGTTCCAGCAGAGGAGCTCGCTGTTCCATACTGAGCTTGATGCTCTTCTGAGAACGCTGCAGGTGACTTGTCAGAACCTTGGCACTGTCCGACGGCAGATCCGCTGCTTCGACGGTGGCCAGAGTTCTATCCAGAACTTCCAGAGCTTCCTGAGGATTCTTCTCTTTCAGCTTCTCGGCTCGAAAGACGGAATTCAGAACTTCTGTTCGCAGTCGGGTGAACTGGACTTCCATCTCATTGGCGGTCTCTTCCAGCATGTCAGACTGAGCCATCGGGTCCATGCCGTTGGCAGCCGCATCCTGCTGTCGTGATGTCAGAGCTACTCCGCTGGGCGAATCGGTCTGAGCTGCGTCGTCATGAGTTCCGACCGCAACAATGCCTTCAGCCGTATGAAATTCGCCGTTTGCATGGTTCTGTCCCGTGACGTCGACCGCGTTGTGGCCGGCGGCAAACGGGTTGGCAGCAGCAATATTGGAGGCTTCGTGATGCGACCGACCGCTCTGCCCGCCGAGAGCGTGTTCCACTTCCGAAAGAATCAGTTCCGGTCGGTCGTCGAGCAGTGAATAGGCGACGTTCAGATTCTGAGCCGCTTCAGCCTTCTCTTTGGCCATGGCCAGCCGACCGTTCAGCAGAGCGGCACGAGCCTCTTCGATGAGACTTCGGGCCTGTGCCTTTTCGGGAGACTCATCAGCGGCCACAGCTGCCTGTTGATCCAGCATCATGGCCGGAGCTGCACCACTCTGGTTCAGTCGAGCGATATCGCGTTTGACAATCGTCGGGCTGTCTTCCCACAGGGTGTACGTTGCGTTCAGAGATTCAGCCTGATTGGCCAGATCCATCGCGTGCTGAAGCTTGCCGGTGCCCATCGCGGTCCGAGCTTCTTCAAGCAACTGGCGAGCCTGCTGGTAAACCTGTTCAGAATCCTGAGGAGCAGCCTGATGCATTTCCGGCTGAGATCCGTCGGCGAGGAATGTCTGAGTACTGTCGATACGATCGATTTCCGCAAGGACATGTTCCGGACGCTCATCCCAAAGGCCCCAGGTAACCTTGAAGCTGCGAGCCTGCATGGCACGTGCCCGAGCAACATCAGGTTCACCGGCCGCCAGAGCGGCTTTGGCTTCCTTCATCAGCTTCTGAGCCTTATGCCGATTGATCATGTCAATGCTGGCGTTCTTCGGCAGAGCATCCGCTTCCGGTTTGGCTTCTGCTGTCTGAGCTGCAGCGGCGAAGGGATTCGGTTTGTCAGCCGAGGCTTCGAAGGAAGGCCAGGCCGCCTTGTCGTCCATGTCGAACGGATTGGCCTGCGTTCCGGCTCCGTCCAGATCCGCAAGGAACTGTTCCGGAGTCTGTTCGCCCGGCTGCCAGGATGCTGACAGCGATGCGGCTGTTTCAGCCAGTCGGCGAGCCTGCTTGACGTTACCGTCCTTGGCCAGCTGACGAGCTTCGTTCATGAACCGACGGGCAACTGACCCGTAACTGTCTGCGCCGGCAGACTCGGTTTGTGCGGACAGATTTCGTGATGGGTCACTGCCGCTGAACAGATACAGCGACGCGGCCATCACCGAGACGCAAACGATGAATCCGATGGCCTTTTGCACTTGGACATCCTCCTTGAAAACAGGTTCTGCTCAGCCGTCCTGACTGCCGCAGACTGTGAGGCTCCGTTCGGGGGCGAACGTTGCTTCGGTTGTTTCGATATGTTCTGAAGCTGACGGATGGGCCGCTGTGGGCCGATCGGTCTCAAAATCTGTCGTATGTCTCCTGAATCATGCCGCCCCGATCACAGCGCGGTCTGTCCAGGTCTGTGGGTTGATAACCTGAGTTGTCCAAACAGGTCAATACGACCAAAGCCGAACATTCCTGGCTTTTTTCGCGATTCAGATGTTCCCGAAACTGCATCGGCACGGCCTGCCGATGCCGCCCCGTCGCGGCACATTTTCCGCTGCAGATGTGCGACGGAGGCCGCAGGTTTCGCCGATCCAACGGAAAATACACGCCCCGGGAATGCCCAAACTTCATCCGGTGTTCAGCAGAATTCCGCCTGCGGCGTTCCGCCGGCTGTTTTTGAACTCAACTGCGACGGAAGGTCTCGTTCATGGCGTTCTCTGCAACGTTCTTTTTTCGGAAACTGAATTCAGGATTTCAGTTTGAAGTCGCTGTCACTGGTGTATTCCGCATCGTGCCGTATCCTGTGCCCGCTCCGGAAAAAACGTTGGAATCATGCTGCTGCGAATCACCAATCTGCGCCTGCGGGTCGAGCACTCGGAAGAGGAACTGCCTTCCCGGGTCGCTCGCGTGCTGGGTGTGCCCGAATCGGATTTCACCTCGTTCAGAATTCTTCGCAGGAGTCTGGATGCCCGACAGCGCGAACAGCTTCAGTTTGTCTATTCGGTGGTCGTCGAAGTTCCTGAAGCCACTGCATGGCGGACGTCGGCAGAAGGAACCGTGGAAGCGTTCCTGCCGGAAACCTTTGCTGACGCGGTATCCGGTTCGGAACCGATGCCGCATCGCCCCGTCGTCGTTGGATCCGGGCCTGCCGGTCTGCTTGCCGGGTACTATCTGGCGCGGAAGGGTTATCGTCCCATCATTCTGGAACGAGGACAGGCGGTTCGGGATCGAGTTCCCGCGATTCGAAAGTTCGATTCCGGTGGCGAGCACGATCCGGAAAACAACTATCTGTTTGGTGAAGGCGGAGCGGGATGTTTCAGCGACGGCAAGCTGACCTGTCGCATCACCGGACCGGACGTTGACTGGGTGCTGCAGAGCTTTGTTGACTGTGGTGGGCGGCCATCGCTGGTTTACGAACATCGTCCACATCTGGGCAGCAACCGACTGCCGATGATCTGCCGCAACTATCGACGAAAGATCGAAGCTCTGGGCGGCGAGTATCGTTTCGGCTGCTGCCTGGAAGGTCTTGCGGTGACTGATGGTCAGCTGACGGGGCTGTCAACATCATCGGGCTTCATTCCTGCGTCTCATTGTGTTCTGGCCGTCGGTCACAGCGCTCGCGACACCTATCGCATGCTGCTGGATGCCGGTCTTCCGCTGCAGGCGAAAGCATTTCAGCTGGGTCTTCGCATCGAACAGCCTCAGGAACTGGTCAATCAGCAGAAATACGGACGCCCGGAATACCTGCAGCAACTGGGAGCGGCCGACTATTCGCTGGTAGCAAAAGGTCAGCGAGACCTGTTCACCTTTTGCATGTGTGCCGGGGGAATTGTGATTCCCAGCATCTCAGAACCCCACATGTTCTGCTCGAACGGCATGAGCAACTCGCGACACGACACCCCGTTTGCCAACAGCGGGCTGGTTGTCACACTGGAACCTGAACAGTTCGGCAGCAGTCATCCGCTGGCTGGTGTGGAGCTCCAGCGGACGTATGAAGCGCGAGCATTCCAGCTGACCGGAGGAACTTATGCCGCGCCTGTTCAGCGAGCCCTGGATTTTCTCAGCGGACGGACACCTTCAGCCGACGAAATCATTCCGTCGTCGTACCAGCGCGGAGTCGCGCCGCGGAACCTGAATGAGGTTCTGCCACCTGTGATCCTGAAGGCCATTCATGCAGGCCTGCCGATCATGAATGAAAAGTGGAAAGGCCGGTATCTGCCGGACGCTGTGCTGGTTGGCCCCGAAATGCGAGGAAGCTCTCCGGTGCGCATTGACCGCGATCGACAGACATGGCAGGTTCCAGGAATGACGGGAATCTATCCGGTCGGAGAGGGTGCCGGGTATGCCGGAGGAATTGTCACCGCAGCCGTTGACGGACTGCGTGCTGCAAAGAAAATTGTCGAACGGTTTTCGCTTCCGGATCATGCCTGAAGACAGAACGGTGACGCATGGACTTCGCAGACTCAGTTTCACTTCAGCTCACAGACTTACTGCGAGTACTGCAGCACCGAATTGTGTTTGCGGAAAGCTGCACGGCTGGTCTCATCTCCGCATCAATGGCTCGCATTCCCGGTGTGTCTGAGGTTCTGGCAGGTTCGGCGGTGGTCTACCAGCTGGCTACGAAAACGCAGTGGCTGAATGTTGAATCATCTCTGCTGCAGGATCCGGGGCCTGTCAGTGAAATTGTCAGTCACCGGATGGCAACCGGAGCCCTGCAAATCACGCCGCATGCGTCCATCGCGGCCAGCGTGACCGGACATCTCGGCCCGGATGCGCCCGCGGATCTGGATGGTCTGGCGTGGAGCACCGTCGCCCTGCGAAACGCATCAGGCATCGTCACGGAATCACGAAGCCTCGATCTGGACGTGCCAACTTCACGAACCCGCACGACGGAATCGGACGCCATCAGCCTGCGACATCGGCGTCAGCAAAATGCCGTCCGCCTCGTGCTGGAATTCTGTTGTGAAGTGTGCCGCGATCAGACCGGTGGGTTTGGCCGCTGAACGATCGAATTCCCTTTCATTGAGCAACCACCGAAGCAGCCGCTGCCGTCAACGTGCGAACAGTCAACGCAGCGTGCATGCCAGGCACAACGCGCACAATGCGTCGGCTGGCGGGACGGTTCGAGGCCATCGACGGCTGAAGCCGAAGACAGACGACAGGGAACAACGGCGATTCTTTCCTGTCGCGTTGGCCCGCATCGCTGAGGACGGACTGAGATGCGGCATGGACTGCATGGCGATCATGGCTGGTGGGAAGCCTTCTGGTGCTCACCACATCATCCGCACTTGCCCAGATGGGACACGTTCTCGACGGGGTTGGTGCCGTTAACCAGTCCATGGGCGGTGCCGGGACGGGGATGCCGCTCGACGCCATCGGAGCGCTGCAATGGAATCCGGCCAGTATTGCCGGACTTCCTCGATCCGAATTCGGCTTCGCGTTCACCGGGTTTCAGCCGCAGACTCGCATTTCGTCTCGAGTGGATGCCAATGCCTTCGGCCCCGGGAGTCCGCCCGCCACACTCAATGGTGATACGCGTTCCGACGCCGGAATGTCTCCGATTCCAAGTATGGCGGTCGTCTGCCGAAATCAGCGCAGCCCGTGGACGTATGGGCTGGGAGGCTTCGGAATCGGTGGGTTTGGTGTGAACTATCGAGGTGATCTCAGCAATCCCATTCTCACGCCTCAGCCGGCCAACGGCGGAATGGGCTTTGGTTCTGTCTACTCGCAGTTCCAGCTCATGCAGATCTGTCCGACCGTTGCCTACACGTTCAATAACGGCTGGTCTGTCGGAGCGGCACCGACGTTCAACTGGGCCACACTGGCCATCGATCCCTTTCCGGCCGCAACTCCGAACGGCAACGGCGCATATCCTTCAGCGGCCCACGGCGACTCAACGTGGGGAATGGGCTTCCAGGTCGGCGTCTACTATCAGACTCGGGAGAATCCGTGGAGCTTCGGAGCTTCCTATAAGAGCACTCAGTGGTTCAGTGACTTTGAAATGAACGCCGTCGATCAGTTCGGCGGCCATCGGCTGGTGACTCTGGGGCTGGACTACCCGTCGATGACGTCACTGGGGGTGGGATATCGAGGATTCGAAAAGCTGACCCTGGCGACCGACGTGCGGTACATCGACTACGCCAACACCGACGGCTTCAATGAACAGGGATTTGATGCAACCGGAGCCGTCAAAGGATTCGGCTGGGACAGTGTCTTCGCGGTTTCCACGGGACTGCAGTACGAACTCCGGCCCTCGCTGTTCTGGCGAATCGGCTACACCTTCAACACATGCCCCATCGATTCATCCACGGCCTTCTACAATACTCCGGCACCCGCACTGGTGCAGCACCACTTAAGCACCAGCATCTCGGCTGTTATCGCCAGAGACTGGGTATGGACGTTCGCCTATCATCATGGCTTCGAAAACTCAGTCACCGGAAACTGGCAGCACCCGGCGTTTGGCTCCGTTCCCGGAACATCCGTCACTCACTCGCTGTCCACAGACAGCTTCCTCTTCAGCATCAGTCACCGATTCTGACGCACGTTCTCATTCAGCGGCTGCCCGCTCGCGCAGTCAGCTGCAGCGCCTGCCTGAAGACTCTTCTCGCTGACCTGTTCAGTAGCAAAGCGGTTCGCCAGCCGCCTGTCTCGCCCACGTGATTCGCAAACGAACAGAATCGGCAGCTCGACGCATCAAATTTCGGCTCCGTGAAAATCCGCCTGCGTTCTGCTAAGCTGGCGTTCGGCAGCAATGTGAGTGCGTTGAACCTGAAAGTTTCGGTTCGTCGCTCCGACGTTGCAGGATGGCCTGAACGACCAAGCAGCAGCTTCCTCCGGATTTAACTGAAGATTATGGCATCCGACTACGTTCGTCATGCGGAACGCCTGCGACTGGAACGCGAGGCTCGCCGAGATCCCGGTGAAGACTGGAAACGCTGGGGCCCTTACCTTTCTGAACGGCAGTGGGGCACCGTTCGCGAGGACTACTCGCAGAACAGCCAGCCCTGGGAATACTTCACTCACGACGACGCTCGGGCTCGAGCCTACCGATGGGGTGAAGATGGTCTGCTGGGAATCTCCGATCGACAGTGCCGACTGTGTTTTGCTCTGGCACTCTGGAATGGAAAAGATCCGATTCTGAAGGAACGGCTGTACGGCGTCGGCGGCATGGAAGGCAATCACGGCGAAGATGTCAAAGAGTTCTATTTCTACACCGATTCCACTCCCACGCATTCCTATCTGAAAGGGCTGTACAAGTATCCGCAGGCTGAGTTTCCCTATGGCCGGCTGGCTCAGGAGAATCGCAACCGCGGACTCGAAATGCCGGAATTTGAAATCGGCGATACAGGTGTGTTTGATCGTGACGAGTACTTCGACGTCCAGGTCGAATACGCCAAGGCGTCTCCCAACAATCTTCTGATTCAGATCACCATTTCCAATCGTGGAGCAAAGGATGCTCCGCTGCACGTGCTGCCCACGCTGTGGTTCCGCAATACATGGACTTGGGGCTGCCATCACGAAGGCTGTGATCCCCGACCGACGATGGGAATCAACAGTGACGGCAATGTCACAGCAACGCATTCATCGCTGGGAACTTTTCACTTCGCCGCCGACGCCGCATCCACCGGCGCGACGTGTGAATGGCTGTTCACCGACAACGATTCGCATCCCCGGTATATGACCGATCCGGGGCTGGTCAGCAAATTCTCGAAGGACGCGTTCCACGAATACGTCGTCAGCAGAAAAAAGCGTGCGGTAAATCCCAAGCGAGTCGGAACCAAGACAGCCGCCTGCTATGCGCTGAACGTTCCGGCTCGAGGCCAGGTCGTGCTGAAACTGCGACTCTGGCAGGACGAAGAACGTCCGGCTCAGCTGTTCGGCGAATCCTTCGATTTCATGATGCACCAGCGCATCACCGAGGCGGACGGATTTTATGACCAGAAGATTCCCCCGGATCTGCCTGAGGACGCTCGCCAGACCATGCGTCAGGCGTACGCCGGTCTGTTGTGGACAAAACAGTTCTATCACTACTCCGTCTATGACTGGCTGCGAGGAGATCCGAATCTGCCGCCGCAGCCCGAACATCGCAAACAGATGCGAAACGGCGACTGGCCGCATCTGTACAACCGCGACATCATTTCAATGCCGGACAAGTGGGAGTATCCGTGGTATGCCGCATGGGATTCGGCCTTCCACATGATTCCCATGGGACACATCGATACCGACTATGCCCGTGAACAGCTGATTCTGTTTCTGCGCGAATGGTATATGCATCCCAACGGACAGATTCCCGCGTACGAATGGAACTTCAGCGATGTGAATCCACCCGTCCACGCATGGGCCTGCTGGCACGTTTACAAACGCACCGGTCAGCAGGAAGGCAAGCGAGACCGAAGTTTCTGGCCAGAACCTTTCAGAAACTGCTGCTGAATTTTACATGGTGGGTCAACCGCAAAGACGTCCTGGGCAAGCATGTCTTTTCCGGCGGGTTCCTGGGGCTGGATAATATCGGAGTCTTCGATCGCTCCAAACCTCTCCCCACGGGAGGCCATCTGCATCAGGCCGACGGCACAGCATGGATGGGATTCTTCTGCCAACCATGCTGACCATCGCTCTGGAACTGGCAGCTCAGAACGACGCCTACGCCGACATCGCCAGCAAGTTCTTCGAACACTACATCGAAATTGCCAGTGCCATGAATTCTTCAGGCACGAACGGACTGTGGAATGAAGAAGACGGTTTTTATTACGACCATATCTACGACAACGGAAACGCGATTCCGCTGCGAGTCCGCTCGATCGTGGGCATCATTCCTCTGTTCACCGTCACAATGATGGACGATCGCGTTCTGCAGAGGCTCGACGGCTTTCGTAAACGAGTCAACTGGTTTGTCAGGAATCGACAGAATCAGCTGAAGCACGTCACCTACATGGAACGGAGCTGCGATCAGCAGGATACTCCCGGAGCCACTCGACTGCTGTCGATGCCTTCAAAGGAACGCCTGCTGAGAATCCTCGCCTACCTGCTGGATGAAAACGGAATTCCTCTCGCCGTACGGCATCCGCTCACTTTCCAAAGTCCACGAAAAGAATCCGTTTGTGCTGTACGCCGGTGGTCAGGAACACCGAGTCTCCTACATTCCCGGCGAATCGGACTCATGGATGTTCGGAGGCAATTCCAACTGGCGAGGTCCCATCTGGTTCCCGATGAACTACCTGCTGGTCGAAGCACTGGAACGCTATCACCGCTTCTACGGCGACAGCCTGAAAGTGGAATGCCCCACCGGCTCCGGCAACATGATGAATCTGGCCGAAGTCGCTCAGGAACTGATGCGCCCGGCTGGTCAGCCTGTTTCTGCGGGAAAAAGCGGTCGCCGACCATGCCACGGCGACGACAAGCGGTTTCAGAAAGATCCTCACTGGAAAGATCTGATCCTGTTCTACGAATACTTCCACGGAGAAACCGGCCGAGGACTCGGAGCCAGCCACCAGACCGGCTGGACCGCCCTCGCCGCCCGCATGCTCGAAAAACTCCACCAGATCCCCATAACGCGGAGCGCCATTGTGGCACCTCGCTCCGCGAGGTCAGCCCCCAATTGTCCCGGACGTCACGCCGACAGCCAGTCGAGACGGCTCAGGAACAAAAATGAACATTCAGCAGAACACCGGGAAATTCAGGCGGAGCAGCCACTGTGGCACCTCGCTCCGCGAGGTCAGCCCCCGTCACCACACCCATCCAAAAAGAACAGGCCCTCCAGCTCGAAAAACAAATGTTGTAGCCGCTACAACATTTGTTTTAGCCGCTTAAGGGAACGTCGTTTCCGCGACAACGACGTTGCAGCCACCGAGAGGAACGTTCTTGCCGCTCAAAGGCCAGTCCACTGCGTGCGTCGCCGCTGACAGCCCGCTGGCCCCATGCCTCGATCCACCCACTCACCCGGATCTCCCGGGCTGTGCTCTGCAATTCCCCGATTGTCCAAGTGCCGGGTGCCATGCTTGCATCGCGCAGCAGGGCAAGCATAGCGTCGCTGCCGGAAACATGAAACCAGGCGACCACACACCACTTGTTGGCGGGGTGACAAAGACTCACCGCGAAGTGCCGAGTGCCATGCCGGGTTCAGTGGAACAAAACTCTTCCAACACATCCGGATGCCGGATGCCTCCATCATCGATCAGACCGCCGTTCGCAGCCAATTCTTCACCCGCGACGCCGTCGCCAGCCGAGTTGTCTGTCGGCAGCAAAGTTGCCCCGAACGGTCACCCATCCGGCCAGCCGACAGGTTCTCAAAGCTTCACAACAAACTTCGCACCTTCAGGGCTGACAGGCGACTCCCCTGCGTGTAGAATCCGCTTGCAGCGGGCTCACCCGCGTTCCTGAGTTCGCAAGAGCAGACTCTAACCGTCTGAGTCTGCTCACCCGCCCACGAAGCGGAAAAGTTCAACGCATGATCGATCAGTCGGAATCCCTGCCGCCGCATAGATCGCAATTCATTTTCGCTGGCAATGACATGAGAACTAATCTTTGGTCAGCACGGAAACTCTTCCACACGGTCTTCGCTACAGTCTGCTTATCGCCAATGCTGTCTGGTTGTGTTGATCTTGACTCCGACGATGTCACTGAGTCGACTGCACTGACATACAAGCAGTATACAGCCAGCGGAGCAGGCGAGTGGGTCGACCTAAAAGGGGCGTCTGACATCTCGCACCGAATATCATCCACGCGAGACGGATACGACGCATGGTGGCATTTCAGAATCTCCGAGTCTGACTTCCTGTCAGTCGTACGAGCAATTGCCAAGGACAATCATGGTCCAGCCAACGTCCAACTGATGCCGTCAGTCGACCTCCCGCCAAACTGGAAGACGGATTCGGATGCACCGGCCTGGTGGTTCGTCAACGGCGGCAGCAAACCGCAAAGCGTGCATTGGTGTTTCAAGGCCGGTGACGCAGAGCGGCACCACGGCTGGCTATTTGTGTACAATCAAGACTCGAATAACGCTTGGTGTTGGCATTGGAATCATCAATGGTCTTCTAGCGAATGTCCGTAGTAATCAGCGAACAATCGATCGGGATAGGGGTGAGCCTTGCGGCTGAGCCCCTCCACCACCGGCGTGCGGGTCCGCACCGGGCGGTTCGGGACTTTCGCAGTGAGTGTCTGCCAGATTGTGAGCAGCCTGACTCATCCTTCGTGGTCGAGATCATCCAGCGACAGTGCTTCATGCACGGCTTTGCTGGTCGGCAGCGTCCACGGACCTTTGCGACTGCAGCCGTGAGCCACGGCTTCGTCTTCTTTCACACCGAGTTGACGCAGGTTCGCGATCCTCGTGCGGACGCCTCAACTGACGAAACTGCGGACGGCAGAATTGCCGAGGCGTGGAAGAAAGGGCAATATTTCACTACACAGAAATCGCCAACGAACTCCGGATGGAAGCGTATGAGATAAGAATGGCCGTTGACCGGGCCCGAAAACGACAAAAAGGGCAATGGCCATCGGTTTGATGGTTTCGAGGGGAACGTACACATGAACCTGGTTCTTCCACCGGAGTTCGCATCGGTGCCTGAGACCGTCCGAAGAGCCCACTCGTGAAGCAACGTTCCGTCGCCGGTGGTCAGACGCACTCGGCGGATTCTGATGGTTCCGGCGGCCTGTGAGGGATCAATTCGAACCGCGACAACCGGCTGGCCCGCGGTGAACGCGACGGAGTACTCTCGCGCTATGCCGTCATGAATCACTTCGAACCGCTGGCTGCGAACGGCCGCAAACCCGGGCTTGACGCCCTGTTCCTGCCAGTACACCTGACCATGTCCCGATGAGTCGGATGACATGGTCACATGCAGCGTCAACTTTCCGGCAGGAACGGCCGTGGGCAGAGCGGCGACGATGTGAGGATCGCCGCCCGTGCTGGTCACGACCAGTTCGTCTCTGTTGGCGCTGAGTTTGGTCGTGCCGTGCGGCTGCCATCCGGCCACGGGTTTCCCGGGCCTTGTCGTTGTGCCGGGCTTTGTCGTCTTGTCGGGTGGCGCTGGCGTCTTTGAACTCTTTCCGCTTCCCTTGAGAGCCGCTTTGCCTTCCTGCGAAAGATCATACTTTGAGGGATCAAACCTGGGATTTCGCAGCGGTCGAATCGCCTGAGTGTCGACCAGATGCTGTTCAATCAGCCGATCCAGCTGTTGTACTCGATCAGGAAACTGGTTCGCGAGATTGTGTGTTTCGCCGACATCATCCCTGAGATTGAAGAGCTGGTAGCGGTGCGTACCGTCTTCGCCCCCGTGAAAGATGCGGATCAGTTTCCAGTCGCCGCTGTGCACGCTGACCGACGGAGGCAGCCAGTCCGGAACGCCCGGTGCGTGCGGGAAGTAAGTGAAAATGGCTTCCCGATTCAGCGTCCCGCCTCGCAGTGCCGGGACAATGCTGATTCCATCGAGCGACTGCCCGGGCTGAGCTTCAATCGACAGGAGTTCCAGCAGCGTTGGATAGAAATCGCTGCTCTGGATGATTGCATCGCTGCGTGACCCCGGTTCGACTGTTCCAGGGTCAACGACGATCGCGGGGCCTCGCACGCCGCCTTCGTACATCGTCGCCTTGCCGCCTCTCAACGGAGCGTTACTTGTGGGCGTCGTCCCGTCGACCTGGTTGTACATGTTTCCGCCATTGTCCGACGCAAAGATGATGATCGTGTTGTCCGCAATCTGCAGTCGATCAAGTGCGTCGAGCAGCGTGCCCACGGCATCATCCATGCTTTCAATCATAGCAGCATACGTTGGGCTGCGCTGCGGATCGTTTGGATCGACTCTTTTGCGATGCTGATCGATCAATGCCTGCCTGGCATCGAACGGAGCATGCACACTGAACATCCAGTAATTCAAAAAGAAGGGTTCGTCTTTGTGCTGCTGCAGAAACGCCACCGCTTCTTTGGCCATCCGGTCTTCCAGATGTTCGTCGGGAATGCCCGGATCGTGATCGAAGTCCTTGAACTTCCACGGAGCAACATAGCTGCCGGCGGGGCCGGGCCCGTGATGATGCGGAACGTCGACATCAAACCCATGCTCCAGCGGCGACCAGGGCTCCGCGCCGAGATGCCATTTTCCAAAGTGCCCCGTCGCGTATCCGTTGTCACGAAACATTTCGGCCAGCGTGTAGTATTTTGTGTCGAGCCGTGACACCGATTCGGGAATGGTTGAAAATCGGTTGGGCGGCCCGTCCGGCGTTTCCGTCGCCTTGAGCACAACCTGCGGCAGGTGGCAGTTCGGCGACGTGATGCCATGACGTGCCGGACTCAGCCCCGTGAGAACACTCGCTCGTGTCGGCGAACACAATGGACTGGATGAATACGCCCGCGAAAACGTCATACCGCCATGTGCAAGGCGTTCGATGTTGGGCGTTCTGTAAAACTTCGTGGTGCCGAACAGCGTCGTGTCGCTCCAGCCAAGATCGTCGGCCATGATCATCGATGATGTTGGGACGGGTGGGGTGATCGGCCTGAAGTCCTTGATTATAAAAGGAGTTGTGCAGTAGTTGCCGAGAGAAGAAAAAAGGCTTGTGAAGCAATTCTGTGTAGTAAATGGCTCGGGGAATGACCGGCGGCAACCAGCCTGCGTTTTGGCAAGGAATTGTGACATGATGAGTCCGTTATTGTACTGTTGGGCGCACGCAAAGCCGTGGTCGCGATCGTTCCGCCTCGGATCGCGCGAAAGAGAACCATGGGACCACGGGCGGCAACCCGCATGCCGGTCCCTTGGCGGCAAGGAACCAAACACGGCTCCGACCGCCATTGTCCTTCTTCAACTTCCTCAGGTGAATTCCCAGCGGCAAATGGGAGAACATCGAAAGGTCTTTCAAATCATGGCAGGGAAACGAAAGCAGCGGCGTCAGCAGCATGGGTCTGCATGGCACTGGAATCAGACGGACTGCTGATATTATACAGAGACAGGGCACCCGAAATCGAGTTGCCCTCTTCGATGAAGATGGGGAGCGGATCCGTGGCAAAGAGAACAAGGAGGCGGCACGATTAGCGCTTGCTCGGATCAAGCTGGTGGATGAGCTTAGCCCGGCAGTGACGGCATCGAACCAGAAGTGGACGGTCGCAAGGGTGTTTGAGGTCTATCTCGCCGACTTACACAAGACCGCGAATCCCGAGTGGGCCAAGCAGGTTAAGAACTGGCTGAATGATCTGTGCTCCTATTGCGGTGCCTTGACGGTTGACCAGCTGAAGAAGAAGCATCTTCGCGACTGGATTCAGAAGAAGACGACGTGGAACCACAACACGCAGCGGAATGTAATCGCCTCGGTGAAGGCGGCCTTCAACTTCTGCTGCAGGTTTGATGACCTCGAAGCTAATCCGGTCGCCGGTTACGAGAAACCGACCGCCACACCACGAATCGTTGCGTTCACGCCAGAGGAAGAGAAGCAGCTCTACGAAGCGGCCAATGAAGCGTTCGGGCAGTTCATCAAAGCATGCATTCTGACGGGAGCACGGCCCTATTCGGAGCTCGCGAAGATCACTGCGGAGCACGTCGTCGAGACATCGCAGGGGATGTACTATCTGCTGAAGGCTCGTTCGCCGGATGGCAAATCAGGTCATAAGACCGGAAAGAAGACGGGCAAGGATCGCAGGATCATGTTGTGCGACGAGATGGAACTGATCACTCGCACACTGATGCTGACGGCTCCGAAAGGATCGGGTATTCCGCTTTTTCGATCAACACACGGCAAGCAGTGGAAACGCTGCAACTGCGTGCAGCACTTCTGTCTGCTGCGAAAGAAGATCAACCTTCCCGAAGAGAAGAGTCTGTATGCGGCCCGTCACACGTTCGCGAAGCGAACACTTTCGGGATATTACACAGGCAAGCCGGTTTCGATCGAGGTGTTGGCCGGGTTGATGGGGAACACACCGTCGGTGGCCTGGCGGCACTATGCTCAGTGGGCGGACGAATACAATGGTCCGTTATGGGAAGCTTTGGGTAAGAAACCGTCGAGTAAGAACGCTGGATAGTTCACACGGTGCTAAACTCAGGGCGATTTTGCGTCATGTATGGTGTAGGCAGTCGGCTTAACATTCAAGAATGAAAAGCCCCGCTTCGGTTTTGCTCTGAAGCGGGGCTTGTTCTTCGCATTGCCGTGCAGAAGTGTTCGTGCCGCCAAGGGACGCGATAAGAGAGCGAGCGACTGATTAGTCATCTGGACGGCCGAGTTTGGTGGTGATGTGACGAAATGAGTTGGACTTTTTCGTTGGTGACTGCCGTCTGCACTGTGGCTTGGGTGTTGATCGCATGAAGGACAGAAGTCGACGCACTTCTGCTCCATCGATGCGAATACGTCCCTGGCCTTTTCGGCCGCCTTGGTAGTACTCGATCGTCACCGGTTCGCCGCGAACCTCAAATTCACCTGCGTCGGACTGCCCCAGCCAGTCGCACAGCGTTAGGACACTGATCCCGAGCGCTTCGGCGGCTTGTTGTGAGGTGAGCAGGTCCATCAGTTCGTCGGTTCGATATTGAATTGGCGATCTCCGACGCATCAGCCGGAGCATCAAAGATCGAATTCTGAACTTCAGTGATCGCAAACCGATCGCATGGTGCGATTGCTCAAAAACGTCGCGATTTTCGTTGACATCGGCGCATCTGAGCTTCTCAAAGGATCAACAAGGTCGAATAATAAAAGTCAGCCGGCGCACGTGCCGCTGGTGAGGAGACCAGAATCAGGGTGAAACAAGGTGAGTTGAAATGTCAACTTTGATTGCAGGCAACAGGGACGAAGCACTGGGCGCGTTCCGCAGACACTGGGCATATCTGTCCGGTCCGAACGCGGCACAATCGCTCTGGCGAAAGCTGACTCTGACGCAGTAGCTGGGGGTTTGTCATCGGTGGCGCTCACCCGATATAGGCGTCCAACTCAAATGTGGATGCATCTTCGCCCGCAGATTTCTGAACCGGAAGCTGTCGTTGAGCTGGCGATAAAGCTTTTCGTACCCGGCAGACGAGGCTGAGTGGCTATTGCGGGAGATCGGCGAACTACCCATAAATGAACAGGCGGCTCAGTCGGAAGCGATTTCGCGTGGCGACCTCGTGCTGATTCGGAACACTCGAACGGTTTGGAACGGCGTTGATCTCGGAAGTCGACTGGGGAATAGCTATGTGTTAGAATTCCTGCTCCTTGCCTGTGAACATGCGATTCGCGGTGAAGAATTTCACGCCTGAGCATCGGCGATTACGTCCGTGAACGTATTGTTGCCGATCGGATTTACCGATTGCGAAACTCGAAAGATTCCAGACGCCTTCTTGACTGATTACTTCGGAGCCCGTTGGCGTGGCACACAACAGTTCACCTATCCGGCGGATCAGATTCACATCTTTGACGACTAAACTGAAGCCTGTTTCGCGACAAGTGTCTTAGGGAACCGTTTAACACCTTTAAGTCACGCAACATTCGTCAACGCCCACCTGTTTTAGGTGGGCGTTGATCGTTTCTGTGTGACCTGTTGCTAAATCGAAGCCCTTTTTGCGGCAAGTAACTTGCAGGCGGTTTTAGCATTGGGCCGACGACGCGATCCGGCCAAATTTCATCTTCAGCGAACAAATCGCAGCACGCGACCGTGTTGCGATTCCCCTTCCACATACTGCCCGCTGTTTTCTGTTTGCTGTGCGCGGATGACGAATCGTTTCGTTGACCAGCTCACACGGCACATTGCCTAAAAGGAGGCTCATGATGAGTTCGCAGATTCCAGAAGCGGGACGGATCAACGATGAACTGGCCCGTGAAACACATCAGTGGTGGATGGAGTCGGCCGAAAACGCCAACATCGACCTGAAAGATTTTAATCCTGCCGCACCGCTGACCGATCGGATCGCGTGGGCGCTGCGCTACAACCTTTCGATTGGAACGGTCTATACCCGTTACAGCACGAAGCTGCAGAATAGTACCGCAGATCAAACGAAGACCAACGTCGAACATGCCGCGTCGAAAGGCATTTACTGCCCACCGGAATACGTTTGTATTGATGAAGGGCAACGCGGATGCAAGACGCGGCGCGATGGACTCGATCGCATACTCTACATTCTGCGGCAATCGTTAGCGACGGTACTGTTGGTGTTCAAAGCGTCTCGTCTTTACCGGCAGGCGTATCGTGGATATCAGTTGATCCGGCAGGAGGTCGTGGAAGAAGGTCTGCGGGCCATTTCGGTCACAGAGCAGATCGACACGATTGACAGCAAGCAGTGGAAGATGCTGTTCCAGATTCACGGTATTGCGGACGAAATGCTGATTGAAGCAACGTCGGACCATGTCCGTTCGGGGCTGCGAGGCTTGTTCGCTCGTGGCTACACCGTCGGCGCGATTCCGGTCGGTTATCGTCGCAAAGAGATTCCGGAAGCGCCACTC